>JBBRYT010000004.1:0-249745 GCA_038237435.1 Chthoniobacterales bacterium
CCACGGCTTAAAGCCTTGGCACCAGCCAAGAGTTGTTCGCGCTTCTCGTCGGTGAAACCATTCGATCTCTGATAGCAGAGTTCAACGTCTTCGAACAGCATCGCCAGAAGTTCAGGAGTAGGTTTCATTTCAGTTCGGTTCATTAGAAAGCACTAACCACGCCCCAACAGGGGATTGGCTAAATGTTTCATTTGAAACATTGTCAAAGGTCTGACCACTTGGCGTCAACGATCATTCAAGATTTTTACGCGATTTCAATTTTGAGAAATTCTCACGTTTGAGAGGGTTTGTGCGCATATGCGCATGGCACTTGGGGAACCAAGTGGGTCTAGACCGCTTTTGATTTCATGCCAAATAAAACTTTATTTTCAAAAAGTTCCATACGCACATTTAATTCAGACGAATCCGTTTGACACTACTTGACCGCTCAAGCATACTGCTTGCATGAACAAGTTGAGTATGGACGAGCGCAAACAAGTGGTTGCCGCATTGGTCGAAGGTAACTCGCTTCGTGCTGTAACGCGAATGACCAGCGTGCATCGTCCGACAGTAATGAAATTGCTCGTCGATCTCGGTGCGGCTTGTTCGGAGTATCAGGACAAAGCATTTCGCAATTTGAAATCGAAGCGCGTGCAGTGCGACGAAATCTGGTCGTTCGTGTACGCGAAAGAGAAGAACTGCACGAAAGAACACAAAGCCCAAGGTGCGGGAGACATTTGGACATGGGTCGCTTTAGACCCTGATTCCAAACTCGTTCCCTGCTGGTTCATCGGTCAACGTCACGCCGGTTGCGCGTATCATTTCCTCTCCGATCTGAAAGACCGTCTCGCGAATCGCGTGCAATTAACGACCGACGGCCACAAGGCATATTTCCACGCCGTTGAAGACGTGTTCGGAACGGACATTGATTTTGCGATGCTCCAAAAGATTTACGGAGCTGCACCGGAAGGTCCGCAAGTGCGCTACAGCCCCGCAATCTGCATGGGCGCACGCAAAGCGGTCATCACGGGCAATCCTGATTACGACCACATTTCAACCAGCTACGTTGAGCGCCAGAATCTCACGATGCGTATGTCGATGCGCCGTTTTACCCGCCTGACGAATGGTTTCTCAAAAAAAGTCGAGAACTTGGAAGCGGCAGTCGCCCTGCATTACATGCACTACAACTTCGGCCGGATTCACCAGAGTTTGCGCGTCACGCCAGCGATGGAAGCGGGCGTTTCCGATCACGTTTGGGACTTGGAGGAAATGATAGGACTGCTTAGCCTGTGGCGGTGAAACGAAGGAACTTCCTTTTGGCTGCTGGTTTGGGATTGCTACTGCTGGCGACTTTTACCAACCCGGACCAAGCTGCCCATCTCAAAGCCATTAAAGATACCGCCTCCGCACGAAAGTCGGTTTATGAAGCGGCGCACATCGCAGTGTCAGACTCCGTTATGTATAAAAACTACTTGGTCTTTTCAACGACCAGCCTGTCGGGCGTGATTCCTTTAACGTACGGATATTTGGGGCGGGTCCAGACGACTCAAAACGTCACGCTTGCTGCCAATTAATAGGCCCACTCTGCGCTCGGACCATATGCAGACCGAGATTCATGTGAATCCCTTTTCAAACTGTACCACTACCAAAAAGAATTGCGCCGCGCTTCACTTGCGCGAATCTCCCGTTCCGTCAGGGGCTATGGACTGCGGACTTACGAACCCCGCCAGGGCAGGAATGCAGCAACGGTAGTCTGATCCTCTTTGCCGTAGTTCTCTGGCGGACTTTTCTTTTCCGGCGATGATAACGGCATCGCGATGAAGTTGCTCAACGTGAAAACGGTCCGCTTCGCCGAGGTGGTGGCAAAGGCCGGTGTCCCGGAGAGCTATACGCTTTGGTTAAAACCGCGCGTCGACAAACGGCTGCAAAGTTTGAAGAAGAATTTTCGCATCATGACCATCCAGCAGTCCGATACTGGAACGGATTTCGGCGTGACGGATTTTTGCGAACGCAAAGGCGCGCGCTATCTGGCGTTTCCGAAATCGCTCAAACCTTTCAAGGACATGCGCGTAATAGGAATCAATTGGGAGCTGGTGAAATCATGAGCCTAACGAATGATGAGCGGTTGCGTTATTCGCGGCATCTCACCATGCCGGAGGTCACGCTGGCTGGTCAGGAACGCCTGAAAGCTGCGCGTATTCTTTGCATCGGCGCGGGTGGTTTGGGCTCGCCTTCGGCCATGTATCTCGCGGCCGCGGGAGTTGGCACAATTGGATTGGTCGATGCCGATCACGTTGAGCTTTCGAATTTGCAGCGGCAGTTGCTCTACGGAACGAAAGACGTCGGTCGCGCCAAAGTCGAAGCCGCGGGCGATCGAATTCGTGACATTAATCCGCACGTTGACGTGCAGCGGCACGAAGTTCGTTTCACCAGCGAGAACGCGCTACGAATCGTGGCCGATTATGATGTCGTCGTCGACGGTTCGGATAATTTTCCGACGCGCTATCTCTCGAATGACGTGTGTGTTTTCGCGCGTAAACCAAACATTTACGGTTCGGTTTTTCGCTTTGACGGACAAACGACGGTCTTCGCGCCGCATCTCGGCGGGCCGTGTTATCGCTGTCTTTTTCCCGAGCCCCCGCCGCCGGGAACAGTGCCGAATTGCGCGGAAGCGGGAGTGCTCGGTGTCCTGCCCGGCATCATCGGAATGTTGCAAGCGATCGAAGCGATCAAGCTCATCATCGGTTTGGGCGATTCCCTCGCTGGGCGTTTGCTGCACTTCGACGCGCTGAAAATGAAGTTCCGCGAATTCAAATTGCGGCGCGATCCGCAATGTCCGGTTTGCGGGGAACATCCGACCATTACAGAGCCGATTGATTGCGAGCAGTTCTGCGGTGTTCCGGCAGCAGTCCCGGAAATTTCGGTGCAAGATTTGAAGGGGAAACTCGATGCGCGCGCGAATTTTCTGTTGCTCGATGTGCGCGAGCCTGACGAGTACGAAATCGCGCGTATCGAGGGTGCGAAATTGATTCCGTTAGGCGAATTGCCCGAACGAATCGGAGGGTTCGAAAGGAATTTGGAGATCGTCATTCATTGTCACAGTGGTGTGCGCAGTGCCAATGCTGTGCAGTTGATGCGAGATGCGGGCTTCGAAAAAGTCTTCAATCTGACGGGCGGGATCGACGCCTGGTCGCAAGAGATCGACGAAAACGTTCCGCGCTACTAACGCGTGTTGTCATCCTGAGCCGCGCAGACGGCGAAGGATCTCGCAACGAAGTCGAAGAATATCCTTTCTCGCTCGTGCGATCCAATACCGGTTGCGAGATCCTTCGGCGCGCTTCGCCAGCCTCAGGATGACGCTCGGTTAACTGCGACGAATGACGACGCTGAGCTGTTCGCGCACGGCATTTTCCGCTTCCGCCTCTGTGTTGTAGCCGACCGCGACGATCTCCAACATTTGCGTTCCGACTTCGCGTTTACCTCGGCGCACCGCGTCGAGCCGACCGGCGGCCGTCCAGTTTTCCTGATCTTGCGGCGCATTTTCCGGCGGGCTGCCGTCCCAGTAGCAGTAGTAGACGTGCAGCAGAGTTGCTCCGCTCTCGAAGACGTAACTGCGAATCGGTAACCGGACGCCGTTAATATCGAAGAGCTTGTTTTGCGCGCCGCTGCGCAACGTCATTCCGCTCGCCGGCAAACAGATATCGGGCCGATGGTTCTTAATGAAGAGACCGGCCGTGCGACCGGGTAACCATTTAAAGAAATACATGGTCCAATCGCGACCGCTGTTATCCGACCAGGTCCCGCCGCCGCCTTCGTTGTAGCGCAACAGTTCCTGCGCCTGCTCCGCGACTGGAATTGCTTTCCAATTCGGCGCCTTCTCCGGCCAGGCAACATTCCACTGTTCCACTTTGGTGGCGTGCGCCTCGTGATAGCCATACCACGATTGCGTGACGACTTCGGCGGCGATAGCTAGCCCGAGTAGACTAACAAGTAGTAATCGCGGAAGCGGCAAGGCGTTCGCGTCACCCGGCGTTTTCGCGGTGGAGTTTTGTCCGCGGCTGAGGAACATGCTCACGCCCCACAAGCCAAAGAGACAGGCAGTCAGGATAGTGAGGCCCGCCGGATCGTGCCAACTCTTGATCGCATTGATCCCGCGTTCGGCGCCGACGTAAACGAGAAGAAAAGTGCGAATGAGGTTGCAGAGAAACGCGAGCAGCGCGCCGGCAATGATGAGAACAATGCGGCGACTAAAGGAAAATTCGTAAAACTCACCGAGGAAGAGCGAGACCATGAAAGTGGCCTGAAGCGAACGAACGCCGGTGCAGGCGTCATCGATGCCGACGTAGCCGGAATGCAATTCGATGACGTTTCCCATTTGGACTGCGGAAATGCCGATAAGGTTGAGGACCTCAACGTTGATCAGCGCGACGATGCGCATGAGGCCCTGGATAACCATTTGCTCGAATTGCGTCGGCCACGGAACGGCGACGAGGAAGAACAAGATTGGAAAAGCGAAGTGGCGCACCCAGCGCGCGCCGCCCGCCAGAAAAATCCCGCCTAACGAGACCAAGACCGCGGCCAGCGCCATCGCCCAACTTAAAATCCGCCAATCCGGATTCGCTTCCTGGATTAGTCGCACCGGGGCGATCAGCAAGACCGCGCCTAAGGAGAGAAAGATGACGATTACGCGCCCGGTCGGCTTTCCCGGCGATGGTGCGTTTTGCCAGCGTCGCCAGAAAATGAAGGCAGCGAGAAATGGAACCGTCCAGCCATAACCGTATTGCGGATTAACCGACCATTCGAAGCGCAGCCGCGAGACGACTTCGAGCCACAATAAACCGAATGCGGCGAGCGCCAGCCAATCTATTCTTGTTCGCGCGGCCGTCTCGCGGGCGGACAAAGCGGTGGCGTTCATGCGAGCGAAAAGAAAGCAACTCGCGAGCCTGGATAATCGGTTGACATGGTGAAGAAAACGGCTTCCTTGTGCGCCACTATACAACAGCATCGCTTGTGAGCGCGCGCGCAGTTCAGCGCCGAAAGACGAATCACAAGTAAGCCCTGCCTCGCACCACGAGGCTGCATGCCTGATGAAATTCCGACTAATTATCGCCCATACAGCCGCAGTTTTACTCTCCGGATTGACCTCGCTTTTTGCGCAGGATGCGGCTTCGCCGCTCGTATTTTCGAAAATCAAAGCAACGAGGAAGACCGAGGAAGGCCAGGAAAAGTCGCGCGGAGTGGGACCAATGGTCTTTGCGCCGACCGCCAAGAACTCCTTGTCCGGCGCGTCAGCGCGCCAGTTTCCCTGGAAACCAAATATCGTGACCACAGTTTTTTGGATTGGCGAAAAACCGAGCGCAAATAATCCCACGCCTAACAAGTCCAGTTCATGGGATGCGAATTGGGCCGGCAGTTACGGCGGATTCGATACTCCTGATCGGACACAGCGGCGCGATTCGATCCCGGTTGATTTCACGCCGCGGCAAAACCCATTTTATTGCGCGCTGCCATACAACGACAAAGCGCGCGAAGGCCATCGGCCGGAAGCGCCGCAGGTCATTCCGTGGTTCAAGGAAGCGTATCAAGGCCCGGGCGTTTCAACCTGCAAAGGTCGGTGGATTGCGATCAAGAAAGGCAACCGCACGGCCTATGCGCAGTGGGAAGATGCGGGTCCGTTTCGCACCGACCATTGGCAATATGTTTTCGGCAACGAGCGTCCGAAGCCGAATTTAAATCAGGGCGCGGGCCTGGATGTTTCGCCAGCCGTTCGTGATTTTCTTGGCATGCAGGACACGGACGTGACCGATTGGAAATTTGTCGATTTCGCGGAGGTCCCGGTCGGGCCCTGGGCGAAGTACGGCGATAACAACACCTTCGTGCAGAATCAGCGCAAGAGCAGCGTGCGCGTGGCGGAAGGCAAGAAGCCTTCGATCGAGATTTCCCCGCGCTAGCTGGTCGCCTAACGAGCAGTCAAAAGAGCTGCGGGTGATCGTCCTCGCTTTGCGCTTTGCCGATGACGCTTTGGATTTTCTCCACCAGCTCTCGGAAATCGTAGGGTTTTTGAATGGTGTCGATCACGCCCGCTTTCAACATTTCTGAGCGCATGGCCGGTTCCAGGTAACCGCTCGCCACAATCGCGCGCACGCTCGGTTTGCTCTGCTTCATCTTGAGGAACACTTCGCGGCCGCCGAGCTTCGGAAGGCCGAGGTCGCACACGACCAGGCCGATTTCATCGCGCCGCAGCGCGAACATATCGACAGCTTCTTCTCCGTCTTT
The DNA here is from genome assembly GCA_038237435.1 of Chthoniobacterales bacterium. Lineage (GTDB taxonomy): Bacteria > Verrucomicrobiota > Verrucomicrobiia > Chthoniobacterales > UBA10450 > JACCTI01. Next base: position 6,256 of record JBBRYT010000004.1, read on the forward strand.
GGCGGCGAGCACGCGATAACCTTCGCCTTCTAAAATCTGAATGCCCAGCTCGCGCAACATATCTTCGTCTTCCACGAGCATGATTGTTTGCGGTTCGCGCGGGTGACCGGGCGACGCAGATTCCGTGTCGGTTAATTGCTCCGGCTTCGCGAGCAGCGGCAGAAAAATCGAGAACGTGGTGCCGACATCCGGCTCGCTGTCCACTTGCACGAAACCGCGATGATTATTGACCACGCCGTAAACAACCGAGAGTCCGAGACCGGTGCCTTTGGCCCGTTCTTTGGTGGTGAAGAACGGTTCGAAAATATGCGCTTTCACATCAGGCGTCATCCCCGTGCCGGTATCGCGCACCCGCAGACAGGCGTAATTGCGCGCGTCCGCGCCGGTAAAAAATTCCGCCACGTCCTCACCACGCACCACCGAAGTTTCCAGCGTTAACATGCCGCCGTTCGACATGGCATCGCGCGCATTCACGCAGAGATTCAGCAGGACCTGGTGAATCTGACTGCGATCGGCAGTGACGGGCGGCAGGTGCGATTCGAGATTTAATTCGAAAGCGATCGTTTTCGGGAAAGTTGCGTGAAGCATTTTTTCCAACTCACGCACGAGCTCGTTAAGATCGAGCTGCGAGAGGCGGGCTTCCGCCTGGCGGGCGGAAGTAAGGAGTTGTTGCACCAGCGCCGCACCACGATCGACTGCTTCCTTGATGACTTTGATCGCGCCGGGAATCAGCTCGGGTCGCTTTTCCCATTTTTCGAGCTGGCTGGTGTAACCAAGAATGATCGCCAGGATGTTATTAAAATCGTGCGCGATGCCGCCGGCCAGTGTGCCAAGGCCTTCCATTTTTTGCGCCTGGACTAGCTGTTGTTCGAGGCGTTTCCGTTTGGTGTCGTTGAAGAGATAACCTTGCAATTGCGTGAGGTGACCGTGCTGATCGAAAGTGCCGACGAGACGCGCGACGACATAAAGAGCTTCGCCGGCAGGCTGACGCATTTCCAATTCGTGCCGCTCGACTGTGCCGTGTTGCGCGACGAGCGATAAGAGCTGCGTTCCATCTTTTCGCGTACGCAGTAGCGACATAAAATTTGTTGCGAGCGCTTCTTCTTCGGAAGTGAACCCGAAGATGCGAACGAAAGCCGGATTGCAGGTGACCAGGCTGCCATCCGGAAGCATGATGAAATTGGCGGTGAATCCTTCCTCGGCGAAACGGCGGTAGCGCTCCTCGCTTACGCGCAATGCGTCTTCCGCTTTTTTGCGCGCGGTAATGTCGGTATTGATCTGCAACCTTTGCGACTCGGTGCCGACAGCTTTCAGTGTCCAATGGCTCGCGACGTGAATGGCTTCGCCGTCACGACGCACCTGCTCCAGCTCGCCTTCCCAATGCGATGCGCTTCGCAAAATTTCGTCGAGATCGCGCGCGCCCTCGTGGAATTTTGTTTGCAAAAGTTCATGCACGTTTTTGCCGACGGCTTCTTCCGCGCTCCAGCCGTAAATGTTTCGCGAGCCGCGATTCCAGTAGGTGATTGTGCCCTGCGCATCGCAAAGAATGATGCTGTCATTAGCCTGATCGAGAAGCTCCGCCTGCTCGCTCAAATGTGCGCGAGCAGTAAGGAGCTCGGTGCGCAAATGTGCGATCTCGAGCGGATTCATTTCAATCAAGAGATTTGTCCCGACGCATCTTACGGCGTGACACTGGGCGACGGCGACGTCTGCTCAGTATTGTTTCGGTGCGACTTCAATTCATCCGGCCGGTCGGACGGAAAGAAAAAATAGAAACCAAGCAGGGCGCCAGCTAGAACGAGAAAAAGAAAAAGGAAACTGAATAAGCGCAGCTTCTGCCGTTGCGCGTTGGTCCGCTGCCAGGTAGCGCGCTTTTGCGCTAGCTCCAGCTCTAGTAAACGCGCCATCATTTCAGGATCGTTCAGTTCGGGTTTGCGATTTCCCTCGGCCATGGTTCAGAACTTACTTACGCGACCCACCACCAGATGGAACCAGTAAGCAACTCACGCACCCGACGCAAGTTAATGGCCTACATCGGGCCGATGCTTATTTTCGTCGCGTTCCTTGGACTCGTTAGTCTGCTGAAAATGTGGGGCGGTCCATTCTGGCGGGCTTCCCCGCAATATTGGATCTTTCCGCTGCAAACTCTTGTCTGCGGCGCGCTGCTAATATTTTATTGGCGGGAATACGACCTGCGAACTTCGCGGCAGCTTTTTTTTGTTATCGGCATCGCACTGCTCGTTTTCGTCCTTTGGATTTCTCCGCAACAATTCTTCGGCTTCCCGCCGCGACGGGACGGCTTTGATCCGAACGTTTTTGCCCGGCAACCGCCGCTCTATTGGGCGACCATTCTGCTTCGTTTCCTTCGCCTCGTCGTCGTCGTGCCCTTGGTCGAAGAAATTTTCTGGCGCGGATTTTTGCTGCGCTACTTCATCAACGAAAATTTCGAGCAAGTTCCGTTCGGCACTTTTTCGTCGCTGTCATTCGCGGTCGTGACGATCGGGTTCACTCTTTCGCATTCGACGCCCGATTGGCCCGCCGCCGCCGTCACGGGCGCGCTATATAATTTAGTGGCCTATCGCACTCGCACTCTCAGCTCCTGCGTTTTGACGCACGCCATCACCAACCTGGCGCTCGGTCTTTGGATCCTTCGCACGGGGCAGTGGGGATTCTGGTAAGACCGACGCAGGTGGCACTGCTTTTGCTTAAAATTATGGGAAATGCACGCCACCTTCCTCCAGAAAGTTATTATCTGCGCGATCGCGGGCTTTCTCGCCGCCTGTCTGGTGGAATGGGGCAGGGTATTCGTCACCGGTGCGGATGATGCCCTCAACGCCGGATACAAGCATACGGCACCCGGTGTGACGCTGACCAAGAGTCACTAGTTCGCGAAAGCCTTTGCCGCTCGTCGCCACGCGCATAATCTGCGTCAGGCATGAAGATCGGTTACGCACAGATCAATCCGACCGTCGGCGATCTGAACGGCAACTTTGAAAAAATCCGCGCGGCTTATGAGCGCTTGAGCGCAGCCGGCGCCGATCTCGTTCTCACGCCGGAGCTCGCGATCACCGGTTATCCACCCCAGGATCTCGTCTTCAAAACGCGCTTCGTTCCGCAGAATCTCGAAGTGCTCCAGCATCTCCACGACTCGTTAGGCGAAACCGGCTTGCTCGTCGGTTTTGTCGAGCGCAACGAAGCTCGGGGGAAACCCTTCCACAATTCCGCGGCCTTGCTTGAGCGCGGCCGTCCTATTCAAAAAACACAAAAATCACTCCTGCCGACCTACGACGTTTTTGATGAAGACCGCTATTTCGAACCGTCCTCTCGCGTCGCTCCCCTCGAATTTCGCGGACGCAAAATCGGCGTGACTATTTGCGAAGACATCTGGACAGAACATTACCTCCAACGTCCCTACTACGACATCGAGCCGGTACGCGCGCTCGTCGATCAAGGCGCCGAGCTGATTGTTAATCTCAGCGCTTCACCTTTCAATATCGGGAAACCCGGCGTGCGCCGGGAAATGGTCGGCTCGCTCGCAAAAACATATTCGCTCCCGATTTGCTACTGCAACGCGGTTGGCGGAAATGACCAACTCGTCTTCGACGGCAACTCCATCGCGGTGGACCGCGATGGCGACATCATTGCCCAGCTCCCTGGTTTTCGAGAAGCAGAGGTCATCGTCGACACCGAGGCCGCGAACAAAATGCCGTTCCAAGCGGCCGAAACTCCCGCGGAATTGTTCGAGGCTTTGTCGTTAGGCGTGCGCGATTACTTGCAGAAGTGCGGTTTCAAATCGGCGGTGCTTGGTTTGAGCGGCGGCATCGATTCAGCCGTCGTCGCGGCCATCGCGGTGGACGCACTCGGCCGGGAAAATGTCGTCGGCGTTTCCATGCCGAGCCAATATTCTTCGCGCGGCAGCATCGACGACGCCCTCGCGCTCGCGCGCAATCTCGGAATAAAATGCTTCGAGATCCCGATCGGTGATTCGTTCGGCTGTTTCAAAGCGCAATTCAAAGAAGTTTTCGCCGGTCTGCCCGAAGACACTACGGAAGAAAATATGCAGGCGCGTTTGCGCGGAATGACCTTGATGTCGCTCTCGAACAAGTTCGGCCATCTGCTTCTAACCACCGGCAACAAGAGCGAACTCGCGGTCGGTTACTGCACCATCTATGGCGATATGGCAGGCGGCCTGGCCGCGATTAGCGACGTGCCTAAAACCATGGTTTACCAACTCGCGCGCTGGCTAAATCGCGAGCGCGAAATCATTCCGCATTCGACCATCGAAAAACCGCCGAGCGCGGAATTGCGCCCGGGGCAAAAAGATCAGGACACGTTGCCGCCTTACGAAATTCTCGACGAAATTTTGCGGCTCTACGTCGAGGAAAATCAAAGCGCGCGCGATATGGTTGCGCATGGCTTCGACGAGAAAACTGTGCGCTGGGTGCAGCGCCGCGTCGATCTCAACGAATACAAACGCGCGCAGGCCGCGCCTGGGATCAAAGTGACCAGCCGCGCCTTCGGACTCGGTCGCCGCATGCCTATCGCGCAGAAGTACGTCGATTAGCCTAAGGAATGGAAAGCACGTCCGCGATCCTCTTGCGGAAACGAAAGCTGAGCGACACCAGTCTGATTATTTCCTGGTGCACTAACTCGTTAGGCGTGATCCGCACTGTGGCCAAAGGTGCGCGGCGGGCCAAGAGTCCGTTTGCGGGCAAACTCGACCTTTTCTTTGAGGCCGAAATTTCCATCGCGCGCAGTCGCAAATCCGATCTTCATACTTTGCGCGAAGTGGCGCTGCGCAATCCCTTCGGCGGAATTCGCGAAACCTACGCGCGCATGCAGGCGGCCTGCTATTTCGTCGAGCTAATCGAAATCTGTACGGAAAGCGATCATCACGAGCCTGAAATGTTTGCGCTCTTGCAGCGCGCCTTTGGTTTTCTCAGCGCGAACGATCCGACATTGCGCGCCGTTTCGCATTTCGAGATGGAGCTCGCTCGCATCGCGGGCGTGCATAGCAAGACGTTGAAGAGCGATCCAGCGCGTGCGCTCGCCACTTTGTTCGGCAAACTTCCGCAAACCCGCGCGCCGCTGCTGAAAGTGCTTGGTTAGCCTTTCATTCCGGTCAGCGTTACGCCGCGCAGGAAGTAGCGTTGCGCGAAAAAGAAAATCGCGATCACCGGCAAAGTCATGAGAAGCGAGCCGGCCATCATCATGCCCATTCCTTTGGCGGTGCCGGGATTCGCGATCTGCACCTGGAAGGCGTAGAGGCCGAAGGAGAGGGGATAGAGTCGCTGATCCGCCAGGTAAATGAGCGGATTCATGAAATCATTCCACGTTGCGATGAAAGTGAAAATCGCGATGGCGGCGAGGGTTGGCCTAACGAGTGGTAGCATGATGTGCCAGTAGATGCGGAGGAAGCCGCAGCCATCCAGTCGTGCTGCGTCCTCCAGATCGCGCGGAATGCCCTTGAGAAATTGGCGGAGCAAAAAAACATAAAAGGCCGGAGCGACGAAACTCATAATCCACATCGGATAGAGCGTGTTGTACCAGCCGAGTTTTTGCATGATGAGGAATTGCGGAATCATCGTCACCTGCGGCGGCAGCATCATAGTCGCGAGGAGAAGCGCGAAGCAGACGGCGCGTCCCGGCCATTGTAGCCGCGCGAAGCTGTAAGCGACTAACGAGCAGCTGATGACGGTGCCGACGAGATTGAGAATGATGAGAAAGACGCTGGTCGCAACGAAACGCCAGAAGGGAATGTAATCGAGTGTCAGACGATAATTACGCCGGATTTTTTCCCACCAGGCCTGCGCTTGATTCACCCGATGAAGCTCGAGCGTGATCTTCAACTCGTTAGGCGAATTAATCGTTGATGTGCCTGCTTCCGGATAGAGGAGCGTCCAAGTGCGAATCTTGGTGGGTCGATCGTCCGGACCCGGTTCCTGCCAGGTAGCGACGACCCAATTGTTATCGGAAGATTCCAGCGTCCGATCGGCGTGGTAACGTTTGCCATTCTTCTCCATGAACATATCGAGCGCATGCCACGTGTCGTCGGTTCGCAGGGAAAGTTGGATGCGATGAAGGCGCTCGACAGGAAAGCTGGTCGCGAAAGTCTGGCTGAGAACAATTTTGTCGCCGCGCGAAAAATCATATTTCAGTTCCGCGAAAGGCTCGGCGGCGGTTCCGCTTTGAATGAGTTGCGACGCGGCGTTGCCGCCGACTTGCCAGGCAACCGCGGCGCTGGCCGGATCGATGAGCTTGTCTTCCTGCAGATCATAGGAACGCGCCAGGAGTGATCCGAGACAAAAAACCCGACGCAATTGCTGCGCGGTTTCGTCGACCATCTTTGGATCGACTGCGGCGGCGATCGCGGCGCTGAACTGCTCGTTAGGCATTTTCCAAACTTCCGCTGGAAGGAGACTGCGCAGTTTTTGATAAAGACCGCGCGCGACCTGCTCTTGCATCGCCGCGCGATTGACGTCTGCCGGCCACTCATGGTTTTCGATTTGTTGCCTGATCGCGGCGAGGGCTTCCGCCATTCGCGGACCGCTTACATCAGCGAACAAGCGATCATCAACATACGGCGACTGCGTGCGTGGAATTGGCCGCTCGGGCAGAAGGCGATTAGCGGCAAACAGCTCGCGATCCAGCTTTGCCGTTGTCGCCGCCATCCAAAGAAAGGGCCAGGCAAACACAATTGTGCCTAACGAGAGCAAGAAATAAACGGCAACACGGCCGAACAGGCTACTCTTCATAATGAACCCAGCGCTTGGAGAGTTTCAGTTGCAGCAACGTCAGCGCGAAGACCGCCAGAAAGAGAATCCAACCGAGGGCCGAGGCGTAGCCCATTTGCAGGAAACGGAAGGCGCTATTGAAGAGATAGTAGGCGTAGAAAAGCGTCGAATCGACCGGACCGCCCATGGTCATAATGAAAGCCTGCGTGAAGATTTGCAGAGTGCCGATCAAGCCCATGATGATGTTGAAAAAAATGTAGGGCGACAGAAGGGGCAGCGTGACGTGGCGAAAACGCTGCCAGGCATTCGCGCCATCGAGCGCGGCCGCTTCGTAGTAAGTCGGGCTGATTCCTTTGAGGCCGGCCAGCCAGATAATCATGCCACCACCGGCGCTCCAAAGTCCCATGATGATGAGCGCAGGCTTGCTCGTGTGTTCGTCCTGTAACCAGTTGGGCCCATGAATGCCTAACGAGAGCAAGACGTTGTTCATTAGACCAGTGCTCGGATTGAAGATCCAGATCCACAAAATGCTCGATGCGACTGCGGGCACGATCGACGGCAGATAGAAAAAAGTGCGCCAGATGGCGACCCCGCGGATTTCGTGATTGAGCAGCATGGCAATGCCGAGGCTGAGCGCCATGCCGAGCGGAATCCCGATGACCATGTAAAGGGTGTTGCCGATCGCTTTCCAGAAGAGCGGATCTTCCGTGAACATCGTCCGATAATTCGTCAGGCCGATGAACCGGGCGGGATTGAGAATGTCGTAGTCGCAGAAGCTGATCACTATGGAGAAAAGAATCGGTCCGCCAGTGAGAACGATGAAGCCGATGATCCACGGCGACGCGGTCAGCCAACCGCCGCGCCATTGCGATCGAAAATATTTGATGCGCGTTCCTTCGACTGCGGCGCGTTTTGTTTCCCAAAAGTAAATCAACGCCGCCGCCGCGACGATGAGTGCGAGATAAACGTAGATGAAATATTTCCACGGCACGAGCGGTCCGCGCGGCGGCGCAAGCGAGCGATCGAGCTGGCGCTGAATGAGCCGCGTGCTTTCATCGAGCGCGGCTTGCGGTGAAAGCTTATGGAAGATGGCATTTTCTGTGGCGCGTTTTTGTTCGTTGAAGAGCAACTGCCCGACAGGCGTGACCGGACGAAATGGTGAAGTGTCGAGCAGGTCGTTCAGTAATTTCACGCCCTCGCGCACTTTCGCGGGAATGGCTGGATTGCCGCCTATGTATTTTTCGTAGAGCCACTCATTGATGTGGCGATTGGCATTTTGTGTCGGGACGTAGACCTGTCCCTGGCTTTCGAGGGTGAGACGCTTGCTTTCCGAGATGATTTCTGCGGAGCGTTGGCTGGACAAAAATCGCAACAATTCCCAAGCCGCTTCTTTGTTGCGCGCGGTGGATGGAATGGCGAAACACCAACCACTGACCCAGCTAAATCCGGTCCGGCCTTTGGCCACTTCCGCGGCGGGCAATGGAGGAACCGCGAGGGCGTAATTCAGATTGCCGCCGAACTGCGCGAGGCTCTCGGGAAAATTCCAGTAACCGTCGATCTTCATCGCAACCGTTCCCATGGTGAACGGATCGAGTTGCCCGACCTGCGAGCTGCTTTGAAAGGCGTAGACGGCCGGCGCGCCGCCGACCGCATCGTACATTTTCACCATCCAATCGAGCGCCTGCACGACTGAGGGCGAATTCGCGATGCACGTTCTCGCATCAGGTGTGAGAAACGCCCCGCCGTTCATCCACGCATAAAGATAAAGCCAGGCGTTGCCGTAATTCGGCGCGAAACCGAGCCGCGTGATGTTGCCACGCGCGTCGTATTCGGTCAGCTTCGGCGCCATCTCGGCCAGCTCTTCCCAAGTGCGCGGTGGACGAGCCTCGCCGGTCTCATCGACGAAGCCGGCGCGCTTCAGCAAATCCTTGTTGTAGAAAAGCGCGCGATCATCCACGCGTTCCGGCACGCCGTAGGTCGCGCCTTGATACATCACTTCGTCCCAACACGACTTATAATAATTTTCCGGACGAATCGCCTCTGCATTACCACTCGTTAGGCTGCGCGAAATAAAATCATCTAGTTTCAAAAACGCGCCGCGCGCGGCCCATTCACTGACCGCATAGCGATCGAACAAAATCAGATCGGGTGGTTGTCCGCCCGCCACGCTCACGAGCAAGCGAGTCGGATCCGCCGTGAAATCGCGCGAAGCATTCTGTCCGACAATGACCCGATAAATCGGTTGCGTTGGATTTTTTGTGTGACGTTCGCGGCTGTCGTTTTCAAAAACGCGAATCGCGTCATCCACCGCGGCGGTATCTTGTCCGTTATCGGCCAGATAACTTACCTCAACCAATCCCGGTTCGTCATGAATCGCGCGCGAGGGCGAAAGAAACCAAAGCGCGAGTCCAAGAACGACGACAACGAGGAGCGCTTTCCAGAAATTCATCCGAGAGTCGGCGCGATCATGTCAGCGAGCTTTCCGGTCGCAAGGCAAATTGTGCGACGACGTCGCTTCGTCTTGCACTCGTTAGGCGAAATCCTGCCGTACGATTTGTTACGGCACACTCAGGCGAATGCGGAAGAATTTTTTATCTGCATCGAAGGGCGAGGTCAGCAGCACGGGCTGAGCTGTGGCTGGATAAGTGGGTTGGTTGCCCGGGACATCCCACAGCGTCCATGTGGACAGGTCGGGGCTAATTTCCACGAGCGCGGAACGATTGGCAGGTTGCACAAATTGCAATTGAAATGCGCCGCCCGCGCTAGTGACGTTGGTAAAATTCCAAGCGCTGGCGGCATCGGTCGGGTCGGTGTTCTCCAGCCACTCTTCTAAGTTAGTGCGGCCGTCACCGTCGAAGTCAACGTTAGCGGCCGCGTTTGGGTTCGTGGTCGAGCCGAAGTATTGAACCTGAAAGTCGGCGAAGGAACGGCGCGTGGGCAATTCGTTTTGAATCCATGAGCTAAGCAATGCTTCGGCGTCGGGGTCGCGTTCGTTCGTGGCGAGCGGCGGCATGCGCGGCGCATCGGTGCCGCGCACGCGGCGGAAGGCGACGGAGTGGGCGAGGTCGCTCGGTTTGACGAAACGATTCGCGCTATCGCCAAGTTGATCGACGAGCGCGCCGTTGATCATGTTGGCGGAATCGGTGGGCGTGGTCGGCCGCGCATCCCAATTACCAAGCGCGGCGCCGCCCGGCTGGTGGCATTGCACGCAATTGACCGCGAAGTAAGAACGCGCGCGCGCTTCAAAACTCTGCGTGGCTTCGTTGGAACGAAAGAAGCGCGGCAGATTGTTTACGCCGCTCACGCCGGCGGTGAAATAACCGGCGTTGCTTAAAGCTTGAATTTGGTTCTGCGTTTGCGCGCCATAAATATGGGTCGCGTTGAGCTGTCGCGTGTTGAAGGACAACGCGCCGCCAGCGATGGCGGTGTGGCAGGTTAGACATTCGTTGCGGCTCGGATAGTGCCAGGTCTGCGTCGCCGGACTGCCGTTGATCGTGATTGGGTAGCTCACATCTTCGCCACTTTCCGCAACGAGGTCGGCATCGGAATTATCGGCGCGCCATTTGTAAGTGATGCCGTAAACGTTGCTGGCCGTTTTGACGAGGAAGCGTGTCTCAATGCGGCGACTCGAGCCATTCGGGTTACTGCGTTCAAGCGGCAGATCGAAATGTTTCACCCACACTTCTCCCGTGGGGAAGGTCCAGTTGCCGTCGGCGCTGAAAGTCATTTTGTCGGAGAGATTTTTGATGCTGAACCAGCGCGATTTTTGCGCGTAATCGCTCCAGAAGGAAACGTTCGGCGCATAAGGAACGATGCCTGCATTCGGGGTGAGGGTGGCGAGATCGGAGAACGCGCCCGTTTGCGAAAGCAGGGCCGGCGGCGGTGTGCCGCTGGTGCCGCTGCGCACGAGATGTTTTACCTGCCCACTGATGTCGACGAGCAAGACGTCGCCATTGCGCGGGTCAGTGCCGAAAGCGACGACGGAGCTGTTGCTGCCGAGGCGTTTCACGGTCCACGCGCCACCGGAATTGGCGGGTGGTTGCAGCGCCCAGATGTTGCCGCTGCCTTCGTCACAAAAAATGTAGTTCTGGTAGAGCTCGGTGAATTGCTGCCCCCGATAGATGACACCGCCGGTGATGACGTTGCCTTGAAAATTCGGATCGCCGCCGCTGTGTCCGTATTCGTAGATCGGAAAGAGAAACGACGACGTGGGCAACGTCGCGTCGTAGTTCGGGCCGTTGTGATTTCCTTCGTAAACGCTCCAACCCGCATCGCTGCCCGCGGTCAAAATATCAACTTCCTCCCACGCATTTTGACCCACGTCGCCGATGAAGAGCCGGCCAGTTGGTGGGTCGAAAGAAAAGCGGAACGGATTACGCAAACCGGTCGTCCAGATTTCCGTGCGGACCGTGTTGGCCGCGAACGTTTCGTGGTGATGCGCAGTCGCGCCGATAAATGGATTATCCGGCGGAATTGAATAGGCGCCGGGATTGATCGCCGAAGGATAATCGGTGGATTGCGGTTGCGAGTGCGGATTGGGCGCGAGACTGCCTGGCTTGTTATCAACATCGATGCGCAGGATGGCGCCGAAAAAATCTTTGTTGATGTGACGCGCGTTATCGAACGAATCGTTCGCATTCCCCTCGTCGCCCACAGAAATGTAAAGATAGCCATCCGCGGGACCGAAATGCAGATCGCCGCCGTTATGGTTGGTGGCTTGATCGTATTGCGTAATGAGCGGCAGATGCGTGCTTGTGTTCACGCTCGTCGCCGTGGCGGACGTGCCGTTGACCGTGAAACGCGCGACGCGCTCGTGCAATTGACTTTGCGGACTGTTGAAGCTGTAGAAAACAAAGATGTAACCGTTCTGCGCGAAGTTCGGATGGAACTCCATGCTGAGCAGGCCGCACTCGCCATCGGTGCGCAGCGGTGTGCCCTGGCTGGTGAGAAACGCCGCCAGATCGAAGAAGAGCGTTTTCGTCTTCGGGTTTGCCGAAAGATCGACGAGCTGAATGGTGCCGTTGCGCTCAACCACGAAGAGCCGCGTCGTGCTGCCCGGTTGCGCGCGCACCGCGATTGGGGCGCTGAAAGTGAGCGGGCTGAGCGCGTTCGTTGTGGTGTAGCCGGTCGCGCTCGGCAGATCGGCGGGCAAGGTCAGCGTTGTATTAGCTTGTCGCTGGAGTTGTGCGCGCGCCGTCGTCGGCATGACGGCACACGCAGTTCCCAAAACCGCACCGAAGAAAATCTTCCCCTGCCAGGCGCGCGATTTCATACGCGAAAAGTATGACAAGACCGCCCCTTCGCAAGACGCGAGTCGTGGCGGAATGTCGCCATGCGTTCGCGCTTTTGCATGCTCAGCTCATGCGCAGATTCCTACTTCCTTTCTCGATCATTGTTTTCTCCATCGCTTCACTTTGTGCGGAAGAGGCAAAGAAGCATCCTCTCGAATTCGATCAATTCATCCTTGTTCTACTCGTTAGGCCAGCGCATGCACCGGAATTGCCGAAAGAGGAACTCGATAAATTGCAGGAAGGTCACATCTCGAACATGAAAGCGCTGCACGCCGAAGGAAAATTATTCAAGGCCGGACCGGTCGAAGATTTTTCCGGCCGCAACGTCCGCGGCATTTTGGTGCTCGCGACCGATTCGCAGGAAAAGGCGCGCGAATGGATCGCAGGCGATCCGCTCATCAAAGCCGGAAGGCTCGTGCCAGAATTCCTAAAATGGTACGTCGAGAAAGGAAGCCTGAAGTAAAACGCGCGTTCAGGGCTTGGCCGTCGCGATCTGCGTGCCGTGACTAACAACGAACTGCCATTTGCCATCGCGTTTCATCAGCACATCGGTCCAACGATATTGTCCGCTGATGTCTTTGCCTTTGTAGCTCACTTTGTCGGTGCTCCGATAGGTCACCACCGCCATGTCGGCATCAGCGACCTGGACTTTCATGTCGTCCAGCTTGTTCGATTCCAGCTTCAAGTCGCCCGATTTCAGGTCCGCCATGAATTGGGTTTTGTTCTGCGTCGTTCCGTCCGGATTGGTGGCATAGTAACTGTCCGCGAGCATGCTCTCAGCGGCGGCTGCCTCCGGCTTGGTCAGAGCGGCGCTCATGTCATTTTCTATTTTCGTTACTGCCGCGACGCTCTCGGCGTTTGGTGGCATTTGCGCAAAGGCGATCGTAGGACACGCGATCGCGAGCAACAGGAGATGTGAGGTTTTCATGTGTTAGCCTAACGGTGATACCTTGCCTAACAAGTCAGCGTTCGCGCACGCTTCGTTTCCGCCACGCCAGATAAACGGGCACGCCGGTGAGCACGAGCAGAAAGCCGATGCCCGAGGTCGCTGGCGCGAGATAGATTAGATCGACGATGAGGAAGCTAGCGATCGAGATGTAAATAAACGGCACAATCGGATAACCCCAGGTGCGATAAGGGCGTGAGGCGGTGGGCATTTTTTTTCGCAGGATAATGACCGCGCCGACCATCAGGATGTAAAACATCAGATCGGCCGCGACGATGTACTCGAGCAATTGCGTATAGACGTTACCGTAGGTCACCGCGCCAGTCGTCGGATCGGTCGTAACCGTACGCGGCAAAGTGAGGAACGAAGTCCAAAGACCTTGCGCGAGCAACGCCATCGCGGGGGCTTTGTGCGCATTCAGGCGCGCGGCGCTTTTGAAAAACAAGCCATCGCGCGCCATCGCATAGTAGACGCGTGAACCGGCCAGGATAAGGCCGTTGTTGCAACCGAAGGTCGAAATCATGATCGCGATCGCCATCAGAATTGTGCCGATCGGTCCGAGCGCGGCATTCATCGCCGCGACCGCGACACGGTTTTGCGGCGCTTTTTGAATACCTTCCAGCGGCAGGGTCGCGATGTAAGCAACGTTCGCGAGCAGATAAAGACTAACGACTACGCCGCAACCGATGAGTAACGCGCGCGGCAACGTCCGGCCGGGATCGCGCACTTCCGCGGCGGTGAAGGTGACGTTATTCCAAGCCGATTGCGCGAAGAGCGGGCCAACCATTGCTTTGCCTAATAACATCAATAGTGCGAACCCGCCCACGATGACCAGACCCGGTTGCGCGCCTTGCGGCGACCAGCCGTTCGCCATCGGATTCCACCACGAAGAGCTGCGTGCAGCACTCGTTAGGCTCCAGCCTAACGAGAGGCCGACAATAATTAATCCGATAAGCGCGGCGGTTTTAGCGAAAGTGAAAACATTCTGCACGAGTTTGCCGAGATCGAGTCCGCGTGTGTTGCTCACGGTAAGAAGCAGGATCATCGCGACCGCGAGCAGTTGTTCGGTGGAAAGACTTATGGCGTAACTACCAAGATGAATTGGCGCGATGATGTAATTCGCGCCGGAGATACTTGAGAAAAATACGGCGGCAAATCTTGCGAACGCGACCGCGACAGCCGCGATCGTGCCGGTTTGCACAACGAGAAAAATCGCCCAACCAAAAAGAAAACCGAAGAGCGGCGAATAAGCTTCGCGCAGGAAAACGTATTGTCCGCCGGCCTTTGGCATCATCGCCGCTAGCTCCGCGCAACAAAGTGCGCCCGTGATGGTAAGTAATCCGGCGAGCGCCCACGCCATCAACAGCCAACCCGGCGCGCCAATCAATCGCGCCGATTCCGCTGAGGTAATGAAAATGCCCGAGCCAATCATCGACCCGATCACGATCATGGTCGCGTCGAGCTGACCGAGACCGCGCACGAGATTTCCGCTCTCCTGCTCGGTCGCAGCTCGCTCCGCGGTCGATGTCATCGGCTGCAGCGCGAGTTACTGCCCTTCCCAAGAGAGACCCGAGGTGAAGATCTTCACCTCACTCCCGTCGTTCTCTGGCTTCACGAAAATCGTGAGGGTGGCTTCTCCACGTTTCCGCTTCAGAATCGAAGAGGCCGGTGTGATCAGGTCGCCGCCGTCATTCGTCCAGCCTTGCGCTTTCAAATTCGCGGCTAATTCGGAACAGACCGCTTTCACCTTTGTCCTGCTCTTGAATGTTACGTGTTCAACCAGCGTCTTGTATTCCACGTCGGTGGCATCTTTCGTTAGGGCGAGATTCTTGACGTTGAATTCTTCGGCCGCCGGCTGCGGTGCGGATTTTTTGCTCAGTTTTGAATTTGTCGGCTTGGTGACGGCTGGCTCATCCGCCTTGGTCTCCTCCGCCGGCTGAAACTCTTTGGGAATCTCTCCCAGCGGCGCGACGAATTTGACGTTTACCTCCCAGGTCTCGCCGAACACTTCGACCTGCCCATCGGTAGTCAGTTCCCCCTCCACCTTGCCCTCCGCGAACTCGAAGTTGCTTGTCCTGATCTGGCCGATCGAGCTGAAGCCCTTCTTTGAATGCGCCGCGTGAACGACCTCGCAGCCAAAGATACCGCCGTCCTCATGGAGCGAAATAATCAGCGCGCTGCCAAACTTCTCAAACGAAGCGTTGAAGTCGGGCTTTTTGTCTTTCGAATGATCCTTCTCGGTGAACACGAGCACGATGCTCGGCTTTTCGTCAAAAGGCTCGCGCCAATGCGCCGACACGTAGGCGAGTTTCGCTTCTTTGCCATTCCCCCTGAACGTACCCGTCACCGACGGCTTCACGTTCGCCGCCGGACCTGTCTTTTTCGCGGCCTGCAGCGAGTCTCCGGCGCCGACCAAGGCCGTATTAAAATGGACGTCGAATCCGGAATGAAAATTTCCGTCGGTCTCATTCGGCTGGCTGGCTTTGCCAATCACCCTTCCGTCTTGCAACTTTAATTCCGCGCTCACCGCGCTCGGTCCCTTGCTCATGGACGAGATGCCGGCGCCGGCGCTGAAATGACTGAGTTCGCCAGCCTTGGTGAACTCAAGTTTGAGGTAGGGCCGATTGAACGAAGCGTCGTGACCATCCTTTTCCTCTGCCTTCGCCTCTTTCAGTTTGTCTGCCGAAATCGCCTGACCACTTAAAACCACCACGATTCTTTCCGTTTCGTCCATCATCGTTTCATAGGCGAGCGCGTGGGTTAGTGGGTAGCTCTTATCCTGCACCATCAGGGTTCCCTCGCCGCCCTTCGCGGGCTTGGCCTCTTCGGCTACGAGCGTCGCCATACAACCAATGACCAACGCCGACAGCAGACTCATAAATTTCTTAGCCATTTGTAATCCTACACGGGGGATTTGATCGACTCCATCAACTAGGTCCCGACTGCCGCGACCACGATTCCCATCTGGTGTAAGGCGAGCCGAAGTTCGCGCGCGAAATCGACTGCGCCGGGCGTATCGCCGTGCACGCAAATCGTATCCACTTCCACATGCACTTCGCTGCCGTCGATCGCGCGCACTTTATTGTCGCGCAACATGCCGAAGACACGATTGGCCGCTTCTTCCGGATCATGCAGCAAGGCGTCGGAACGATCGCGCGGAACGAGCGAGCCGTCCGGCATGTAATTGCGATCGGCGAAAACCTCGTGCGCGATGTGTAACTCGTGATTCTCAGCCGCGCGCGAAAGCGCGCTCGCCACAGGCACGAAGAGAATTAATTTCGGATCGATTGTCTTGACCGCGCGCACGATTGCGTCCGCCATTTCTTCAATGCGCGCGGCCATGTTGTAAAGCGCGCCGTGTGCTTTCACATGTTGTGGACGAATGCCTAACGAGTGAGCGACGGCTTGAAAAGCGCCGACCTGATAGACGACCAAATTGAAAATCTCTTCCGCGGGCATCGATATTTCGCGGCGGCCGAAATTTTCGCGATCGTCAAAACTCGGGTGCGCGCCGACGGCCACGCCGCGCGCATGCGCAGCGAGAATGGATTGGCTCATCATTCCCGGATTTCCCGCGTGTAAACCGCAAGCAATGTTGGCGGAGCTGACCAGAGCGAGCAGCTCATCGTCATGCCCTGCGCCTTCGCCGAGGTCGGCATTGAGATCGACGCTTAACTCCATCCGGCTTGCAAGCTCAGACCGATCCGAAAAATATCGAGATCGCGTTGACGTTGCTGAAGAAGATTTTGCGCTTCGCCTAACGAGACCTCGACGAAGCGCACCGAATCGCCCGGCCGCAGTTGCGCGGCAGCGCTGAGATCGACCGTGATCACGTGCGCGATTTTCGGATAGCCGCCAATGGTTTGGCAATCTCCGAGCAAAAGAATCGGCTGCCCATTTGGCGGAACTTGAATCGTTCCTGGCGCGACCGGTTCGGAAATAAGATCCGTCGTGCGATTTCGCAGCAAAGCATTGCCTTCCAAGCGCACGCCCATGCGATCGGAATCGGCGCTGACCGTGAATGAATTTTCCAACAGCGCATTCCCTTCGAAATCCGACCACTCCGCACCGCGCAGAAAGCGCAGGAATTCGTGGCGTCCACGCGTCTTCGACCACTCGTTAGGCGGGGACCAGGTAGAGATGCGTGTCCGCGTCCGTCTGCAATTCGGACCGAGCGGTAATTGATCGCCATCATGCAAGGCGCGGCCCTCCCAACCACCAAAACCGCTGCGCAAATCTGTGGAGCGGCTCCCTAGGACCAACGACGCATCGATTCCTCCGGCAATAGCAAGCCAGGCGCGTGCGCCCTTCGCCGGAGCGGAAACGCGCAGCTCCTCGCCGGCGCGAATGGCAAAGGTGTGACCGGCAGGAATTTCTTCCGAGGCAATCCGCATCTCGAACTCGCCACCACACCACGCGATCAGGCGTTCGTCGGAAAAGCGCAGGATGCTTTGGCCAAGGGTGAATTCCAGTCCCGCCGCGCTTTCTTCATTGCCTGTCAATAGGTTGGCCACGCGCAAAGCATGTGGATCAAGCGCCCCGCCTAACGAGACGCCAATCGCGCGCTGACCGCTGCGCCCGAGGTCCTGCACGCTGGTGAGAAATCCGGCGCGCCTAACGAGTAGAGAGTTCATTGAATTCCTTGAGCGTGATCGCGCGGAAACGAACACGATCACCTATTTGCAAGAGGGTGGCAGGGTCGCGCGCGACATCGAACAAGCGCAGCGGCGTGCGGCCGATGATGTTCCAGCCGCCGGGGGAAGTTTGGAGATAGATGCCGGTGAGCGCGCCGCCGATCGCAACCGAGCCGGGTGGAATTGTTTTGCGCGGAGTATCCCGCCGTGGAGTGGCGAGCTCGTTCGCGAGACCACTCAGGTAGGGAAAACGAATGAAACCGACGCACTGGACACGATACTTTCCGCGCACGTGACGACGGATCACTTCGGCCTCGGAAAGTTTGGAGCGTTCGGCAACAACCGGCAGGTCTGGCGCAAAGACGAGTGCATAACAGACAGGAATTTCTATGGGCGGCCTCAGTTTCTTTTTCAACGCCGGTATCCGTCGTGATTTCAACGCCGCCTGGATCCGCGCGATTAACCACTCGTTAGGCAGTTCCGCCTCACTAGCCGCGGCTACTTTCGCCGGATCGAAATAAATTCCCACGCTGGTAAAGGCCGGCGTGATTTCGAGGACGCCGGGAATCGCGCTCGCCTGCAAGCGCTCTACCGTTTGCAGGACCTGCGCGAGCGTTTCATCCGGTCGTTTGAGATGATCTCGCAAGCGCAAGATCAGCGCGGAATCGCCGAGTGAAATGATCTCCACGCCTAACGAGTGGTAGTTCGTTTCGCCGCGAAGATCACGTCGCGACCGACGAGATAGAGCAGCACGCAAAGCCCGGCGAAGGGAATCATCGCAAACAGATCGGACGACGGGCCGTCGAAGAACGGATTGTGGGCGGTCGACCACTTCTCGAAGGCATCGAGGCGATCCTTCATCGGGATAGCGAGGAAAGCGAAAATCACTCCCGCCAGTGTGCCGCCGGCGATGTAACCGGAGGAGAGGAGAACGCCGTTACTCTTGTCGCCTTCCGCCAGGAGTTGATCTTCGGTGAGCTGCGCACCGCCGTGTTTCCGTCGCGTGTATTTGTCCACGAGCCAGCGCACCATGCCGCCGACAAAGATCGGCGCGGAAGTGGAGATCGGCAGATAAACACCGACTGCGAAAGCGAGTGCCGAAACGCCGGATAGCTCGAGCACAATGGCGATGAAAACGCCTAACAAGACCAGGCCCCACGGCAATTGTCCGCCGAGAATTCCCTTGATGATGTAGGAGACGAGGGTCGCTTTCGGCGCGGTGAATTTTTGCACGCTCGAACCGTCGGGGCGCTTGTCGTAGACGCCGTTGATGCCGGGATCGGCCAGATAGACCGGTGCACCGTCGTTGTTCAAAAGATAGCGACCAGCCGGGCCGTTCTCGGTGTTCGTTTTGTGGTAAACGAAATAATCGTTAGGATCATTGCCCGCTGCGCGTTCGCGTTTTGGTTGGCCGTTGCTGCTTTTCAGGTAATCGGCTGGATCGGCGTGAAAGCTGGACGGGAAAGCGAAATCCTGGTTGCCCGCCACTGGAACGTAAACCGTTCCCGATTGATTTAGCTGCATCAGGATCGGGCCGAGGATAAGGCAGGAGGCAAGGGAGCCGATCAGGATGGCGATCTGTTGCGCCTTCGGCGTCGAGCCTATGAGAAAACCGGTCTTGAGATCCTGCGAAATCGTTCCGCCGTTCGAGGACGCGATGCAGACGATGCCGCCGATCGAGAGCGCAGTGACAAAGTATGGCGGCGCAGTCCAGCCGATGATGAGGAAGATGAGACACGTCAGCAAGAGCGTTGCGATCATCATGCCCGAGGTCGGACAGGACGATGAACCAACTTCGCCGGTCAGCCGCGAGCCGACGGTGACGAAAAGGAAACCGAAGGCGATGATGAGAATCGCGCCTAACAAGTTAAAGCGCAGATTCAATTGCGGCGCGATCATGATGACGATCATCAAGGCGATGATTCCGCCGATGACCCATTTCATGGAAAGGTCTTGATCAGTGCGCGGGACATCGTCGCGCGCGATACCGGAGCTGCGCAGGTCGGCGAGTCCGCCTTTCAATCCATGCCAGATCAGCGGTATCGAACGAAAGAGACTGATGATCCCGGCCGCGGCGACGGCACCAGCACCTATATATAGGATGTAGCCCTTTTGGATTTGCTCGACCGACATGTCGGCAATGCTGTGCGCAGTTTCCGGAGCGAGCGGTAGTGTTCCGGCGGAGCCGAAATACTTGATCGCGGGAATTAGAACGAGATAGGACAAGACGCCACCGGCCATCATGAGCGCTGAGATGCGCGGACCAATGATGTAACCGACGCCGAGCAGCGCCGGATTGTTTTCCAACGAAACGGACGCGCCAGCGAATGGCTTCCCGAAAACTTTTGTCGGGATTTCCTTCATGGCTTTGAAGATTTCGAGCAGGCCGTAGTAAACGAAGCCAATTGCGAAACCACCGATGATGATCTTGCCGCCGCTGACCGCTTCGTCTGCCGCGGCGCGCGCGACGGAATCACCGGAATGCGCGGCATCGCGGGATTCAGCGGAAGCTGCCGCCTTCAAGACTTCGGCGCAGGCCGTGCCTTCCGGGTACTTCAAGTAGCCGTGCTGCTGCACGATGAGTGCGCGGCGCAACGGAATCATCATCAGTACTCCAATTAGTCCACCCACGATCGCCACCAGCATGACGCGCGTGATCTCGAGATCGAATCCCAGAATCATGATTGCCGGCATGGTCACGCCGAGACCGAAGGCGATTGATTCGCCCGCGGACCCCGCGGTCTGCACGATGTTGTTTTCGAGAACGGTCGAGTCGCGTAGACCAAACTTAGAGAGCAGGCGAAAAATCGTGATCGAAATGACCGCGACTGGAATGGACGCGCTGACCGTGAGACCAACTTTGAGTACCAGATAAAGCGAGGACGCGCCGAAGACCATTCCGAGGAGCGTGCCGATGATGAGCGGTAACGGCGTCAGCTCGCGCAGTCGCGCGCCCGGCGGAATAAAGGGACGGAAGTTGGCCAGAATCGGGTTTGTCGGGTGCGCGCCGACGATGTCCGGGAACTCGTTAGGCGGATTGGACGGGTCGACGTTGGGCATGGGAACTTGAGCAGCCTAACCGCGCGCGTCGCGGTTATCTACTTCGCGTCTTTCGGCGACTTGAAGAGCAGGTTGTAATCGCGCTTCGAATTAAACGGAGGATCCGCGGATCTCACCAGTCCTTGTGACGCGCGCCTAACGAGTCACGCGCTTTACGCGGATCGCTTCGAGGCCATTCCCAGGACCCATCGATAGAGCACGAACGCGATCGCAGCGAAGGCGATGCCGCCGATGATTTTCCCAGCCGTTTCATACCCCGCGCCGACGAGCGCGAGCGGTGCCGCTACCCCGGAGAAGACGACGATGGCGGAGAGGATCACGCCAATGGTGCTTTCTCCGACGATCAAACCGGACGCGAGTAGCACGCCGAGCTGCTTCGTTCCTTCCGGATTGCGCGTCCGCTCGGCGCGGCGATCGAAAATATAACCGACGATCGTGCCGACCACGATCATGAGTGTGCTCGCGGTGGGCAGATAAATCCCGAGTCCAACGGCGAGCGGAGGAACGCGCATGTGTTTGGTTGTTTTAGCAAGGATTGCATCAAGCACTATGATGGCGATGCCGATGTAGGCGCCCATCCGGATCAGACTCCAATCGATATCCGCGGCGATGACGCCTTGCGCGAGCGACGAAATCAGGCCGGCTTGCGGAGCCGGCAATGGATTTGGCCGCAACTCGGCGCCCGGCGCGCCGACGAAGCCGTAGGCCTGATTGACCAAGTTGAGCACCGGTGGAATGACAACGGCGCCAGCAAGGACACCGATGATGAGCGCGACCTGTTGTTTCCACGGAGTCGCATCAACCAGCTGACCCGTCTTCAAATCTTGCAGGTTATTATTCGCAATCGCCGCAACGTTAAAAACGACCGCGGTGGTGAAGAGCGCGAAAGCCATGAGCGCCTTGGTTGCCTCTGGCCCTACGTACGGTTGAACGCCGACAACAAGTAACAGAGCGGCGCCGATCACGACCAGGATGCCGATGCCGGAGAGAGGGCTGTTCGATGAACCAATCAAGCCGGCCATGTAGCCGCAGACGGCGGAGACAAAGAAGCTCATCAAAAAGACATAGAAGACGCCACCGATGACAAGCGTTACGACGTGCGAACCGAGACCGCTCGTGGTTGCGAAGGAGCCGAGCACCCACCCGATCGGCACCATGCACACGAGCGTAATGAGACCGACGATGCCGATTGGAATATCGCGCTCCGTGATTGGCAGAGTGTCCGCTTTGCCGGCCTTGCGCGCGCGCGATGCGGCCATCGCGCCGGACAGTCCGACCGCGACAGGTTTCACTAACTTTAGTAGTGTCCAAATTGCAGAAACACCGATCGCCCCGGCGCCGATAAATCTTACTTTGTGGCTCCAGGTAGTTTGCGCGAGTGCGCCGACAGCGGTCGTTAGATCGCCGCTGAGCGCCGAGTAGTGGGGCACGAGCCAACCCCAGCCAATGGTAGCGCCGATGAGCATGGCGATACCGACTGACAATCCACAAAGGTGTCCGATCGCGAGCAGTGCAAACGAGAGGGAAAAATCATAACCGCTCACTGCGCCGCGCTTCCCGATACGAAAAGTTTCCGCCACATCGGAAGCGAACACTTGCGTGGCAACGATGATGGCAAAGAACGCCGCCACGATTGATCCCCACACCACCGCGAGCAGGCCAGCGCGACTGTGTTCGACTTCGCCAGCATTCCCGTTGTCACCGCTACCGATTTTGAGCACTTCGGCGCACGCGACTCCTTCGGGATACGGCAGGTCGGAGTTCGTCACCAGTGCGCGCCGCAGCGGGATCGAATACATCACGCCGAGAATGCCGCCGAGTGCGCAGATCAAAAACGAAATCCAAAACGGAAACCCGGTCCACCAACCGATCATGATCAAACCGGGCAAGACAAAGATGATCGACGAAAGTGTCCCCGCGGCCGACGCGACCGTTTGCACGATGTTGTTTTCCTGAACGGTTGCGTTCTTGAAATAACGCAGGATGGCCATCGAAATCACCGCCGCCGGAATCGAGGTCGAAAAAGTCAGCCCGGCTTTGAGCCCGAAGTAAACGTTCGCTGCCGTGAAGACCAGCGTGATGATCACGCCCACGATCAGCCCACGGACCGTTAGTTCCGGGCGCCTTTTCTCATTGATCTGGTTGTCAGCATTCATGACGGCTCCTTTTAACTCTTATCGGAATACTGGAGGCCGATGCTCCTGTCATTGCCTAAATGCGTTGGAGATAATTTGCGCAACATTCTGATTTGGTCGGCGCGGCAAGCGGGTATACCAAAGTGCTGTGGCTGAAATAACAACGCGCGAATTCGTCATCGGCGATTACGAAGCGGCCTGCGCGCTTTGGAACAAAGTCGAAGGCGTGGAGATTTGTGAAGGCGATTCGCGCGAGGAGATCACGGCTTATCTGAAACGAAATTCCGGGCTCAGCCGCGTGGCGGAGGAAAACGGTGTCCTCATCGCAGCGGCCATGTGCGGGCACGACGGACGGCGTGGTTACATTTATCATTTCGCGGTGGCAAAAAATTCTCGCGGTCTTGGTATCGGACAGCAGCTTCTGGAAGATTGTCTGCGCGGGTTACGTGAGGTTGGTTTGCAACGCGCCATTCTGCTGGTGGCCGACGACAACTCGTTAGGCCAGGAGTTCTGGCTGCGGAACGGCTGGGAAAAGCTCGAGGCGTTGGCAATGGCGCGGGATCTCTAACTACTCGTTAGGCCGTCGCGCTCGTTCTTCGCCGAGAAGATTTCCCACGGTCCGTCGTTCGCTGGGCAAGTCGAGTTCGTTAATGAATAGGCGGAAGCGGTCCGAAAAAAGTTCCTGGCGTATGTTCCAATAGCCGGCCAGTCCGGGAGAAGCGAGATAGTGGCGATAGAGATTACTCCAGCCGCGCCAAACTTGTTCCTCCATCAGGCCGTAGACGTAATGGTGATGAATCGTTTCCATCGCTTTGAGAAACTGAAAAGCGACGTGATAGAAACGCCCTTTTTCCAAAGGGTCTAACGAGTCGAAATTTTCCAGGCCCAGGCTCCAGATGCGGCTTACTTCAGGGTTCTCCGCGAAGGGGCGCGTGACTTCGCGTAGAGCAGTGGTGGCAGCGTCTTGCGCAGCGAGCTTGGCGATGCGTGTACTGCGGTGAACCTGAACCGCGAGATACCAAAGAGAAACGACAACGCCGATCGAACTGATCAGTTGCGCCGTGGCGTTAATCGCTTCCCAGTTCATCGCCCGCGTCGCAGCGAAAAAAAGCGATGTCTCGTTAGGCAGTGCGGATTTGGAAGGTCTTCAAAATCCAGGCGATGACCAACCCGGCACAGAAATAACCCATCGCCTGCGTGAACATGTAGGACATGGTGTAGAGCTTGGGGAACCCATACCAATTCCAGTAGGACATATTCGTGGTGATGGCGGCGATCACGCCGATAATCGTGACGAAAACGACGCGCTTCAGATAGGAACCTAATGCCGCCTGCGCCAGCAAGTAGGCGGCGAGAAGACTTTCGACGAATTGGAAAGAGAATTCGCGCGCGAGCCATTTTCCGAAAGTGAAGGGACGACCCGCCGGACGATAGACCAGGATGCCGGTCGGTTTTGATTCGTATTGGCTGGCCATGCGCTCCATGACTTGTTTGTCGTGCATCTTTTCACCCGCTCCCAACTCTGGCGTAGGAAAGAAAAACAAACCGGGTTGCGCGCCGATATTGTTTTCCAGCGCGCTGAAGAAGGCTGACTGGTGCGGAATTTGAGAGACACCCAGTTCGCCGAGCGGCAGAAGCATGTGAGCCACAAAATTCCAGACAAACATGGCAATGGCGCCGAGAACACCGGCGAGAAGAATTCGCTTCATCATAAGGACTCCTGGTTAGGCCGGAGTATGAGGAGCGAGACGAGAAGGGGAAGAAAAAAAGGCACGGCAGAATTCGCCTCGACGACAAGGCGCGATCGCGCGAGTTTCCATGATTATGATTAGCCAACGAACCAATTCGATTCTGATTGTTTCTCTACTTTGTCTCGCGACCGCGCCGCTCTTCGCGCAGGACAAACCGCGCGTTAGTCCGGCCGACACGGTGAGTGCGACAATTAACGGCAACGAAATTTCCATCGCTTACAGTCGTCCCTACACTAAGGATCCAAAGAGCGGCGAGATGCGCAAGATTTGGGGAGGCCTGGTTCCGTACGGGAAGGTCTGGCGAATGGGCGCGAATGAAGCGACGATCCTTAAAACGAGCAAAGCGCTCGAGATCGGCGGCAAGGAACTTCCCGCGGGCAGCTACTCACTCTACATGTGGCCCGAAGAAAACGGGGCGAAGTTGATCATTAACAAACAGACAGGCCAATGGGGCACGAAGTATGATGAAGCGCAGGATTTCGCGCGCGTCGAGTTGAAGAAAGAAGCGGCGGAGAAGGAGGTAGATCAATTCACCATCGCCATCGACAAGAATGGCAACGACGGCGGGGTCTTGAAAATGACGTGGGAGAAGACGCAATATTCCGCGCCCTTCAAAGTGAAGTAGGGCGCGCGAGTCAGTCGCGTAATTTTCCCAACTCGGCCTGTATTCCCTGAAGCAAGTCACCGACTTTTTTGTCGGATGCTTCGGAGTTTTTGAGAAGGATGTCGCGCGCGCGCGCGTAGTTTGCGACAGCGTCAGCGGGTCGTTTCAGATTGGGCGAATCTGGCGCGCCTAACAAGTCGGCAAGGTGCAAATAACTGATCCCTAACGACTGCTGAGCCAGGACATTCTTTGGGTCGGATTCGGCCAGGCGCGTGAAGATTTCGAGCGAGCGCTGTCGGTCATTCAGGGCCGCTTCCAGATCACCGGCGGCGGTCATGACGTTGGCCAGTTTTTCGTAAGCGACCGCGGCGTCGCGAACAAGTTGGGTGTCGTTAGGGAATTCGGCTGCGAGCGGTACGCGGATGGCAGCCGAACTTTGATATTCTGCGAGAGCCCCGGTGACATCGTTTTGAAGTTCGCGCATGGTGCCGATTCGCTCGTGAATAATACCGAGGTAGCGGCGCGTTCGTGCATCGCCTGGATTCTGTTTTTCGAGGGCAGCGAGGATGATCAAGGCGTCTCCGTAGGATCGCATCGCGCCCGCTTGATCACCGAGATTCGCGAAGTTCGGATTGCCCAAAATATCTCCAAGTTTCAAGTGACCGATAGCCAGATTCATTTGCGCATCGGCCTGGCCGGGCGCGGCCTCCGCCAGTACGCGAAAAATCTGTAGCGATCTCTGCGCCGTCCGCACAGCGTCCGCCACGCGTTCGGTGTTGGCGTCGACATCCGCGACTTTGCGCAAAATCATTCCGAGCGAGTTCCTCAAGTCTGTGTCGTTAGACTGGGCCAGTAATTTTTCCGTGATGACGAGCGCTTTTTGATAACTTTGCAGGGCGCCCGCGGAATCGCCGAGGTTGGCATTTGTAGGATTTCCTTGGACGTTACCGACCTTGATGTAGGCGGCGATCAACTCACGCTGCAGTGTCGGATCGCCGGAACTCTCGCCAGCCAGACTATCGAGATATTCCAGCGCTCGTTTGACGAGGAGTTCACGCGCCGCGGTGGAACCGGGGAGATTTTCGATCGCGTCGTGAACTTCGAACATGAGCGAGTGCGCGATCCGCCGGGCGTCATCGAAGCGGCGTTGCGCGAGCTCGCGTTGTTTTTCCGCACGCCGCGCTTCCCAGGTGGTCGCGAGAATTCCGGCGAACAAAGTCAGCGCGAGGACGACCGCCGCGAACACGCTAACCTTGTGACGCCGGATAAACTTCCCACTGCGATAATTCCAGGTGTCTTTGCGAGCGAGGACCGGCAGACCGGCGAGATGGCGGCGAATGTCTTCCGAGAATTGTCCCACCGAAGCATAGCGTCGCTCCGGTTCCTTGCGCATCGCCATCAGCACGATGTTGTCGAGATCACCGCGGAGAGATTTCTTGTTTTCTATTTTTGATTCTCGATTTTCGGAGGCGACGACGCTCGGTCGCACCGGAATGGTTTCGGTTATAGCTCGCGAAATTTCTTCCGGCCGACGACTCGTCAGGCGCAGCGGTTTCTCGCCCGACAGCATTTCATAAAGAATGATGCCGAGACTGTAGACGTCGCTCGCCGTCGTCATTCGTTCGCCGCGCACCTGTTCTGGGCTGGCATAATCCGGCGTCATCGCGCGCGTCGAAGTGATGGTTTGATCGGTGGCGCCGCTCGCTTCATCGACCAACTTGGCGATCCCGAAATCAAGTAGCTTCGGTTCGCCTTCCGCGGTTACGCGCACATTGCCCGGTTTCAGGTCGCGATGAATAACGAGATTTTGATGCGCGTAGGAAACAGCCGCGCAAATCTTTCGGAAAATCTCCAGCCGTTGCGGGATCGTTAGCCGCTTATGTTCGCAGTAATGGTCCAGCCTTTCGCCGGCGACATATTCCATGATGAAAAAGGGCGTCGCGTTAGGCGTAACCGACGCGCCGTAGAGCCGAGCGATGTTGGGATGATTGAGTCCGGCGAGAATGCGTTCCTCTTGCTCGAACTGTTTGCGAAAAGCAGCTCGCCCGTAGACACCCTTGATCAGTTTGAGCGCGACGGCGCGACGGAGCTGCAAGTCGTCCGCCAGATAGACTTCGCCCATTCCGCCCTCGCCGATGAGTGAACGAATTTTATAGCCGCCGACTTCGTCGCCTGCCTGCAGCTCGCTCGTATCTTCCGCGACCAAAGTTTCCGCGGCGATGTGATAAGCGGGCTCCTCGATGAAGTTACGCGAGGGCGCTTGAAATTTTAAGAGCGATTCAATTTCCGCGCGCAGCTCGACATCCTCTTCGCAGTTTTGATCGAGAAAATTGATGCGCTCGGCCGGCTCGAGCTCAAAAGCTGTCTCGACCAGTTCGGCGATTTTTTCCGAACGATCGGTCGTTTCCACTACTCGTTAGGCCGCATCCGCGGTCAAAGCGCGGCAGAGCCAGAGCTTGGCGAAATTCCAGTCGCGCAGCACCGTTTTTTCCGAAACCTGCAAGACCTCGGAGATTTCTCTGGTTTCCAAGCCGCCAAAAAATTTCAGCTCCACCACTTCACTTTTGCGCGGATAAGTCTTCGCGAAATTTTGCAGCACGCCGTCGAGCGCCACCAGGTCGCTGGTGTTTTCGCACGGGAGCGAGCGCGCTTCATCGAGAGTGAATACTTGTGCGAGGCCGCCCCGTTTTTGCGTTTGGTGGGCGCGGGCGTGATCGACTAAAATCCGCCGCATCACCCGCGCGGCGATCCCGTAAAAATGGGCGCGACTTTCCCAGCTCACCTTCCTGTCATCGACCATGCGCAGGTAGGCTTCGTGCACGAGCGCCGTAGCCTGCAGAGTGTGATCGGACCGCTCGCGCCGAAGGTAATCGCGCGCACGCCGCCGCAGTTCTTCGTAAACCAGCGGCATTAATTTCGCGGGCGCATCGGCGTCGCCATCGCGCCAACGCACCAAAATCTCCGTAACGTCCGGCGCGGAAAACCCCTCCGGTGCAGATAAATCACCAGCCATGCGAGCAATGGTAAATGATGCGGATTTCTACGCGAAATGATTTTTTTGGCGCGATGTCCGTTTTCAAGGCCGTTTCGCGCACTTCTCAATGAGACGGTTGTCTCTCTACGCCATAGCCACGTGTGAATCCCCCCACCATGAAAACACAAATCCTCCTTTTGCATGATCTTGACCGCGGGCATCGAAAGCCGCTGCTCGCCGTCATTCTGGTAATCCTCACCCTGCTCTCTTTCCAAGGGGCGATTGCCGGCCCGTTTCAAGCCCACGCGCTGCGAAACAGTAATGGCGATCTCCTCCCCGCGCCCCAAGCCGGATTCGTTTCCGACGGCGATCCAGGAGGTGCCATTGTATTTCCAGATGCGACGAGCGGCGTTTCTAGTTGGACGGGTGGCGCGGGTAGCTGGAGTGACGGCACCATGTGGAATCCGGCGGGTGCGCCCAACAGCACCGATGCCGATGTCTCGGTGGATAACGCCAACCCGGTCGCTTCCGCGGTTGCGATCGATGGGAACTTCACCGTCGGCCGACTGATGATCGATGCGGGCGACAGCGTCACCCTTCTGGATAACCGCGCTTTTCTCATCACCGACAGCGGCACTTTTACCGGCCGGGGGAGCATGGTGAACAACGGCACATTCACGCTCAGCACGGGCGGGAACGCGACCGATCTGCGTATCGGCGGCAACATCATTGTGAGCGGCACCGGTACCATCACGACCAATAACAGCCAGGCGAACCGCATCTTCGGACAGAACGGCAACGATCTCCTGACCATCGGCGCCGGGCAGACGGTGCAGGGGAGCATGCAGTTTGGGGTGGATCTTCTGCGCTTTGTGAACAACGGCACGATCAACGCCAACCAAAGCGCCGGGTTGACGATCGATCCGACAAACAATGTGGGCGACGCGGTCAACAATGGGACGATGCAGGCTTCCAATGGCGCCTCGCTCCAGTTGAACTTTGGCAACTACACCAACACCAACGGAACGATCCGCGCCCTCGCCGGCTCGGCGGTTAATCTCAACGGCAACGCGACGATCATCGGCGGCACTCTCACTACGACCGACCTGACCGGAACCGGCGGCGTGATCCAGACGATCAACAACGCCTCGCTCCAGGATGTGACTAACACGGGCTACCTCCGAATTCCGGATAACACCACCCTGCGGCTCGTCGGCACCCTGACCAACAACGGTCTGCTCGTGCTGGCCTCCGGTGGAAACCCGAGCGATCTGCGGATCAACAGCGACGTGACTATCAGCGGCACGGGCAGCGTTTCAGGGAACAATAGCCAGGCTAACCGCATCTTTGGCGTGGCTGGCACGGAACGGCTGACCATCGCGTCTGGCCAGACCGTGCAGGGGAGCATGCAGTTTGGGGTGGATTTACTCAAGTTTACCAACAATGGATTGATCGACGCGAACCTCGGCAACGGCATCATCGTCGACCCGACAAACGCGGCCGGAGACGCGATCAACACCGGGACGATGCAGGCTTCCAATGGCTCGATCCTCCGACTGGAGTTCGGAAATTATACCAATGCCAACGGGACCATCCGGGCGCTCGCGGGGTCGGTCGTGAATCTCGCCGGCAACGCGACCATCGTGGGCGGCACCATCACCACGACCAACCTCTCCGGGACCGGGGGCGCGATCCAGACGGTGAACACGGCTTCCTTCCAAGACCTGACCAACACGGGCTACGTCAACATCCAGGATAACACGACGCTGCGGCTATTTGGGACGATCACCAACAACGGCCTGTTCCTCATAAACTCCGGCGGCAACGCGACCGATCTGCGCATTGCCGACGGCGCGATGCTCACCGGCACGGGCGTGGTCACCACTTCCAACACGCAGGCTAACCGCATCCTCGGGCTCTCTACTGGCACCGAACGGCTGACGATTGCCAGCGGCATGATCATTCAGGGGAGCATGCAGTTTGGGGCCGATTTCATGAAGTTCACCAACAATGGAACCATCGACGCCAACCAGAGCCAAGGGATCACTATTGATCCGCAGAACGATGCGGACGGCGCGATCAACAACGGGACGCTGCAAGCTTCCAACGGCTCGACCCTCACGCTGGGCTTCGGGACTTACACGAACAACGGCACCATCCGCGCGCTTGATAATTCCTTCGTTGGCATCCGCGACAATGCGCGAATCGTGGGCGGCATTCTCACCACCGCGGGCAGCGGCGTCGTGGGGACGGTCAATACCGCGTCGCTCGAGAACGTGACCAACAACGGGCTCTTCCGAATCAACGATAACACGGAGCTTCGGCTCTTCGGCACCCTGGTGAATAATGGGACGCTCATGCTCAACTCGGGCGGCAACACCACGGATCTGCGCATCGGCAACGATGTCACCATTTCCGGCTCGGGCACTTTTACCTCCTCGAACACGCAGAATAATCGCATTCTCGGCCTCACCGGGACCGAGCGGCTGACCGTCGCCAGCGGCTATACTCTGCAGGGCAGCTACCAGTTCGGCGCGGATTTGATGAAGTTCACCAACAACGGCACGATCGACTCGAACATGAGCGCGGGGATCACGATCGATCCGACGAACAATGTGGGCGACGCGATCAACAACGGAACGCTGCAAGCCTCCAATGGTTCGACGCTCACGATGAGCTTCGGTAATTACACCAACAATGGGACGATCCGCGCGCTCAATAATTCCTTCGTCAACATCGGCAACAACGCGTTGATCGTCGGCGGCACGATCACCACGGTGGGCACTGGAGCGGTACAGACGTTTAACGACGCTTCTCTTCAGGACGTGACTAACAACGGGCTCTTCAATATCCCGGATAACACGCGCCTCCGGCTCTTCGGCAGCTTCGTTAATAACGGAACGCTCATGCTCAGCTCGGGCGGCAATAATACGGAGCTACGCATCGGCAACGACCTCACTCTCAGCGGCACCGGCGTACTCACGTCGTCCAACACGCAGGCGAATCGCATTCTCGGCGTCGTCGGGAGTGAACGCGTCACCATCGCCAGCGGTTACACGCTGCAGGGCAGCTTTCAATTTGGCGCCGATTTCCTGAAGTTCACCAACAATGGGACGATCAACGCCAACACCAGCGCTGGCTTGACGGTCGACCCGACCAATGCTCTCGGCGACGCAGTCAACAACGGGCTCATGGAAGCGACCAGCGGCGCGACGCTCACGCTCGGCCTCGGTACTTACAGCAATGGGAGCGGCGTCATCCAGGCGCTCAGCGGTTCCTTCGTAAACATCCGCGACGGCGCGCTCATCATCGGCGGCATCCTCACGACAACCGATCTAAGCGGGACCGGCGGCGTCATTGGGACGGTCAATGACATCTCGCTCCAGGACTTGACCAACAACGGTCTCTTCCGAATTAACGACAACACCCGGCTGCGCCTCATCGGCACGATCGTGAACAACGGATTGATGCAAATGAATTCCGCGGGGAATACCACCGAGATCCGTCTCAACGGTGATGTGACTCTAAGCGGCAACGGGATGCTGACCGGTTCAAACACACTCGCCAACCTCGTCTACGGCCTCACGACGGGTAGCGAGACGCTGACCAACGGTCCGTTGCACACGATTAACGGCACAATGCAGCTCGGCTCCAACTTCATGAACCTGATCAACAACGGCGTGATCGATTCCAATACGAGTAACATCACGATCGATCCGACCAGCACCGCGACGAACAACGCCAGCGGCGTCTTCCGCGCCAGCAACGGCGCGACGCTTAACCTGATCAACGGCACCTACACAAACAACGGCACCTACGAGGCTCTGACTGGCAGCGTGGTGCAGATGAACAGCGGCGCCGCCCTGACGAACTACGACAGCGGCACGATGACTCTGACGGGCGGCACTTATCGCTCCGTTTCCACCGGCGGCCAGAGCACGCTCAACCTCAACATCGGCCAGATCGTCAACAACGCGGCTGCGATTGTCCTCGATGGGGTGAACACCATTATCCACACCAGCGATAACTCGACCGACGCTTTGACCAGCTTCAACAACAACACCGCTGGCGGTAGCTTTACCATCACCAACGGACGGAACTTCGATCGCACCTTCGCCTTTAACAACGCGGGCCTGGTTACGGTAGGTCTGAATAGCTTGTTCACCACCGTGCAGTTCGATCTGAGCGGCGCCCTGACTGGTGTCGGGACACTTACTGATAGTGGGCCTTTCAACTGGACGGCAGGCACACAAAGCGGTGCTGGCATTACGAACTTGAATGGGGCGTTCAACATAACTACTGCCGCCAACAAATTCCTGGACGCGCGCACCCTTAACGCCGCTGCCACTACCACCTGGTCGGGCGCCGATAACATCAGCGCCGGGAACGGAGCTACCATCAATAACCTGGCCGGCGCCACCTTTAATGCGCAAGCCGCGCAGAGTATTAGCTACAGCGGAACGGGCCCGGCTGCGAGTTTCAATAATTCCGGCACTTTTAACAAGAGCGGCGCAGGTAGCACCACTTCCCTCGACGCCATCTATAACAACAGCGGGACAACTAACGTTAATAGCGGCACGCTCGCGCTCCAACGCGGTGGAACCGACAGTGGTAGCTTTGTCGATGCCAGCGGCGCGGCCCTGACCTTCGGCGGCGGCACTCACTCCCTGTCTGCTACTTCCAGCACTACTGGCGCTGGCGCCGTTAACTTTAGTCTAGGCATCGCTAACTTCGCGAATGGCGCAGTCTATAACATCTCAGGTTTAACTACTATCAACGGCGGCACGGCTAACTTCAATAACAGTGCTACCGCGGCCGGGACCGTCCTTTCTTCCGGCGCACTCGGCGGGAGCGGTAGCTACGCCAGTAGTGGTTTGTTCACCTGGAGCGGAGGCACCATGAACGGCGGCGGAACTACCAATGCCAACGGCGGACTGAGCTTGAACGGTGGGTTGAAGACCTTGCTTAGTCGCACCTTGAATAACAACAACGCCGCGAACTGGTCGGCCGGCAACATCTCGAGCGGCCTGGGTGCAATCTTCAATAACAACAACGCCGCTACCTTTGACAACAGTTTCGACGGTAGCTGGCTCTTCGATCAAGGTGGCAGCATCACACAATTCAACAATGCCGGCACCTTCACAAAGTCGGCCGGCACAGGCACAACTACCATGCAGGTAGCTTTCACGAACACTGGTGCACTGAACGTGAACAGCGGCACGCTCTCGTTCAGTCAAGGCGAGCAGGGGACCAGTGGCACGGTTTCTACCGCGGCCGGTGCGACCCTCGATGTGAGCGCCGGCGCCAACGCTAGCAGCGCAGCTACCTTGACTAACAACGGTAGCCTTTCTTTAGGTAGTAATAACTTCAACGTCGCTTCTGATTATCTCAATGCCAACTTCGGCACCGGTAACAGCTTTGATCCGCGTGCCAATGTCACCGGCACCGGCGGCATCAATGCCACGGGCAACGTCAATCAAAGCCTTACCGGAAACGTTACGAACGGAACTACCGCCGCACCGACCATGGCTTTCGGTAACTTCCATGTCGGCGACGCCAGTGTGACCAAGAACTACACCATCAACAACACCGGCAGCTCCGGTCCAGTCTTGCGTGGCGCGATTCAAACCGCCGCGAATGGAGGTAACATCACCGATGGCAGATTGAGTGGCAGCGGTGTTACTCCGGCAAACTTCGGCCCACTCGCCTTAGGCGCAAGCACAGGTAACCTAGGTGTTACTTTTACTCCAGGCAGCGCAGGTGCACTTAATGGGCAGGTAGTTCATCTCATCAATAACTTCGACAACGTTCAGGACCAGAACCTGTCCATTACGGGCGCAGTCTTCCGCCTCGCCTCGGCCAGCGCCCACTCGCCTGAGCCAGTTACCTTGCCGAACGTGCATGTGGGCGATGTCGATCAAACCGGGATTACTATTACCAACACTGCGACGAATGACAATTTCTCCGAGAAACTCGACGCGACCTTCGGTACTCCGACTGGTAACGCAACCGCGTCCGGTTCCGTTGCCTTGCTCGCCCCCGGTAGCTCGGATAGCTCGAGTTTGATTGTTGGACTAGACACTTCCGTGGCGGGCGCGCGCAGTGGCGCCGTTCCGCTTAATCTTACTTCCAATGGTTCCGGCACGAGCGGACTCGGAACTACTCCGCTTCTTCCATCGCAAACCGTTAACGTGAGTGGCAATGTTTATCGTCTCGCTTCCGCGAGCGCGCACACCCCGGATCCAGTAGCTTTCGGCACAGTGCACATTGGCGAAACCCCCAGCCAAGCCGTCAGCGTCACCAACAATGCGGTTAACGACGCCTTTTCGGAAAAACTGGATGGCTCCATCGCGGCGAGTGGCGGCGTCACGGCCAGCGGTTCGTTCTCATTGCTCGCGCCGGGATCTCCCAGTAGCAGCTTGAGTGTTGGGATTGATACGAGCACCGCCGGTAATAAGAATGGGACCGCTACCATCTCGCTTACCTCCGACGGAACTGGCACGAGCGGCCTCGCCAACACGAGCCTTGCCTCGCAAACCGTTAACGTCACTGGCCAGGTTAACTTCTTCGCCGATCCCGTGGTTATCTTTAAATCCGGCAGCGCGACCTTGACCATGAACAGCGCGACGTCGTTCACCCTCAGCTTCGGTCAGGTGGCACAAAATAGCGGAACTTATATGGCTTCATTCGGGGTGCAAAATTCCCTGCACGACGCCACTTTCCAAGACTCGTTAGGCGGAAGCTTTAATACTACGAACGTCAGTAACTTCGGCGTGAGTGGCTTTGGTAATTTCTCGGGAATCATTCCAGGCGGGGCGCTCGACCCGAATGTGAGCTTTGATAGCTCACAGAGCGTCGGTAATTATACAAACACGGTCACGCTTACACCCACGAGCAGCAATGCGAGCGGAACTAGCAACCTCAGCGACGTGACGTTGACCTTGCAAGGTCAGATCATCGTTGTGCCCGAGCCGAACACCTGGGCGATGCTTTTCGCTGGCGGTGGAATGCTCGTAGTCGCGCGACGTTATGTTCGGCGGCGCGACTAGGTTAAGGACTCGTTAGGCAACTCTCAGCTACCAAGGCCGCGCTGTTTCAGTTCCCAAACTTTCAGGGCAGCCGCGAGTAAGCTCTTCGTTCGTGTGAGCGTGCCGACAGCGGCCTGAGGGCGCGGAGTCGCGCCATTGCCGTTCTCGCCATTGACGACTTTCTTCGGACGACCACGCTTGGCTTTAGCCATCGGGCGGGCGGCGTTGTCACTGACGGAGAGATGGCCACTGCTGTTCATAAAAACTATAAAAGCAGCTTGCGGGCCAGCGCGGGAAAGCGCTTGTGTCGCCGCGCTTCTCCGGTCAATTACCCACCGTCATGCAGAATCGAAAACTGGGTTGTCTGAGTATCTTTTTGTTCGTCGCGCTTTGCGGCAGCCTCTTCTTTAATATCGCTCTTTTCGTCGCGGGCTTTAGTCGGCTGGCCGGGACTTCGCGCGAACAGGAGCCGATGCCGCAATTTCGCGAAACAGTGGTCGAGCGCGGCCACAAAGGGAGCAAAGACAAGATCGCGCTCATCACGATGCGAGGCGTAATCAGTTCTTCGATGCCGGGTAATGTCGGCGACTCCATGGTGGACGATATGCGGGTAGCGCTCGATCAGGCGCGCGAAGACAACAACGTTCGCGCGGTTGTTTTGGAAATCGATTCGCCGGGCGGTGAAGTGACCGCCTCCGATGTCATCTACAACGCCGTCGTCAAAACGCGCGCGCGCAAGCCGGTCGTCGTTTATATGGATTCATTAGCGGCGTCGGGCGGATACTACGTGGCCTGTGGCGGAAAATATTTAATGGCGAACGAGACCACCATCACCGGCAGCATCGGCGTCATCATTCAAACGCTGAACTACGAGCAGCTCTTCAAC
This sequence comes from Chthoniobacterales bacterium, assembly GCA_038237435.1. Lineage (GTDB taxonomy): Bacteria > Verrucomicrobiota > Verrucomicrobiia > Chthoniobacterales > UBA10450 > JACCTI01. The sequence continues at coordinate 42,299 of JBBRYT010000004.1, forward strand.
AAAATCGGCTTGTCCTCGATCGTTTTCAAAAGCGGGAAATTCAAAGATATGCTCAACGGCGCGCGACCCATCACGCCGGAAGAACGCGAGTATGTGCAGAATTTTGTCATGAGCACGTACGACAAATTTCTTAGTGTCGTCGCCAAAGAGCGCAACCTGCCCGCCGATACATTGCGCAACACGATTGCGGATGGCCGCATTCTTTCCGGACGCGATGCGCAGACGGATAAGTTGATCGACGGACTGGGCCAGATCGAAGATGCCTATCGCAAAGCGCGCGAGCTGGCCGGGTCATCCGAAGCGACGGTGGTGAAATACGGTCCGCCCTTTGCCTGGAGTCATTTGTTCCGCGGGCTGCTTAGCCAGAGCCGGAGCCCGAAACTGGAACTCACTTTGCCTAAACAGTTGATGCCGCAGCTTGAATCCGGCCGCGCTTATTTTCTACCGAGCTACTACGCTCCGTAGTTCGTCGCGACCATGTCGGACGGCTTCATTACAGCCATCGGTGCTGTAACCAATGCGATATTTCTCCTGGCCGGGATCTACGTTTATCTAGCACTCGTTAGGCAAATCATCGCCCGGCCAACCGTGGAGCCGGCGGAGGGAGAACGGACGTTTGGTTTGGCCGACGCCATTCTTTCCGCCATTCTCGGATTTCTCTTTCTTTTGAACGCTCTTTCCGCCGCAGCGCAGGACGGCAAGGTGGTCCTGCGAACCAACGATCTTATTTTCAACGGACTCATCTCCGCGGCGGTTTTCGTTTTCGTCGTGGCCTTTCTGAAAATTCGCGGACGCGATGTGAACTCGTTAGGCGGTTTTTCTCGCCTCGGTTTCTGGCGCACCCTTTTTACCGGCATCATTCTGATTTTCGCCGCTTATCCGTTCATTCTCCTGGCGGATCTCATCACCCAGCGCGTCTTGGGTGGAACATCGAGCAAGCAGGGGATCGTTGAGCTCTTTACGAATTCGCAAACCCTTCAACAACGCGTTCTCATCATCGTTCTGGCCACGGCCGTGGCACCGATGGTGGAAGAATTCGTCTTTCGATTTTTTCTTTACGGCGTTTTGCGTCGTTACGTCGGTCGGCTGGCCGGTTTGCTCGTCAACGCATCGCTCTTCGCCGCCGTGCACGCGCACCTACCCTCGGCCGCGCCCCTTTTCGTTCTCGGCGCTTGTTTCACTCTCGCCTACGAATGGAGCGGTTCCATTCTCGTCTCCATGACGATGCATTCGCTCTTCAACGCTCTCAGTCTCATCGCGCTCGCGTTTCCGGAATTCTTTCCGCAATGAACTTGCGCGCGCTGGGGGAAGAAGAATGGCTGCGCAAAATCGTGCCGCATCTTCCGCTCAATCGCTCCGTCATTTCCGGAGCCGGTGATGATTGCGCGGTCGTAGAGTTCGATCATGCGGGAGACAACCTGCTCGTTCTGAAAACAGATTGCATCGTCGAAGGCATTCATTTTCATCCGAAAACAAAAGCGGTCGACGTGGGCCGGAAAGCGATGGCGCGGCCGTTGAGCGATTTCGCGGCCATGTCCGCACGACCGCAATTTGCGCTCGTCACCTTCCTCGCGCCTAACGAAACCAAGATTCGCTGGAGCGAAGACGTTTATCGCGGTCTGGGAAAAGCAGCGCGCGCCTTCGATGTCGCCATCGTCGGTGGTGAAACCAGTCGCACCAATGGACCGCTCGCAATTTCTGTCAGCGTCACCGGTTTTGTTGAAAGAGATCGCTGGGTCTCGCGAGCCCGTGGAAAAAGGGGCGACGATCTCTTCGTCACGGGAAATCTCGGCGGGTCGATTCACGGCCGACACCTTAGCTTCACGCCACGAATTGAAGAAGCACGCTGGCTAACGAAACATTTTTCCATTCATGCCATGATGGATTTAAGTGACGGCATCGGCGCCGATCTTCCGCGCCTCGCGCGCGCGAGCAAGGTCGGCTTCGAATTGGAAAGAAATTCCATCCCGCGAAATCGAGGCTGCAGTATCGAGCAGGCAATTTCTGATGGAGAAGATTATGAATTGCTCTTCGCAATTTCGCCTAACGAGAGCAAGAAATTACAGAGAGCGTGGCGGAAAGATTTTCCGCAGCTGCTTCTCACGCACATCGGGAACCTCACTGGAAAATCGAAACGAAGTCAGAAATTGCCCTGCGGTTATGATCATTTCGCATAGCGCGGCCGAGACGGTGCAGGCAGGTTTCGATTGCGGAAAGCGCGCTGTGGCGCGCGACGTTTTTGGTCTGATCGGTGAGCTCGGGGCAGGCAAAACTCAATTTGTGAAAGGCTTCGCCGCAGGCATCGGCAGTGCCGCGGACGTGACCAGTCCGACCTTCACTTTGATCCACGAATATCTCGATGGTCGCCTACCGCTTTATCATTTCGATTTCTACCGAATCGGATCCGCTCCAGAACTCGTGAGGGTGGGTTTTGATGACTACGTCGAGGGTGACGGGGTTTGTATCATCGAATGGGCTGATCGATTTCCTGATTTAATCCCAGCGCGTTCGACCTGGATTGGGATTGCCTCCAAATCCGAAAACGTGCGTGCGATTGATTGGCGATGAAAATTCTCGCGCTGGAATTATCGAGCGGACAGGGGAGCATCGCGCTGCGGGAAGATGGCCGTGAAATTTTCGCAGAAGAATTTGCGAATGATCGCAAACATTCCGGCTCATTTTTCGAGAGCTTGCAGCGTTGTCGCGAGCAGTTCGGTAATCCAGAAAGAATCGTGGTGGGTCTTGGTCCCGGTTCCTACGCGGGGACCCGCATCGCGATCGCAAGTGCGATCGGATTGCAGGCAGCGGCCAAGGCGGAACTGATCGGCGTGCCATCCTTTTGCGCCATGGCAACGAGTGCGGAAAAGTATTCTGTGATGGGCGACGCGCGTCGGCAATCGTTTTGGATCGCACAGGTGCAGGCGCGACGATGTATCAACGAGCCCGCTCTCTGCACCCGCGATGAGCTCGCGGAACGACTCTCACTTCTTTCCGAGCCGATTTTTTCCGCGGAGGCGCTGACGGCATTTCCGAAAATTGCGATCGCCTATCCAACCGCGCGAATTTTAGCGGTGATCGCAGAATCGTCGGAAAATATTTTACGCGCCCCGCTGGAGCCGCTTTACTTACGCGAGCCGCACATCACCCAACCGAATACCGCACGCGAATGATTCATCGCTGCTGGGCGGAAATAGATTTGGCCGCGTTGCGCCATAACGCCGCTGTTGCCCGCCGGCGCGCAGGCGAAGGAGTCGAACTCCTCGCGGTGATCAAAGCGAACGGTTATGGACACGGGCTGGCTGCAGTCGCGAAAGCCCTGACGAATGATGCGCAGTTGTTCGGAGTGGCGAACCTCGAGGAGGCAATAGAGACGCGAGTCGTGGCTGCGAAACCGGTGCTCATTCTTGGGCCCGCCTTGCCGTCGGAAAGAAAAGAAATTGTCGAACGCCAGTTCATTCCTTCGGTCTCAAGCTTCGAGGAAGCGCGACAGTTTAATGAAGTTGGTGCGGTCGCGATCAATTTCAAAATCGACACTGGCATGGGGCGAATGGGCACGCGGGAAACGGAGGCTCTTGTTCAACTGCAGCAGATGGCAGCGCTAAAAAAAATTTCACTCCACAGTATTTCCACCCATCTTCCATCAGGGGACGAAGATGTTGTTTTCACGAAGGAGCAACTGGCGCGTTTTCATGCACTCGTTAGGCAAATTCGACAGACGATTCCCGGTTCCTACAAGATTCACGCTTCGCCCAGCGCCGGAATTCTCGGTTACGATACCGGTGCGTTCGATATTGTTCGCGCGGGTCTCATGCTTTATGGCGCTTCGCCTGCCACCCAGTTTCAGAATGATCTGCGGCCAGCGCTTGCGCTAAAATCGCGTGTGGTCTTGCGGCGCGATCTTCCGACCGGGAGTTCGATTAGTTATGGACGCACTTTCATCACCCGACACCCGACGCGCGTTGCGACCTTGAGCATTGGTTACGCGGATGGTTATCCGCGGGCGGTCTCGAATCGCGAGGCGGTGGTGCTCATTCACGGGCGACGATGCGCCGTGCTCGGGCGCATCACGATGGATCTCATGATGGTCGATGTGACCGATGTTGCGGGGGTGGAAATCGGTGATGAAGCAGCTCTGATCGGCAAACAAGGCGATGAAGAAATTACTGCGCGCGAAGTTGCGGAACGCGCCTCGACTATCGCATGGGAAATTTTCAGCGGCATTGGCAGCCGCGTAACGCGGGTGTATCTCTGAAACGGATGTTCCAGATCATCTTTAACGAGTTGAGCGCGGCCGAAATGTCAGCCTTACCGAAGACGCTCCAGCTTGAGCTGCTGGCGGAGTTTCAGATTCTGCCGGAGGATTTGGATAATCTCGACAAGAGTAAATTTGGCGTGATCGAGCGCGATGGAAAAAAACTACATCGCTACCGCGCGAAAGATTACCGCATCTATTTCGAACGACGGCCGGAAGGCGTCACCGTGCATCGCGTTTTGCACAAGAACACGTTTCGCGATTTTCTTTTCCGCAGCAAACTGCCGGTGGCGGAAGACGATCAACTCGGCCGGACGCGCGAGTTCTGGAGATTGATCGAGCAGGGCGAGCGCACGCGGAAGGCCTAGCACTCGTTAGGCAAAAAATCGCCGCTACTTCATCAAAAGCACCGAACGGCTGCGCTTGATCTCGCGCGTGATCTTGCGGTGCATGTGCGCCGGCATGCCGGTGACACGACGCGGCAAAATCTTTCCACTTTCGGTGACGAATTTTTTCAGCAAATCGGGATTCTTGTAATCGATCGCTTCGGTCGCGATGTCGATGCGACGCCGCGGCATGGTGCGATTGGCGCGACGGAAAGCGGAACGACGTTTGGCGGTTTTGGGTTGCATGATGGTCTAACGAGTCTCGCGATGCAGAGTATGCCGCTTCAAAAACGGATTGTATTTCTTTTTTTCCAGACGATTCGGCGTTTGCGGGCTTTTTTTGTTGCGCGTGCTCATGTAACGCGAGGCCGGTTTACCTTCCGCCTTCGCTTCGGTGCATTCCAGCGTGATGATTTCCTGCGCCATGACTATTCCTTGTTGCTGTCTTCGTCCTTCTTCTCGGCTTCTTCTTCGCCCTCGCCGCCTTCATCATCCGTCAGGCCAAAGAGGGAAGTGACCGATTGGCGAACGCGGGAAGCTTTGTTCTGCTTCTCCAGCTGCGACTGACATTCGACCGTGAAACGCGCAAACGGAATCGCTTCCAAACGCGCGTGAGAAATTGGTTTGCCCGACATTTCGCACGTGCCGTAAGTGCCGAGATCGATACGCTTCAAAGCCTGGTCGATTTCGTAAAGCGCGTCCTGTTCCTGCGAAAGCAAACTCAAAGCAAAGTCGCGATCGTAAGCATCGCTGCCCGCATCGGCTTGGTGCATTCCAAAGGCGGAGGCTTCGCTGCCTTCCGCGCGGGCGCGCAAAGTATCCTGCGCCACACCGGCCATGGAATCGACCATGGCGTCACGCAACTGCAAAAGTTTTTCTCTCTGGCCACGCACAAAGGGATCGAGTTTGCGACCCTTATGATTGACGCCGAGGATCGCCTGCGTCGTAGTAACGTTACGACTGCGCGCGCCATTGGAACCGCGCACTGCTTTCGGAGTGGAGCTCTTCTTAGCGGTCGCTTTCTTTGCCGGCGCCGGCTTTTTCTGGGCAGCAGGTTTCGCGACAGAACGCTTCGCTGCCTTCTTTTTGGTCGCTTTAACAGGTGCCTTCTTTTTCTTCGAACTGGCCATATTTAGAGTGAAAGGCGCCATACCGGGCGCCGAGCGGAGGCATACTTAAGGGCAGAGACCCTAGTCGCGCAAGAGGGAAGATTTCCCCGCAAAAAACGGGATGGAAGTCGGCTGGGGACGAAGGCTTTACGAACTGGCGCTGGAATAACGCCGGAGCGCAAATTGCCAGAAAATTCCCGAGAGAAAAAGCGCGACCCCGCCGGCAATCACTAATTGCACAACCAATGCTGCGGGATGATCGAGCGGCTTAATCAACAGCCGCGCTGGAATATTGGCGACGATAATGACTGGAATTATCCAGCCGAAAATGAAGCGGAAGATCTTCGGAAAAATCACATCGGGATAGCGCGCGATCTGAAGAAAATTGAAGTAGCCGTAGACCAGACCCTGCGCCCGCACGATCCAAAAACTGATCGCGGCCAGCGTGAGCATGATCGAGTAATGAATCGCCACGCCGAAGGCAAGCGCGATGAGGTAGAGCAAAACAAACCCGAACGAGGGGACGATGTGCAATTGCGTCAGCGAAAAAATAACAACGACCGCGCCGATGGTTGCGTTGACGATGCTGTCGAGCCCGAATTGTTTCGTCGAAACCGCGAACTGGCTGTGGACCGGCAGGACGAGGAGCTGGTCCAGTCTTCCGGTGCGGACCAATTCGGGAATGTTGGAAATATTCACGAAGAAAAATGCCTGGAACAATTGCGCGATGATTTGATGTGTCCCGACCAGGAGCACCACTTCCCATTTCGTCCAATCGACGATTTGGTTCACTTGCCCGAAGATGATATCGAAAAATATGATCTGGCCGCAGAACCACAACACCTCGACCAGCATCCAAAGAACGAAATTGGCCTTGAAGCTCATCTCGCGAATGAGCGAGTTGCGCAGCATGATGGAATAAATTTCGATATAACGCCGCATGCTCTTCGCTTGTCTTAAGTATATGCGTGGAATCGTCGAAGCGACAAAACCAGCCGCCGCAATCTTTTCATTGCGGTCGCGTAAAGCGGCGCAGCTCGATCCGATCGATGCGCTGCGCTATGGGTGAGGCATGGCTGAATTGAATCGCTTTCAAAAGCTGGTCGCCGAAGCGAAAAAGCACATCGTCGAAATTTCGCCTAACGAGACCAGAGAACAACTCGACCGCGCTGCCGCCATCGTCATCGACGTGCGGGAAGAAAGCGATTGGCGCGAGGGACACATCAAAGGTGCCAGACATTTAAGCCGCGGCATCATCGAACTCGAAATCGAAGACGAAATTCCCGAGCTCGAGCAGACGATCATTTGCTATTGCGGCGGCGGTAGTCGGGCCTCGCTCGTGACCGAAAGCCTGCAAAAGATGGGTTACAAAAATGTGCGCTCCATTCGTGGAGGCTTGCGGGCTTGGAAAGAAGCGGGTCTACCAACCGAGAAGACTTCGGTATCGGCGACCGATCAATCAGCGGCGCCTATTTCCGTCACGCGATAGAAGCGTTTCCCAGCGCTGAGGGCATCTGAGTCCGTCACGGTCACTCTTGAATGAAAAGCTGATCGACGAGGTGGGTTTCAATATTCACCCTGTCCTACTCGGCTCCGGCATTCCGCTCTTTTACGAAATGAAACGGCAATTAAACCTTGAGCTACGCGATTGCCAGCGCTTCAAGAACGGCTGCGTCTTTGTTTTATACCGAGTCAAATACTAGGAGCCTGTCTCTTAGGGATTAGTAATATTCAGCCAGGGATTGGTTGAGAATGCCGCATAACCAATGGGGCCAAAGTCGTTGTTTGAGCCCGAAGAGTAAGGAAGAGGATTGGAAGTATTAACGTTTCGAGTAACGACGTTGAAGGGAGTCAGTACCCGGATCCCAGTGTCATGGTTATTGCTCACGGTGTTAGCGCCGACGAAAGTAGAACCTCCGGCGACGTAGATACCAGCATCAGTGCTCGTGCCGCCGCTAGCGGTGCCGTTGCTGCGGCAATGGTTTTGCACAAGTTCGCAATCGCTCCCCGCTCTGATTCCGTTGAAGCTGTTGGAACGCACGGTGCAATTCTTGACCGTAGAACCGTCGGCTACGAGTATGCCGTTCAGCGTATTGTTGTAGGTAACGCAGTCGTTCGCAATGCTCCCTTGGCCGAGCGCAATTCCATCGCCGCTGCGGGAAGTTCGATCGGCAGAATTTTCCTTGTCGGGTAATCTCTATACCGGTTTTGCGGAGACGGGTTTAGTCGGCGGGGGGTGGTAAACATGCCCAGGCGGGCCCGCGGCTTGCTTAATGGAAGGAAATGTCCCGGCGTTTCACTTTCTCCTATCTCGCGATTTCACTCGTCGCGGCCAGTTTTCCCTGTGCGCTAGCCACGCAGGACATTAACTCGGCTACAACGAGTTCCATCTCCGGCACATCTTCTACGGCGGAGGGTTACACTTACGAAAACAGTAGCCGCATTCTGAACGGTTTTTCTACCGCCACCTCTGACTACGCCGTCGCCTCACTCGCCAATAACGTTTTCGTTCGCCGTAATAACGCGGTCGCGAACCAGTCTTCGGTTTGGTACACAAGCAGCGGCACTGGGACAAATCTTTCCGGCAATCACGAAGACAACTACGGCAACATGCTGCTAAGTGATAACGTTTTCTCCGGCAGCGACAATACCTTCGCCAACGTCGGCACGGGCGGGCAGTTCGGTAACATCGAGCGAGTCGATTTTACGTGGAATTCTGCCATTACCGTGAGCAACTCGCTCGCCTTCGCCGTCTTCGAACGCGGCGCCGTTGGAGTGCATGATGGTTTCGGTATTGCTGCTATCACCGCGGTTGATGGCGCTGGAAATCCGATCGCCTTTGGCATGCTCCTCAAAGTCGCGAGCGGCTGGGGCGGCGCGACTAACGCATTTGGCGACATGGATTACCGGCTCTTTCGCTACAGTAACGGCGATGACATTACTGCTACCACGGATAGCACGGGCATTGGCACCCAGGGTATCGGCGGCATAGTTATTACTGCGGCCGATCTCGGGTTGGTTAATGGCACCACAGTCTATGGCTACGCGCTTACGGGTTACGATGTGACCGCCAGCACCTCAGCCGAGATTCTCGATTACCTAAACAGCACCTTCTATCCGACTACGACCGACGGAAACACAGGCGGCGGTGGAATCGATCTCGCGGCTTTCAACGGTATTGAGTTTGCGGTCGTGCCCGAGCCAACGGCAATCCCTGCTATCTTGTTAGTCGGATCTATCTTCGCCGGCTATAACTACCTGCGCGCGCGCCGCTCCCACTCTAAGTTAGCCTCTTAGTTAGTAGCTAACGAGTTCGAGGTTACGGTGCCTTTTCCTCCTTCGGCACAACCGTCGCCTGCCAGTTAACCACCTGCCACTTCCCGTCGCGTTTTAGGAAAGTGCCCGAATTGAGATAATTCTTAATCTCTTTCTTGCCGTCCTTTTCCGTCGTGCCGACAAGAAGAAAGGCCACAATGGCGGTATCACCGTATTGTTGAATGCGAATATCTTCCGCGGTGAACACAGTCGGTGCCTCCTTCGACTTTTCCGGCGATTCCGCGCGAACGTCTTTCATGATCTCGGCTTTGTCGCGGCGCTTCCCGCTTGAGCCGGTGTAGATAACATCGTCCGCCCAAAATCGGTCGTGCATGGCCGCATCGTTCTTGCTCGCGCCGGCTAGAAAATCTTTCAGGAGCTTGGTTAACTCAGCGCCATCGGGCGCGGGTGTTTGTGCGTTAACCGCGCACGCAACGAGCAAAATAAAAATCGCAGAAAAATAGATTCGTTTCATAGCTGTTTGGTTAGTTGGACTTCGCATCCTTCACCTCATAAGTCGTAATTTCCAGTCGGATGCCGTCAGGATCCGAAAAATAAATTGAGTGCGAAATCGTGTGGTCGGAAAATTCAAAATTAATCGCGCGCGATTTGAGGTCGTGTTGTGTCTTGAGAAATTCTGCGTGGCTGGCGCGAAAAGCAAAATGTGTCATCCCGAGGTGATCCGATTTACTACCGACCAACGGCGCGCCCTCGTGAGCCTGAAAAAGCGCGATGCCTGTCGTGCCTTTCGCGAGAAAAATCGGGCGGCCATTCCAAACATCATCATTTTTACGCTCGAATCCAAGGACCTCGACATACCACCGTGCCGAGCGCTCGGTATCGGAGACCGCGAGCGCGATATGGTCGATCCCTTCGAGTTGCAACATCAGCCGCCATGCTGGCAAAGCGGGCGGCGTCGGACAAGCGCGCGGTCGCGGCTTTCCAGTTTGCAGTTGCGAAATGGCAGCGACTGGCTTGCGTAACGGACTCTATGCGCAGTCTCAACTGTTCGTTTGTCCTGTTGTTCGGTCTTGTGCTCACTGCGGCCGCGCAAAAACCGCGCGCCTCGGTCGCGCAATCGCCCGGCCCGATGTCGGTGGCGCAAGCTCGCCCGCAATTTCGTCCGGCCGTCCTCGGAACCGGACCAGACTCGTTAGTCAACCGTATCAACGTCGATGATCTCTTGAGCAAGGGTCAAAAGAACGGGGCGATCCAGTTCTGCGCCATCGTGGCGCCGACTGGGGAAGCGACTAGCGCATCTACCTATCACCCGATGCCAAATTGCGAAGCGCTCAAAGCGGAAGTGGAGAAGCGACTCGATGGCGTGAAGTTCACGCCGCCGATCTATAATCACCAGCCAGTCGGCGTTTTTCTTTTCGGAACAGTCGTGTTTACCGCCGATGCTAAACCGCATCTACGCATTTTTTTGAATCAAGATCCAAAGGAACTGAAGGAGGGTAAGGATTTCATCGCACCGCAGCCGGTGGTGGGCGCGGACTCGAAATTTACCGGGCTGCATTTGCCGCCAGAAATTCCGATCGCCGTCACCGGCTTGGTTGAAATCGCGTTGCGGACTGATGCGAAAGGCGCATTGCAAGACATTCAGATCACCGGAGAGGAGCCGCCTTTGCTCGGATTTCGTGACGCTGCCCTCTCGGACCTGGCGGAGGCGAAATTCATTCCCGCGTTCCGCAGCGGCGACCCGAGCGACAGCGAATCAATCCTGTCGCTCTGTTATAAGACTGTGGTGATGGAAGGCGACGAAGGACAGTAACGCGTCGCGTGCTCGACGATTCCTTTTTTCAGCGCGACCCGCTGGAATGTGCGCGTGACCTGATCGGCACTCTCCTTTTGTGGCAAAAATGCGCGGGCCTGGTCGTGGAGGTGGAAGCGTATCTCACTGAGAACGACGAAGCGTGCCATACGTTTTGGAGGCCGAGTACGCGCGCCTTCGTAGAACGGAACAAACCGGGCGCGACGTACATTTATCTGAACTACGGAGTGCACTGGATGTTGAATGTTCTCGTGAAAGGTGCGCCCCGAACGGGATTGATCTTGATCCGCGCACTCGAGCCGCGAAAAGGGATTTCACTCATGCGCAAACGCCGCGTGATGGAGGATGTGCGGCGCTTGTGCTCTGGCCCGGGAAAATTGACCCAGGCGCTCAATATCACCATGCGACATCACGAGCTCGATCTCTGTCGCGACGCGCGCCACTGCTTTGCGAAACGGGAGAACCCCTGCGTCGAAGTGGTGGCCGATGCGCGCATCGGCATCACGCGGGCGGCGCATCTGCCGTGGCGATTTACCTTGCGCGACAGTCCATTTGTTAGCCGACCGGTAAAGCTGTAGTTTCCGCGAATGTCTTCGGCAAAAAAGCGAGTGCTCCTCGGGATGAGCGGCGGCGTTGATTCCAGCGTCGCCGGTTATCTTTTGCGCGAGCAAGGTTATGAAGTCGTGGGCGTGACCATGAAAGTCTGGCCGCAAGACTGCATCTCGCGCGCGGAAGACAAATGCTGTGGCCCACAAGCCGTGGCCGATGCGCGCGGCGTGGCGCACTCGTTAGGCATTCCGCATTACGTCGTCGATGAAGCCGATCAGTTCGAAAAGCTCGTGATCGATTATTTTTCCAGCGAGTACCAAGCCGGCCGAACGCCGAATCCGTGCGTAATGTGTAACGAAAAGCTAAAGTTCGGAAATCTTTGGGAAAAAGCGGAAGCGCTCGACTGCGATTACATCGCGACCGGTCATTACGCGATCATCGAGCATCATCCCGATCGCGCGGTGCTGCGCAAAGGGGCCGATCCGCGCAAAGATCAATCGTATTTTCTCTTCAGTCTGCGGCAGGAACAACTTCGTCGCGCGCTCGCCCCACTCGGGGCCATGGCGAAATCGGAAATTCGCGAGATCGCGCGCTCCTTAGGATTGAAGGTCGCCGACAAAGTGGACAGCCAGGAAATCTGTTTCGTTCCCGGGAATGATTACAAAGCATTTCTGCGTTCGCATCTCGGCCAGGAGGAATTTCACGAAGGCGGAATTTACGATCTCGAAGGAAATTTTCTCGCCCGGCATGAGGGCATCGAACTCTTCACCGTCGGTCAACGCAAAGGTCTGCCCGGCGGTTCCGCACAGCCACGCTACGTCGTCGATATCGATCCGGAGACCAACCGCGTTGTGGTCGGTGGTGCGGAAGATTTGGTTACGGAAGAATTCGAGATCGATCGCGTTAACTGGGTCAGCCGATCAATGCCTAACGAGTCGTTGGAAGTGTCGGTCAAGATCCGTTACAGTCACCCCGGCGCGCTGGCCACCTTATATCCGTTACCGAATCAGCGCGCGCGGCTCGAGTTGCATGAACCGCAAAAAGCAGTCACACCCGGTCAGGCGGCTGTTTTCTATGATGGGGACATCGTCTTCGGCGGCGGTTGGATTTGTCGCCAGAAAGCGCTCGTCCCGGCCTAACGAATGCAAGAAGACGTTCTGCTCGTCATCAGCACTTTTCCTAATGCTGAAACGGCGGAACAAATCGCGAACGAACTGATCGACGCGAAGCTCGCAGCTTGTGTGAATATTTTGCCCGCGATCAAATCGATCTACCGCTGGCAGGGAAAAGTAGAGAACGCAGTCGAAACCATCGCGTTCCTCAAGACAACAACCAGGCACCTACCTGACTTGAAAGCAAAGCTGCGCGCCTCGCATCCTTACGACGTGCCGGAAATTATCTGCTTACCGATCGTGGACGGTTTGCCGGAATACCTGCAGTGGGTGCGTGAGTGTTGCTTGTAGGTGGCGGGGGGGCGGGCGAAATTAGCGTGACGTCGTCGATTGGACCGTAATCTTTCCAATCCTTCGCGACGAAGTGCCACCATTCCGTCCGCATTCCGTAGAATCCGGCCTGCGCCATAGCGCGCTGCAAAACGTGCAGATGATCGCTCACGCTCCCTTTCGCTCCGCTGTAATGCAACTCCGCTTCCGGTGTGAACTCATCGAAATCGGTCGGCATTTCCACCGCGTGACCGTTTTCATAAACGATCGTGGCGTCGACCGCTACGCCCCAGGTGTGCAGTGAGCCGCCGTCCGCCGGACTCGCGACGAAAGAACTGTCGGGCAGAAATTGCCAGAGCTGTTCGTGCGCGCTCTTCGGACGATAGGCGTCCCAGATCTTCAGGCGAAAACCGCGGGCCTTGAGATAACTCTGTGCCACCGCCAGCCGCGCAGCGACAGTTGGCCTGACGAGTGCGGGCATTTTCGGCGGATAAATCGCGCGCTTTGTTACGTTCTTCGCCGTGGCGTAGCGCAACTCCACCTGGATAGTCGGATCGAGACTGCGCACGCTGACTAAATTAGGCGCTGGTGTGGAGCTTGGACTGGCTGTCGGCGAAGGCGAAGACTTCGCGACCGGCACGGCCTTGAGGATTTCGGGCGCTTTGGCTGGTAGCGTTCCTTGAGCGCGACAGACGCAAGGTGCAAGTGCGATCAAAGCACTTGTTAGACTGAAGAAAAATCGATTCACGGAATTGACGATGATTAAAGCAAGCGCCAGGCCGGAGCGGTCACTGCTTCGCCGTTAATCGCCTGCTACAGTGGGGGACGCGCTTGTCTTTGCAACGCGCTGCAAAAGAAGTCGAGCAGAATTCTCCGGCACGACGAAGCGCACCTCGAGATCAACGTCCTGCGTCGAAACTTCCGGGGCCTGCGCGTAAAGCAGGAGGTCGGAATCCTGCATGCGCAGCCAGCGCTGCGGTTCTTCGCGAATGTGTTTCGCCAAATCCTCCACCGCCTTGGCTGACCGCATTCGGATGACGACGCGGGCTTTGACTGGATTACTCAAAGTGAGACCGAGCCCGAGCACTTGCGCCGAGTCGAGTAATTCGCGTGTGAAAATCGGATTGAAGTAGCGCGCCAGATTTGGCGGATTACTTGAGATCAAACGCAAAGCCGTTTCCTGATCGAGCGCCTGAAAGCGTTCGAACAAATTTCCCGTGATCTTTAGATCTTGTTGAATCCCGAGACGAACACGCGCCAGCTCCTGCACTTCGGCTGGCGCGCCGACCGCGAGGGTGCGCGGGCCCACCCGCGCCAGCGCAAAATTTTCCCGCTGCCACGTCGGCAGGCCACTCACTGATTGTCGCTCGAAACCTTGTTCTTTGTTCAGCGATTTTACGACCGGCGCGACGTCGTCTTTCGCCTGCACTAACACGAACTCGCGCACGCGGCCGCTGCTATCAGTGGTTAGGCCGCGCGTCACACGCAGCGAATCTTTCGCCAGGTTCAACACCGGCGTTTGCTGCGCATTCGCGACCAGGCCTGCCCAGATGGTTTGCCATTCGTCCGATTTTTCTTTTTCCCACCGCTTCGGTAGTTCGTCGCTTTGCAGCTTTTGTGTATTCACGGAAAGGATCGCTTCCGTTTCGTGAGGCAGCCATTCGCGCTTGGGCGGCGATTGAAAAATCAGCGGCAGGATAATCGCGAGCAGAATTCCCACCGACAAAACGCTGAAATAAAATTTCCGCAGCTCTTGCTTGTCGATTTGGCCGGAAAGAATCGCCAGTTCTTCTTTGTGCGCCGTATGACGCTGCACGGCCGTGCGATGAGTGCGCACACCTTCGAGCAAATGCGGCGCGCTGGGCGGCGCGATTTCCTGCGTCCCGAGATGACGGCCAATATTGAGGTAAGCCGGATTTTTTCGCTCCTCGACGGTTTGATGATGCGTGCGCTGTTCTTTCAACGCCTCTTGTTGCGTCCGCGCATTTTCGTTAAGCGTGCGATCTTTCGATTCGAACTCTTCGCGCACCCGTGCGATTTTTTTGTCGATCTCCTCGAGAGCCGAATCTTGCAGCGTCAGTTTCTCCTTCGCTTGCCGGCATGCTTCCGCGGCTCCAAGTCGGGCCCGGACAATTTCCGCGCGTTGATCCGGTAGCTTTGCTCGCTTTGTGCTGAGTCCGGCCATCTGCGTTTCGACGTCGTCGGGTGGGGGAATTTTCGCCTGTAGCGCGGAGATTCTCTCGAGCAGCGCACGATCAACCGCATCGGTGTCCTGTAAACGGCGTTCCACCCCACTTAATTCTCGATCGCAAAGATCAGCGGCGGCTTTTGTTTCCGTCCGCTTCTGTAGAATGGGTTTTTTCTCCTCTTCCAGTTTCGTGGTTGCCTCGTTTTGTTCTTTCGCATTTTGCTGCCGCTGCGTTTCGATTTTCTTCAGACTCTCTTCGATCTGCGCGATCCGGACTGTGACTTCCTTCTGCTCTTGCTCGAGTTTCTTGAGCGCGACGATCTCGTTGCGTAGCTCCGGAAAGTTCCCAGCCTGATTTACGCCTTCGCGACCGAGCGCGATTTCTGCCCGTTGCAGGACGCGCTTCTCATGACGCAAGGCCATGCGCGTTCGCTGCCGGCGAATTTTTAGTCCGAGCTCGCGCAGCCCTGTCCGGATGTAGCTCACGCGCTACTCTATTCTTCCTCGCTCAACTTCGCGAGTACGCTGAAATCTTCCAGGGTCGTCGTGTCGCCGGTGATGGTTTTGCCACTGGCAATTTCTTTCAACAGACGCCGCATGATTTTTCCGCTGCGGGTTTTCGGCAGCGCTTCCGCGAAGCGAACTTCGTCCGGCTTCGCGATCGCGCCGATCTGTTTCCCGACGTGGGCGCGCAATTCTTCTTTCAGTTCCGGCGTAGCTTTGATGCCTGTCTTCAAGGTGACAAACGCGACTACGCCTTGTCCTTTCATTTCATCCGGTCGGCCTACAATCGCGGCTTCCGCAACTTTCGGATGACTAACGAGTGCGCTTTCCAGTTCCGAGGTGCCTAAACGATGACCCGCAACGTTGAGCACGTCGTCGATGCGACCGACGATCCAAAAATATCCGTCCTTGTCGCGACGCGCGCCGTCGCCGGTGAGATAGCAGCCTTTGAATTCGCTCCAGTATTGTTTCTTGTAACGTTCTTTGTCGCCGTAAATGGTGCGCAACATCGAAGGCCACGGCCGCCTGATGATTAGTTTACCGCCGACATTCGGTCCGACTTCTTTTCCCTGTTCATCGACGATCGCGGCATCGACGCCGAAGAACGGCAAGGTTCCGCTTCCCGGTTTCGTCGGCGTCGCTCCGGGCAACGGCGTAATCATGATCCCCCCGGTTTCCGTTTGCCACCACGTGTCGACGATTGGACAACGACCGCCACCGATCGACCTGTGATACCACATCCACGCTTCGGGATTGATCGGCTCGCCCACGCTGCCTAACAAACGCAACGACGACAGATCGTGTTTCTTCACCCACTGATCGCCCCAGCGAATGAATGCGCGGATCGCCGTCGGCGCCGTATAGAGAATGCTGACGGCGTATTCTTCGATGATCCGCCAAAAACGATCCGGCTCTGGCCAATTCGGCGCGCCTTCATACATCAAAGTGGTCGCGCCATTCGCGAGCGGTCCGTAGACGACATAGCTGTGTCCGGTGACCCAACCGATGTCGGCCGTGCACCAATAAACGTCGTCGTCGCGCAGATCGAAGACGTATTTCGTCGTGCAATACGCGCCGACCAAATAGCCGCCGGTCGTGTGCAAAATTCCTTTCGGCTTTCCGGTCGAGCCGCTCGTGTAGAGAATGAAAAGCGGATGCTCCGAATCGAGCGGCGTGGGCGGACAGTTGGCATCCACATATTCCAACTCGCGATGCCACCAGACGTCGCGCCCTTCTTCGATGTGCACGTCAGTGCCGGCGCGTTTGAAAACGATGACGCGTTTGATCGTCGTCTCGCCGCGTAATGCATCATCGACATGTTTTTTCAGCGGAAGAATTGTGCCGCGGCGATAACCGCCATCCGCTGTGATGACAGCGGTCGCACCGCTGTCCGCGATGCGATCGCGAATGCTATCCGCGCTGAATCCACCAAAGACGACCGAATGCACCGCCCCAATGCGCGCGCAAGCCAGCATGGCAATGGCCGCCTCCGGAATCGCCGGCATATAAATAATAACGCGATCGCCTTTGCGAATCTTGTTTCGCTTCAAGACATTCGCGAAACGGCAAACATCACGATGCAATTGCTGATAAGTGATGGTGCGTTTCTCGCCCGGCTCACCTTCCCAAATTATTGCGGCCTTGTTGCGCGTCGATCCGTGCAGATGCCGATCAAGACAGTTCTCCGAAAGATTCAGCTGTCCGCCCACGAACCATTTCGCAAACGGCGCTTTCCATTCGAGCACCTTTTTCCACGGCTTGTTCCAAACCAACTCGCGCGCTTCTCGTGCCCAAAATTTCTCCGGCGATTTGATCGACTCGCGATACATCCGCCGGTATTGCTCGAGCGATTTGATCCGCGCGTTTTTCGAAAAACTCTTCGCCGGCTTAAAGACCCGATTCTCGATCAAATGCGACTCGATGTCGTTACTCATGAGTTTTAATTTGTTCCGCGTCGCAAACGCAGTCACGCTCAAAACATGAGCGATCACACTTACAAGAAGATCGAATTGGTTGGTTCATCGCCCACGAGCATCGAGGACGCGGTCGCGAACGCGCTCGCGCGGGCGGAGAAAACCATCCGCAACATGCGCTGGTTCGAAGTGACCGAAACGCGCGGTCATGTCGAGGACGGCAAGATCGCGCACTGGCAGGTGACGGTGAAGATCGGCTTCACCCTCGATTAAGCGCGGCGGAACTAGATCTCGTCGCGCTGGGTCGCCTGATAAATCTTGGTCGCGCCGTAAATCAGAATCGCGGGCTTCATCGCCATTAGGGCCAACCGCGTCAGGCCACCCGCGATGCGGAAGACTGGCAGGCGATCAATGACTAATCCGGCGACCAGCGCGCAGGCGACGGCGCGCGTAGGATTTTCGCGCACATAATCTTCGGTTTGTTCGAGCAGTTGTCCGAATTGCTCGCGAGTGTATTGCAGGCCGCGCTCGGCGAAATCCTGGGTTTGAGAAACTTGTTCGTCCATTTTTATCTTACTTCGCATCCGGCGAAGTCTTTGCGTGTTTTAAAAACTGGAACACCTCAGCGCAGTGTCAACCAGACAGTGCTCGCGGCCGTGTTGGCAGGAAACTCAGTCGGGCACGGTTGACGATGCAGATTCCCGGCGCGTCGCGAGGATTTGAGGCAGAATTTCGCCATCACTTCTAGCGCGTGTTCGTTTAAACTCGTGCAATTCGTCGAGAGCAAAATATGCCCGTCGCGTTCGGCGATCTCCAGGGCGAGCGATAATAATTTCTCGAAATCCTGTTCGACCTGAAATGCTTTGCCTTCGTGGGAACGCGAGAAAGTAGGCGGATCGAGAATGATACTGTCGAATTTTTCGCCTTTGCGCGCGAAGCGGGGCAGGACTTCCATCACATCGTCGGCAATGAAGCGATGGCCGTCGGTGAGAATGGAATTTAGCGCGAAATTTTCTTTGCCGCGGGCGAGGGATTTTTTCGAGAGATCAACGTTCATCGTTTTCGCGCCGACATGGGCAGCGGCCACGGAAAAGGCACAGGTGTAAGCGAAACAGTTTAGCAACGTACGAGGTTTTGCGGTCTGCACATACGAACGGTTTTCGCGCTGATCGGGAAAAAGTCCGACGGAATATCCACTCTCGAAATCGATTCCGTAACGAAGGAAACGTTCGCTCGCGATCGTTTGGAGATTTGATTGTCCATCTCCCACCACGAGCTGCGGGGCAACGCGCTCCGCGTTCTTTTTCGGGAGAAAGCGCGCAAAAATTCGCGTGAATTTGAACTCATTCGCCAGCGACCAGATCGCGAGCTCGTTCGTTAGGCGCTCGCGCGCGGCCTCGATCTTGTGCGAGATGAGGACGTCACTGCCGAAACGTTCTACCCAGCCGTCGTCGAAAGTGCAGAGCCGGTAAGCGTCCGTCTGCTCGGCCGCGAATGCCTTCACCATGGCGGTGTCGATCCATTCGGACATCCTCATGTTTTGTGAAGAAACGCGAAGCAGCTATCCTCTGCGCGGTTACAAATGCAACAAGTCACCGTTCGCGTTCCCGCCAGCACTTCTAATCTCGGTCCCGGCTTCGATTGCCTGGGCGTTGCGCTGCGTATGTATAATCATGTCACCGTCCGGCGCGGTGACGGGTTGCCTAATGGCTCGATGATGCGTGAGGCAGCCGAACTTTTTTTTGCCTGCAGCCGGGCGGAAGCATTTCCGTTTTCGGTTTCAATTGACGGTGAGGTGCCGATTTCTCGCGGGTTAGGCAGCAGCGTAACGGTCCGGCTCGGTCTCCTACACGGACTCAATTCGCTTTCCGGCGCGTCGCTTCAACCCAAGGAAGTTTTCGAACTCTGCGCCGATCTCGAAGGCCATCCGGACAATGCTGCGCCGGCAGAGTTTGGTGGCTTCAATGTCGCGCGTGGAACGATGCGGCAACGGTTTTCGGTTTCGGCGGCGTTAAAATTCGTTTTGCTGATTCCTGATTTCGAAGTGCGCACAGAAGAAGCGCGCGAGTTGCTGCCCGAAAAAATTTCCCGTGAAAAAGCGGTCGAAAGTTGTGCGAACGCCTGCGCGATCACCGCCGCCTTCGCTTCCGAGAAATACGAAAATCTGCGCGGCGCCTTCCGCGATAATCTACATCAACCATTTCGCAAAAGGCTGGTGCCGTTTTTCGACGAAGTCCTTGCCGCCGCCGAAGAAGCGGGCGCACTCGGAGCGTTTCTGAGCGGGTCTGGTTCTACCATTGCGGCGGTTACTCTGGCGTCGCCGGAGGAAATCGCCAAGGCCATGAAGGCCGCCGCGGGCGACGCGAAAGTAGAGACGGTCGTGGCGATGGCGGACAACCAGGGCGCGATTCTTTTGCAAACCCGCCGGCCAACATTTCAGGTTCGGCGTCGATGAGTCAGCGCACGGAAAGCCTCGAGCAATTTGCCATCGACGTGATTCTCGAGCGGCGGCACGGCTTTCGCGCATCGCTGCTGCGCATTTTCCTGCATGGACTTTCCTTTCTTTACGAACGCATCGTGCAATTGCGTCTTTTCCTCTATCGCCATCGCATTTTTCGCGAGCGCGCGCTTGGCTGTCTGGTCATCAGCATTGGAAATCTCACGGTCGGCGGTACGGGCAAGACGCCGATCGTGGAAAAATTCGCGCGCGCCTTGCGCAGCGGTGGACGCCGTGTGGCGATCTTGAGCCGCGGTTACAAAAGCGTGCCGCGACACGTGCCTAACAAGTGGTTTCGCAAAAAAATTCCTGCACCGCCGCGCATCGTTTCCGATGGAAAATCACTGCTGCTCGATTCGCTCACCGCCGGTGACGAGCCCTACATGCTGGCGAACAATTTGAAAGACGTGATCGTGCTGGTGGACAAGGACCGGGTGAAAAGCGGCCTCTTCGCGATCAAGGAAATGAAAGCCGACACACTGCTGCTCGACGACGGGCTGCAGTATCTGCATCTCAAACATCGACTGGACATCGTGCTGATCGACCGGCAGGCGCCGTTCGGAAACGAATATCTCCTTCCACGCGGAACGTTGCGCGAACCGCCGCGAAATTTGCGACGGGCCAGCTACATCTTCATTACCAAAAGCACGAGTGAGTCTAACGAGTCGTTAATCGAACGCATTCGGGAATACAACCGCACAGCGGAAATCATCGAATGCGCGCACAAGCCGCTGCATTTGCAGAATATTCTTACAGGCGAGCAGCTGCCGCTGGAACGATTACGCGAAACTTACGTTGGCTCGATCAGCGGCATCGCGCGTCCGGAAAGTTTTGAGGACGGACTGCGCGATCTCGGTGCGAAAATCGAAATTTCGAAACGCTACGCAGATCATCACCGCTACACGGAGAACGAGCTGCAATCGTTCATCAATCGCTGCGTGCGTCGCGATTTGGAAATGATTGTCACGACAGAGAAAGATGCCGTGCGTTTTCCACGGCTGATGAACCCGGAAGTGCCGATTTATTTCTTGCGGGTGGAGATCGAAATTTTAAGCGGACACGAGAGTTGGGAACATTGCGTCGCGCGCATCTGCCAGCCGCAGCCAATGCTTTCGCCGGAGCGATTTTTTTCATGAGCAAAAAAACCGAATTGATCGTGGAAGGCCGGAAACTCCCAGTCTCCAATCTCGATAAAGTCCTTTGGCCGAAGACCGGATTTACCAAAGGGGAAATGATCGATTATTACGTGCGGATTGGGCCGGTGTTGATTCCGCATTTGAAGGATCGGCCGCTGACTTTGAAGCGTTATCCGAATGGTGTGGAGCAGGAGTTTTTCTACGAAAAGAATTGTCCGTCGCATCGACCGGGCTGGGTGAAAACGGCGAAGGTCTGGAGTCACGGCAATCAGCGCGACATGCATTATTGCCTGGCGCAGGATCTGCCGACGCTCGTCTGGGCGGCTAATCTCGCCGATATCGAGCTGCACACGTCGCTCGCGAAAAAGAAGGATGTGGCCAAGCCGACCATGATGGTTTTCGACCTCGACCCCGGTCCGCCGGCCGACATCGTGCAATGCTGTCAGGTCGGGCTTTGGCTGAAGGACTTGTTAGGCGAAATGAAATTGAAGTCGTTTACGAAAACGAGCGGCTCGAAAGGCCTGCAGGTTTATGTACCGTTGAATACGCCCGCTACTTTCGACCAAACAAAAGCACTCTCGCGTGCCTTGGCTGAACATCTTGAGCGCGAGCATCCGGATCGCGTCGTGCACAAGATGTTGAAATCGCTGCGCACCGGAAAGGTGTTGGTCGATTGGAGTCAGAACGACGAACACAAGACGACGGTAAGTGTTTACTCGTTGCGCGCCAAGGAACGGCCGACCGTCTCAACGCCGATTACGTGGGACGAAGTAGGAGCTTGTTTGAAAAAAAAGAAGCCGGAGATGCTTACCTTCACGTCCGATCAAACACTGCAACGAGTCGAAAAATTCGGCGATCTGTTTGAAGCAGTCTTAACCTCGAAACAAAAACTGCCCAAGAAGTGGGATCTGTAACCACTCGTTAGGCAACCCAAACTAATATCCTGCCGCCTGTCCGTCTTTGCGGCCCTCACTCGCGCCGACATAAACACGCTGACCATCGTGCATTTCGACTTTGATCGCCTGGTAGCCTCCGTAACCACCCAGATCGTAACGCACATCGTGACCTTTGCGCTTTAACTCACTCACAACTTCCCACGGGATGCCGCTCTCCAGATTCACGTAGCCGCCTTCCTTCATTTTTTCGCCGGTCGGCTCGTTGTCGCCTTCATGTTGCCAACGCGACGCGTCGCCGGCTTCCTGCACGTTCAATCCGAAATCGATCTGGTTTACGAGCACCTGCACGTGGCCTTGCGGCTGCATGCCGCCGCCCATAACGCCGAATGCTTCCCACGGTTTTCCGTCTTTCATGACGAAGCCGGGAATAATGGTGTGGAACGGACGCTTGCCGGGCGCATAAACATTGGCGTGGCCCGATTCCATCGAGAAAAGCTCGCCGCGATCCTGAAACATGAAGCCGAGTCCGGGCACGACGATGCCGCTACCCATTCCGCGGTAGTTGCTTTGGATGAGGCTGACCATGTTTCCTTCATCGTCCGCTGTGCACATATATATCGTGTCACCTTGATCGAGCGCGGGATTACCAGGCGCGACGGTTTTCGCGGCTTTGTTTTGATCGATTAACTTCCGGCGCTCCGCGGCATACTCTTTCGAGAGCAAACTCTTCAGCGGAATTTTTGCGAAGGCGGGATCGGCGTAAAATTTTGCGCGGTCGGCCCACGCGATTTTTTTCGCTTCGACCATGGTGTGCAAGGTGGCGGCGGAATTGCGCCCCATCGCGCGCAGGTTGTAGGTCTCGAGCATGTTCAGCATTTGCAGCGTGGCGATGCCCTGACCATTCGGGGGTAGTTCGAAAACGTCGAAACCACGGTAGCTGACGGATACTGGATCGATCCAGGTGCTGGTGTGTTTCTCGAAATCGGCTTTGCGCAGAAAGCCGCCATTTGCCTGCATGAAGGCATCGATCTTGTCCGCGATTTCGCCTTTGTAATAAGCGTCGCGTCCCTTCTCGCCGATCAACTTCAAGGAATGCGCGAGGTCGGGGTTCTTGAAGATGTCGCCTTTCGCTGGCGTGCGACCTTTGCCATCGAGCGTGTAGGTTTGGAAAAATCCGCCGGGCTGATCTTTGTAGAGCTCGGGACCGAAATGCCAGTAGAAGGCGATCAATTCCGTAACGGGAAAACCTTCTTCCGCATAATGAATCGCGCCGGAGAGATCGTCCCCTAACGAGAGCTTGCCGAACTTCTTTTGGAGCTCGGCCCAGCCATCGACCGCTCCCGCCACGCTGATCGGCAACATGCCGCGGGGCGGAATTGTCTCGCGTTTTAATTTCGCCAGCTCGGCCTTCATGCCGTCGTAACTCAAACCAAGCGGCGAACGCCCGCTGGCGTTGAGTCCGTAAAGTTTGTTTTCCTTCGCGCTGTAAACGATCGCGAAAAGATCGCCGCCGATGCCGTTGGAAACCGGCTCCATCAGACCGAGCGTCGCATTCGCAGCAATGGCGGCGTCGACCGCGTTGCCGCCTCGCTTTAAGACATCGAGACCAACCTGGCTCGCCGCGGGAACACTGGTACAAACCATTCCATGTCGCGCCAGAACTTCAGAACGGGTGGCGAATGGTTGACCGGTAATGCGGTCAACTTGCGCTTGAAGAGTAGTGAGAAGGAAAAAATAGCTGACCGAAAAAACAAGCGCGCGCATGTGCAACGCAACTACTCGAAGCGCAATGCTTCAACTGGATCTTTGCGGGCCGCGTTATAGGCGGGCAACAATGCGGCGAGCGAACAGATGATAAAAGCGATGACGCAAATTTTCGCCACATCACTCGGAATCACTTCCGCGGGAATCTGCGAAAACTGATAGATCTGCCTGGGGAAAACTTCGATGCCTAAGGTCGAAGAGAGCCAGTGACTGAATTCGTTTCGGTACCGGATCAGCGTCATGCCCAGGCCCAGGCCGGTGAGCGTTCCGAAAAGTCCGACAATCATTCCTTGCGCCAGAAATACCCAGATGATCTGCCAATTATCCGCGCCGATCGCCTTGATGATTCCGATCTCGCGCGTCTTTTGCACGGTGACGGTGATGAGCGTGCTCATGATGCCGAAAGCCGCGACCACCACGATGAAGAAGAGGAGAAAAAACATCACGGTCCGTTCGAGTCGCACCGCTTCGAAATATTGATTGTTCATTTCGATCCAGGTCTGCGCGTATTCGGGCGCGGTGAGGAAACGCTCGAGTGCTTCCTTCACTCCCTGCGCCGCATAGGGATCAACAGTCCGAACGGTTAGGCCGTGAAGTGCGTCGCCGAGGTTGTAAAGTTCCTGCCCGATGTGCACCGGCACGAGGATGAACTCGGAATCGTGCAGGTAATGTCCGGTTTCGAAAATGCCGGTGATGGTCAGATCTTTCGGCAGGACGACTTCGCGCAATTCATCGATCGCCGCCTGCCGCGCCGCGCCTTCTTTGTCATCGAGTTTTTTTATCCCCTCCATGATTTGGTTGAGATTACCAGGCGAATAAACCGTCAGCTGATCGCCTACATCGATCTGGAGTTTGCGCGCCAGCTCCACGCCGATGACCGCGGTGTCGCCTTCGAGATTGAATTCGCCGCGCTTAATGAATTTGTGAATCGGCACGACCTTCTCTTCTTCGTCGGGATCAATTCCGCGAATCAGGGGTGCGAGCCGTTGGCCTTGGAATTCCGCGATCACCGGACCTTGCACGTAAGGCGCAGTAGCCACCACGCCGGGCGTGTTTCGAATCTTCACCGTCAGATCGCGCCAATCGCGCAACACATCCTGGGAGGAAACGAGAATGTGCGCGTCGAAATCGATCACCTTTTGGCGAAGCTCGCGATCGAACCCGGTCATGACCGAAATGACTAGGATCAGAACAGTCACACCGAGCATGACACCGAGGATCGAAATCAGGGTGATGATCGAAACGAAAGTGCGCTTTGGTTTGAGGTAGCGCAGCGCGAGGAAGAGGCTGAACGGTAGTTTCAAATCGCGCTTACCGTCGCCGGAAAGAGAACTCGATCAAACTGCATGCGCTTGGAGTTCCTCCAAGGTGACGAACTCGAGCGCGGATGAATGCGTCGCTTCGAGATCAACCTTTCCCGCGAGTCCGCGTTTCAGCGCGGCTTTCCAACGTGTCACGCACACGCACCATTTATCGCCAGGTTTTAATCCAGGAAAACCGTACTCCGGGTGGGGCGTAATGAGGTCGTTTCCATCCAGAGCCGAAAAGTCGAGAAAATCCTCGTCGACCAAAACACAAACGGTATGCAGCCCGACATCTTCCGGTCCGGTGCGGCAGTAACCGTCGCGATAAAATCCAGTGAGCGGATCGCGGCAGCAGCAGCGCAATTCCGTTCCGAGAACGTTGGTCGGCATCGTCGAAGATAGCACCTGTGACTGTTTCGGGAAATTAGGAAATCGTCGGAAACTATTACGCTTACTTCAGAAATGCGACGGCCATCGATTTTTTTATTAATCTATAAGAAACCATTCTCCAACGGTTTAAGAATGTTTTCAGCTCCGCGGCATATCGCTTGCTGAGGTGATTGCCACCTTTATGAAGCGCACGGCTCCCCGACTGATTGCCGTGGAAGTAATCAAACCCAGAAAATCCTCCTGGAACAATTAGGCGTGTCTCGCCCCGAGCGTAATGCCGGGGCGAGACATCGCCAACGGTTTCAAACACGCGCCGCCTGTGGGCGCGTGATTTTTTTTTGGCGGAAAGCAATCGCGCTGCTTCCTTCCGCTTGGTGGATCAAAGTTCTCAGCGCCTCGCCGTCTGGTTATTGCCAGCAGCGCGCGAGCAAAAATTCTTCGCCTCGCTTATCCGAGCGTTAGCGGCTCGCTTTGACGCGCCAATCTTTGAACCTCATCTGACGTTGTGCGACGGCGGAATGAACGAGGACGCTGCACGGCAAGTTCTCGCGGAGACTCCGGCACGCACGACTTACCAGCTGGAAATCGGCTCGATCGAAGTTTCCGCGCGTTTCACTAAGACGCTCTTTGTTCGCTTCCGACCTTCGGAGGAGTTGGATCAATTGCGACGATCAGTAAACGAAGCATTGAGATTACCTCAGTCTGGTGACTTCGACCCGCATCTGAGTTTGCTTTACAAAGAAATGCCCGAAGCAAAAAAGAACGAGATCCGCGGAACCATCGCACTGCCGTTCGAGCGCGTGACCTTCACGGGACTCGCGCTCATCGCCCATCCGATGAAAATTATCACGCGGGCAGATGTGAAAGCTTGGCAGATTCTCGCGCAACGCTCGCTTGCAGAAAGCTCTCGTTAGGCACTTTGAATTATGGATGACATCGCTGGCATCG
The DNA here is from genome assembly GCA_038237435.1 of Chthoniobacterales bacterium. Classification (GTDB taxonomy): domain Bacteria; phylum Verrucomicrobiota; class Verrucomicrobiia; order Chthoniobacterales; family UBA10450; genus JACCTI01. Next base: position 68,666 of record JBBRYT010000004.1, read on the forward strand.
ATCTCGGCACGACCAATTCGCTCATCGGCATCATGGAATCAGGTTTTCCCGTGCTGCTGGCGGACGCTGACGGCGAACGACTTCTGCCCTCAGTCGTCTCTTTTCCAAAAAATGCTGAGCCTCTGGTCGGACGGCCGGCGACGCGCGCGCGAGCACTTCATTCGGCTGAGACAATTTATTCCGTTAAGCGCTTGATGGGTTTGCGTGGCGATGAATTGGCGGCTGACAATCTCGCTTACCGGTTGCGTTGCAGCAAAGCAGCATCAGTCCGGATTGTTATCGAGGATCGTGAGTTCTCGCCGGAAGAAATTTCCGCGCTCATTTTACGAAAGCTAAAAACGAACGCCGAAGCTGCTCTTGGTCGTCAAGTTAATCGCGCTGTCATCACCGTTCCCGCCTACTTCAACGATGCGCAACGGAGTGCGACCAAGCGTGCGGGGGAAATAGCTGACATCACCGTCGAACGTATCATCAACGAGCCAACTGCCGCAGCACTGGCCTACGGGCTCGATAAACTTGGCGCGCGCGCGAAAATAGCGGTCTACGATTTCGGCGGCGGAACCTTTGATATTTCGATTCTCGAGTTGAACGAAGGCGTCTTCGAAGTGTTATCGACGAATGGAAACACTCGCCTGGGCGGCGATGATCTCGATCAGGCGCTGCTGGCCAGTATTGACGAATCGCGAATGACGAATGCCGAAGCAAAGGCGCGCGTTTTAGAAGCTCTCATCCAGGCGAAACATCAGCTCTCAGTCGAAGAAAAAACTTCGGTCGATCTTCCATTTCTCGATGGCACGACGAATTTCCATCTCAATCTGAATCGGGATGATCTAGAGAAGATTTCCCGGCCAATAGTGGAGATGACTCGTCCATACTGTTTACGCGCGCTAGCCGACGCGAAATTGAAGCCGCGGGATTTGGACGAAGTAATTCTTGTTGGTGGCGTGACGCGAATGCCGCTGGTGCGAGAATTCGTGGCCAACCTTTTCGAGCGCGAGCCGAACGTCTCGCAAAATCCCGACGAAGCGGTGGCAATTGGCGCCACCATCCAGGCGGGCATCCTTTCCGGAGCGGTGCGCGATGTCGTCTTGCTCGATGTCACGCCGCTCTCGTTAGGCATCGAAACTTTTGGTGGGTTAATGAACGTCATTATTCCGCGCAACTCCACCATTCCGGTCAAAGCCGGCGAAATGTTTACCACCGCGGTCGATTATCAGCGCGCCATGCGTCTGAATGTCTTGCAAGGCGAACGGGAGATGGCGCGCGACAACTGGTCGTTAGGCAAACTGGAGCTCGAATTCGAGGCCGCGCCGAAAGGCGTCGCGCGTCTGGGCGTACAGTTCGAAATCGACGCCAATGGGATTTTGCACGTACTGGCGCGTGACACAAAAACAGGTCGGGAAAAAATCGTCGAGATTAACAGCGCGATCGACGTTTCGGACGAAGCAGTCGAAGCGATGATCGCGGAATCACTCGATCACGCTTTCGACGACATGTCGGAACGAGTCTGGGTTGAGGCCAAACTAAAGGCCGAAGAAATGATCAGCGCGCTGGGGCAGGCCTTCCACTCGTTAGGCGATGAGATTGATCCCAAGGAAAAACAAGAAATCGAAGCGCTGGCGAGCGAGGTCCGCGCAGCGCTCGCGTCCGGAGAATCTCAGCGCTTGAATAAAGCGACGGCCGCGTTGGACAAAGGGACCGAACCGATAGCTGCGATGCTGGTCGAACATGCAATGCAAGCTAACGCCTCAACCGCTATCCCGAAGTAGCGGATGGACGACCGGCGTCGAACCTGGGGGTTCGATCTTGTTTGTCGCGGGAAGCGGCGATGAAGAAGGGCGCGGAGTCACGGAAGGGATAGGCATTGATAAATTGTCCAGGAGGGAAGCGGCACCGGTCGATGATCCCGGTGCAGACATTTTTGCGAGCCCTTCGCTGAGCAGTTTTTTCTCTTCCAGATAAAGCGGGCCTTTTTGCGCGGCCTCGATGAATTCGCGCGCGGCCTCCGGTTCATAGTTATCGAGAAACAGGAGCGCGACATAAACGGCCGCATGCGGATCGTGCAACTGCTCGTTAGGCAACTTCCGCAGAATCTCGAGACCTTCGCTTGTTCGTCCGGTGCCGTAGAGCGCGAAAGCGTAAGTCACTGCGCAACCTGGGTCGGTCGGTGTCGCTTCGTGCGCTTCCTTCGCGACGCGTTGCCCGTCTTCGGTGTTGGGCGCGAGGAGCAAGGCGAGCCGGGCGTAAGTGCAGGCCAGCGAAGCTTCGTGCGGCGAATTCTCGTGCAGCTGTTTCGCGATTTGTAACAACTCCGGCAACTCGTTGCTCGTGCGATAAGTTTTGAAGAGCGCGTCGAGCGCCTCTCGGCGCAGGCGTGCATCTTTGGTCACGCGTTTCCAGAGCGCGGTTGCTTCACTCGTTAGGCCCCACTTCGTCGCCAGGCGCGCGAGCACGGCCTCGTGGTCCGGATGTTCTGTGGCCGCGCGTTCGGCCGATTGCCAGAGCGAATCAAATTCTGCCTCGGAGGCGGATTGGCGCGATTGCCGTGCGGCGAAGGCCTGATAGGCGAAACGCAGATATTCGAACTCGCCCCAGTTGGCGCTGCGCGTCCATCGTTTTAAGCGCGACCAATTTTTCACCGCGGCGAAGGCGTCGGCGATCGCGACTGCCGCGGGCGGTACGGTCGTGAGGTCGGAGGAAAGCTTGTCGTTCCATTTCAAGACTTCGGACGGAAGACCATTTCGATTCATCCATTCCATTAATTGCCCGACACTCCCCGGATCGCGCGCGGCGACTGGTTTTACTTTTTCCAGGAGCGCGCCGAATTTTTTTTCGTCGAGCTTGCGATAGAATTCGAGACACAACAGGTAATCGGCGAAAGTTACCTGCTGGTTCATTTGCAGGTTCTGCGCGAGCTGGTCCGCGCCTTCGAGATCGTTGCGCTGGACGGCGTCGCTCAAAAGCGCGCGCAACGAACCCGCGCGATAACCAGGGACCTTGCTCAGCCGTTCGAGCGTTTCGCGCGCGCTGGAATTTTTTTCCGGGTCGGGCGAGCGAATTTGCAGGATGGCGAAATTGAATTGGTAAAGATCATTGCCCGGCTCTTGTTTGACGGCCGCGGCAAAGTGTTCTTCCACAGCCGCATCGTTGCCTTCGGCGCGCGCCAGCCAGCCGGCCACGACGTGATAGGCTGCTTTCTCACGATCCTCGGGATCAACCCTTTCGAGCGCATGGCGAACGGTATCGAGCTGACTAAAACGCAGCGCGGCCGAAGCGAGATTCAACTGCGCGTCGAGATTGTGCGGAAAAATTCGCGCGATCTGCGCGCGCCAGGCGACGGTTTCTGGTTTGTTTTGTCGCTCGGTGGCGTCAGCTAAAATTTGAAAAGCCGCGACCGACTCAGGCTGAATGCTCAGCATTTCACGCGCAGCCTGCGTCGCTCCCTCCGGATCGTTTTTCTGCAGCAACTCCGAGGCGCGGTGTTGCAGACGCGATTCGCGCCAACTGCGATAAGTGCGCGGTCCGTAATTTAAAAATAGCAAACCAAACAACAGTCCAAAAACCGCAGCGCCCAAATAAATTGCTTTTCGGCCGGTGAAAATCTGCGTCCGAGGACGATGATGGCGGCGTTTGCGCCGCACGCGTTTTACCTGATGCGCCATGGACGCGGGTTCTATCCTTGCACGCGCGCTCCTTGGCAACTGCCTCGGCGCTAGGCGAGCGCCTCTTCTTCAGCTGACCTAAGCACGGGAACGTCTTCGATTTGTTCTTCGACGCGTTCGCGTAAACGCCGACCCCAGACATAACGCGCGAGTAAAACCTTAATCGTCGCAGTCAAAGGCACAGCGAGGATTGGCCCGAGCAAACCGCCGATGAGTAATCCCCAAACAAAAATCGAGACGATGACCGTCATGGGGTGAAGGCCGACTGATTCGCCGACAATTTTTGGCGCGATGAAAATTGCCTCTAAATTCTGTACTCCGAAAAAAACCACGGTGACTAAAAGCGGATGGGCCCAATCGCCCCATTGCGCGGTGGCGATTAGAACCGCTGGCACCCAGCAAATCACGATGCCGAGGTACGGAATCATGGTGAGGAACACAACCAACACACCGATGAGCGGCGCGAAATTCAGGCCTAACAAGAACAGGCTCGTGCCGATGAGAATACCGTCTATGAGACAGACGAGAAGTTGTCCGCGGAAGTAGGCGATGACATAGTTATTGATCTGGCCCAGGACGATCGCGACTTCGTCTTTGAGCGGTGAATTGCGCAGCGGCAGATATTCTTTCCAGCGTCGCTCGATCGCGGGGCGCTCTTTGAGCAAAAAGAAAAGATAGATCGGCACCATCACCAGACTGAGTAAAAAACCGGTCACGCCCAAAAATCCGCCAATGCTGGTCTTGAGGATGGCCCAAATCTTTTCGGTCAAAAGCGGAAGCTGCCGCTGCACATTGGGCAACTGCTGCTCGACCCAACTTTGAATGCGCTGCCGTTCCACGGAACTGATACGCGGTGTAGAAGGACCGATGGACTCGTTAGGCGCGACCTCCGCGTTTTGATTCGGCTTTGCCTCGGGCGGGGTGCTGGCCGGTGTGGCGCTCGGGGCCGGTGTTGGCGTGGCCAGGAGCCAATCGACAAAACTTTTCGACGGCGAAGTTGCTTTGCCAGTGGCGGGATGGCCGAAGCTGTTGTTGTAGCGATAAATGAGATCGACCGCCTGATCGCGCGCGCGACTGGTGTAGTTCGGCAATTCGCGCACGAGCGCGGCGCTTTGCAGCGAAATGGTCGGCACCAGCCATGCGAGGAGGGCAGCGAACCCGAGAAAGGCGATAGCGAAGAGAAGTATGATCGCTTTGGTGCGACTCATGCGCCGCTCACTCAAATGCGTCACGAGTGGATCGAGCAGGTAGGCGAGGATAACTGCGATGGCGACGGGAATGAGGATCGGTTGCAGGAACCCAATTAAATGCCCGCCCACATAAATGACCGAACCGACGATCCCGATGAGGAGGACGATGCAAATGGCCGAGAGCGCAGCCCAGACAGTTTTTCGCTGCCAGGGCGTTGGATATTTTGGGTGGGTCGGCATGTGCGCCGTGCCTAACGAGTGCTCAAAACGGCGGACCTTTTTGCGGTTCGCCTTTGCTCATCTTGGTCTTCGTGCTTTCGATTTTGTCGGCCAAACTCTTGTTGTCGGGATCGAGCGCGCTGGCTTTCTGCCAATATTCCAGCGCCTGTGGAACGCGATTCAATTTCGCATACACGTCGCCCAGGTGCTCGAAAACCACAGGATCATCGCGATTCAAACTGGTGATGGCGCGCTGCAAATTATTGAGCGCCTCTTCGAATTTTCCTTTGCGAAAATTTAGCCAACCCAGGCTGTCCAGGTAAGCGCCATTGTTGGGATCGAGCTCGAGCGCCTTCTTGATCATCTCTTCGCCTTCTTCGAGGTGAAGATTGTGTTCGACCCACATGTAACCGATGAAATTGTAGGCTTCGGCTGCGTTCGCCGGATCAAGCGCGATCGAGCGTCGCACGAGATCAGCCGCTTTGTCGTAAAAACCGGCTTGTTCCGCCGCCGCGCCGTAATCGAAATAGAAACGCGCCGTGAGCATTTCGCCGGCGCTGTCTTCCGCCTCGTGCAGCGCTTCTTCAAAAGTGATGATCGATTGTTGCGCGTGCTTGGCTTCGCGTTGCGCGATCGCGAGGTAGTAGGCGAACTCCGGCGAGCGAGGGAAACGCGCACGGCCCTCGGACAAAATTCTTTCCGCACGTTCGCTTTCGCGTAACGGCCCCATGAGGAGTTCACCCAAGCGCAGATAGGTCTGACCGCGGTTTGGATTAATGAGCAGACATTGTTCGTAGTTCGCGGCGGCTTTGGCGAAAACTGCTTTCGCCTGCTCGAATTGCTTGGCGCGTTGCAAACCGCGTCCTTCATCATCGAGCAGCTGCGCCAGTAAATCGTAGGGCTGATATTTGTCCGGCGTTTGCTTGATGATTTCGTCCAGCATCTCGATTGCTTTGGCACGCTGATTGGTCACCGCAAAACCAGTCGCGAGTTTTTCGCGCGCCGACAGGTCATCCGGTTCGAGCTCCAAGGCGCGGAGGTAAAGTGGGATCGCTTCCTGCACCTGCTGTGAGGCGGCGAAATAATCGGCCACATCTTTTAAGGCGGCCGCATCGTCGCCGGCATTTTCGGCGGCGCGGCGGAAGAAAACATTTACGCGGCGAATTTCGTCCGGCGACGGTTCGGCATCCGCCGGATACAAGACGGAGGCGTAAAGTTTCCCCAATCGCGTCCAAAAATTTGGATCGTGGCTATCCACTTTTGCCGCCCGATCCAGCACCGCGAGCGCTTTCTTCGGATCATTTCGCCCAATCTCGATTTCGTAAATGCGCTGGTACGCATCCAAATCTTCCGGATCGAGCGCAATCGCTTCGTTGGAGTATTTGATCGCCTGTTCCGGTTTTTGCAGATGCTTGGCGTATATAAAGGCGAGTTGAAGGTAAGGTTTGATCTCTTTCGGATTGGCCTTGATCGCATCCTTCAAAACATCGATCGCGCGCGGAAAATCTTCCTGACGCGTAAGCAACGAAGCGGCGCGCGAGGCCAACTCGATTTCGCCGGGATCGACCGTGAGGACTTTTTGATAAGCGATGAGCGCAGCGTCCACTTCGCCGCTTTCTTCCAGGCGCGCGCCTTCCACGAAAAGAGTGAGGGCGTCTGCTTTGCGCAGTGAAGGATTACTTAGCGTCAGATCGGGAGCAGGCGAAGCTCGCGATGAATCGTCGATCGCGTTGCTTCGTTTGACCGGAAGTGCTTTCGCGGGCGCGACCGCGGGACGTGCCGCCTCCGCGCCTACGATGGTGCCGCAAAGAAGAACAAGCACGGCAGCTGCGCACGAGCGGTTCTTCATTGTCGCCAGTCTAACGAATTGCGCACCAAGGCGCAACGTGACCCACGCAACCGTTACGACTTGTAACGCAAACGCTTCTTGTGGCGATTCTCCTTCATGCGCTTGCGGCGCTTGTGTTTGGAGATTTTCGCCTTACGGCGCTTCTTGAGTGATCCCATAGAGAATTTCGGAGTCCGCTAAAGCGGAGCGCAATGCAAGCACCGGTCACGCCGCACTGCAACTGCGTTCTTCGATGTAATTACGCGGGCGGTAATGCATTCAGCAGCAAGTCGACATGCTCATCGGGCTTCACTTTGCGATAGATCGCGGTAAGACGGCCGTCCGGGCCGATGACGAAAGTGCTGCGTTCGGTGCCCATGTATTTCTTGCCGTACATACTTTTCTCAACCCAGACGCCGTAGGCTTCGACCATCTTGTGCTCTGGATCGGAAAGGAGAGGGAAGGGCAATTGATATTTGCCGATGAATTTTTCATGGCTCCTGGTCGAATCGACGCTGACCCCGAAAATCTCTCCGCGCTTTTCCAAGTCGCGCCAGGCATCGCGCAAACCGCAGGCCTGTGTGGTGCAGCCGGGCGTATCGTCTTTCGGATAAAAATAAAGAACGACCGAGCGTCCGGGAAAATCGCCTAACGAGACCTCTTTCCCGGCGCCATATTTTCCGCCGACCGCGCTCGCGGCAAATTTGGGCGCGGCATCACCAACGTTTAAAGACATGTCGAGAGATGATCAGGTTTCGAAGAAGATTATCAAGAGACCGACGATCCCCAGCAACGTCCCGATTATCCCGCTCTCGTATTTTTCCACCGCATCGAGTTTCACTCTCTGCACGCCCATGAGCGTGAGCCAGGTAAACAGGATCATTCCCGCCACCGTGCCAATGGAAAGAATCGCAGTCAGCAAGGCGAACCCACCCCAGCCGTAACGGACGCCGGACGCATAGATGGGCAGGAAAGCCTCGCATGGGGAAAAGGTGAGCAGTGCGAGCAGGCTCGTGATCGCCACCCGATCCGAAGCTTCGGAATGTCGCGCCGCAGCCGGCGGCGAAGCGTGATGATGATGGTGTTCCAATTCGCCGGCGTGATGATGTTCATGGCCGCAGAACAGGTGGTGATGCGCATGACCTTTGCCGGTGAATTGGCGAAACAGGTAGAACGCGCCGAGCAAGAGCAGCGCGGTCCCTGCGATGCGCGGAAACCAAACGCCTATCTTCTCATTCAAGACGATCCCGAACCACGCGATCAACAAGCCGAGCACGGCGGTGAAGAGAACATGGCCCGTGCCGGCCAGCGCGGTCACACTTAGAGTGCGAACGTGATTCCATTTTTGCGCGCGCGCCGCGAGCACGAATGGCAACCAATGCGTTGGGATCGCCGCGTGGAAAAAAGCCACGCCGAATCCTGTAATCGCGATGGTGGTAAGAACGGCGTCGTTCATTGACTCGTGCGCTTACTTGTAATCGGCATCGTGACTGAACACGAGAATCACATCGGGCTGCAGGGATTTGAACCCTGGACCTCCTGCACCCGAGGCAGGCGCTCTACCAAGCTGAGCCACAGCCCGTGATTTGATCTGCCGAAGCAGAGAAAAGGCAGCGCCTTATTCGCCTACTTCGTTCCGGCTGGCAAGCGTCTTCGCTCGAACAATCCGGTTGACAAACTGAAGCACCGCCGACAAGGTCTCGATTCCGTTTTCCGCGCCGCATGATTGCGTCCAAGATTATTCCTCCTACTCTGTCAAGCGATTCGCCGGCGATTCTTCAGTTTCCTACGGACACTAACCGAGTCGTCCGCTCATTGCGCAATATGACCTCCCAACTCCTGACGGAAGCAGCTCAAGTGATCCCGAACCAACAACTCCTGATCAACGTCGTTTCCAAGCGGGTGCGGCAACTCGGGCTGGGGCATCGTCCGCTCGTCGAAGCCACGCCGCGTTCCTCGCTCACCGATATCGCGCTGCGCGAAATCATTGCCGGCAAGTTAACCTACGAGCGTATCGAGGAATCGGCGGCCGACGGGGCGGCGTAAGTAGCGCAAGCTTTCAGCTTGCCGGATAGTTGCTGCGATGGCCGCGGAAACTATCCTCAATCGCAAAGCGCTGCGGGATTTTCACATCCTCGAGCGCTACGAAGCGGGCATCGAGCTGAAGGGCAGCGAGGTCAAATCGATCCGCGCCGGCAAAGCGAACATCGGCGATGCATTCGCGCGCATCGAGAAGGGCCAGGCATTTCTCTACAACGCCGATATCCAACCGTACGCGCAAGCCAGTCACGAAGTGCCCCCGGCGAAACGCGTGCGTCGCCTGCTTTTGCATCGCCACGAAATCGACAAGCTTTACGGCGAAACAGCGATCGCGGGTCGAACACTCACGATTCTCAAACTCTACTGGAAAGGCGGCCGATTGAAGGCGGAGATCGGTGTCGCCACAGGAAAAGTCGCGCACGACAAGCGTCAGGACTTAAAAAAACGCGCGACCGATCGCGAGACCGCGCGCGAAGTGGCGCGCTTCAATCGAAAGCACGGGTAGAGACCAAACGCACCCGCGCGTGTCATCCCGAGCCGCGCAGACGGCGAAGGATCTCACAACTGCTATTGATCTGCGGGTTTCCAAATGCGTTACCGACAGAACAGGCATGAGGTTCTTCGGCGCGTCGCCAGCCTCAGGATGACAGATTGGAACCAACACCGCCTTCTCACACGTATCATCTGTTGTGAAAGCAAAGCACACAGGCGCTCTTCTTGGCGGAATCGCACTGGCCGCGTGGGGCATTCGGCGCTGCCTAACGAGTAATTTTTCTTTTGCCGGCAAAGTCTGTCTCATCACCGGCGGCTCGCGCGGACTCGGCTTGGTCCTGGCGAGGAGAATCTGTGCGGAAGGCGGTCGGGTGGCATTGCTCGCCCGTGATCTCGAAGAATTGCGCCGGGCGCATGATGATTTGGTAACGCGCGGCGGCGATGTTGTTGTGATCCCGTGCGATTTGCTGCAACGCGAGCAAATCGAAGAAGCGCTGCGCAAAGTCGTGGAGCATTTCGGACCGATCGATGTTCTAATTAACAACGCCGGCATCATCGAGGTGGGCCCGCTCGAACACATGTCGCGCGAAGATTTCGAGCGCGCCATGCAACTGCATTTGTGGGCGCCGTTCACCCTCATGTGGGAAGTGATTCCGCAGATGCGTCAGCGCGGTGAGGGGCGAATCATCAACATTTCTTCTATTGGCGGCAAAATCGCTGTGCCCCATCTCGCCGCATATTGCGCCAGCAAATATGCGCTGGTCGGTCTATCCGATGCCATGCGCGCCGAACTCGCGCGCGGTGGTATCTACGTCACCACCGTCGCGCCGGGAATGATGCGCACCGGTTCGCATGTGAACGCAAAATTCAAAGGACAACACGCGGCGGAGTTCGCCTGGTTCGCAATTTCAAATTCGACCCCGCTCATTTCCATCAGCGCGGAATCAGCAGCGAAACAAATCCTGGAAGCGTCACGAAATCGTCGACCTGAAATCACACTGACGATGGCGGCGCGCGTCGCCATTATCGGAAACGCAATTTTTCCCAGCATCACCGGACACATCATGAAGCTGGCGAACCGTCTCCTTCCGGCCGCGACTGACTCGTCGGGTAATCAAGCGCGGTCCGGGGCGGAAAGTCGTTCGCGGAAGATGACGCCGCGCTGGTCGACATCCTTAGCCGACGAAGCGAGCGCGCAGAATAACGAAGCGGGCGTGAACGGTTCGCGCTGAGCGCGCGATGGACGGGAACCGTCTTTTTGTCGCGATCGATTTTTCGGACGCGATCAAGGAACTACTCGTTAGGCTAAATCCACATCTGCCCGGTGTGCGTTGGCTCGAGCCCGAGCAAGTCCATTTAACTCTCAGTTTTCTCGGGCAGGTTTACGCCGACGAAGAAGAGCTCTTTCGCGGAAAACTACAGACCATTCGTTTCATTGCTTTTTTTTTGCCGATTACAGGTGTCGGTGTTTTTCCAGCCAAGGGAAAACCGCGTGTGATTTGGGCGGGCGTCGGTCGCGGTCATCCGCAGTTATTTCATTTGAAAAAGAAAGTGCAGGAAGCGGCGCTCGCAGCCGGACTCGCGCCGGATCTCCGCGCCTGGCATCCGCACATCACGATCGCGCGTTGCCGCGATGTCTCGGTCGAACACGTTCGGCCATTTCTGAAAACGAATTCCGATTTTGATGCCGGATTAACTCGCCTCGAATCCTTCTCGCTTTATTCGAGCGTCGCCGGTCGCTACACTCGCGAGCTGGAAGTTAAGGCAAACTAATCGAAGGCCGGTTCGATGCGTTCTTCTTCGCGCGGGACGAGTTTGTTTCGCTGGATAATCCGCGCGCAAGTATTCCAGCGCAGAATCGTGTCGTCGTTTCCGGGAGCGCGAATCGCCTCCGCTTTTTCGTAGCAATCCATCGCTTCGCGAAACAAATCGTAGGCCCACGCCGCAGCGTGACCGCCTAGCGCCAGCTTCGCTTTGGCCCGCCGTTCGGAAAGTAATCCGGAAAAATAGTGCCGCTCGTAATCACCCTTTACTTTGCCTAACAACTCCTTGGCCTGCGTATCGCTCACGCCATAACCCTTGGAAAAACGATCCGTGACTGCGAGCAACAACGTCGTGATCGCCTCCTGATTGTCTGGCGCGATCTTGAGTACATCGAGGCAGATGCTTTCTGCTTCGGCCGGTTCGTTGAGCAGCCGATAACGTTCCGCTTTTTCCAGCGCCGCCGGAATTCCTTCTTCGGTCAACGTTTTCAGCTCGAACATTGCCTTACTTTCGTCGCATTCGTCGCCAGAGCCAGCCCAACGGATCGTAAAATTCGTCGACCACGCGTTCCTTCAACGGAATGATGGCGTTGTCGGTGATCTGGATATTTTCCGGACAAACATTGGTGCAGCATTTCGTGATGTTGCAATAACCGACGCCGTGCGCCTCGCGTAATTCCGGCACGCGATCTTCGGTGTCGAGCGGATGCATCTCCAGCGCTGCGACGTAGGTAAGAAAACGCGGCCCGATAAACTCGTCGTGCTTGTGATGATCGCGCAGCACGTGACAAACATCCTGGCAAAGAAAGCACTCGATGCATTTGCGGAATTCCTGCACGCGATCGATGTCCGCCTGCTGCATCCGCCAAGTGCCGTCCGGAGCGTCCGGCGGGCGTGGTTTGAATTTCTTGATGCGCTTTTTTACGCGGTAATTCCATGAGACATCAGTGATCAAATCTTTCAGCAACGGAAACGCCTTCATTGGTTCGACCGTCACCGGTTTCTCCGTCGGCAAATCACTCAAGCGCGTCATGCACATCAAACGCGGGATGCCATTAACTTCCGCCGAGCACGAGCCGCACTTTCCCGCTTTGCAATTCCAACGACAGGCGAGGTCGTTCGCCTGCGTCGCCTGAATATCATGCACCGCGTCGAGCACGACCATTCCTTCCGAACACTCCGTGGTGTAATCGCGGAATTCGCCTCGGTTGGCATCGCCGCGCCAGATTCGAAACGTCGCGTTCACTTCATTTCCTCGATGACCTGTCTCAAATAATCCGGCATCTCCGGCAACGGAGCGAGACGAACCTGCATGCCATCGTCCGGTGTCTTTGAGACTAACGAGTTCACTTTCGAAAAACTTTCGGATTTCTCCGGGTAATCGTCGCGGAATTGCGCGCCGCGACTTTCTTTTCTTTCCAGGGCCGACCGTGCGATCGCTTCGGAGATAGTGAGTAGATTTTTCAAATCGAGCGCGGTATGCCAGCCGGGATTGAAATCGCGCGTGCCAATTACGCCGACACGCCCGGCGCGTTCCCACAACTTCTCCAAATGCTCGAGCGCGGACAGCATCTCAGCTTCGTTGCGCACGATGCCGACGTTGTGTTGCATGGTTTCCTGGAGGTCACGTTGGACGGCGTAAGGATTTTCGCCCGCGCCGTTTTCGAAAGGTTTCAGAGCTTCGTGCGCGATCGAGTCAAGTTGTGCCGGTGCCACTTCGCCTAACGAGTTATCCTTCGCGAACTGCGCGGCAAATTCGCCGGCACGTTTTCCGAAAACCAAAAGATCCGAGAGCGAATTTCCGCCCAGCCGATTTGCGCCGTTGATGCCCGCGGCGCACTCGCCAGCGGCGAAGAGACCCGGCACATCCGACATCTGTGTGTCGGCATCGACATGAATCCCGCCCATGATGTAATGCGTGGTCGGACCCACCTCCATCGACTCTTTCGTGATGTCGATATCGCCGAGCGCTTTGAACTGATGATACATGCTCGGCAGCTTGCGTTTGATGTGCTCTTCCGAGTTGGAGAGTTTTTGTTTGATCCAGGCGATGTCGAGAAAGACGCCGCCGTGCGGACTGCCTCGGCCTTCCTTGATCTCGCGCACGATGCAGCGGGCCACGTGATCGCGCGTCAGTAATTCCGGCGGGCGACGCGCGTTTTTGTCGCCTTGCGTGTAACGCCAGCCCTCCTCTTCGTTGTCAGCCGTCTGTGCTTTGTAGTTGTCGGGGATGGAATCGAACATGAAACGCCGGCCTTCTTTGTTCGTGAGGATTCCCCCTTCGCCGCGCACGCCTTCGGTCACGAGCATGCCGCGCACGCTCGGCGGCCAGACCATTCCAGTGGGATGGAATTGCACATATTCCATGTCGATGAGCGACGCGCCGGCGTGATAGGCGAGCGAGTGGCCATCACCGGTGCAGTCCCAACTGTTGCTCGTGATCTTGTAGGCTTTGCCAACGCCGCCGGTTGCGAGCACGATTGCTTTGGCGCGAAAGATTTTGAAGCGCCCGCGCTCGCGATCGTAACCAAAGGCGCCCACAACACGCTCGTCGTCGCGCAGCAAAGCGAGGATGCAGATCTCCATGTGCACATCGATGCCTTGATGAACTCCGTGGTCCTGCAGGGTGCGGATCATTTCCAAACCGGTGCGATCGCCGACGTGCGCGAGGCGCGGATATTTATGGCCGCCGAAATTGCGCTGCAAAATTCTGCCATCTGCGGTGCGATCGAAAACTGCGCCCCACTTCTCCAATTCGCGCACCCGATCAGGTGCTTCTTTTGCGTGCAGCTCCGCCATTCGCCAGTTGTTCACGTATTGCCCGCCGCGCATCGTATCCGCGAAATGCACCTGCCAGCTGTCGCGATCGTCCACGTTCGCGAGCGCAGCCGCGACCCCGCCTTCGGCCATCACGGTATGCGCTTTGCCGAGAAGACATTTGCAAACCATCCCGACTGAAACTCCCGCGGCCGAAGCTTCGATCGCCGCGCGCAATCCCGCTCCGCCCGAGCCGATGACAAGAACGTCGTGCTGGTGTGTATCGTATTCGGGCATCGGGCGCGGCTAAAGCAGACGGAAGTCGTGCCAGATTCCCATCGAACACATTCTCACATATAGGTCGGCAAACCCGACCCAGAACAAACTGATCCACGCCCACAACTGGTGGCGTTGATTCAAACAAGTCACACAGCGATAAGCCGGAAACGTAGGCGATTTCGAAAGTTGATCGCGAAAGCCGCCGATCAGGTGCCGCAACGCGTGACAGCCGAAAGTAAATCCCGCGAGCAATGCCACATTGATCAGGAGAACGATCGTCCCAACGCCAATGCCGAATCCGTCGGCGAACCACATCGCTTTCCAAACATCGAAGCTGAGCAGGCCGATGAAGATGATAGCGAGATAAAGAAAATACCGGTGCACGTTTTGCATGATGAGTGGAAAGGATCGTTCTCCGAGATAATGCTTGCGCGGTTCTCCCACCGCGCAGGCGGGCGGATCTGCCCAGAGTGCCTTGTAATATGCGCCGCGGTAATAGTAACAGGTGAGCCGCAATCCGCCCGGCGCCCACAAAATTAGAAGCGCGGGTGAAAACAAAAGCCAGCCCGGCCACCAAAGCGGTTTTGGCCCGAACCAGCTGTGCGGGGAACTTCCGAAAAGCTCCGGCGAATAAAAGGGCGAGAGATACGGGCCGTAGTGATAATGCGCGCCTTGGAACGCCGCCCAGGTGGAGTAAATGATAAACGCGAGAAAACCGGCTGCCATCAGCGCCGACTTCTTCCACCATACATCGCTTCGTGTTGTCGCCCCAAAAGAACGCGGTGGCGGCAGAGTAACTTCAGCGGAATTCATTTAAGGGCGAGGACGCACCGTCTTCATAACGGCTGCTAATTTCACGATCAAGTAAATCGAACGATTGACCGCGCGTCCCAACGGGGCGCGAAATGCGACTTTCCAAACGTTATGGAAATGCGGCAAACTACCCGCCTTTCCTCCCCAGGCATGAAAGATAGTCTCAACGATTCTCACAATTCCCATTTGCCGTCCGTTGGCGAAGATCCGGAACCGTTGCGAGACGAGAAGCTGACGTCGGCTTTGCCCGCGCGGGCGCGAATGACAGCTACGCAGCGGCGGAAATTACTTTTGCAATGGAACATGACGCGGCGCGAATATCCGCGCGATCGTTGTTTGCATCACTTATTTGAGGAACAGGTCGAAAAAACTCCGCGCGCGACCGCCGTGGAAGACGATGCCGATGCTCTTTCCTACCAAGAGCTGAATCGGCGCGCGAACCGCCTGGCGCAGCAACTGCGTTCGCTCGGAGTGCAACGCGAAACGTTCGTGGGAATTTGTCTCGAACCTTCGACCGACCTTCTCGTCGCCTTACTGGCAGTCATGAAAGCGGGCGGAGCTTACGTTCCGCTCGACGCCTCTTATCCGAGGGAACGTATCGCCTTCATGGTGCACGACTCCGCGATGCCGCTCGTCATCACCCGGGACAACCTGAAATCCATTCTTCCGCAAGCTGATGTGCGAATTCTTTGTCTCGAGACTCCGCTGCCTGAGACCGAATTTTCGCGGAATCCCGCGAGCGAGCTGACGCCGGAAAATCTTGCCTACGTAATCTATACCTCAGGCTCAACTGGCCGCCCAAAGGGCGTGATGATGACCCACCGCGGGCTCGTTAACTATCTCGTGTGGGCCACGCTTGCTTACGAAATGAAAAAAGGAACTGGAGCGCCCGTGCATTCCTCCATCGCTTTTGATCTGACGATAACAGCCCTTTTCGCGCCCCTCCTGGCGGGCGGTTCGGTGCGAATGTTGCCGCAAAATTTGGAGACACTTGGTCTAGCCTTGCGCGCCGACACGCCATTCAGTTTGGTTAAAATTACCCCGGCACACCTCGAACTTTTGTGTGCGCAATGGACGCGCGAATGCGCCGCGTCCACTCATCTGTTTGTGGTCGGCGGTGAAGCGTTGTTCGGGCAAAGCCTCGATTTCTGGCAACGATGTGCGCCGTCGGCCGCCCTCGTGAACGAATACGGGCCGACTGAAACTGCCGTGGGTTGCTGCGCCTATTTCGTGCCGAAGAGCCACATGTTCGATGGTGCAATCCCGATCGGCCGCCCCATCGCCAACACGCAGCTCTATGTGCTCGATGAATCTTTCGAGCCGGTCCCGCTCGGCGAATCTGGCGAGTTGTATATCGCCGGCGACGGCCTGGCACGCGGTTATCTAAACCTGCCGGAACTGACCGCGGAGAAATTCGTGGTTAATCCCTTCGCGGCCGAAGACGAGAATACTTCCGCGCGCATGTACAAGACTGGTGATTTGGTGCGCTATCTACCGGATGGAAATCTCGAGTTTCTCGGGCGCGCGGACGATCAAATCAAATTGCGCGGTTATCTCATCGAACCGGCGGAAATCGAAGCGGCCCTGCTAACTCATCGGCAAGTGCGCAATGCCGCGGTCATTAGCCTAACGAGTGCTAGCGGGGAGAAATATCTGGCGGCCTACCTGATTGCGAAAGGCCCCCCACCGGCGCCAGCGGAACTGCGAGAGTATCTCAAGACAAGATTGCCGGAACCTATGATTCCGTCCGTCTATGTGACGTTGGCTGAGTTGCCTTTAACCGCCAACGGCAAGGTAGATCGAAAAGCTCTGCCGCTACCGGAACTGAAAGTGGACCAGTCCGAGATTGCGGCCAGTGGAGCTGAGCATGTCGTCGCCGAACTGTGGAGTGAAGCGCTTCAGCGGCCTGTCGGCTTGGACGATAATTTTTTTGAACTCGGCGGTCACTCGTTACTGGCGGTCCGGCTCGTTACGCAGATGAACGAGCTGTTCCAAACACAGCTGGATGCGCTTTCATTCTATCAGCATCCGACTGTTCGCGGCGTGGCACAGCTGATCGGGCAAGGAGCGGAGGCGAGGCGATCAAGACTGGTTTGTGTGCGGCCTGGTCGTCCAGCTTCGCCAGTTATTTTCTTAAACCCGCCATTAGATTTTATTCGCGTCACACAGCTGATGACGGACGCGCATCCTTTTTTCATCAGCGACGTTGCCTTTTCACAGGAAACGATCGACGCGGCGCTACGCTTCGACACCAGCGCTTTCCCAAGCTTGATGGAATTGGTCGCCCCACACACTGCGCTTATTCTTTCAAGCAATTTGGGAGAACCATTATTTCTCGCGGGTTTTTCGTCTTCTGGCATTGTCGCCTTTGAAGTAGCGCGCCAGTTGCGAGCGGCAGGCAAGCACGTCGGCGCCGTCTTTTTGTTTGATGCGGATATGAAAGCTCCGCCTTGGGCAGACCTCCGGGTGCGGGCGAAGCGCCACCTACGCAAGGCCATGAGTCAGGGATTGCCCTACGTCTACGAAAAGATTTTCGATGCGAGTGCGAAACTAAAAATGCCGCAGCGGCGCGAGACCAATCTCGCCGAGGTCCCCATCCCCACGGAGGACGAGTCGTGGCGCGTTATCCAACGGATCTGGGATCATGCCCAAGGCGATTATTCTCCGCAATCGCTCGATGTTGCGGGCGTACTTTTTCGGGCGCAGACCTGCGTCTACACGGATATCCAGGATCACGATAGTTGTCTTGGCTGGCGCGGTTTTTTTTCCAAGGGATTATCCGTCGTGGAGATTCCCGGCGATCATGTGACAATGTGGAAAGAGCCAAACGTGCGCGCGCTGAGCCAGGCGTGGGAGGATTCGTTAGGCCGATTGCGTTGCGCGACCGACTAAAGAAAAATCAAGCGCTGATCCTCTTCGCGGATACGCGCAAAACGTCGGCTGAGACCGCGGACGTTCTCAGTCAGGAACTCCTGACCGAAGAAGAAAACGCGCGCCCAATTATCCGCGCGCAAGATCGGCATGATTACATTGCCGCGCGCTCGTTGCTTCGGCTTGGCTTGTCTTCGTGTTTCGAGGTGGAGCCGGCAAAATGGAATTTCGGCCGTGACGAACGCGGCAAACCTTTCGTGATTTCGCCGACGAATCTACCTCAGTTTCAATTCAGTCTCTCGCACACAAGGGGTTTGGTGGCGTTGCTCGTTAGCTTTGCGACACAGGCCGGAATCGACGTCGAACAGATGGAACGGACGAACGATCTCAAACTTGTTGCGCAGCGCGTTTGTTCGAGACGCGAATTTGATTCGCTCGGTCGACTCACGGGCGAAAAATGGCAGCTTCGCTTCTTCCAACTTTGGACGCTGAAAGAAGCCTACGCCAAAGCGCGCGGTCTCGGCCTCGCGTTGCCATTGCAAAGCATCTCTTTCGAGATCGATTCGCAGGACAAAGTCATAGCCGACGACGAAGATTGGCAATTTCATCTCGAGCGGCTCGCACCTGACCACATGCTGGCGGCGGCTATGCGTCGAGAAAGAAGCGATCGGCCGTACGAATTTGAGCTGCGCGAATTTTACCTAACGAGCAGTTAGCCTTTTGGGGTTATCGTCGTCGGGACCATGATTGCGTCGCGCATTCCATGCAGAAGTTTTTTGTCTGCGGGCACGATCGTCGCGAGCGCACCGCGCATGTGCACCTGATCTTGTTCGACATAATAATACGGGCACAGACGCACGCGTCCGCGCATGGTTTTTGGTTCGCCCGATTCCGCATCGAAATACGGCTGTTCGATCAACCGCGCTTTGTGGAAACGCTGCATGATTCGCGGCGTCACCTCGAATGTTTGCAGGGCTTCCTCGATGAGCCGCTCCCATTCCGTATGCGGCAGGTCCTGGCCGACTGAGACTCCTCGGCTGCCCCAACCAAGAGGGGAAAATCCGCTTACCTTCAAGAGAAGTTCGCGATCTTTTTGACTCAATTTTCCCGCTTCACGCCAATCGTGAATTTCCAGTCGCGGAATCACGGCATGCTGCGGCAGCGGCGTCGGGTCGAGCAGCCAGCTATAGGGAATCACTTCTTGCAGATTGCGAAAGTATTTGTCGCCTAATTCGCGCCTCCAGAATTCGCGCAGCGGCTGCAACCAAAAAAGCGCGAACCACATTTTCTCCTCGAGAAACGGTTTCATCGGTGGCGTTATGCGGACAGCTTCTTCCGCCGATGCTTTCATCAAGTCGGAAATACGCGGCAGATTTGGGAGATCGAACAATTCAAAGAAACGATAGACGTCTCGACCCGACTGCGGCTGATACGTTTCCGCGGCTAAGACTTTCCACTGGTTAGGGGCATAACGCGCGTTTAATTGCGCTGCGAGCCACAGCATTTCTGGACGATAAGTGCCCGCTTCTGCGGAGATAACGATGTCGCCGCCGTTCGGTAACAGACCCCTGAAGCCCTCAATCATTCCGTCGGCGCCGCCGATGACTTCGGCGCCTAACGAGTGGTAGGTTTGATTTAGCCATGCGGTTAATCCGATTCCACCCGGAACGGAATCGATTTCTGCAATGATGTAGCCGGTCTCGGTCAGGACCAAATCGGGGCGGATGACAGCCGGCAAATCATCTCGAAACTGCTTTTGCCGTGCGAATTCTACCAGCTCCACTGGCTTGCCGGCATCGAGATACTTCGCAATCCAGGCCGGCTGCTTTCCTTTAACGCTCTGGTGGTAGAGCTGATTACAAGCGCGTTGAAAAACGAAGAGCTCGTGGCCGAGGCGTTCGAGATTTTTGCCTAACGAGTGGTCGATCGCGAATGGCTCGGGCGATAGCAGCCAATCTTTTTCCGCGAAAAGACCCTGGGCCGGAAAGGCTTCGCGAATCGCCGCGAGATTCATCGTCCCGCGGCGATTCGCTTCAGCGCCAGTTTAACCAGTTCTTCAGCACTCGTTAGGCCAGGCTGCTTCTCTTGCAGGTCGCGCACGGCTTTGTGCGCATCGACCTGTTTATAGCCGAGCGCGATTAGGCCGAGCACAGCTTCGTTCGCCTCCGTTTGTTCCGGCGTGGGCGCATGGGTCGCGCTAGCCGCTTCCCATGCGGCCGCGACGCCGACTTTATCCTTCAGTTCCAACACCATTCGTTCGGCTGTTTTTTTTCCAACGCCGCTGATCTTGGAGAGCAACGCGACATCGCCATTCACGACGGCGCTTTTGAAATTACTCACACTCATTCCGCTTAGAACCGCCAACGCCAGCTTCGGGCCGATGCCGGTGACATTGTTAACCAACAGGCGGAAAAGATCGCGCTCTGCTGCGGTCATAAAACCGAAAAGGATATGGGCATCTTCGCGCACGTGCAGATGCGTGAGGACGTGCACAGGTTGACCGACCGGCGGCAGGTGATCGTAGCTCGAGAGTGGAATCAAGATCTCGTAGCCCACGCCGGCAACATCGATGGTCGCCTGCGTCGGCAACGCGGCCGCCAGTTTGCCGTCGAGGAAAGTGATCATCGGCTAATCGGTAACAGACGGGCGGGGCTTCAACAACAATGTGAGATCGACCCACTTGAAATTCGCCGTGCTGAAACCGCGCGTGGTGTAACGAATCCAGTTACTCGGCGTCGAGGGATAAATCTCTGTCGCCAAGCCCGTCGGAACGACAACAAAACGCGCCCCGGGTTGGTCCATGAAAGCAGCGACAGCGTTGTCATCCACCTCACTAAACCAGCCGTCGATTTGTCGGCGGAAATACCAAACCAAACTTGGCTCGCGATAGCGCGCGGCCCCGAACTGCATATCGCGCGTCAGATCATTTCGTGCTTGCCGATAAAGCTGGAGCGAGGGCGAAAATTTCGCGACAAACGGCGTGCTCAAAACCGCGAGGAAAGCGATCAAGAGTGCGGTGAGGCTGACGCGCCTAACGAATGCTGCGGCACCCTGTTGCCTAACGAGTGCTTTTGCCAGCAGCAAAGCGAGAAGGGGGAAGGCGGGCAGGGTGTAATGGGGAAGCTTGGTTTTCACGAGGGTGAAGATCAGAAAAACAATCGCCACACCCGCGATGAGAAAATTATCGAGCGGATCGCGTTCGCGCCAGAGCCGCCGCGCGAGCCAGGGGAGTTTGAATGACCACGGAAAGAAAGTCAGAAAAATCGCCACGAAATAAAGCGGCAAGGCGGCGAGGTAACCGAGAATTGATGCACCACCGTGGCCTTCCATCGCGACCATAGATCGTTCAATCACATGCCGTCCGATCCCGACGCGGAGGAATTCGCCGTTCGTTCGTAACAGTGCGGGGATTCCCCAGACGGAAACAACTGCTAAAGAAACGATGCACCCCCAAAAAAAGTGAAAACGCTGATTTAATTTTGTGGGCGGAAGAAAATATTTCGCGGCGACGACGGTTAGAAGCGGAAGCCACGCGATTGGCCCTTTCGCGAGAAAGCCGCAGCCTAACGAGAGGTAGAAAATCCACCAGTAACCTTTGGTCGAGTGCCCGCGTATCAACTCGTAACCTGCCCAGTGCGCTGCGGTCATGAAAAAGACAAGCCACATGTCGGCGACAGCTGCTTTTCCGTGGACGAAAGTTTGAAAGCAGAGCGTGAAAATGATTGCCGCCCACCAAGCGAGGAGATTGCCGCCAACTCGACGTCCCCAGGCAAAAATGAGTAACGCGCTTAACGAAGCCGCTACGGCCGAAGGAAACCTGGCCGCGAAATCATTTTCGCCGAAGGCGCGATAGCTCAGCGTTTGAAACCAATATGTCAGCGGCGGTTTGTCGAACCGGTAATGATTATTGAAATACGGAACGACATAGTCGCCACGCTGCAACATTTCTCGCGAGGCTTCGGCGAAACGCGGTTCATCGCGATCGATCAGGGGCAGGGTCCAGGTGCCGGCCAGGTGAAACAGCAGGCTGGCGAAAAAGACGAGAACCAAATTGCGGAGACCGACATTCGTCGCGTGCTCGCGATTTATCGGAGTTGCAGAATTCAACGTGGGACTGAAAAATAGGGAGCCTGGAAACACAACCGGCAATTCCAAATGTGAGGCCGTCGCGGCCATGGCGCTGGCTTTATTTTCTGCTCGCGGCGGCGTTGCTCATCGCCGGCGCGTTCTATTTTGATGGCGCTGTCCGGAATTGGATGGAGCAACACCAAACGTCGGGGGGAAAAGATTTTATGCGCGCCGTTAGTCGTTGGGGGGATTGGCCGACGCACGTTCTGGTAGGAACGATAGGCGCAATCGTTTGCTGGATGTTGGGCAAGCGCGAGTGGATGAAAATTTTTGTCGCCATGCTCCTGGCCTGTACGCTGACCGGTCTGATCAATCCGGTAATCAAAACTGCTGCCGGGCGTGCCCGTCCTTCGGTGAAAGTGGATACGGGCTGGAAGGGACCGAATCTGCATCAGAAATATCACGCATTTCCCTCGGGCCACACGGTCGCGACCAGCGCTTTTTTTGCCGCCCTCTTTCTCGCGCGTCGGCGGCTCGGTCTTGCTTTGCTGCCAATTCCACTTCTCATCGCGTTTTCGCGCATTTATTTGAATGCGCATTATCTTTCCGATGTCGTCTGCGGCGCCACGCTTGGTTTTTGTTGCGCTCTCATCGTGTGGCGTTTGATCGCGCTCTGGGAAAAATCGCAGGCCTCCGCAGCTATTCCGGTTTCAGAATCAAGCTGAGCGCGATGCTCCGGCCTTTGACCGGATAGATCGTTTCGATCGAATATTTTTTCCACTCGTTAGGCGTCTGCGCAAAAGAGCTTTGCGCCAGCGGTGTTGGCAAAATAACGAAACGCGCGCCAGGTTTTGCCATGAACGCTACCACGTTGTCCGCATCCAACTTTGTCATCCATCCTTTGATGTAGCCGCGGAAATACCAGACGAGGCTTGGTTCGACATAGTCGACCGCGCCGAATTCCATCTCGGGTTTAAGGTCGGCGCGGACTTTTTCCAAAAGTTGGACGGTCGGAAAAAGGGCTTTACTGAATGGAGGGAGAACGAGCGCTACGATGAGGTAGCCGACGGCAACTACGACCGCGCTGCGCCTAACGAATGCTGCACCTTTTGGGCTCTGCTCCAATTGCCGCGCGAGGAGGAGCGAAAGCAAGGGCAGCGCCGGCATGGTGTAGTGCGGCAACTTCGTTTTAAAGAAAGTGAAGATGAGAAAAAAAAGGGCCGCGCCCGCCAGAAGGAAATTCTCCAACGGATCGCGCCTGCGCCAAAGCCGCGCCGTGAGCGAGGGCAATTTTATCGACCAAGGAAAGAAGCTGAAAAAAATCGTGACGAAATAAAATGGCAGCGTCGCGATGTAGCCGGCAAAGGATTGCGCGCCCTGGCCTTTGATCGGCGTGACGGAGCGGTCGATGATTTGTTGCCCGATGGCGACCCGCACGTAATCGCCGTGCGTGCGCATGAGGGCGGGCACGACCCAGCCGGAAATGAGCAGGAGCACGCAGAAGATGCCAGGCGCGAACTTGAAACGAGCGGCAAAGTGCACGCGCGGGGAAAAGAATTTCATTACCCCCAAAGTGACCAGCGGCGTCCAACCAATCGGGCCTTTCGCGAGGAATCCGCCCGCTAACGCGAGATAGAATAGCCAGCGATAAAAACGCGCCTCTTTTTCGTCGGGCGACGGTTTTTGGCCTAACGAGTCCTCAATCAGGCAATAGGCGGCGTAGTGCGCGGCGGTGATAAAAAAGACCAGCCACATGTCCGCTATGGCGGCCTTCGCGTAGATCACCACCTGAAGCGCAAGTGCAAAAATAAGTGCAGCCCACCAGCCGACCCGCGCGTTCGCGCATCGCTTTCCCCAAAGAAGAAGCAGAACCGAAGTCAGCGAGGCCGCGATTGCCGAAGGGAAACGCGCCGCAAAATCGTTTTCGCCAAAAATCCGATAACTCGCGACCTGCGCCCAATAGGCGAGGGGCGGTTTGTCGAAGCGGTAGGCATTATTAAAATACGGAATGATGTAATCGCCCCGCTCGCGCATCTCGCGCGCAGCTTCGGCGTAACGCGGCTCGGCGCGTTCCAACAGAGGAATGTGCCACGTGCCAGCGAGATGAAATAACACGCACCCGGAAAAGAGAAAAACGATGCTGCGAATTCCGGTTTGCAAAGAGAGCGTTAGATAAACTTCCGTCCAGCCAAAGGACAAGCTTATTGGCGGGCGTGGCGGAGAGGGTGGGATTCGAACCCACGAGGGCTTGCGCCCTGCCGGTTTTCAAGACCGGAGCCATCAACCACTCGACCACCTCTCCGAGTGAGCGCTCATCTTCTGCCACGGATGGTTTTTGATCAAGACGGGGCGGCGTTTGCGTCTGAGAAAAATTCTAAGGTTTGATTAGTCGATATGTTCATGCGAACTTATTCGCAGATGAGCGGGCCGCTTCAAAGAAAGACGAATAATTATCGGCCGGTGGTTAACGAGCCGCCGCAGAGTTTCGAAGCAATCCAAACCCGCGGCGCATCGTGGAATCCGGCCAACCGCTTCGAAAAATTGCATGTCGATCTTACCGACATCGATGTCGTCGATCCGGTCGCGGCCGCCGAAGAGCGTCCGCGCCGCGCGACGCAATATTTCCGCGACGGAACGAAAACCATCATCGCGCGCAACAACAGTCCGGATGTTTGTTTCGAGACGAGCCTGAATCCGTACCGCGGTTGTGAGCATGGCTGCGCTTATTGTTTTGCCAGACCCACACATGAGTATCTCGGATTTTCCGCCGGTCTGGATTTCGAAAGTAAAATCATGGTGAAAGAGAACGCTGCCACATTGCTCGAAGACGAACTTTCCTCACCGAAATGGAAGCCGCAGACGATGGTGCTTAGCGGCGTGACCGATCCCTATCAACCGATCGAGCGACGTTTGAAAATTACGCGGCGGTGTCTGGAGGTCCTGGCGAAATTTCGCAATCCGGTGGGCATCATCACCAAGAATCAATTGGTCACGCGCGATATCGATGTGCTGAGCGAATTGGCGGCGCACAACGCGGTCGGCGTGAACATTTCCGTGACCTCACTCGATCGGAAATTACAACAGATCCTCGAGCCACGAACTTCGCCGCCGCAGGCGCGATTGGATGCGGTCGCGCAACTGCGCGCGGCCGGCATTCCGGTCGGCGTGATGGTCGCGCCGATCATTCCCGGAATTACCGACGAAGAAGTGCCAGCGATTGTCGCGGCCTGCGCCAAAGCCGGCGCGCAGTTCGCCGGTTATGTCGTATTGCGTTTGCCCTGGGCAGTCGCGCCACTTTTCGAGCATTGGTTAGACGAACACTTTCCGGATCGAAAAGAAAAAGTGCTCGGACGAATTCGGCACATGCGCGGTGGCGGCGCTAAAGTTTACGATTCGCGCTGGAGCATTCGACAAACTGGCGAAGGAATCTTCGCCGAGCAAATCGGCGCGATGTTCGAAGTCGCCCGACGCCGTGCAGGAATGATCGAGCGTCCGCAACTTTCGACCGAAAATTTTCGGCGGCCTAACGAGCAGTTGACTCTTTTCAGCTAAGCAGCGGCCAGCTCCCGAGCGGTAATCCGCTTTTGTTTGCGCATGACAAACAACATTGCGAAACCGCCGATGAAGCCGAACAAAACCATCACCGGATACCATGTGCTCCAGCCGTAATGATCGATCAGCCAGCCGGTGATCGGTAGGACAATGGCCGCGCCGTAATATTGGAATGAATCGATCACGCCGGAAGCGAAGCCGGCCATCTTGCGGCCGCCGATGTCCATGGGCGCGGCTGTCCCGACGAGCGAGTGCGTCGCGTTCACGGCGAACGAGATCAGACTCAGGAGCAAACACGCGACAAAGATTCCGGAGGCGGTCGGCACCATTAGTCCGAACCACATCAAGACCGAGGCGACCGCGCAAATAATCGCGACCATGAAATAGAGTCCCATCGCGACGGGCGAACGATGTCCGCCAAAGACTTTGTCGGAAACAACGCCGGAGATGAACGAACCGGCGACGGCCACGAGCGGCACGATGTATCCGAGCGTTAAGGTGAGAGCGCGCGGTTTGTCGGAAGCATCGAGATGCAGATATTGTGCGAAGAACAGAACGGAAAACTGGTCCGAACTGTGGCGCACCGCGCCCGTGCAGGCGTAGGCGATGGCGTAGAACCAGACGAGTGGATGCCGAAAAATGGTGACGAAACTTTCCTTTAAGCTCACTCGGACATCATCTGAGTGCGCGCCGCCAACCTCACTCTCGTCCTTAACGCAATTCGGATAGCCGGCCTGTTCCGGCGTTTCTTTCGGGATGGTGGCGACCAACACCGCCATGATTGCGGTGAACATTCCCGGCAGACGGAACAACCAGCGCCACTCATCCTTGCCGACGACAAAAACTCCGATGGTGAAACCCGCGAGAATGATCGGCGAAAGAATCCCGATTGCGACCTGGCCCATCTGGATCATCAATCCGAAAATGCCCGCGAATGTTCCGCGCTCGCTGCGATTGAACCAGGCCGCGTTGATCTTCACCATGCCCGGCGCGCCGAAGGATTGAAAATATCCGTTCATCAACCAGATGAGCGCGAAGGTGCTGAAGGTGCCGGCGAAGGAGGCAAATCCGAAAATCAGATTAACCGTGATTGTCCCGACCGCGCCGATGAGCATGGAGGCGCGTCCGCCGATGCGATCGCAGAACAAACCGTTGATCAATTGCCCCGTCCCGTAGGCGATAGACCACGCGCTTAGAATCCCGGCGATGCTGGCGTGATTGAAACCAAACTCCTTCTCCATCCCCGGTGCGGCCCAACGGAAGTTGTAGCGCAGCATGTAGAAGGAGGCGTACATGGCGCCGAGGATGAACCAATTGATGCCGCGACGAGCGCGAAAGCCCGGCGGATATTTATGGCTCACGGCGGCATCCGACATCCTGCCGAGAGAATGAAGCGCGAGCACGGTGAGGCACAATCTCAAAAAAATTGCAGCAAGGTCTCTGCGCCGCGCGTAAATCCTTCCAGTAATGACTTCGTGAATGAAACCGGTCCGCACCATCAAGTTCGTTGCACGTCAGACGGGGCTGACCGTGCACACGATTCGGGTTTGGGAAAAACGCTACGGCGCGGTGCGCCCGGTGCGCGCGAGCAACAATCGGCGCCTTTATACGGAAGAAGATGTCGAACGATTGCGCCTTTTGCGCGAAGCGACCATGAGCGGACACGCCATCGGGCAAATCGCGCGTACCTCGTTAGGCCAGTTGCAAAATCTGGTCCGCGATGCCGGCGCCCCGCGTCCGTCTACGCGGGCGAAGCGTGTCGCACATATCAACCAGGTGGCGGACGTTTTTCTTGAAGCGGCGATCAATGTCCTGACGGATTTCGATACGCGCCGTTTTTTGAAACTGCTCGACCAGGCCGCTGTGGAACTCGGCTCGCCCGCGGTTTTGCAAAACTTCATCGCGCCGCTAGCCGAGCGTGTCGGCGAACTCTGGCGCGGTGGCGAACTCACCGTGGCCCACGAACATTTCGCGACCAACCACATCACGGAATTCCTTCGCACCTTTGCGCGCCCTTACTCCGAAAGCGACACGTCACCGCACTTCGTTCTCGCTACGCCGAGCGGCCAACTGCACGAGCTTGGCGCGACCATCGCAGCCGCGGCCGCGCGCACTCACGGCTGGCGTACCACTTATCTTGGAGCATCTCTGCCGATCGAGGAATTCGCTGGCGCGGTGCATCGACTAAATCCACGAGCAGTCGGCCTCAGCATTGTTTATCCACCGGACGATCGCGCCTTGCGACGCGATTTACTAAAGCTGCCCGAGCTGCTGCCAAAAAATTGTCCACTGCTCATCGGTGGGCGCTCGGCTGAGGCCTATCTGGACGTGTTCCGCAAAATCAAGGCTCTGCACGTCCCGACTCTGCTCGCGCTTTTTCCGATCCTCGATCGCCTGCAACAGAAGGAAAGGCCCGCCCCGAAAAAGCGGACGAAATGAAAGTTGCGCATCCGTCCAGGAACGAGACGGTAAAAACTTCGCATGGCTTTGAGCATCGAAAGTTTACACGTGGGAATGAAGGTGCTGCATCCGCGCTACGGCGTCGGTGTGGTGCGAGCGCTCACTGAACACACCGCCGAGATCGCGTTCGACGACGCACCGCGCACCATTGCGCCCAATTCGAGTGATTTAACTTCCGCCGAACCGACCGCGAGCTTGAGCGATCAACAGGTGCCTCTTGAAGCACTCGTTAGGCAGGTCGCGCAGGCGACGGTCGAGGCTCTCGGATTAGAAAAGAACGACACGATTGTCGAAGGCCTGGCCAGCCGTTGGCAAAGCGGCACACTCCTTTTGCAATCGGCCGACACATCATTACAACCGAAGGAAGTCCCACTGGAAACTTTCTTTCACAAAATCGTCATGATCCGGAACAACCTTCGTGTGCTCGAGCAGAAGGTGAACGCGAGCGAAAAGTTGAGCGACGCGGATAAATTCGATATGCAGCAATACATCACGCGCTGCTACGGCTCGCTCACGACTTTCAACATCCTCTTCAAAGACAAAGAGGATCAGTTCTCAACCAAGTAGGCTTCAGGCAACCACAACGGTTTTGATATTCACGAATTCGCGAATGCCTTCGCTGCTCAATTCGCGCCCGTAACCGGAGTTTTTCACGCCGCCGAACGGCAAACGCGGATCGGACGCTACCATCCCGTTGATGAAAACCAGCCCTGCTTCCAGCTCTTTCGCGAAGAGCTCCTGTTCGTTGGTCTCGTTGGTCCAGGCATTCGCGCCCAAACCGAAATCCGAATCGTTTGCTTTGGCGATTGCTTCATTGGCGTTGCGCACCCGGAAGAACGCCGCCACCGGTCCGAAAACTTCTTCGCGCGCGGCCGGCGAATCGTGCGGGACATCGACCAGGACGGTCGGCGCATAATAAAAGCCCGGCCCGTCGATGATCCGTCCGCCTAACAAAAGCTTGGCGCCGGCCTCGATTGTCTTTTGCACCTGCTCATGAACGCTGCGCCGAATCTGCTCGGTGGCGAGCGGGCCGATCTCGGTTGTTTCATCGAGCGGATCGCCAATTTTGAGCGCCTTCATTTGCGCGACGAATTGCTCGACGTAGCGGCCATAGATTCCTTCCGCGACAATGAAGCGCTTGGCCGCGATGCACGATTGGCCTGCGTTCTGTGTGCGCGATTTTACGCCCTTCGTGACCGCTTTTTCCAAATCCGCGCTCGGCATGACGATGAACGGATCGCTCCCGCCCAGTTCGAGCACGCTCTTTTTAATCTGGCGCGAAGCGCGGCTCGCCACTTCCGCACCGGCGCGTTCGCTGCCCGTGAGCGTGACAGCCTTTATGCGCGGATCGTCGATGACCTTCGCCGTTTGTTCCGCCTCGATGAGCAAAGTTTGAAATGCGCCTTCGCCAAAGCCCGCCTTCCAAAAAATCTCGTCAATCGCGAGGGCGCATTGCGGAACGTTCGCCGCGTGTTTGAGCAGCGCGACGTTACCCGCCATGAGCGCCGGCGCGGCGAAACGGAAGACCTGCCAGAAAGGAAAATTCCAGGGCATGATCGCGAGCACCGGGCCGATCGGATCGTAGCGAACGTAGCTGCGTTGCGCGCCGGTGAAGGTCTCGTTAGGCGCAAGCAGCTCCTCGCCATGCGTCGCATAAAATTGGCAGCCGCTTGCACATTTCGCGATTTCTTCGCGCGCGGCGCGAAGTGGCTTTCCCATTTCCAGCGTGATGATGCGCGCGAGTTTGTCTTCGTCTCGGGTCAGCAATCCCGCCGCTGCGCGCAGAAGCTCAGCACGAACGACAAACTCGGTGCGGCGATAACGCGCGAACGCCGTCGCCGCTAAGGCGAGTTTTTTCTCCAGCTCGTTTTCGCCTAACGAGTCAAAAGTGCGAATCCTTTCCCCGGTGGCCGGATTGGTCGAAGCAATCGCCATTCTGCGCTATAAAGCCGGCTTCCCGCTGAAGCAAAAATCCGCCGACGTTTGCGATTAGGGCGAGAACCGATAGAAGCGCCGCGTGTAGCTGCCGGAATCTTCGTAGGACAAATTTCCATTCGCGTCCGCAGTGATGTTAGTCACGAATGCGAATGATTGCGTGAGTGATTCGGTCGCCTCTACGGCATACTGCGTGAAAGGTTTCCCGAATCCTTTCACGAGCAGATGTCCGTCGGTTTGTTTCGCAACCGAATCGATCTGGAGCGGATAAACGCCAGCGGGCCCCAACACGGACCAGTGCAGCGGCAACGTCTGGCGCATGTGTTCGTCGGCGGTGCCCCAGTTATGGCCGCCGCTCAGCACCGCGGTGATTTCGTTGGTCACGCCTTGTGCGGTGAGCTTCTGAATAAGGTGATCGCCCCGAAAATAATTCGCGTCGTTTGGCTCGGACGTGACGGGCCCATGCTGGATGAACCAATGCATGCTCTGCATCAAAGCGGGCGTGCTGCTGCAAACCAGGCTCGGTCCGTTGTTGAGCGCGGCGTAGGCGGTGTCGCGCGGATTGTCGAAAACCGGATCGAACATGGCGTTGAGAAAAGTTTGGTCAGCCAGGTCGACATTCTGGCAACTAGCACGCGAATAGAAATGCGTTCCGTCGAAAGCGCCGACCGCTTTGAAAAGTTCGGGATGCTGCGCGCCAATCTTCGCGCTCATGAATCCGCCTAAGGAGAAGCCATCGACGCCGCGAGCTTCTCTGCCTGCGACCGTGCGAAAATGCGTGTCCACGTAGGGAATGATGTCCTGCACGAAGTAATCTTCGAATTTTCCCGTGCCGATACCCGCCGCCGTCGTCAGCTGCGGCGATTTGAAATTCGTCAACATGCCGGAAACAGAATCGTCATCGCTGCTAATTCCCGGGAAAACGAAAATCATGGGCCCGACCTGACCCGCAGCCAGCAGCGTCTCATAAACATCGATGACGTTCTTGCCGCCGCGATTTCCGTCCTGGTTCTTGTTGATCCATTCCGATTCATGTCCGCGGAAAAAATAAAGCGCAGGACAACGGCGGCCATACGCCTGCGCGTAGCCCGGCGGCGTGTAAACGTAAAAGGTTTTTGGAACTCCCAGCGCAACGCTGTTGATCTGTAATTTCTGCGCGCGCGAATCGTAAAACGCGACGCAGATATCGGCCCAGTTCGCGACCGTGCAAGAGATCGTGCTGCCATCGCTGGCGGTCGCGGTGCGGTTGGCGATTTCGCTGCAATCCGCCGCTTTCTCTCCGCGCGTCCAGTCGCCGCGAGTGAACTTAAATTCGAGAGCATTGCCCTGCGTAGTCGTGATCGAGCCGTGCGCGTGCGTGGCGTCATCGCGCGTCAGTGGCGTCGCGCCTGGATCCCAATTCTGAAAATTCCCGGCGATGTAAATTGTATCGGAGGTCGGCGTAGTCGCGGGCAGCGTGACTTGGAAAGTCACGGTTGCAGTCCCGACCTGCGCGAACAAAGAGCGGGCGGCAACAATGAATGAGACGAAAAGAACGATACGGACGGAGGACTTCACGCTGTCGAATCGGAAATGATCGCGGCCTTGGCGGTCGGCGTTGCTGCAAAAAATTTTGCGCGGTCCATTACCTCAGGCCGCGCGGAATAAGTAATAGGTCGAGCAAATCGAACGACCATTGCACGAGGAGGGCGAGAATGGCGGCGGGAATTGCGCCCTGCAAAATGGTGGCGTGATCGTTGAGATTCAATCCGCTGATGATGGGTTCGCCCAGGCCGCCCGCGCCGATCAAAGCTGCGAGGGTGGCTGTGCCGATGTTAATCACGGCGCTGGTTTTGATGCCGGCTAAAATGGTGCGCGATGCGATGGGCAAATAAATTTGGCGCAGACGCGCACCACTCGTAAGGCCGAGGGCCGTGGCTGATTCGCGGATCGACGGCGTGATATTTTGTAGTCCGGTGGCGGTGTTTCGAACGATCGGAAGCAAGCCGTAGAGAAAAAGTGCAGCGATGGCGGTGCGGACGCTGATGCCGAAGAACGGCACCGGCACGAGGAGCGCGAGAAGGGCGAGGGAGGGGATAGTCTGAATTGCACTCGTTAGACCAAGAATGATCTGGCTGATCGGGCCCGGTTTGCTCGCGACGATGCCAAGCGGAACGCCCACCAGAACGGCAAGCAGGAGAGAAATGCCGGCGAGTTCGAGATGACGCGCCGTCCAACGGAGGAGCTTGCGCGTGAAAGGTTCCGCGGTTTGACTTTCGTTTCCGAAATACAGATCAGCGGCCCGCGCATAATTCCTGGTTTGCTCGGCTTCCGCGTTCAGTTGAATCATGCGCGCTTCGTCGAGCGTGCCGGAAATTTGCTGTAATGCGGCTCGCGCATCCGCCGGCAGAGAGAGTCGGTAAAGATAAACCGCCTTGTATTGCGGAAAGAAATGAAGGTCATCTTCAAGTGCGACGAGATCGCTCACGGCAATCTTTGCGTCGGTAGAGTAGGCGTCCTTCACGTCGATCGATCCCCCGCGCAGCGCTTCGTAGCCAAGGCCGTGATCAATTCCCTGGACGTTTCCGGTCGGCAGGCTGTAACGCCTAACGAGTGGTTGCCAGCCGTCGTGGCGGTCGAGAAATTCGTGGGTCAGGCCGTACTTGAGTTCCGCATGGGCGCGCAGATCGCTAATCGTATGCACCGACAAGCGCTGTGCGGCCTCGCGGCGCATGACCAGCGCATAGGTATTGTTGAAACCGAGCTCGGGCGAGATGCCGACGCCGTTCTTGGCTAGTTCATCGCGCATCGCCTCCGGCGTAACGGTCGCATTCTTCAGAATCTCTTCCGCGATCGTGCCGGTGTATTCCGGATAAACGGAAATTTGATCGGTGCGCAGCGCTTCCCAGAGAATGATCGTGCCGCCCATTCCCTGACGATGTTCGGTTTGGAAACCGGCCGCGCCTAACGAGTGCTTGGCGATCTCAGCCAGGACATAGGATTCGGTGAACTTCTTTGAGCCGATCGCGATTGGCTCGGCCGCCTGCAGCGCGGTCGTCGCGCAAAGAAGAAGTGCGCCGAGCATTTTCATGTCAGAGCGAGACTGCGTTGCGCGTTGATGAATTCGCTAACGAAAGAATTTGCCGGGTGCTCCCGCAGTTCGGCGAGAGTTCCTTTCTGAACGATGCCGCCCTCATTCATCAGGACAATCACGTCGCCGAGAAAAGCGGCCTCGGCGAGATCGTGCGTGACGAGAATGGCCGTTTGCTTCAGCTTTTGGAAAATCTCCTTCAAATCCTTCTGCAGCGCTGCCCTAACGAGTGGATCGAGCGCGCCGAGCGGTTCATCGAGCAGAAGTAATTCGGGCGAAAGAGCGAGGGCCCGCATGAGGCTGACCCGTTGCCGTTGCCCGCCGGAAAGTTCGGCTGGATAACGCTCGAGTGCCTCGATCGGGAATCGGGTCAACGCGCACAGTTTTTCCAATCGCGCCGATTTTTTTAGGTGCCGCGCCATCAGAAGGACATTCCCGCGCGCGGTCAGATGGGGGAATAAACCGCCGTCTTGAATCACGTAACCAACCCGATGACGAATCTCGTCAACATTCGCAGCAGACAGCGGCGAACCATTGATTTTGATTTCGCCGCTATCCGGTTCCAGCAGATGAATGATCAGCCGCAGCATGGTTGATTTCCCGCAGCCGCTCGGACCGATCAGCACGGTGGTTTTCCCGCGCTCGAAAAAAAGATCGGTCGGCTGAAGTGCAGTGGCGGAGTTGTAGCGCTTGCTGACGCCGTGCAGCTCGACCAGCGCGTTCACTCGTTAGTCTACGACGACGAAATGAAAGACCGCGAACAACTTTTGCGGGTCGGTCCAGACGTGCGAGAAACGAAAACCAGCCGTGGCGGCGAGCGCGATGAAACCTTCCTGTGTATATTTGTAGGAAAATTCGGTGATGATTTTCTCGCCCGCCGCGAAATGAAATTCCTCGCGGCCAACGCGCACGGTTTGCTCGCGCGCGCTGAGCAAATGCATTTCGATTCGCCCGATCTCGCGATTGTAGATGGCGCGATGATGCCACTGCGCCAGGTCGAAGTCGGCCGCAAGTTCGCGATTTGCCCTAATGAGTAGATTGAGATTGAATTCGGCGGTCACGCCGGCGCTGTCGTTGTAAGCGGCTTCGAGAATTTCCGGCGACTTTTGCAGGTCGACGCCGATGACGAGTCCGCCACTGTGTCCGCATAAACGGCAGACGCGCCGCAGGAAATCCTGCGCGATGGGCGGCGGGAGATTTCCGATGGTCGAGCCGGGAAAATAAACAGCTACGTGCTCGGGTTTGCGCGAAGAGCGCGGCAGACGCAGCGGCTGAAGGTAATCGGCGCAGACCGGCAGAATTTCCAGCGCGGGCATTTCGCGCTGCAAAGCGCTGGCGGAATCCATCAGGCGCTGTTTGGAAATATCCACCGGCACGTAGGCGATGGGATTTTCCAAATGCTCGAGCAGCATGCGCGTTTTGATTCCCGCGCCCGTGCCGAAGCCAACCAATTCCGCGTTCTCGCCGATCGAGGCCGCCATTTCCGCGCCGTGTTCGCGCAAGATCTCCGTCTCGGTGCGTGTGATGAAGTACTCGGGCAGCTCGCAGATTTGTTGAAATAAGTCGGAACCGCGCTCGTCGTAGAAATATTTGCTCGGAAGAGTGCGCGGAGAACTCGTCAGGCCGGCGACGACTTCGGCCAGAAAATCGGACGCCGCCGGCTCGAGGTCGAGCACAGCCACGCCGGTGGCGTGACGGTTCATTTAAGATCGCGAGCCAGGCGCAGTCCGGTGAACTGCCAGCGCTTTTCCGGCTGGAAAAAGTTCCGATAAGTCGTGCGCATATGATCCTGCGAAGTCGCGCAGGAACCGCCGCGCAAAACGTATTGGTTGCACATGAACTTGCCGTTGTATTCGCCGAGTGCTCCGGGCGCGGCGCGGTAACCAGGGTAAGGCGAATAAGCACTGCGCGTCCACTCCCACACGTCGCCAAACATTTGTTGTAACGACTCGTTAGGCTGGGAGGGCGGCGCGGGATGAAAGCGATGATTATCGACGAAATTTCCTGCAATCGGAATTCCGGCGGCGGCGCGTTCCCATTCGAATTCTGTCGGTAAACGCGCGCCCTCCCAATTCGCGTAAGCGTCGGCTTCAAAATAACTGAGATGCGTGACCGGCTCGGATTCTTCGATTAGACGAAAACCGGAGAGAGTGAAGTTCCACCATTGCCCGTCGCGCTTTTCCCAATAAAGCGGCGCTTCCCAGCGCTGCTCCTGCACCGTAGTCCAGCCTAACGAGAGCCAAAATTCCGAGCGCGAATATCCGCCGGCGTCGATGAAAGCGAGATACTCGCCATTGGTGACCGGCCGCGAGCCAAGCGCGAACGGCAAAACCAAAGCGCGATGCTGCGGACTTTCGTTATCGTAGGAAAATTCGCTTCCAGCGTGACCGATGGTGACCGTCGATTCATCGAACTCGATGAATTTTATCGGTGAAACTTTCGAGAAGAGGACATCGTTCTTTTCAAATACCGGATGGAGCGGATTTTGCGCGAAAACGTGTTTGATGTCGGTTACGAGCAATTCCTGGTGCTGTTGTTCGTGATGAATTCCGAGAATCACAATCGGTTCCATCTCGGCCAGCAGCGCGTCGTCGGCTTTGCCTAACAAGTCGATGACGCACTGATCGATTTGCGCGCGGAAGCGTTTCGTTTCTTCGACGGTCGGGCGCGAGATCAAGCCGCGTAGATCTCGCCGGTGCATGGTGCCGGCAGCGTTGTAATAGGAATTAAAAAGAAAAGCGTACTCCGGAACTTCCGGCTGATAACTCGGCATCCATTGTTTCACGACGAACGTTTCGAAGAACCATGTCGTATGCGCGAGATGCCATTTTGTCGGGCTCACATCCGGCATCGATTGCACGACCAAATCTTCCGGCTGCAATCCGCGGCAAAGGCGCGTGCTGAAGTCGCGGACCTTGCGAAAACGCCCGATCAACCTTTCTGCCCGCCCTGGCGCAGCGGTCTCCCGTTCGGCGGTTAGAATGCCGTTCAAGAGCAGCTAACCTTCCGCTTGCTGATCTTCCCGCGCGGCCTCGACCATTCGATCGTGAGCAGCTTCCTCGTTGCCGTCCTCAACCAAATGCGCGCCGAGAGTTTCATCATCGTCTTCGAAACCGGTGCGCGGGACACGGTGGCCAGACTCATCGGGAACTTCGTCGCGATCGATCATACCGTCGGTGCGCTCATCGTGATCTTCGGCGGGAGGGATTATTTCCCTTCCCATCAATTCGCGCTGCGCCTTGCTCCAGTCAGCATCGGTAAATTCCTCTGGATTCCGCTCGTCGATGAGCGCGATCTCGCGGGCGCGTTTCTCAACCATCTCGGGAGTCGGCGCGCCCATTCCGTTGCCGTGGACACTGATCTTGCCGAAAGGCGGCTGCGAGTTCTCGTTCATATTAACTAATACGCAACGCAGATGCTTACTGTGCGCAACAGATGAAAGTTAATGCGCGCGGCTGGCGCTGTCGAGACGGGCGCGATTACATTGCGGCGATGGAAGTGCGCGGCGCGATCGTGAAGCTCGGAGACGGCAGCCACGTGGCCTACGATGAGTACGGCGACCCGCAGGGTTTCCCGGTTGTTTTTTGTCACGGCTGGCCGAGCTCGCGTTCGATGGCGCAACTGACTGACGATGCAGCAAAACGTGTCGGTGCCCGGATTATTTCGCCGGATCGTCCGGGAATCAGGGGATCATCTTTCGTAAACGCGCGGACGTTACTGGATTGGCCGGACGTTTTGTCGGCGTTCGTCGCGCATCTTTCGATCAAGAAATTCCGCATGCTGGCAGTTTCGGGCGGCGCCCCATATGCCTATGTCGCCGGATGGAAGTTGCCGGAGCAAGTGGAAGGGATTGCGATTGCCAGTGGTGTTCCGCCGATCTCCGAACTGAGCGATCACGCCGGACTTTTTTGGCTGCATCGTCGGATGCTGGCGTTGCAAGGGCGTAATCCCAAGTTATTGCGCGCTTTGTTTCGAATCGCGCGGCCTATTGCGTCACTGCAGATGTCGTTGCGGTGTCGACCGTTTCTCCGACTTATCTTGCAACGGATGGATGCTGAGGCCCTGCGGGATCGGCGCGCTTTCGAATCGTGTTTCGAGAGTTCGCGCGCAGCGTGGGCGGCCTCGGTGGAAGGCGTGATCGCGGACGCGGAAATTTATGCGCGGCCCTGGGGATTTCGCGTCGAAGACATACGCGTCCCGATTCATTTGTGGCATGGAAAAAATGACCGGACCTTTTCGTTTCGTCTGGCGGAAGAACTAGCGAAACGATTTCAGAACTGCCGGTTGAATATCATTGAAAACGCCGGGCACTATTCGTTGCCGATTCGAAACATGGAAACAATCCTGGCGGACTTGCTCGCGGTCTAACAACTGCTCAATTCACAGCCCGCGCGAGGCGGCGCTCCATGGAAGATTTTACCGCAGGTATCACGCACGATCAGCCGAGCCGGCGTCAATCGACGCTGGGGCCGGAATGGGACGCGCGCATCCATCAATTCGTGACGGAATGGGGCGCGGAAAAATCACCCGAGCTGATCGAGGAGATGATCATCACCGTCTTGAAGATGGCGCGGGATCGCATGGGCACGGCGGACCTGAAGTTGATGAATCGCTCGCTCAAGGAAATGCGTTATGCCGCGAAAGTTTTTGCGGGCTATCGACAATTCCGAAAAGTTTGCGTCTTCGGTTCTGCGCGCACCTTGCCGACCGCGCCGGAGTATGCGGTCGCGGAAGAATTCGCGCGCAAGATGGTCGAACAAAGTTACATGGTCATCACCGGGGGCGGTGATGGCATCATGGGCGCAGCGCAAAAGGGCGCGGGACGCGAACACAGTTTCGGTCTCAACATTCGTTTGCCTTTCGAGCAACGCGCGAATGAGACGATCCACGGCGACAACAAGCTGGTTAACTTCAATTATTTCTTCACTCGCAAATTGAATTTCGTGAAGGAAACGCACGCGTTCGCGCTTTTTCCCGGCGGCTTCGGCACGATGGATGAAGGCTTCGAAGTGCTGACGCTGATTCAAACCGGCAAGTCGCGTGTCATTCCCGTGGTGATGGTTGATGCGGCCAACGGGACCTATTGGGAAACGTTGATGAAATTTCTCACCGACCATTTGTTCAAGTTCGGTTTCATCGGTGAAGAAGATTTCAAGCTCTTCCGGCTCGTGCACAGCGCCGACGAAGCGCTGCAGGAAATTCTGCAATTCTATAAGCTTTATCACTCTGCGCGCTGGGTTGGTGACAATCTGGTGATCAGATTGGTGCGGCGATTGTCTGCGCAGGCAGTCACGGAATTGAATGCGCAATTCCGCGATATTGTTCGTAAAGGGGAAATCGTACAGGGCACGGCGTTGCGTCAGGAAAAGAACGAACCGGAAATTTGGGATTTGCCGCGACTGATTTTCGTTCCGTATCGCCGCAGCTTTGCGCGCTTTCGCGAGTTGATCGATGCGATCAACCAGGCGGAACCGGCCGCCTAAACTACTCGTTAGACCTTAGCCGCCTGCTTCTCGAGAACGTAATCGTGAATGGTGTTGACCGTGCGCAGCGCGGTGCTCGCCACTTCGGAATTCGGCACACCTACGCCGAACGTTTTTTCCATGCTGACTACGAGCTCGAGCGCGTCGATCGAGTCGAGTCCTAAACCACCCGCGCCGAAGAGCGGCATGTCATCGCCGATTTGTTCCGGCGTAACCTGCAGCATCAAATTCTTGACCAGCATTTCTTTGATGCGCTGGCGCAGGTTCGGGTCGGACATAAAACGCGAGTTGCGAAAGTGTCGCAACGAATCGCGAAGTCAACCGCGAAGGTCTAACAGGACTCGTTAGGCTCTTTGGTCGGGCTCGATTACCTCGCTCGAGGCTGCCCGAACTTCCGACGTGACCGGATTCTCAAGACGCGGTGTCGTCGGGACCGTGGACGCGGCCGGCTTTGCGGCTACATCCGTTTTGCCAGCGTTATGCAATTCGTCGCTAAATTCGTCTTTCGCCTTTTGGAATTCTCGTACTGCCTGGCCCATTCCTTTGGCCAGCTCGGGCAATTTCTTCGCGCCGAAAAGCACGAGAACGATCAGGAGAATAACGATCAGGTCCGGCCCGCCGAAATTCATCAAACTCGCGAGGAGGTTCATCGGATGCGGCTAACATCTGCCGCTGCCGAGTAATGGCAAGGCATTTCGCGAGCGCGGCTAAGGGAGATGCAAGGCGCGCCGCACCGAAACGGTCAGCAAACCGTTCACTCGATACCCGTAATTTTTTTGCAAAAGCGCGATCGCGTTACCGACTTCGTCCGACATCACGCCATCGATCGGGCCGCAATAGTAGCCGTTGCGTCGTAGCGCCTCCTGCACCGCGCCCATGTAAGCAGGATCTTTCTCCAGTTCGCGCCGCGATTTATTGTAGTAAAAAAGACGCCACGGTTCTCGCGCCGCGAAATCGGTTTCGTTAAGTTCTTTGGAGTTATGCAGAACTCCCCACGCATCACGCGGGAGCAGGGCCTGCCGCGCACGTCCGAAGTGATAGTCATCGGCGGCGGAAAGAAACGCAGAGCAACCAAAGAATATGGCAGCGAACAAAGCGGGTTGCTTCATGTAACTATTAAATACTTACCGGGGCTAAACGGCAAGAGTGGCGGCGATCTTACACGTCGTAATACATCGCGAACTCATACGGATGCGGACGGAGACGAAGCGCGTCGTATTCCTTTTGTTTCATCTCGATCCAGTTGGCGATGAAGTCGGAATTGAAGACGTCGCCTTTGAGGAGGAATTGATGATCGGCTTCGAAGGCTTTGATGGCGCCACTGAGTGAATCGGGAACGCTCGGGACTTGCGCCAGTTCTTCTGGCGGCAGCTCGTAGAGATTTTTGTCGAGCGGATCGCCGGGATCGATGCGGTTTTGAATTCCATCGAGGCCGGCGAGCAGCAAAGCGGAGAAGGCGAGGTAGGGATTCGCGGCCGGATCAGGTGTGCGGAATTCGATGCGCTTAGATTTCGGATTCGCGGAGTACGTCGGTATGCGAATAGCGGCGGAACGATTGCGTGCGGAGTAGGCGAGGTTTACCGGCGCTTCGAAGCCGGGCACGAGTCGCTTGTAGCTGTTGGTGGTTGGATTCGTTAGGCAAGTCAGCGCCGGTGCGTGCCGCAAAATTCCGCCGATGTAAAAGAGCGCCATCTCGCTCAAGCCGGCGTAGCCGTTGCCAGCGAAAAGGGGTTTGCCTTCTTTCCAAAGCGACATGTGCGTGTGCATGCCGGAGCCGTTGTCGCCAAAGAGCGGTTTCGGCATAAACGTGACCGTTTTGCCGTGCTTCTTCGCGACGTTGCGCACGATGTATTTGTAATATTGCATGTAGTCGCCCATCTGCTTCATCGGCGCGAAACGGATGTCGATTTCGGCTTGTCCCGCGGTCGCGACTTCGTGGTGCTGGCGCTCGATCGGGATGCCGGCTTTTTCGAGCTCGAGGCACATATCGTTTCGAATATCTTGCTGCGTGTCCGCCGGCGCGACCGGGAAGTAGCCTTCCTTCGCGCGGATTTTGTAACCGAGATTTGGAAACTCTTCTTTGCCGCTGTTCCAATGTCCTTCCGCGCTGTCGACTAGGTGAAAGGAGGAATTTCCGGAGTTGTTGAAGCGCACTTCGTCGAAGATAAAAAATTCCGCTTCCGGTCCGAACGACGCGGTGTCCGCGATACCGGTGCTTTGCAAATAAGCTTCCGCTTTTTCCGCCACGCCGCGCGGATCGCGATCGTAGGGCTCGCGCGTGATCGGATCGACGATCGTGCAAATCAAACTCAAGGTCGGCTCGGCGTTAAACGGATCGATCCACGCGGTTGATGCATCCGGAATAACGAGCATGTCGCTAGCGTTGATCGCGCGCCAACCGCGAATACTCGAGCCATCGAAGCCGAGACCTTCCGAAAAAATCTCTTCGTTATACTCCGTCAGCGTCGTGGTGAAATGCTGCCAGCTGCCGGGCAGGTCGGTGAATTTGAAGTCGATCAGTTTGACCTCGCGGTCCTTAATTATCTTGCTGACGTCGGATGGGGATTTTTTGTCTTTGGCCATGGGAATGGTGCGTGGTTTTTAGGTTAAGAACGACTCTTTAGGCAAAAAATAGTCGGCGACGCTCCGCCGAAAAGTGGAGCGAAGAGAAATTGGCGGCGCAAGTTTGCTAGACGGCTTTTTCGCCGATCTCTTCCGTGCGGATGCGGACCGCGTGTTCCACTGGGAGAACGAAAACTTTTCCGTCGCCGATTTTTCCGGTCTTGGCCGCGCTCACCACGATGTTAACCGCTTTCTCGACCATTTCATCGGCGAGGACGATTTCGATTTTCACTTTGGGCAAAAAATCGACGGTGTATTCGCTGCCTCGATAAATCTCGGTGTGGCCTTTCTGTCGCCCGAAGCCTTTCACTTCCGTTACGGTCATGCCCTCGATGCCGAGCTCGGCCAGGGCTTCCTTCACTTCCTCGAGTTTGAACGGCTTGATGATGGCTTCGAGTTTTTTCATGGGCTTCTAAGCTGCGGCCACCGCAAATTCATTATCCAGACGCTGACTGCGGCACGCGCTGTCTTAACAACGCGATGCGATACGCGCAACTCTCAAATTTGTTGAACGGTTTCAGCGCAAAATCTTGCGTTTTCTTGCTGCTTCGACCTCGCAGTTTATACTGCGCCCTGATGCCCCGCGACTCCTTCGTTCATCTCCATCTGCACACCGAGTATTCGCTGCTCGACGGTGCAATCCGGATGAAGGAGCTGATGAAAAAAGCCACGGAATTCGAGATGCCGGCAGTCGCGATTACCGATCACGGAAATCTTTTTGGCGCGATTGAATTTTATCAGGAAGCGCAAAAATCCGGGATCAAACCGATCATTGGTTGCGAGGCTTACATGGCGCCCGGCTCGATCAAGGATCGGCCGAACAACATGCGCGACGCGGCCTATCATTTCACCTTGCTGGCCAAGGATGCGACCGGCTATCGCAATTTGGTTAAGCTGATTTCGACGGCCCATCTCGACGGATTTCATTACAGGCCGCGGATCGACAAAGAAATTCTCGCGAAACATTCCGAAGGATTGATCGGAATGAGCGCGTGTTTAAAGGGCGAGATCAACATGGCGATCCAATCCGACAACATGGAAAAAGCGCGACAAAGCACCGCGGAATTTCGCGACATCTTCGGCGCAGAGAATTTTTTCCTCGAACTCCACGACCACGGCATCGAGGCGCAGCACAAATGCAATCGTGTCCTGCCGACCCTGGCGAAAGAATTCGGGATCGGATTGGTCGCGGCCAACGATGTGCATTTTCTCGAGCGCCAGCATCACGACGCGCACGACGTCATGATCTGCATCGGCACCGGCAAAATGGTGCACGACGAGCGCCGCATGCGTTACACGCCGGAGCTCTATTTCAAGTCCGCCGACGAAATGCGCGCGTTGTTTAGTGAGCACCCGGAGGCGATCACGAACACGGTCGAAATTGCCGAACGCTGCAATCTCGAGCTTGAATTCGGCAAATCGAAATATCCGGAATATCCCGCGCCGGAAGGGAAGACGCGCGAAGCGTATCTGCGCGAGCTTTGCTACAAAGGTTTGCACGAACGCTACGGCGAACGGCTCGATTCGGAGTTGATCAAGCGGCTCGATTACGAACTCGATGTTTTGGAGAAGACGGGCTTCGTCAGTTACTTCCTCATTGTTTGGGATTTCATTCACTTCGCGAAGGAGCGCGGAATTCCAGTGGGGCCGGGACGCGGTTCCGCCGCCGGTTCGATGGCCGCGTATGTCCTCGGAATTACCGACATCGATCCGCTGCAATTTAATCTGCTCTTCGAGCGGTTTCTAAATCCGGAACGCGTTTCACCGCCGGATATCGACGTTGATTTTTGCGAAGCGCGTCGTGGCGAAGTGCTTGAATACGTGCGGCAAAAATACGGTGAGCGCCGCGTTTCGCAGATCATCACGTTTGGAAAACTGAAGGCGAAGAGCGTGGTGCGCGATGTCGGTCGGGTGATCGGTTTGAGTTACGGCGAAGCGGACCGGATTGCGAAGATGATTCCGAACGAGTTGAACATCACGCTCGCTTCCGCCGCGGAAAAAACTCCCGATTTGAAAAAAGCGATCGCGAGCGAACCATCCACGAAGCAGCTCTGGGATTACGCCCTGGTCCTGGAAGGTTTGTCACGGAACGCCGGCGTGCACGCAGCCGGAGTTGTGATTGGCGATCGCGATTTGTCGGACTACGTCCCGCTCTGTCGCGACACCAAAGGCACCGACGTCATCAGTCAGTTCGCAATGGGACCACTGAACGATCTCGGTTTGCTGAAGATGGATTTCCTCGGGCTGAAAACACTGACCGTGATCGAGGACACGCTGAAATTAATTCGACAACGCGCGCCGGAGTTTTCGCTCAAGCGTATTCCGTTCGATGACGCGAAGTCGTTCACGCTTTTCAATCGCGGCGAAACCATCGGCCTTTTCCAAATGGAATCCGGCGGGATGACCAGCGTCTCTAAGCAGCTGGACGTGCAGAAGGTCGACGACATCATCGCCTTGATCGCGCTCTATCGTCCGGGCCCAATGGATCTGATTCCGGAATTCATCAAGGCGAAGAAAAGCGGCAAAGTGAAATACGCGCATCCGCTGCTCGAAGAAATAGCGGCGGAAACCTACGGGATTCTCATTTACCAGGAGCAGGTCATGGCCGCAGCCAACAAGCTGGCTGGTTACTCGTTAGGCCAATCGGATCTACTCCGCCGCGCCATGGGGAAAAAGGACAAGGAAAAGATGGGGAAGGAGCGCGTCAATTTCATCGAAGGCTGCGAGCGCACCAACCAGATCGCCGCAAAAAAAGCGAACGAGATTTTCGATTTGCTGGAAAAATTCGCGGGTTACGGATTCAACAAAAGCCACAGCGCGGCTTACGGTTTGATCAGTTACCAAACGGCGTATCTGAAAGCGAACTATCCGGTCGAATTCATGTCCGGACTGCTCAGCAACGAAATCAATAACACCGACAAGATTTCTGTTTTCGTCGGCGAGTGTAAGCGGATGGGCATTCCCATTTTGCCGCCGGATGTGAATCATAGCGCGCTGAAATTCACTCCGGAAAATTCTACTTCGATTCGTTATGGATTAGCGGCGATCAAGAATGTGGGGGAAAGCGCGATGGAAGCGGCGATCCGCGCACGCGAAAACGGCGGCGACTTCACATCGCTGAAGGATTTTTGTGCGCGGCTCGATTCGCGCATCGCCAACCGCAAAATGCTGGAGAGTCTGGTCAAAGCGGGCGCGTTCGATTTCGCCGGCCGCAATCGCGCGGAATTGTTTGCCGCGATTGACGAATCGTTGGCCGCGGCCTCGTCGTCGCATCGCGACCGCGCCAGCGGACAAGTTTCCTTGTTCGATGATTTACCGCAGCCAACTTCGAAATCGGCAAGCCGCGCCGTGATTCCGTGGTCGCAACACGAGACGATGTCGTACGAAAAGGAATTGTTAGGTTTCTACGTCACGGGACATCCGCTCGACGCTTACGCGAAAACGATTGCGGAAGGAAATTATCAAACCATCAACTCGTTAGGCGAATTGCAGGATCGTTCGCAGTTCCGCATCGCGGGCGCG
Source organism: Chthoniobacterales bacterium (assembly GCA_038237435.1). Lineage (GTDB taxonomy): Bacteria > Verrucomicrobiota > Verrucomicrobiia > Chthoniobacterales > UBA10450 > JACCTI01. The sequence goes on from JBBRYT010000004.1 coordinate 113,292, forward strand.
CTGGCGCAGGTCGATCGCAAGTTCACCAAGAAGGAAGGAAAACCCTTTGCGGTTGTCTGGGTGGAAGATCTCACCGGCACGCTCGAAGTCGTTTTGTGGAACGAGACTTTTGTGAAGGTTGCAGATTTCCTCGCGCCGGGACGCGTAATCGCGATTCAAGGCAAGCTCGACAATCGCGACGACGCCATGCGCGCGACTGCGGACAAGGCGAAGTTGCTGAAAGCGGACGCTGCCAATGGCGCGAGCGGCAATGGACATTCGAAGATTACTCTTAAGTTTTCACCGAGCGCGAACAGTTCCGATCTGCAGCAGGTGAAACAGCTACTCGCCACTTCACCGGGGTCGCGGCCGGTTGAGTTGCTCTTCGAGCGCGCGGATGGCGGCGTGTTGCGTCTGGATGCCGGGTCGGATCTGCGGGTGGAGTTAACGCCGGAATTGCAGCAGCGATTAGCGCGCTGGCTGTAATTCAGGACTCGTTAGGCCAAAGCTCAGGCGCAACGGCTTCGTCGTGCCGATGCGTTCTTCGAGCTGCTTCTGCAAGGCCGCTTCTGCTTCCCCGGTCAGATTCGCTTGCCCCGCTTTTTCACGCGCGAGTTTCGGCAGAGCCGCCAATTCGTTTTGCACATCCTCAGCCGAAATGCGATTCCACAAACCGTTCTCGTATTCCAGCACATCCACATTCTGCTGTTCGACGTCGAGGATCTTGGCGTGCGGAATTTGCACCGCGATTTCTTCGTCGTTCACATCGACGGCCACATTATCTCGCAAATCAAAACCCACTTTCACGTTGAAACTGCCGTGGAGTTTTACCCGCTTGGTGCTGCCGACCCAGGTGTGCTCGAATTCGTGTTCGACCTCGGTGCTGCGGGACAGCACCGCTAATTCAGCCAACGCGGTGGTCTTTTCGAAGTAAACGCGGTTGTTGATCGTGACGCGCGGTTGCACTTGGGCGAGATCGACAAACGCGTCGCGCACATCGCGACCGATCTGCTCAAGGTTGGCGCCGGTTTGTTGCGCGGTGCGCATCGGCCACGTTTCTACGCGCCAAAAAACAAAGGCCGCGAGCGCGGCGACGATGAGGAAGATGAGAACGAAGGCGAGTGCCCAGGAAAACTTCCGACGGCGCGGCGGCGGCTCGAGGTACATGCGTCAGTGCAAAAAAGTACCGCCCCCCACGCCCAAAGGACGTGAAGGGCGGCTGTTCCCCCCAGAACAATCTTCCAAAGTTGCGGACGAAGTAACGGAAACTGCCCCGAGAAGCAAACCTTATTTCCGGAAGAATGCGACGTCACGAGGGAAATGCCATAATCTGGCGCAATGAAACTGGGTCTGCGCTATGAGACAACTTACCGCTACGGAGAACCGGTCGCCTTCTCGCCCCACGAGCTGCGACTCTTTCCGCGAGGCGATAGTTTTCATCGCATCCGACGAGTGGATCTGCGCGTGAACGACCACGTGACGGTGCGTTATTCCCGCGACTTTTTCGATAACACGGTTGTGACAATTTTTTTCCCGGAACGTCTCGCGGAACTGCACATTGCGCTCGAAATCGATTTGGATTTGGAAGCGAAAAATCCCTTCGATTTTATTTTGGAAAGCGACGCGGTTGAGATGCCGTTTAATTACGAAACAGAACTGCGCGAGATTCTTCGGCCTTATCTGAAGCGTAACGGGACCGGTGCGCTGAACATTCCCGGCTGGTCGCCGCCGAATGGGGAGCGTAGCGGAACGGTCAGTGCCTTGGTGAGATTGAATGAAGCACTGCATAAGAATGTGGAGTACGAACGGCGCGAAGAGGGCGCCGCTCTTTCTCCTAATGAGACCTTGCGCCGCGGCCGCGGGGCTTGTCGCGATCTTGCGGTTTTGCTGGCGGAAATTTTACGCGCGTCCGGATTAGCGGCGCGGCTGGTCAGCGGATATCTGCGCTCGACCGATGAAGAGACGCGACATGCGGAAGGTTCGTTGCATGCATGGACGGAGGTTTTCTTGCCGGGCGCGGGTTGGGTGGGCCTAGACCCGACCAATGGCGTTTTTTGTAATCATAACTGGATCTCCACCGCAGTCGGTCTGAGGCCGGCGCAGATCACTCCGATCGCGGGCAGCTATTATCACAAGACGCGCGTGGCCTCGGAAATGACGAGCAAGTTGGAGCTGCTGCAGTTGTGTTAAGCGAATTGCAGCTGCGCGATTTTCGCTGCTTCGAAAAACTGCGCATCGATCTTACAGGGAATTTCAATTTCTTCGTGGCCCAGAACGGGCAGGGGAAAACTTCTATTCTGGAAGCAGCCTGCGTCTTGTTGCGGTTGCAATCGCAGCGCAGCGCAACGCTGGCGCCTTTGATTCGAATCGGTCAGCACTCGTTAGGCATCATGGGGCTTGGGGACGATCATCGGATGGAATTTCGTTACAGTCCGTTGCGACGAAAAATCTTTTTCGATGAAGTCGAACAAAGCAGAACCACTGAATACCTGCGACTTGCGCGTGTTGTTTCTCTGGCCAACACCGACATCGAATTGGTGCGCGGATCGTCGGAGGCGCGGAGGCGTTTCCTGGATTTTCTTGGCGCGCAAATCGAACCGCGATACCGCGCGACCCTGCGTTCCTACGAACGTGCGCTGCGGTCTCGCAACGCGCTTCTGAAATCGGTCTTGCCGAAACCGCGTGAGCTTGCCGCTTATGACAGACCGTTGGTTGAACACGGCACTATCTTGTCCGAGCTGCGCGCAAAATTAGTGGAGCAGCTCTCGCCGTTCGCGATGCAGACACATGGCGAAATCAGTGGAACGGCCGAATCGCTCAGCCTGAAATTCGCGCCGGGAAATGCGGTAGATTTTGCCGGCGATCTCGCGCGAACCCGTGCGCAAGAAGCGCGTTTACGACAAACAGTCGTCGGTCCGCATCGCGACGACATCTCGCTTTTCGTCGATGAAAGATCGGCGGCGCAATACGCCTCGGAAGGTCAGCAACGGACGGTGGCGCTGGCCTTGAAAATCGCGCAGGCACGGGTCTTTACCGCTGAAGGAGGAACTGCGCCGCTTCTCCTGATCGACGACATATTTGGCGAACTCGATCCATCGCGACGCAATCGTCTTCTGGGTTCGCTTCCGGTTGATGCGCAAAAATTGGTGACAGCAACCAGCCTCGCGTGGCAGGAAAAGCCGATGGACGGCCCCGAGTTTCGCCTGGCAAACGGTGGATTGCGATGAAAATGCTCTCTTACCCCTTGCCATCGCGCCTGGGGTATATTCTAATTTTTATATGCGTAATCTGAGACCAACGCGGTCGCAGAACATGACGGGATCGCTCCTCGTGGCGCATCCGAGCATGACCGACCCGAACTTCCGACGCGCAGTGCTTTTCGTCTCTGCGCATGATGCGACGGAAGGTGCGATGGGCGTGATTCTGAATCGGCCGCTGGATAAGCACGTGGTCGATTTGGTGAGCGACACGCCGCCCGATGGTCTGGCAGACGTGCCGGTTTTTCTGGGTGGACCAGTCGGCAAAAATCAACTGATGTTCGCGGCCTTCGAATGGGAAGACGCGAGTGGTCTGCATCTTAATCACAACGTGAATGCGGAAGAGGCGCATGAGTTGGTCGATAACGATCCGACTTCGATCCGCGCGTTTGTCGGTTACGCCGGCTGGACGGCGGGCCAACTCGAGACTGAAATGAAACAGCGCGCCTGGATTTTGCATAAACCGACACGCGCCGCGCTGGCGCCGGAGAAGTTGCCGAATCTTTGGTTCGAAATCATGCGCGGGCTGGGACCGTGGTATCGATTTCTCGCGGCCGCGCCGGACGATCCGTCTTTGAACTAGCGTCGCGCCGATAATTCTGCGAAGGGATTCGCATGATCATCGGCGTCCCCAAAGAAATCAAAGAGCAGGAGCATCGCGTCGGGCTCATTCCTTCCACCGCCACGACTCTGGCGCGTCATGGCCACAGTGTTTTGGTGCAGAGAGACGCGGGCGTGGGTTCCGGTTATCCCGATCAAACGTATGTCGATGCCGGCGCAAAGATTATCGGCACGGCCGCGGAAGTTTTCGCGCAAGCGGAGATGATCGTGAAAGTGAAAGAGCCACTGAAAGCGGAGTATGAGCTGCTGCGTAAAGGGCAGATTCTTTTCACCTACCTGCATCTAGCGGCGAGCAGGTCGCTCACCGATGCCCTGCTGAAATCCGGTGTGACCGGTGTCGCTTACGAGACCATCCAAGTCGGAAATAAATTGCCGCTGCTTGAGCCAATGAGCGAGATCGCCGGCCGCATGTCGGTGGTGATGGGCGCTTATTATTTGGCGAAACACAATGGCGGCAACGGCGTCTTGTTAGGCGGCGTGCCTGGCGTTTTGCCCGGGAAAGTGGTCGTCATCGGTGGGGGGACATCCGGCGTGAACGCCGCGCGCATGGCTCTCGGATTGAAAGCGGACGTGACGATTCTGGAAGTGGATGGTGAACGAATGCGTTTTCTCGATCTCACGATGCCGAATGTGAAAACACTTTATTCGAACGAAGCGAATCTGACCGATCTACTGCCGACGACGGACTTGTTAATCGGTGCGGTGCTGGTGCCGGGAGCAAAGGCGCCGAAGCTTGTGACACGGGAGATGTTGCGAAAGATGAAACCCGGCAGCGTCTTCGTCGATATTGCGATCGATCAGGGTGGTTGCGCGGAAACTTCGCGTGCGACCACACACACCGACCCGGTTTATGTCGAGGAGGGCGTGACACATTATTGCGTAGCGAACATGCCCGGTGCGTATGCCCGCACTTCCACGCAAGCGCTCAGCAACGCGACCGCGCGTTATGTTGAATTGCTGGCTGATCTCGGTCTGGAAGCCGCGTGTAAGAAACAATCAGCGCTCACGGGCGGCATTAACACGCGCGACGGAAAATTAACCAATCAACCGGTCGCGGAGGCGCACGGACTCAAATACGAAGCGCCGTTTTAGCGCGCGCTTCTTTTCGCTCAATTCGATTGCGCAAGGCCGGAAGGCCCTGTTTGTTCGAATCACCTTTGTCCCGTTGTCGGGGCAACACATTCATTATGAAAAAATTCCTATGCATTTTAGCCGGGGCCGCCCTTCTCGCGGCCTGTGAAGAAAAAACCGTCGTGACGCCTGCGTCTGGCACCGACAAAAAGGAGACGACCAAGGAGTCAAACACCACCGTGGTGAATCCTCCAGCGGAGAAGAAGACGGAAACAAACACCAGCACGAGCACAAGTACCAGCTCGAGCCCGAATCCTTAACGGCAACGTTTCGTTGGCTAACTCTTCCCGCGGCTAGGCTGCGGGAAGAGTTTTGCTGTACAACGACGGAAAGGATTTAGTGCTGGAGTGATTCCTGCCCGCGCGTTGCCCTTCGGGCGCGATCGTCGCCTAACGAGTGCTTCCGAGTTCGCCCGTGTCCGGACGGAAGGTCAAACCGCACGCGGCGTGTTACTCGTTCTCGGCCTTTTCGAAACGGGAGAGGCAGCACCTTTTCGCGCCGGTTTCGTTACTTCCAAACGCATCGGGGCGGCCGTGGTCCGTAATCGAGTGCGACGACGCCTTCGGGAAATCATCCGCCGGCATCAACACGAAACTCGCGCTGGTCTGTGGCTGGTCATCATTGCGCGACCGCCGGCTGCGCGCGCTACGTATGCCGCTCTGGAGGATGAATATTTGCGTCTGGCAAAGCGCGCTTCTATCCTAGCGCCCTGATGGTCCCGGTCGTCCGATTTTTCATTCGCATCTACCAGGCGACGCTCTCCCCGATGTTCTCGTGGATGGCCGGTCCTGGGATGGGCTGCCGTTTTCGACCTACCTGTTCGCATTATTTCCTGGAGGCCGTGGAAACCCACGGTGTGTTGCGCGGGAGCTGGCTCGGTCTACGCCGACTCGGTCGTTGTCAGCCGTGGGGCGGAGAGGGCAGCGATCCAGTCCCGCGCGCGAATCCACATTCCAACCACTTGGTTTGTGAATAAGACCGGCGCTGCGTATGGACCGACAAGCATGGTTTGCCGTTACGCTTTGCGCCATCGGTCTGGTCTTTTACGTCGTCTACACGAGTAGCCATCCGCCGGCCGTTGCGCCCCGACCGATCGCCCTCGCGTCACCTTCTCCGAGCGTTTCTGAACTAGCGTCGGCCTCGCCGATCGCGCGAAGCGACCTCGCACCCACGCCCGGTCAGGAGACCGGGCCTACATCGACGGCGACGGCAAAACCTGTCCCCGCTTTCGAAGAAAAGACGGAGACGATGCGAAATTCGGATGTCGAATTTCGCCTGACGAATCGTGGCGGCGGCATCAGTGAGGTTCGGCTTTTGAATCATGCGGCGGAGAATGGAAAGGGCGAGGTTGTCTTGAATTCTCCCGAGCATTTGCCCATCGGCGCGATCGTGGAAAATCCGGCGGCGCCCGCGCTGGCGGAATTTACTTTCGCTCGACTGCCCGATGGTAGCGTGCAATACGAACGCGGGACGACCGACGGACTTTCCGTGCGCAAGCATTTCAGTTTCCCGCCTCCGCAGGAAAAGAAAGACAACTACGTCGCGGAAATGCAGTTCGATTTCCGCAACGACGATGCGCGCCCGCATGCGGCGCACGATTATTTCGTTGCGCTTGGTGCAACGTCGCCGCTTCACCCGCGCGATATGCCGGCTTACACGCGCCTCGTCTGGTGCGTCGATGGCAAACCCAAGGCCACTGATGTGAATTGGTTTGGCGCGCAGAAATATCCCATCGTCGGCGTCGAAAAACGCGCGGCCCAGGCGATCTATCGCGAATCCGTTCCCGGCGCGGAATGGGCGGCGATGAGTAACCAATTTTTCACCACCATCATGACGCCGCTGAACACGAAAGTGTCGCAGATCTGGGCGGCCCGCTACGATTTGAAACGCCCCGACGCACCCGATTTGTTCGGCCTCGAAGGCGCGATAGGAATTCCCGATTTCGAATTGCAGCCTGGTCAAACCAGTACGCTGGGTTTCCAAATTTACACCGGCCCCAAGCTCTACAACCGCTTAGCCAAACTTTCGCACGACGAAGCCGAGATCATGAATTTCGGCTTCTTCAAATTAGTCAGCCAGGCCCTGCTTAACTTTTTGAATCTCCTGCATGGCTGGGTCCGCAGTTACGGCCTCGCCATCATTTTGCTGACCGCTTGTGTGAAGGCTGTGCTTTGGCCGCTGCAAAACAAGGCCAACAAATCGATGCGCCGCATGTCCGCGCTCGCGCCGAAAATGCAGGAGTTGAAAGAAAAATACAAAGACGACCCCACGAAGATGAATGCGGAAGTCATGAAGCTCTACAAAGAGCATGGCGTGAATCCCGTCGGCGGTTGCCTGCCGATGATGATTCAGATTCCGATTTTCTTCGGCCTCTTCAGCATGCTCGGTCAGGCTGCGGAATTGCGGAATGCAGCCTTCCTCTGGGTGAAAGATTTGTCTCAACCCGATACTCTGGCCATCGTGCCAGGCTTGGGTTGGATTCCGATTCTCGGCACACCCGGTGTGGGCCTGACCATCAATCTTCTTCCGCTCATCATGGGCGCAAGCAACGTCTGGCTCATGCGTATGACGCCGAAAACCGGCGATGCCACGCAACAGCGCGTCATGATGTTCATGCCGATTATTTTCCTCGTCTTCTGCTACAACTTCGCCGCCGCGCTCGCCCTTTATTACACCACACAAAACTTGTTCACGATTCTGCAGCTCTGGCATAATCAGCGCCAGCCCGCGCCGGTTTTGGAAAAGGTGACAGCGCCGAGCAAGCGTGCGAAAAAAGGACGATGACACCGAAGGAATTGCTCGACACCATCCTGGGCTACCTTGGTTTTGTCACCGAGATCGACGAGCAACGCGGTGAAGGCGGCAACCTCACCCTGCAAATTTACACCGAGGAAGCGGACCGCATCATTGGTCGCGACGGCGAAACGCTTGAGGCCATTCAGTTTCTCCTCAACCGCCTCATCCAATCGAAAGATCGCGAAGCCGAAAAAGTGATCGTCGATTGCGAGCATTATCGTTCGATGCGCGAAGACAAAATCGTCCAGCGCGTGCGCGAATTGGCCGAGCGCGTCCGCATCAGCGGGCGGTCCTTGCAGCTCGAGCCGATGAATTCCTACGAGCGACGCATCGTGCACAATGCTTTCAAAGACGATCCGGACGTGGCGACCTGGAGCCCGAACGATTCCGCGCGCATCAAGCAGATCACATTGTTGAAGCGTCAGCCAAAAAAAGAAACCGCGCCGCAATGATGTAGGCCGGGTCTCCCGACCCGGCGGCGTGTTGTTGTCGATGTCGCACAGCGCCGCGTCAGGAAACGCGGCCTACATCTTCAGCACAATTTTTCCGCTGCGCTTGTCATGCGCTGCGTGCGCAATAGCCGCATGCAATTCGCCTAACGAGTAGATTTTTTCGACCTTTGTGCGCAACAATCCGCGTTTCGCCATTTCGAACAGTGGCCCGAAAGTTTCGGCGCGTTGTTGCGGCGTGGCCTGATCGTACCACTTGTTCACCCACATTCCGCGAAAGATCAGATTCTTGAAGATGAGCAATCCATTCGGAATCTTCAGCGGCTGCAAACTCATCGCGCCATACGTCACCATCGTCGCGTCGGCCGCGAGTGTGTTGGCCACACGCAAAGCGTTCTCACCGCCAACCGCATTTAATGCGAGTCGGATCGGTTGACCGTTCGTCGCGGCTTTTACTTCATCGCGCAGGTCTTCGCGGTCGACTACCACGACATTCGCCCCTTCCGCCTTTAGTTCATCGATAAGTTCAGCGCGCCTGACGACATTGACGCTGCGATATCCAAGTTCGCGGCCGATTTGAATAGCCGCCCGGCCCGCGCCGGAATTCGCTGCGTTTTGGATGAACCACTCGTTAGGCCCTAACGAAACAAAATCGTGCAACATCCGCCAAGCCGTAATTGGATTGACCTTCAACATCGCGGCCTGCACGGCCTCGATTTCGCTCGGCGCCACCACCAGTTTCTCCGCCTGCACCGCGCCCGCTTCGCGCCACGTCCCGTAATTGTGCGGCAAGATGACTTGGTCGCCGATGCTCACATTGCGCACCGCGCTTCCAACTTCCGTCACCACACCGGCCCCTTCCATTCCCGGCGTGGCCGGAACTGCGCGAAAGCCCGGGTATTTTCCCTCGATGGAATTTATGTCCGCCGGATTGATCGGCGCGGCGCGCATTTGCACGATCGCTTCGTCATCCGCCGGCGCGCGCAATTCTTCCTCGACCAAACGCAGCACCTCCGCTGGATTTCCGTGCCTTTCGTAACGCGCGACGCGTATAGTTTTGCTCATCGATGATCCCTGCGACGCATCCTACATCGAACGTTCCGGCCAGCAATTTGCAAAGCGGCGCGCGCCTCGCGTTTTTCGGAATGCTGATCAATCTCGTGCTCGCGATCGCAAAGATCGCGGCCGGTGTCATCGGTAACGCTTACGCGCTGATTGCCGACGGCATCGAATCCGCCCTCGATATCGCCGGCTCCGCCATCATTTGGGGCGGGTTAAAACTCGCCGCTCGACCTCCGGATGAGACGCATCCGTACGGTCATGGCAAAGCGGAACCGATCGCCGCGGGCGCCGTTTCCGTCGGCGTGATTGCAGCCGCTGTGGGTCTCGCAATCGAAAGCATTCGCGAAATTCGCACACCACATCACGCGCCGGCGCCATTCACGCTCATTGTTCTCGTCGTCGTCGTGGTGGTGAAAGAATTTTTATTTCGCAGGGTCAGTCGAATCGGCCGCGATGTGGAAAGCACTGCAGTGCAAACAGACGCCTGGCATCATCGCGCGGATGCACTCACTTCCACCGCGGCGTTCATCGGGATTTCAATCGCGCTGATCGGAGGCCCGGGATGGGAAAGTGCGGATGATTGGGCCGCGCTTTTTGCCTGCGCTGTTATCGCTACGAATGGCGTCATGCTCTTCTTGCCCGCGTTGCACGAAATCATGGACACCGCGCCGCGCGGCGACATGTGCGCCAGCATTCAAGCCGAAGCCGAACGCGTGCCCGGTGTGGCTCAAGTCGAGAAGTGTCTCGTTCGGAAAATGGGACTCTATTTTTATGTTGATCTGCACATCTTGGTGAATGGCGCGATCTCCGTGCGCGACGGACACGATATCGCGCATGAAGTGAAAGAAAAAATCCGCGCGACCAATCCCCGCATCAGCGACGTGCTTGTGCACGTCGAACCAGTGTAGGCCGCGTCTCCCGACGCGGCGAAGCGCGGCTCACAAATCGCGCAAAAGCGAATCGAGCGCATCGGCTAACGAACGTCGCGCCGCATTCGTTTGACCAACAATCCTGAGTAAATGCTTCACGCTCGACGGATGCCTGGCGACGTATCCGCAAAGCGCCGCGAAATTCGGGCGTTGTTTTTCCATGTCGAACAAAACGCGCAGCGGAATGGAAAATGGCGCGCGCGGTGAATCGCTGATCGCGCGCAGCGAAAGCAACGGAATATTCCGCGCCGCGCAGGCGCGCGCGATGAACTCCGTTTCCATGTCGATGGCCAACGCGTCACTAGTTTGCGCGATGGCCGCGCGCTCCAACGCACTGTCTGCCACCTGTGGAATGGTTTTCAGTTTCCCAACAACTCCGAGAGCGCGTGCGTGTTCGAGCAACGCCGTTTCAGAAAAATTCTCCGCAACAAGAATATCGGCGACCTGCAATTTTTCCGTGATCGCACCGGCGAATCCAGCGCTGATCAGGATCCGCGGCGATTCCTGCGCGAGAAAATTCGCCAAAGATTTTCGCGCCGCGCTTTCGCCGACTCCGGTGTGCACAACGCGCACCTCCGTCGCGTAGTTACAGTCGCGCTCGCGTATGCGGCGCACGAAATCCGAGCTCTCGTTAGGCAGCGCAAACGTAACCGCGATCATCGCGCCGGGGCGGTGATGCGAATCTGCACAATCGATCTCTCGTTAGGCACAGACGCGGGCAAATCCGCGCCGGGTGAAATAGCCGGCATCGGTGAAATCGTCGAAGCGGCGCTCAGAGCCTCGCGAAATTCTGCCACCCGACTTTGCGGGATATCGACAACCACGGTCATGACGTTGTCATCCGGTAAACCTTTTGTGCCGGAGCCGCCGAAAGCCGCTGCGCCAGCGATGATCCGGCTGGCCATATTTTCCCATTCCGTCCGCGGCGAGGTCAGCGCGATTTCATCCGCGCTGAAGGACGGCGCCGGCATGGCCTTCTGCGCGGCTGCGCCTAACGAGTCCTGCAACTGTTTCCGGATTTCCGCTTCTTTGCGCGCGGGCGCATCAGGTTTCTTGCTTTTCCAAGCGATGACTCCCAGGCCGCCGGCCACATTTAACATCACCAAAATCATCGCCGCGGTGGCAATGCGCGGACCGAGCCGCGCGCCGCGTTGCACGATCGCGGGATCATCGTCCGCCACGATGACTTCGCGCGCGCCGCCGCCGCTGCGATGAATTTCACGCGCGATATTGAATTCCCGTCGCAGTTGCGCGTCGGACATCAGCTTTTCTTCCAACTCCGTGCGGTCAGCCGGCGAAAGTTTGCCCTCGAGATAATCGAAGAGTTTGTCGGGATTCATGGGGTGGAAACAATTCCGCCGTGAGTGGAGACGACGCAATTACGATCTGGGAAAGTTTGCTCTTTAAGCACGTAGAAATACAGTAACGCCCTCGTGGATGAAAACGGGACGGCTCCAAAAACTGCTCGTCGCACCTGGCGGAAACGCGTCGGGATTGCGCTGGGGATTTTGTTGCTTGGGCTCGTCGTTTTTCATCGACCGATTCTCCACTCGTTAGGCCGACGGCTCGCCATTCATTTTGCGGCCAAAGAAAATCTACGGCTCGATTGCCGTCTCGAAGGCAGTGTTTTTGGCAATCTGATCATTCGCAATCTTCGCATCACGCCGACCGGACCAAGCGCGGTCGAATCGATCGAGGCCGATTTCGTGCGCGCGGATTACAGTCTGCTCGATTGGTGGCGGTTGGGTCCGGCGGAGCTTCTCAAAAATGTTGAAGGCCGAAACGTCAACGTAGTTCTCAATCCGCTGAAAGCTGCGCCGGAGAAAATTGTTCCAAAGCCTAACGAGAGGTTGACACTGCCATCCATTTTTCCGGAACGCATAATCGTCTCTGATCTAAACCTGCTCGTGCGCGGGGCGGCGACGCAGGATAATTTCGTCCTGGAACATGCCGATCTCGAATTGAATCCAAAAGCGCCGGGCGAATTGCGCATCGGCAAATTGCAAATTCCGTCGGTGCCGGCGTGGTCGAATCTTTCCGCGCGTACTTCCTACACGAAGAAGGATCTCATTATCAGTGGATTGATGTTCGATGACCAAACGCAACTGCGTTCGCTGGCTATTGACGCTTCGGAGATCAAAAACAAGAAGCTTGCAGCGACGATCGACGGCTCGTTAGGCGGCGGAACGGTCGCGGGTTCGATAACGCTCCGTGAAACGGCCAGATCGCTCGAGATGCAGTCTCGTCTTTCTGTGAAAGATATTTCGCTCGATAAGTTGCGAAATTACGCCGGACCGGCCGCGGCCGCCCTCGGCGGTGATGCGCGGAGCATGGAAGTGACGGCAAGTGGTGCGCTCGACGCGCCGCGCACTTGGAAGGGAACAATTACCGCCGACGCGGTCGACCTGAAATTAGGCTCGATCGCGCTCGACCGGGTAAATTTGAATGTCGCGGCCGACGGGGGGGTGGCCCAGATCGTTTCTTGCGAAGCCACGCGCGGCTCGAACACGTTTGCGCTCGCGGGAAATATCACGTTGCCCGAGGAAGTCGCCGATTTTGGTCGCACACCAACTTCATTGCACGTTAGCGCAACGTTACCCGATCTGCGGGAGATCGCGCCGGAAATGGCGGGCGCGGTCACGATCGAAGGTCGCGCCGACGTTGCTGAGGCCACCTTGAACGCCGCCCTCAAGGTATCGAGCACTGCGATGAAATGGAACGATGTCAGCGTGGATTCGCTTTCGGCATTGATCACCGCCAGCAGGAAAATGCCGAGGCTTGATGCGAAGAAACCGTACTTTGCCGGGCTGCAAAGCGAAACGAACCTGGAGACTGGGCGGGTGCGGTCTAACGAGTGGTCGTGTGATGCTTTCAGGGGGGTGATCAAAAGCTCCGATGATTTGGTCACAATCGAGCAGGGGAGCGTGGTGCGCGCGGGCAACACCGGGAGAATCAGCGGCACTTATCGATTGCCGGCCGATCTGTCGCAGGCGCGTTTGCAGCCGGCGGATGTGCAATTATCGCTCGATGCGAAAGAGCTGGGCGATTTTTGGTTGGGCGATTTGGCCTCGCGCATTACCGGCCCCTTGCAAGTCGATGGAGGAATTCAGGTGCGCGACGGAGTGGCCAACGGCAGCCTCACCATTTACGGGACAAACCTGCGCGTGAAAAACCTGATTATCCCGCAGGTGAGTTCGCGCATCGCGGTTTATCGCAACGTCGTTTATATAAACGATCTGACAGTGGCGTTGAATGGACCGGATTTCATTCGCGCCTCCGGGCAATTCGCCCTCGATAGACCGTTTCGCTACAAAGGCAGCGTCGCGGCCAATATCTCCGAGCTGGCGCAATTCAAACCGATCCTGGCCGCGGTCGGAAACAAGAACGACCTCGCGGGCGCGCTCGTGCTCGATTGGAGCGGCAGTGGTCAGGCGGCGAACTTCAACAATTCCGGCGAAATAAATCTGACTTTGGAGAAAGGCCGCTACGCAAATCTAAAGGGCTTACAGGCGCGAGTGGACGCAACCTACGCGCCCGATGGTCTGTCGGTGCCGATCATTTTTTTCGCAAGCGATAAGATGAATTTCCAAGCGGTTGGGGAATCCAACGGCAACACCCTGGAGATTTCGAAGATTGAGATCGACCAGGGCAAAGCGAAATACGCCTCGGGTTATGCCGCGGTTCCTTTCATCTGGAAAAATGTCGGGAGCGAAAAACCAGTTTTCGACCGGAACGGAAAAGTCGCGATTACTTTTCAATCCGAAAATCTCGACCTGAAGAAATTATTCGAAGACGTCGGGGCCAAGCCGGTTGGGTCTGGCTTGCTAAGCGTTAAACTCGACGCGGGCGGGACGCTGGCCGACATGACGGCGCAGCTTGTTGTGCAGGCGCGGGAGCTGCGTTCGCCAGAGGCGCCGAATTTTGACCCGGCCAGTTTCGATCTCGTGGCCGAGATGAAAAATAATCAGCTGACCGCGAATGGAAAAATTACTCAGTCGAAAATTCAGCCGGTCGCGATCACCGCCAGCTTGCCCTTGAATGTTGGGCGTATTCTCGAAGAAAAGAAGTTCGATGAGAACACGCCGCTGACCGCGAAAATCAACATGCCGCGCAGTTCGGTAAATTTCGTCCGGCAATTCGTGCCGGCGCTGGAGCGGATCGATGGCGATCTGGCGCTCGATGTGAATGTGAACGGCACGATCGCCAAGCCAGTTTTGAGCGGATCGGCCGACACGAAAATCAACGTCGCGCGATTCAGCAACGCGACACTGCCGGCGTTGACTAATTTTACCGCGCGCATCGGTTTCACTAACGACACACTGAACCTGGAAAATTTTCGAGGCGATTTGGCGGGCGGACCCTTCACGCTGGCCGGCCGAGTTAGTTTTCCGAAACTTACGCAACCGAATCTCGATCTGCAGCTCAAGGCCAACGCCGTTCTGGTGGCGCGAAATGACGACCTCACCGCGCGTGCGGATGCCGACCTGCGTGTGTCCGGTCCCCTAACGAGTGCAAGCGTGAGCGGCAACGTCGCCCTAACGAACAGTCAGTTTCTCAAAAACATTGATCTCATCCCGATCGGGTTGCCCGGCCGTCCGGCGCCTGGTCCGAAGCCGCCATCTGATACGCCCGATTTATCTTTCCCAAAGCCGCCGCTGCGCGATTGGAAGTTCGATGTCGCGATCAAGACGAAGGATCCATTCGTCATCCGCGGAAATCTCGCGAACGGCGACGCGCTGGTGGACATGAAATTAACCGGCACCGGTTTGCAGCCGAAAATCGATGGCTCAGTGCGATTACAAAATGTGGAAGCGACTTTGCCCTTCAGCCGGCTCGAGATCCAACAGGGCTTCGTTTATTTTAATCCGAGTGATCCGCTAAATCCCGGCGTCGATTTGCAGGGCACTTCACTCATCCGCGATTACACCGTGCATGTTTACGTCTATGGCACGGCCAACGAACCGCAGGCGATTTTCAGCAGTGAGCCGCCGTTACCGCAGGAGGAAATTATTTCGCTACTCGCCACCGGCACCACGCGCGAGGAATTGCTCAGCGGCGGAAATGTCCTCGCCGGCCGCGCGGTCATGTTGTTGGGCCAGGAGTTGTATCGGAAGATTTTTAAGAAAGGCCAGTCGACCAAACCGAATTCTGTCTTCGACAAACTGCAGGTGGATGTGGGCAACGTCGATCCGCGCACGGGTCAACAAACGGCGACGGCGCGGTTTCGCGTGAACGAAAAAGTGCAACTCATCGGCGACATCGGCGTGCAGGGGGATTTTCGCGGCACGGTGAAGTACGTGATCCGCTTCCGATAATGAAAGGCGCGGCACTTCTTCTTTTTTGCGGCCTGTGGACTGTGGCGGGCGCCCAGGCGCAACAGCACACCACCGACGCGCCGCATCCGGAAGAAAAAGACAAAGCTGAACACAAAGTTGAAAAGCAACAAGAGAAGATCGCGAAGTCTTCCAATGTCGAAATCGTCGGCGAAAAATCTTTCAAAGAAAAAGAACTGCTCACCCAGCTGAAGGAGCAGATCACTTCTATTTCGGAACTCGGTCTGACCGCGGCGCGCGCCGATGACGCGGCATTTTTTCTCGAGCTCTACTATCGTAAGAACGGTTTCCCGAAAGTGAATGTGAAGTATGTGATGCCGGGCGGAAGCCGGTTGCGGCTGGAGATCGACGAAGGTCCGCGCATCACCATCGGTCAGGTCGATTTTGTCGGGAACGAGACACTACCCTCGGACAAGCTCTTCGAATATTTCGTCGGCCCGACACGCGAGCGTTACTCGAAGGCGGAAAAGAAATTGCCGTATGTAAAATCCGATCTCGACGAAGGCGTCGATCTGGTCCGACGCCTTTATGTTTCAGAGGGTTTCCTCAACGTCCTCGTGCAGGCGCCGAATATCCACGAGCGTGACGAAACCATCGTTGATGCGGCAGTCGCGATCGTGGAGGGGCGGCGCTACGCCTTCGGCGATATTACCTTTGCCGGTAATACGGTTTTCGGTGCGAACGAGTTGCGCCAGGAGACGGCGGACATCGTGGTCGAGCCGTACACGGATCGCCGCTTGGCCGATATTCCGCGGCGTTTGCAGGCCTTCTACAAAAAGCACGGTTACTACAGCGCAAAAGTTGACGCGGCGGGAAATCCGGAAGTGGCGAACGGTGGCCGCGTCCCGGTGCGAGTGACGATTTCACCCGGGGCGATTTATTATTTCGATGGCGTGAGCGCGACCGGCTTGCAGCGTCTGCGGCCGAGCTTTGTCGAGAAGCGTTTCGGAACTTTGAGCGGACAGAAATACAGCCCGGAAATGCTCGACGAAAAATTTCGCGAGATGATGAAGACCGGCTTGTTCAGTGTGCTGCAGGTCAAACCGGTAGCGATTGACGGTGACAAGCTGCATCTCGACATCGCGATCGAAGAGGCAAAGAGCAAGGAATTCGGCTTCTCGTTAGGCTACGGCAGTTATGCCGGCCTCATTGTCGGCGCATCCTATCGTGACCGCGACATGTTCGGTTACGGCCGACCCATTACCACCTCGCTGGAATATTCCGGGCGCGGCTACAAAGGCGAAATTCTTTATGAGGATCCGTGGCTCTTCGACACCGAGAATCATTTCAAGGCCCGCGTCTATTCGCTCACCTTCGATTACGATGGCTATTCAAAATTAGAGCTGGGTGGCCGCATGGATCTCAGCCGCAATTTTACAAAGCAATACGAGTTCGGCGCCGTCCTGACGGCGCGACACGTGGAAGTGACGAGCGCGTCTATTCCGGACGCATTTCTCGGTCGCACCTCTTACCAGGTGAATTCAGTCGGCTACACGCAAACACTCGATCTGCGCTCGAGCCCGCTCGTTTCCCCGCGCGGTTTGGTGGTCAATAACACTTTTGATTACGCCACTAATACGCTCGGCAGCCAGATCGATTTCGTTCGGAGCACGCTGCGCGCGAGTTACTTCATTCCGTTCGCGCCGGAAAAGAAAACGGTCGATCTCAACTCCGCGGCTGAGGACGAAGCGAGCAAGCTGCGACGTTTCTTTCGCCAATCTTCGCTCGCCTTCGGCGCACGCTTCGGTGTGATCAAAGGCCTCAAGGGAACGGAAATCCCGATCGACGAACGTTTTTTCAATGGTGGCGCGAACAGCGTGCGCAGTTTCGGGGAGCGCAATCTTGGTCCGCATGTCGAAGGCAATCCTATCGGAGGCGAATTCTTCAGCGTCTATAACGCGGAATACACCTTCCCCATTTTCGGTGAATTGCAGGGGGCGGTTTTTGTTGATGCAGGGAATCTCCTGCCCAGCGCCGATACCGCCGGCTTCGACGACATGCGTTACGGCGTCGGTATTGGTCTGCGTTACAAGCTACCAATAGGTCCGCTCAGACTAGACTACGGCGTCAATCCTTCTCCGCGCGCGGACGAAGATTTTGGCGCGTTCCACTTCAGTTTCGGCTTCGCCTTCTAAGCAGGCGCCCGCCCTCACGGCTTTGGTGACGAAAGGTTTCTCTCGCTGACCTATCCCTGATATTGATGGGGGGTATGGCGTCGAACAAAACTGTTCTCCCCTTCATTCCCTGCGTGTTCGTCGCGCAATTGTTTCTCAGCGGCATCGCGGCAGCCGGGCAAATCGATATCGTTGGACCCGCCGGCAGCGGACAATTTGGCACGACGGTCACGGCGTTGCCCAATGGAAACTTCGTCGTGACCGATCCAATATACGACGCTCCGGGTCCAATCGCGGCGGTAGGTCGCGTTTACTTGTATAACGGTAAGACGCTCGCGCTGATCAATACCATGACGGGCACGGTGGCGAACGATCTTGTCGGACGTGGTGGTGTAACCGTTCTCGCTAATGGCGACTATGTGGTCGTCAGCCCGGATTGGAATAACAGCATCGGCGCGGTCACGCGGTGCAGCGCCACCTCGGGTTGCCCGGCGACAATTTCGGCGGCTAACTCGCTCGTTGGTTCGGCAGGAACCCCTGGGGTTGGCCAGGCAGCGCAAGCGTTGCCCAACGGCAACTACGTCGTGCTAAGTTGGAATTGGAATAACCAGGTCGGCGCGGTCACCTGGTGCAGTGGGGCCTCCAGCTGCGTGGGCGCGGTTTCAACGGCTAACTCACTCGTCGGTTCCACCTCCGGCGACATGGTCGGTGCTTACAGTATCATCGTCCTGACTAACGGGAACTATGTCGTGCAGAGTGTGGCTTGGAGTAACGGCGCGGCTACCTATGCCGGCGCGGCGACGCGTTGCAGCGGCACCGCCGCCTGCACCGGCACAGTCTCACCGGCGAACAGTTTGGTCGGCTCGACTTCGAGTGATTTGATCGGGGAGTATGGTATCATTCCGCTGACCAACGGCGGCTATGTCGTCAATTCGCCGCGATGGGCCAACGGCGCCATCGTCAACGCCGGCGCGGTGACTTTTTGCAATGCGGCGTCGGGATGCACCGGAACAGTCTCGGCGACGAATAGCTTGATCGGCTCGACCGCCAATGACCAGATTGGCCTAACGACCGTCGTGCTAAACAACGGCAACTACGTTGTGGCGAGTCCGAATTGGGATAATGGCCCCCTCGTGGATGCCGGAGCAGCCACCTTTGGTAACGGCACAACTGGACGCGTGGGCACGATCACCTCGGCGAACAGTTTGGTCGGAATGACGGCCTACGAAGGAGTCGGCAACAACATCATCGCCTTGACCAATGGCAACTATGTCGTCAGCAGTCCGTTCTGGGATAACCCGGTAGGTCCGATTAACAATGCCGGGGCCGCCACCTGGTGCAGCGGCACCTCCGGATGTACCGGGGCGGTGACGGCGGCGAATTCGATGACCGGTCCTTCGAACGACGATTCAGTCGTTGCCTTGAAGGCTTTGGCCAATGGCAATTACCTCGTTGGCAATCCCTACTGGGATAATCACGCCCCTTTTGCCGCCGACGCTGGAGCCGTGGCCTTCTGCGGCAGCGCTTCCGGTTGCGTGGGAACGGTCACGAACGCAAACAGTCTCGTAGGCTCGACGGGCGGCGATCATGTCGGCAACGACAACATCATCGCCTTAAGTAACGGCAACTATGTCGTCCTCGCTTCCAGTTGGAGCAATGGCCCGACCGCGCGTGTCGGTGCGGCGACTTTTTGTAGCGGCACGACTGGTTGCAGCGGAACGATTTCGCCTGGCAATAGCTTGGTCGGCAGCACGGCCGGTGATCAGATCGGTGGCGGTGGAGTAGCATTAGCGGGCGGTAACTATGTGGTGCTAAGTCCGAGTTGGAAGAACGGCGCCATCACCATGGCCGGCGCGATCACTCATGGCGGCGCCTCAGGCATCACTGGGCCAGTCACATCCGCCAATAGTCTGGTCGGCTCGACCAATGGTGATACTGTGGGCGGCGGCTCCGGCCAAACCATCGTGCTTCCGAATGGCGACTACATCGCTTCCAGCACGGAGTGGGATAATGCGGGAATCGCCAATGCGGGCGCGATTACCACCGGTTACCAAAACGGCAGCACCGTCGGACCTATCACCGCTGCGAACAGCGTCCGCGGTGGGACCATGGACGGCGGCCTCACGCTGAACTATTCCTATGATTCGACTAACAACCAGATCGTGGTAGGGCGACCGAACGAAAATATCGTCACCGTTTTCGGACAAAGCGTTGGTGGTAGTCCTATTTCGCTCAAAATCACGTCGATCGCGCGGCTTGCTAGTGGCCACATCGTCTTACAAGGCAATGGTGTAGCTAGTGCCGTGCATACCGTGGAGCGCTCGTTAACCACGCCTGCCAGCTCGAACTTCGGCTCGCTCACCACCACAACGGCCAGTGGCTCGGGTGTTATTCAGTTCGAAGATTCTACTTCGACCGGTCTTACTAAAGGCTTCTATCGCTTAGCCTATCCGTGAGCGCTCTTACACCACGGATAACTCTTGTCGCAGGAGCGCTTCTCGCGGGAGTCTTACTCGACCGCGTTATTCTCCTTCATCGCGCTGTGCCTTCGCCAGAGCCGAGACCTATAATTACCACTGCGCCGGAGAGCGCGTCATCCGGAGTTATTGGAGCTACTACTGACTCTACGCCCCTTCCGGTCGTTAAGGCGAGGCGCTCGGTTTCCGAGAGCGCGAACGTCGCGCGGGTGTCGCTCGAAGCGGTTCTCGCCGGGCACGATCCGCGCCAGCGCACGCGCGAGCTTCAGGCCTACATCAACGGACTCACTCCGCATGAGTTTGGCGATGCCTTGCAGCGCCTCCGGCAAATTAGCGGCAGTAATGAGCGCGAACTCGCCTCGCGCCTGCTCGTCGCGCAATGGGTTGCGACTGATCCCGAAGGCGCCTTGCAATTTGCTGCTAATAACCGCGGCTACGACTACCTGGCCGACGATGTCTTCCAGCAACGCGCCGCCGCCGACTTCCAGTCTGCGTTGACCCAGGCACAGGAAATACCCGGAAACGATCTGCGTTATCGCGCTTTGCGGGGTGTCCTTAGCTTCAAGGCCGATACTGATCCAACTGGAGCTATCCAGCTAGCGCAGAGCCTTGGTCCTTTTCCAGGTAACGAACCGCTAACGAACGTGCTTTATCGTCAGTGGGCCGCGAACGATCCGCAGTCCGCCGCTTTGTATGCTACTCAACAAGGAGACCAAGGTGGTTGGCGTTCACCTGTTAATCAGGTCGTCAATACCTGGGCCCAGCAGGACCCGATGGCGGCGGCTAATTGGTCGCTTGGTTTGCCCGATAGCCAGGCACAGGGTCGCGCGCTTTCCCAGGTTATGCGGGATTGGGGCAGGCAGGATCCTACTGCAACCGCTAACTGGATTAGAGGCCTGCCCGCGGGCACTTCACATGATGCCGCGACTGCCGGTTTCGCTGAGTCCATGGTCTCCGCCGATCCGCAAAATGCTTTGAATTGGGTCGGAACCATAACCGACGACAGTGTCCGTCAGCGCACCTTGCAGCAGATCAGCCGACAGGTCCTATGGCGCGATCCGCAGAACGGTCCAGCTATGCTACAAGCTGCCGGACTTTCCGCGGATCAAATCCGGGCTGTGCCATCGCCACCGCCTCGCGCTGGAAGATAGCTGCTGCCGCGAAGGAGAATGTGCTGTCCTACCAGTAAAAGTAGGCTACCGTTTCGCGTATGATCTATCACTGCATTCGCTATACGATTGATCCGCAGAAGCTCGCGGATTTCGAGACTTACTCGCGACGCTGGATGGAAGGTGGAATCATTAAGCGATGTGGAGGTGAGCCATTAGGTTACTTTTTGCCGAAGAAGGGTTACGGTGGAGCAGACAACATTGCCTTGGCTCTAATTGGCTTCGAGAATCTTACGGCCTACGAACGATACCGAGAGAAATTAGTGCAGGATCCGGAGGCAAAGGAGAACCTCGAGTTCGCGAGAGATTCCGGTTGTATCCTGGTAGAAGAACGCTCCTATTTCTACCGTATCTAGGTCTACCATGAGTGACAAACCACGCATGGTCATTGTCGGTAGCGGCGGACGCCTGGGGATGGCCTTGGCTCGCGAGTATAACGATTGCTATCAGGTCCGCGGCCTTAATCGGCAGGAGCTTGATTTGGCAGACCGCGAGCGACTGCGTTCCGTTCTGGAACCGCTAGAATTCGACTACCTTATTAACTGTGCCGCCCTGACGAATGTAGATGGCTGTGAAAAATTCTCGGCCGAAGCATTTCGCGTCAACGCCGAGGCGCCGGCAGAGCTAGCGCAGATCTGCACGGAAAAGAAGAGCCGGCTCATTCATATCAGCACGGATTATGTCTTTGATGGCGCTAAGACCACACCTTATCGCGAAGAGGAGGAAGCCGAACCGATCAGCGTTTACGGAGAATCGAAGCTGGACGGTGAGCGGCGCGTGCTAGCTGTAGATGGTAGTCATCTCATTGTTCGTGTCTCATGGGTCTTTGGACCGGACCGGCCGAGCTTTGTCGATTGGGCGATTAATCAAGCGCGGGAACATGACACCGTCTCGGCGGTAGCGGATAAAGTTTCTACCCCGACCTACACCCTTGATGCAGCGGAGTTGCTACGACAGCTTTTCGAAGCGCCCGCGGCGCGGGGAGTGATTCATCTGTCTAACACCGGCGAATGCAGTTGGTGTGAGTATGGACAATGGGCCCTCGATTGCTGTTACGCGGAAGGGGTGCCGCTACGCGCGCGCGAGGTGAAACCTATTTCGTTGAGCGACATGAAGAATTTTATCGCGCGGCGTCCGCTTTACACTGTGCTGTCGACTGCGAAATACGAAGAGTTGACCCATCGGACACCGCGCGATTGGCATGACGCGGTAGCAGATTACGTCGAGCGTTTCTACGCCAAGATCTAGTTATCTGCCCGAGCAGTTATTAATTCTTCGATCGTACGGAGGTGATGATCGTCGTGCTCGGCAACGAAGAAGCAGAGATCGACGACAGACATTGGCTGTTGCAAGCGTGGGTGTAGGGCGGTGCGAGCTAGCTCGGCGGGACTCATGCGCGCAAGTCTTTTGACAATGCGACCGCGGACCTCACTGAACTCCGATACGATATCTGAGATGGACCGGTTGTTATGGTTGGCCTCATGTGTTTTGCGATTTTCCAGATCGGTCGGGTGTAGGTCAGTCGCGCCTTTGTCGTAATCGTCCAGTCGCTGCTCCCATAACGATTCCAGATCGGAAAGGTGTCCGGCATTTTCCTGAATCGACCATTTACCTTCCGGGCGATGAGTAAGAGTCTCGGGTTTTAATCCGCCCACGGCCTTAGCCAGGCGTTCTGGCGCGCGTCGCAGTCGTCCCAGAAGTTCGGGAGCGGCCTCGGGCCGGAGACCGAGCGCAAAGGTGCGATCGAACCAGCGTTGTTTTGTCATTGCCCTGATACTAGCGAGAGCTTGGCCGAAGACAACCGCGTCACTGTTTGGCGGCGGCGTAGTGGAGGTTGACGTGACAGCTAATGCACTCATGCTGAACTATGTCCCAGTCTAGCTCTGACCATGTTGTTCAACCTTACCTCTTCTGGCGGCCGCTGCGAAGAAGCACTGGAGTTCTATGGCCGCGCCCTTGGGGCGGAGGTGCTCTTCATGACTCGTTTCAAGGAAAACCCGGAACCGCGGCCGCCTATGCCGGATTGTTTCGAGGAGAAGGTCATGCACGCCACGGTCCGGATAGGCGCGACTACCTTTATGGCCTCCGATGGCAGGTGCGAAGGTGATGCGGTCTTTGAAGGCTTTTCGCTTTCCCTCTCGGTGCTTGACGAAGCAGCGGCGGAGCGTGCCTTCTCCGCCTTGAGTGAAGGCGGGCTAGTTACAATGCCACTGGAGAAGACTTTCTGGTCCCCGAAGTTCGGAATGCTGACTGATCGCTTCGGGGTTGGTTGGATGGTATCGGTTATGCAGGAACCGAACAAGAGCTAGTCGCAACACATGGATGACCTACTCATCCGTCCAATGATCAAGACCGACGCCCAAGCGGTGGGGGGACTAGCCGGAGAGTTGGGTTATCCGTGCACGGCAGCAGACATACGCGCACGCTTGGAGATGGTAAGCCAAACCGATTTCTTGCGTGTAGCTGCATCGTCGGACCAGCCGCGGGGGTTCATTCAGGCAAATCGCACCTGCGTGATCGAAGTAGGTTCGTGGGTAGAGATTGTTGGCTTGGTTGTTTCCTCAAAGGTCAGGCGCAGCGGGATTGGGCGAAGGTTAATCTCCGAAGTAGAACGCTGGGCCGAAGGTTTCGCCGCCAAAAGAGTCGTAGTGCGGAGCAATACCAAGCGAGATGAGAGTCATCGTTTCTACCCGGCGATGGGTTATGAATTGGCGAAGACGCAGGCGGTTTACCAGAAAAAGCTAAGCTAGCGTCGAGGAAAATAGGCGGCACTTGAAGGCACAAGAGTCGCTATGAGATTACGGCGAGCATGGCTGCGTTTTCTGAGACTGGAAAAGATTGGATCAAACTCGATCTGCACATCCATACTTTGGACGATCCGAAGGACACGCTGGACTACTCCGCGCATGAGTTACTCGAGCGCGCCAGGCTATGCGGGATCGAGGTCGTGGCCATTACCCTGCACGATGCGGTCTTCGATCGGCGCGAAGTTTTCGACGACGCGGCCACGATGGGCATACTCCTCATTTCCGCGGCGGAAATGCGTCTGCAAGGTGCGGACATCGTCCTGCTCAACGTAAGGCCAGAAGAAGCGGAGCCGCTGCGGACGTTCGACGATGTGCGGCAGCTGCGCGCAAGTCGGGGAGATTCCATCTTCACTTTTGCGCCGCATCCGTTTTACATCATGGGCGGTTCCATTGGCGGTAAGCTCTTGCGCGAAAACATCGATTGCTTCGACGCGATTGAAATCTGCCATTTCCATAAAGGTTGGTTCGATCGCAACCGACCGGCGCGCAAAATCGCGGCCGAATTCCGCAAACCCTTGCTGGCTACTTCCGACGCGCATCAACTGCGCGCCTTCGGTGCGCACTACACTAGCATCCCGCGGCCCGCGCACTTGACCGCGGAAAATGTTTTCGCTGTTTTACGTCAAGGCGATGGCTGCCTAACGAGTCCTCCCTGCAGTCTGGCGGACCTGCTCAGCACGATGTATTTTATTTTCGTGCAACATCCCTTAGAGTGCCGCAAACGTGGCCCGGTCGAGTCCGACGGAAAATGTCGCCCTTGAATTCAAGCCGCGAACCTGAGAAAGATTCTCCCTGTGAAGCTACGAACGATCGCGAATATTCTTCTTCTCCTGGCCCTCGTCTGCGGCGGTTGTAAGTCGCCGGCGAAAAAGGAGAAGGACAAAAAGCCGGGCAATGTAAAAAAGGAAGAGGCGAAACTGGAAGAAAGCGCCGACGTCGATTTCCAGGCCTTTCTCAACCGCTTGCGCAAGGCGGTGCAGGCGCGCGATATGCAAACGATCGCGCAGATGATGATCACGGATTTTGCCTACGTCATGGGCTCGGCCGCGGAGCAGGACAAGAAAGGTGAAGGGGTTTTCCAGTATTGGGATGAGAACGGCTTGTGGCCCGAGCTGGACGGCATCCTCTCGGAGAAGTTTGTGAAGAAGCAGGACTACATGGTCGCGCCGCCGCAATTCGCCAACCCGGCCGTTGATTACACTGGCTACCGCGCGGGCATTCGCCGGGTGAACGGTAGCTGGAAGTTTGCTTACTTCGTCAACGGATCCACGGGCTAGGACGAACGGGTTTCTTACTCAGCCTCTGAAGCTAAAAAGATTGCACTTTGGCTACGCGGGCAGAATGGTTTCGCCGTGCAAAGTGATGTAACCGATCTGGGTTTGCCGCATCGGCTGCCGTTTGTCTTCGTTAAGGAATTGCTCGCCACTGAGCCGGGTAAGTCTGCCGCTTGCACTACTTACTTCGCGGCGGACGATCCGATGTTCGCGGGTCATTTTCCCGGCAATCCCCTGGTGCCTGGCGTGATCCTAACCGAAGCTCTCGCGCAAACGGCCGGGATAGCTGCTGCCTCTGGTTATGGGCAAAACGAAAGTCCGCTGTTTCTCCTGTCCGCGATTCGTAGCATGAAATTTCTGCGCGCGGTCCGGCCAGGCGAATCGGTGCACTTGTCGGCGGAGAAGTTGGCCACAACTGGCCAGCTTATACAGTTTGCCGTTAAGGCAACGGTCGGTGACCTTACTGTAGCTGAAGGTCAGCTTGTCCTAAGTATAGCTCAGCGATGAAGGCACGATTCTTTAAGCATAAGAGCTTGCTGCTTTTCGCCGTTGTCCTCTTGCCCGGCTGCGCGTTTTTTGCTCGCAAACCGCCTTTGCCACGACAAGCTTCTGTCGAGCGACTGCCGGAACCTGCGACGGGAACTGATTTCAGCGCGGAAGTACAGGATGCCGACATCATTTACTTCCCAACGGAACGCGCCGCCTCGGGCGGGCGTTCCGAGCCAGCGGCATTACTCTTAGAAGCTTTGCAGAAACGCGCGCAGCCCTTCGCCATCGGCTGGGACATGATCGATAGCTCGCAACAGCCTTTATTAGATCAAGTGGAAACAGCTAGGGATAACAAGCGAGAGGAAGTGATCGCTCAACTGGACTTATTGGCAAGCGGCCGTGCGCGGGAGCATTGCCGCGCCGTGCTGCGCGAAACTCGCGCGACCCGCGTGCAATATCTGGCGCTGCGCGGCTCCAGAGAGATACTCGGGAAAATTATCCTAGGCGATCGATTAACTTCCGATGAGGAAAAGTTCCTACCGCGAGGTTACAAGGCGCCTTCGAGCGAAGCTAGGTCAAGTCGAGTTGAGGTTCTTGAACGGGAATTTGTCGCCGATGCCATTGTTCGCTCCTTTCGCGGCATTGGTAGTGGAAACAAGCTACTCGTTTTTGCCAGAGCACAGAATTTGGAGACAGAAGTCGGGTTACCTTACTTCGTGGCGCAGAAGATCCATGTTCGCCAGCTTGTGCTTGGCTCGGATAGCAAAGGCAAAGAGCGATCTAGAATGCTGGCTGCGATGTAGGCCGCGTCTCCCGACGCGGCGGGGCAGGACGATCTTTGTCCGAATACGTGTGCGTTATTACGCTGCACTTCGCCGCGTCGGGAGACGCGGCCTACATCGCGTTATGGTATTAGGTTAGCTTCCAAATCATAGAGCGCACCCCATGTCCCAGAAGCAACTGGCCGGGCGTCGCGCTCCCAGGGTCTGGTGCTTCCAATGTAGTGCGCCTTTTCTTCGCGTCCCCAGAAGAGATAGCGCGCTTGTAATTGCCGGGCCAGACCGTGCCAGTTGGGTGCGCCTCGCATGAGGGCTTCTAGCTCTGTGTTGGCCTTAGTATAATCGAAGCCTTGCGTCCATAAGTGTCCGGGATAACCAAGGACAACCTTTCGCCCTTGAAGAAGTAGTGGATGATTGTAGGTAGGAAATGCGGCAAAGCGGTCGTTAGGTGGCAGCCTTCTGACCGCGGCACCTACGGCATCGACTTCTGCACGCTCGGCAATGGTATAACCATTTTCTCGACTAAGTAGCCCGCCGAAGAGTGAGATAAAACCCGAAGTAAAAAGCGCGAAGCAAACAGCCGCTCGTGCGTACGTTTCCCAGCGTCCGATGAGGTCGCTCCAAAGAAATGGTAACAGAATCAAATAAGCCCAAATAATAAGCTTAATATTATCCCACTCCCACGGAGCGGTTTTAACTAAGACTGCGAAAAGAAAAATCGTAAACGCCGCCGCGGTGAAAACCAAACTGGCGTCGGGTTTAAGCCAGTCACCTCCTTTTGATGTTCGCCAGAGACAAAAACCAGCCAGGACCAGAGCGATCGGCAGGAACAATCCGAAGTTGTAAATCCAGAAGGCGAAGAAGGGCATGGCGAAGTCTCCTACCGTTTGCACCCAGCCGGGATGAAACTGTAAGAGACTTTTTGCCTGAAAATGGTCGGTAATTGTCCAGACAAGAAATGTGGCCGGAATAAAAGCGCTGCCTATTAACATAATGAAGTTTCGGCGCAGAGTAGGCATGCCGAAAATCAAAAGGAACGCAGCTACTACACTTAGAGCCATGAAAGTGTGAAGGTGAAAAAGCGGCAGGGTAGCGTAGAGAGTGAGTTCGACCCAGAAAGGCAACGGCGGCCGCGCTTCCGCCAGATACTTCGATCGCCATTGACATAAGAGGAGCAAACCAGCCGGCAGGGCATAAAGAAGGCCCCGTTGCGTTACTAGCATGGAAAGAGCGAGGCTTTTCCAAGCCACTAGTTTATCGCCCTGGTAGTCGAGCAGTTGCCCGGTGTGAAACAGCGCAAAGCCCGCCAGCCCACCGTTGAAGAGCAAACCGGCTACAGTAAAAGAACCACCCCAGCGAAAGGTGGCAACGAATATGGCCAACATCCCGAAAAGGCCGGCCCAGATCAGGCCTCTGGTTAAGTCTAGCCCGAGAAGTAAAAGGAGCGCGTTGAATAAATCTGTGCCGGCGGGGTAGCGCATCTTACTCGCGAAGTAGATGGGATTGTCGGGCCAGAGCGGAACACCGCTGGCGAAGTTTCTTATATAGGCAATATGGAGGGAGAGATCGCCGAGGTTATTAATCGACTGCACTTTTAGTTGGCCGCCCTCGAGGAAAAGCAGCCAGCAAAAAGACCTGAACGCAAAGAAAGCGAAACAAGCCGCCAAGAGCCAGAACCAGATGCGTGCCGCTGCTGAAGAAGAGCGCTCGCCTGTAGTAATCTCGCTCTCACTGGTTCCGAGGTAGGCTAAGACCGCGGGCACAAGAGCAAGTAGGAAAGCGGTGAATGCGATCCGTCGACTCAGGCCGTCGAAGATCATTCCGAAAAGAAGCGCGAGAATCGTAGCGACGTTGACGAAGGTGAGCCCGGCCGAGAGCGACTTTATGCTCACCGATCTGCGCCCTTACCTGAGAATTCTGGGGTTTGCCCTGGGAAAAAATCTTTGAAGACCTTGGCGCTTAAATAAAGCTTCGACGTGTCCTGATAGGAACGAATGGTCAGTGGCGCCGTGTAGTAAGCATTCTCCAGCTTATCTTCCACGGCGGCGATCTTGTCTTGCTGCACCAACAGAAAATCGGCATCCATCGGGGTAGGCAGGGCGTCTTTCTCGTAGTAACCGATGCGAGAAAAATCGCCCAGGAGCCAAGGTAGAGGATAAGCGCTCGTGCGAATGATGTGACCTATCAGCTGATACTTGGTCGGGTCGCGTCGCGCCAGCTTCAGCAGCGGCTTGGTTAGCTTCCAGATATCGTTATAGGTCTGGACGTAAACATAAGGCTCGGTATCGGTGGTGCAGCGAAAGTAATTGATGCGAATAGAGAGGCCTAACGAGACCAACAGGACAAGGCCGGCCAGAATGTGACTAGCGCGGACAAGATTTTTCGGGACCAGGCTAAGGCCTGCGCCGAAGAGGAAAAGTAAAGGCCAGACGACGCTGATCACGCACCAAGGCGTCTTGTAATGAACGATGCTGTAGGCAGCAAGAACGCCGACGCCATAAATCGCGAGAAAGCGGATCGTAATGTCTTTGAAGAGCTGGCAAAAGAGACAGGCGATCAGGCCAACTGCGACAGGTTGTTCGTAACGGCCAATTAAATCACGAAGCCAATAGTACCACGGCTTCTCGTGGCCGTTGCCATTGTGGCCGGTTTTGAACCAGGCATCGAAGGTCTGGAAAAGACCTTTCACTCCATTCCAGTGCATGAAGGTGCCTGAGTAAAAGAAGACGATGGCAGCTACCGCCACAATAGTGATGAGGAGGAGATCGTTAAGTTTCCAACTTTGCGGCGCCGGTTGCGCATCTTTCGCTGGTGTCAGTTGATCTGAAACCCAGGCTAGCGGCAGCGCCGCGACCACGCATCCTATGTGAATGATGTAGGTCTCCTTCGTCAGGATCATTCCCGCGATACCCATCCCAACGCACCACAAGTATCCACGCGTCCCGAATTTCCAGAGGCCGAGCAGTCCGAGGATAAAGAGCATGGAGAAAAGGACCAGCCAGACTTCGTGGATGGAATAACGCCCGTAAAAAACGAAGCCGGGCGAAACGGCCATGGCGAGCGCGGCCCAGCGGCAAGTGTTGCAACCAAGCAGCGGCTCGAACTTGAAGCAAAGCCGGATGCAGAAAATGCTTCCGAGAACCACCGGCATGCGCAAGGCCCAGACATTGCGGCCGAAGAGCGTCTGCGACAGGAACAGAATATAGAAGTGCAGCGGCCCATGATAATTAGTCGGATCGTACTTGTAGAAACCGTTCTTGATCATCTGATCGACGAACCAACCGTTGATCCCTTCGTCGAAATGCGCCGGTTTGATGTCGAGGAACAGGATGCGCAACGCCGCTCCCAGAGCCACGATCAGCCAGGGCGTCCAGCGCCATTCCATTAATGAAGCCGGAGAATCCACTAGCGCAGTCCCGCGGCTGCTGCTAGTAGGCGAGGCGATGCGCATTTTGGTTACGGGTGGCTGTGGCTTCATCGGGAGCAATTTTGTCCGCTATATTCTGCAACATTACAATCCGGCTTCAGTCAGCAACGTGGATGTGCTCACTTATGCCGGCAATCCCGCTAATCTCGACGGGGTCGCCGAGCAATACGGCGGGCGCTACGAATTTTTCAAGGCAGATATCGCGAATGCCGAAGAAATGGACGCGATCATGCGGGACCAGACCTTCTACGCCGTGGTCAATTTCGCCGCCGAATCGCACGTCGATCGCAGCATCAGCGATCCGCAAAATTTCATCCACACCAATGTGGTCGGCACCAGTATTATGCTCGATTGCGCCCGGCGCCATGGCGTGCAGCGTTTCGTGCAAGTATCGACCGACGAAGTCTACGGCTCGTTAGGCGAAACCGGAAAATTCACAGAACAATCGCCGCTCGATCCCAGCTCGCCTTATTCCGCGAGCAAAGCCGGCGCCGATCTGCTCGCACTCGCCTGTCATCGGACCTTCGGACAAGAGGTCGTGGTCACGCGCTGCTCGAATAACTACGGCCCGTATCAATTTCCCGAGAAACTCATTCCATTGATGATCATTAAAGCCATGCGCGACGAGCCTCTGCCAGTCTATGGCGATGGCCGAAACGTGCGCGATTGGATCCATGTCGAAGACCATTGCGCCGGGATAGTAGCGGCCCTGTTCGAAGGTAAGGCCGGACAGATGTATAACTTCGGCGGTAACAGCGAGATGGTGAACATGGATGTAGTTAAGCTGATCCTCGACAAGCTAGATAAGCCACACTCACTCATTAGCTTTGTTACTGACCGCCTAGGTCATGACCGACGTTATGCCATCGATTCATCCTTCGCCCAATCGGAACTGAAGTGGAAACCGCTGCGTAACTTCAAAGAAGGCTTGGAAGCGACCATCGAGTGGTATCTGGCAAACCGGAGTTGGTGGGAACCACTGCTGCAGAGGGCCGGGCGCTATTGAATTGCCTGCAAAGATTGCAGGCGTGCTTGGCCTCGGGCAGAACCATAAAAGCTATCGCCATTCAATCTTGTTCTGCGAAGTTGATAGGATTCATCGTATGCCAGATTGCTTTCAGCGCCTAGCGGTTCTCACAATACTCTGTCTCGCTGCGAATACTATCTGCGCAGGGAGCGCGACCTGGAGTCAAAATCCCGTCAACAACGACTGGAACACACCGCTTAACTGGATGCCATCTACCGTGCCTAACGGCCCCGCGGACGTGGCGACGTTCGCGAACTCAAATGCAGGCAGTGTTGCGATTTCTAGTCAGACCGCAGTAAGCGACATTTTGTTTAGCGTGGGCGCAAGTTCCTTCACCATAGCAGCCAATCCTACGGTTAATCCTGCTAGCACGCTGACGCTCAGTGGTGACGGTATCAGGAACAATTCCGGTATCACACAGAACTTTGTCGTGGCGGTCAATAATGAAACGAACGGCTCGGAATCCTTGATCAACTTCACGAATAGTGCGTCCGCTGGGCTGATTACTAGCTTCGTAGTTAACGGTGGAACGCGAGGTGGCGAAATTTATTTTTACCAGAATGCGACAGCGGATCACGCCGCCTTCATCCTTAATGGTGGCACGACGAGTAACGGTGGCGGAGGCAGCATGGATTTCTTGAACGATTCAACCGCGGCCAATGCAACTTTCATCTGCAACCCCGGCAGCGTCAGCGGTGCCATCGGAGGTTTTATTTATTTCGATGACAATTCGACCGCAGCTGATGCATCTTTTACCAACTTCGGCGCAACTGTGACAGGCGGAGGCAAGGGTTATGTCCAGTTCTTCGGTGGTAATGGAGGTAATGCCATCTTTGTTAATAATGGCGGGACGGCGCCTTTCTCCGCAGGAGGAACTACGCAGTTCAGTACTCTTGCGAGCGCTGCTAACGCTACCCTTATTGCGAATCCCGGTTCAAACGGCGGCGGCGGCGGCGGGGTTATTGTTTGGGGAGATGGTGGAACCTGCAAAGTTAAGATTTATGGCAATGGCTATCTTGATACGGCGAATCAGTCCGCCGGCCCGGTAACAGTCGGATCACTTGAAGGGAGCGGCCAGGTTAATCTCGGTAATTTCAATCTGGGTATAGGCAGTAATAACCTAAGCACAGCCTTTAGCGGGGTGTTTCACGACGGAACCGGCAATCAACACGGTTCCGTCACCAAGGTCGGTGGCGGTACACTGACTCTTTCGGGTGCAAATCTTCACAGTGGAGGCACGACCATAAATGGTGGCGGTCTGATGGTAAATAATACGAGCGGTTCAGGGACGGGCTCTGGTCCAGTGACGGTGAATAATGTAGCAACTCGCCTCGGTGGCAGCGGGACAATCAGCGGCGGAGTTACCATCAACAACGGTGCCGTTCTTTCCGGAGGAAGTGCGACGACCGCGAGTAACACTTTGAATCTCGGAGGCAATGCCATACTTAACCCTGGTGCAGTCGTAGAAATAGGACTTGGTCCAAACCACACTCATTCCAGTTTAAGGCGCACCGGAGGAGCCTGGAGCTTTGCTAACGCGCAGGCTTTCTCGATCGTTAACGTCGCTGCCGCGCCTGGGCTATACGACAATATCATTACGGGTCTAGCTGGCGACCCGGGGGGGACTGCATCCTGGATTATTACGATGCCAAAGTTCGCTGGCACTTTCAGCTACGATGGCACTGGTAATATCGATCTTAATATCACTGCCGTGCCATCGGTGCCCGCTGAAATCTCGAGAAGTGGAAACGACATCGTGATCACCTTCCAAGTTATGCAGGGAAGAACTTATCATTTGGAACGAAAAACAGCGCTTACCGACCTGAGTTGGCAAAGCATTTCAGGCGTGACCGACCTAACAGCTAGCAGCGATGGATTGGCGCAAATCACCGATTCGAATGCGATCGCGCTCGGAAAGGCGTTTTATCAGGTGAATCTCCTTCCGTAGCCTTTGCTGTCGACATCACCTCGGGTAGTTAAGCCGATCCGCGATAAGTCCGAGAAGCCACACTCACTCATTAGCTTTGCGATTCGGCTAGGTCATGATCGCCGGTATGGCTCGACCCTTCTTCTGCGCAGCAGGAATTGAAATGGAAACCGCTGCACGATTTCAAAGAAGGTCTGGAAGCAACGATTGATTGGTATTTGAGTAACAGTGCCTGGTGGCAGCCACTGCTCCAGCGCACCGGGCGATACTGAAGAGTTTTTTTCGTCGCGATGATCCTCGCCCTGGCAGAGAAGCGCGCTCCAGGGCGGTTAGGAATCTTTCTTGCACTGGCAGCGCCTTTGGGCAGAATTCACCCAGGCCGAGTTCCGCTGGATCCGAGCCGACTAAGGGCAGTTCGCGGGCGACTGTAGCGAGAGGAACTCCGCTTAAACCGGAGGCCTGAGCGATGAAAAGATTTCGATCAATGGCGCGGACGCGGCGCATTTGCTTGCCAGTAATAATTACTGCGCTCGTTTGTCTTCCCTCATCC
Organism: Chthoniobacterales bacterium; assembly: GCA_038237435.1. Classification (GTDB taxonomy): domain Bacteria; phylum Verrucomicrobiota; class Verrucomicrobiia; order Chthoniobacterales; family UBA10450; genus JACCTI01. The sequence goes on from JBBRYT010000004.1 coordinate 146,889, forward strand.
AGCTTCGCGGGAAGGCGCGCATCCTTGGTTGCACAGAAACAGAGTAACACGGCAACGATTGCGATGGTGGATCGTAATGGGCGAGCCGTTCACGAAGCTTCGTTATCCGCGACCGGTCAAACTTTCGATGTCACGGTAGGACAGAACGGCAAGCTTATCTTCACGCCGAGCACAGTTAATATCTCGGTAGGCGATACCGTGCGCTGGACCTGGGCCAGCAGCGGGCACACCGTGACGAGCGGCATCTTTTGTCCAGCCTGTGATCCGCCGGGAGGTCCATGCTTTGCCGATAATAAATTCTGCTCGCCCATCGATAAAAACTGTAGCTCGGGCATCATTTCCAATACTGGCGCGATCTATTCGCACACCTTTAGCCAGGCTGGCACTTTTGTTTACTTCTGCGCCGTGCACTGCGACTCAGGAATGAGGGGGGTGGTCAATGTCTGCACGCCGCCGCCTGCAGGCATGGTCAGTTGGTGGCCTGGCAACGGCAATGGAGACGATGTGCAGAACGGTAACAATGTAACTCTATTTAATGGCGCCGGCTTTGCCGCCGGCATGGTCGGCCAGGCATTCAATTTCCAAAACCCGCCCAACGCCACCACTGGTCAGTATGCTGGGATAACTTCTCCGGTTGGTTTACCGCTCGGAAATTCAGCGCGCACCCTCGACCTCTGGTTCAAGACCGCCACTGTGAGTTCTACGGTGCAAGCTGAGTCTGCACTGGTCGAATACGGTGTGCAAAATACTTTAGATCCAATCGGCGGCCACGCTTTTGGGCTGATACTTAATGCGCCGGGCAAACTCTATTTTTACGGGCAAGGTCAGGACCTCACCGGCACGACCACGATTCAGCCAAACACCTGGTATCACGCCGCGGTGACCTACGACGGCAGCACCGTTACCCTTTACTTGAATGGCCAGAAAGAGAACAGCGCCGCGCGCCTCTTGAATACCTTTCTGGATGAGAATGGTCTAACCATCGGGCTCCGGCCCGGCGTGTCGGTTTGGAATGGGCAAATCGACGAAGTAGAAATCTTTCAGCGCGCACTAAGCGCAACGGAAATCCAGAACCTTTACGATGCCGGGAGCGCGGGTAAGTGCCTGCCGCCGCTCTTAAAGATTCTTTCCCTGACCCGGCTCGCAACTAATCACATCCTCTTGCAATGCCTCGGTGTCCCTAATCAGATTAATAACCTGCAGGTTTCTGCCGATCTAAGTCCAGGAAGCTTTGCGCCCATCCTCCCACCGCCCGCGGCGGCGGACGCGTCCGGCTATTTCTCCTACGACGACGCCGGAACCGTTGGTTTGGCGAAGCGATTCTATCGCCTCAGTCCTCCGTGACGTTCGCGCAGAGCGCCGGCGCAATCCGGGACCGCGCTGCGGCGGAACAGTAGCAGCTTTGTTCGAAGGCGAAGCGGGCCAAGTCTATAATTTCGGCGGTACCAGGGAGATGATAAACATGGATGTAGTGAAGCTCATTCTCGACAAGCTAGGTAAGCCACACTCACTCATTAGCTTTGTTACCGACCGGCTAGGTCACGATCGGCGTTACCCGATCGATTCTTCCTTTGCGCTCAAGGAACTAAAATGGAAACCGCTGCGCAGTTTCCGCGAAGGTTTGGAATCGACCATTGATTGGTACTTAAACAATCGCGCTTGGTGGCAGCCACTGCTGGGACGAGCTGGACGGTATCGCGCGTAGAGCGTGCTACGTCCGAGCGTTCGGCCGGGCGTCGCAATAACCCCGGCGCGAGCCTATGGCGTAGAAGTAAAAGAACCGCAGCGGCTGCGCCTAGAAAGAACAGCGTACTACCTGAGTTGAGACCGCTGCAACAGCCGTGATTCGAAAAGCTGGCAGGACGTTCTTATTTCGGGGCCGCGCGATCATCGAAACAGAACAAGATTACATCCCAGCCCTCTCGCGTCCCGCCCTTTGTATCCATCGCGTGTTACGTGTTACTTCGGCGCCTTTGAACGCGCCTGATTGATGAGAGTAGGATCGCCTACATCCTCAGACGAGCTCAATCCGCGCTTTGGCGCGGCACCTGGTCTGTAGTGTAATGAAGCATGCTGTGCCTGGTAGTGCGCTGATGGTGATTTCGTCGTTAGGCACGCCACCAACTGTGAATGTGGGTGACGCTGAGCCAAACCCAGAGCCTGTGCTTTTCACATTGATACTATAGCCCTTCCAGGCGGTCGGCGCCCCGCCAGGGATGAAGTAGTTAGTCGAACAGTGGACGATGAAATCGGCGTCAGAAGTGCATTTCAAAGCTGCATGTTTAGTTCCAGGTACGAGCGAAGAAACCAGTATTTTAGATAAAGCTTCGCAATATTTGCCGCGCGGGATGTTTGGTGATGACATAGGTGACGCTGCTCGATTTGGTCAGGTTGTTTAAGTAGGACGGGACTTCAAAAGTACTGTAATAAGACAATAAGAGCCGTCGCGAAAGACAAAGTGCCTGGCTAGGCTCTGCCGTAGACGAAGATATCAATCCCGCCGGGGCCGGTGGTAAAAACCTCGATTGAGATCTGCACCCCCGGAACAGGATACCAGGCGGAATGACCCTGAAAGGCCGTGAGGACGATCTCGTCGAGAGCTCCGGCACGCGGGTTCGTTCCGGTATGATCGTGGAGTTCTGGGTTGATCAGATAGAGTGTGACCTGCGGCGTCTGCGGGCGGACGAAGGCGTAGAGACGAATGGAAGCAAATTTTTCTACAGGAAAGGTGCCGAGTCGATTGCTTCCCGCGACCAGCGCAGTTCCGCCGCCTGGAGAAGAGAAAATGAGTGAAGTCGTCGCCATGACGTGACGCTATCAACAAGCTATCAGCATCTCCAGCTATTTGGCAGATGAACGGGCCGAGTAAGGCTTATCTCGATTGTTCGGGGCGAATGGGGAGCTTTATTTTCGCGAGGCGAGGTGCCTTCATCCCCTTGAGGCGCGCGACGATTAGATACCCGGTTCGTAACAGATCGGCGCAGACAAGTATTTACACGAGTCACCGATCCTGAAATAATCGCAACCGGCGCTAAGTTCGTTGGGCGTCTCCAGCTAAGCACCTTGCTTTCTTCGCGTCGTAGTCCGCGCGTAGCGCGAAAGGAGTGCTTATGTTTTCACGAAGCGAGATCGCGGATGGTCCATTTCACCATGTCCCCGGCACACTGAACAACAGTCGTTCCATCTTCTTCTTCCTTGGTTTGGGTACGAGCAGCGCATCCAATCCATTCACTCGGATCGGTATCGTTCTTTTTGCAGGGCTAGGTGCATTGTTGGCGTGGACTGCCGCGCCGCGCCTTTGCCTTCTCGCGACCCAGGGCGCGTTGCCCGTCTCGATTCAACCCCTCGAGCAGCGTTTTCCCTCAGTGGCGGGCCAGCGTACGTCCACCAGAGCAGTGGAGCTTAGTAACGAGCGCGTGGGTGGCCAAGTGATCACGGGCTTCCGGACGTCGCGGAGCGAGAACGCGTCGCCTACTCTTGTTCCGGCTGAAAGAATGACGTCGCAGTCGGATGAATTGAGCGTCTTTTTTCCCGGGACCTACGAAGGGCCCTTCGCGGCGATGCTTGGGTCGCAGCGAGTCGTGTTGAAGGCGGTTGGGGCGAAGCCGGCTCGAGGCGTTTCGCGAGAAGGTCGCATTGAGTACGCCGAAGCGTATCAGTCGGTCGATAGTCTGCAGGTGCCGGGCGGGAGTAAGAGCGAGGAGTTTCTCTTGCTGCGTTCCGCTGCCGCGCCAGTCGCCTTCGAGTATGAAGTTATCGAGGCTAACGATGTCTCTGACCTCGAAGTGGTGGACGGCGCAGTGAGGTTCATGCCGCCAGCTTCAGAGTTAAGTGGTCTGTCTCATTCTGTGGGAATGCGCCGATTGGAGTTGGCGCGACCCTGGGTGATAGACGCGGCGGGTAAGCGATCCACATCTGCAGTGCGATGGGAAGTCGTCCAAAGCGACCGAGGAGAAGTGACCGGGGCGAAGCTCCGTTTGCGGGTCGATCCAGCCGGTCTGACCTATCCGCTCCTGGTCGATCCGGGTTTCACCGGCGCCGGATCGATGACCACCCCGCGCTACCAGCACACCGCAACGCTACTACCAAGCGGTAAGGTGCTCGTAGCCGGAGGCAGCACCGCCAGCGGGACGACAAGCACGGCTGAGCTATTCGATCCCGCGACCGGAACATTCACCGCCACTTCGAACATGACCTTGGCGCGCCAGGGCCACACCGCGACTCTGCTGCCGAGCGGCAAGGTTCTAATCGCCGGAGGAACCTCGTCCGGCGTGGCTACGAATCGGGCGGAGGTGTTCGACCCTGCGACCGGAACCTTTACCGGTCTCTTCCCGAATAACCTAACCACGGGGCGCGCCTACCACACAGCTACGCTACTCCCGAGTGGCAAGGTTCTACTCGCAGGTGGATTCACCACGAGCGCCGCGATTACGAATACCGCAGAGCTCTTCGATCCGGCCTCCGCGACCTTCATCTCGCTCTCTCCTAACACCATGACTTCGGCGCGTTACTTCCACACCGCGACGTTGCTCCCCAGCGGCCAGGTACTGCTCGCCGGAGGATTCACCCTGTTCAACACCGGGATCACGAACACGGCAGAGCTCTTCAACCCAGCGTCCGGAACGTTCACCTCGCTCGCTCCTAGTAACATGAGTGTGGCGCGCGTTTACCATACGGCGACGCTACTTCCGAGCGGCAAAGTTCTGATCGCGGGAGGCGATACGACTAGCGGGAGCGGAATAACAAATACCGCGGAGCTCTACGACCCAGGCTCGGGGAACTTCACCTCGCTCTCACCTAACACCATGACTTCGGCCCGTGCCCGGCACACAGCGACGTTACTCCCAAGCGGTAAGGTGCTGCTCGCCGCCGGGGTCACTAACGCGGCCGGCGCGATCACTAACACGGCGGAGCTATTCGATCCGACCGCGGGAACGTTCACCTCGCTCTCTCCTAGTACCATGTACACAGCGCGAGACCACACCGCGACGTTACTCCCAGGCGGTAAGGTCCTGATCGCTGGAGGCTACGATGGCGTTGCCTCCACTAGCACAGCGGAGCTATTCGACCCGGCCGCGATTGCCTCCTTTACGTCAGCCACGCAAAGTAACCTGAACCAGGCGCGCAGAGGTGGCACAGCTACAGTGCTTCCGACTGGCAGGGTTCTGATCGCCGGAGGGATCAGCGCGGGTAACACAGCCACAAACAGCGCGGAGCTATTCGATCCGACCTCAGGGACCTTCACATCGCTAGCTCCTAATACGATGACTTCCGCCCGCGCGCGGCACACCGCGACGTTACTCCCAAGCGGTAAAGTTCTGATCGCCGGAGGAACCGACGCGAACGGCGTAAACACAAACACGGCGGAGCTATTTGATCCGGCCCAGGGAACTTTCGCATCGCTCCTGCCTAACAACACCATGGCTTCGGCGCGCGCCTCCCACACCGCGACACTGCTTCCGGACGGCAAGGTCCTTCTCGCCGGAGGAGATGTGAACGGGAGCAATACTAACACGGCGGAGCTATTCGATCCGAGCTCCGGAACCTTCACCGCGCTTTCACCTAACAACACCATGACCGCGGCGCGCGCCTACCACACCGCGACGCTTATAGCGGGCCCCGGGGGCGGCCCCCACGTCCTGCTCGCCGGAGGTAACACGGGAAATTCTACTACTAACACCGCGGAACTGTTTGACCCGGCTACGGGAACCTTTACCGCAACTCCGAACATGACCCTGCCGCGCGGCTCTCATACCGCGACACTGCTTCCGAACGGCCACGTCTTGCTCGCGGGAGGCGACGTGAACGGCAGCAATACAAACACGGCGGAGCTGTTCAACTCCATCTCGGGAACCTTTATAGCGCTCTCGCCTAACAACACCATGAGCTCGGCGCGCGCTTACCACACCGCGACACTACTTCCGGGCGGCCAGGTCCTAATCGCGGGAGGAAGCACAGGAAATTTGCCGACGAGCACGGCAGACCTATTCGAGCCGGCCACCGGGACCTTCACGCCGTTCTCAGCCAACAACACCATGACCGCGGCGCGCTATCTTCACACCGCCACGCTGCTTACTAGCGGCAAGGTTTTACTCGCTGGAGGAGGCGACGCGAATGGCGGGAGTACGAACACGGCGGAGCTATTCGACCTCGGCCTCGGCTTTTCCGATGCGCGCCGCCCCGCTCTTTCGGCAGCTACCGACCCGCTTCTCCAACCCTCTTCGCTTGTCTTGAGCGGCACTGGCTTCCGCGGCGATTCGGAAGGGTCGGGAAGTTCCTTTAACAGCTCCGCCACGAACTACCCGGTCGCCCAGCTTACGCGGATCGATAATGAGCACACTGTCTTTCCTCTTTCTCACTCCGCCACTAACTGGTCCGACACAACGTTCTCGTCCGAGACTCTTGGCGCGCTTTTCATCGGCCACTATCGCGTCACCATTTTCACGAATGGCATTCCGAGTTATCAGAAAATTATCGTTATCGAGCCGGAAGGCCTCCTAAGAATCACTTCCATCACGAAGCTGTCTAACGGGCACATTCTTTTGCAAGGATTCGGTGTGCCGGATCGCCTTAATACCATTCAAAAGTCACCTGACTTAAGCCCGAACAGTTTTGGTTTTCTCGCTAGCGTCATGGCGAACACGAACGGTGCGCTCCAGTACGAAGACGCGGATGCAGGGAATCTGCTGCGGCGGTTTTATCGGCTCACTTTTCCGTAAAACAATTCGTCGGCGGCGCCGATTTGTTAGCGATAGCTTGGCAGCGAACATTTGGACAAGAGGTTATTGTCACGCGCTGTTCGAATAACTACGGCCCGTATCAATTTCCCGAGAAGCTCATCCCGCTCATGATTATCAAAGCCATGCGTGACGAGCCATTGCCTGTCTATGGCGATGGGAGAAACGTGCGCGACTGGATCCATGTGGAAGATCATTGCGCCGGGATAGTAGCAGCCTTGTTCGAAGGTAAGGCCGGACAGCTCTATAACTTCGGCGGTAACAGCGAGATGGTAAACATGGAAGTAGTTAAGCTGATTCTCGACAAGCTAGGTAAGCCGCACTCACCCATTAGCTTTGTCACCAACCGCCTCGGACACGACCGTAGCTCGTTCGCGGAGCGCGAGCTGAAATGGCAGCCGCGCAAGATGTTCGCCGACGCGTTGGACGAAACAGTCGATTGGTATCTGGCGAACGAGAGTTGGTGGCAGCCGTTGCTCGAACGCGCTGGAAGATATTGAACTATCGGAGCCATCGGCACCGGTCCTGAGCGCAGTCGCAGCTACCGCCGTCGTTTTCTCCCGAGGTAATCCCACGCGGTCGCGCACGCAAAGCTTGTAAAAAAGGGATTTACACGCGCCGCGGTTCCCGTCAGCATCGCGACTGCGTCCAGTCGTTAGGAGGGAACGATTTCTGTCCTAGCGGTTCGCGAGTTGTCCTAAGACTTATCCTTATGTATGAGCACTGAGCACAATCTTGCTTCTTATATTATCCGTAGTAGCGCCAAAGTCTGTCTCGCTAGCTCCCTCTGTTATTTGCTATTTCCTAGCCTTACCTTTTCGCAAGGCGCCCTCACGCCGACCGGTGCGCCTACGCCGACGATGAAGACGCTGGCTCAAGTGGAGCCGCGCACGCCGATCAACCAGGCTTCGCTTCCCTTTACGATCAACGCCTCGGGGAGTTATTATGTTACGGAGAACCTTTCGGTCGCAAGTGGCAACGCAATTACAATAAATGCCAACGGAGTTACTCTCGATCTTACTGGATTTACCATTACTTCCACCTCCGCTACGGCGGCGGGGAGCGCGGTGCTGCTCAACAGTGGCTTGCACGATATCTCGATCTTGAACGGGCATATCGTGAGCGGCGTCACCTATAATGGCTCTTCTTTCAGCACCGGTCCGGGATTCCAAACTGGTATAACCTATACGGGAACCAACCCAGGGAATGTGCGTGTCTCAGGCGTATCGGTGGCTGGCTGCTCTGGCACCGGGGTCGAACTGGGATTCGAGTATTCCAATGTCGTCGATCACTGCACCGTGCGCGTGGCCGGAGGTCAGGGCATTCACGGCGCGCAGGTGAGCGATTCGACCGCGTATCAGTGCGGCAGTAACGGCATTAACGCACTCACCGCCAGTGGCTGTTATGGCACGACCACGTCCGCTGCGCGCGGTGTTTACTCGGATACGGCGGTAAATTGCGTGGGGATCAGTGTCTCCGGTCCCGGGCTGGATTCGATCAGCGCCTCTGCCTGTTACGGCTACAGCAACTCAGGAACGGGTCTCACCGCGAGCATAGCTACTGCATCGTACGGCCAAAGCGCCACTTCGGGCACGGGCCTCAACGCCAACTCAGCCGAGAATTCCCAGGGGGTGTCCGTCAGTGGCATAGGCTTAAATGCCGGGACCGCCACCGGCTGCTATGGCACAAGTTCGACCTACAATGGCGTCAACGCAAGGAACGCCATCAATTGCTATGGCTCCAGCTCCTTCGGGTACGGCATCGTCGCCTCATCCGTGAGCAACTCCTTTGGCGAGAGTTTAGGGAACGGCTTTGGCATCTACTCCAACACCACCGCCATCAACTGCTATGGCCAAAGTAGCACTAACGTCGGAGTGGGTGCTACCGTTGCCATCGGGTGTGCTGGCGCTGGATCTCCTGCTGTTAGCGCAGGCCACAAATACCTTTCCGGAATAGGCCCCGACTCGTGATGGTACACAACTCTTCGACACGACCATGGTTGGCAAGCAAGTGATCGGAAGCAAGAGGTTTGCCACGGCGAATCCGTCCTTCGACGGATCTCGCTTCGTGATTCGAGTTTGAAAGGAAAAACTGTTCCCGCGTTAGGGATCGCAGTCGCCTTCCTCTTTCCGGCGCAAGAACTTCGGGCCGGACCCGCATCTTTCGAAGGGACGGTCTCGATAGCATTAACGCGAAGTGGAACAGACACAACGCAGTTTCTCTTTACCCGGAAGGACAACCGATTACGCATCGAGGACGCGGATAAGAGCAAGCCGGAACCGATCAACGTTGTCGATCTTGCGGCCAAGAAGCTAACGATTATTTATCCGCATAACTCTACTTTCGCGCAGATCGATCTAGCGAAGGCGGAGTCCCAAACGGGTGCGCCGAAGCCGCCGCCTTCGCTTGGCTCCGGCGTGCCAGGGCCGCCCGGTTTCCCGCCACCGCCGAATATGAGCACTTCGCCGAGCGAAGCGGCTACAGCTCCCGGGCGCGTCGGTCCGGCAATTTCGCCCGCGCCGGGTTTCCCTACTCCACCGCCAAGGCCATCAATGCCGCAAATGCCTAACAACCCCATGGCAGCCGGCGTGCTGAACATGCCGATGCCAGGGATGCCGCCTATGCCGGCGATTGGAGGTTTTGGCGGAACGCCCGAATTGAAAAAGACCGATAAGACAAAGAAGATTCAGGGATTCGATTGCACGCTCTACACCCTTAGCGATCGGATGGAGACCTTTGAAATCTGGGCTACGGCTGATTCCGCTCTGTTTCCTTTTCGCATCATCCAGAAAAACTATTTAACCCGCCACTTCGGTCCACAGATGTTGGAAGAGGAATGGGTGGAGCTTTTGCAAAAGCAATCGCTCTTTCCGCTGGAAGCCACCTTGCGCATGGAGGTGCATCCTCACCCAGCAGGTCCGGCGGCAGATAGCGGGAATGGAATTGCTCCCGCCAGCGTGGAACATGGGCCGGAGCGGCTCTCCTTTAAAGTAGACAAGATCGACAAAAAGAAGATCGATGACGAAGCCTTGTTCAAGGCTCCCGAAAATTTCTACGAAATTAACGCGCAACCGCTGTGAATAGTAGCTTCCGCAATAACGGTGCTATCGACGTGCGGCAGGCGTAGGCACTAACCAGGCACCGTGCCAGTAGGCAGAGAGTCGGGGAAGACTAGCTTGCGTCCGAGTTCTCGCTTGAGCAGGAGGAGAACAATAATGGCTTGTATCACCTGCGAAGCGACGGACAAATACCAGACCTGTCTGATCTGAAAATTCGCCATGTGCGAAATGATCACAACGGGCAGCGCGAAAAGTAGCAGGCGCGAACCGGAGCTGATAAGAGAAGGTATGGTATTGCCTATTCCTTGAAAGACACTCGAGCAGCTGAAGGCAATGCCCGCAGCCACAAAATTCAAGGCGACGATCTTCAAGTATTCCGCACCGAAGGCGATCACCTTTGGATCGTTGGAAAACGCGCGAATCATCCATGGTGCAGTCAACCAACTGAGGATGGACAGTAACAACATGATGCTAACGGCGAGGCCGAGAGCGGCCATAACTGTATGCCGCACACGGTCGGCCTTGCGTCCGCCGAAATTTTGTCCAACCACGGGCGCGATGGCGAAACTTAGAGCTACTACCGGCAGAAAGAGCGCTTGCATGACGCGCGCACCGACACCGAAACCCGCCTGCGCGGCCGCGCCGAATTGGCGAATGATGACGTAGACGATGCCGATATAGATCGAGAAGAGAATGAACTCGGCTCCGGCGGGAATCCCAATTTTCAACATCGACCACCAAGTCTTGAGTTGCGGACTCCACTGGGAAACCCGGAAACGCAGGTAGTGATATTTTTTCTCAAAATAAATCAGCATTCCGACATCGGCGGCCAGGATGGCCACGAAGGTCGCCAGCGCTGCGCCCGTCACACCCATGCGCGGCCAGGGTCCGATCCCGAAGATAAGCAAGGGGGCGAGAATAATATTGAGTAGCACACTTAGCATTTGAAAGACGACCGATGGTTTGATCGCGCCCGTCGCGCGCAAGGCCGAACCGAGTGTGACTAGTGGAAATTGCAAGGCTAGTCCTGGAATGAACCAATTGAGATAGGTCTTCGCGAGCGCGGCGGTCGGTGCATCGGCACTAAGCGAGTTGGAGTAAAGATCGCGCACCAGAAATCCGAAGATGGCAACAAAGACTCCGATGATGAGCGACATGACTATTGACTGGTTAAAGACCAGTTCGGCATGCGGCTGGTCTTTGCGTCCGGCAGCTTGCGCAATCAAGGTGGTCGTCCCGACACCTAGCATTTGCGTTAGCGCCAGCACGATCATCATTAAGTTGCCGGCTACCCCTACGGCCGCGATAGCCTCTTTGCCGAGCCGGCCCACCCAGTAAAGGTCGGCCAGAAGGTAAAGCGTCTGCGTGAGCATGCTTACCGCCATGAAAGCGGCCATGTGTAGCAAATGCCGAATCACCGAGCCCTGCGTCAGGTCGTTCATGGCAGAAGGTTTCTAGCGTTTACGCGAACCGTTCGCAACCCGGCGATGGCAGGCGACATTAGTGGCCCGAGAACCCGATATCCGAAGAGTGCGAGCGTCGTCGCCTCGCTCTAATAACGCGTGCCGTAGGCGTGCGGAGTAGGATCGTAGCCCGCGTGTTGCGCCTCGACCTGCGAGCGGGTGTAGTAGCCTCCCTCTTCGCTAGCGCAACCCGACAAGAACGTAAGCACACCGGCTAGCAAACTGATGGACAATAATTTCATACGATATCCGAGTTCGTTTTCTAACCTGCGATTGAGGAGGCGTCAAATACGCTATTTACCCGCATCAGGGCAAAACATATGTCCTTTACATTAGCTGAACTCTTTTGCGAAATCCCAGGGTCCCTGCAGTTTCTTTTCGATTCCTATGAAGCTCGTCGTCATTTTCCTGGCCGTCGCCCTGCCTGCCTTAGTCCTGGCCGAAGACAATGGCAGTATGCCTTACGCGACTCTTTACGGGTTCTTTCATGACGCGGCGGGTATTGATGACTCCAATCTTCATGCCATGATCGCCGTCGAATCCACCCAGCCGCAGGTGAAGCCGTTTCAGATTAGTCTTACCATTCAGGCCAGCAAAGGTCCGATCAAGCTTAATCTGGCGAGTGATGGCGAGATTCGTGACTTCCCCATGTCCTGGGAATTACTGGGTGAGAATCCGTCCATCCTTTCCAATCAGCCGAAAGATACTCTGCGTCTTCGCGTGGCGATCAACTTGAAGGTGCCCGATTCGCTTACTTTTACTTACGCGAGATTAAACGAGCTACTACAGGAAGCGAACGTCGCGATCAGGAAACAGGCCGGGGAATACTCCGGCCTCGCGCCGCAGGGCAAAGGACTCATCTTCGAGTTTCAGCGGGCCGGTCAACCAACCATAAGTGTTATTTCGAAGAGCGGCACGAAAACTTTGCATCCTGATAAAAACGGGGATGTCACCCTGCCGATGGATAGCGAATCCCTGGCGGATAACGCCCATGTGAAATTGTCGGAGAAACCGGTGAAAGTATCTCTCGACTTTCCGCCGCCACCTGACTCGCGCTGATAGTCGCCACCGTTACCATAACGGCCGTCCGGCGTTTGTTAGCTTGATGGATGTGGGCTAGCTCCGAGCTTAGAGTAAAATATTGACGCAGGCGATAAGACCGGCGCTGGATACCGGTATGAAAAAAATCAGCCTTTTAACTCTCGGGCTTTCCTTGTCCATGGCGGCGCTTTGTTTAGCCAGTCCGCAAATGGGCACTTGGAAGCTGAATGAATCTAAATCGAAGATCGCTAATGGGCAGGGTAAGAATACGAAAGTTACTTACGAAGCCACGGGCGATAAGGTGAAGGTCACAGTCGATGGCGTAGACGCCGAAGGCAAAGCCAGTCACAACGAATGGACCGGAAAATTCGACGGCAAAGACTATGCAGTGACGGGTGACCCGACTTCGGATATGCGCGCCTACAAGACAGTGAATGACAACACGCTCGACCTAACCACGAAGAAAGACGGCAAAGTGGCTGCAACCGGAAAGATTGTCGTCGCCAAGGACGGCAAAAGCCGCACCCTGACCATGAGTGGAACGGACCCAAAAGGGAAGAAGTTTAAGAGCATGGCGTTTTACGACAAGGAATAGGCCCTCCGCCGTTCTCTAACACCAGGCCGAGTCGCGGAGCGACGGAACGCTGCGCGATTCGGTCGTTTGCTAATGGCACTTGTGTTCCGGCAAATGTCGCCGATACTCGGCCATTGGATTAACTCTGTTTTGTTTCGTTGCGCGGTAGATCGTCAGGTGAGTTTCCTCATTGGTGATTTTGAAACCCGATTCTCGGGAACGGCTTTGCAGCTAGCAGTCTTGTTCTAAGAATCATCATGAAATTGTACGTAGGGAATCTATCCTTTGACACCACAGAAAACGATCTACAGGATCTTTTCGAACAACACGGCGCCGTCACTGAAGTGGCGCTAATCAACGATCGCGCCACAGGCCGATCACGCGGTTTCGGCTTCGTTACCATGGCCGATGCCACAGCGGCGAAAGCCGCCTTAGAAGCCTTTAATGGCAAGGAAGTGCAAGGCCGCACTCTAACAGTGAATGAAGCGCGTGAGCGCGAGGCGCGTCCGCGTCAGTTCGCGAGTCGCTAATTTGGCATTCTGACTTGCGGCCGCGCTCGCCTTTGAGCGGACGCGGCTCGCAAGTTGAATATAATGAACGCCGTTAAAGCGATTGAAATTGAAGGCAAGATTACATCGGTGCTGGCGGGCACGATGTTTCGCGTCGAACTCGCCAGCAAACATACCGTCCTTGCGCACATCTCAGGCAAAATGCGCAAGCGTTTCATCCGCCTCACGACCGGCGATCGAGTAAAGTTACAAATGTCGCCTTACGATACGGACAAAGCCCGCATCGTTTACCGACTCGGCTAAGTTAACGCCCGCCCCAACCTGCGGCTACATGTGGTGATGCCGCATCTTGTCGTTAGGATCTTTCACCTCGCGGTGTTTGCCGTGGGGCTTCGTGATCGTCGTGCCCTGGATGTGGTCAGTCGGAACTGTATCCGCGAAGGTCGGCAAATTATGCGCGCGCACTTGTGTGGCAGCTTCGAAACCTGAAGCTAGCTTGATCAATGTAGGTTCGCTAAAGGCCGTGCCAAAGAAGCTGATGCCGAGTGGCGCGCCGTGAACCAGGCCGGCTGGCACTTGCACGATAGGATAACCAGGGCCCGCCGCCAATCCGGAGGTGCCAAAGATGAAGTGGTCTCCATAAATAAGGTCGGTCGACCAGGCTGGGTTATCGGTCGCTGACACGACAGCATCTAGGTTAAACATCGCGATGGCCTTATCGACGCCATTCACGCCGGCATTATGATCGATTGTCAGTGCCTGGTTATAGGTCATGCCGCCGAAGGCGGGCTGCGGATCGTTTGCTCCAGTAGCTAACGAGTTGCAGAAATCGAAGATGTCCTGGTTAAAGAAAGGCATCTCGATATCAGCATGAGCGTTGTTAAAATCGATCGCGGTTTGCAAGGTCCCACCGGCTACTGGTACGCCGGTGCGCGTGGCGAAGTAAGCCTTCACGTCGTCGCGGAACTCGAAGGCCAGGACAAGGAACTCGCCGTCGGCCGATGCGAAGGTAAAACCGGCCGCATCCAGATCGATGACTGTGGCACCGGCTGCAGTTAGAGCATCGACGGCGGTCTCGAAAGCATCGAGAACCGATTGCGGTGTCGGCACGTTAGGATCGAAGCCATTCAACCCAGCTCTCGTTAGGCCAAGCCGCGCGCCTTTCAATCCATTGGCATTCACGAACTGCGTGTAATCGGTCGGAATATTAGTCGGTCGTGTCTTACCCGTGCCCTGCCAGCCGAGTGGAACACCGCCGGTGGCAGGATCGCGACCATCAAAGGTGCGGCTTTGGATGGCACCTAGCGCAGCAGCCGCATCGGCCACCGTCCTTCCGTGAGGGCCGACCGTATCCTGCGTGTGCGAGATAGGAACGACACCGGCACGACTCGTTAGACCCACGGTGGGCTTAATCGCCGCCACGCCATTGGCGTTACCGGGACAAACGATACTGCCATCGGTCTCGCTACCGAAGGAAACAGCGGCGAAGTTAGCTGAAGCTGCCGCGCCCGAACCGGAACTCGAGCCACAAGGATTGCGATCGAGAGCATATGGATTGTTGGTCTGCCCGCCGCGGCCGGACCAGCCGCTAATGGATTCGAAGGAGCGAAAGTTCGCCCATTCGGAAAGGTTAGTCTTACCTAGAATAACAGAGCCACCGGCACGAAGGTTGGCCGCGACCGTAGAGTCTTGTTTAGCTGGCTTACCGACGAGCGCGAACGAACCTGCGCTGGTCTGCATCTTATCGCCAGTATCGATGTTATCCTTAAGTAGAACAGGTATGCCGTGCAAAGGCCCGAGAATTGTTCCTTTCTTGCGTAAGCGGTCGGCGTTGCGCGCCATATCGAGTGCCTCAGGATTGAGCTCTATAATGGCGTTGACCGCTTCACTTCCCTGATCGAGCGCAAGGATGCGCGCGATGTATTCCTTGGTGAGCTCTTCCGAGCTTAGCTTGCCCGAGGCCATTTCAGCCTGCAATTGCGCGATGGTGGCTTCGTTATGACGAGTTGGAATGCCATTATCGTGTTCGTCGTGATCTGCACGCACGGTGAGTGCGCAGAGCGTGGTGAGTATGGTGATAAGTATAGGTTTGTTCATTGTGGAATCCCCTGGCGAAACCGCTTTATCAATTTGCTCCGGCGAAGGCAAGATGGAAAAAGACGGGAATTCCCGTTCGCTGCGTAAGCTTGGTGGGCCGGGCCCGAGCTTTTATGCTTGCCAGCCACTTGGAGGTCGCGCTCTTATCGGTAGCGTTAGTCACTTTCCCTCAATCTTAACGAACAAAGCTATGCAATATATCAAGTATCTTATTTACTTTTTCGCACCGATTCTGTTGCAGCCGGCGGCATTTGCAGCGGGCGTGCCGTTTCCCGCTCTCCAGTTTCTCGTCGGTAACTGGCAGGTCGAAGCCAAGCCGGGAGAAGGCGCGGCCCATTTTGAGTTTGTCTTAGACCTACAAGGCAAGGTGCTGGTGCGGCATAACCATGTCGAATCATCAGCCACCGCCGGCGGAGCTATTCACGATGACCTTCTAGTTATCGCGCAGGAAGGTATTCCAGCCACGATAAAAGCCTCTTACTTCGATAGCGATGGCTACCTCGGTCGTTACGCGGTAACTGCCAACGGCAACCAGGCTGTCTTTGTGAGCGACGCTGTTCCTAAAATCCCGCGTTACCGCCTTACCTATACCGCGCTTCCAGACGGGCGGCTGAACGCGAAACTGGAAGTAGCGCCCGCCGGGAAACCTAACGCCTTTGCTAACTATCTGGAATGGGTCGCGACCAAGGCGCCCTAGTCGCGATACCTGGACAGCCTAACTACCCAGTGCAGATTTTCCGGGCAAGATTACGCGCCTCGTCCTCGAGCGATCCGAGGGTGAACTCTGCACAGGTCCCGCGGTCCTGCAGGTATTGAGTGACGTAAGCCTCCGAGCCGCCGCAGCGTTCGCACTGCGCAACGTGGACGAGCTGATGCAGGATAAGTTCCCGATCCTGCCAGCTATCCGCGCGTAGCATAATACCGTGCCCCATCGTGACCGCCCGGGAGTTAGTAGTGATAATCTGCGCCTGGCGCGCAGCTTCGGCTAGCTCTTCGTTTTCCGGAGGTAAAATGCGATCGACTACCAGGATGCGCACTCGATCGGTCGCGCGCACACCGGCTAGCTGGGCATCCGCTACCTGCTTGAGCGAGAGCGGCATGCCTTCTTTGAGGATTAGTCCCTCCTGCGCCCTTACATAAGCAGTCGTAAAACCTACCAGGCGCTCTAACTTTTCGGGATCGATCATGCGGACGGAAGAGAACTAACTACACCTAAACCGCAAGTACGGTCGACCGCCAGCGAAATCGGGAAGCACCTAACGAGTCCTTATTTAGGAAGAAGCTTTAAGGCTGTTAACGATTTTCCCAACTTCTTCCTGGTGCTTCTTTTCTTCCTCCGTCGAGACCCAGTAGGTCAGAACAAGCAGCTTATCCTTGATCGTAACAAAGGTAATGCTGACCGAAGCCGGGCCATCTTCATCTTTGCCTTGGAAGACCATCTCCTCGGCGTCGAGCCCGTTGACCTTGAACTTGTTTTCCTTCTTCGAATCCTGATTCAGGTCGACATCGTGCTCCTTGAGCATGGCGAACGTATCATCGAGTTCCGCCGTCATCCCTTTGTCGGTGCCCACGGCCACGATCGAGAGATAGACCGCGCCATCTTCGCTCGTGCCAGCAACGCCGTTGTTCACTTCCTCCGGCTCCCAGCTGTCGGGGATTTCGATGGAGGCGATGGGGAATTCGTCACTCGGGACTTTGAGCGTCTTGGCCTGCGAAGAGGCGGTGGCGACAACGGCGAGAACAATAGCGGCAAATAAAAACTTAAACATGAGGTTTGATTGTGCGGGGTATTTACGCCGCTCGGCCGATCGGGCAAGTCTTATCGCGAAGGAAACCGGCTGGTTTCGCCGCCAGATTTTGCAGTTGTGACGTTGCTCGCTGCCTGACACGATAAGGCCGGAGGCCAAACATGAATTCACCTGCTACTGGATTGAAGTTGTCGGCGATTTTCTTCGCCATCTTCGCACTTGTGCATCTTTACCGATTAGTAAAACAGTTCGATGTCGTGGTCGGCTCACATCGCCCTCCGCTATGTGTGAGTGTGGTCGCACTCATCGTCGCCGGAGCTCTGAGTATCTGGATGTGGAAACTTTCTTCGCGCAGCGCGACCTGAATTAATCGCTAGCGATATTTGCGGCTAGAAACGATCGCGATTCCGCATGTCGTATTAGAATTCTTTTTTTGAAACCAGCGCGCGAAACCATCGGGCCTAACGAACGATCTGCGCGTACGAAACAGGATCGGTTGCGCCTTCGGTGATGAAGACGAGCACACGCGAATCGCCGGTGATTTTCAAATCAGCGCGGTGTTGTTCGTGACCCGGTCCGGTCAGTAGCTCGAGTAAGCCGGCTAAACCAGACGCCCCTGTTTCGCCGGCGACCACACCGACTCCTGCCAGCGCACGCATCGCGTCCCGCGCGCGATCATCGGAAACGGCAATGAAGGCATTGATTCCTGCGGAAATAATTGGCCAGGCGATGAGTGAGACACGACCGCAATTCAATCCCGCCATGATGGATTCATGCGGACCGGCGACATCGACGATCTTCCCCGCTTGCATCGAAGCCAGCGCGCAGGCCGCTTGCCATGGTTCGACGCTTAGAATTTTTGTCGAGCTTTCCCGAAAATGCCTAACGACTGCTACGGCAAGCGCCCCGACACCGAATTGCACTGCGACCAAATTGGGAGGGCTCTCATTGCGCCTAACGAGTTCATCATCGATCTCCCTCATGATGGTTGAGTATCCTTCCGTGACCCATCGAGGGATCTCCTCATAACCGGGCCAGGAAGTGTCGGAAATAATCAGGCAGCGCTCACTCGCATCCTGCGCTGCGCGCGCCACCGCGTCATCATAGGTGCCGTCAACAATTTCCACTTCTGCACCTTCACTAGCGATGCCATCGAGGCGCGCCTGCGCCGTTCCTTTCGGAACATAAATGCGCGCGCTAAGGCCAAACATCGACGCGACATGCGCGACGGCGCGTCCGTGATTTCCATCGGTCGCGGTCACCAGTGTCAGTGGTCGCAGCGGAGCGATGCGCGCGCGAAGTTCATCGAGATTCGTCCACGGTTCGAGCGAATGGCCGAGGCGATCTTCCAGCACGCGATACACCGCCCACGACGCGCCGAGAATCTTAAAGGCCGGCAGGCCGAGGCGGCTCGATTCGTTTTTCAACCATACCTGGCCAACACCAAGCATGCGCGCAATTTCCGGCGCCTGGAGTAGCGGCGTTGGCAGGTAGCCGGGCCATCGTTCATGGAACGTCAGCGGGGCGCGCTCGTTTGGCCGAACGAGCGGTTGGTTGTCGCGCCGGCGGTTAGGATTGACAAGAAAATTCATTCTGCGCCGCGCCGCAGGCACCGATTGGTCTAACGAGTGCTAGAGAAAACCGAGTGCCCGCAAATCCTCGCGCGGTTCGTCGAAACTGCAGCTGCCAAAGGAGGTGATGAAATTGCGCTGCGCCTTGATGCGCTCGGTCGTTACGGCCCATTCGCGCCAGGCGAACGCGCGATCGTCGAAAACGAACGAGGTGCTGTCTTCATCTTCCAGCATGGCGGAGGTCTGCTGTTGATTCCATCCGTGCTCGGCCGCCAGCACTCCGGCGCCGAGGACGTTGAGGAAACCGTGCATCTTTGTTTGCACGCTCGGATGAAATTTCCGCACCGGATGATGCAGACCCGCGGTGAACTTAATCGGGACTTGGTTGTGGGTCGCAGCCACGAGCGTCCGCGCGATCTGCACCGAGGAAGGAAAAGCCGAAGCAACCACGCCGCCAGTGCGAAGTTTGAAACCGAATCTGCCCGCACCGGTCCGGCGGTGCTCGGCAATAAATTCGATCGTCCGTTCGGCATCATCGATCGTCGCTTCCCAAAAAACCGGAACTTCCAGACCGGCCATTGCTTTGTTGGTCTCGGCTAAACTTGCGCCGGCGTTCGCTGGCAATTCCATTTCGATCTGCGCGATCTTGATCGATGCCGCGTACTTCGCCTGTAATTTGCGAATTGTTTCTGCCGCTTTCGTCAATGCCTCGATAAACGGCTTCGCATTTTCCGTCTTCGGTCCAAGCGCGGAAATACAAAGCGGGTTTTTGTCGAAAAACGAAAAGTTCGGCGACGCTTCCGCGAATTTCTTTACCGGCAAAACAAACGCTCCCAGCATCCACGATTCCGGCGCACGCATATAGTCAGCGTGGTTTTTCAACGCCGGCTCGAGCTCGAGCGTAGCGGGTGGAAAGAGACCGGCGTAATCAATCGAGCCGGCGAGCAAAGCCCGTATAGAAGCGGCGGGCATTGATTAACTCATTAGGCGCGGAATCATGCTGAAGGTGGTGCGTAATTCTCCACGCGGGGGAATGTGCTGAATTCCTTCCTTTTCTTCAAATGCGCGCTGTTGGTCGTGGTCGGTCAGACCCCAGCATGGCTCGATGCAGAGAAACGGTCCGCCGTCCGACCAGAGGGTAAGATACGGAACCTGCTGTAGGTCTAACGAGACTTCTCGTCCGCCCGCCGGATCGAGAAAACGGAATTTACGATCTGGTACATCGACGAGTTCGAGAATGTAAGAGCCGGGAAGTTTCTCGCGCGGGAACGGCATTGCGCCGCCGGCGAAATCGATATCCTGCGTTTCGCCGGAAAGAAAATTGTTCGGCGAAAAATGACGACGATAGCGGCCCGCTGGCATCTCGAATTGAAACGACTCGAAGGACGCGGCCGCCAAACCCGGATGCAAACCGAAACCGACATGCGCGGATAATTCCTTTTCGTGATTCACAAAATGAAAACTTATTTGCACCTCTTCATCTACGATCGCGTAGGTAAGGTCTAACGAGACGTTGAGCGGATATTCAAGCTCGGTGAATTGATCGCGCCTCATTTGATAAGTGAGCGACGCGTTCTTTTCATCAACGATTGGTGCGGGCAAATGTTTGTGCCGCAAAAAACCATGCGTGCCGCCCGCGATCGGACGGCCGCGATACAAACTGCGTTCGTTCTTAAGCCGATGCAGAAAGTATCCCATAACCGTCGCGTGATTGGCCCAACCTTTGGTCGGCGCCGAAAGATCGCCGTCGCGATAAAGAAAGCCGACGCCGCGCCGGGTCAGGCTAACCAGTTCCGCGCCGTGTCGTGAAACTTCCAGACGTATTTCACCGCTCGTTAGGCAGTCGTTAGGCACAATCGCCTACGGGAAGAGACCGCGCGCGTGTTTCGCTTTCATCACGCGCTCCACGCCGATGGCCATCGCAGCGGTGCGATGCGAAACCTTGTCGTTCTTCGCGCGCCGAATCATTTGCACGAACGAATGCTCGAGAATGCGGAAAAGTTTGTCGGTCACTTCCGTCTCAGCCCAGAGGAAGGATTGCAAACCTTGCACCCATTCGAAATAGGAAACGATGACGCCGCCCGCGTTGCACAGAATGTCCGGGATGACGAAAATTTCGTCCCAGACCTTATTGAGAATCAGATCGGCCTCGGGTGTGGTCGGGCCATTCGCGCCTTCCGCTAAAATGCGGCATTGCAGTTTGCGCGCATTCCCTTCGTTGATCACGCGATCAATCGCCGATGGCACGAGAATGTCGCACTTCATGGTCAACAACTCGTTAGGATTAACACGATCGGCTTCGCGGAAAGCGCGCAGATTTCCCTTTTTCATCACATGCTGATCTGCGGCCACGACGTCGATGCCTTTCGCATCGTAAATAGCGGAAGTGTGATCGCTGATCCCGACAACTTTCACCCCACTTTTCATCGCGAGCTGCAAGGCCGCGACTGAACCGACATTTCCGAATCCCTGAATGATAGCGGTGGATTTTTCCGGATCCATCTTCAGCATATCCATGGCGCGATCGATGGTGTAGACCACGCCGCGCCCGGTCGCTTCGCGACGGCCTTCCGTGCCGCCGATTGAAACCGGCTTGCCGGTGACGATTTCGCTGACGGCGTAGCCTTGATAAACGGAATAGGTATCCATGAACCACGCCATGACCTGTTCGTTCGTGCCCATGTCGGGCCCCATGATGTCGGTATGCGGACCGACGAACGGAATCATCTCCTGCATATAACGGCGCGAGACCGCTTCGAGTTCCTTGATTGAAAGCTTCTGCGGATCACACGCGATGCCCCCCTTCGCGCCGCCGTAAGGCAAATTAGCCAGCGCGCATTTCCAACTCATCCACATGGCGAGCGCGGCGGTTTCGCCCATCGATAAGTTCGGCGCGAAACGCGTGCCGCCTTTGGTCGGACCGAGCGTGAGATGATGTTGCACCCGATAACCCTGAAACGTCTCGGTGCTGCCATCGTCCATGTGAACCGGCAGCGTCACGGCGATGGCGCGCTTTGGCAGCATCAAGCGCTCACGATCGTTTTTATCGATGTTCAAATAATCGGCAATGACCTGGAACTGATCGCAAGCCATCGTAAAAACTTCGTCGTGATAAATGGTCATAGAAAAGCCGGCGCCGAGGAGTCGTTAGACGCGGTCGTAATCAAGCGCTCGTTCGCCTGAGGCGTCAAATTTAATTCGCGATGCGCGACGCCCGATGCAAGATACGCGCTGATGAAAATCGAGACGCTGGCCGTGCACGCAGGTCATGCGGTCGATGAATCCACCGGCGCGGTCGCGCCGCCTATCCAGCTCTCGACGACATTCGAACGCGCCGCAGACGGAAGTTATCCGCACGGGTTTGTGTATTCGCGGAGCGATAATCCGAACCGTCGCGCGCTCGAAGAGGCGATGGCTGCGCTGGAGGGCGGAAGCGAAGCGGCAGCGTTCGGATCGGGATTAGCCGCCACGGCCGCGGTCTTTCAGGCGCTGCGTCCTGGCGATCATGTCATCGCGCCAATTGAGGGTTATCACGGAGCGCTCAAACAACTGCGCGAGGTTTTCGTCCCGTGGGGGTTGAAGGTGGATTTCGTCGACATGACGAATTTGCGCGCGGTCGAAAATGCCATGCGCAAGGAGACGAAATTGATCTGGACCGAAACGCCGTCGAATCCGCAGCTAAAAATTACCGACCTCGTCGCAGTCGCAAAGATCGCGCACGTCGCGAGCGCGCTGTGCGCATGCGACAACACCTGGGCGCCGATCGTGCAACGCCCGCTCGATCTCGGACTCGATTTCGTTGTTCATTCCACCACGAAATACATCGGCGGCCATTCCGATGTGACAAGCGGAGTAGTAGTGACGCGTCAGCCTAATGAGCAGTTCGCCGGCATTCGCCATGTGCAAGGATTGAGCGGCGGCGTTTCCTCACCCTTCGATTGCTGGCTGGTCTTGCGCGGACTGCGTACTTTGCCATGGCGAATGCGCGCTCATTCGGAAAACGCGCTCAAGGTCGCGCAGTTCCTATCCGATCATCCGAAAATCGAGCGCGTGAATTATCCTGGCCTAACAAACAGTCCCGGCCACGAAATTGCCTTGCGGCAAATGAGCGCGTTTAGCGGCATGCTTTCGTTTGAAGTACATGGCGGACGCGACGGAGCAACGAATGCCGCGGCGCGACTGAAAATTTTCATTCGCGCCACGAGTCTTGGAGGCGTGGAAAGTTTAGTTGAGCATCGCGCGTCGGTCGCTGGGGAAAGCCCGGAGACGCCGCAGGGATTGCTGCGTGCGTCGATCGGTCTCGAGCATCCCGACGACCTGATCGAAGACTTAGAGCAGGCCTTGGCCTAACGACCAAGCCGCCGCCGCGCAAGCGCGACGACATCCTGCACTTCCGCCACGCGCAACAGGTAGGCCACGCCGAAAAAAATCGCACTCCCGACCGTGACGGTGAAAGAAACGCCCAGCAATTTTTGCCAAAGCAAAACGCCCCCGCCGGTGTGCAAAAAATAATGGCGCGCCACCCAGCAAACGCCCGCGAGCAGCGCCCCCGCGACGAGCAGTTTCGCCAGCGTTTTAAGCAACGTGCCCGTTTCGAGATAATCGACGTAGCGCCGCATCATGGCGTAGAGCAGGAGAAAATTTGTCATCGCGACCAGGCTGGTGGAAAGCGCGAGACCGCGATGACCGAACTGAAGTTTGAAAGTAAAAAACCAGTTCAAACAAAAATTTACCACGATGGAAAAGAGACTGACGAACATCGGCAGATTCCGCTTGTCGAGCGCGTAAAAGGCGGGCGCGAGCACTTTCACCGAAGCATAACCGACCAGACCGAGCGCGTAGAAACGTAGCGCCTCCGCCGTCTGCAAAGTAGAGGCATGATGAAACCGTCCATGCTCGTAAATCAGACTGATAATCGGTTCGGCCAATATTATCAAACCGATCGCGGAAGGAATGGTGAGGAGCATGACGAGTCGCAACGAATGCGCGAGCGCGCCGCGAAACTCTTCTCGATTTTCCAGCGCCGCACTACGCGAAATGAGCGGCAAGGTTACCGTGGCGACAGCCACACCGAATAGACCGAGCGGCAATTGCATCAGGCGGAAGGCGATGTTCAGCCAACTCACTGGACCGTCGCCAAGGCGCGCGGCGAATCCGCTATTTACGAGGACATTTACCTGTACGGCGCTAGCTGCGATGACTGCAGGCCCCATGAGCGCGAGAACCGTTCGCACACCTTCGTCGCGCCAGTGAAAATCGGGCCGATAGTGAAATCCAACGCGGCGTAATGCCGGAAACTGCGAGAGCAATTGCCAAAGGCCGCCGAGCAAAGTGCCTAACGAGACTCCGATGAGTGAGCGCGGCCCGAAGTGCGGATCGAACCACCAGCCGAGCGCGACACCGCCGAGGATCGAGCCGAGATTGAAAAAACTCGAGGCCATGGCCGGCGCGCCGAAAACATTTTTCGCATTCAGAATTCCCATGGCCAGCGCAGCGAGCGAGACAAGCAGGATGAAAGGCCACATCACGCGGGTGAGCAGAATCGTCAGCTCGGTTTTTTCCGGCGACCAGCTCCACCACGTCATAAGACCGATCAATTGCGGCGCGAAAAGGATGCCGAGCAGCGTGATGGCGCTGATGAAAATGGACGCGAGCGTCGCCATCTTGTTGGCCAGCCGCCACGCGGATGCGTCGCCTTCCTGCGCGATCTTTTTGGAAAACGTCGTGATGAAAGCGGTCGAGAGCGCACCTTCGGCAAAAAGATCGCGGAGCAAATTCGGCACGCGAAACGCCATCAGAAAAGCATCGAGAGCCGCGCCCGCCCCGAAGAGCGCGGCAAAGACCTGTTCGCGAACTAATCCCAGCAAACGGCTGCAAAGAATCGCGATACCCACGATGCCGGTCGCGCGCGCGCTTACTCGCTTGTTACCAGTCTGAGCCATGGGCGAGAGAGACAAGAGCGCGAGCCGCGTTTTTGGAAAGTGAAAACTGGGAAATTTGAAATCTGCACCGCGCGCCGCGAAGAGTAGATATGGCAAAAAACTTGGCGGTGCGAAGGTTAATGGAATTGGGCGCGTTATTCATGATCGGCGACGGGATCATGGGCTTGATCAAGCCGCGCTGGCATTCGTTGCTCTGGCATTTCGGCCCGGAGTTAGCCAAAGCGGTTACGGAAGAGCTGGCAGAACATCCCAAGACCGCACGCGTCATTTACGTAGCGGAAGTTGCGGTGGGCATCGCCATTGCGGCGCAGCAAACGCCTGAAAGGTGAGCTAGGCCTTTGTAACCGCGATTATAGCCGAATTAGTCGCAATCGAGCGTTCGATTTATTTTCGAGTTCGTTTATCTTGGTTCATGCCGTCGTTTAGTACCGTCCTGCGGACGTGTTTGCTAATGATGGCGTTTTTCCTGGTGGTCGAATCAGCCAGGCCTGCTCCGAACAGTCGTATCCCGAAGGAGGAACTCGAGAAAATTCAGGACCCACCGATGTTCATCTTTGACACGGGCACGTCTCCCGCCATGACCTCAGCGTTTGGCGCTTTTACAAGCTATCAGGTCAACGTGGATGCCAACGGTCAAAATATTACCGGTGACGCGGCGAACGAGCCATCTCTCTCGGTCGATCCAACTAACCCTAACAAGATGGCCATTGGTTGGCGGCAGTTCAATAGCGTGGCTTCGAACTTTCGTCAGGCCGGTTGGGCTTATACTAGCAACGGCGGGACATCCTGGACCTTTCCCGGAGTCCTGGAAAACAACATCTTTCGTAGCGATCCAGTCCTGGCTGCCGATAGCACCGGCCGCTTCTTCTTTCTTAGCCTACTACAAAACTTCTTCGACGACATCTGGCGCTCGCTCGATGGCGGACAATCCTGGACCAACATCGCTCCTGCGCGTGGTGGCGATAAGCAATGGTTCACCATTGATAACACGAACAGCAGTGGCCATGGCTTCCAATATCAGTGGTGGAGCACGGCCGGGAATAACTACAATGGCCGGCAATTCACTCGCTCAACCGACGGTGGATTTACCTGGCTCAATCCGGTTAACATACCGAACTCGCCTATCTGGGGAACGCTCGACGTCGACTCCACAGGTAATCTCTTCCTGGCCGGAGTTAGCGCCACCAGCAACCAGATCTGGTGCGAACGTTCCAGCAACGCTAAGAACGCCGCTGTTACACCTAGCTTCGACCTCAGCACGCCAGTCGATCTAGGCGGCCAGGTAGATTCAAGTGAGCCAATCAACCCGATAGGCCTGGTCGGGCAGCTTTATTTGGGAATTGATCGCTCCGGAACAAGTAAGAATAGCAACACCTACATCTTGGGCAGCGTACAACCAACGGGTTTCACGACCGGTTCCGACGTTATGTTTGTTCGGAGTAGCGACGGCGGACGTAGTTTCAACGCGCCGCACCGTGTGAATGACGATCCAGTGGATCATAGTAAGTGGCATTGGCTCGGTACCTTTTCTGTCGCACCGAGCGGCCGGCTTGATGCGGTCTGGCTCGACACGCGTTATGCCGCGAATAACACCGATTCACAGCTCTTCTATTCCTATAGCATGGATGCGGGCGATACCTGGTCGACTAACGTACCGGTCAGCGCTTCTTTCAACCCTCTCATCGGTTATCCGAACCAGAACAAGATGGGCGACTATATGTCGATCGTTTCGGATAACGGCGGAGGAAACGTGGTCTACAGCGCGACCTTCAATGGAGAAGAGGATATCTATTACGTGCGCGTTGCACCCCTCGAGTCGCAGCTGTTAAACCTTTCGACCCGCGCCCGTGTCCTAACCGACGACCAAACCCTTATCGCCGGCTTTATTGTGCAGGGCACTACGCCCAAGCAGGTCATCATTAAGGGTCTTGGTCCATCCCTTGCCTCCCCTTCTCTAACGGGCACTTTAACCGATCCAACCTTGGAGCTACATCAAGGCAACACCCTCTTAGCCACAAACGATAACTGGAAGATCAGGTCCGATGGCGCCAGTCAACAAGCACAAATAGAAGCTACCGGCCGTGCGCCGAAGGACGATTTGGAATCGGCCATTATCACGACCCTGAACCCGGGAACCTACACCGCGATCCTTGCGGGTAAGAATCGCGGAACTGGGATAGGTCTGGTCGAGGTCTTCGATCTCGATTCCGCGACTACCTCAAAGCTAACTAACGTAAGCTCGCGCGGCTTTGTCGATACGGACGATAACGTCATGATCGGCGGCTTTATCGTAGGAGGCGGGAGTGGGGGCGGGGCAAGAGTTATTGTTAGAGCTCTTGGGCCGTCTTTGCCTAGCTCACTGGTTCCAAACCCTTTGCTAGATCCCACGCTCGAGTTGCATGATACTAACGGCATACTTATCGCCACGAACGATAACTGGAGGGTGAACGATCACGGCGGGCAAGCAGAGGCCGAAATGCGCGCCAGTGGTCACCCACCCAGAGACGATCGTGAGTCAGCTATCGTCACCAGCCTGACTCCAGGAGTTTACACTGCCATTGTGCACGGGAAGAATAACACCGTCGGTGTGGCTTTAATTGAAGCTTATCTTTTGCCTTAAATAGAAACACCGCCGAGGCATTTGCCCCGGCGGCGTTTCGGTTGAGTAAGCGTCGGTTATCCCAAGTTAAGCGAGTCCAGTGTCGGCTCGTCAATTACCGCCGTGGTGTAGAGACCATTGTCAGCTTGATAGGCGGTGAGTGCCTGGCGCGTTAACGGCCCAAGTAAGCCGTCTACTTCGCCCTTGTAGTAGCCTTGTTGCTGCAGAAGAGCCTGAACGTTGGCGATTACCCGATCGGGTGGCTCGGCGCGATGACCGACATAGATCGGGCCGTCATACGGATAGTATTGCGCGGCACGATCGTAACCCCAGGCCGGATACCAGTAGCCCTCGTTCAAGTAGTAGGCGCCGCCGCCAATGACTTCTACCCGTGTATAACGCGAGCGATAATATCCCTGATCATGCATCTCGGGACGATAGCTGCGGAACCTTTCGTATTGTTGGCCCTGCCAGCGGTCGCTGCCTTCGATGCGATAGCTCTGATTGAAAGTAACCGTCGGAACCTTGTCGGGCCTGGCTTCTGCCTTAAAGGTGGCGTGCTCGGTCTTAATCTTTTCCACAACCTGCGGATCAGGCTTCTTCGCCTGAGCATTGGCTTTGTTCATCTGCGGGCTTGTGCCTGTCATCGGTGAAACCGCCGGAGTAGTGGAGGCCGCTGGAGTTGCGGATGCGGTCGCTGCCACAGAGGCAGTGGCCGACGGCGAAGCCGTAGCCGTAGCTACGCTAGCCGGTGTAGGGCTCGCCATCTTCGTAGCAGTCGCTGCAGGAGTTGCCGTCGCGATCGCGGCGGGAGTGGCGGTCGCGGTGGAAGTGGTTTGCTCTTTCTTACGTTCCTCTACCTGAGCCGCGCCCTTATGGGTCGCGTCTTTTCCAGGAACCTTTGTCACCGCAGTAGCTTCGGGACTGGCCAAAGCTTTCGGTGTGCTCTTAGCTTCGGCGGGCGTTTTTGTTTCCGCGTGCTCTTTGTGTGTCGCCTCAGGCATAGGCGTCGGCTTCATTTCCTTTTCCACCTTCGGTTCGGTGGCTGGTTTTAATTCCTTGCCCGGATGCATTTCAGTCGCTGGTGGGCGCGCTTCTTTCGCGGGATGGTGTTCGCCTTCGCCTTTCTTTGGCGGTTGTGGCGATGCCTCCTCCTGCTGCGCCATTGCACCGGCGGCCATGGCCAGGGAACAGCTAATCAATATCGTGATGAATTTTTTCATGTTAATCTTTTGTCGGTTTCCTTTGTTATCTATTCACATTCTTTGCGCCGAGCGCTTGCTCGGGACCGGGAAGCATTCCCCAAGGATGATTCGTAAGAGCGACAGCTCGTGGTTCCACCTTTCGGAGAGATCGTTCGCGATCGACTCTTGAGCTGGAAGCGCCCCCCCGGATTGCTATCCTTGTTCTCGTTAGGCGATACTGAGGGATCGTATGAACGAGAAGCAATTGGCGAAAATGCCGCCGGCCCGCAGTGAACGCTGGAAATTCCTGCGCGATCTTGTCGTTTTTCAGGTCAAAATGCTGGTGAGCAACGTGCGCGACTTTGCGCTTATGCCGGTCTCGTTAGGCGCCGCCGTGATCGATTTACTTTCGAAAGGAGAGCGGGAAGGGGCGCTTTTTTACCGGGTCCTGCGATGGGGCGCGCATAGCGAACAGATCATCGATGTCTACAGCGCGCTCGAGCAGCACGAAGCGCCTGCGGTTAATCCCAACTACACCATCGACTCCGTGATCGCGCGACTCGAGGGCGTGCTGGTGCGGGAGTGTGAGAAAGGCGGAACGGCTGCAAGCGTGAAAGCAGCGATGGATCGCGCGATTGATCAGCTGCACAACGAAACGAGCGGACCGCGCGCGAGAGCGACCGAGCTGGTCACGCGCGCAGGCGAGAAGTTGCGCGGGAAAGTTGAGAGCGGGAAACCCGAATAAGCTCTCGTTAGGCAAAAGACGCGGCTCGGGCGTAGACACGTCGATTGGTTTGTTCGACGATGGTCAATCCGAATGAAGAGCAATCTCGAAGATGGAGCTGTGGGCGGGGCAAAGAATAAACGCTACCTCCTCGTTTCTGCTGCGATCGTTCTGCTGCTCGTGATTGGCGCGGCGTTCTTCGTGGACCACTTCGTCGCGCGCGTGGTCGAGACGGAAAAATTGCGCACGCTCATCGCCGGGAAAACAGGCAAAGAGCTGGGCGGCAGCGCCGGATTTCTGCCGATAACCGCGCACGGTTACAATGTGGAATCGTTAGGCATGATGGTCACCGCATCGGCACCGCGCGCCTTGCGTGAGTTGCGAGCGGATCATCTTTCAGCGCACTTGAGCTTGCTGGAACTTTGGCGCGGAAAATTCCGCATCGACCACCTCTCCGCGCGTCATGTCCAGGCGGCTTACGGAGACGCGGCCGCTCGTCTGGTTAATCGCTCGGAGTTTGCCCAGCCCGAGATGGTTCCTCCTTCGCAAACGGAAACGCCGCTGAGTGTGGACATCCGCAAGGTGTCGATCGCGCGTGCGGATCTTTTCTGGCAGGACCCGGCCAAGGACGGTGGGCAAATTCGCGATGCGGAAGTTACCTGTTTTCCGGACGGGAAAAATCTCGTCGTGCATGGGCACGGCGGTTTGTTTCATCAGGCGAAGTGGCCGGAGACCCGCATAACGAGTTTGAAATTGTATTACGCTAAGCCGTCACTTCGCATCGATGAAGGGCAACTCGCGCTCGGCGATCGCGGAACAATCAACGTCGCCGGCGAATTCAAATTCGAGCAAGAGGCTTCGCTCGATGTGCAGCTGAAGTTTGAGCATTGCCCGATCGCGCCTTTCATCCCGAAAGATAACGGCAGCAAAATCAACGGGACGTTCGTCGGAAACGCGCACCTGCAAAAGATGGTGGGCAAGACGCAGTCGTTAGTCGCGGATGGCGCCCTCTCTGTCGAACAAGCCGTGGTGAAGAACGTTGCCGCACTGGAGAAGGCGGCGTCTTTCACGGGAAAAGCGGAGCTCAATCCATTGCATGTGGATGAAGTGCGTGGCGATTACCGGTGGGAAAACAACGGGCTGGTTGTGCGCGATTTTCGCGCGGAAGCGAAACACGTCCTGTGCGCACGCGGCAGTTTCATTTTCAAAAACGGCGAGGTTGACGGCACTTTTCAACTTGGCGTCGCACCCGAGATCGTGGCGAAGTTCCCCGGCGCGCGCGAAGAAGTCTTCACCCGCGAAGAAAAAGATTATCTCTGGACGTCGGTAAAAATTTCCGGCCCGCTCGATCATCCGCAGGATGACCTCAAACCGCGGCTAATGAGCGCGCTCGAAAAGCATGTCCCCTTGCACATTCTAGCGCCGCTCTTGAAACCGGCCGGCGCCGCGCGCGAGATTATCGAAATGATTTTACCGAAGTGAATTAAATCGTACCAGTCCTCGTCATCCCTACGCTTATGAAACGATGTCTCGCTACTGCCACACTTTTGCTCGGGCTTGTTTCGTTAGTCCTGGCCCGCGATGCGCGCGAGCAGGCGCGAATTGATTTCCTGATTCATGGCGTAGAAACATCCAAAGGCATTGTCTTTATTCGCAACGGCACGGAACACGATGGCGCGGCCGCGGCGAAACATCTGCGGATGAAACTCGATTACGCGGGCGAACGCGTGCATACCGCGGAGGAATTCGTCAAGGGTTGTGCATCCGAGTCATCGTTGACCCATCAGAAATACAAGGTGCGTTCGGGTGATGGGAAAACGATGGATGCGACCGACTATTTTGCGGCGCGGCTGCGTGAATTTGACGCGAGCAAAAAATAGTTTGGTCCGAGACCAGCTTACGTTTTTGCATGAGCCGATCATTTTTTCTTGCCGCGAACGGCAGCGTCGGTGCACTACTGATATTCTGCGGCGGTTGCGCGACTCACGAAGGCAACGCGGTGCGCAAGGAAGTAACGCCGCTTTATTCCGCTACTTCGCCCGAGTTCCGACAGGCGAGCGGATCATTGCTCGGCGCGAGTTATTCCGAAGGCAACAGCATCACCACGCTGGTCAACGGGCGCGAAATTTTCCCTGCGATGTTAAGTGCGATTCGCGGCGCGCGGCGCTCGATCAACTTCGAGACTTACATTTTTTGGGATGGCGAGATCGGGAAACAATTCGCCGCTGCTTTAGCCGAACGCGCGCGCGCCGGGGTAAAGGTGAACGCGGTGCTCGATGCCCAAGGCACAGGAAAGATGGGTCGCGAAAATCTCGAACAACTCCGCAGCGCTGGCGTGCAGATAGAGAAATTCCATTCCCTCTTCTCACTTGATCCGCGCCGCTACAATAATCGCAGTCATCGCAAACTTTTGATCATCGATGGCCGCGTCGGCTTTATCGGCGGCGTGGGTATTGCCGATGAGTGGTTAGGCAATGGCGAATCGCCGAAACATTGGCGCGACAATCATTACAAGGTCACCGGCCCCGTGGTCGCGCAGTTGCAGGCCGCCTTCATGGATAACTGGCTCAAGACGCGCGGTGAGTTGTTGCATGGCACGGACTATTTTCCACCACTCGCTCGGACTGGCTCCTACACCGCCGAAGCATTCAAGGGTTCACCGCGTCACGGGGAAATGGATGTGCACTTGATGTACATGCTCGCGATGGCTTCGGCCAAGCGCACTCTACTAATAGAGAACGCTTACTTTTTGCCGGATGACTTAATGCGGAAGGAACTCATCGACGCGGCGAAACGCGGCGCGCGGGTCGAGATCGTGGTCCCGGGAAAACACATCGACCAGAAAGTTTTGCGCCTCGCTTCGCGACGCCATTGGCCGGAGCTACTCAAGGCCGGGGTGCACATCTACGAATATGAGCCTGCCATGGTGCACGTGAAATTGATGATTGTGGACGGGACATTTGTTTCTGTTGGTTCCGGTAATTTCGATCTGCGTTCTTTGCGCCTAAACGACGAGGCGAACATGAATGTCTTGAATCCGAGCTTCGCCGCTCAGCAGACCAGGCTGTTCGAAATGGACAAGAGTCGTTCGCGGGAGATCACGCTCGATCAGATGGGACATCTCAGTCTTCTGAATCCGGTCGAACATGTGGCCGGTGCAGCTTCGCCCGAGCTGTGATCCATTTCGCCTGAAGCACTCGTTAGCTACTCGGGAGTGAACAAGCTTCCTCCATCGCCAGTGCGCCGTCTCGCGCGGCGGACCTTTCTCGCTTTCCTGCTTACTTTCATCGCTTCGCGCACGCTCGTCATTTTGATTATGGCGCGCCGCATGCCGGACATGTTTCTGCATTTCGGTGGAACGCACGTGCATCACTTGAACTATGGAATTTTCCTTCTCTCAACCATCGCGGGCGTTTTGCTTTTCGCTTCGCTGAACCAAACGCAGAAAGATTTTTGCGCGCTTATTTACGGTGTAGCCATGGCACTCACCTTCGATGAATTTGGAATGTGGCTGCATCTCGGCGGGAGTTATTGGCAACGCGCCAGCTTCGACGCGGTCATCGTGCTTTTAAGTCTGCTCGCCTTATTGGCCTTCGCGCCGCGTTGGCAACGAATCCGCACGCAGCATTTCGTGGTCATCGCCCTTGTCCTCTTATTAGTGGCGGGCTTCTCGGTTTTGCTCGTCAGATCTCTCGATCACGCGCAGGAAAAATATTGGCCGCGTTTGATTGAGATCGAAAAAAACGGACCGGGCTAACGCGTCATCGCACGACGTCCGAAAACGTCGGGAGAAATTCATGGCTATCTGCTTTGGCTCGCCCTACAAGCGATGCCTAACAAATGAAAACGATCCGCTTCCTTTTCCTCAGTTGCAGTCTACTCACGGTCACTTGTCTCGCGCAGGAAACGGCCGAGTTGGCACAACCACCAAATGGAAACAACCAAAAGGCCGAAGTGTCCCAATGGATCGGGCCGGTTAAGATTGCGATTTCCTACCATAGTCCGCGCGTTCATTTCCGAGGCGCCGAGCGCACCGGTCACATCTGGGGCGAGCTGGTTCCGTTCGGGATGTTCGACGAAGGGTTCGGTCCTTCCAAAGCCACACCGTGGCGGACGGGCGCCAATGAAACAACCGCGATCACCTTTTCGCACGACGTGAAAGTGGAAGGAAAAGATCTCAAAGCAGGGACCTACGCATTGTTCCTCGAAGTGGCGAAGACTGGACCGTGGACGTGGATTTTTTCCAACCATCTCGGCTGGGGTTCTTTCCAATACGATCCAAAGAATGATGTCTTGCGCGTCGCAGCCACTCCCGTGGAAGCGCCCATGACGGAATTCATGACCTTCGGTTTTGACGAGCGCCTGCCGGATTCCGCCGTCGCCTATCTGCAATGGGAGAACAAACGCGTCCCGTTGAAGATCGATGTGCCGAACGTCAACGAACTCTACGTCGCGCAGATGCGGCAGCAGTTGGAATCGTGGGCTGGCTTTAATTATCAAAACTGGCAGAACGCCGCGCAGTTCTGCGTCGATAACAAAATCAATCTCGAAGAAGCCTTGGTCTGGGCGGACAAGGCAATCAAGGAACCGTTTCGCGGCGCGGTTCCCGGGCACGAAGATTTTTCCACGCTGCAAACTAAGGCTGCGGTTTTGAGTGCGATGGGCAAGGACTCAGAAGCCGATGCGGTCATGGATGCTGCGCTGCGTTTGCCCAGCCCGGAAATGTTTCCAGTTCATCAAGCCGGGACGCGCCTCTTGCGGGCCGGCCGCAAAGAAAAAGCGCTGGAAGTTTTCAAATTTAACGCCGCGCAACATCCGGACGAAAAGTTTTATACCTACGTTGGCCTGGCGCGCGTTTACACCGCTCTGGGCGATAAGGCGAACGCGATCAAGAATTGGGAAATCGCCCTTAAGAATGTCCCTGCGGCGCAAAAAGGGAACCAGGCTACGTTCGAAAAATCGCTTAAGGATCTAAAGGACGGGAAGTAGCTGAATCTAGCACTCGTTAGGTAGGAGCGCATAGCGAGTCAAAATTAACTAACTGTTGTATCGCGTGTCGGGGAAAGCCCATGATGAGCACGCGAGATGAAATCGACCAACGCCTGGCCGCGGCAGCCATTCATTGGTCTGGCGCTGGCAGCGATCGTCGGCATCCTGCTGGCGGATAATTTCGCCTATCTGCCAGCGGGACTCGTGGGACTGGTTTTATTCGGTGGGTTCGCACTCATACGTCAGAGCTCGCCCGCCACCTATCTCTTCGCCGCCGCTGCATTCTTCTGTGTTCATACCTTCCGCGTGATCGATTCGCCCGGCATGCGTTTGGCGGGGGAACTTGGTGACCGAACGCAGGCAGTCACAGTCCACGGATTTGTCGTCAGCGAGCCGAAGATTTCCACGCGTGGCAGTGCGTCATTTCTCTTGCGCGCGATTTCCATCGACCACGATGGTCTAACGAGTCCTTGCACGGCCACCTTGTCCGCGCGTTGGCCCGGAGCGGTCAGCTATGGCGATGAAATTCGCGTGTTCGGTGTGGTCTCGCCGATCGTCGGACCGCGCAATCCCGGCGAATTCGACATGCGGCGTCATCTCGCGCGGCACGATGTGCGCACAGCGCTCATCTCGCGTTATGCGGAGAACGGTCGCGTCCTGCGTCATGGCGGCGGCAATCCAATCTTGCGGGCGGCCCATCTTTCTCGTGCGCGTATGGACGCCGCGCTTGGCCGCGGCTTGGAGGACTCGTTAGACCAACACAGTCTTATCAGCGGAATCGTTCTTGGTTTGCGCGACCAGACGCCGGACGAAATCGAAGAACAGTTTCAGCAAACCGGCACGATTCATCTTTTCGCGACGGCGGGACTTCATGTCGGCATCGTCGCTTATCTTCTGTGGACGCTGGCAGGACTGCTGCGTCTTCCGCGGAAACTCGCCATTTGTTTGATCGTTCCGGGATTATTTTTCTACGCCGCCATCACGGGTTGGAACACCGCGAGCGTGCGCGCAGCGACCATGGCCGCGGCCGTGCTCGGTGGCGCATTTCTCGATCGCCGAGTTCAG
The DNA here is from genome assembly GCA_038237435.1 of Chthoniobacterales bacterium. Taxonomy (GTDB): domain Bacteria; phylum Verrucomicrobiota; class Verrucomicrobiia; order Chthoniobacterales; family UBA10450; genus JACCTI01. The sequence goes on from JBBRYT010000004.1 coordinate 182,191, forward strand.
CCCGGAAACAGTCTCGCGGCCGCAGCGTTTTTTCTTCTGTGCATCGATACCCAGCAGCTTTTCTCCATGGGATTTCAACTCTCCTTCGCCGTCGTCGGCACGATCATTCTGGTGGCGAGTCCCGTCTTCGATTTTCTTTTTCGTAGGTTCCAACCGGACCCATTTCTTCCCAAAAGTCTTTACGGTCCGCTCCGACGAATTGGCCTAACGAGTTGGCGGATGATCGCGCGCGGCGCCTCCGTTTCGCTCGCGGCCTGGCTCGGATCGTTGCTCCTGATCCTGCCATATTTCTATCTGATCACACCGGTTTCGCTTTTCGCAAATCTCGCTGTTGTGCCGCTGGCGTTCTTCGTTCTTGCGTTCGGTTTGCTTTCGCTCTTAGCCGCGAGCATCGCGCCATGGCTTTCCCTCGTTTTCAATAATGCCAATTGGTTTCTGGCCACGATCATTTTGCGAGTGGTGGCGTTTTTCGCGCATGCGCCCGCCGGTCATATTTATCTCGAACTCCCGCATCGGCCAACGGGCGCGCGTGTCGAAATCACCGCGCTCGATCTGGGTGCAGGCGCGGCCATTCATCTTCGCGACGGGAATACTGATTACATAATCGATTGCGGCGCCAATCGTGATTTCGCGCGCATCGTGCGCGGCTATCTTCGTTCGCGCGGCGTCAATCGCCTGGACGGTTTGGTCTTAACCCACGGCGACGCCGCTCACATCGGCGCGGCTTCTTCGATCGTGCACGGATTTTGGCCGCGCCAGATTTTCGATAACCCGGCACCCGATCGCTCCACCGCTCATCGCGCCATCATCTCGCTGCTCGAGCGAGAGAAAATTCCACGGCAACAGCTTGTCGCGCCTAACGAGTGGAAGATCGGTCGTAATATCGCCGCGCGTGTTTTGTTTCCGCCGTCCGGCTTTAAAGCGGATAACGCCGACGATCAGGCTTCCGTAATTCAGTTGCTCATCGCGCAACGTTGGCGAGTCCTGCTCACATCCGACGGCGGTCTGGCCACGGAGAATCTTCTACGCGAACAGGGCGCGGATCTGCGGAGCGACATGCTGATCAAAGGTCAACATGGGTCCGGCAATTCCGGCTCAGTCGAATTTCTCGCCGCCGTTCATCCGCAGTTGATTATCGCCTCCTCCACGCCGTTTCCCGAGAGCGAAAAGGTAAAAGACGATTGGACCCAAGAAGTAGGCGCGCGCGGAATCAAGTTATTGCGACAAGATGAAACCGGCGCCGTCACCGTGCGATTTTATCGCGATCGATGGGAAGCGGTTTCATTCCTTCGTCCAGAAACTTTGCGGAGCGCTAATCGGTGAATCTCCACGCCATGACTCCGGTAATGTCTCTCGAAAGTAGTCACGGGTCCGCCTAATGAGTGCTCGAGCAGCTCAAGTCCTTCAACCTGTTGCAATGGATCTTTCATGGCCACGAAATAATCAGCGTGATCCGTGGCGATACGCAGCTCGCCGCCCGGTTGCAGCGCACGCGCGACCGCGCGGAGAAAACCCTCGTTCACGGTGCGCCGGTTGAAATGCCGCCGTTTCGGCCAGGGATCGGGAAAGAGGAGATAAAAAACGTCGACAGAACCGGGCACGAAGAATTGCCGCACAGCGTGCTGAATGTCTTCCCGGACAATCTTTGCATTCGTTAGGCCGCCAGCGCCGATTTTTCGGCACGCGCTTCGCACTCGCCCGGGAAGACATTCCACCCCAAGAAAATTTGTCGTCAGATCCTGCTCGGCTAATGCGACAAGGAAACTTCCATCGCCGCACCCGAGGTCGACTTCCAGCCGCGCCGTCCGGCCGAAAATAGAGGAGACCTCAAGCGGCGCGAGAATGGTTTTCGGCACGATGAGCGCCGGCGCGAAAGTTCGTCGGTTTGTCCGCATGTGAGAGAGTCGCGGCGAAGCTGAATTCTGCAAAGCATGCTATCTTCGGGCCGCATGTTTTTGCCGAATCAGAAGGTCGTTTGCGTCGATGGACGATTTCCGCTTGGGATTGAGAAGCTTTACTCCGAGTTGCCGAAAGAAGGCGCTACCTACACGATTCGCGACATCGTTCCCGGCGTCGGTTTGACCGGAGAGGAAGGCGAGACCGCGGTTTATCTTTGCGAGATCACCGGCCCGCTAAATGCACATGGAATTGAGCGGGGTTTTCGCGCGGATCGTTTCGCTCCATTGCAGACCGACGAAGAAGCGGTGGAGGAAGAGATTTCTTTTCCCATCCCGGAATTCGCGCCGGCCTGATTTAATCGCGCACGGTTTCGCGGTCGCGAAAGATTTTGATTCGATCTCGCCGCCCGATATGCTTGCGCGAAGGTGCCAATTCCTTTTTCCAAAAGAAGTCGGAGGAATGTCATCCAATCCTCAGAAAACGGCGTCACCGCTGTAGGGAGAAGAGTCGGATTAAAGCCGGGCGCGAATTGGCATAAGCGCAATTTTCTCACGGAAGTTCTCATTCCGTCGCTCTTCGTTAGTCGCGCGGGAAAGAAGGGCATGCCGCTTTTTCCGAAAATCAAAGACGGCCAGATTTGCGTGACCTGGATCGGGCACGCCTCGTTTCTCTTGCAGACGCAAAACGTCAACGTCCTGATCGATCCCAACTGGTCGATGTGGCTCAAAGTCGTGAAAAGACTCAGGCGGCCCGGGGTTGATCTGCATCATCTCCCGGAGATCGATTTCGTTTTGGTGACGCATGCACACTTCGATCATCTCGATCGTCGCACCTTGCGCAAAATCGCCGCGGATCAGCCGATCGTTGTCCCGCTCGGCGTGGGCAATCTCGTGCATGATCTCGGTTTCAACATCGTGCACGAGCTCGATCATTGGCAGCGCGTGGAACTCGGACCGCTCTGCGTTTCCTTGACCCCGGCGCATCATTGGGGTGCGCGTTTGTTGCATGATTCCCATCGCGGTTTCGGCGGATTCGTCATCGAAGCGGAAGGGCGTTCGATTTTTCACTGCGGCGACACAGCCTACTTCGAAGGCTTCGCCGAAATCGGAAAACGTTTCGAAATCGAAATCGCCTTGCTGCCCATCGGCGCTTATGACACGCCCAGCCGGCGCGAGGTGCATATGAATCCGGAAGAAGCGGTGCGCGCCTTTCGCGAATTGCGCGCGAAGACTTTGGTCCCGATGCATTATGGCAGTTTTCGTCTGGGCTACGAACCGCTCGATGAGCCGCCCGCGCGTTTGCTCGCCTGCGCCCGTGAAGCCGGAATAGAAAAGAATGTTCTAGTGATGAACGAGGGCACGCCGGTCGTTTTGTAGCGGCGTTCTGTGAATCGCCCGCGCGCCGGCCAATCCAACCACTCGTTAGGCGCGATCGGCGCCGGCGTTGCCGTGCTGATTTTCTGTCTGCTGCTTTTACGGCATGATCCTTCGTTTTTTTGGACGGACGATTATCAGATCTCGGTCCTGCCGGTCTTCACCGACGTCGCGCGCAGTTGGTCGGAAGGACATTGGCCATTGCTCAGTCCTTACTCGTGGGTCTGCAGCAATCTGGCGGGCGAATTTCAATACGGAACCTTCTCCGTTTTCGTTAACGCCGCGGTTATTTCGATTTGGAAATTCCCCCTGAACTTCGCCCAGCAAGCCGCCGCTCTTTCCATCATACAACTATTTGTGCTCGCCATGGGCGCCTATCTGCTCGCACGCGCACGCAACCTTTCCGCGCCAAGCTCACACATGGTCGCGCTCGTTGCGGCCTTGAATGGCTGGATGATTTGCTGGGGCGCGAGCGATTGGTTTGGAGCGGTCGCGGCTTTCGCCTGGCTACCTTGGTCGTGGTGGGCCATGGAAAAAGCGGTGCAGCGCGATGGTCGGCGTTGGCGCGTTCTACTACCGGCGCCTTTCATTTACCTGCTTATAACTGGCGGATTTCCTTACACGATCGGGATGCTTGCGCTCGTCACTGCCTGGCTCGGGTTGCGTAGCTTGGTGACTGAACACGATTGGTGTGCACCACTTCGCCTAACGAGTGGTTGGCTTCTAGGGCTAGGTCTTTCCGCTCCCGCGTGGATGTCGTTACTCGAATACACTCCCGGCTCGCGAAGATCCGTCGAAAGATTCATTCCGAACCAATGGCTGGTGCCGTTGAAGGCGCTACCCGGTTTCGTGGTCCCTTCCTGGACGGTAAACTGGCATCAGTTTGAAGCCAAGATCGGGTCGCATCACGCGATTGAGTTGGCCTGTGGGCTCGCCCCAATTGTTATTCTGATTGCCGTCGCCTGCACGATACCGAAACGACTGGCGTCGAAATTGTGCTGGGAACTAGGCCTGCTGGGCGTTGTTCTTGTTCTTTGTCTGCTCCCAACGCCGGGAATTTTTCGATTCAGTTTCCGTTGGCTGGCCCTTTTTCATCTTGTCCTAGCCCTGACCGCCGCGGAAGCGTACCGCCTTTGGCCAAAAGGACTCGTTAGGTCACCGAAAATATCCTTATTGCTTCCGATTGTAACCTTTGTCGCTCTACTCACGACTTACCTGCGCTTGGATCCACATGCGCCCCTCGCACATTATTTTTTCACAGAAAACCTAAAGTCGCCCGTTCCGCTCGATCCTAATCGTCTCTACCTAAGTCTTTATCCGGCGCCGCAATCCTGGTATCGGGCCGACATGACCGGCGTGCCCTTCGGCAATGTCGTTAGGCCCGGTAGCACCTCACTCTTTGGCGCAGTGCACGTGGTGAACGGCTATAGCCCGGTCGGGCCGGCCGGTGTGGCGCGGCTCTTCGATTCGGGGACCCATGGCCACCTAAACCCGGGGAAGGTCGGCGATATTGTTATGCCCGCGGCTCTTCCAGGTGGTTTATTGGAGAAGTTAGGCATTGATGGTATCATCGTGGCCCGCGATTTTCAGTTACCGGCCCAGTTACCTAACGAGTGGAAGCTAGTGCATTCCGAAGCAGAAGGCGACGTCTACGAGCGCGCGGTTGCGATACCGGCCATTCGCGCACTGCTGGATGAGCGTTATGCGAATGCGACTGTGCAGATAATCGAGAATTCGCGCCATAAAGTTGTCGCTGACGTCTCTTCCACCGATACCATGCGTCCCGTCCTCATCACTTTTTCTCGTCCCTACTTCCCGGGGTATCACGCAAAGTGGAATGGTGTCGAGCTTCCAGTCAGTTCGCTTGAGGGCCTAACGCCCGCCGTAGAACTTCTACCGGGTCAAAGCGGTCACCTAGAATTGGTTTACCGTCCGCGCGCTGTTGTCTGGGGCGGAAGCATCACTGCCATCAGTGCAATTGTTCTAGTTGGGCTTTGGTGGAGATATTCGATTCGATCGCGCGACCTGCTATCTTTGTAATCTTATGCGGAATATTCCTCTCGCGACAGTCGCGCTAGTAGCGTTCCTGTCATCCTCCTACGGCGCCGCTAACGACAGCAAAAACGCGCTCGCCACCGCCGATAACTACCTAGATCAATTCGTTGACCGTTCCGTCTCACCGCGCGACGATTTCTTTCGTTTTGCGGTTGGTAAGTGGCTTAAAGCGCATCCGATTCCGTCTTCGGAAAAGTCGTGGGGAATCTATCAGCTCGTCCAGGACGAGACCTACAATCGATTGCTTACCGTTAATCAGGAAGCGGCTAACGCCAAGGATGTGCCGCCCGGCAGCAACCAACAAAAGATCGGTGATCTTTGGACTGCCGGCATGGATACCACGGCCATTGCGCGGCAGGGCTTCAAGCCGATCGCGCCAGAGTTCGATCGCATCGCGGGCGTGCGCGATCGACAAGGTCTGCTCGATACTATCGCTCACCTCCAATACATCGGTGTTGACGCGATGTGCTCTCTCTACGTCTTCCAGGATGAGAAGGACAGCGACAAGAACGTGCTGCATCTCTATCAAGGCGGCCTAGGTCTGCCCAACCGCGATTATTACCTTGATACCGATAAGCGTGCGGTGACGATTCGCGCGGAATACCTCAGGCACGTCACGCGGATGTTCCGACTTCTGGGTGATGATCCGAGTCGCGCCAAGAGTAACGCCGCTACCGTTATGTCCTTGGAAACCGAGTTAGCTCGTTCTTCGCGAAAACTGGAAGACCTGCGCGATCCCCAAGCAAACTACAACGCCATGTCCCTGGATGGGCTAGGTGAGCTTGCTCAGTCCATTGACTGGCGCGAGTTTCTCGAACAAGGACACATTACCGGCATCGATAACGTGGTCGTAGGTCAACCGGAGTTCTTTCGACAAGTAGAGAAATCCCTCGCAGCGCAATCACTTGATACGTGGAAGACCTATCTCCGTTGGCAGCTCGCGCATACCTTTGCTGCGCAAGCCGGAGGGCGCTTCGATGACGAGAACTTTAATTTTTTCGGAACGATCTTAAACGGCACGCCCAAGCAGCGGCCGCGCTTCAAGCGCGTGCTGGATGAAGAAGAAACCTATCTGGGTGACGCGCTTGGGCAGCTGTACGTGGAGCGCTACTTTTCTCCGCAGACAAAGGAGCGTTACGCCAAACTCACCGACGAGATCTTTGCTACCATGCGCGATCACATTGGCGCGCTCGACTGGATGAGCGACCAGACCAAGGAGCGGGCCTTACGTAAGCTCGCTGCCGTTACGAAGAAAGTGGGTTACCCCGAGCATTGGCGCGATTACTCATCCTATCCGGTCGACCGCACGTCATTCCTGATGAATTGCGTGCGGGGTAACGTCTGGCGGAGCGAATATGGGATCGCCAAGTTGCACAAGCCTGTCGATCGCACCGAATGGAACATGACGCCCCAGACTTATAACGCCTACTATAACCCGTCCAACAATGAGATGGTTCTCCCGGCAGCCGTCTTTATCCTCCCAGGCATAGACGATGCGCAGATCGACGACGCAGTCATTTACGGCTACGCCGCCGGCACGACGATCGGGCACGAGCTAACGCATGGGTTTGACGACCAGGGCCGCCAGTTCGATGAGCGCGGCAACTTGCAGGATTGGTGGACGAAGGAAGACGCTGCCGAATTCGTCAAACGGACCGCCGGCATCGTGCAACAATTCAATCAATATATCGCGGTCGATACCTTGCACGTTAATGGTAGTGCTACCCAAGGCGAGAACGCCGCGGATTTAGGAGGTATCACACTCGCGTGGGATGCCTTCACCAAAACCGATGAGTATAAGAATGGTAAGTCGATCGGCGGCTTCACTCCGGCTCAACGTTACTTTATAGGTTGGGCCCTTGGCTGGATGAATCAGATCCGTCCGGAAAACATTGCGGTGCAGGTGAAAACCAATGTGCACTCGCCGAGCTTTCTTCGTGTTACTGGACCGGTCAGTAACATGGTGCCGTTCTACGACGCCTTCGGAGTTAAGCCCGGCGACAAGATGTATCGGGCGGACGACGTTCGCGTGAAAATTTGGTAACAGCTTAACTAGCCGACCCGCTAAGTGTCTTCAACTCCTCCGGAGTCAGTTGCAGCTTTCCAGCCGCAACATTCTCTTCGAGATGCGCGACGGATGATGTCCCAGGGATCGGCAGCATAACCGGCGAGCGCGCCAGCAGCCAGGCGATTGCTACCTGGTAAACGCTAACACCATGCGCCTTTGCCACCGCTTCTACCGCGCGATCGTTTAACGACCTTCCGCCGCCGACCGGCGACCAGGGCATGAAGCCTAGTCCTTCCTTCTCGCAATACTTGAGCGCGTTTTCCCATCGCCGGTTACCAACGTTATACTGGTTCTGCACCGTGACGATCGGCAGGACCTTACGCGCTCGCGCAATTTCTTCTGGACCTACTTCGGATAACCCAAGATGGCGAATCTTTCCCGCCTCCTGCATCTTCTTTAAAGCTCCGAGCGATTCTTCCATCGGCACTTTCGGATCGACCCGATGTAGTTGGTAAAGATCGATTCGTTCCAGCCGGAGGCGCTTTAAACTCTTCTCCACACATTGCGTGAGGTATTCGGGCCGGCCATTCGGCACCCACTGGCCGGGACCAGGTCGCGTGTTACCGCCCTTTGTTGCGATGACCAGGCCTTTCGGGTAAGGATGCAGTGCTTCCGCGATAAGTAGCTCACTTGTTTCCGGCCCATAGGCATCTGCGGTATCAATCAAGTCCACGCCTAGCTCGACTGTTCGCTTAAGAACTCTTTTCGCTTCTTCGCGGTCTTTTGGCCAACCCCACACTCCATCACCGGTGATGCGCATCGCACCAAACCCCAGTCGGTTGACCGAAAGATCGCCGCCGATTGTGAACATCGCATTACCTTCCTTAGTTGTGGCCGTAGCTGCGTGAAGAAGTTTCGATCCGCCCGCGAGCACTGCCGCTCCGCCGCCGATCGTCAACTTTACAAATCTACGCCGCGTCACATTCGCTTCGTGGTTCATGCCCTTACGTTGATCCTTAAGGGTGGCCAACGCAAGCAGGCACCGAGCTAGCTTGTGCCTATTCTCCCCTACTGGACAAAAATGACGTGGTAGAAGGCGTGCGTTAGTCCGGTAATCACGCCAAAGTCGTGGAACTGCTCAGTATCGTTACCAGTAGCAGTATGGTCCGGGCTGCCGGGAAGCGTCTGCCATTGCATGTCGGTCAGATTGAGCTTGCGTTCGATGCGGTAGATCTTGCCCTTCACCACTTCGACCCCGACTGACAGATCGATATGATTTTGTGTGACGCTAATCAGGTTAAGCAGGCTGCCGTTATACTCGTAAGAGCCGATGTCGCTTCGCCCAGTGCGCAGGTAACCGCGCTGGTCGCGATGCGGTGCGATCGTGTCGCTGCTGGCGTTGATCGCGGGGCTGTTCGAGGTGAGCGTAAAAGTATCGGTCGGTCCACCGGTGTTAGAAGGCGGTCCGAGGACACCGGCATTCAACACGTTGGCGTCGGTGCCTTTCATATCTCCGGTGGCGGTAAAGCCAGTGCTATGATCGCCAGTACCTAACAAGTTGTAGCCGTCGGAGGTAAAGGCGCCATCGACATCCGCGCCCCCGCCGCCGTTAGCGACGTTATTAGCACTGATGGTAGTCTTTACATTAGCAGTGCCGCCGCTCAGGTTAGTGATACCGCCGCCAGCTACACCGGCGGCGCCATTGCCGGCACTGCCAGTGCCACCGGTGCTGTTACCACCGTTGTTGCTACTAATGGTGCAGGCAGTCATGATTAAGGTTGCGGCGTTGCCGACCGCGCCGCCGTCACCATTACCTCCATTTCCACCACTAGCGAGGCTGCCTCCGTTACCACCGTTTCCGCCTCTGGCGGTATTGTTGTAAAAGGTGCAGTTCGTTAGCTTGGCGATACCGCTGGAATTGTTGAGAGTATTAAAGACCGCGCCTCCCTGGCCGGCGCCGCCGTTGCCGCCGCGCTGTCGCGGAAACCCGCCGATACCGTTACCTCCGGTAGCCATGTTACTGCTGGAGAAGGTGCAACCACTTAGGGTTAAAGCACCTTCGCTATAAATAGCTCCGCCTTGTCCCTTGCCGCCAGGAGATCCGTTACCAAAGCCGTTGCCTCCAAGGACGGTATTTCCGGTGAAGGCGCAGTCGGTCACAATCAAGTTCGAGGTACGGCCGTTATAGATTCCACCGCCTTGGGCGGCTACCCCGGCCGTCCCGGCGACGCGACCATTCTCAATCGTTAGTCCCGAGATTGTGGGACCGCCATTGTCGGCAAAGTCGAGAACGCGAGTAACCGAATTCCCGTTGATCGCCAGGGTGCGCGCCCCGGGGCCGACGATCGCGAGGCTGTGAGTAACTTCCAGTTCTCCATCGGTAAGAGTGAGTGTGCCGGTAACTCCTCCACCAAACATGATGGTCTTGCCGAGAGAGTCATTAGATCGATGAATCGCCTCGCGTAAGGTGCAGTCGCTTCCACCGCAGATCTTATCATTGTGGTCGCTTAAGCTATTCACGACCAGGATCAAGCCGGCTTGGAGCGAATCATTTTCTTCAAAGGCGCCAATGTCGCTGCCATCACCGTTGGTAGCACTGGGGTAGCCAGGCATATCGACCGGGCGCGGGTTACCGCGTTGATCGGTCGTTAGGCCAAGGCTCTTACCTTTGTCAATCGCGGGGCTGTTACTAGTTAGCGCGAGGGTTTGGGTAGGTCCGCCGTTATCCTGCAAGCCCGCCGGGTCGAGAAGCGGATCAGTGTTAACCTGATCGCCGGTGGCATTGAAAACTCCGAGGCCCATGTCATCCACGAGATTGTAACCCTGCGAGGCTAAGGCAACATTGAGCCCGTTGCGTCCGATGGTCGCGGTGGAACCCCCTTTGGCGATGATGCAATTACCTACCTGCAGATTGGCGCTAGAAGCCGAGGTAGCTTCGAAATAGAGATCGCCACTAGGAGAATAGTTCTGGAAAAAGGTGCATGCGGTTAGGGCAAGCGACGAGAACCTCGTCTGGGAGCTGTGATAGATCGCACCGCCCCTGCCTTGGAATTGACTGTTTAATGGGCCTATGTTGTTACCATAGAAGGTGCAGTTTTGCACCGACGCCGTCCCATCGGTATTGTTGAGCGCGCCTCCATCGTATGTAACGCTGTTATTCACGAAGGTCGAACCGTAAACGATGAGTGAGCCGGCATTGTAGATGGCGCCGCCATAATCGGTCTCACGTGTGTTCGCGCTGAAAGTAGAGTTACTTACCGTGGCGGTGCCGTGGGACGTGGCGGTTCCGTTGTTATAGATGCCGCCGCCGTACCTACTGGCATTGTCATTGAAGGTGCTATTGGTCACGGTCAGCGTGCCGGTATCGTTAAAGACAGTTCCTTTCTGGCTGTAGTTGTTGGTAAAGCTGCAGGTGTCGATGATCAAGGTCCCGGAATCATTCGAGATTCCGCCGCCGCCCACACTAGCGCCGCCGCTAACGCTGACAGCGTCCCCGTTAGTGAAAGTACAGTTCAACACTTTCAGGGTATGGTCGGTGTTCTTGATGATCCCGCCGTTGTTATTGTAGGCGAATCCGTTGTTGAAGTTTATCTGAGACAGGACCGTGTTGCAGTGGACGAGAAAGACGCGAAAAACGTCATTAAAGTTACTAGAATCGTAAATGGTCGCGCCGTTGCCGTTAATCGTGATGCTGTGTCCGGCATCGTCATTCAGGACGGGCAGTCCATTGCCCCCATCGGCGCCAGTATTATCAGCCGACTGAATATTATAGCTGCCACCGCTGGCCAGGTTGATCGTGTCATCCTGGCCATTGCTTCCGGCGGTGGTGATAGCGCTTACTAAGGCGCCAAGGTCGCCGTTCGCGATGTTAAAGATAGCCGCGCTCGAGCTATGGCTAGCGAACAGCAGCGCGAGGCCGAGGAGGCAATATGTTAGGCTCTTTTGCGAGGTTTCTGGAGAGATGGCCTGCTTGTTAACAGAAAAGTGTGGGTACTACAAGGTTGAAAGAGCGGGGGAGTAAGCTAAAACCGCGTACAGCAAAACGGGCCGACCAAAAAAGCCGGCCCGCCGCATTGACTGAGCAAAAAGTCCTTAAAGGCTTAAGAGCCCAGCGTAATGATCAATCCTCGTCGAGAATAACGCGATCGACCATCATGTTGTCGCCTTCGCCCATGTAATGAACATGAACTGGAATGCCAACTTTGATCCGTGTCTTGACCGTTGTTTCATCGAGTTCTTTCCCACTCTTGGTCACATACACGACCTTCTTACCGAAGTGGTAATGTCGCGGACCGCTCGATTCCTTCAGGACGATGGCGCTACCCGGAGTGAATTCCGTGATCGTGCCGCCGCCTTCGGTGGTCGTGGTGGTGGTAGTTGTGCTCGCTGTTTGAGCCCAGGCAAACGGCGCCGCCGCTGCCAATGTGATGCTAAGTAATAGCTTCTTCATTTAGTCTTCCTTTCGGTTGATTTTTCAAGGTCCGACGCAAGGCGTCGGCAGTTTATTCAACCAGCGCGATTGCGCTCCCCTACAATATGATTGGCAAGGGCAGGGCGAAGCGGGCCGTCTCAATTCTTAATAGACGTCGCGCTTGTAACGCTTGTCGGCTTTGAGCTTCTCCATGTATTCGCCTGCTTCGTCCGGATTTTTGCCGCCTTCTTTTTCAATAATTTTACGGAGCGCGGCGTCGACATCTTTCGCCATTCGCTTGGCATCGCCGCAGACAAAAAAGTGGGCCCCTTCGGCATCGATCCATCTCCAAAGTTCGCCCGCGTTTTCCAGCATCCGATGTTGCACATAAATCTTATGCTCCTGGTCGCGGGAGAAGGCGCAATCAATCCTCGTTAAGTATCCGTCGTTTTTCAGTTGGTCGAAGTCGTCCTTGTAGAAGTAATCGCATTTCTCTTGTTGCGAACCGAAGAAGAGCCAGGACTTACCTTTAGCTCCGGTAGCTCTGCGTTCCTGCAGAAAGGCGCGAAAAGGCGCGATGCCTGTGCCAGGACCTACCATGATCATAGGTGTCTGCGGATCTTCCGGCATGCGGAACTTCGAGCTAGTCGGGTAAACGGGCACCGGAGAATTTTCCGCGCGCTCGGCGATGAAAGTAGAACACACACCTTTGCGTTCTCGCCCATGACTCTCGTAGCGCACCACATCTATGATGAAATGCACCTGGTCAGGAAAAGCTTTCAGGCTGGAGGCGATGGAGTAAAGCCGCGGCTGCAGTTTCGAAAGCAGACCAACGAATTCTTCCGGCGCGAAACGGATCGAGCGATGTTCGTGCAGAAAGTCGATCACCTCCATGCCCCAAAGATAGTTATCCAGGTCGGCCTTCCGTTCCGCTTGCATCAGTTCGTTGAGCAACGGCGCGCCGGAAGCGCGTTGCGCGATAGCCTTGAGGAACTTCGGCGTCGCCTGCGTGATGCTGTATTGACGAAACAAAGCTTCGCGTAACGCAACGGTTTGACCTTTGCTCGTGCTGGGCACGATCTCATCGCCCTTCGCGCCTAACGACTGGATAATTTCATCGACCAAGCCCGGATTGTTGCTTGGGTAAATCGCCATCGAATCCCCGACTTCATAACCCAAGCCCCAGTCTGTCAAATCCACTTCGAAGTGGCGCGTGTCTTTCTGCGAACCGGGATTGAGTCGGCGATTGACGAGCAGTTTGCCAGGGAAAGGATTTGCACGTGTGTAAGGCGAGGCAATGTCGGCTGGCATTTTTTTGGAAAAGCTAAGCGATGAACTTAACGTCCAGCAGTTAGGATGCTAGGGGAATCAAGGCGACGGCAAGGTCTGGCGCAGTTGGGCGAGGTGAGCGGCGAATTGCTTCGGCGCGAAATCATTCGGCTCCTGCAAATCATTCCGGAGCGCCTCGAACTGCCCGTGGTTATCGGGGAGTAGACTTTGCAGTGCGAGGACCAGGCGCTGGGCGCGACGATACCATAACTCGTTAGGCAAAGAAGATTGCGCGACGAAATCAGTCTCCGTCTCAGTAAGCTTTCGCAGCAGGCCCCGCCGGAATTCAGTCGAAAAATTTTCCACCGCAGCCCGGCGAGCAAATGCATCAGCCGCGTGTTGCATCGCGGCGAAGTCAGTTTCCGCGGCGAAGGGCAAAGAAGCTTGGGGGATTTTACTCAAGAGCCACGCGATCGCCTGCCACTGTGTCCGGTCATTCGCGTGCGGATCCTGCACCAGCTTCCAACTCAACTCGCGTAGCGCAACTGCCTGCCCAACCAGCCACGCGCGCAGCTCGCTGCCATCCGCATCGCGCCAATGTTTTGGTTCATCGATGGATTGCCGGTTCAATTCAAAGACTAATTCGGGATGGCCGGCGCTCGTGATATCGGCGTCGAGATTTTGATGGCAGGCCACGCAGGTGTTGGCGCGCACATAGAAATTTTTCAAATCGCGCATCCCGGCGCCGACGCGCATCGCATAAGTCCAATCCATTCGCGTATGTCCGCGCAGCCACGGTTCGGCCGCGCCGTGACAGCTTTCGCACGAAACCGATTCGACCGGATCGATTGGTCTCGTTAGGCGCGTGGGCGCGACTCCTTGCATTGGCGAATGACAGATCGTGCAGCGATTGCTGGTTTGCGCCGACGAAATCCCGAGCACGTCGGCGATACGCTGCGAGCGCGCGTCCGTCAAAATGGCAAACGCGCGGGTGTGAAAATCCTTTTGCGACCAGGTCTGATATTGACTGCGTTTTTCGCCGGCTCCGCCATGGCAGCTGGAAGATTTGCAACCGGTCGCACCGATAAAACGTGCACCGTCGGTTCGCATTTGCATCGGTTCCGCCGCGATGGTTGCTCCGATTTGGACGAGCAATAGGAAAGCTATTCTGCGAAACACGCCGCGAGCTTATGCCGGGGCCGAAATGATGCGCGACAATTTTCCCGGGAACGCACTACACTCGCGCTGGATAAGTAGCTGGGCATGAGAATCGATCGAGCTGCACATCTTCCCTGGATAATTTTTGTCGCGGTCGCGACTGCGCTGGCTTCGCTCTTTTATGCGGCGAAATTTCATCCGCAGCATCTTCCTGTGGGTGTTCGCTTTTTCGGCGAAATGCCGTCGGATCACACGACGATCGGAGGCACTCCGATCGGTTTGGTTTTCGGCGCGTTGTCGCTGGGAATTTTTATTTTTGCCGCGCTGCTCGGCCTGCGTAAAAAGCTGCCGTTTCTTCCTGTTGGAAATGTGCAGCGCTGGTTGCGCGCGCATATTTGGCTCACGCTCCTGACGGTGCCGCTGATTCTTTTGCATAGCGGATTTCATCTCGGCAGTCCGATGACAACTTTGCTCATGGCAATCTACGCCACGGTGATGGTGAGCGGAATTTATGGGCTCTACTTGCAACACAAAATGCCGACGTTGATGAAAGAGCGTCTCCCGGCAGAATTTGTTTTCGAACAGATTCCAAATATCCGCGCGCAGCTTTGCCACGCGGCGGAGAAGCTGCTGCGAAGTTTGAAACAAGAAGCTCCAATGGAAGCATCGCTCTTCCACGTTCCCACCACGGCAACGACGGTCGCGCCCGATATTGCCACGGAGGTGGATTCGGCCGAAGCGTTGTCGACGTTTATCGGAGATCGCCTTCTGCCTTATCTACAGGCGCCACGTGGCGACGGATTTCGCCTCGGTCACGCCCGGGAAGCGGGCGAAATTTTTCGTCATCTGGAGGCACGCGTGACCGCCACCCATCGCGGGCGCGTGAAGGAAATGGAAGTCTGGTGCGATCAACGCCGTCTGCTAGATCTGCAAACGCGCATGCAGCATTGGATGCACAGTTGGCTGCTGGTGCACGTGCCGGTTTCTTTTTTGCTTCTGCTCATGACGATCTGGCACGCCTTCGTCACGGTCTTCCGTTATTGATATGGACGAAGAGCGCGGAACGCAGCGAGAAATCGCGAAGCGCTACGAAGATAAAGTCGATTACAAGAACACCAGGACGCCTTATCGGCGGACGCGCCTTTGGATCGCGCTCGCTGCTTTCCTCGGCGGCCTGGTCGCCATTTATTTCGCGCAGAGAAAATCGCCTCCGGAATTTTTCAATACCGGTCCGCTTTCACGAGCGCACAGCAATCTGGCGCAGGGTTGCGTTTCCTGTCACGTGCCCGAGTCGCTGAGCGAAAGGAACGGCGGACCACCGCGTTTCTTTGCGGTCTTGAATGATCGCGTGCGAAAAGGCGCTCCGTCGTTCGAACGCATCGATCACGCCTGCGAGCAATGTCATAAGCAGCACACCTTTCATGAGCCAAACGTGGTAGCGAATCGTTCCTGTTCCGCCTGTCACAAAGAACATCAGGGTCCCGGCGGGATGCTGGCAGTGGTGAGTCTTGATTGTGCTTCATGTCACAACAACGGCGCACTTATGCAGGCTTCCGCGGCCTTGGGAAAGCAGCTGCCACCAACGCGTTTTCATTTGAATCCGAAGACGGTGAATCCGCGTGATGTTACCGCGAAACTAGCCCGACCGGCGGATGGATACACGACGACGTTCGCCTCCTTCAGCGACGGTCATCCCGCGTTTCAATTGCACCGCGAAAACCTGCGCGACCAAGACGTGCTGCGTTTCAATCATCAGCGGCATTTTACCGGTAATGACATTCCGCCGACGAAATCAGGCGCGAAACTCGATTGCAATTACTGCCACCAAGCGGAAGCGAACGGCCGCTACATGCGACCGATCAGCTTCGAAGCGCATTGCCAGGAATGTCACTCGCTGCAATTCGATGTGAGGAATCCTGACTTCCAGCTTCCGCACGGCGACGCGCAATTGGTACGGACTTTTTTGCGAACATTACCGGCGCAATATGGCGAACTCGCGCGGCGCCAACGCGGCCTAACGAATGAAAGCCGCATCAATGAATTCGCCGCGCAACAGGTCAGACAACTGTTGACGCAATTTCCAAACGCGGAAGAATTGGAGCGCGCCGTTTTCTTCACCGGCGATCCTTACAAAGCTTCGCAACAGCTCGATCCTGCCAGCCGCGCGAAATACACTGGCTGCGCTTTTTGTCATGAAGTGAAACAAGCGTCCGGCGGTTCCTACGCGACCGCGGAAGTTACTTCGCCCGTCATGGTCGAGCGGTGGTTGCCGCATGCGCAGTTCAGTCACGCGACTCACGAAACGGTCAGTAGTTGCCGGGATTGTCACGTCGCGGCGTCGTCGAGTCGATTGACCTCCGATGTGCTCATCCCGACAAAGGAGAGTTGCGTGCGTTGTCACAACCCGACCGGCCTCGCGCAGAAAGCGAGCGAGTGCATGGTTTGTCACACCTATCATGCGCCCGGCGAAATCGCAGGATCGTCGCTGACGGCAGCAAGCGTTTCGTTTAAACAGATGCTGCTGGTGAAATAAGTTATGGCACCGCTCATTACTGCCCTGCAGCGCATCCAGCGTCAGTTTGGATATCTGAAGCGCGATGCGCTCGAGCAATTTTCTGAACAATCCGGCGTCCCACTCTATCGCCTGCATTCGGTGGCGAGTTTCTTTCCGCATTTTCAACTCACGCCCCCGAAACCGGTGACCTTGCGCATTTGTCGCGACATGGCTTGTCATTTGGCCGGCTCGGGAAAAATGCTGCTGGATTTGTACTCGTTAGGCAACGGCCTCGTAAACGTCGAAGGTGTTTCTTGTCTCGGTCGTTGTGATCGCGCGCCGGCCGCGTGCGTTGCCGTTACTGGATCGGAACACGACTATTTCTATTTCAAACGTTCCGCGACGGAGTTGAAGGAAATCGCGGAAGACTGGGTCCGCGGCGAACCGCGTCCGGCCGATCATGACATCGATCAACCTTTCTCGCCCGCGCTGGTCACGATCGATCCGTATGCCGGAAAAGCGCCCGAATATGGGGCGGTGCTCAAAGCCCTTGCGATTCGCGATGAAGCCCTTGGTAAAGCAGCCGCGCTTTTATCGCGGAATTTCAATTGGCCGCAGGATGAAGTTGCGCGATTCCGCAACGGCGCCCTTCAGACGAAAACCGAAGGCGCAAACTCTGATCGCGTGGAAGAAGCATTGCGTTGCTGGCACACGGAGGACGATTGGGCGAAAGGCTCCGAGCTGGCCGGGTGGTCGGAAGTTGTGCTAAACGAATTGAAGGACGCGGACCTTCGCGGTCTCGGCGGCGCCGGAATTCCAGCGGTGCAGAAGTGGAGGGATGTGCGCGACGCAGTGCGCACTGCGTTTCAACGGCGCGATGACATGCGCGCTTTCATCGTGGTCAACGGCGATGAAAGCGAACCGGGCACATTCAAAGACCGTGAGCTGTTGCTGCGCACGCCGCACCTTGTTCTCGAAGGTGTAATCCTCGGGGGTCTGGTGACTGGCGCGACGGAAGGATTCATTTTCATTCGACACGAATATCCGGAACAGATCGATGCCTGCCGTGCGGAGATTCAGCGCGCGGAAGAGCTTGGTGTTTGCGGACCGAATGCCTTGCTGCTCGGCCGACCATTTCCTGTCTCTGTATTCGTTAGTCCCGGCGGTTACATCTGCGGCGAACAGAGTGCATTGATCGAAGCGATGTCGGATCGTCGCGGCGAACCGCGCAACCTGCCGCCGAAATTAGAGACGAATGGTTTGGATGATCGGCCCACGCTGGTCAGCAATGTCGAAACCTTCGCGTGGGTTCCTTACATTTGTCTCAACGGCGGCACCGCTTACGCGGCCCAAGGTGTGAATGGCTGGCAGGGCCGCCGTTTGTTTTCTATTTCGGGCGACGTGAAACGTCCGGGAGTTTACGAAGTGCGGATGGGCATGACCTTGCGCGAGCTGATCTACGGCGAGCAATTTTGCCAGGGCATTGCCGGCGATAAAAAATTAAAAGCTCTCGCGCCTTCTGGACCATCAGGCGGATTTCTGCCGGCCAAGCTGGCCGTCGGCGCTGGCTTGCCGCGCGATCACACCAACAACAAATCGTGGCAAGCACTTGTTAGGCGAAGCGAGCTCGATCCCAATGCCACCGAGCTGGACATTCTCGATTTGGAATTGGAACTGAATCTTTTTCGCGCTTTGAGCCCGACGCAAGCACTCGGCGCCGGACTTGTCGTTTACGCGGAAGATCGTGATATGGCGGAAGAAGCGGTTAACTCGCTCGAGTTTTACCGCAACGAATCGTGCGGCAAATGTGTGCCGTGCCGACTAGGTGCGCAAAAAATGGTCTCGTTAGGCACGAACTTGCTCGAAGGACAAATTTCGTCGCAACAATGGACTAACGAGTTGTTGCCTATGATCGCCGACATGGGCAAAGCAATCGAGCTCGCTTCGATCTGCGGCCTCGGTCGTTCGGTGCCAGTGCCGCTTCGCACCGCGATCAATTATTTCGAAGACGACGTGAACAAGCATCTCAAGTAATGCCAATCATCCCAGAAAGGTCAGCCGGGCTCTTCGTTCGCGACGACGACGAAGGTCTTTTCAGTCGCGACCTGAATGGACAACTCGTTAGGCTCGATGCGCCCACGCAGAATGATTACGCCAAGCAGGTTACGCTACAGATCGACGGCCAGGCGATTACGGTGCCGTTAGCCGAGCCGTTGAAAGATGCGAACGGCAACGTCGTGCAGGATTTGGACGGCCAGACGACGCCGCGTTACACCACGATTTACGACGCTGCGACCAAACTCTACGGCGACGAAGCGAAGGTCCCGATTCCGACTCTCTGCCATTTGCCGCACATGAAACCGGTCGCGGTTTGTCGGCTGTGCGTCGTGCAGATTTACGGACAAAAACGCGGCAAGCGCGCCGCCGAGCGAAAGCTCCTTCCGGCCTGTCAGCATCCGGTGAAAGACGGAATGGAAGTCTTCACCATGAACGCGCCCGGCCCGGATGGCGATCGCGTCCGCCAAACAGTGAAAGTTGTGACGGAACTGCTCGCGGCCGATTGCCTCCGGCCCGCGCCGCAGCCCGAACTCGCGAAAGAGCTCGCACCCTTCAATGAGCTGGGCGAAATGGTCGAGCTTACCGGCGGAAACTCTGCGCGTTTCAAACTCGATCTGCTTTCGAAAGCTCCGCCGGCCGCGCGCGAACGTGCAGGCCGACGCAAGCTCGATGCTTCATCGCCAGTCTTCACGGTTGATCACCGCGCCTGCGTTTTGTGCGACCGCTGCGTGCGCGCATGCGACGACGTGATGGAAAATCATGTCATCGGCCGCACTGGCAAAGGCAACACTGCCGGCATTGGCTTCGATCTCAACGACCCGATGGGCGAATCGACCTGCGTGCAGTGCGGCGAATGCATGGTGTCGTGTCCGACTACGGCCATCACTTTCAATCCGGTCGCGACCGTGCAGCCGCGCCGCCGCGCCGGGCGCGCGAAAATTCTTTCCGCGGCGGAGTTGGTGCGCGACCCAGTCTTCGACGGCATCCCGCCGAAATTTCTTCTCTGGCAACAAGGTCTCGTTGTCCGTCGGCAACTGCGCGCTGGAGAAATTCTCTGCCGAAAAGGTGAGCCAGGAAACACCGCCTTCATTTTGAAATCGGGAAAACTAGAAGCCGTCGTTCCGCTTTCCGGCGTGCGTTCGGCCGGCGGTTTTTTTCAATTGAATCGACCGCCAGTTTTTCGCGCGCAACTGACACCGGAGGATTTGATCGTCGGCGAGATGGCGTGTTTAAGCGGATCACCGCGCGTTGCTGATGTCACCGTCCTCGAAGATGCCGAAGTGTGGGAGGTGCGACGCAATGTTCTCGACCGCTTGATGCGTCTGCCGAGTCGCCGTGCGAAATTTGAAGCCGAATATCGCAATCGCTCGCTCAACCTTGTCCTGCAAGGAATCGACCTTTTCCGCGATCTCGCCTACGAGGAGTACAACGAGATCGTCGAATACCTGCGCAAACGAATCACTTTTCTGCGCGTCACTCCCGGTCAGGTTTTATTTCGGCAAGGCGAACTGTCGAACGAAGTTTATTTGATTCGACTCGGGCATGTGCGCGTCGGGGTGCAGCGCTACAACGATGAAATCCGTGTCCTGACTCGCGGACCCGGCACGATTTTTGGTGAGATCGGATTGCTCGGACTTTCGGCGCGCGATGCCACGAAAACGAATGAGGAGATCGACCATGCAATCAAGACTGCGCT
The DNA here is from genome assembly GCA_038237435.1 of Chthoniobacterales bacterium. Lineage (GTDB taxonomy): Bacteria > Verrucomicrobiota > Verrucomicrobiia > Chthoniobacterales > UBA10450 > JACCTI01. The sequence continues at coordinate 202,612 of JBBRYT010000004.1, forward strand.
CGACAGCGCGGGAAGTGACGCAGCCGATGTGATTCCAGCGGGACTGCGTAGCGCAACCTGTTCCGCTCTGAATTATCTCGAGCTCGCACGACTCGGCCGCGCGGATTTTCTCGACATGATGCGCCGCTTTCCCGTCTTGCGCCGCCGGCTCGTCGAACAATCGCTCGCCTCGCTGCGCAGCGACAGTGAAGAGAGTCCGGTCATGGCCGAGTTCGTCGAACAAGGTTTGTATGAGGGCCAGAGCATTCTCGTACTCGACATGGATCTCTGCACTCGTTGCGACGAATGCACGAAGGGTTGCATCCGTGAGCACGGCACGGAATCGCACGGCCTGCCGATCACGCGCTTGCTGCGCGACGGTCGCCGCTTCGGTGATTTTCTGGTCGCAACTTCTTGCCGCTCTTGCACCGATCCGCATTGCATGTCTGGGTGTCCAGTCGATTCGATTCATCGCGGGAAACATTTGCAAATCGTCATTGAAGATCACTGCATCGGCTGCGGTCTGTGCGCAGCGAATTGTCCTTACGGAAATATTTTCATGGTCCCGAACCAACGGAAAATTGTGGAAGTGCTCGACGCCACAAAACCGCGCGGGACGAAGCGGATCGCGCAGCTTAAGGCCGCAACCTGCGATCTTTGCGACGCTGAGGGAAATCGATCCAGTCCGAAACCGCAGTGCGTCGCTTCGTGTCCACACGAAGCGGCTTCGCGCCTGACTGGTCCGGAACTCTTGCAGCGGGTGATCGAGCGGCGCGATGAACGCTTTGGCGCGGACGCCGCGCGCTATTAAGACGGAAATCAAGAACGAATGGACATAACGACTTCATCATCGCCCGACGTCATCGTTACCGGCAGGGCGTCCGGTTACGCGCAGAAAATTGAAGCCGGCTCGTATCGTTTGCTCGCAGACGAACCCATTTCCTACGGGGGCGGCGATGCTGGCCCGGGCCCGTATGATTTGCTCCTCGCCGCGCTCGGCTCCTGCACATCGATGACCGTGGGTTGGTATGCGCGCTCAAAGACGATTCCGCTCGAAGATGTGCGCGTCGAGTTGCGACATTCGAAAATTCACTCGCTCGACTGCGCCGAGTGCGAAACGAAATCCGGCAAGATCGATCGCATCGAAATGGAACTGCATTTCACCGGCAACATCACCGATGAGCAACGCGCCAAGTTGCTCGAGATTGCCGGCCGCTGCCCGGTGCACAAGACCCTAAAGTCCGAGATCGATATCCGAACGAAGCTTGCCTAACGAGTAGTAGCGCCGGGAACCTTGCGTTTCTAGCTCAGGAATTCTGCCATCGGCTCCATCTCCTCGATGTGGGCGCAGAAAATTTTGAAGGCCGCCAGAATGGGGACGGCCACGATTATTCCTGCAATGCCCCAGAGCCAGCCCCAGAAAGTAATGGAGAGAAGGATGAGGACGGGATTGAGCGTCAGCGAACGTCCCATGACCATCGGCGTGATAAAATTCCCTTCGATAGTCGCGATCAGAAAATAGATCGCAGGGAAAAGAATGGCGAAGCCAACCTGGTCGTAACTCAGGACCGCGCCGATCGCCATACAGATTATGCCGGTGAGCGGGCCGATATACGGAACGAAATTCAGCAAGGTCACCATCCCGCCCCACATGACCGGATTCGGCAGACCGAGCAGGCCGACGGCCGCGCCGACCACGAGGCCGAGACAAATGTTGATCAAGGTCACGGTTAGTAGGTAACGCGAGACGTGCCGCTCGATTTCGTTCGCGATGGAGACGGCGCGCTTTTTGTCCTTCAAGCGCGGCAGCATCTTAATGACTTTGCCGAGAAAAACGCCGTCATACGCGAGCAGAAAATAAATCAGGATCAACATCAGAACCGCGCCGACGAAAATCTCCGGCGTGCCATGGAGCATGTTAGCGATGGGATGCTGTTTCACTTCGACGGTTTGGGTTTTCTCGCCGTCCGCAGGCGTGGCGATCTTTTCAATTTCACCGCTGGCCTTCGCCACTTTTTCCATCGGTTTTTTCAAAGGCAGCAATTTCTGCTGTAACTGCTGCATTCCATAGGGCGCTATTTCCAGCCAGCCGGCCGCGGGTGCGGCGAGAAAGGAAATTCCGTAACCGATGATTGCGACGATAGCCAGAAGCAGGACGGCCGCGCCAACCGACGCCGGTATTCGGATTTTCACCAGGCTGCGCACAAACGGCGCGAAGAGAAAGCTGAGCAAAAGCGCCAGCACAATCGGCAGCAGAACCGCGCGCATGAAATACATCGTGTAGAAAACGGCCAGAAGAAAAATTCCCGTAAGAGCGAAGGAGCGAATGTCGAATGGTCGGTTCAGCAAGTCCGACATGCGCAAACGCGGGGCGGGCGTCGCAGTCAGGCTCTCATCCGCAGCAACCGTTTCTTCGATGTTGTCATCGTCTCTCACTTCTTAGGGAATCGCACGAGGGGGTGCGTTTACGTTTATGGTGGCAGTTGAATCGGGGACGGTGCTGGAGTTGGAAGAGGCAGCAGCTGCCCGCCCTCGCGAGTCATAAGCTTCCCATCGCGTGTGATGACATCTTGGACCTGGTAGAATCCTCCGCGCAGCGCACCATCTTTTCCATCGAGCTCGCCCGAACGACGATAGAAGCGCGCCATCTCCTCCAGATGAAATGGACGTGACCCGCGCCGGCCGAAGACAACCGTTTGTCCGCCGGTTTCGTCGACAATGCGATCACGATCGAGACCGCGCGAGACCGCGATCGCTTCACTGGAAGTGTGATAGGTCGCGATTAATCTTGGATTCGGTCGCGGGCTGAAACCCTGCGCACCCGGCACGGTGTCGGGGGAAATTAATTGAACGACGCGCAATCCATTTCGGCCATCGGCGACGAGCGCGAACATCGATGCATTCACGCTGCCGATTTGCACTGCGCGTGTGTCGTTCATCGCGCCGCCCGCGTTAAACATTTGGTCGAGGTGCGGCCGTTCCGGATTTTCTACATCGATGATGGCGAGACCTTCCGGGCCGTTTGCGACGTAAGCGTAGGTGCGCGCGACATACAGTCGTCCCGCGTTATTTAGCCTAACGAGTGCTCGATTTACGGGAACTGGCCGCGCGGGATCGGTGATGTCGAGCACCTTCAAGCCATCGTCGTCGGTGACAAAGGCGTAACGAAATTGGATCGAGATACAGCGCGGGTTGCGCAGGAAACCATTCGTTAGGCTGCCTTCGATTCGCGGGTGCAACGTGTCGCTCGCGTCGATAACGAATAGCCCGCGCGGCGTCGTCATGTAAAGCCGATGGCCAGCCGCGGTGACAAAACTCGCGCCGCTCAGGATTCCGTTCGGATTGAAGACGGCGTCTTTCTTGAGGAAATTGTTGTCGGGATTTCCATCAACCAGCGTAGCGACATTGACGATCACCAGTCCTTCGTCGCGATCGGAGACAAACGCATAGGCATAAAACATGTCGATCGGTTGTTCTTCATTTTCCGGCAACCGCACGCGCGCGGGATCGAGCGCGAGGGTCGACGGTAGCGCAATCGAGGTCGCGAATTTCGTTCGCACGTAGGTGCGTTGACCGAGCGGAGAAACCGGCGCGGTCACGATGCGTTCGGAGAATCCTTTCTGGTCGATGTTCGCCACATCGAAAACTTCCAGGCCACCAGGTCCATTAGCGGTATAGAGATACTCGCCGCGCAAGACCAAATCCTGAATGTCGTGCCCGGAATGCTCGTAGGCTTCGTGCAACTGCGATTCTGCGGCCACGTGTTTCCGATAATTTTCCGGATACGCGATCTTCTGCAGATGACTTCCGATCGCGGCCTGCGGTTCGTCGGCTTCCGTCCAGACGACGGCATGAAAACCCTCGCGACCTTCAGCGACATAAGCGTAGCGGCCGAAGAAATTCATTAGTCCCGTGCCGAAGCCTAACAACTGCGTCATCCAGGCGTTGTTATCGTTAGACTTCGATAGATGGCAATCAGTGCAATTCTTCGTCGTGCCGACGCCGCTGGTCGTGTGGGGAAAATGCGGATTGAAAGCCTGCCCGCTGAAGCCTTCCGCCGAGATCGTTTGTTGCTGCGAGTAAACCCATTCGCGATTCGCGTTCTGCGAGCTGACGACAACCGCGCTCGAGGATCGCACCACCGCCATGCGGTTTTTCTTCACCGTGCCGTCGATGCCGAGCATGAAAACATCGTCGCGTACGACCTGCGGATTGTAGGTGGTTTAGTTTCGATCGGTCACACCTTCGAATTTATTTTGTGGCACGCGTTGGTTCGCTTTCATCGGCAGATGACAACCGAAACAACTCGTCGCCCACGAACTGTGGCAGATTTGGCAATCTATCGCTGCATTGTCGTGTGCTAGTTGACTCGCTCGGCCGACGCCCCACGATTTTCCATCACGCTGCAGTGTCTTCGCATATGCGGACTTCGCGTTGTAGTGCGGCGAGAGTGGATCAATCGTGTCGATCGTTTGTGGAATTTCCCACCGTACATCGGGCGACATTGTCGATTGTTGCCAGAGCTTCGTTCCTTCCCAAGAAAATCGCGGGCCGAAAGGTGTGTTGCTCGCGTTCAACAAATCAACCTGTCCCGCGTTTCCGGAAGTTATCAGCGTGGGCCGCTGCGCAATTGTCCCGTGACAATCGACGCAACCAATCGTGGTCGCATTGCGCGGTTCGCCGTAAAGATTGCCATTGCCGTGCACGTCGATGTCGAAGTGGCAATCACCGCAATGCATTCCTTTCGTTAAGTGCACATCCTTCAAGTGCACCGCCTTCCCGAATTTCTGCGGATCGTCGAAGCCGATTTTGTTGTCGGCCAGGTCTAACAAGTTGCCTTTGCGATCGTGTTTGAAGACGGCGCGAAAGACCCAGCCGTGTCCGTGGTAATCGGCGAACTGCGTGTGCTGCAGTTGCGGATTTAACTCCGCGACACGCTCGACGAAATCGCGATCGCCCCAAAGTCCGCGCGCCGCCGCCGCTTCGGGATTGACCTGTGTTTGCCTAACGAGTTCTGAATCGCTCGGATCGTGCTGCTCCTTCGGATACATCAGCTCGCCGTCCGTTTCCTGGTCCCACCAAGTGTAACCAAGATAAGGATTCACAAACATGTTCCCCTGATGCATGTGGCAGTTCATGCACTGGCTCGACGGAATCGAGCGCGTGAATTGATGCAGAATCGGATGGCCGTTTTCCTTTTTCGGAATCGTTTTGTCGGCGGTGAAGCTTAGACCCTCGTGTCCATATTTGCTCCACCAACCGGAATTCGTCGGGGAACGATCATTCGCGTAGATGACGTGACACGCCGAGCATCCGCTCGGGCGATAATCGCCGGGATGATCGTTTGAGCCGAGAAAACCTAGGAGCGGATCGTGCAGTCTTGTTTTTTGAATGCCGAGAAAAACCGGATCGGTGCGGTTCAAAGTGCCGAGTCCGCGCTCGGATAAGCGGCGTGCCGGTTTGCCCGGTGGTTCTGCGACCGTCGGATTGCCGAGCTGTAACTGCGTTTCGCCACCCTTCTCGAAGATGCGCAAAATATTTCCCGGCATGCTGAGATTGAAGCGGGGGAGGGGATCGAGAAACGGCAGAATGCCGTGCAGTTTGGTCTCGTTAGGGGAAACCGGCGCGTAATTAATCATGCGTAACGGCGCGCCATCGCCGCCGTACTCTTGACCGAAGCGATAATTCTTCGCGTAGAATCCGCCATTATTGTAGAGCGCGGCGCCCCAGAGCATCGCGCCGTGATTCATCATGCTGTGATGGACGTTGTGCACGATGTCGCCGTGGCACAGTCCGCATGATTGCTGCGCCACGCGCAGATCGCCGGGATTCATGAAGCGAATGAACTCGGCCGATTCGTGGTTGAGCCACGCGTTTGAGTTGGACGGATTGGCGGAAGTCTTCCAGAACTCCGGATGTCGCGGCGGGATGTGGGCCTGTTCTTTCGTTAGGCCGCGCGCCGGATTTCCGCCATGGCAATCGGCGCAACCAAGCACAACGCTCTTCGACGAATGCATTGGCTCGATGCCTTGATGACATTGGTTGCAGCCGTTGCTTTTCGCGTCCGCTTGCGCCTGTGTTTGGTCGATCCAATTGCGCGGCGGTGGCGCTTGTGGCCTAACGAGTGGTTGATCGGGCGAAACCGAAGTCGGCGGAAGGTCCTGTGCATGGAGCGATATCGCGCAGAGCGCGCCGAGAATGAGTGGGGAGCGCACGCGGCTCGCGTGCAGGTTTCGGCGGCCCGCCGAAACCATTCTTGAAAGTGCGCGAAGGCGAGCCGCCTTCGCCTGCACGCGAGCCGCGTGCGCTCCCCAGAATATGAACCGAACGCGCATCAATATGTAAGAGTCACAGTTACAATTCCGCTGTAGAGAAAATCATCCACCGTCCCGACGTTCTCCTGCGGAAATCCGGGAACGGGTCGCGTGTTCGCACGGTAAATATCTTTGTAGCCTTGACCCGGCACGAGAAACCCGACGCCGGCGCTGATGATGACGTTGTCGGTCAGGAACGGTCGCCATTGCAAGCCGATGCTGGCATCGAGCCCGATGTCATTGCTCGCGTGATTGGTGAAGAGGACCTGCTTCGTCACTTCCGTCGTCGCCGTCCAGATGTAGTTCACGTTCATGAACGCTTTGAGCTTCGGCGTGATATCCGCGTCGACGCCATAGCCAACAATCGCCGCGCCGGGATTGACGAAGTTCGGTTGGCCCTCCGTTTTGCTGCTGCGGAAATCCGGGACTAACGAGTCTCGCTGTTTAAAATTCACCAACGTGCCGGCGAGATTGAAACCCTGGTGCACGTAAAAGCTGAACGGCCCGCCCATGAAAAATGGACGATCGAGAATCGTATCGAAGCCTGTCGCCTCGCCATCCTTCGGCGAGCTGTCGCCACTCGCGTAAAAGACCGAGAGCTTGTGTCGTATCCAATTTTTATCGACGGATAACTCGAGCGCGGCCATCTGCGCATTGATCGAGACGCGCTCGCCCGCGATGCCGTTATGGCTGTCTTCGCCGAGCACTTCGTAGAAAGCGTGCGAAAGATTGAGCCAGCCAATGTGACCATCGCCGGTCCAACCGAGGTAGTAGGCCTGGACGTAATGATCGCGCACATCGCCGAGCGGTTCCGGCCTGACGAGAAATCCGTTCTTGTCGTAATGCCGGCTGGCTTCATCGAAGAGGCCATGGAAACTGAGCTGCGCAGTGTAGCCCTTCGCAAGAAAATCCTGCCGATAAACATTCGCGATTAAAACTGTCTGCTGGCGCGAATTGAATTCGTTCAGATCGGAGTAGGTGTCTTTCTCGCGCATGGAAAAAGCGGCGAGATTGTATTGCCAACGATTGTTGTCGTAGTTGCCGAAAATGCGCAGACCGAGATTCGAGTCATTGAAAATGAACCCGCGGAAATCGCTCACGAACGGTTGAAGGCCGACGCGCGCGGAAATGAAATCGTAATTGTTCGAAAGGTCACGCAGATGAATTTCTGCGAACGCCTCCTGCAACGAAGAGAAATCTTTTTGCCGCACGGTGCGATTGCGATCCGGCCCGCGCGGATCGGGATCGAGCACATTCGCTTCCTGCACCGCGATGTAGTTGGCGTTGTAAACACCGAGCAAACGAACTGCCCACTGGATTGGCTGAAACGCGGTCTCGCCTTTGAACAAATCGATGCCGATCTGAAAATCATTCGAAGCGAAAACCTGTTCGCTGCGTCCAAAAAATTCCGAGCTGTCGGGGCGCGCGGTGCTTACGCCGCTCGGCGTCGGTAAACGGCGCGTCTCGAATTGCGAAAAATTCGTCAGCGTCAGGTTAAGGAAAATATCCTGACCGATGATCGGCGCGTCGCCTTTCAATTCGCTCTGCAAATACGGATGCCACACCTTCAATCCTTCCGATTGATACGGCGTCTCCGCGGACGGATCGGCGTAACGCATCCAGCGTCCGAAACCGATAAACCATCGGTTAGGCACCGGATGGTCGCCCGGCGGAATTCCGCGGCCCGCAGCCGATTCATCGTAACCTTCGTACTGAAGCTGGTGTCGTCGCGGCGCGACTTCGCGCACACCGCGACGCGGCAGGCCTAACGAGCGCGGCACCGCTTCTTCGCCATACTCGGGTGGCTGCGGCAAAATCGGCGGAAACAAATCGGGCGGCGGCTGCGGTTCGTTCGTTTCCTTTCCGCTGCCCGGATCGGGATTGAACTCGTTAGGCGGCAAGGGCGGCTCGGCCGGCTCGACATCCTGATCGGATGTCATCCAGGCAATTTTCGGCATAAGCGCATCATCAGCGCGGGCGAGCGTTGCAAAAAAAATGCACGACGCGATGACCAGCCCATGACGCCTCGACGAGCAGCGCATCGAAGGCAGAATGCGCAAGCATCGCGCGCGCATGCAAGCTTCGCGTGTTTCATCTGGCGAACTCGCGGTCGCAGCCTTATGAAGCAATTGTGGGACGGCGTTTGGTTTTCTTTGGCCTCGCGTTGCTGAGCGGAATTTCGTTGGCGCGCGCGCAGCTCACTGCCTCCGACGTTCAGCTCGTCATCAATCAAGCGACCAAGCGCGCGAACAAGCTGGCGCCGAACAGCGTCATCGCGGTGACCGATCGCGAAGGTTACGTGCTTGGTGTTTGGGTACCGCGCGGCGGCGAACCGACTGCTTTGGAAGTGGCAGCATCGGTTGGCAAAGCGGGGACGGCGGCGTTTCTGAGCAGCAATGCGAATGCCTTCACTAGCCGCACCGCCGGTTTCATTATTCAGCAGCACTTTCCGCCGGGCGTGAAAAACCTTCCGCCCGGTCCGCTCGTGGGTGTTGGTTTTTCTAATCTTCCATTTTCCGATGTGAATCGATTCAAGAGACCGGATTTCATTCCCAGCAGTGCATCGCCCGGAACGCTTGGTTCGCCAATTCCGCTCACCTCGCTCAACGGTATCCCCGGCGGGGTGCCTCTATATAAGAGTGGAGTGCTCGTCGGCGGCGTCGGTGTCACCGGATCCGGAACGGAATTTCCGCCGACGACTTTCATCGATGGTTATACGAAAGATGAAGACATCGCGCTCGCCGGGCAAAAAGGTTTCGCGCCTTCTTCGGCTATTCTGGCGACGAATGTTTTCATCGGCGGAATTTCGCTGCCGTATGTGCAAAGTTCTGCCGGTTCGAGTTCGGGTGCGAGCGTGACCGGAAATGCCGCGTTGCAATATCCGGTGGTCGCCTCGCCTCCGCCTTTTCCTTATCCGACAGCGACCTTTAGCGGCGTGAGCGGACAGGTTCGCCAACCGATCATGGGCGATCCGATTTCTGGAACAATCAATGGTCAGCCGCGCTTAACGAGTGCCGAAGTTGCGAGCGTGATTGCAGCGGCGGCTGATCGGGTGCGCACGACGCGCGCTGGGATTCGTCTGCCGATTGGTTCGCGCATGGAGGTTTTCATCACTGTGGTGAACAATCCCAATCTGCCTTTCGTCGGACCGACAGTCCTGGGCACGTTTCGGACGGGTGAGGCGACAATTTTTAGTTGGGACGTGGCGGTGCAAAAAGCGCGCACCGCTGTTGGTTTTTCGGATAACACACGCGCTTTCTCCACGCGGACGGTTGGTTTTCTTGCGCAAACGCATTTTCCGCCGGGGATCGATCCGGAGGGACCGGGGCCAATCTACGGAATGCAGGAGGAGGTTTCGGGTTTTGTGCGAGCGGCTCTGCCCACTTTGGTTCCGACTGCTTCGCTGACCGGTCCGATTTTCACTCCGCCGAATCTACAATTCCCGAATGGCATGACCATTTTTCCCGGCGGTTTTCCGCTTTATCGGAATGGGGTTTTGATAGGGGCGGTTGGAATCAGTGGCGACGGCGTCGATCAGGATGACATCGTCGGTGCGTCAGGTTCCAGTGTTTTTCTCCCGCCGATCGCGATCGAAGCGGATCGTTTTGAATTCGACGATACGCGCTTGCCTTACGCAAAATTCCCGCGCGATCCTGTCGGCATTTCCGATCCGCCGACGCCGATTATCCTGCCGATTTTTGCGCCGCCGCCGCTGACGGCGGAACTCGCGAATATTTCCGTGCGCCTGCGCGTGGATACGGGGGAGCGATTGATGATCGGCGGTTTTATCATCACGGGCGATTTGTCGAAGCGCGTGATCGTGCGTGGTCTTGGTCCGTCGCTGGCCGCGGCGGGGATTGTTAGTCCGTTGCCCGATCCAGCGATGGAGTTGCACGACTCGTTAGGCAATAACTTTGCGCAAAATCTGAATTGGAAAGACACGCAACAGAGCGAGTTGCTCGCGAGCGGATTGGCGCCGTCGAACGATGCGGAATCCGCCATGATAAAGACGCTGCCGCCCGGCGTTTATACCGCCACCATGACGGGGCAGAACGCCGGAACGGGCGTCGCTTTGCTCGAAGTCTATGAAGGCGACCAGTGGTTAGGCAGTCGCATCGCGAATTTAAGCGCGCGCGGTTTTGTCGGGACTGGCGATGAAGTCATGATCGGAGGTTTCATTGTGCGTGGCAATGGGATGAGCGCGAATCTGCTCGTGCGCGCTCTCGGACCGTCGCTCGCGGCCGCTGGAATTGCGGAGCCGCTGGCCGATCCGGCGATCGAAATTCACGATGGTAACGGCGCGATTGTGGCGGCGAATGATAACTGGCGAGATACGCAGGCAGTGGAAATTCAGAGTCGCTCGCTTACACCGCCTGACGAGTTGGAATCGGCCGCAATTATTTCGGCCGGACCGGGCGTTTACACGGTGATTCTCCGAGGCAACGGTGGCGGCAGCGGCATCGCGCTGCTTGAAATCTATCGGTTGCAGTAAACAGCGCGGCCTTTGATTGTGAACCATGCGCCTCACATGCGGTTTCGTTTCACTTTGTGCTTTCACTTTGCTCGCGAGCTGCACGACTGCGCCACAGACAACGATGTTGGGCCCAGCGCGCGCAGGAATTAGAAATCCGGCCGGCGTGCGGGTTTACGGCGAGCCGCCGAAACATTTCGAGCAGATCGCCATCGTGGAAGGTCGTTCGATGGAAGAATTGCGCACGAAAGCGGCCGCAGTCGGCGCGAATGGATTGATCGCGAGCGGGGTGGTGCGGAAGAACGGGCCGGTCATCGGCGTGGGGATTGGAACTTCCAATTATCACTTCACCCGGCACAGCGCGTACGGTTTTAACACCGAATCGACCTTCGATGTGCCGACCGGCGCAAATGTCCTGCAGGGCACGGCGATTTACGTTCCGTAATTAGTGCAGAACGAGGAGCCGCACGGCGAACAGGCCGCTTACGAACGACCAGTCGTTAGGCGACCGGCCACGGCCGAAGGAGCGATTGAGCAAAAACTCCAGCGGCACGATCCCTACGCGGCCTTTCGCGTTCGAGCGTTCAGCTACTACTCGTTAGGCAATCTCATCTCCGTCATTGGCCGGCAAATGCTGGTGGTGGCGATTGAGTGGGAAATGTATCAGCGGACGCATTCGGCCACTGCGCTTGGGTTGGTGGGATTGGCCATTGCTGCGCCGGTTGTTCTCTTGTCGTTACCTGCGGGACATTTGGCCGATCGGTTTAATCGCAAATACATCATCCTGCTTTCGCAGGCACTCAGTGCCATCTGTTCGTTAGGCCTAGCACTAATTTCCTGGCAACACCTGGCAGTTCCGCGTCTCGGTTTTTTGGTTTGGGGAAATCAAGCGCTCACTTCCATCGCCTCGGTCTTCGAACGCACGCCGACCTATCACTTCGATGATCTGTCGGTTCCGCTAATTTATTTGCTGCTTTTGGTCGCAGCCTGCGGAAGAACATTCGGTTGGGCGGCGCGCAGTTCTTATTTTCCAATCCTGGTGCCGCGCGACACTTTCGCCAACGCGGTCACCTGGAATAGCAGTGTCTTTCAAATTGCATCGATCCTCGGTCCGGCCTTGGGCGGCTTGCTCATCGTGCGGACGAGCTTTCATTTCATCTACTCGTTAGACGCAGTCTGCGCGATGGCGTTTTTCTTTCTCGTCCTGCCGATTCGAAATACGAGTCAGGGTCGGCGAGTGCAGGAGGGCGCGTGGAAAAGTTTGCTGAGTGGACTGCGTTTCCTCCTGAGCAGGAAGGTTATTCTCGCCACGATCACGCTCGACATGGCGGCGGTCTTTCTCGGCGGCGCGACGGCCTTGTTGCCGATTTTTGCCGATCAAATTTTGCGCTGCGGCCCGATCGGACTCGGTTGGATGCGCGCCGCGCCGGGGGTGGGTGGTCTGTTGATGGCGATCACGATTGCCTATCTTCCGCCGATGAGAAAAGCCGGGAAGACTTTACTCTGGTGCGTAGCCGGATTCGGCGCCTCGATAATTATTTTTGGTCTGTCGCGCTACCTTTGGCTTTCGCTCACAATGCTTTTTTTCACCGGAGCTTTCGACACCGTTAGTGTGGTCGTTAGGCACACCATTCTTCAATTGCTCACGCCAGATGAAATGCGCGGACGCATTTCGGCGGTAAACAATATCTTCATCGGCACCTCAAATGAACTCGGCGCGTTGGAGTCGGGATTAACGGCCGCGGCCTTTGGTGCGGTGAAGTCGGTGGTGGGCGGGGGTATGGGGACGATTTTGGTCGTTCTCGCGGTCGGGAAAATCTGGCCCGAGACGCGCAAGATCGGCGCGTTGGATCGACATCTACGTTAGAACGCGGCGCGGATGGCGAGAGAGCCGTAGGGCGCGCCTTCTTCGTTATGATAACGAACGTCGGCGCGGTAGAAATCGAAGGTGCGATAGGGCATATAGCCGCCTTCGATCGAGACCTTAATTTGCGGCGCGACTTTCAATTCCATACCAACGCCGGCGCGCACTTCCGTGTATGTGACCACGGCGTGATTCAAGCGCGAGTCGCCACGCTGATTTCCGAAACTATCATCAACGCGAAAGGTCGAGCCTTTGATGTCCGCGCCACCGTAGATGGTGAAGTTCCGCGTCACTTCGTAATTTAATCGCGGCGTGGGCAGGACGGCATCGAGCAGCCACTGCGAAGCGAGCCGCCAACGAATGCCGCCTCCGGGCAAGACCGGGGTTTCGCGTTCGTAATCGAAACTCACGCCGAAAACGAATTGCAGATCGGAACTGTAAATATAAGTGCCGCCCAAAATCATGGGCGCGTGAAAATCATTACCGTCGATATGTTTCGAACTGTAGAAGCCGGGCGTTGCTTCGAAGCGAATGAGGATCGCGTCGGATAATTTGGTATCCAGGCCGAAGACACCGGAGAGCGATTGCAGGCCGCTCGGCACTTCGAAAAGGTCCGGCGCGCCGAACCCGAAACGCTCGTAAACCGCGCCGAGACGCAGGATGCCAAATTTGATGCGCGGGGTGTAGATGAAGCGCGCGAAAAGATAATCTTCATCGAGATCATTTACGTCGCGGAGATTCGGTAAACGTCCGCGCGAAACTTCGCCCTGACCGATGTAACCGTATTCGAAATCGGCTTCGAACGGAAAACCGTGTGTCTCTTCCGTCGCCACGTCATTCGAAGTCGGCGTTTCCACAGTGGGTCCGCCGGCGAAGAGCGCAGGACTCGTTAGGCAAAAACAAAAGAGGAAACGGTAAAGGCGATTCTTCATGCGAGCGTGCGAGATGGAGATGTGGGCCAGACCTTAGTGGCTGGAGCTATCGGAGCGCAAGGCGCGAACTGACCGGGCTACGTCTCGAATTAAGGCCGACTCGGAGCCGAGTCTTTCGACGCCGCGCAGGTCGGCCAATTCTGCGGATGACACCAGGTCGCCGCGCCAGACGAGCGTGGAAGATTTGCCGTCCACCTCCACTGGCCAGAATTGGTAAAGGGTGATCGCTGCATAGTAGCCTCCGCTCGCATAGTAAAGAACGTCGGCTGATTGCATTCCTTTGGTGAAGGAAGCGCCGAGTGTGAGCACGCCTTTCTTATCGACGTCGAGCAGTTCCCAATATTTTTCTCCGCCGGATCCGATAACTCCGGAGAATCGTTGGCGAATTTTTCCCTGCTGAGCGAGCATCGAATTTACCTCTTCGCCCGGCCGAATGTTTTTGCCGGTGTGGTCGTAAGACGGTTGATCGAAAACTCCGGCTGACGAACGCGCACTCAAAATGCCCGACCAGAATTGCGCGAATGCTCCGGACTTGGCCGCTTCCTCGCGACTGATTTGCAGCTCGTTCGACTTTTTCTCAGTCGCGTCCTTCAGCCATTGCACCGCGCCGTCGCTCGGCAGGTTATTCAAACGCGAAAAACTCGAGCCGTTGGAATGCAACAGGACATGCAGATCGGAGTGGCCTGAAGGATTGAAATTGCGAATGGCCGCTCCGACCTGCGCGGGCGAACCGGGCGTGACCCAGACCGTTTGCACCGATTGAAAACGCGAGTTGCCCAGGGCCGGTCCGCGCAGCGATTTCGCGTCGCTTTTTAGTTCGCTGAGATTAACGCTGCTGAAAACGGTGAAGCTGGCTAGTTCACCCAACGGGTCTGCCTTCAGGTCAACCGATCCTGCAATCAGCAAACCGGCAGCGATAGCAAGTAGACGGGAAGACATCCCCGCAATGTTCCGGCGTGGTTTTGCTTTGCAAGCGGCGGATGCCGAAGTCGAGCGAGTTGGATCACTCGTTAGGCAAATGCAGCTTCAGTTTGCATCGTTTCGTATGACGGCATAGTGCAACGACATTCTTGCCATGAACGAGCCGGCCATTTCCATCGAGAAATTGGGCAAAGCCTACGGAAAGGTAGAGGCGGTACGGGAGCTCTCGCTCCGCATCGAGCGCGGCGCGATCTTCGGATTTCTCGGGGCGAATGGGGCGGGTAAAACTACGACCATGCGCATGCTTTGTGGACTCGTTAGGCCAACCAGCGGGCACGCCACCATCGCCGGCTACGACGTCTGGAAAGATCGCCAGACCGTACGAACAAAATTCGGCTACGTCGCGCAGCGTTTCAGTCTTTATCGCGATCTGACGGTGGCCGAGAACATGCGTTTCTTCGCCGGGGCTTGCCGCGTTCCGCGCGGTGAGATCGATGCGCGCATCAAACGGCTGCTGACTTTGACCGACCTGGAAGGGAAACGCGACATGTCAGCGGGGAGTCTATCCGGCGGAATGCGACAACTGCTCGCTATCGCCTGCGCGCTCGTGCATGAGCCGCCGCTGCTATTTCTGGATGAGCCCACGTCGGGGCTCGACCCGGTCCATCGCCAGCAGCTGTGGAATTTGCTCTACGATTTGAGCAACGCTGGGATCACGATTTTTATCACGACCCATTACATGGATGAGGCGGAACGCTGCACCGATGCGGGTTTCATCGACCAAGGCCGACTGCTGGCGAAGGCTGCGCCGCGTGAATTCATTTCCAGTTTCAACACCAAGCTACTCGAGATGGATGTCGAGCCGGCCATGCCAGCACTCGTTAGGCTGCGCGATCAGCCGGACGTCCTGGGCGTTTCTCTGCGGAGCGGTAGTTTGCGCATCTACGCCGCGCATCCGGAAGAACTCGCTAGGCGTTGGCGGGAAAATTGGCCATTTCCGGATCTGCAATGGAAAGGGCAACGCTGGGTCGAACCCGACATGGAAGATGTTTTCACCGCCTACTCGCAAGGTTACACCGCGGTGCTGAAACCCTTAGCGCAATGAAATTAATTTCCTTTGAAGCGATTGCGAGCGTGGCGCGCAAGGAATTCCTGCACATCGCGCGCGATCGACGCGTGCTTATTTTGCTCATCGTTTTGCCGCCAATTTTTACCCTCGTCTTCGGGCACGCTTTTGAAGCGGGCGAAATGACAGATGTGCCCGCGGTTTTGGTCAATGCCGATAACTCGCCGCGCGCGCAGCGTTTCATCGACAGGATCACAACTAACAAAACTTTTCGCTGGCGCTTGCAACGGCCGGGCAGCGGCGTGAATCGCGATCTTCTGCGCCAAGGCGTGCAGGCGACTCTGGTGATTCCGAACGGTTGGAGCGAAGGCCTAACGAATGGTAAACCGATTCCGCTGCAGCTTTATCTCGATGGAAGCGACACCAACATTGCGCCGCAACTTCTCGGCAGTGTGCAGGAAACGCTGGGCGATTTTCAATTGGCTGAGCGACAACAAATGATCGACGCGCTGCCGGATGAGGTCTTCGATCTCGCGGAAAAAATTCCAGTGGAAGTGCGGAAGCAATTTGTTTCCGCGATGGAGCCGTGGTCGATCGACAAACAACTGCTCTATAACCCGAAGGGGCGATTCATCGACTACGTTATTCCCGGCGTGATCGGTCTGATTTTGCAATTGATCACGGTCACGCTCATGGCCTGCACGATCGCGCGCGAACGCGAGTCGGGCACCCTTTACCAATTGATGGTGACGGCCTTGCGGCGTCGCGAAATCGTTCTCGGCAAAGTCGTCCCGTATCTCACGATCTCGCTCGGGCTCATTCTCGTTATCGTGCTTCTGGCTGGCTGGCATTTTGGCGTGGAATTTCATCAGCCCGCCGTGCTGGCGTTGATCTGCGTGGTTTTTCTCCTTTGCTCGTTAGGCCTGGGACTCGTCATCTCCGCCTTCTCGCGCACGCAAACACAGGCGATCCAATTTTCGGTTTTCTTTTTGCTGCCGGTCTTTGTTCTCTCCGGGGCTTTTGCGCCCCTCGAGCAATTGCCCGCCGGCATTCGCTACATCTCGGAAATTTTTCCGCTCACGCATTTCTGCCGCGCGTTTCGGCTGGTAAATCTTTACCACGCTGCGCCGTCGTTTTATTTGCCGAGCTTGCTCATCCTCTGCGCGGGGACGCTGCTGACCTTCGGCGGCGCAGCATTTCTTTTGCGGCGAATCGAACAGTAAACCGCTAACTGCTCGTTAGGCGAAATCGGCCCGCGACTAGAATTCTGCTTTCAGAGACAGGCGCGCATACGGCGCCGGATCGCTTTTGAAATCCTGTTCGACGCGTTCGAAATTGAAACGCCGTTGAATGGAAACACCGCCGCCGAGAAGGAGATCGACCGTGTCGCTGATATGCCAGGTGAGGCCGGCGCCCGCGCGGTAGTCGGAATAATCGACCACAGCGTGACTCAGGCTGGCCGGGAAAACGCTGTTGTTTTCCGCGGTACGAAATGCGCCGCCGGTGAGCTGGCCGCCGAGCCAAAGATCCAACTGCTTGTTAGGCATATAAACGATGCGCGGTTCCGGGAGCACGCCGTAGATGAGCCAGTGCTCGTCGACGTGCCAGACCAGACCGACCACGGGCAAGACAGGATATTCCGCGCGCAGGAAGGAGGCGTTGACGCCGGTGAAGAGAAAAATTTTGTGCGGTTTTAAAACCCAGGCGCGCCCGAGCGTGATCGGAATATCAAACGACTCGCTGCCGAAATTATCCTGGCCATAAAAGCCGGGCCGCACTTCCAGGAACGCGCCGCGATCCGCGCCAACCATGTATTCGATGCTGAGCAATGCGCCGACGCTCTGTAGATAATCGGGCGTGCCGATGCTGGTGCTGCTGTAATCGAAGCGGTTGTAATTGACGCCGGCGCGGAAGTACCAATTCCCCTGAATATGAAAACGATGGGAGTATTCCGCCTCGAGTTCGAAGGCACTCTGCTTCCCGTAATCCGTCCTACCCTGGCTAAGCTGGCTCTCGAAAACGTAGCTGCCGTCCGCCCTGAAGAGGTCGAGCGGTGTTTTTTCCGTCTGTGCATTAGCGAAGTAGTGTGACTCCGTTCCCGCCCAGGACGGCAGCGAAAAACCGAGAACGATGGCGCCGATCAGAAAACTTTTTCTCATCAATGCGCGCACAGTAACGAAGGGATTTGGTTTCACAAAGCGGATTTACGTGTTGAAGGGGAAACGCTAAACAAGAGCAACATGAGGGCCGCGGAAGCACATTTGTCGCGAAGCGATCCGCGTCTGGCGGAGCTAATCAGGCGTGCGCGACCTTATGAAGCGCATGCGGCTGTACTCGTTAGGCCATTTGATTCCCTTGCGGAATCGATCGCTTACCAACAGCTGAGCGGGAAGGCGGCCGCGACTATTTGGGGCCGCGTCCGTGCGTTGTATCCGAAACGAAAATGGCTCGATCCGAAATTAGTTTTGGCGACGCCGGACGAAAAATTGCGCGCGGCCGGCTTGTCCGGGAGCAAGACCACCGCGCTCAAAGATCTCGCCGCCAAGACGATTGAAGGCGTGGTGCCGTCTGCAGGCGCGCTGGCAAAAATGAGCGACGAAGAAATCATCGAACGCCTAACGAGTGTTCGCGGGATCGGGCGCTGGACGGTGGAAATGCTTTTGCTTTTCAGCATGGGCCGGCCCGACGTTTGGCCCGTGACCGATTACGGCGTGCAAAAGGGTTACGCGAAAACTTTTCGAAAACGAAAATTACCGAAACCGAAAGAGCTGCATCGCATCGGAGAAAAATGGCGGCCTTATCGCTCTGTCGCCGCCTGGTATTTCTGGCGCGCGCTCGATTCGGCGGAGCCGAGTGCGAACCGCAGCTAGGGAACGCTCTGCGGCGTTGACTTCGCGCAGCTGTCTTAGAACCGCATTCATATGGCGATGATTCACGTCAGCCGCAGCGGCGCTACTCTTGGGATTTTCGAGGAAGAAAAAGTGCGCGAAGGATTGCGCACCGGCCAATTCATCGGGACCGATCTCGGTTGGACGGACGGTATGCCGACCTGGCGGCCGCTTTCCGAATTGGAAAGTTTCCGCGTGCCCACGCCTGCGCCGCCACCACCGCAAGTTGACGTGTCGTTACCAGCAACAACTCCACAGCCCGTCGTTCCAGTGGCGACACCGACGATTACCGCGCGCACCGGATTGCCGTGGGAAAACCGCACGAGCGATAACTTTTTCAACGCCTTGATCGAGACGGTCATGATGGTGCTGAGCAAACCGGATCACGCCTTCGCGATCATGAAACGCGAAGGAGGCCTGGGCGATCCGTTGCTTTACGCGGTCATCTGCGGCTCTGCCGGTTCTTTGATCTCGTTACTCTATCAATTCTTCATGAAATCTTTAGGCATGGGGTTCGGGCGCACGGGCCTCGGGGGGCTCTTCGGGCTGGGATTCGTTTCCATTCTCATCATCATTTTCATTCCTGTTTTTGTTCTCCTCGGCATCTTTATTGGTTCGGCGATTACGCATGTTTGTTTGATGATTGTCGGCGGCGCGAAGTACCCATTTGAAACAACGTTGCGCGTCCTGTCCTATGGCAACGGTTCGGCGCATCTGCTCAACGTTATTCCTTTTTGCGGCGGGCTCATCGCGGTGGTCGCGGCGCTTATCGTCGGCAGCATCGGGCTGGCGCGCGCGCATGAGACCGATACCTGGCGCGCAGTCGTGGCCGTCTTGTTACCGATGATTGTTTGCTGCGGCGGAGCGATCTTTTTTGGTGCCGCCATTATCGGTGGCGCGATGGCGGGAAATTGGCACTAGAACGCGATGCGTTTCGAAGTGCGGCGTCTGCGCGCGGGCGAACTCGATCATGAATTGATCTGGCTCGCGGTCACAATTACCAGCGCCGTTCTCCTCTGCGCATGGCTGAGAGTCGGATTGCCTTTGCCGCAATGCATCTTTCACACCTTGCTCGGAATTCCTTGTGTGACCTGCGGCTCTACGCATGCGGCGCTGGCATTTTCGCACGGCGATTTTTCTGGGGCGTGGCGATTCAATCCTCTGGCGACGCTTAGCTATTTCGCCGTCGCAATTTATGACGTCTACGCGCTTCTAGTTCTCGTTAGGCGCCGGCCGCGTTTTCGCCTGGCGATCTCGCGACATTATCTCGTGCCGCTAATTTCCGGAGCCGCTTTGCTGAACTGGATTTATCTGCTGCGGCACCTCTAATCGACCGACATCGTCATCCGGCGCGCCGCGGTGTTGCCGGATAAATTCGCTGGGATTAATCCAGCCGCGCGTGTCTTCGCGATAGCCGGGCCCGATGAAAGGCGTGATAAATTCGCGCATCTCCAGATGGAGATGCGCCAGGTAGCGACCGTTCGCGTTGCCGACGGTGGCTATCTGTTCACCACGCCGCACATCCTGATGCGGCCTAACGAGTATTTTTTCGAGATGCGCATAGTAGGACTGCACATATTTGCGCGCGCCATTTTCATCGTAGGCATGCAAGACGATCACGATGTTTCCCCAGCCAGGTCCGCCTTCCTCCGCGAAAAGGACGCGGCCATCCGCCACGACAAAAACTGGATCGCCCAGATCGCTGTTTTCGCCGCCGATGCCATTGAGGTCGTCGCCCAGATGTCGATTTTCTGTGAAAGGTTGCGCGTTGTAGATGAGCGCGCCGTGTTCGCTGCCGATAGGAAAATCGAAACGCGTCGCCGTGGGCAACGACGCTAATTCCAAAGGCGATGGCAATTGAAAGGCGAAGTCGCGCTGCGGTCGAAGTTGGTGCGCGAAGCGAAAATACAGATCGCCGGCCAGCGCGAGCAAGAACACGAGAAGCAGCGCGAGGATCACGCCGATACTTGTTCTGCCCTTGCTCGTCTTCAGCTTCACTTTTAGGGTCGCCCGATGCGGACTTTGGTGACGGGCGGAGCTGGTTTCATCGGCTCGCACCTCGTGGAAAAATTGTTGGCCGCCGGACACGAAGTTTCAATTCTCGACGACTTCAACGATTTTTACGATCCCGCGATTAAGCGCGCCAACGTCGCGGCTGTGGCAGGTGTAGTGCCGATTCATCGGCTCGACCTGCGCGATTCTGTGGCGGTGCGCGATTTATTTCATCGCGAGAAATTCGATGTCATCGCGCACCTGGCCGCGCGCGCTGGAGTGCGACCCTCGATTGCGCAGCCGCAACTTTATTACGACACGAATGTCGATGGCACCTTGCACCTGTTGGAAGCGGCGCGGTTAGTCGGTATCGAGCGTTTCATCTTTGCCTCGAGTTCTTCGGTTTACGGTGTTTCGAAAACGGTGCCGTTCTCGGAAGATTTGCATCTCACGCAAACGATCAGCCCGTACGCGGCGACGAAAATCGCCGGCGAATTCCTGTGCTCGACCTTTTCGCACCTTTATCAGATGCGCGTCGTTGCTTTGCGCTTCTTCACTGTCTACGGCGCGCGTCAACGACCCGATCTCGCCATCCACCAATTCACCAAACGCATCCACGCGGGCGAGCCGATCAATCAGTTCGGCGACGGGACGACGCGGCGCGACTACACTTATATAGAGGATATTCTGCAGGGCGTGACCGCGGCCTTGAAGTACGACGGGCCGCTTTTCGACATTTTCAATCTTGGCGAATGCCAGACGATCGAGTTGCGCGAATTGATCGTTGCGATTGAAAACGCCCTCGGAAAAAAAGCGAAGATCAATCAGTTACCCGAACAACCCGGCGATGTCCCGCTGACGTGCGCTGATATTTCGAAAGCGAAAAAGCTGCTCGGCTATAATCCGACGACGCCGCTACGGGTGGGGCTGCCGAAATTTATAGAGTGGTTCCACAAAACTCGAACCGCTGGTTAGGCCAAGTCGCCTCCGCTGCGTGTCATCCTGAGCCGCACAGACGGCGAAGGATCTCGCGCCCTGCCGCTAGGCCAAGCACGAGATCCTTCGGCGTGCTTCGCCAGCCTCAGGAAGACACTTAGGAAACCAAAGTCGCACCGTCTTAACCACCGTTCTTGCAATCGCCATTACTTCCGCCATACTTATTCACAGATGTCGGGAGGGTTCGTCGGATTATCCGGGCGTCCGCTTTTCACGACGGTTCAGCAAATTTTTGAAATCATGATGCGTGTTTTTGCATCTCCGCTGTTCAGTCGCGTAATCAATGCGGTCCGCCGGTCGTCGTTCTCCCGCCATCAGGTGGCGGAGTTTTCGGATAGGCAAACTGAGCAATTTTCAGTACCCCGTGGGGGGCCGTTTGTTCCCGAACGGGCATCAAGGCATGCGCTCCGCCCGAACTGTAACAACATCGAGGATCAATATGACATCTCATTCATCGGGGAGAGGCCAGCGGCGTTCGCGCGGCGGTCGTTCCCGCCGCGGGGGCGGCGAACGTCCCTATCGGCAGCAGAGCAGCACACCAAAGGCGACAGCCAAAAAAACGCTTTGGGAAAAGATCACGGGATTTTTCAGCGGGAACGGAAAAGAACAGCCTGCGCAGCGCCGGCCCGAGCCGTCGCGCAACGGATCACAGCAGGCACCGCGACCGCAATCCCGTAAGCCTGAGTCGGTCGAAGTCACGACGCCGCGTCTTTACGTCGGCAACCTGTCCTTCGACGCCACGGAGAGCGATCTCTTCGAATTGTTTAACGGCGTCGGTCAGGTGCAAAACGCAGAGGTTGTGACCTACAAACACAATCAGCGCTCGAAAGGTTTCGCCTTCGTGCAAATGCAGACCGTCGAGGAAGCGAAGCGTGCGGTAAACGAACTACACGACAAGGAGTTTCTCGGTCGCAAGCTGCTGGTGAGCGGTGCGAAATCGAGCGAACACCACGCGACCAACTAGTCGTTAGGCAAATTGCATAAACCGGGAGCGGAGGACGAAAACCTCGCTCCCGGTTTTTTTGTTGTCGGGCCGACCGCGGTTGGAAAAACGGAGATCGCGATCGAAGTCGCGCGCAAGTGTGACGCGGAAATTGTCGGGGCGGACGCGTTTCAAATTTATCGCGCACTGGACTTGCTCACGGCCAAGCCGAACGCAAAAGAGCTAGCGCTCGTTAGGCATCATTTGATTGGCGTAGTTCCGCTGACCGAAGAGATGAATGCCGAAAAGTTTCGCCGTTTGGCGTTGAGCGCGATGAGTGGGATTCGCGCCGTCGTCGTGGGCGGCAACGGGATGTATGTGAAAGCGCTAACGGATGGATTGTCGCCCTTGCCGAAGGCGAATTTCGATTTGCGCGAGCGTTTGAATCAGTTCAGCGAACGCGAACTGCTCGTTAGGCTGCAACGAGTCGATGCGGAAACGGCGCAAACCATCGATGCACAAAACAAACGCCGTTTGGTTCGCGCGCTCGAGATCTGCTTGTTAACCGGGCGCCCGGCTTCAACACAACGGCAACGGCAGCCTGGTGCTGTCGCCGGCGTTTTCGTTTTCCGCGACCGCGACGAACTTTATGAGCGCATCAATTCGCGCGTAGAGAAGATGTTCGCGGCCGGCGTCGTCGATGAAGTGCGCGCCGCAATAAAAATCGGGCCGACCGCGGCGCAGACGCTCGGTTTGCAACAAATTCGCGACCTCATTGCCGGCAAAATTTCCGAGCGCGAATGCATCGCCGCCATCCAACAGGCGACGCGCCGCTATGCCAAAAGACAATTGACCTGGTTTCGTCGTCAAAGTACCTTTGAGCCACTGAACCTCTCGCGCCACGGCTCCGCCGCAGCCATTGAATGGATCACGCGCAAGGCACGTCTGTCTTTCGCGCAGCAGAATGATTGAAGTTCAGTCGAAGAATCGCCCGGAGCGCGCGCTCCTTGTAGGACTCGAGCAAGACGGCGTCTCGAAATGGGATTTGGCCGACTCCATGGATGAACTGCGCGAACTCGCCAATTCAGCCGGCGCCCACGTGGTTAACACCGTCACGCAGCGACTCGATAAACCGACTGCGCCTTATTACATCGGCAAAGGAAAAGCGGAGCTGATCAAGGAGTCGTTTCAAGATCAACAGGTCACGTCGGTTATTTTCGACAATGAGCTTTCCCCAGCGCAGGGCCGCAATCTGGAAAATCTTTTTTCGCGAAAGGTCTTGGATCGGACGCAGCTCATTCTCGATATCTTCGCGCAGCGCGCCCGGAGTCGCGAGGGCCGGCTGCAAATTGAACTGGCGCAGCTGCAATATCTGTTGCCGCGCCTGACGAGAATGTGGACGCACCTTTCGCGGCAGACCGGGGGAATCGGCACGCGTGGTCCGGGCGAAACGCAGCTCGAAGTCGATCGTCGCCGTGTGCAGGAACGCATCGCGCGTTTGGAGCGCGATCTCGCCGGTGTGCGCAAAGTTCGTGGCGTGCAGCGCGAAGGTCGCCGCCGTCATCAATGGCCCGTCGGCGCGGTTGTCGGTTACACCAACGCGGGAAAATCTACCTTGCTGAATTTGCTCACCGGCGCGGACGTCGTGGCGGAGAATCGTTTGTTCGCTACGCTCGATCCGACCACGCGCAGTTTCACACTGCCGAACAAAGAGCGCATGCTGCTCACCGACACGGTCGGTTTTTTGCGCAACCTTCCGCACACGCTCATCGAATCCTTCAAAGCCACGCTCGAGGAAGTAAGCGAAGCTGATCTTTTGATCCATGTGGTCGATCTCAGCCATCCGCGCGTCGATGAGCACATCGCGGCGGTGAACACTGTTTTGAAAGAACTCGATGCTTATGGCAAACAAACGCTGCTTGTCTTCAACAAAATCGACGCCGCGCCCGATGCGGACTTAATCGCTTCCTTTCGGCAACGCTATCCCGGCAGTGTCGCAATTTCCGCGCGTTCCGGCGAAGGCGTCAACGCGCTGGTGCAGGCGCTGCAGCAACAGGTGAGTTCGTGGCGGTTGAATCTTCACTTCCGCGTTCCGCTCTCCGAATCAAGTTTGATCGCGGAAATTCATCGCATCGGTCATGTGCTCGATCTGCGCTACGAAGGCGAGTTCGCCATCATTACTGCGCACGTCCCGCCGCAACTGGAACAAAAGCTCGCGCCCTTCGCGCAGACCTAATCGCGGCATGACCGCGGAAGCGAAAACACGTCGCTGGCAGGAGCGACTGAATGCCCGACTCGGTTTGGATAAAATGCCGCGGGTCCGAAAGGTGGTTTATTCGGTCGTGGGTACCAGCGTGATTCTGATTGGCATCGTCATGATTGTTCTGCCCGGACCCGCGATCATCGTCATCCCCCTAGGTCTCGCGATTCTGGCGAGCGAATATGCCTGGGCGCGCGCGGTGTTGCGACGCGGCAAAATTTTCGTCGATAAAGTGCGGGGCAAGAAAGTCGTATGACGGCTCGCGAGCGCGCCGAGAAATTGGTGGAAGCGTTTCCGAAAGTTTATCCGGATGCGCATTGCGAGCTGGCTTTCAAAACGCCGCTGCAACTTCTGATCGCGACGATTCTTTCCGCCCAGTGCACTGACAAGCGGGTCAACATGGTCACGCCGAAATTATTCGCGCGTTATCGCACGGCGGCTGATTTCGCGAAGGCGGCGCCGCCGCAATTAGAAGAACAAATTCGGACGACCGGTTTCTTCCGCAGCAAGACAAAGAGCATTAAAGGCGCGACCACCGCGATCGTCGAAAAACATCGAGGCCAGGTTCCGGACACGATGGCGGAATTGCATGCGCTTCCCGGCGTGGGCCGTAAGACGGCGAACGTTGTCCTCGGCAACGCGTTCCACAAA
Source organism: Chthoniobacterales bacterium (assembly GCA_038237435.1). Taxonomy (GTDB): domain Bacteria; phylum Verrucomicrobiota; class Verrucomicrobiia; order Chthoniobacterales; family UBA10450; genus JACCTI01. The sequence goes on from JBBRYT010000004.1 coordinate 227,868, forward strand.
GACGAAGGCATCGTCGTCGATACCCATGTAATTCGGCTCTCTCATCGCTTCCGCCTAACGAAACAGACCGACCCAGAAAAAATCGAAATCGATCTAATGAAGTTCGTGCCGCGCAAGCATTGGACGGTGTGGAGTCATTGGCTCATCTGGCACGGACGCCGCCGGTGTTTTGCGCGTCGGCCTGATTGCCGACGGTGCGAAGTTTTCGATTTGTGTCCGAGCGGAAAAATCTTTATCCGCAACGGCGAAGCGTTGCCGCTGTCAGAAAATGAAGCGGGCTAGCGCTTGCTGGTTTCTTCTCTGATATCTTCGATCGCTTCCGACGCGTGGTTTGCCGTCTTGCGGACGCTTTCGAATTCTGTCTCGATCGTCTTCAATTCGTCGTCGGACAATTTTTCCAGATCGACCAGGTTGTTGCGCGCGCCGCCTACCGCGCGAATCAATTCATCCAGCTTCAAATGCACCGCTTTCGCGTCGCGGTTTTGCGTGTTCTGAATCAGGAACACCATAAGGAAGGTTACGATGGTCGTACCGGTATTGATAATTAATTGCCAGGTGTCGGAGTAATGGAAGGTCGGCCCGGTCAGCGCCCAAACGACAATGATGACAATCGCCACCACGAACGCCCAGGCGGATCCGAGCACCGAGGATGTTTTACGCGCGAAAACGCCGAACGCGTCCCGCACCCGGCAAAAAAAACTGCGTCCCTCGTTCTGTTTCTCTTTGCTCGGTTGCTTCTTTGTTTTTTTCACGGCGGCACCCTAGGATCGCGTAGCAGGCTGCCGTTGCGCGCCACGAATTTGCGAAAATGAATTTTCCCGCCGGCGCGCTTCACCTGAATCTGGATGATGCCTGGCCGGTGGAGGTCGCGCCGGACGCGACGCGCGATTTAAAAAATTGGGGACGGCAGTTGCGCTTCTCTGCTCCGGCGCGCTTGATCGAAAATTTTTATGGCGAAGCTGCGCCGCACCTTCCGCCGTTCCTGCTGTATGGCTCCGGCGATTTTCATCATTTAACGGCGCTTTGGCTGCGACGCGTGTCCGAGCCCTTCGTTTTGGTTTCATTCGATAACCATCCCGATTGGGATGTGCGTCCGCCACGTTGGGCCTGCGGTGGCTGGATTAATCGCGCGCTCGAATTGCCCCAGGTGCGCAAGGTGAGCGTGTGGGGTTGCGGAAATTTTGAATGCTGGTGGCCGGGTCAATTCTTCGGCAATCGCCGCGCGGAAAATGAAGGAAGACTCGAGATGCGCGCGTGGGGCGAGAATCGGCCGCATCGATCTGGCGTAATATTTCTCGCGACCTGGCGGGAGGATTTCGAGCGTTTCGTGAGCGAACTGCGCGGCCTCGATGTTTACGTGACGATCGATCTCGACTGTCTGCGCGCGAGCGATTCGATCACGAATTGGGAGAACGGGAAATTTGCGACGGAAGATGTCGCGTGGGCTTTGCAGAGATTACGCGCCCAGACTCGCATCGTCGGTGGCGATATCTGTGGCGCGTTTTCGCCGCCCCAATATGCGCGGTGGAAACAAAGGTTCGCTGCCGAATGGGACCATCCGAAAATCGCGCCGCTTAGTTTTGAAGAAGCGCGTCGAACCAATCTGGCCGCGCTGGAAAAACTTTGGCCGATCCTAACTGAAGGAAACGAGCACCAGTCCAGCAGCGATGAGCAGCGAACCAATCGTTAGGCGCAGATTCAGTTTTTCTTTCAAAAAAACGACCGCGGTCAGGCTGATGAAGATGACACTCAATCCCTGGAACGGATCGAGATAACTCAAATCGAATTTTTGCAGGAGACCGAGCGTGAGAAAAAACGAAACGGCCATCGCGGCGGTGCCGAGGACGATGTAAACGAGAAACGTTCGCTGTCGGAATCCGCGCGCTACGGTCGATTGCATGGCGTGTTTAAGCAGGAGCTGCCCAGCCACGAAGGCGGCGAGAGAAATGACGATGAGAAGAAATGAGAGCGGCATCATAGACGTTCCTCCAATTTGGCGACCGGCTTCGCGACGAGAAAGAGACCAAGCACGACCAACGCGATACCGCACCAGCGAATCGGGCTTATGGCCTCGCCTAGCACGAGCCAACTACCTAATGGCACCATGACATGCACGACCTGTGTAACAGGAAAAGCGACCGAAAGCGGAAGCTGCTGCAAAACGTAGAGCCAGGTGATGAAGCTCAGAATCAGGAAAACAATTCCGAGCCATACGAGTGGTGAAGCGAGACCGGTTAGACCCGTCCAGGACCACGCTGGAGAAAGATGCACCGTAGTCATTGCGCCGCGTTTCAAACACAAGTCCGCGCACAAGGTCAGGCATTGGCTGATCGCAAGTTGCAGCCAGGGATTACCGAATTTCATTCGCGTTAGGAAATCTAGCGATCACGCGATCGTGCCGCGTTGGTTCGAGCAGCGGAAGGATGCGCCGGAAAAATGCGTTCAGAAGTTTCGAGGTGTGCATCACGTAAAGATCGAGCGGCATAAGTTCGCAATCGAGATGCAGTTTCGGTTCGTAGTTGAGCGGACTGCTGCGATAACTCGTTAGGCCATTTTCGATCGCCCAGCTAATGATGTCGCGAAAGGTCAGGAAATAAAGATGGAGATCGAGCGCGACGCCATAGTCCATCCCGAGATAATCGTCGTAAATGGCGCCGTCGTGCACCAGCGCGAGGCTGAAGGCCACGATCTTTCCGTTTTGTCGCCAGAGAAAGAAACGGACGCGATCGGGCATACGTTGGCCTAACGAACGGAAATAATCTTTGGTCAGCGTTTCGAACTTCATCGCCGAGCGCTCGTGCACTTGCAGATAGAGCGGCAGGATTTCGTCAAGGTAAGGCGCGACATCGTTGACGATTTCCAATTCGAGCGGCGGCAATTTTTCCGCGCGGCGAAATTTGCGCCGTAAATCTTTGCGTGTCGCTTTGCTCAGTCGCGAAAAATATTCGTCGAAATCTTTGAAGCGGAGCGTGAGCTGCGTCATCGGCATGCTCGGGACTCGCGTGAAACCCATCAGGCCTAACGAGTCGCGATATTTCGCCGGGAAATCCTTGAAGACGATTAGTGACGCCTTTTCTCTTCGTGCGAAGACCGGCAGGGTTTCCGCCAACGCGCGCGCGATCCATTTCTCGTCGCCCTCCGCCAGATCGCCGGCGCCTCCGGCATTGCCAACCATGAGAACGCGCATGGTGAGAAAGCGCGGGAAAATTTTTCTAACGAATTCTGCCGCTGCGCGCAAAGCCGGCACGCCTTCGATCAAATTTTGCTGGACGAAAAAGATCGGCTGGATCGCGCGAATCACACCGGCGGGATCTTTTAGGATCAGATAGCGATGATCAAAGCCGGGCTGAAGCGTCTCCTCCGCGATTTCGTAAAAGCGATGGTCTTTCGCTTTCGTGGCGAAGGCTTGCTCCCATGCGGCGAGTCCGCGCACTTCATCTAGCCTAACGACTTCTCCGACTCCGTCCCGAAACGGAATGGTCTCCGACAACATTGAAGGCGATCAGGCTTTCTCGCGTGCATCGCTGCGAATGTGCAGGTCGCGTTGCGGGAATGGAATTTCGATGCCGACTTCGCGGAATCTTTTCTCGATCAGGAAATTCAAATCGCTTTTGAAACGCGACGGGCGATGACTCATTTCTTCGCTCCAAACAACCAATTCAAGATCGATTGAGTTATCGCCAAATTTTTTGAGGAAAACGCCCGGCGCCGGTTCCTGCAATGCTTGCGGATGTTCGCGTCCGACGGCGATGAGGGTCTCGCACACTTTCTCGATGTCGCTTCCGTAAGCGACGCCGACCGGGATGCGGAAACGCACTCGCCGATCATCGCCGTAAGTCCAGTTCGTCACCGGCGAGTCGATGAATTTCTGGTTAGGCACGATGATCGAGATGTTGTCGTTCGTTAAAACGACCGTGCTGCGCGCGCCGATGTGTTGCACTTGTCCAGCCGCGCCCGCGACTTCGACGCGATCGCCGATGCTGATCGGCCGCTCGGCCAGAATGACGAGGCCGCTGATGAAATTGCTTGTGATGTTTTGCAATCCAAAGCCGACACCGACGCCGACTGCGCCGGCGAAAACCGTAAGCGCGGCGAGATGAATCCCGCTGTTCTCGATCACGATCAGGATGCCGACGACGAGAACGACTTTGCTCGCGATTTGCGCAATGGCGTATTGCAGCGAACGCGCGAGGCCGCTGTCTTTCAGAATGCGATTGAAAAGAAGCCGTTTAGTGTTTGAAGAAATCCAAAACACTGCGACCAACAACAGAATCAGCAGGAAAAGTTGAACGAGACTGAGATTGACACTCGGCAGCGGCGCATTCCAGGCGAGTGGGATGCCGGCGGCGTTAACTGCGGTGACGGTAAAGAAAACGAGCGCGGCCAGACTTAAAATCGTCGTGACGATGGCAACGAAGTTCGCTTCTAACTTGAGGCGACTGAACAATCGCCTAACGAATCCGCTCTGAAGAATTTTGGCCAGCGTTAGGCCAACGGCGAACAAGACCGCGAAGGCAATGAGGCCGAGCGTGGAGACGTAATGCTCGCCCACATGGAAGAGGGGATGATCAAGAACTTCGTAGTTCACGGCGTCACTCTGTGTGGGTCATTTCTCGCTGCAACTTGAAACAAAAAAGCACGGCCGCAGCCGTGCTTTCTCGAAGGTATGCGCGAAGGCGTTACTGCTTGGACTGCTTCTCTTCGATGTATTTGATGACGTCGCCGACGGTCTGCAATTTCTCCGCATCTTCGTCCGGAACTTCGACGGAAAATTCTTCCTCAAAAGCCATGACCAACTCGACGATATCGAGCGAATCCGCCCCCAAATCTTCGATGAAAGAGGCCTGGGGCGTGACCTGTTCCGGATTCACGCCGAGCTGCTCGACGATGATGTCCTTCACCTTCTCTTCAATTGATTTCTCGCTCATAAAATTTCGTATTTCTCGTTCGTTCTCGGGGTGTGGTTAAAGCAATCCCGGCAAGGATGGCAAGTAAATGAATTAGCCATCTTGTCAATTTAATTTCCCGCCCGCGCACGCGTCTCATCGTTTACTTCGCGCCGCGTTGGCGTAAGAGAGGAAGGATGGCTGAGCCTTCCCCCGAAGTCGATTTGCTCGACCTGAAAATGATGCCGGCTTGGGTCAACGAACCCACGCGCGCAAACGATTACGCCGATTTCCAGGGCGAGGAGGTTGAGCGGCAATTCGATCGACGCGGATCGGGGCCACCGCGTGATCGCAAACCGCGCGTCCGTCGTCCGGAAGGTCGCGACCAGCGTGGCGGGCCGAAGCGTCCGGACCGAAAGCGCGGCCCCGAACGGAGAGACGAACGCCCGGATGGTAGGCGCGAAGAACACCGACCGCACGAGACGCAGCCTGTCATTTCGAATGTCACCGTGCGTTTTATTCCCCATGCGCCTGCATTCGAAAGCGTTGTCGCGCAGATCAAATCGGGCAGCATCACGTATTCGGTTTTCGCGCTCGCGCGCATGTTTCTAGACAAGCCGGAACGTTACGATGTGCAGCTCACTGCCACGGCAGAAGCGCCGTTACATCAACTGGGCGAACGCGGCGCCGTCGCAGTTGATCGCAAGATTTTGGAAAGCGGTGCGTTCGCAAGCGCGAAGGATGATTTTTACAACGTCGAAGTCACGCAGACGGAGCCGATCAAAGGCAACTTCACCAACGTCGCGCGCGATCGCGCGAGCGGGACATTGCTTGGGCCCACGAATCATCATGCTTACCAGCCGCAGCTGCGCGCGCTCTACGAACAGCGTTACAGCCGGCGCATGAGCTTTCCGGATTTTCAACGGCAGATCGAAGTGGTGAGCGATCCGGCGGTGGTCGAGCAATGGAAAGAACAGGCGCGCAGCATCACTACCTTCACCACGAAGGGCGAAGAAACGCCGACTACTTTCAACACCAGCGCGGATGCGGAACGACATTTTCGGCAAACGCATCTGCCGACTTTGTTGCGCACGGCTAATGAGTTAACGATCAGCGGCGTCCTCAGCCGGCGTTTGCCGGATCGCGCGCTTGGTCGCTTGATCGAGAATGCGTGGTCGCAGGAAATCCGTTCGCCCTCGAAAATGATGCAGGAACTCGCGGGCGGTTTGCGCGGCGCGGGTCTGAATATTTTTCGGCATCGTCGCGGAATGCTTTTCGTTTCGCCGATTCGCACTCGCCCGTTCAGTCACGAAAGCGCCGGAGTGTCGGCGTCGATTAATTCCATTCTGCAAGCGCTCGGCGAAACGCCGGGTTTAAATCGCAAACAGCTCGCCGAAAAATTACAGCCGGCCGAAGCCGCCGAGGCGGAGAAGGCGAAGCTCACACTTGCTTCCGATCTGCATTGGTTAATTCACGAAGGTTACGTGATCGAGTTTAACGATGGCTCCTTGGATTTGCCGCGTGTTAAACCGCCGCCGGCGCCGGCGCCGAGTCCAGAGGTGAAAGAGGAAGTTGCAACGCCCATGGTCGAACCAACGGCGGGATTGCCACTTCGCGAACCGAGCGACGAGGCGGGAATAACGGTCGAGCAATCGATCGAACCCGTCGCCGAACCGGCGAAAGAGTAAGGACTCGTTAGACCGAAATCAGTCCGGCCTTCTTTAACGTCGCGTAAGCGCCGTTCTTATTCAGCGTCTTCATGCCGCGCGCGGTCACTTTGATGCGCATGAATTTTTTCAGTTCCGGGACCCAGACGCGATGCTCGTGCAGATTCGGGCTGAAAGTGCGCGGCACATTCTTCGTCACGTGACGACCAACGCCGCCCTTCTTCTTGGCCATACCGCGACGGTGAATGATGCTGCCGCGTGTGACCTTCGAACCTGTGATGCTGCAAACTTTTGACATAAGTCTCCGGGAAAAGGAGCGCGTAAAGTTGCGTGGAGGAGCCAACGGGTCAAGCGAATCTTGAACGTACGCGGCGGCTCGCGGTCAAAGGCTATTCAATTTTCTGGTCTCGCATCTTTCGCGGCGGCCGATCACTATTTTTATCATGGCTAGTCGCAACAAAATTCGTCTCGGAATCGTCGGCGCGGGCGCGATCGTCCGTGATCGTCATCTCCCCGGGTTACGCAAACATTCCGATGTCGAGATCGTGGCCGTCTCGAATTCCACTTACGAAAGCGCGCAGAAATTTTGCGAAGAAAATGCGCCCGAAGCCGTGCCGATGCAGAACTGGGCCGATCTCCTCGCGCTGCCGGAACTCGACGCCGTCTGGATCGGGACACCGCCCTACATGCATTCAGCGGTGACGATCTCCGCGCTCGAAGCGGGCAAACATGTTTTTTGTCAGGCCCGCATGTCGATGGATCTGGCGGAAGCGGAGGAGATGCTCGCGGCCTCGCGCCGTTTTCCGGAATTGGTTACGATGCTTTGCCCGCCGCCGTTTGGATTGCGCGGCGATCTCGTCGTCAAAAAACTGCTCGGGGAAAATTACATCGGTCGCCCGCATCACATCCGCATGCATGCTTTCACCGGCGCATACCTAAATGCCGATGCCGCGCCGCATTGGCGGCAACGGATTGAGATCAGCGGCCTCAACGTGCTCGCGCTCGGAATTTATGTTGAAGTTTTGCAACGCTGGTTTGGTGATATCACCGGTGTCTTCGCGCGCGGGAAAGTTATTTATCCGGTCCGGCAAGGTTACGAAGTGATCGTGCCGGATTTGCTCACGATTCTTTGCAGTTTCGCCAATGGCGCGGAAGGCGTGCTGGAATTCAGTGGCATCGACGCGTTGCCCTCGGGCGATCGTGTCGAAGTTTACGGAGACGCTGGAACGATGAGCTACGAATTCGGCAGCGACACGATTCGCGCCGGAAAAGTTGGCGACCGTGATTTGCACGAAGTGGAAATTACCAAGGAACTGGAGGGCGGTTGGCAGGTCGAAGACGACTTCATCGCTGCTGTAAAATCACGTGGCAAGCAGCGACCGAAACCCGATTTCGAGGAAGGCGTGCGCTACATGCGCGTCGTGCAAGCAGTCGCAGATTCACGCGTTGGTAACGAATGGGTGGCGATTGCCTAACCGGTTCGCGAGACGTCTCCTCGACACAGAGGAGAAGAGTTGTGGCTTCGATTAGTCGCTTTCCGCTGCAGAGGTAATTAAAGAAATAACCATCATGGCGACGCTAAAATACTTTCTGAAGATCGATAGCATCGTGGGCGGATCCACCGTTAGGGGACACGCGGGGGAAATTGATGCGGACTCCTTTTCGTGGGCCGAATCGCAGGGTAGTTCATCGGCGACTGGCGGCGGCGGTGGGGCCGGCAAGGTCATGATGCAAGACCTCCACGTTGTCATGAAAGCCAGCAAGGCGAGTCCGATCCTTATGTTGGCGTGCGCGACCGGCAAACATTTCGAATTCGCAGTTCTGAGCGGTGAGACGCCGACCAAAACCATCACGCAATTCAAGATCACCCTGATTGACGTGACACTCGCTTCGTATCGAACTTTCGACGCGGAAGGTTCCGATGGCGGACCGACCGATGAAGTGGCCTTGAGATTCGGGAAGATCGAATTCGAGTACACCGAGCAGAGACCTGATGGTTCCGCGGGCACGCCGGTCCGGACCGGGTTTGATGTGAAGGCGAACAAACCTTTTTAAAACTCGAGCGGCGCGCCTACATCATCGAACCGTGCATGATGAGAAACGCGATGCTGAAATAGATCACGAGCCCGGTCACATCGACGAGCGTGGCCACGAACGGTGCTGACGACGTCGCCGGATCCGCGCCGACGCGTCGCAGGATGAATGGCAGCATCGAGCCGGAAAGTGTTCCCCAAAGCACGACGCCCACGAGGGTGATTCCCACCGTTAGCGCCACCCCTGGCCAATGTTCGCCATACACCGGCGGTTGATGATGAAGATAATGCTTATCGAGCAGCGCCCAAAACGCGACGCGAATTGTCCCGATGATTCCGAGAATCGTGCCGAGACAGAGACCGGCCTGCAATTCCTTGCTCATGACCCGCCACCAATCGCGCAACGTCACCTCGCCGAGCGCCATGGCGCGGATCATCAATGTCGATGCTTGCGAGCCGGAATTGCCGCCGCTGGAAATGATGAGCGGGAGAAAGAGCGCGAGCACGAGCGCTTTCGCGAGTTCGTCTTGATAGCTCGCCATCGCCGTCGCGGTCAGCATTTCGCCAAGGAACAAAACGATCAGCCAGCCCGCGCGTTTCTTCACCATCCTCCAGAGCGAAATGCGCATGTAAGGTTCATCGAGCGCTTCCATGCCGCCAAATTTTTGGATGTCTTCCGTAGCCTCTTCTTCGGCGACGTCGAGCATGTCGTCCTGCGTCACGATGCCGACGAGCACGTCTTTCGAATCGACCACCGGGAGCGCGGCACGATCGTATTTTCGGAAAATGTTGAGCGCATCTTCCTGATTCTGATTCACGGACAAATGCGCGTAATTGCGATCCATGATCTGTTCGACGCGCGCGTCGAGCGGGCGCAGGAGAAACTCGCGAATGCGCAAGTCGTCGATCAACTTTCCTTTTTCATCGACGACATAAATGAAGTTCAACGTCTCACTGTCACGTCCGCGCTCACGGACGTAATTGAGCACTTCCTGCACGGTCCAGTTTTCATGCACCGCCACAAAGTCCGGTGTCATGATTCGGCCGACGCTGTCTTCCGGATACCCGAGTAATTGCGTCGCTACTTTGCGCTCGTCCGGCGTGAGCAGTTGAATGAGTTGGCGCGCCGCCGCGCTTGGCATTTCCTCGAGCAGGGCCGTGCGATCGTCCGGCGACATTTCATTCAAAATTCCGACGCACTGTTCGTGTGCCATCGCGCGCAGAAGTTGTTGCTGCGCATCCGCGTCCAGGTATTCGAAAACATCGGCGGCCAGGGCGGAGGGGAGGACGCGAAAAATGATCACCTGCTCATCTTCCGGCATATCGAGAATCACTTCGGCGACATCGGCCGGCGCCCAATCGGAAAACAATTCGCGCAGCGCGGCGAAATTGCGTTCCGCCACCATGTTTTGGATCTCGGGAAGGAGAAGCTTGCCGACCATATTTGCGCTGCGGTAAAGCCGCTGCCAGTCAGCGGCATCGGAGTTCTAACACTGCGTCTCTCGCCTCGCACTTGGAATCTGCGCGAATCTCGCCAATATGAAACGCGATGATGATTAAGCGCGAAGTGAGCGATGAAATTTGTGTACTAACCTTCGATCGGCCGGACTCGGGCGCGAATATTTTCGATGCAGCAACGATGACCGATCTGCGCGCGCAGCTTGATGAGATCGAGCGCGATTCATCGCTCAAAGGCGTCATCGTTACTTCGGCGAAGAAATCCATTTTCATCGCCGGGGCGGATTTGCAGACATTGTTGCGTCAGGCGCAAACCGGAGAATTGCGCGCCTTCATTACGGAAGGCCAGAAAGTTTTCAATCGACTGGTTGCGCTGAAGGTTCCGACGGTTGCAGCGATTCACGGTGCATGTGCGGGCGGCGGATATGAGATCACGCTCGCGTGCGATTATCGCATCGCCTCCAATGATCCTTCCACGAAAATTGGTTTGCCGGAAACAACGCTCGGTCTTGTGCCGGCGTGGGGTGGGGCGACGCGCTTGCCGCGCTTGATCGGCGTGGATGCGGCGGCAGAAGTGATCACGAAAGGAAAACTGCATTCGGCTGATGAGGCGTTGAAGCTAGGATTGATCGATGAAGTTGTTCCGCGCGAGCAATTGCTCGAGGCCGCGCGCAAGAAAATCTCCGAAGGAAAACGCAAAGCAACGCAGCCGCCGGCGCCATCGAAGGAATTAAAGCTGCGCAAGGATCCCAACGCAGCGCCGCAGCGCGCATTAGATATCATCACTGCTAACAAGCAGGTCGAGGACTCGTTAGGCATGGAAGTCGACGCAATTGTCGAACTTGGCGAAACCGCCACAACGCAAAATCTGATTCGTAATTTCTTCCTCGGCGACAAGTTTCGTAAAGGAACTTCCAAATCGCCTAACGAGAAGATTTCGCATGCCGCGGTTATCGGCGCTGGTGTGATGGGTTCGGGAATCGCGCAGTGGCTCAGTGCGCGCGGTGTGACTGTTATCTTGCGCGACGTGAATCAGGAGCTGCTCGATCGTGGTCTCACCACCATCGAAAAAACCTATGGCGACGCGGTCAAGCGCGGCTTGATGAGCGACGAAAAAGCGAAGGAAGGTCGCGCCCGCATCGTCGCCTCAACCAATCCCGGCGAGATGCGGAACATCGGCATCGTGATCGAAGCCGCCTCGGAGAAGATGGAAATTAAGAAGCAAATCTTTGCCGATCTCGCGGCCAAGACTCCGGAGACAACGATTCTCGCGACCAACACTTCCGCGCTTTCCATTTCCGATCTCGGCGCGAACGCCGGAAAGGCGGAGCGCATCGTCGGTCTGCATTTTTTCAATCCGGTTAGCCGGATGAAATTGATCGAAGTAGTCGTCGGCAAAAAGACCGCGCCCGAAACGATTGAGCGCGCGCTCGGTTTCGCGCGACAGATTGGAAAACTGCCGGTGCAGGTGCGGGACAGTCCCGGTTTCCTGGTTAACCGCGTTCTCTTTCCATACCTGCTCGATGCGGCCGAGCTTTTCCAAAGTGACGTCCCCGCCAAAGCAATCGACGATGCGCTCTTGCAATGGGGAATGCCGATGGGTCCGCTGCGGTTGATTGATAAAATCGGAATCGATATCACGGTCGACATCGCCGACACGCTCGCGAAAACCTACGGCGATCGCGATCGTGCCCCGGAGATTTTGCGCAAGATGCTCGCGGCAAAATTGCTCGGTCGAAAATCTGGCAGCGGCTTCTACAAGTACGAAGGCAAACAGCAAACCGATAACGAAGCGCTTGAAGAATGGCGGCAGAAATCAGGCGAACATTTCGCGGTGGAAAATTTGGCCGCGCGTCTTGTCTTTCTCATGATCAATGAAGCGGCGCGTTGTCTGGAGGAAGGCGTGGTGCGCACGCCCGAGGACGCGGATTTTGGGATGATGATGGGCACCGGTTTTGCGCCTTTCCGCGGCGGGCCGCTCCGTTATGCAGACGACGTCGGGATCAAGAAAATCGTGACCGACGCGGACGGGTTGCACGCGATCGCAGGCGATAAGTTTGCGGCTTGCGATTTACTGCGCAAGCATGCTCAAGACGGAACGACATTTTATGAAGACACCGCTCGAAGCGCCGCCTGAACAAATCAAAGCCGAAACCGGCGCGACGACGACGAAGGCTGCCGCCTCGGTCATCGATACGTCGAAGATGTCGGCCGGAAAGGCCGCGGCGCTGGAACTCACGGAAAGTTCGCGCGATCCGCTTGATGAACGCGGAAGCTTCGCGAGCAATTTGTTCATTGGGAAATTTGGCTTCGACCGAATCTTTCCATGGCCAGAACAGAGCGCGGAAGACCGGGCTGCAGGCGAACCGTTCCTCGCCCAGCTGAAAGAATATCTGCACGCGAATGTCGATGCGGACGAAATTGATCGCACCGGTGAGATCCCGCAGAAGAATATCGCCGATCTATTCGCGATGGGTGCTTTTGCGATCAAGGTGCCCAAGCAATACGGCGGGCTCGGTTTGTCGCAGGTCAACTACGGACGCGCGGCGATGTTGCTGGGGAGTTGGGATGCAAATTTGACCGCGCTCGTTTCAGCGCACCAATCCATTGGCGTGCCGCAGCCCTTGCTCCTTTTCGGTACAGAAGAACAGAAGGCGAAGTATTTGCCCCGCGTCGCGCGCAAAGAAATCTCGGCCTTCGCGTTAACCGAGATGAATGCGGGTTCGGATCCGGCGAACATGAGTTTGCGCGCTGATCTCACTGAAGACGGTTCCGCCTACATCATGAACGGCGAGAAGCTTTGGTGTACCAACGGCTTGAAAGCGGGTGTCCTCGTGGTGATGGCGAAGACCGCGCCGAAGATGGTCAACGGCAAAGAGCGCAAACAAATCACCGCGTTCATCGTCGATGTCGATACGCCGGGTTTGGAGATGCCGTATCGCTGTCGCTTCATGGGGCTGCGCGCGCTCTACAATGGAGTGGTCACCTTCAAAGACGTGCGCGTGCCGAAAGAAAACGTGATCGCGGGCGAGGGGAAAGGATTGAAGGTCGCCCTAACTACTCTCAACACCGGTCGCCTAACCATACCCGCCGCGTGTGTCGGTTTGTGCAAACGCCTGCTCGAAATCTCGCGCAAATGGGCCAGCGAGCGCGTGCAATGGGGCGTGCCGATCGGCCAGCATTACGCGATTGCGGGCAAAATCGCGGAGATGGCCGGAAACACTTTCGCGATGGAAGCGATCACATTTTTGACTTCGGCATTGGTTGATAAGAAAGCGGGCGATCTCCGCATCGAGACCGCCATGTGCAAGATGTGGGCGACCGAGATGACGTGGAAAATCGCGGACGACGCCATGCAAGTCCGCGGTGGTCGCGGCTACGAAACCTACCAATCGCTCAAAGAGCGAGGCGATGAACCGACGGCGATCGAGCGTTTCCTGCGGGATTGCCGCATCAACACCATCTTCGAAGGCTCGAGCGAAATCATGCGCCTCTTCATTGCGCGCGAGGCGCTCGATCCGCACCTCAAAGTCGGCGGCGCGATTTTTAATACTACTCTGCCGATGACGACGCGGATCAAATCGATGTTCGGCTCCGGCTCGTTTTACTCGCGCTGGTATCCGCGCCAATACACGAAGTCGAACGCAGGCGACCTGAGCGAACTGCACGAACAACTGCGGCCGCACGTGCAATACGGCGCGGCCACGAGCAAGAAACTCGCGCGCGGTTTGTTTCATTCCATGATGCGTTTCGGGCCGAAACTCGATCGCGAGCAGCTTCTGCTGTCGCGCTTCGTCGGCGTCGCCACGGAAATGTTCGCGATGAACGCGGCATGCTCCTATGCGCAGCATTTGATCAACCACGGCAAACCGGCCGCAGAAATTCTTTCCGTGGCAAATTACTTCTGCCAATCCGCCAAGTCGCGCATCAACCAGCACTTCGCCGGCACATCGAAGAATGCCGACGCTCGCGGCTACGCGCTGGTGCAGGAGTTGTTAGGCGGAAAACACGAACTGCTGCGCAGAGGCATCGTGTAACTGTGTTACCCGCCGTGCGCCGGTTGACCAAATTATCCGCCTAAACTACGATCAGCGGATGAGTATGCCGCCCGTGCTCACGGAGTCGGCCCGCACTTCCGCGCGGAGCCGAACTACGTCGAGCAAATCCCCCGACACGAACGTTGCCACCGACGCGCTGAAGAAGCTCGAGCAGCACATCTTGATGGATGGCTTCAAGATCGTCTTCGATCTGGAGCGCAGTCGCGGCTCTTACATTTTCAACGCGGTCACCGGCAAGCGGCTGATCGATTTCTACGGCTTCTTCGGTTCGGTCCCGATCGGTTACAACCATCCCCATTTCGACGAACCGGCCGTGCGCGAAGAGTTGTCACGCGCGGCCAAAACGAAGATCGCGAACTCGGATGTCTACTCCGAGGACTACGCCGAGTTTGTCGAGACGCTCGCGCGGGTCGCGGGCTTTCCGCCGCTTGATCGCTACCTCTTCATCGAAGGCGGCGCTCTCGCGATCGAGAACACGCTGAAGGCGGCGATGGATTGGAAGGTCCGCAAGAATATGGCCGCGGGTCGCGGTGAACGCGGGACGGAGATATTGCATTTCCGGCACGCGTTTCATGGACGCAGCGGCTACACCATGAGCCTGACCAATACGGATCCGCGCAAGACGGACTTGTTTGCCAAGTTTAATTGGCCGCGGGTCTCTTGCCCGAGTATCGACTTCTCGTTAGGCGAAAAAGAGCGCGAAGCCGATGTGATCGAGCGCGAGAAAAACTCGGAAGCGGAAATCCGGAAGTTTATCGCGGATAAAGGCGTCGATATCGCGGCAATTATTCTCGAACCGATTCAAGGCGAAGGTGGCGACAATCATTTTCGCGGCGAATGGCTGGAGAAGCTGCGCGAGATTTGCGACGAGAACGAAATGCTTCTGATTTTCGACGAAGTCCAGACCGGCCTTTGCACGACGGGCAAGACTTGGTGCTCGCAACACTTTGGAGTCGTCCCGGATCTGATGGCATTCGGGAAAAAGGTTCAGGTCTGCGGCGTCATGGCAGGCCCGCGTCTCGATGAAGTAAAAGACAACGCCTTTCGTTTGCCGAGCCGTTTAAACTCAACCTGGGGCGGCAATTTTACCGACATGGTGCGCTCGAAGCATTTTTTGCAAATCATCGAGAAGGAAAATCTGGTCGAGAATGCGCGGGTGATGGGTGAACGCATCGTTTCATCGCTGCGCGAAATCGCGCAAGAATGTCCGATGATGAGCGCGGTGCGCGGTCGCGGTTTGTTCATCGCTTTCGATCTCGCTGACGCGGCAAAGCGCGATGAAGTATGGAGAAATTTGTTCGACCGCGGCGTGCTGGTTCTAAAATCGGGCGAGCGCGCTATTCGTTTCCGGCCGGCACTCGATATCACGACTGAGGTGGTGGACGAAGCGATGGATTTGTTGCGCCAGGAATGCCGGCGCATGTGCGGCTGACGATGCAGTCGGTTCTTCAAAGACTCGGAATTGCCGAGGAGAATCCCGGCGCTTTCGACGGGGAATGGCGCGGTGGCGGCGAAGTGATCGAGAAGATTTCGCCGATCGACGGGAAGCTTCTCGCACGCGTGCGCGCGGCTTCCGGAGAAGATTACGAGCGCACGATTACGCGCGCAGAGGAAGCGTTCGAAAAATGGCGCGTCACACCGGGACCGGTTCGCGGCGAAACGGTTCGGCAACTCGGCAACGCCTTGCGCGCGATGAAATCCGAACTCGGTCAGTTGGTCACGATGGAGATGGGCAAGATCATTGCCGAGGGCGAGGGCGAAGTGCAGGAGATGATCGACATCTGCGATTTCGCGGTTGGTCAATCGCGCATGCTCTATGGCCTAACGATTCAATCGGAGCGGCCTAGCCATCGTTTGATGGAGCAATGGCATCCGCTCGGACTTATCGGGATCATTTCGGCATTCAATTTTCCAGTGGCGGTCTGGTCGTGGAACGCGGCGCTCGCGGCAGTCTGCGGCGACGCGACGATTTGGAAACCGTCCGAGAAAACACCACTAACGGCGATCGCGGTCATCAAAATTGCGGAGCGCGTTTGCCGCAACACTGGTGCTGATCCCGCGATCTTTTCTCTTCTGGTTGGCGACGGTCCGAGTGTCGGTCAGAAGCTGGCCGCCGATCGTCGCGTGCCGCTCGTTTCCGCCACGGGCTCGACGCGCATGGGTTTCGAAGTTGGCAAGACGGTGCATGGCCGACTGGGCAAAAGTATTTTGGAACTCGGCGGAAACAACGCGCTCATTGTCGGCCCCACCGCTGATCTCGAGATGGCCTCGCGCTCGATTTTTTTCGGCGCGGTCGGAACCTCCGGACAGCGCTGCACCTCCACCCGGCGCGTCATCGCGCACGAGTCGGTGGCCGAGAAACTGCGCGAGCAATTGCTCAACGCTTACCAGTCGGTTCGCATCGGGAATCCGCTCGAACGCGATACACTGATGGGACCGTTGATCGATTCGCCGTCGATCGAGAACGTGCAGCGTTCGATCGCGAAGCTGAAAGGCGAAGGCGGCGAAATCCTCTACGGCGGCGAAAAGTTGAGCGGCGAAAATTTTGCCGGTGGTTGCTACATGACTCCGTGCCTGGCGACTGCGCGACATGAGTTCCAGATCGTGAAGGACGAGACGTTTGGTCCGTTGCTTTACTTCATGACTTACCGCGATTTCGAGGAAGCCATCGCGATGCACAACGATGTCCCGCAGGGTTTGAGCTCCTCGATTTTCACCAACGACATGCGCGAGGCAGAAAAATTTCTCAGCGCGGTCGGCAGCGATTGCGGGATCGCGAACATCAACACCGGGACGAGTGGCGCGGAAATCGGCGGCGCGTTTGGCGGCGAGAAAAACACTGGTGGCGGACGCGAGAGCGGAAGCGATTCGTGGAAGAGCTACATGCGCCGGCAAACGAACACGATTAACTTTTCGTCCGAGCTGCCCTTGGCGCAGGGGATCACGTTCGGCGACGAAGGCAGCGCGACCGCTTAAACATCCAGAGGCGCCTCGGCTTCGCGCTTCCAATTTTACTTCGGCGGTGAGACAACCTCACTGCTGTGGTGGCATTTTTCGCGGAGCTGAAGCGCCGCAATGTTTACTAGGTCGCGCTCGCGTATGCGGTCGTGGCCTCGCTGCTAGTTCAGGCGGCGTCGATTCTCTTTCCGACTTTCGAAGCGCCCGCGTGGTTGATGAAAGTGTTTGTTGTCGTCATCGCCGTTGGGTTGGACCTGGCATTGACCTTGTCGTGGGTCTTGAAGTTACGCCGGAGGGGATACGGCGTGAAGGAGACGGAGTACCTAACGAGTCGATCAGGCGTAAGACCGGAAGGAAACTGATTGTAGTTACGGATTGTCCTGGCCTAGATCGCGGCGCGCTTGTTCGCTTTTTACGTTCTGCGACCGAAAGTTTCTACGTCACCTGTGCCAGTCGCGGCGCTCAAGATTATCTCTTGCTCAGCGACAGCTAATTATGCCAGCAGCCCGCAGAACCTGCCCGAAATCGCGCGACAGCTTCGGGAGGCAGTGTGCAGAAGGCGGCCAACGCAGTGCAGATCAACATGCAGCCAATTCGCGCCGCGCCGACGTGAATCTCAGCGGCTTGATCAGCGCTTCCGATATTGGTTTAGTGAAATCGATCGCGGGCACATCGCTGCCGCCGTAGGCCGAGGCGCAAAGATTTCCGCGCGGGCCCGGGCACTCCGCCATGCGCAGACGCGCTGGGTTGAACGTTGCACCTCGGCGCATGTTCAAGCCGGAGCCGATGCGCTATCTCACCAGTTTTCTCTTCGTTCTCGTGACTAACGCGCCCTGCGCGGCATGCACGGCGCGCAGGTGAAAGTGGAGACGAGATAATTCGTTCCAAAGCTTGAGCGGCGCTGGCGGGGATCCCAGGCTCGTCGGCTGGTCTCGATACATCATCCTGGCAAAGCCGCGATCCAGAAACAGAGAAAATCCGCCAACTAAATGACCGTTTCAGCGTCGGACTCTTGCATCTCTAAAGTAAAGGCAATGCTAACCTCAATACCACTTCGCATCGGATTGGTTGGAATCGCATTGGTTCTTAGCTCGAGTTTCGTTTTTGCGGCACCGACGCTCGGCAATTATCCGAACACGATGGTTGTAGTAGGTGGGAACACGACTATTACACCCGATGCTGCTCCGACCGGCGCGACCAGCATCAATGTTTCGACTAACAGTAATTTCAACGGCACATTTGCTGCCAGTCCGACGACGGGTGTGGTGCGCGTGACCAACGCCTATCCGGCCGGCACCTACACCGTGACGGTAAAAGCTTCGGGTCCGAGTGGGACAACAACAAAAACATTCACGCTGACAGTGACGAACGGACCGGCGTGTAGCGGCTCAGTCCAGTTCACAAACGCCGCCGATGTCAGAGTTGTTCGTAACCCGACTAGCGAAGTGGTAGCGATAGGAGATTTTAATAACGACGGTAAGCAGGATCTTGCGGTTGCCAGCTATGACGCAAGCCAGGTAACCATCTACCTGGGAGATGGCTTGGGCGGCTTTAGCGCTCCTTCCAATGTCGGCGTTGGTCTTGGTCCCTTTAGCGTGGCCATCGGAGATTTCAATAACGACGGCAATCAGGATTTCGCATCTGCCAACTATGGCGCAAACACAGTCTCCATCCGCTTAGGAGATGGCATGGGCGGTTTTAGCGGCACCACCAATGTCCCCGTTGGCAATAATCCTAATAACGTCGCCATCGGCGATTTCAATAACGACGGAAATCTCGATTTCGCAGCCACCAACCAAAACTCAGCCACAGTATCCATTCGCCTTGGAAATGGTTCAGGCGGCTTTACCGGCACCACTGAGGTCCCCGTTGGTAGTAATCCTTTTGGCGTGGCCATCGGAGATTTTAATAACGACGGGATTCTGGATTTCGCGACCGCTAAAGTAATAGGAAACACCGTATCTATTCGCTTGGGAGATGGGCTAGGTGGCTTCAGCGGCACGACGGAGATTAATGTCGGCGGTGGTACTGGCAGCATCGCAATTGGAGATTTCAATAACGACGGCAATCTGGATTTCGCGGCAACGAAATATAACTCTAACACGGTGGCAATTCGCCTGGGGGACGGCTTAGGCGGCTTTAGCGGCACCACAGAGGTCAACGTTGGTTCTGCTCCCGTTAGCGTAGCCATTGGAGATTTCAATAACGACGGAAATCTGGATTTGGCCACGGCCAACCAAAATGCGGGTTCGATTTCTGTGCGTTTAGGAAATGGCTCAGGCGGCTTTAGCGGCGGCGGTAATGTGATCGTTGGTAATGCTCCTGACAGTGTAGCCATCGGAGATTTTAATAACGACGGGAAGCTGGATCTCGCAGTAGGCAACCTGGATGGCGGTCCCTCGGACACGGTATCTATTCGCTTAGGCGGCTGTGTGGCAACCCCGCCGCACAATACCTGCTCGTTCAGCAACGGCGGACTGAATCCGCAGGCCTTGTCCGAAAGCGGCGTCGCAGCTCCGGCGGGATTTTTCTGGAGCGAAGTCCAGCACAATACGGGCAACACGACTGAGGATAATAACATAGCGGGCTTTGCACCGCGCGATGGCTTTTTCCGGCTGGCCGATGACTTCGCCATCGGACAACCCTGCATTCTCACCAGCGTTATGTTTTACGCCTATCAGATCGGCGCGCCTGTTACTCCGTCTCCGTTTACCGGTTACACTCTGCGCATATGGAACGGGCGGCCGGGCGATGCGGGAGCCAGTGTGATCTTTGGTGACACCACTACTAACCGGCTGGCTTCGTCGGTTGATTCGACTTTCTACCGTATCTTTAATTCAGCCGTGCCTCCTCCGGGAACTGCAACGACCACAGCGAATAAAATATGGACGAACACGGTCACGATAAACACCACGCTTCCGGCTGGTACATACTGGTTTGACTGGTCTTCGACAGTCACTGGCGGAGGGACGCATTTCCAGCCAAGCAAAACGATTCCCGGTTCACGCGGTGCATTTAGTGATAATGCCCGGCAACTAACTGTCTCAACCGGCTTGTGGCAGGATGTGCTGGACAGCGGCAATCCCAGTTCGGCGCCTGATTATGTTCAAGACTTTCCGTTCGACGTAACCGGAAGTGTCCCAGTGACCATCGTTTCAATCACGCGCGTTGGAACCGACATCGCCCTGCAATGCCTGGGCGCGCCTAACACCACCTATACGGTCAAGTTCTCACCAGACTTAGTCACACAATTCTCATTTCTGGCCAGCCGCACGGCCAATGCAGCAGGAACGTTTTCGTTCAGCGACGTAAATGCAGCCAGTTTCGGTAAGAGATTTTATCGGGTCACCCTTCCGTGAGATCTGCGGCGCGAGTGGAAGAGCGGTGTGAGCCGGCAATAAAAAGCAGCACAATTTCAATCCCAGCTCGGCGCCTGGGAGGGCACGGTCAGCCGAGCCATCAGCCATTGGACACAAACCGGAAGCTCGTTCAGACGGTGCGAGAAACTACGCGGTTTCGATCAGTCGCTCGCGATGCATAATGACGGTCCCGCCAAGGTTTGAGTTCTTCGATCTTCACGAACGACATGCGGGAAGCGGAGAAGTTCCTCAGTGTGGTTGGAAGCGATTGCGGAATTGCCAACATCAACACCGGGACTAGTGGGGCCGAGATCGGCGGAGCTTTCGGCGGTGAGAAAAACACCGGTGGAGGACGCGAAAGCGGAAGCGATTCTTGGAAGAGCTACATGCGCCGGCAGACCAACACCGTGAATTTCTCCACCGAACTTCCGTTGGCTCAGGGGATTACTTTCGGGGCCGATGACGGAAGCGCGACGGCGTAACGGATCAGCCGGCGAAAGCAGGCATTCCGGTGATTTGCTCACCGAGAATAAGGAGATGGACGTCTTGCGTGCCTTCGTATGTCTTCACGCTTTCGAGATTGCACATGTGCCGAAAGCACTGGCGTTCATCGAGAATGCCGACAGCGCCGAGGAGGTCGCGCGCGGTCCGGGCGGCGTCAAGCGCGATCTCGACGTTGTTCATTTTGGCCATGGAAATATGGTAGTGCCGCGCGGTCCCGGCGTCCTTCAATTGCGCGAGGCGAAACGCAAGCAACTGGGCCTTAGTAATCTCAGTCAACATGCGCGCCAGCTTTGCCTGCACGAGCTGGAAGCCGCCGATGGGACGGTCGAACTGCACCCGGCTGATCGCGTACTGGCGCGCTTCGTCGTAGCACGCCATGGCCGCTCCGATTGCTCCCCAGGCGATTCCGTAGCGGGCCTGGTTGAGACATAAGAGCGGCGATTTCAGTCCGCCGCTCTCTGGCAACAACGCGTTGGCCGGGATGACGCAACCGTCGAATACCAGCTCCGCCGTCAACGCCGCTCGCAACGAGAGTTTTCCCTCGATCAACTTCGCCTTGAAACCCGGCGCGTTCTTCTCGACCAAAAATCCCCGGATCGCACCGGCGCTCTCCGAATCGACGCCCGCTTCGCCGGCAACCTTGGCCCACACCACCGCCACGTCCGAGATCGTCCCATTGCCTATCCACTTCTTGGTCCCGTTCAGGCGGTAAACATCCGCGATCTTTTCGGCGCGGCACTGCAAACCCCCAGGGTTCGAACCGAAGTCGGGCTCGGTCAGCGCAAAACAACCAAGCTTCTCCCCCCGCGCCATGGCCGGCAGCCAATGGGTCTTCTGCTCTTCCGAACCGAAAAGATTGATCGCCATCATGGCGAGAGATCCCTGCACGGAAGCGAAGGTGCGCAGTCCGCTGTCGCCCCGCTCGAGTTCCTGCATCATCAAACCGGCGGCGACA
>JBBRYT010000005.1:0-209179 GCA_038237435.1 Chthoniobacterales bacterium
ACTGGATCATTGTGGCAATAGCGGTAGAGGTTGTAGTCGCCCGCTTCGAACTCCTTCGGGTCAGGCTGGAGGAACCGACCAAGCTCCGGCTGATAAAGTCTTGCGCGGTAGTCATAGATTCCTAGTTCGCTGAGCCATTCTCGTCCGGTAAACAAGAAGCGGTTGCCGTAGTTCGAATCAGCTAGCTGGCTGCCGTAACTGGTAAAGAAGTAGGGCTTGCCAAAGGCATCATACTCATACTGCTCCAGGAGGTTTCCACCCATATCGGTGAGCAGGATGCAGTTCCCATTGGCATCGTAATGGTAGAACCGGTAGCTGTTCCCGCTCCCGTTCGCGTCACAACTCGCGGCCAGTTCATCGATGCGAGCGCCATGAAAGTAGAACTTAGTTGGCGTCGTGGCGCTGCTTGCCTCCTCGATTAGATCACTCCCATCGTAGTAAAAGTAGGTCGCGGGATTGGTCGTCGGATCGAGCGAACCGCTGCTAAAGCGTTTCACGCAACGCCCGAGTGGGTCGTAACCGAAAGCTTCGACATAGGGCATGGGATAGTTCCAAACCCAAACCGGCTGGTTGAGCGCGTTGAAGCTGGCGCTAATGGCCCCATCCTGCACCAGCACTCCATTGGCCGCGCCAGTTGTCCCATCGTAGTTGGCCGGCCCACCGCCCCAATTCACATACTGGTTCAAGCCATTATCGCGCCGCGTCACGGCCACGCTCCCACGGTTGGCCAGTATATTAGTCCCTTTGCGGTTGCCCAAGGCATCGTAGTTAAAGCTTTCCGTGCCGCGCTGTGGGCCGCTCGCCCCCCCCGCCGGATCGGTTACTTGATAGGAGCAAGTTGTTACTTGTCCTTCGGCGTCGTAACCATACCTATCCCCACGTCCGTTCTCCTTCGCGTTAAGTGTCGTATCTGTCCCCTTGGCCCAGGCATAAATGCGATCGCGATTATCTCGGTAGTAGGTGCGATTGGTAAAAGTGCGATTGTAATATTGATCGTAGTGCCGGATTGAGCTGATGAAGCCGCGCGTATCGTAAGTAAAACTTTCCCGCGCGTGATAGTAGTCCTGATGATCGATTTTCCCATCCGCCAGATAAGTGTAGTTTAACATCTGCCAGCCCCAATTCCCCGAGCTATCGTCCCAGCCTACCGCTGCCAGTTGCCCGCGCGAAGTGTAATCTTTGCGCATGCGCCAGCCATTGGGATAAATCAGGTGCGCTACCCCGCCATCGGGATAGCGGTTGTAGCTCACCGCCGACCAAGCGCCCGAGCCGGCGGGGCCATCCCATTCTGTCAAGACTTGCCCGGCGCTATCGTAACTATAGAGAAGTGTCGACCAGTCGTTGTGCAGGTAGGTGACGCGATTGGCGTTATCCCAGGTGCGCGACACACCAGGAGCAGTGTTGCCGTCCCAGGTGTTGGAGATTTCTCGCCCGCGTGCATCGTAGGTGAGGCGCTTGGTTTGGTTCGCGCGCGTTTTATACGCTTGCACCTGGCCTAGGACTCCCCAATCGGTCAGCTCGCTGCTCCCATCGGGAAAGATGGTCCAACTATGCATCCCCAAGCCGTGATAGTAGAAGTTGGTCCACTGCCCTTCGGTCCCGCCGCCATCCTTGTCTCGCCAGGTCGCGACCCATTGCAGCTTCTTCATCGGCCCCCACTGGTAATAGAGATTGGTCGTGTCGTTGCGCTCGTCGATAAATACTCCCGGCTGCCCAAAGGCATCGTAGTATTGCCACTTCTGCGTGGTCGAATCGGGCAAGGTCACTTGCGCTTTGTTCCCTACCCAGTCGTAGTAAGTCTGGGTTATGCGCGTCTGGCTCGGTTCTTCTTTTACTTTTGTTTGTCTATTGCGCAGATCGTATTCGTAGCCGGTGATGCGGCCGCGCGCATCGGTGAATTTCGATTTGTTGCCGTTGGCATCAAATTCATAGAGCACCGTTTCGGTGTCGGCAGTCGTCTGCCAGGCGCCATTGGCGCCCGAGACGATCATGCCACTTTGCACCTGGGTGATGCGATCGTTGAAATCGAACAAGCGCACCGTCAGGCGCCGGTCGCCGGCGGCGTTGAAGGCTGGCTCGACTTGGGCGCGCCATTGTTTGCCGGTGTAGGTCGAGGCGTCGAGCAGCCCGGTGGAAGCGCTGTAGCGATCGTAATACCAGTTCCAGGTGCGGGCGCTCACATTACCCTGCCCATTCCAGTTCGGCGCATTTAGTGGCTCGGTGTAGGAAGTGCAACGGCGATAACTATCGTAGGTATAAGTGCTGGTCTGGCCCAGCTCGTCGGCGATGGAGGTGCAGTTGCCGTAGGCGTCGTAGCCATATTGCCTGGAAGGGTTAGCTCCGCCGTCGGTCGAGGGGTAGGTCTCTGTCACAACCTGATTTCGCTGGTTATAGGTAAGTTGCACATCCCAACTAGCTCCTTTGGCGCGCGACCAGGCATGGGAGACCTGGTAAACACGGTCGAGCGGATCATAAGTGTAAGTGGTCGCATTAATCTGCCCATCGTTATCGTTCCACTCGTCCTGTAATAAGCCACGCGAGTCGTAGTCGTAATGGACCACCGTTGCGCTGGCCAAGCGATGCGTTAGGACCTCGTTGAAACTATTATAACTGAAGCTCTCGTAAGTGCCGCCCGGATAATCGATTTCGGTCACGCGTTGCAAAGAGTCGCGTTTGTAGCTGCTGGTGTTGCCGTTCTCATCCGTCTGGCTATAGAGCCAGTGATGATAGCTGTTAGGCAGGGCATTGAAATCCTGCGCGACGCTGCCCGCAGGGGGAGTAGTCCAGTTGTAGAGACGACTGCCCGTGCCGGCCCCGGCATAGCTTATCTGGCTTGCGCGGCCGCTCCCATCCAGGCCATACGGGCCAGGGCTCATCGTGACATCCGTGCGGGTGTTGCGGCCGTCGAAAATGCGCCATGGGTAACCCGCCTTATAATGCTGAAATTCTGAAGGCGTGTTCGTTGTTGGGTTCGCCGAGAAGTCAGTTACTTTGGAAAGTTGCCAGCCCTGGTTAGCAACCACGCCTTCCGGAGGAGTCCAGTAGCCAGTGCCATTAACACCAGAGGTATAATACGCGCCCGGTTCATTCCCACCGGAGCGTCCGTAATAAAACAGGCGGCGTCCGCCCGCTCCTCGGATTTCGGTGCGTTGGCCTGTCGTGGTCAGCCCATTGCAGGGTATCTGGAATTCGGAGACCGTCAGGCCCGTTTCCAGGCTTATCTCCTTTTGGATGGCGAGGGGAGTGAAATGCAGGTAGTCATCCGGGTAATGGCCCGAAACGGGCTGGGGATTGTCGTAGTGGCAGATCGGCGCGCCCCCGTTAGGTCCACCGCCGAAGAGATATTTGATCCGCGTCATCGCTCCCTCGTAACGCGGATCATCGGCGGTGGTCAGGACCGGGCCCTTGGCGTAAACCAAAGATGGGGTATAGGGGTTGTGGCCGACGAAAGGCGTGTAGGTGTAAATGGCAGTGGGCTCATTTGCGCTATAGGTGACCGCGGTAAGAGCATGCCAGATGAAGCCTTCCGCTGTGTAGCTGCTGTAGGAGTAGTTGACGGTCTGGCTAGCGATACCATTGCTGCCGGTAACGGAAGTGATGACTCGCTGCTGTGGCGAATTGAGGTAGTTCCAAGTAAGAGTCAAAGACCGGCCACCCGGCCCGGCCACTGCAACAAGGCATCCCAGCGAATCGTAGGTAAGGTTGGTTACAAGGCCGTGCGGATCGACTACTTTAGTAGCGCGATACCCACCGGAGTTATTTTGAAAAAACACTGAACTTCCGTCGGCCAGATAGAGCCAGAACTGCGAAAGATCGGGGGCCATGCCGCATAAGTGATCGGCTAGGACGCCCCCATCGGCCCAAGTGGATGGAATCGGCTGTCCGGGCGGAGTATTTTCGTCCGTTTGATAGAGATACTGACTGGTATGACCGTCAGGAAAGGTGATCTTTACCGAAGTAATGTAGGTGGTTGGTCCCCCATCGTAGCTCTGGATGATATCGTAGTCGATAAGAGCGTTCCAATTCCAGGAGTGCGTCCATCCCCCAGATGCGAAGGGAGCGTTCAGGTTCTCATCCTCCGGATTGATCGGAGAGGTGGAATTAAAATGCCGGGTGAACTCAAGGCCGGCTCCGAGCGAGCCTGGCAGACGCAAATCGGTTATCGAAAAGCCAGCATTCCCACTATGCGGATCGTAACCGCGGGCCGTTTGAACCTGGCTCTTCAAAGCGCCCGCCGTCCCCATGGAATCCACGGTGGGGTCATAGCCGGGTATCCCACTCTGCGCTTGCAGAACAAGACCTGAGGTAAACAAAAGGAAATAGGAGAGTAGAAAAGTGAATAGCGTTTTCATATTCAATGAGCGGCAGGTCGGATCTCGTGTGAAGCGACGACGGCCGCGGGGGCGCGGACAAAACGTAATACCGTCGTCGTCCAGTCGGCCCGGATCACACAGTGGCCGGAGCCATATCCTTCATTCAGCTGTAGGAGAAAAACGGCTTCTCCAGTCGGTCCAATCTGCGGGATCGCTCCCAGGGTCTGTAGATCTACTCCATTACTGGTCGAAAGAAGCAATGGGGCGCCAGCGAGGCTCTGATCAAACTGCAATATAACTGTAGCTGCTTCGCTGCCCGTTACAAAGATCACATCGTAACGCCCGTTTAACCACTTGGGTTGTTGCGGATCATTAGAACCGGCTCGTAAGACCGTGACCGCCGGTCTCGCTCGCGCAATCCGAGCCGTGTCGGGAGCGCCATTCAACCACGCGTCGGCAGGTGGCGCTACTGGCTGCTCCACCATAGGAGCGGGGTTTGGCGCGGGCACCGCGATGAGTGGCACCGGCGTTCCGCTCGGTGGTAGGTCAGGCAGGGGCGTTTCCCCCGGAGTAAAGACCGGCGTCGGTGATGGGGAGGGATTGACTGATGGAACGGGCCTGAAGCTAGGTGGTGTCGCGACAGGCGGCGGGGTTGGCAAAGGAGGAAAAGATGGGGTCGGAGAGACCACAGGCGATGCCGATGGAAAAAGCAGGGGTGGAACTGTAGGATTCGGCGACTGAAAAGGGGTGGCCGAAGGAATCGGAGTAGGAGAATTAGGCGGCGGAGAAAACTGCGCGAATATTGAAGTCGCTCGAAAACCAACAGCCGCCGCAACGACAAGCTGAGAGAATTTCACGACCTCGATTCAACAAATCAGGGAAGCGCCGAGCAAGAACTTTTTTTGCCTAAAGCGAAAACTGTGCTCTACCAAAGGGTATTCGCGAATGATCGCCGAGCGAGCTTGGGAGCATAGGAGGACAGATCTTTGCGGGAAGTAAGAAGCTCTTGGAGAGCCGCGCGAAATGGCTAGACGTGAACTCGGGAGGTCCGGACGCGCGCTCGGCTCGCACGGATGAGCGCCCGGGTCCGCCAGCTTTAACCGGAAAGGCGCTTGGCTCGGCGGGCGGCTGGGCCTTTCGGATCCTAAAGCGCGGCCAAGAGAAGTCGCGAGAATTCGGCCGCGGCATTTTTTCCTACGCTCAGCACATCATGATGACTGAGTTCGTCTTCGCCCATCCCCGCTGCCCAATTCGTTAAGCAGGAAAATCCGATTACCTCGAGTCCGAGTGCGCGGGCCTGAATTGCTTCGAGAACGGTGGACATGCCGATGGCGTCGGCGCCGAGAGTGCGTAGCATGCGAACTTCCGCCGGCGTTTCGTACTGGGGCCCGAGCAATCCTGCGTAAACGCCTTCGTGCAAAGTGATCTTCGATTCATTGGCTACGCGCAGAAAACAGGCGCCGATCTCCGGCGAATAAACCGCCGACATGTCGACGAAATTGCCGGAACCGACGAGCGGTGAAGTGCCGGTAAGATTCAAATGATCTCGGATCATCATCCATCGGCCAGGATGAAAATCCGGATTCGCGGTGCCCGCCGCATTCGTAAGAATAATTCGTTTGATTCCGCAATCGGCTAACAAGCGCACGCCCGCTGTAACCGCGTGAGCAGAGTGCCCTTCATAGAGATGCGCGCGGCCTTGCGCGTAAATAACTGGCACATCGTTCACCGACGCGAGCGCAAATTGGCCGACGTGGCCAACGACTTTTGAGGGCGGCAGTTCGGGGAATTCCCCATAGGAAATGCGCTGCTCAAACGCGACTTCTTCGACCAGCGAATTTAGTCCGGAGCCAAGCACGATCGCCGTGCGCGCGCGCCAGCTCTGCAATCGTTCGCGCGCCGTGCCTTTCACTCGTTAGGCCGCGGAAATCGGTGGCGCGGTTTCCGGCTTCTTCGTCGCGGCCATCACGTCGGGACGCAGATTATCCGTTCGAATCATTGTCGTTTTTGTGTCCTGCTTTGGATAAGCGATGCGCGTGTGCAGCATCGTCATAAGAGTAAAACGAAATCGGTCCGCGATGATGTTTAATTCCGCCAAAGTCAGATCGCATTCGTCCAGTTGATGATCGGCGATCCGTTGCCCGATGAGATCGTTAACCAATTGTTCGATTTTCTGCGGCGTGGGTTTTTCCAAACTGCGCGACGCGCTTTCGACCATATCGGCCAGACTGATGATGGCGCTTTCTTTCGTCTGCGGTTTCGGACCGGGGTAACGAAAAATTTCTTCACTCACTTCCGGGATATCGCCTTCCCGCATGTTCATGATCTTGCCGCCGGCGCGCGCGTCTTCCTGCTGCTGCACGGCGCGCTTGTAGAAATAATAGACGAGCGACGTACCGTGATGTTGCTGGATGATGTCGGTGATCCGGCGATTCAGCTGATGTTTCAGCGCGAGATCCACGCCTTCTTTAACGTGCGCGATGATGATGAGTGCGCTCATGGTCGGCGCCAGATCGTCGTGCGGGTTGCGCTCGAAGTTCATGTTCTCGGTGAAGTAATCGGGCTTCACCAATTTGCCGACGTCGTGAAAATAAGAACAAACACGGCAGAGTGTTCCGTTGGCGCCGATCGCTTCCGCCGCAGCCTCGGCGAGATTCGCTACGACCAGGCTGTGATGATATGTGCCGGGGGCTTCGATCGTCATCCGGCGCAAAAGCGGATGATTGAGATCCGAGGCCTCGAGCCAGGAAATGTCGGTCGTGATGCGGAAGAGATGTTCGATGATGGGTAAAATGCCGCCGACAATCGTAGCGGTGACGATGCCATTGCCGATGGCATAGGCGCTTTGCAGACCGAGCATTTGCCAATCGTTGGCGCGCGGAGTGAAGAGATCGATCGGGCCGATGAGCCCGAAGGTGACCGATAATAACCAAAGCGCGAGACCAACACCAAAACCGGCGCGGATCAATCGACTGCGACGACGCACTTGTAACGTCAGATAAACGGCGGTGAAGCCGCTGACCAAGGCGCACGCCAAGAGAGGCGCATCGAAGTTTCCAAAAAGGAGGCGCGTCCACAGACTAACGAAAATTGCTGCGTACAAACCGTGATTCCGACCGAGCAATACACTCAGTACCATGGGCGCGAACGCATATGGCGCGATTAAGGCGGCGCTGTCGGGACGCAAACCCGAGAAAGTGTTGCTGTGGCAGACAATGAGAACCAGCTTCGTCACCGCTAGCTGGACGAGCACGGTCCCAAATAACAGGAGCAGCCGCGATGTGCGGACGAAAGTTTTCGGCTGATTAATCCAAAGCTGAATAACGGCGGCGGCGAAAAAGAGTAACGCGACAACAAAAGTTTTCGTCGGCTCGGATTGCTGGCCGTTAAAAATCAGAAGCGCGAGTCCCAAAACAAAACCGGCGAACACAAGGGTCTTGGCGTAGAGCGAAAACTCCAGCCGATGCAGCAATTCTATCTGGCTGCGGCGGCGGCGAGTTTTTCCGGAAGAAAGGCCGCGCTTGACCAGCGTACTGCGTCTAAAAAATCGGAACATTATTTGCGCGCAGCCGTGGCTGCCGGGGAGCGGTGTTGCTGGTAGGCGTTGATGATGGCGCGGACGAGCTCGTGTCGAACTACGTCGCGCTCATTAAAATAAACGGTCGCAATTCCGGGCACGGTCTTCAGGGCCTGCAACGCCTCCACCAGGCCGGAACGTTTGTTCGAGGGCAAATCGATTTGTGTGACGTCGCCGGTAACGACGCATTTGGATTTGGGCCCGATGCGAGTGAGCAACATAAACATCTGCTCCATCGTAGTGTTTTGCGCTTCATCGAGAATGACGAAGGCATTGCCGAGTGTGCGACCGCGCATGTAAGCGAGCGGCGCCACTTCGATGACTTGTCGCGCCATGTTTCGCTCGATCTCTTCCGGCTCGAGCATATCACGCAGCGAATCGTAAAGCGGCCGAAGGTAAGGCGTAATTTTTTCCTGCAAATCGCCCGGCAAAAATCCCAGTGCTTCGCCCGCTTCGACGGCCGGTCGCGTCAGGACAATGCGACCGACCTGCTCCTTCTTCAGCGCGGCGACTGCCATGGCTACGGCGAGATAAGTTTTACCAGTTCCCGCAGGACCGATTCCGAAAACAATGTCGTGTTTTAGAATCGCCTCGACGTAGTTGCGCTGTCCGAGCGTGCGCGGAACGATGGGCGCTTTGCGCGTTGAAGTTACGATCTTAACGTCGGTCACCTCGCCAAGATTCTCGGCGCGCACTCCCGTGGCGGAATCGAGCGCGTAAGTGAATTCGTGTTTGCCGATGTCCACGCCATTTTTGCGCGCCTGTTCGAGCTGATCGAAAACGCGCTGAGCACGATCCAGTTTTTCCGGTTCGCCTTCCATTTTTACCCAACCTTCGCGCGTAGTCACTTTCACGCCTAACGAGTCCTCAAGATTTTTGAGTAACTTGAGGTCACCGGCGTAAAGCGTTTCCAGAGCCCGAGCGCTCTCAAATTGCAGCGTGCGTGATTCGGTCATCTACAGCCTAACGAGAGGCCATCACAAAACTGCTAGCGGAATCCGTAAACCAAGGCCCAGTGCGTTCGATCTTCGGGCGATTGCTCGATGCTCACGATGATGAAATAACTGCCGGTCGTTTGCGGCACCACATGTGCCGCGGCGAAGTGTCCCTTCTGCCAGCTGTCCGGCTGTTCCACCAGTTTCCCGTCACCGTCGTAAATGTGCACAGAGATGGTCGCCTTCTCCACCTCGCTGCCGAGCCAGAACCAATATTCGTTCCCTTTAAATAACTGCTGCCGCACGGCCTTTTTTTCCCCCGAACCTAAATCGCCGCCCCAATAATCTTCGCGCACCTGAAAGCCATCTTTCACGTAAGTCTCGGCCGCTTGCAGCGCGAACGACTGCGCATCATCCACCGAACCGCGAGTTACCTGGATCGCGCCTAACGAAACCGCGAGACCCAGCCCGGTCAGTAAAATTCTTCTTGTAAGAATTTGCATGCGATTACGGCGCTTTAGAAACGATCGCGGTGTCGAGCTTGGTTGTAATATCGTTGATACGCTTCACCGACTCGGCGGAGATGCCGGTCGCGCCAACGTCAATCAAGGGCTTCACTTCGGTGAGCGCGGCGCGAATATCCTGCAAGAGCTGCGAGTTAAACTGCGGCATGGCTTGCAAACGATCCTGAAAATACCCTAGCAGGTCCGGCTGGTGCAGGAGCTCGGCGCCGTCCGGGGAAAATTTCTTGTTCACCACCGAGGTCAAAACCGCTGTGCCGCGCAGCCAACCACCCAGACTAACGAGATGTGAAAGCTTCTCGTCCTGCATTTCGGTCATCGCCTGCTGCACGCTGTTTTGCGTCCGATCCAGTTCCTGCCTCACGATTGCCCAATTCTTTTTGTCGGCCGCTTCGGTAATCGCCTTCGCATGCTGCGTGATCGAACTCTGCACGCCAATTCCTTTAGCTAAACCAAGCACGCGCTGACCAATGTCTTTAACCGTCGGCGCATCTTCCGCCTGCACGGCGATGAAACCATCGGCGATGACCGTGCCTAACAACAAGGCGATGCGCGGACGTTCACTGAAATTCGCGCCTTTTTCGTTACGCACATATTCCTTCCAGTTCACCGTGCCTAGTTTGTTCAGCGCGCCGAAGACTTCGTTAGGCAAAGGCACCACTACGTCGTCCACCCGCTTGAACGGCTTGAGGTCGATTTTCCGCGGCGCTTCCGCGGCATCGACCGAAAAAGTGAGAGTGGTCGTAGCGATCAGGACCACCTTTGAAAGTTTGTAGATTGGAATCATCCGAGCTTCGACTGTTGATTTCGAGTTCTATTCAGGATTAGTGGTTAAGTCTAAACAGAACTGCGGAGCGCACAAATATCGTAATTTCGGCACTTTGACACCTTTGAATCGCACGGAGTTTCGCAGCTGGCGGCATGCCCAACGACCGCTCGCTGCGAATTTATGAACGCCAAACGCGCCGAAGAAATTCTTAATCGAGCGGCATCCAAGCGGATTCTGGTCATTGGGGATTTGATGCTGGACGAATTTGTCTGGGGCAAGGTCGGCCGCATTTCGCCGGAAGCGCCAGTGCCGGTGGTGGAAGTCACGGGCGAAAGTTTTTATCCCGGTGGGGCGGCGAACGTTGCGCGCAACCTTAGAGAATTTGTTCAGCGACCTTCCGTGATCGGCTTAATCGGAACGGATCGCGCGGGCCAACAGCTGCGCGATTTGCTCGAGCAATGCAACATCGCAACCGATTCGCTCATTGCCGATCCGAATTTTTCCACGATCGTGAAAACGCGAATTATCGCGCGGCAGCAACAGGTCGTGCGGGTCGATCGCGAGAAAATTCGTTCGCCCGATGCCGCACAAATTCAGAGCTTGATCGAGAAGATTGAGCCGCAATTGGAAAACATCGACGCCATCATTTTCGAGGATTACGGCAAAGGATTTCTCTCGGGTGAGCTGGTGGCGCAGGTATCCAAACTCGCTTCCTCCGCCGGCAAAATTGTCACCGCCGATCCTAATCCGCAGCATACGGTCGAGTGGTGCAATATGACCGCGGTGAAACCAAACCGGAACGAAGCGTTCATCGCCGCCGGAATCCCGTTGAGCGATCCCATTGATCCAAACGTGCAAGACAAAGAGTTGCAGCAGGTCGGCCGTCTTCTTTTGGAAAAATGGGACACTCGCTACCTGCTCATTACACTCGGCGAACAAGGCATGATGTTGTTCGATCGTGACGGCTCATCGCATCACATCCCGACCCGCGCGCGACAGGTTTTCGATGTTTCCGGCGCAGGCGACACCGCGATCGCGCTTTTTACTCTCGCGCTCTGCGGCGAAGCCAACGCAGGGGAAGCGGCGGAAATTGCCAATCACGCCAGCGCCATAGTGGTCGGCAAACTTGGGACCGCGACTGTGACGCGCGAAGAATTGATCGCGAGCTTCGATGCCTAACGAGCAGTTTCCGGCTGTCTTTCTCGATCGCGACGGGACATTGATGCGCGATGTCGAATACTGCGGCGATCCGAAGCAGGTGGAAATTTTCGACGGCGTTCCAGATGCCTAGCGCCGACTGAAAGACGCGGGCTTTAAGTTGATTGTGATTACGAATCAAAGTGGAATCGGTCGCGGGTTTTTCACTGAAAAAGATTATCGCGCGGTGGAAAAGCAAGTTGAGCGACAGTTGCGCGTGATCGACGCGACCTACTTTTGTCCCGATTTGCCCGAAGCCGGTTGTCGCTGCCGCAAACCGCAACCCGGCTTGATTTTCGATGCGCAGCGCGAACATGAAATCGACTTGGCCCGGTCTTTTTTAATTGGCGACAAAACACTGGATGCAGAATGCGGACACAACGCCGGCGTCCGCACCATTTTAGTCTGCACCGGCAGTGAACGGCCTAACGAGCAGTCGAAGGCTGATTGGATTGCGCGTGATCTGAGTGAAGCGAGCGACATCATTCTTCGCCATGCCCTTTAAGGCCGTCGGTATTATTCCCGCGCGTTGGGCATCGACCCGTTTTCCCGGTAAGCCATTGCATCCGATCGCGGGAAAACCGCTGCTGCGACATGTCTGGGAGCGATCTCTTCGAGCGAAACGCCTAACGAATACAATCATCGCGACCGATGACATGCGCATCGCCGAAGCGGCTTTCGCCTGGGGCGCGGAAGTCGCGCTCACTTCCGCTAAACATCGCAGCGGAACAGACCGCGCCGCCGAGGTCATCGCACACGCGAAAGAATTCACGCACGTGATCAACATCCAAGGCGACGAACCGCTGGTGGATTGGCGTTTGATCGATTGGCTCGTGCAGGAACTCGAGCGCGATTCAAAATTGGAAATGATCACGGCCGCTCATCCATTTGAAAACGAGCGAGAAGCGCAATCGCCGCATCAGGTTAAAGTCGTTTTCGATTCAAATGACAACGCGCTGTATTTTTCTCGCGCGGCGATTCCGCATGGCGGCCCGAAGTTTCGTCACCAGGGCATTTACGGTTTTAAACGTGAGCTGCTCCTGCGCTTCGTTCGCTGGAAACCCTCGGCGCTGGAGAAAGCCGAATCGCTCGAGCAATTGCGCGCTTTGGAGAATGGTGTAAGAATTCGAGTGCTCGTCGCGAAGTCAGGCTCGCCCGGCGTGGATACGCCCGCGGACGCAGCAGCGCTGGAGGGAATTCTCGCTCGCGCGGCACGAAGGAATCGGCGTCGATGAAATACATTTTTGTTACAGGCGGAGTGGTGAGCTCGTTAGGCAAAGGCCTCGCGGCGGCCGCCCTCGGCACGTTGTTGGAACTGCGCGGACTGCGTGTCGTTTTTCAAAAATTCGATCCGTATCTGAATGTCGATCCCGGCACGATGAACCCATTTCAGCACGGCGAAGTCTATGTGCTGAACGACGGAGCCGAGACTGACCTTGATCTCGGCCACTACGAGCGCTTCACCAATTGCGTTCTCTCGCGTCACAACAACCTAACGAGTGGTCAAGTCTACGAGATGGTCATTCAGAAAGAGCGCCGCGGCGATTATCTCGGCAAGACCGTGCAGGTCATTCCGCACGTCACCGACGAAATTAAGAACCGCATCCGCGAAGTCGCGGCCGAAGGAAAAGCCGACATCGTGATTACCGAAATTGGCGGCACGACCGGTGACATCGAGGGCTTGCCCTTTCTCGAAGCCATCCGCCAGTTCATCCTCGAAGTCGGCCCGGAAAACGTGGTCAATATTCACGTTACGCTCGTGCCGTTCATCAAAGCGGCCGGCGAATTAAAAACAAAACCGACCCAGCAAAGTATCGCGCGCCTGCGCGAGATCGGCATCCAACCGCAGGTGCTGATGTGCCGCACGGAATACCCGCTCGATCAGGATACGCGTCAGAAACTTTCAATGTTCTGCAGCGTCGCGCCGCAAGCGGTCATCGAAGCGCGGGACGTGCAGCATACGATTTACGAAGTGCCATTGATGTTGCACGAGGAAGGCTTGGACGATCTTGTCTGCAAATATCTTCACCTTGATGCGCCTAAACCTGACCTGACGAACTGGCGAGAGTTCGTGCAACGAATCGTTAGTCCAAAAAAGCAGGTCAAGATCGCGGTCGTGGGGAAATACATCGATCTTCAGGACGCCTATAAGAGTATCTACGAATCGCTCACACACGCCGCCGCGAGTCAGGATTGCGGGATCGATTTGAAATTGATCGACGCCGAAACGTTGCAAGATGGCGTCGATGGCCAGTTGAGAGACGTCGCTGGTGTTTTGATTCCAGGCGGATTTGGCGAACGCGGCGTGGAAGGAAAAATCAAAGCGACGAAATTCGCGCGCGAACATAAATTACCGTTCCTCGGTCTCTGTCTCGGCATGCAGGTCGCGACGATCGAGTTCGCCCGCAACGTCTGCGGTTTGGAAGATGCGAACAGCACCGAGTTCGACCCCGACGCGAAAGATCCAGTGATTTCTTTATTGGACGAACAGCGCGGCGTGCAAAATAAAGGAGCGAGCATGCGGCTCGGCACGTGGCCAACGAAAATTTCTCACGGAACGATGGCGGAAAAAGTTTACGGCGACCATGAAGTGCTCGAACGCCACCGGCATCGTTACGAATTCAATATGAAGTATCGCGACCAGATGGTGGACAAAGGTTTCACCATTTCCGGCACGTCGCCCGACGGCGCGCTCGCGGAATTGATCGAGCTGAAAGATCATCCGTATTTTCTCGCCTGCCAGTATCATCCGGAATTCCAGAGCAAGCCGAACAAGCCGCATCCGCTCTTCAAGGGTTTTGTTCAGGCTTGTCTAGCGCATCAGAGCTAGCGCGTCGCAGGCGATCCATGATCGCGCGCCCTAATCCGGTCTCAGAAATTTCTTCGGCCACGATTAGATCGAAGCCCGCCTCATCGAGTTCGCGAAGCTGACGAAACAAGTTCGCGGCAGTTTTGCGCAAATCGCCGGGATCGAGGACTAACTTCCCGATGCGCTTTCCTGGGGGGCGAAACGTTTTCAGACTTTTCGTTAAGACCAATGGAGTGTGCGGCGCGTAATGCGACCGCAATTGTCCAGGTGCCTCCGGCTTGTTGCCTAACGAGACCAAGCGGACCGGCGCGAATTCCTCCAGTTGTTCTTTTGTAATCGGACCGGTGCGCAGGATTTCGATTTGGCCATTTCGCGGCGCGACGATGGTTGATTCCAAACCGTGCGTCGTCGGTCCGCCGTCGATAATCAAGGGAATGCGGCCGGCGAGTTCGGCGGCCACGTGCTCTGCTCGCGTCGGACTGATACGGCCGAAGCGATTCGCGCTCGGCGCCGCCAGCGGATTTCCAAAGGCGGAAATAATTTCACGAAAAATCGGATGAGCGCATATCCGCACTGCCACCGTCGGTAGACCGGCGGCGACGATATCGGGAACGATTTTCTGTCGCGGCAAGACCAGCGTGAGTGGCCCGGGCCAGAAAGCACTCGTTAGGGCAAGAACGAGTTTCTCCTCCGCAGTTGGAATACTCGTTAGGCGCCGCAGCCACGTCTCGTTAGGCAAATGCACGATGAGCGGATCGAGGCGTGGACGTTCCTTCGCTTCGAAGATCTTGAGGACGGCATCGACATTCAGTGCATCGGCCGCGAGGCCATAGACAGTTTCTGTCGGCAACCCGACTACTTCGCCGGCCCGGAGAAGCTCCACCGCCTTCTCCGGCACGGAGAGAATTTCCGTTTTCACTTCGCCGCTGGTTGCAGCGCGGATCGGGCTTGGCTTACGCGAGCAAAAGCGTCGTCGGCTGTTTTTCCGAGCGCCGTCAAATGTCCCATCTTGCGGCGGGGACGCGGTTCGCTTTTTCCGTACAGATGCAAATGCACCTGATCGGATCGGAATGCATTGCTCCAATCAGGCGCGCCATTTTGCCAGACTTCGCCTAACAAGTTAGCCATCGCGGCCGGACGCAGAATCTCCGCCGAGCCCAGTTGCAACCCGCAGACTGCGCGAACGTGTTGCTCGAACTGACTGGTAGAACAGCCTTCGATCGTCCAATGCCCTGAATTATGCGGGCGCGGTGCAAGTTCGTTAACGAGGAGTGTGCCGTCTTTGGTCAAAAACATTTCGACTGCGAGCAAACCGATCAGCTCTAATTTTTCTGCGATGGTGCAAGCGAGTTTGGCTGCGTCCGGCTCGATATTTTCCGGGACGCGCGCCGGCACGACCGTGATGTCGAGGATGTGATTACGATGAATATTTTCGCACAGAGGAAATGTCGCGGTTTTTCCATCCACGCCGCGCGCGACAATGACGGAAACTTCCTTATCAAAATCGATCGCTCCCTCGAGGACTAATTCATCCGCGGATCCCGCTTTCCAAATTTCCTCGAAGTCGTCGCGGGCGTTGATCATCTGTTGCCCTTTGCCGTCGTAACCGAAAGCGGCGGTTTTCAGGATGGCGGGACGCCCGATCTGATCGACGGCGTTAGCTAATTCGTAGGCATTTCGGACCGCGCGAAAGGGCGCGATCGGAATGCCGGCGGCCGTAAGAAATTCTTTTTCCCGCAATCGGTTTTGCGCGATGTGCAGGATCGAACCTGCTGGTCTAACGACACAATCTTCCGCGCACCAGTCCACGGTTTGGATGGGAATGGTTTCGAACTCGAAAGTGATGACGTCCACTTCATTGGCGAAACGACGCACGGCCGCCTCGTTGCTGTATTCAGCGATGCGGGTGAGGTCGGCGAATTGTCCGGCGGGCGTTTCTTCTTCGGGAGTGAAGACCTGCACGATGTAGCCCATGCGGCGCGCGGCGATGGCAAACATGCGGCCCAGCTGACCTCCGCCCATCACCCCGATAGTCGAACCCGGGAGAAACTTCGCGTCGCTCATCTGAGTTTCTGCGCGAGAACATTGGCCGTCTGTTTCTTGCGGAATGATTGGATTTTTGCGCGGACCGAATCATTCGTTAGGCCAATGATGCTAGCGGCGAGCAGCGCGGCATTTTTCGCGCCGGAGACCCCGATAGCCAGTGTGCCGACCGCGACACCGGCCGGCATTTGCGCGATCGATAGAAGAGAGTCGAGTCCCTTCAGCGTTTTCGATTCCACCGGCACACCGAGCACCGGCAACCATGTCTGCGCCGCGATCATTCCAGGCAAGTGAGCCGCGCCGCCGGCGCCCGCGATGATAACGCGCAATCCGCGATCAGCCGCCTCGCGCGCGAACTTCGCCATCAAGTCCGGCGTGCGATGCGCAGAAACGATTTTATGTTCGTTAGGCACTCCGAGTTGGTCGAGCAGTTCGACCGCATGCTTCATCGTTTCCCAATCCGACTGGCTGCCCATGACGACGGCGACAAGCGGCGCAGATAATTTCCTCGGCATGCGATTGATCACTCCCCTACCCTGCCCCGTTTCGCAAGCCGGAAGGTTGCGCTACTTTCGCAGTGTGAAACGCGGCGGCGCCATCGTCTTGATCGGCTTTATGGGGAGCGGGAAATCCTGCGCCGGAGCGGAACTTTGCCAGCGCACAGGCCTGCCGATCTTCGATACAGACGCGCTAATTATTTCGAAGCTGAAAACCTCCATCATCGATATCTTTGATTCGTTAGGCGAAGAGAATTTTCGGGAAGAGGAAACGGCCGCCCTCCGCGGAATTCCCGGAGGCAAGAGCATCATCGTCACTGGTGGCGGATGCATTTTGCGCGAGGAAAATGTGGAACTGATGCGCGAGCTGGGAACGATTGTCTGGCTGCGCGCGGAGAAGGAAACGGTTTTCAAACGTGTGGCTCATCGCGAGGATCGGCCGTTGTTACGTGGTGGCAACGCGCGCGAGCGGATCGCGCAGTTGATGGAAAAGCGCGAAGGATTGTACGACGAAGCGGCGGAAATCCGCATCGACACAGATGCGCGCACGCCAGCGGAAGTAGCCGAAGCGATTCTGGCGCAGCTTGGCTAGGCGAAATGTTTGCGATCCGAACCGAAGCGACAAGGGATTTAAAAGCAGCACTCGTTAGGCGGGCGCAGGCTCTTGGATTTGAATCCTGCCGCATCGCTCGTTGCGAGCCGCCGCGGCACGGCGAGGAATTTCGCAATTGGTTGCGCGAAGGCGCCGCCGGTGAAATGGATTGGCTGGAGCGCGGCGCGGACAAGCGCAGCGATCCGAGTAAGATTTTGCCAGGCGCGCAATCGGTAATTGTCGTCGCCCTGAATTACTGGCAGGGGCACAGCGGAGTCGAAACAAACGGGCGAATCGCGCGTTATGCATGGGGTGATGATTATCACGACGTAATGCTGCAGAGATTACGCAAGCTCGACGACTTGTTGCGGCAACACGGCGGAGTGCAGAAATGTTATGTCGATACCGGTCCCGTGCTGGAACGCGATCATGCGGCTGAGGCGGGAATCGGTTGGCATGGCAAGAGCACAATGCTGATCGACGAAAAATTGGGGACGTGGTTTTTCCTCGGAGAGATTCTCACGACGCTGGATTTAGCGCCGGACGAAACGCAGCCTGCGCGATGCGGCAGTTGCACACGCTGTATCGTCGCTTGCCCGACCGGCGCGATCACGGAAGCACATCGACTAGACGCGCGGCGCTGCATTTCTTACCTGACGATTGAGTTAAAAGGTTCTATCCCGCTCGAGCTCCGTCCGCTCATCGGCGATCGCATTTATGGATGTGATACGTGCCTGGATGTTTGCCCGTGGAATCGCTTCGCCGCTGTTTCACGTGAAGCAGCCTTTGCGGCTCGGCCAGCCACGACCGCGATGCTGCTGCGCGATTATCTCGCGTTAACGGACGAAGAATTCCGCATTCTGTTCCGTGGATCGCCCATTAAACGCATCAAACGCCGCGGTCTCCTGCGTAACGTTTGCGTCGCGCTTGGGAATGTCGGCACCCTTGACGATCTGCCCGCGCTCGAGCGGGCGGCGTCCGACCCGGAACCCCTCGTCGCCGAGCATGCGACATGGGCAATTGAGCGAATCCAATCGCGCCTTCAACTGCATCCTACCGGAGTAAATTAACAGTTCCCGTGTGAACGGGATTTGCTTTTCAAAGGTCTAAAAGCTCACTAATGCTCTCTGTTCCTCTGAACGCCCCGCCCGTACCCGAAATGCATCAAGCCGTCGCCACACCCGCTCCTGCCGTGGCGCCTCCGCCGCGCAAAAAGAAGTCGCGCAAAAGGCGCAACATCATTCTTGGGATCGTCGGCGTGGTCGTCCTGTGGATTATCGTTTCGATCATTCTTAGCAAGCGCGAGAAGCCGATCCCGATTGTGACCGAGAAGGCCATTCGGAAAACAATCGTCCAAGTCGTTTCCGCCACGGGGAAAATTCAACCCGAGACAGAAGTTAAAATTTCGCCCGAAGTGGCGGGAGAAATTATCGAATTGCCCGTGATCGACGGAATGGCCGTGAAGAAGGGCGATCTGTTGGTGAAAATCAAACCTGATACCTACAAGGCGCTTTTGGAACAGCAGGAAGCAGCGATCAGCACCGCGAAGGCAACTAACCTCCAGCAAAAAGCGAGCATGGTGAAGGCGGAGCAGGATTTAAAGCGCGCCGATGACATGTACGCGAAAAAAGCGATCTCCATTCAGGAATACAACGCTTCGCAAGCAGCGTATGACGTCGCCAAGAATACCTACGAAAGTTCGCTGCACATGATCGAGCAGGCGCAGGCCAGTTCGAGTCAGGCGCGTGATGCGCTGGCAAAGACGACGATCTATTCGCCGATCGATGGAACGGTGACGATCCTGGCCAGCAAGTTAGGTGAACGTGTGGTGGCGACGAATCAGTTTGCCGGAACAGAAGTGATGCGCGTGGCGGATCTGTCGGCCATGGAAGCGCGCGTCGACGTGAATGAAAACGACGTGGTAAATGTGAAGCTCGGCGACAAAGCAAGCGTGACCATTGATGCCTACGGCGAACGTAAATTTACCGGCACGGTTTATCTCATTGCCAATACCGGAAAAACGACTGGTACCGGCACGCAGGAAGAAGTGACAAACTTTGAAGTGAAGATCCGGATTCAGGATCATGATGTGCAACTGCGCCCGGGGTTAAGCTGCACAGCAGATATCGAAACGAACATCGTGAAAGACGTTGTGGCCGTGCCCATGCAAAGCGTCACCATTCGCACCGGCGACACCAATTTGAGTCCGGAAGAAATCGAAAAGAAGAAACAAAAACAAGCCGCGAGCGACAAGGGCGATAACGCGGCCGACTACACCAATCAACGTCTCGAAAAGAAGAGCGAAAAAGACGAGCGGGAGAAGGCCGCCAAGGTCGTGTTTTTGAAAAAAGCGAACAAGGCGCAGATGGTCAAAGTGACGACCGGTATCGCCGATGATACTTACATGGAAATCAAAAGCGGTGTGCAACCGGGCGATGAAGTGATTTCCGGTACCTACAGCGCAATCAGCCGCAAATTAAAAGACGGCGCGAAGGTCGAATACGACAAAGAGAAGAAGTAACTGCGACGGGTTAACCACTCGTTAGGCAAACGAATGCGCAACGTAGTTCGCCCCTTCGGTCCAGTGGTGATCGACATCGAGAACATCACGAAACATTACGTGATGGGTGAGGAAACTGTGCATGCCTTGCGCGGTGTGTCCTTGCAGATCCGGAGCAACGAATACCTCGCCATCATGGGACCGAGCGGCAGCGGGAAATCGACGCTCATGAACATGCTCGGCTGTCTCGATACACCCAGTTCGGGACATTATCTTTTCAATGGCAAAGACGTCTCCGCCATGGACGACGATGAACTGGCGGCGATCCGCAATCGAGAAATCGGTTTCGTGTTTCAAACTTTCAATCTCCTCCCCCGCTCGACCAGTTTGCGAAACGTTGAGCTGCCCCTGATTTACGCGGGGATCGACCCGGAAACGCGCGAGCACCAGGCGGCGCAAGTATTACGAGATGTCGGCTTGGGAGATCGAATGCATCACAAGCCTAACGAGTTGTCGGGTGGTCAACGGCAGCGGGTCGCGATCGCACGCGCGCTGGTCAACGATCCGTCGATAATTCTCGCCGACGAACCCACCGGCAACCTTGATTCGAAAACCGGCGAAGAAATCATGCACCTGCTGGAAAATCTTTATCAGAACGGCAACACGATCATTCTCGTCACGCATGAACCGGACATCGCGCGACACGCGCGGCGCATCGTGCATTTGCGTGATGGACTGATCGAGAGCGATGATTTCACCGAAGAAGTTGATTCGGAATCGCTCGTTTATACGCGATGAAACGTCTCGTCTACGAGTTGAGTGAGAGCTGGAAAATTGCCCTCGCGCAAATGCAATCGAACAAAACGCGTTCGATGCTCACTGCCCTCGGGGTAATCATCGGGATCGTCGCGGTCACCTTGATGGGCACAGCTATTTCCGGAATCCAAAGCGGCTTCGACAAGAGCATGTCGATCCTCGGAGATGATGTGCTTTACGTGAGCCAGTTTCCCTGGGCCCGCGTGAATGATTGGTGGAATTATCGCGACCGTCGCGAGATCAAAACCGAATACGCGGACACGCTGAATCGTTTGATCGCAGCCAGTGAGAATACAAATCTCAGCCTCGCCGTTCCGACTTCGAATGTGATCCGCATCGTGAAACACGCGGACAATCAGGTGAGCGACGTTTTCATTCAGGGAACAACGGCAGATTATCCGCTCATCTCGACCGTCGATTTCGCAGAAGGGCGTTTCTTTAACGACTCGGAGAACAAAAGCGCGGCCAACGTTTGTCTGCTCGGCTACGACGTCGCGGACGCGCTTTTCGCTTCCGCTAATCCGATAGATCAGACTGTGCTCATCAGTGGCCAGCAATTCAAAGTCATTGGTGTTGGCGCGCGGCAAGGCTCGTTTCTCGGACTGTTCAGCCTCGACTCAATCGTCATCGTGCCCTTGCCCGCGTTTAAGAAATTCTTCAGCACGAAAGCCCAATCGGACGTGCGCGTGAAGGTGAAGGACAAGACCAAAATTCAGGAGGCCAAGGATGAGCTGGCCGGTTTGATGCGTCGTGTGCGCGCCTTGCCGCCGGAGAAGAAAAACGACTTCGACATCAACGAGCAGCAGGCTTTTAAGAGCACCCTCGATCCTATAAAAAATTCGATTGCGATCGCAGGTCTTTTTATCACGGGTCTTTCGCTCTTCGTCGGGGCGATCGGCATCATGAACATCACTTTCGTCAGCGTGAAAGAGCGCACGAAAGAGATCGGCACACGCAAAGCGCTCGGCGCGCGTCGGCGCACCATTCTGTTACAGTTCTTGATCGAATCCACCTCCCTCTGCATTCTCGGCGGACTGATCGGGCTAATCTTCGCCTACGCGATGTGCTTCAGCATCGCCAAGGCCTTTCCTTCATTCCCGATTC
The DNA here is from genome assembly GCA_038237435.1 of Chthoniobacterales bacterium. GTDB lineage: Bacteria > Verrucomicrobiota > Verrucomicrobiia > Chthoniobacterales > UBA10450 > JACCTI01. The sequence continues at coordinate 21,674 of JBBRYT010000005.1, forward strand.
AATTTTCCTTCGGTCTTGTGCTGGTGGGGATGGTTGTCTCGATCATGACTGGGTTGGTCTCGGGATTTGCGCCGGCCTGGTCCGCATCGCGTCTCGATCCGGTGACCGCTCTTCGCTACGAGTAAGTCGCTATGCGTTTCCGCGAAATTTTGCAGATGTCGCTGCAGTCGTTAGGCGCAAACAAACTTCGCTCCGGTCTAACTATGATCGGCATCACCATCGGCGTTTTTTCTGTCATCTCGGTCATGACGGCGATCGGCGCCCTGCAGACTTCCATCGAAAGCGGAATCAGTTTTCTCGGATCGAATATTTTCCAGTTCGCAAAATATCCGGTGAGCGGCGGCCGCGGCGGGCGAGATGCCGCGAAGTACGAGAACCGGCACAACATCACCTATGCGCAGGCGATGCGTTACTACACTCTGATGGAAGGAAACGCGCGCGAGATTTGCCTGAAGACTTTCGACTTCAAGGGGCAGGCTATTTACAACGGATTGAAAACCCCGCCGAGCCTGACGGTCGCCGGCTCGAACAAGAGCTTTCTGACGGCGAATTCATACACCCTCGGTTACGGGAGGAATTTGACCGACGAAGATGTCGATCTGGCCCGCAATGTTGTGATCGTTGGAAAGACAATTGAAAAGAATCTTTTCCCTCACGAATCACCCATCGGAAAAACGATCAAACTGAGCGGACATGCGGTGGAAATCATTGGCGTGATGGCGGAAAAAGGCAGCGCGTTTGGCCAGAGTCAGGACGACATCTGCGTCATTCCGATCACGCGCTTTTTTGAAAACTTCGGCGGCAGTAACCGCACGGTGAACATCGCGACGCAGTCTTTCTCGCAGGAGACCTACAATCGAACTTTGGACAAGGCGATCGGCGCAATGCGTATCGCACGGGGACTTAAACCAAACCAGCGTGATGACTTCGAGATTTACTCGAACGATTCACTGAAAAGTGCATTTGCGTCCGTCGCCGATGTGGTGCGTGTCGGCGCATTTGTTATTAGCCTCATCGCGCTCGTCGCGGCCGGTATTGGCATTATGAACATTATGCTGGTGAGTGTGACTGAGCGGACAAAAGAAATAGGTATTCGCAAATCAATCGGCGCGCGCAGCCGAGACATCCTTCGGCAATTTCTCACCGAAGCAGTTTTCATCTCGGAAGCTGGCGGGATTCTTGGCATCTTGCTCGGTGTGATCGGCGGCGACTTGCTCGCGCTATGGTTGGAGGCTGATCTTATTTTTCCTTTCGGTTGGGCGCTGGCCGGCCTCATCGTCTGCTCGGGGATTGGGATTGGATTTGGTTTCTATCCCGCTTATCGCGCAGCTTCACTCGATCCGATCGAAGCGCTGCGATTCGAGTAAATAGCTGCGCTTCAAGCCCTAACGAAGGGAAGGCCTTCGCGCGCGAATTTCCGACGTTTTCGGAGCTTGGAAATTCCGCGCGCTTCCCTAATCTCGCGCCTCGCAGTTCCCCCTCCCCGTGCCTTCGTCTTCACAAACTCCCGTCGGCACATTACCTGCCAGCATTCTTCTTGTTGAAGAGTATAAGGCGCTCGCAATCGCGTTCGGCTCCGCGCTCAAACAATTCGCTCCCCGTTTTGCGACACACGTTGTCCCTTCTCTCGCCCAGGCCGACGCGCTCATCGACGAACTGAGACCAGCGTTGCTCGTTATCGACTGCGATCCACCGCCGCTACACAGTGTGCAGTTTTTCGATCGGCTGCGATCCCGTTTGCCCAACGTGCGCGTCTTGATCGTGGCCGCCGAAAATGCCGAAGAATTAAAGGATCGCCAGGCGTTTCAACCCGCTCTCGAGTTCATTAAGAAGCCTTTCGAGCTTCGCAAATTCGGCGCGGTCATTGAAGCGCTGCTCACCCCTGCTCTGACGGAATTAGGAACAGCGGACAGTTTGAAGTTGCTCGACATGATTTTGCTCTACGCCATCACCGCCGCCCCGATCGTTCTCCGGGTGGAAGGTGCGGGAGGACGAAGTGGCGAGATTCATTTTGCCGAAGGACGAATCACTCACGCTGCGGGGCTAGGAAAGACCGGCGAGGAGGCGATACAGACAATGTTAAGTTGGCGCGCGCCGCGTTTTAGTGAGGGCGAACGCGCGCTTGATCCGCCGCGAACAATTCACGGCCCGTGGGTGCCGGTCTTGCGCCGAGCGACCCAAGCCACACAGGACGAAGCGCCCGCCGTGGAAATGGCGGCAACGCCTCCGACTAAGCGCGAAGTTCCACTATCGCTTCCGGCGATAAAAATCGTTGTCGTCGACGATACGGAGCTACTGCTCGTTTTCGTCGATGAGATGCTCGAAACCGCGCACCCGGAATTCGAAATTGTGACGGCACTGTCGGGCTTTGATGGGTTGAAACGTGCGGCGGCCGAGAAACCGGATTTGCTCCTGCTTGATTACGATTTGCCGGATATCACCGGTGCTGACGTCTGCGAAAAACTGCTGGAGAACGAAGAGACCGCGCGCATTCCGGTCATCATGATGTCGGGCCACGTTTCCGAAATGACGTCAGTCTCGGAGCGTTTCGAAAATGTCGTCGCGACAATCGAGAAACCATTTCTCTCCGCCACCCTGGTCGGCTTGGTCGAGCAAACGCTGCGCGACCTGCCGAAGCTGCGCGTTCCGTTTGCGAAAAAGATAAAGGTACCGCCGACAACTGGTGAGACGTTGACGCCGCCCAAGGATCACTCTACTCCTTCGCGAAACGGGCACAGCATTTCACACAAACCGAATCATTCGTCTTCAGTGCCTGGTCTGGCCGAGGAAGGAATTCCCGAATCGATTCTCGATCCGTCGCCGGCAACCGAAGTGGAGATCGAAGAGGCGACAGAAGCTGCAAAGGCTACAATCAAAATTGTTCCGGGCGAGCCAACAGCAGTCACGTCTCCGCTCTCTGCGGAAATTTCGGCGGGAATCCCGCAGGCGCGCTCGAACGCAGTCGTGCTCGGTTTGCCGCTGGAAGTTTTGGCGATCGACCTTTCGTCGCGACTTCGGGTGATGGAAATTCGCGCGCGTCCGTTTTCATCAGCAGTCTCCCTTCATGCTCTGCCGCACTCATCCGCGCGTCTGCCGCAACCTGACAAACCGTTTCGTCTCTCGCTGGTGCAACTTAATCGCGAGGGCGAGCTCGATATCGTTCGAGTCGCGCCTGCGCCCGCAGCGAAGGATCACCAAGCGACACGCTACCAATTCACAATTGACGGAGTGGAATTGTTGCCCGCTGCTGATGCAAATACTGTTCAGCTCTCCCCGACATCCGCGCCTATTAGACTGGAACTTCTCGGACTTTTCGAACTCACGCGCGTCGAATTATCGACTGACTTCAGTGTCCAACATCTGGTTCTTAAGCGGCGGGATAAACGAATGCGTGCAACGCTGTTGCCGCAAGCGATCCACATCGGGGCCACCTTCACGATCACCAAACTTTCGCTGACCTCTACTGGCGCGATCCGTGAAGTGCGTTTGGCGGCGTTTCAACACCCGCCTCAATCGAGTCCCAGCGCGCGTAAAGTCGAGTCCACGTGACGGAAGTGGACGTCGAGCGAACAAAGCGCCTCGATTTTTTCTGGCGGCAAGAGTTTTGTAATTTCCGGTTCGGCCTTCGCATTCTCGGCAAAGGACAGATCGCCTTTCCAAGTTCCCATCGCGGCGCGCTGCACGGCTTCGTAGGCTGATTTCCGTTCGGCGCCGGCGGCAGTCAATGCAAGGAGGATCGACTGACTGCAGTAGAGACCCTTCGTTCGCTCGAGATTTCGCTGCATTTGTTCGGGGTAAACCTGCAACCCTTCCACGAGTTCGCGCAACTTCACCAACATGTAATCCAGCAAGATGCAGGCGTCGGGCAGGATGATGCGTTCCGCGCTGGAATGGCTGATGTCGCGTTCGTGCCAAAGCGCAACGTTTTCCAATGCCGTAACCGCATAACCGCGAACGACTCGGGCAAGGCCGCTCAATCGCTCGCCGGTTATTGGATTTCGTTTATGCGGCATCGCCGAACTGCCCTTCTGGCCTTCGCCAAAAAATTCTTCGACCTCCAAGACTTCCGTCCGTTGCAAATGTCGAAATTCAGTCGCCCAGCGATCGATGCTCGAAGCAATGAGAGCGAGTGTCGTACAAAACTCTGCGTGCCGATCGCGTTGGATGATTTGGGTCGAGAGCGTCGCCGGTTTAAGTCCTAGTTTTTCGCAGACCGAGCGCTCAATTTTCGGATCCAAGTGCGCGTGCGTTCCAACGGCCCCGCTCAATTTACCGACACGCACGCGTTCCGTCGTTTGTGCGAGCCGCTCTTCGCCGCGACCGAATTCATCAAACATGAGCGCCAATTTTAATCCGAAGGTGATTGGCTCGGCGTGAATGCCGTGACTGCGGCCAATCATCGGCGTCATCTTGAATTCGCGTGCCCGTTTCGCGACGGCTCCGCGAAGTTGCTTCAAATCTTCCGCCAAAACTCGGGCCGCTTCTGTTAATTGCACCGCGAGCGTTGTATCGAGAATGTCCGACGACGTTAGCCCCTGGTGCATCCAACGAGCCGCCGGCCCGACAGATGCGGCGACGTTTTCGAGAAATGCGATAACATCGTGATTCGTTCGCTTTTCAATCTCGACGATTTCCGGGATGGAGAATCGCGCGGATTTCCGAATTTCTTCCGCATCGGCGCGCGGAATCTGACCGAGCTCGGCCATCGCCTCGCAAGCAAGCGTTTCGATCTCGAGCCAAATTCCAAACTTCCTTTCCTCGGCCCAGATCGCACGCATCTCCGGTCGCGAATAACGGTCGATCACGGCGCGAAGATAAGAGCCGGGCCGAAGAGCGGAAAGTGATTTGTACAAAAAGAAAGCGCCACGCGGTAAAACCGCAGGGCGCTTTCGGAAAATTCTTCGAGCCGAACTTAGCAGACCCGGGCGCGAGTGAAGTGCCCGTTGTTTTCGACGCGCACCCGACCGCTGCCGAGTAGATCCGCCACGGCGGCTACGGTTTCTTTCGTGCTCTTGGTGCAGGAGCTAACGGCGAGGATGAGGTCACCGAGTGAAAGTTTTGGCGAAGCCTTGAGGATCTGGTTGGTCTTTTTCATACGATTGCCCCATTTGAGAGCAAATGTAGTGCCAACGTTCAAAATGAGCCGCTTACGAGGGAAATTTCCTCCGGCTGCAGCGTTATTCGCAAACCTGCAGCGCAGAAGTGAGACATTTGTGTCAATTAGCTGACATGTCGCGCCGGCTTGGTGCTCAGTCGCATGACAAGGAAGTAGAGGACGGCAAAGCCGGTAATGAGCAACAGTGTCCAGCCGGATTGGCCTTTGATGAATTCCTTCATCCCTTCCGGGCTGGAAATAAGATCGGGCCGGACGCGGTAGGCCTTATCGCCAAGGAGCGCGAGGATGTAGCACCACAACCCCGAACCAACGATGGTGACCAGACTGAAGATTCCAAAACGCATCTCGATGATGCCGGCGGGAATCGAGATCAAATGTCGGATCACCGGCAGCAGTCGCGCAAAGAAAACTCCACCAGCCTCATAACGCGCCAACCAGGTTTCCGCGCGGTCAAGCTTGTCTTCGCTCACGAAAAAATATTTTCCGTAGCGTCTAACCAATGGCCGACCGACGGAACGCGAAACCCAATAGGTTATCGCGGCCCCGAGATACGAACCCACGGTCCCGGCCAGCACCACGCCTAAAAAGTCTAATTTCCCCTGGGCAGCGAGAAAAGCCGCCGGCGGAATCACAATCTCGCTCGGCACGGGAAAAATGGAGCTTTCCATCGCCATGAGAACGATGATCCCGACATAGCCACCGTTCTGAACCCATCCGAACCAGGTGTTGAGCAACTCATGCATCGCGATTTCGATTTCTGTTTTTTAATTTCGGACTTACCCTCCGCCAAGCTCGGGAGGCGCTTAGTTCAATCCGAAATCGCTAATCCGCAATTCAAATCGTGGTTTACCGTCGCGCGCTTCGTTATTATCGGCCGTTCGCTTTCCAGACTTTCGTCGGATTGCTGCTAACGCTCGTCAGTATCGGCCTGAATCTTCTCCGGCCGTGGCCGTTCAAAATCATTGTCGATGATTTGATTCCGCATCATGCCATTCCAGCGGGATGGTGGTCGGGATTTCTCGGAAGCGAACATCGCACGCTGGTCATCCTCTGTCTCGCGGTCGTGGCCATTCAAGTCGTGTTCAGTTTGGTCGGACTGATTTCAAACGTTCTGTTCGTTCGTATCGGATTGCAGGCGCTTCTGAAATTGCGCACGGAGCTTTACGCCTACCTGCAATCGCTCTCTCTCAAGTATCACGACGCGCAGCGGTCGGGCGATTCGAGCTTCCGCGTCGCCTACGATTCGCAAGCGATCCAGACAATGTACAACCAGGGATTCACTAACATCTTCGGTTCTATCATCACGCTCATCGGGACATTTGTGATCATGGTGAGAATCGATTGGCAGCTCACGCTCCTCGCGCTTTGCATCGTGCCGCTCGTGATCGTCGCGATTTATTTTTTCGCCAAACGAATTCGCGGCCAATCAACAGTGATTCGCGAACGCGACAGCGAGTTGTATGCGCAAACGCAAGAGGTGTTGAGCTCCGTGCGCATGGTCCACGCCTTCGGGCGCGAAGATTGGGAAGTGAATCAATTTCGCACGCAGGCGCGCGAAAGTTTGCGCGCGAATCTTCGGCTCACCGTCACCAACATGAGCAGCGCGCTTGTTCTCAGCACGCTCATCGTCATCGGCACGGCCTCCATGTATTACCTCGGCACGCTGCACGTCCTCGCCGGCACTCTCACGCTCGGATCGCTTTTGGTTTTCAGTGCGTATCTATTAATGTTGTATCAACCGCTCGAGTCGCTCACCTACACCACCTGGGCGATGGAGGGAGCGGCCGCGGGGGCGGAACGCTGCTTCGAAGTACTCGATCGCGCGGATGATGTGACCGATCTGCCCGACGCGGCTGTCATTTCATCGACCAAAGGTTCCATCACTTTTGATAACGTCGATTTCGGATACTCGGTCGAACGACAAGTCCTGCGCGGAATTAATCTGGAGATCGCGCCGAACCAAATCATCGGCATCGTCGGCGGGACCGGCGCGGGTAAGAGCACTTTGCTGAGTTTGGTGCCGCGGTTTTACGATCCGACTCGCGGACGCGTCTCGCTGGACGGACGCGATCTCAAGGAAATCACTCGCAAATCATTGCGCGCGCAGATCGGCATTGTTTTGCAGGATACCCTGCTCTTCTCCACCAGTGTGCGCGAAAATATTGCTTACAGTCGTCCCGAGGCGACAGACGAACAAATCCAGGAAGCCGCGCGCCGCGCACAGGCGGAAGAATTCATCCTCGCCATGCCGGGCGGCTACGAAAGTCTGGTCGGCGAACGCGGCGGACATTTGAGCGTGGGACAACGTCAGCGGCTGGGAATCGCGCGCGCCTTCCTCAAAAACGCACCGATTCTTTTGCTCGACGAACCCACCTCTGCGCTCGACCCGACCACCGAAGCCGCCATTATGGAAACGATCAAAGACTTGATGCGCGGTCGCACTACTCTCATCGTCACGCATCGGCTCGCCACCATTCACAACGTCGATCGCATCGTCGTCCTCGAAAAAGGCGCGCTCGTGGAAGAAGGCACCGGCGCCGAGTTGCACGCGCGCGGCGGAAGTTACGCCCGCCTGTATGCGGCGGGGAATTATCCGCGCTAATTTCTGTGCCCTTCGATGAAACGAAAACGCATTGTAGTCATGGGCTTCATGGGTTCGATGCCCATCGCCGGCGTCATCTGGCAGCACCTTCACTACATCGTCGGCCTGCAACGCCTAGGGCACGACGTTTACTACATCGAGCATTCCGCGCGTCTTCCCTACAATCCCAAGTGCGGCGATTTCAGTTTTGATTTTTCCTACACGGCAAAATTATTTACGCGGCTCGCGTCCGAGTTTGGATTCAAGGACCGGTGGAGTTTTTGCGCCCGCTACTTGCCGGAAAATCCTTCCGCCGGTCTACCACTCGTTAGGCTGCGCGAACTGTATCGCGAGGCGGACGCGATCCTCAATGTCTGCGGCGCGCACGAATTGCACGACGATCTTCTGGTGAGCGATCGGCTCATCTACATCGAGAGCGATCCGGGTTTGGAACAAATCAAAATCGACCAGCGCGATCCGCTCACCCTGGAACATCTGCGCGGTCATCGCACGCTTTTCACCTTCGGCGAAAACGTGAACACCCGAAAATTTCCCGTGCCGAAACGGCGCTTGCAATGGTTACCCACGCGACAGCCGGTGGTGATGGATTTCTGGCAGAAGCCCGATGCTCCAAAACGCGGCGCGGTTTTCACTTCCATTGCCAACTGGAGCACGAGCGGGCAAAAGGATATCAAGTGGCGAGGCGAAAAATATCTCTGGAGCAAGTCGCGCGAATTTCTGCGCTTCATCTCCGCGCCGCGCATGGCCGGTGAACCATTTGAGCTTGCCACCGACATCAAGAAAGAAGAGACGCGCGAGAAATTTCGCAGGAACCACTGGCGACTGCATTCACCCGTGGCGCTGAGCATCGATCACCATCGCTATCGCGATTACATCCAGAACTCCAAGGGCGAATTCACGGTGGCGAAGGATCAGTATGTCCGGCTTAATACGGGTTGGTTCAGTGATCGCAGCGCGTGCTACCTCGCTGCCGGCCGTCCGGTGATCACGCAGGAAACCGGTTTCACGGATCACTACGGCAACGGCGCAGGTCTGTTCGCGTTTAACTCGTTAGGCGAAATTGCCGAGGCAGTGAAACTGATTAACGCCGATTATCGCAAACATTCTCGCGCCGCCACTGCGCTGGCCGCGGAAGTTTTCGATGCCGGGAAAGTTTTGCGTTCCCTGCTCGAGCGCGCCGGCGTGTGAAACTCGAAAAGTCGGTCGCGCGCAGCCGCCGAAATTTGATTTCGCCGACATTTGTCTCATCTTCTCGCCTTCTGATGAGGCTGGGCGCAATTCTATGGTCGATTTTTTTCCTCATTGGTGGAGAAATTTTCGCACAGCAAAAGGGCACGGCGACTCCCGCCTCGGAACCTAACGCTTCGCCGAGTACCACGGTTGTCCCCATTCAGAACGTTGCGCCCCCGGCCGTTCCCACGCGCCCCAACGGCAAAATTCAGCGCAGTCTGGTCCGCATCACCGCGACTGACGTTGAGCCCGATTACAAAGCGCCCTGGAATTCCGGAAATATTCAACGCGGCATTGGCGCCGGGTTCGTGATCGATGGCCAGCGCATCATGACGAATGCGCACGTCGTCAGTAACAGTCGCTATCTCACGGTCGAGCGCGATGGCGATCCGAATAAGTATCCAGCGACCGTCCTGTTCGTCGCGAACGATTGCGATCTCGCGCTGATCAAAGTTTCATCGCCCGATTTTTTCAAAGACATGGTGCCGCTGACCTTCGGCGGAATTCCTGAACTGGAATCAACCGTTTCCGCTTACGGTTATCCGATCGGCGGCCAGCGCATGTCGGTCACGACCGGAATTGTTTCGCGGGTCGATTTCCAGCTCTATACGCATTCGTCGATCGATCAGCACCTCGCCATTCAGATCAGCGCACAAATTAATCCGGGCAACAGTGGCGGACCGGTGATGCAGAACGGCAAAGTGGTCGGAGTCGCGTTCCAAGGTTACAGCGGCGACGTCGCGCAAGGTGTCGCCTACATGATCCCGACGCCGGTGATCCAAAGGTTTCTCAAGGACATTTCCGACGGCACGTACGATCGGTATGTCGACCTCGGCCTCACTTTCGCGAAGCTGCAAAATCCTGCGCAGCGTCGTTTTCTCGGATTGAAGGACGACGATCGCGGCGTGCTGGTCGAAACCGTTCTCGATGTGAGCAGTTCGTCGAAGGTTTTGAAATCCGGCGATGTGCTCCTGTCGATTGATGATCATCCGATCGCTAGCGATGGATTTGTCGAGCTCGAGGGTGAGCGCGTCGAAATGCCGGAAGTGGTCGAACGAAAATTCAAAGGCGACACCGTGAAATTCGACATCCAGCGTGCCAAACAGCTGATGACAGTGAACGCCGATCTCGCTCCGATCTCGGTCTATGCGGTGCAAGGTCACATCTACGACGTGCAACCGCGCTATGTCGTTTACGGCGGACTTTTGTTTCAGCCGATGTCGTTAGACCTAATCCAGGCTTACCAGCCGCAGGATCTTCGGCTGCGTCACTACTTCGATTTTTTTGTGCAGGAACAAATCTACCGCGAGCATCCGGAAGTCATCATTTTGACCAACATCCTGCCGGATCCGATCAACACCTACCTGCAACCGTATCGCGCCGGCATCGTCAACGAAGTGAACGACAAGAAAATTCGGAACCTCGGCGAATTGGCCCAGGCCTTCGCTGAGCCGGCGGATCGTTTTGTCATTCGCATGATCGGCGATGCGCCGCCGCTTGTCTTGGACCGCAAAGAAATCGAAAGCGCACGCGAGCGAATCAAGATGCGTTACAACGTCAAGCGAGAGCAAAATTTGAGCGATGCGCCGCCGGCGAAGCCGCCGATCGACGAAGAAACAAAATGAGGCTTCTTCGTTTTCCCTTTGTGGCACTTCTCCTCGCGACGTTTTGCAGCGGTGGATTTGCGCAGACGGTTAAGCCGACGACGTCAGCGCCGGCCATCAAGCCGAAAGAGGTTTCACTCGTTAGGGTAAATGTCACCGGGCAGCCGTACGATTACACGCGGCCCTGGCAGAAGAAGGCCCCATTCTCCAAACGCGCGCTCGGCGCAGTTCTTTCCAAAGGCCGCGTTCTCGTGACAGCGGACTTAATCGCCAACCAAAACTACGTCGAACTGGAACGGGCCGAGACCGGAGAGAAAACGGCTGCGGAAGTGGTGGTCGTTGATTACGAAGCGAATCTTGCACTCGTTAGGCCAACCGACGAAAAATTCCTGAACGGTCTTGCGCCGTTGCCACTCGCGCTCGACACCGTGGTTGGCGATCACCTCGCCGCACTGCAACTCGAGCCGACCGGCGCGCTGGTCGTGACGGAAGGCTTGGTCACGACCATTCAGATGACGCGATATCCGGCGGATGTCGGCCAGTTCCTCACTTACCGCATCAGTATGTCGATGCAGTATCGCGACAACAGCTACACGATTCCGCTGGTCAAGAATAACAAGCTCGCCGGTCTGCTCTTGCGTTACGATCCGAGGTCGCAGGTCCTCGACGCGATTCCCGCGCCGATCATCGCGCACTTCTTGAAAGCGGCGGAAACGGAAAACTACCGTGGATTTCCATCAGCTGGCTTTAGTTTCTTTCCGACGCGTGACCCGCAGTTGCGGAAGTTCGCCGGACAAACAGGCAAACCGGCCGGCGTTTATGTGATTAGTCTGGAACCGAACATGCCGGCGGCAAAAGCGGGCATGCAAGTCGGCGACATCGTCACGGCGATCGGTAGCAACGAGATCGATCAGAACGGTAATTATGTTGATCCGCTTTACGGCAAGATCGAGTTCACCAACTTAATCACGGCGCGCGCTTTCGCCGGAGACACTTTGCCGATTCAAATTCAGCGCGCGGGAAAATCGATGCAGCTCGACGTGGTGCTCGATCATCGTCCGGCCCGTGATTACGTCGTTCCGCCGTATAACCTGGATCAGCCACCGTCGTATTACGTTTTGGGCGGCCTCATTTTTCAGGAGCTTTCTCGCCAATATCTGCGCGAATGGGGCAACAACTGGCTGAAAGAAGCGCCGCAGAAATATGTTTATCTCGATCGCTTCCAGTCCGAGCTTTTTCCCGAAGGCAATCGGCGCATTGTCATCTTGAGTCAGGTTCTTCCGGCCAACGGCACAATCGGTTACGACGAACTCGCCTACCTGACTGTGAAGAGAGTTAACGACAAAGAAATTAAATCGCTGCGTGATCTGGCCGAAGCGGTCAAACAACCGATTGACGGTTTTATTAAAATCGAAACCGAAGAAGATCCGAAACAGATCGAACTCGACGCCGCGCAGGTGGAAGCGGAAGCGGCGGGCATCCAGGAAAATTACGGCCTGCCCGCGCTCGAACGCATCGAGTAGTTACAATTGGAGAAACCCGGCGACCTCGTCGTCGTAGGTGCGAAACGGATCGCCCATCAAAAGGAAATCGCGATTTTCGCACGCGATCGAATCCCAGTTGATCACGTAAGGCTGTTTCCGTTTTTGGAAGAACTCCACGGCGCGTGCGCGTCCGGAAGCGCGCGTGTTTTGCGGCGGCTTCGAGCGCGCTTCCGAATGACGCACGCTGTTATTCCATTCACCGATGCGTTTGGCCGGCTGCACCCCAAAGAACAATCCCTTCGCCGGATCAATGTTGTGATATTCGAGATCGAGACTGAGCAACCACGGATCGTCCCAGCTCAGTTTTTCTGATTCGATGAACATCTCGAGCAGCCATTTTTTCGTGATCCAATCGACACCGCCGATGAGCGCTTCCGGTTTGTTCGCGATCGCGTCGAGCGTGAAATTCCAACTATCGAGCAGCCAGTCGGTCTCTTCGTTGAGCCCGGCGAGATGTTTGCGCGCGAGCGCGTGAAATTCCCATTGCAGATCGAGACTGCCAATGGTCGATCCGTTCTCCAGGCGAACGATCCAGTCGTGGGTTGGATCACGCGAAATGTCCCGTGTGCTTTGCACCGCATCGAGCAAACTGAGATTCTTCGTCAGACAACCTTGCTCGAGTAATGACAGGACACAGACCGTCGTCCCGATTTTCAAGGCGGTGGCGAACGGACTCATATTCGAATCGCCGATGAGCAAGTGGAGCCGCCGATATTTTCGATAGTCAGCCAGCGGTTCGTCACGCGCATTAATGATAGCGCGATTGAATTGCACCCATTGGTAAATGTCATTCACGATGTGATCGGCGCGCTGGCTGATTTGAAAATCGACATGCGTGTCGGAGGGCGGCAGGTCGAAATCGAAAGCGAGCGGATTCGCCTGTCCGACGCGGCCGGCGCCGGTGAAAATCTGCCGCGTGGCCAGGAACGCGAGCAAAGTTCCCAGCACAGGCGGCGTGAATTGCGCCTCGCGTTTCATCAGGTAATTCTCATGACAACCGAAGGTCGCGCCGGTGTGATGATCGATATTATTCTTCAAGAATGACACTTCGTCCGCCACGCCTAACGATTGCAGCGAGGAATGCAGAAGCTCATCGCCGGCCAGGTCATAGGCGACGATATCGCGCAGGTTCAAACACTCGGGCGACGCATACTCGATGTGCCCCATATCGAGGTAAATCCGACCGCCATTACGTAGAAAACCTCCATTGCCCGGCGGTTCTTCGTAATCTCGGTAATGCAGATCCAGCGCCCCGATTTCCGCTTCGCGAAAGAGAAAGTTCTTCACCTTAACGGGCCAGGTTTCCCCAGCGGCATGCAGTCCGGCGCCGTGGACGAGACAGCCGTATTCGGTTTCGAGACCAACGATGCGATCCATACCAAACGATGCGTCGCGCGACGGTTTGTGCCAAGTGCGTTCGTTAGGGCTAGTGCACTAGTACTTGAAAATTATTCCCAAGTTTTCCACACTAATTCACCAATGAGCAGATTACCGATCCGCAGCCCGGCTTCGAAAGTCGGCGGCATCGTTTATTTCGGGCGGATGCTCGACAAGATCCGCGCGAACGGTAACGAAGAATTGCCAGCCGACTACCAGGCGAATCTCGGCAAAGGCTTCGATCAAAAATGCACCAGCTTTTTGCGCATCGATTATAAGCAATTAGTCAATCGCGTGAAGCAGGGCGGGAGCGACGATGAGATTCTCATCTGGTGTTTCGGGAATGGCAGAAGGCCGACCGACGATGACATCCATGTTTGGAATGAATTTATGCGGAAGTGCGGTTGGAACGATTCTATTTCGGACACCCTGATGCGCCGCAAAAAAGAAGCGGGCATGGCAGGTCGTTCCGAAATCAAAACGATGTTCGAATTTATCGACGTCGACGAAGGACGTCCCTTGCCCGACGCACTTGGCTTCGAGCGCCGCGCAATGACGGCGGTGGCAGCGGCCGCCTTCGCCTACCTCTCGTTAGGCTGAATCTCGCCCACTGGATGTGGTGGCGGTGGCGGCTGCGCGCGGTAGTCGATAAATTTCCAAACCGCTAGCACGCTCGTGATCACAATTACGCCCGCGATGATTTTGTGCGTTCGCGTCGGCGGCGCTTTTTCGATCACACTACTCGTCGGAAAGCGTATCGATTCGCTCCGCCAAGGCGAAGTCGAGATCGGTCAACCCGCCTTTGCTGTGCGTAGTCAAAACAAGGCGGACCTTGTTGTAGCGAATATCGATGTCGGGATGATGCTCTTCATCATCGGCCACTTCGGCGACGCCGTTCACGAAATCGACCGCCTCGGAAAAATCATCAAACTCAAAAGTCCGTTCGATGTGTTTCTTCTCCAGCTCCCATTCCGGGATCTTTTTGAGACGAATTTTCAGTTGGTCAGCCTTGATCAGCTCAGCCATAGCGGGGAACGAGTAACACCCAGAAAATGTTTTGCAATCGAGTCGCGAACGTTTTTTCGGACGAGGGCAAAATGTTCGCTACCGCCATGCGACTGGCGAATTGACGCCCTGCGCTTCCTCCGCAAATTACCGCTCTCTCAGCGCCCGTAGCTCAACTGGATAGAGCATCTGACTACGGATCAGAAGGTTTGGTGTTCGAATCACCACGGGCGCGCTTCTGCCGCGACCGGCTAACGGAAAAGCTTCGTCCAGGCAAACAAGACTGAGCCCGGAGATTCGTTTTCCCGTGTCCGCATCCACGAACGCACCGCTTCCTCTGCGGTCCTCACCGGATAGTGCTTCAGGACGGTGATCAGCTTCTCGTCCTCGCACCAAGCGTAGCAGCGTTGCGCAAAAGGATGCTGGTGAAGATCGAAGGCATCGACGAGTCCCTCAAAGGTATTGCCATCGTCGCCGACAACCACCACCGGCATGGAAACGACAGGCTCGGCAGAACACTGATGTTCACGCTCAATCCCAGCCCGCAATCGTTCCGTCCGTCCCATCCCAGCGACAAATAATCTTTGCATCACCTGTGCTCCGGCAATAGGTGACCGCGCGCGCTGGCGAATGGTTACAAAGATTTTATTCCCGCCTTTGCAACGAGAATCTAAAAAATCCGGCGCTGAGCCCCTCGATCTTGCGACGGCTCTTAGTTTAGCCGCTGACGGCTAAACAATTAGCGATGGGTGACCGTGATTGACGCGTCTTCCGCAGCGAGGGCTTCGCCAGGAGTTTGTCTTCCCCTTTTATCCAATTCTTCCTTCGAGTAGACTTTCTTTTCCGTCGTGTAGATCGGTTTGGTCGATCGACTGTCCGTAGTTGCCGTCGTCGTTGTGCAACCTGAAAGAATTACCGAGGCCAACGCCGTCAGCGCGAGGAACGTGAACGCATTTTTCATAAGAACATATATGGTTGTCTGATTACACCCGCAACCGAGCACAAAGTTGCGCATTTTGTAATCGCGCTTGTCGGCTCGCGAGCTTTCCGCTAATTAATTTCGATGCTGCACGACGAGAAGGATCTGGATTTCGTCCGTCACGCCACCGCGGAACTAGTGGTGTCATTCACCGATGCGCGCGATCACAATTTGCACGCGGCGCTCAATGGCCTGATCGAGGCGGTCAAAGCCGACCGGGCGCGGATTCAGGCACTCGAGGGGGAAATCCAGATACTGCGCGCGCAAAGAGGCGAGCAGGATTCGGCCTAACGAGTCGTTTCAAGGCGCGCCCAAGAACGGTCGAATCTCTTCGTATTTTTTCGGACCGATTCCTTTGACGGTGCGCAAATCGTCCGCGCTCTTGAAAGGACGCGCCGAGATGATTCGTCCCGCCAGGACCGGTCCGATTCCCGGCAATGCGAGCAATTGTTCAAAGGTTGCGGTATTAACGTCGAGTTTGTTTGTCGTTGGCGGCGGCGTTGCACGCATCGGTGCAGGAGTCGGCGCAATGGTCGGTCGCGGAAACGGCCAGGAGGGATCAGGCGATGATGAGCTGACCGAACCAGTCCGTTGCGCCGCAACGCGCTCGGGATGAAAAAATGCATTGAACGAATCGGGACCTGTCTTCGACGGTTGTTTCGGCGCGCGCGCAGCTAACCGACCAGCCTGCGCCCCCCACCCTCCGACTTTTGCCACCTTCGCTTCGCGCTCGAGGCGCTGCAGTTTCAATTTCTCCATCTGTGGGGAACTCAAGCCTACCGGCGTCGCCATGTTGCCGTGGACTCGCGCCATTCCATTCGCGACCAGAAGTTCGCCGAGATCGCCGTCCGCGGTTTCAACGAAAGCATAAAAACGCTCCAGACGGCTGCGCCCAAGCGCATCCTGCATGCAGGTGCGGATCGTGAATGGACGATTCAATTCCTCCTTGGTGAAGCGCTTGGCGTAATCGCCCAGCTGCAACGTCTGCGGTTTCGTCAGACCGAAATATTTCGCCTGTTCCTCAACTCGCTCCGGGAATCCATCTTCGGTTTCGGGCGCATCGACGAAATAGAGTCGAAAAAGATATTCCTTGCCCGGCGCGCGCACGTGAAAGCTGTCACCGTCATTGGAAGCGTTCGGGATAAGCTGGCAGTTGTGCAGGACCACCCAGGGCTGTTTGGCCTCGCCCGCCGCAATTCCGGAAAGAAGAAAAGCGAAAGCCAGCCTAATGAGTCCCCGCCCTAACCAGTGCAAGATCACGCGACCGCTTCGAACTGACTCATGGCGCGGAAAACCTGATAACGTTCGTCGATCTCCTTTCTCGTCAAAGTGCGCAAGCGCTCCATGCTAAAGGCTTCGACATTAAAACTAGCCAGCACGCTTCCGTAAATGATCGCGCGCCGGAAGGCCGCGTAGTTTAGTTCGCCGCCACTCGCCGCCAGATAACCGGCCATTCCCCCCGCGAAGGTGTCGCCCGCGCCGGTGGGATCGTGAATGTCTTCGAGCGGATACGCGCCGCAGCTAAAGAATTCGCCCTCACCGAACAAGAGCGCTCCGTGTTCGCCTTTTTTAATCGCGACGTACTTCGGACCGGATTGCAAAATTCGTCGACCCGCCCGGATCAAGCTCGTTTCTTTCGTCATCTCGCGCGCTTCGCTGTCGTTCAGAATCAACAGATCAACGCGCGGCAAGAGTGCGTCGAGATCTGCCCGCGTTGTTTGAATCCAAAGATCCATCGTATCGGCCACGACAAAGCGCGGCTTCTCCATTTGATCGAGCACGTGCGATTGCAGCGCCGGCGCAATATTGGCCAGCAAAACGAGATCCGATTTCTGATACGCATCAGGGAGGGTCGGACGGAAATGTTCGAACACATTCAGCGCGACTGAACGCGTCTCGCGCGTGTTCATGTCCCAGGCGTATTTACCTGACCAGCGAAATGTCTTACCGTTGACGCGCTGAACGCCGGTGGTGTCGATCTTGCGCGATTTCCAAAATTCAAATTCCGATTCCGGAAAATCATCGCCCACCACGCCGACGAGATTTACCGGCGAAAAAAAACTAGCTCCAACCGCGGCATAGGAAGCAGAACCCCCTAACTGATCGGTGTGTTCTTCGACCGGAGTTTTGACAGTGTCGAGCGCGATGGAACCAACGATAAGAACGGACATATTTTGAATTACCTTTGAGTGCCGCGCGTAAGGAGCATCTTAACGGAGCGCGCATACTCTGCGATATCGCGCGCTTGCAGCAAGCCCGAGACGATGACGACCCGGCGCGCGCCGGCGGCAATCACATGCGGCAGATTGGAAAGCTTGATTCCGCCGATGCAAAACATCGGAAACTTCACTGCCGCTTGTGCGGCGCCGATCTGATTGAGTCCGATCGGCGCGTAGTCCGGTTTTGTAGGCGTGGCGAAGAGCGGACCAAATCCGATGTAATCCGCGCCTTCGTTCTGCGCGGCGGTTGCTTGCTCGAGGCTGTGAGTAGATTTTCCGACGAAGCCGTATGGCCCGAGAAGCTTTCGCACTTCAGCGACGGAGATATCATCCTGACCTATATGCACTCCGTCAGCCCCGACATCGCGCGCGACGTGCGCGTAATCGTTAATGACGAAGGGAACGTGCGCCGAGGATGTAACCGCTTGGAGCGTGCGCGCGCTTGCCGCGATGTCGGTGACGTTTTCGTGTTTGGCACGCAGTTGTAAAATATCGACGCCACCCTCGATCATCTCATGCGCAACCCGCGCCGCGTCGGCGCGCGCGACGTAGGCTAAATCAAGAATGCCATAGAGGCGGCACGCGCTCAGATCAGCCGCGCTCAAATTGCCATCACTCGTGCAACCGGCTGGCCGGCGGCTTCAATTCGAAATCGTCGGAGTTCATCAGTCGTTCGACGAATCCAGTATCGTATTTTCCCGCGCGGAAATTCGCGTCGCGCATGATCGCGGCATGAAATGGAACGGTCGTCTTGATGCCAGTCACATAATATTCATCCAGCGCGCGTCGCATGCGGTCGATGCATGAACTTCGCGTTGCGCCTACTGTGATCAGCTTCGCGATCATCGAGTCGTAATAGGGCGGCACAACGTACCCCGTGTAAGCGTGCGAATCGATGCGCACACCGCGACCACCCGGCGCATAGTAGAACGCAATTCTTCCCGGCGACGGCTGGAAATTTTTCTCCGGATCTTCCGCGTTAATGCGGCATTGGATCGCGTGCGAGCGTGGGCTGGCGTGCGCGACATGCGGCGATAAATGCTCGCCCGCGGCGATCTTGATTTGCTCCTTCACCAAATCGCATCCGTAAACTTCTTCGGTGATCGTGTGCTCGACCTGGATGCGCGTGTTCATCTCGATGAAGTAATAATGGCCGCTGTTATCGACCAGAAATTCTATCGTGCCGGCGTTCACATAATCGACTGCTTCGGCCAGTTTCACCGCGGCGTTTCCCATTTTTTTCCGCAACGCCGCCGTCAATACGGGCGAGGGACATTCCTCGATTACTTTTTGATTGCGGCGTTGGATCGAGCAATCGCGCTCGCCGAGATGCACAACTTTCCCGTGACTATCGGCGATGATTTGAAACTCCACGTGATGCGGATTGACGATCAGTTTCTCGATATAAACATCGCCATTGCCGAAAGCTTTCTCCGCCTCCGTTTTCGCGGCGTGAAAGTGCGGAGCCAGACTCGCTTCGTTGTGCGCCGCGCGCATACCGCGCCCGCCGCCGCCCGCGACTGCCTTGATCATCACCGGGTAACCAATCTTCCGCGCGACCTTCGCTGCCTCCTGCTCATTCTCGACCACGCCGTCGCTGCCCGGGGTGACCGCGACGCCGGCTTTGCGCGCATACGCGCGCGCGGAATTCTTGTCGCCCATCGCGTGCATCGCACTCGCGGGCGGACCGATAAACTTGATCTTGCAGCTCTCGCAGACTTCCGCGAAATGCGCATTCTCCGCCAAGAATCCGTAGCCCGGATGAATCGCATCCACGTCGCCGACTTCGGCCGCGCTCATGATGCGATCGATCTTCAAATAACTTTCGCTGCTCGGCGGCGCGCCGATGCAAATCGCTTCGTCGGCTAATTGCACATGCAGCGAATCAGCATCCGCTTCGGAATAAACCGCGAGCGTGCGCACACCGAGTTCCTTGCAAGCGCGGATAACGCGGAGCGCGATTTCGCCGCGATTCGCGATTAGAATTTTTTCGAACATCAGAGTAGCGCGAGCTGCGCTACTTCACCCGGAAGAGCACCTGCCCGAATTGCACCGGTTTGCCATTCTCCGCCACAACTTCCGCGATCGTTCCGCTCGTCTCGGCTTTGATTTCGTTCATCACTTTCATCGCTTCGATAATGCAGACGACCGTTTCTTCGCTGACCGCTTTTCCGACATCGGCGAACGGCGGCGCGTCCGGCGAACCCCCGCGATAGAAAGTACCTACCATCGGCGAAACGATGTCTTTCAGCGCGCTCTTCTCCGGTTCCGCGGCGGGAACGGAGGTGGCCGGAGCTGTCGCCGAGGCGCTGGACACGGCCGGCAGCGCAGGCGCGGGAGTTGACGGCGCGAAAACCGTTTGCGCCTCCACGCCCTTTTGCAATTTCAGTTTAAAACCATCCTTCTCCATCTCGAAGACCGAGAGGTCGTTCTTTTTCATCAAATCGATGATGGCTTTGATGTCTTTGAGTTCCAAAATGGTCTTCCTGGTCAGTTGCGCGCGATTAGGTAAAGCGGTTTTACGAAAGAGGTCAAGCGCCTGCAACTACCTTGCCATCGCGCATTTCAATTCGACGCGAAGCAATCCGCGCCACCTCGCCGTCATGCGTCACAACCACCAGGGTAGCGCGCCGTTCATGGCCGATGCGCGTCAAAACCTCCATCACTGCTGCCGCCGATTTTGAGTCGAGATTTCCAGTCGGCTCATCTGCGATGAGCAGTGACGGCCGATGAATGAACGCGCGAGCGATCGCGGTGCGCTGTTGTTCCCCGCCACTCAGTTGATGAACAAAATGCGTCGCACGTTTCTGCATCCCGACAATCTCCAACAATCCGCGCGCGCGCGTTTGGCTCTCATCGAACGAAACGCCTTGCAGCAACAGCGGAAAGGTTACGTTCTCCAGCACGTTCATCGTCGGCAACAAATTAAAAAACTGAAAGACGAGCCCCAGTCGATGACGTCGATAGTCGGTCAACTCCGCATCGTTTGCTTCATGCAATGCCAGCCCATCGACTTCGATCTCCCCCCTCGTCGGCGTTTCTAATCCCGCGAGCAAATGCATCAACGTACTTTTTCCGCACCCACTCGGTCCACTGATTGCGACAAATTCGCCGCGCGCAAATTCCAGCGAGACGTTGTCGACCGCATGCACGGTGCGTTCGCCACTCTTATAGTAACGCGTGACATTGCGGAGCGAGATCAAGCCTGCCTTATCCGCTAGCGGCGCGGCGCGCGCAAACTTCACCATCATCGACGAGACCAACGACTACATCGTCGTTGATAAACCGCCGCTGCTTCTCGTGCATCCGAGCAAACCGGATGGTGCGCGTACACTTTGGGGCGAACTGCGCGAACTACTCGCCTTCGAAATTGCGAACGGCGGACAGGTTTCGATCGTCAATCGCCTGGATCGCGAAACGAGTGGGATTGTTCTGGTTGCGAAAACTGCGGAAGCGGCGCGGCGATTTGGATTGCTCATGCAAGAGAAGCGAATCGCCAAGGAATATCTCGCGATTGTTTGGGGCCGGCCGAATTGGGAGGCGAAAGCAGTCAACGCTCCAATCGCACGGCAAGGCGCGCACGAAGCATCGCCGATTTACTTGAAGCAAACTATCCACTCGTTAGGCGCAGCCGCCCAAACCGAATTCGATGTCGAGCGACGTTTTCGTCACGGTCTCGAGGAGTTTGCACTCGTTAGGGCCATTCCGCGGACCGGGCGGACGCATCAAATTCGTGTCCATCTGAGTTCGCTCGGCTATCCGATTGTGGGCGACAAGATTTACGGGCCTAACGAGCAGTTCTATCTTCAGTTCATCGAGCATGGGTGGACGGACGAACTTCAGCGCGTCCTTTTGTTGCCACGTCACGCCTTGCATTCCGCGACGCTGGAAATCGACGGCGTCGGGAAATGGGAAAGTCCGTTGCCGGAAGATCTGGCGTCCTTTGTTGGTTAATTTTTCGCGGGTGCGAACCGGCGGCCAAGCGCAATGCTCGGCTTCTCCACGGTGTAATAGACGAGCGCGGAAACAATGACCGTGAGGGCGAAGAGCGAAACCACGTAGAACGGTACCGGCCATCCCCGCAACGACTCGTTAGGCCGCGTCGCCATCCAAAGGAACAGCGGTGTCGCTACTACGAGGTGGAACAAATAGAGCGAATAACTGATTCGACCCAACCACGCCAGGATTCCGAATCGCACGCGCAGCCAGGCCACCCACAGCCAGAAAAGAATCGGGGCAATCACATAAGCTGACGGTGGAATTCGTGTCGGATGAATGACGAAACGGAATCCTCTTAGTCCATCGGCAAAGAGAATCACCGCCGTCAAACCGATTAGCACGAGGAGGCGCCGGTTCTCGCGCACTTGCTGGCGAAATCCGCCAGTCTCGTCGTAGACCACCCGGAAATATGCGCCCCAAAACATTAGCGCCAGATGCCGCGGAACATCTTTCCATTGCCCCGACAAATCGTCGGTCACGGCAGCCAATTGCCGCGCGCCTTTTACGGCGAGCCAAAGAAGCGTCAGGCCAATGACCAAGCCAACCAGCACGCGCGCGTCCTCGAGATAATCCAAGCGCCAGACGAACCAACACACAGCGTAGAAGCAGAGCTCGGTCTCGAGCGTCCAATACAAACCCATCACGAAGGGTTGCCCGAAAATCCGCGGCAACATCGTGACGTTGGCGGCGATCATTTCCCATCCGCTGGGCTGGCCTCTCCACCACCAAACAAAAATTAGACCACCCACCAGCGAGACCCAGTAGGCGGGATACAAACGGAAGAAGCGCGTGATGACGAACCGTCGTCCGGTCGTCTGCCGTGGTCCGCGCAGGCTGCGGTAAATGACAAAACCACTGATGGCGAAAAACAGCAGCACACCAGTCCGCCCAAAATTGAGAAAACGCGGCAGCGTCCGCGCGCTTTCCGATACGCCGGGATGCGCCAGAGGCAACGCTCTTTCCCATAAATGCGCACACGCCACCATCATGGCCGCCACCGCGCGCAAGCCGTCCACATGCGCGAACCGATTTTCGGAGCGCGATTTCAAGAGAACGAACCACTCGTTAGGCCGGTCGCAGCCGCGGATTTCATGGCGGCGACCGTGACAGTTGACCACATTAATTGCAATCCAGACGGGTCTCTCTACCGTAGCGCGCTCATGCGTTTTTCAGTTTTCGTTTTTCTCGTGCTCATCTGCTGCGGCACCCTCGCACACGCGGGGAACGAAGCCGTGAGCCGCCAAATCGGCGGACCGACGGAATTAATCGCGCCGAGTTTCGAGGTCGCGGCCGAGACCGCTTACATGTGGGGTTCCATCGCAAATCCGAACAGCTACGAGATCGGCGCCCTCTTTCTTACCGGACGCTGGCGCTGGGGATACCATCCTAGCAACACTTGGTTGCGCGGGTACAACCAGGTTTACTTTCTTGCCCTGGCCGAACCAATTTTCCGCGGGCCCGAAACGCGATACTTCGGCATCTCGACCGGATTCCGATACAACTTCGTCCAACCAGGTTGGCGCCTGATCCCTTACATCTCCGGCGGCGTAGGACTCGGATGGATCGACAGCCACTCAAATGTTTTTGGCGCGCAGGGCCAGGATTTTACCTTCAATATTCTCTCGGCGGCGGGCGTCTCCTACCAAGTAAACGATCATTGGAAAATTCAGGTGGGCGCTTTGTATCAGCATCTTTCCAACGGCGGCCAGACCGATCCTAATCCGAGTCTGAATCTTTTTGGGCCGCAACTCGGCGTGACTTACTCGTTCTAGTTCGGCCGCAAGAAATGGCCCGGCCGGAGGAAAATGTATTAGTCGTTAGGCGCAGTCTCTTCGACGAACTCGGCAGTTTTCACGGCTTGAATTTCGAGGTCAAAAAATATCTGAAGGCGCTTCTCTCGCGTGGAAATAATTTTTTCATGCCCCGCGCGGCGGCCGAAAACGATCCGTCGCACAAACAAATCATTCCCTACGCGCTGGTTGCGCACGGACAGACGGTTCTGCATTACGTCCGCGGGAAGAAGGCCGGCGAACAGCGCCTTGTTGCAAAAGGTTCTATCGGCATTGGCGGTCACATGAACGACACGGATGAGTCGCTTTTCGCCTGGGATGAAAATGCTTATCGCGCCGGCGTCGAGCGCGAGGTCCACGAAGAGATTAAAATTGATAGTCCGTTCGAGGATCGAATCGTTGCCTTGCTAAACGATGACACCACTGAGGTTGGACGGGTGCATCTTGGCGTGGTCCACGTTTTTCGACTGGCGGAGCCGAAAGTGGAAAAACGCGAAGCGATGATTACGAATCTCTCGTTCCTCGATCCCGCAGAACTCGTTAGGCGACGCGATTCACTTGAAACGTGGTCGCAGCTCTGCGTCGATTCGTTAGACCGATTGCTCGCTTAATAACGCGGCCGGCCACCCCAGGCCACCTCCGCGTTTCGAATTACCACGCGATATCTTTGCTTGCCGGTGTAAGTCCCGAATTGATTTCGCGCATTCACCTTGAAGTCGACCACGTAGCCGACAAAGCGCTCGCCTTTCTGCGTTTTATATTCCCCGGGCTTCGGCGCATCGCCCCAATCGATGACCGCGCTCTTCGGATCCTGCAGTTTCGTTTCCAGCCAACGCTCGACAATCTCGCGATATGCCATCGGATATTCGCCGTAGATTTTCGGATCGCCCGTCGCAGGAATGATTTCGATTTCGTTCTGGGCGAAGGCGGATAGACCCAGACCACAAACAAGCAAGGCGATTAGATGCGCGCGCATAATTTAACGTAACCCATGTAGACGTCCGGCCCAACCAACGAAAAGCGCGCAGAGACTTCGACGGCCAGCGGCATGCTACGGCCGCTCGTCGATCGGGACGACCTTCTTACCGACGGGTTCTCCGACGTATTCGCTCAGCGGCCGGAAGAGGCGATTGTCTTCGAGTTGCTCGAGCACATGCGCGCACCAACCGGAACAACGCGCAATGGCAAAGACCGGCGTGAACAAATCGGTCGGAATGCCTAACGAGTAGTAGACGGTGGCGGAATAAAAATCGACGTTGGCGTTCAGATTTTTCTTTTCCTTCATCAACTGCGCGATTCGCGCCGACATCTTGATCCATTTCGGATCGCCGAGTTTCTCGCTCAGTTTTATCGCCATCTTTTGTAAATGCGGCGCGCGCGGATCGAGCGTCTTATAAACGCGATGGCCGATGCCCATGATTTTCTTTTTCTCCGCCAGCTGCTTCTCGATGTAGGCATCGACTTTATCTTCGCTGCCGATTTCTTCGAGCATCTGAATCACGCCTTCGTTCGCGCCGCCGTGCAGCGGACCCTTCAAGGTGCCGATCGCAGAAGTGATCGCGGAATACATGTCGGTCAGCGTCGAGATCGTCACTCTTGCGCTGAAAGTTGAGGCGTTCGTGCCGTGATCGGCGTGCAAAACAAATGCGACATCGAGCGTCTCGGCTGCTTCTTTGGTCGGCTCTTCGCCACACATCAGGTAGAGAAAATGCGCGGCCTCACCGAGGTCCTGACGCACTGGCGGAAGATCCCTCCCATTACGCGCTCGATGAAAATACGCCGCGATCACGCCGACCTTCGCCGTGATGCTGCGAGCGCGTTGCCGATTTATTTCCGGCGTCGCTTCCTTGGAAATATCGGGATCGTAAAGTCCCAGCATCGAAACCGCGGTCCGGATTACATCCATCGGCTCCGATTTTTTCGGCGCGCCCTTTAGAAAATCGATTACGCCCGCGGGTAATTCGCGCTGACTGCGCAAAGTGTTCCTGCATTCCTCGAGCTCGTTGCGATTGGGCAGTTTGTTGTTCCAAAGAAGATAAACGACTTCTTCGTAACTGACCTTGCCCGCAAGTTCGTTGATGTCGTAGCCGCAGTAAATCAGCTGGCCTTTGTCGCCAATGACATCGCTCAGGCGCGTCGTGTTCGCGACGATGCCTTCGAGCCCGCGTGTCGTCAGCGGCATGGTCAGGTCCGTCCTTTCATCTGCGCGATCAAAGTATCAGCCATCGTCGCAGGAGTATCGGCAACTGCAATCCCCGCGGCCTTGAGCGCCGCGATTTTTCCAGCCGCCGTTCCTTTTCCTCCAGAAACAATCGCACCCGCGTGCCCCATCCGACGTCCCGGCGGTGCGGTTGTTCCTGCGATGAACGCGGCCACAGGCTTTTTGCAATTCGCCTTGATCCAATCGGCCGCTTCTTCTTCCGCGGAGCCGCCGATTTCTCCGATCAAAATCAGCGCGTGCGTGTCGCTGTCGTCATTGAAAAGTTTCACCGCATCGAGATGCGACATGCCGTTAATTGGATCGCCGCCGATGCCGATGCAGGTGGATTGTCCATGGCCGCGTGATGTGAGTTGCCAGACAGCTTCGTAGGTGAGCGTGCCGCTGCGCGAGATGACGCCGACGTTTCCCGGTTTGTGGAT
Organism: Chthoniobacterales bacterium; assembly: GCA_038237435.1. Taxonomy (GTDB): domain Bacteria; phylum Verrucomicrobiota; class Verrucomicrobiia; order Chthoniobacterales; family UBA10450; genus JACCTI01. The sequence goes on from JBBRYT010000005.1 coordinate 47,779, forward strand.
GTAGCCCGGCATAATGCCGATCTTGCACGCGCCGGGCGTGATGATGCCGGGGCAATTCGGTCCGATCAGGCGAGATTTTTTCCCGGCCATTTGCGCTTTCACGCGCATCATGTCCATCACCGGAATCCCTTCGGTGATGCAAATTACCAACTCCACGCCGGCGTCGACCGCTTCGAGAATTCCATCCGCCGCGCCCGCCGCCGGGACGAAAATAACCGAAACGTTGCAGCCGGTTTCCTTGCGGGCTTCTGCGACCGTGTCGAAGACCGGCACCTTGTTCTCAAATTTCTGTCCGCCTTTTCCGGGCGTGACACCGGCGACGACATTCGTCCCGTATTCCATGCATTGCTTCGCATGAAATCCGCCGGCGCTGCCGGTAATTCCCTGCACGCAAAGGCGGGTGTTTTTGTCGACGAGAACGGACATGCGCTATTTCGGTTTCCGTTTATGCACGAGAAGTCGATTGCCGTCCGGATCGTGGATGACCGCCATGAAACAAACCGGCGATTCAAATTTTTCCCGCTCAAATTCGACGCCATCCTTTTTCAATTTCGCGATTGTTGCATCGATATCGTCCACCTCGAATGAAATCGAAGTTCCGTCGCGCGAGGGTTTCCAGTCCGGGTGGCAGCCAACACCAATCGTCGTGCCCCCGATTTCGTATTCGACCCACATGCCGTCGTGTATCGACAGGCTTGGCTTCAACCCGAGTGTCTCCTGATAAAACTTTCGCGCTCTCTCCTTGTCCGTCACCGGGATAGCGACGAATGCGACTTCCTTGATCATGTCGTTAGGCATTTTTCAGTTTGTGAATGATGATCTTGTTGCCATCCGGATCTTGCACGACCGCCATGTGGCAGACGGGGCTCTCAAATGACTCCGTGGCAAACTTCGCCTTCGCGTCTTTCAAGCTCTGGATGGCGGTCTCGAAATCCTCCACTTCAATCGCGACACTCGTGCCGTCTTCGGATGGCTTCCACTGATCGCCCACACTACCAATCGCGAGCGTGTCGGGTCCGATCTCGTATTCAATCCAAACGCCTTCGGCGAATTCGCCCGACGGTTTCAATTTGAGTACGTCTTCGTAAAAAGCTCGTGCGCGTTTGATGTCCGTTACGGGGATACCGGTGAATGCGATCCTCTTTGCTTTCATTTCGAACCTCTTGCCGCTTTCACGGCTTTTTGCGCGGCGTCGCCGAGATCGTCCGCGGTGATTAATGTCAGGCCGCTTTCCTTCAGTAGTTCTTTTCCCTTCGCGACATTCGTTCCTTCCAGCCTAACGACTAGCGGTACTGAAAGTTTCACGGTTTTCGCGGCGGCAATAATGCCTTGAGCAATCACGTCGCATCTGGCGATGCCGCCGAAAATGTTTACGAGAATTGCCTGCACGCGTTTGTCCGCGACGAGGATTTTGAAGGCCTCGGTCACCTGCTCTTCCGTTGCGCTCCCACCGACATCCAGGAAATTCGCCGGACTGCCGCCGTAAAATTTAATGATGTCCATCGTCGCCATGGCGAGGCCGGCGCCGTTGACCAGACAAGCGATGTTGCCCTCGAGCCCGATGTAATTGAGTCCGTGTTTCGAGGCTTCGACTTCGCGGGGATCTTCTTCGCCGATGTCGCGCATAGCCGCGATTTCCGGGTGACGGTAGAGCGCGTTGTCGTCGAAATTAAATTTTGCATCGAGCGCGAGCACTTCGCCTTTGTCGGTCACAACGAGTGGATTCACCTCCACCATCGAGCAATCGAGTCCGATGAAAGTGCGATACAAACCATCGAACAATTTCGCGGCCGGTTTGATCTGCGACGATCCAAAACCAAGTTCGCGCGCGAGTTTGCGTGTTTGAAATGGCTGAATCCCCGCCAGCCGATCGACCGGTTCACGAATTATTTTCTCGGGCGATTTTTCCGCGACGGCTTCGATCTCCACGCCGCCTTCCGTGCTCGCCACGATCATTGGCGCGCCCGTTCCGCGATCGAGCACAATGGCAAAATAAATTTCGCGTGCGATCTCAACTGACTTCACGACTAATACCGCATTCACGACCCGACCAGCCTCGCCGGTTTGATGCGTGACGAGCGTTTGTCCCAACATCTTCGAGGCAATCTCGCGCGCTTCCTCCGGCGATTTGCACAGCTGCACGCCGCCTTTGAATCCATTCGTAAACGTCCCCTTCCCGCGACCGCCCGCGTGAATTTGCGCCTTCACCACCAGATCAGTCGTCGCCAGTTCACGCGCGGCCTGTTCCGCTTCTTCCGGGGTGCGCGCGGCTTTTCCCGGCGAAGTAGCGACGCCAAATTTCTCCAGCAATTCCTTCGCTTGATACTCGTGAATGTTCATCAGCCGCAGCGAAACTGTCTGCGACCACTAAGCATTTGAACGCGCGAGCGGCAAATCGGATTTTTCGCCGCGGTTAAGACGAAGCAGCTTCCTGCTTTAACCAGCGCTCCACGAACGTCGTGTAATCATTGAAGATCAAATCTCTTGGCCGAACGCCGAGTTGCTTACAGGAAATCGGCAAGGTTTTCAGGAATTTGCGATAACGCCGGTGAATTAATTTCCCTCCTGGAATGCTGACCCGCGGCTGCGCATTGCGCAAAAAATCCCGCACTGCGGAAATCGCCACGGCTGGATCACGTCGGTGCGCGCTGATGTCGCAACCTTTGATATCGGAACAGAATTTTTCGTAGCGATGTTGCGAGCGATCAAGGACCAGGCTGATCTTTGAGCGCTGCTGCTCGTCGCCAAACTCTTTCGCGCCTAAGAACATGCCGAGCTCGAGCGGCATGTTGAAGCGCGGCAACTGCGTGCGGCGCTCGAGTTCCGTCCGCGAAATATCGTGAATGCCGAGACGGCACTCAGAAATAAGCTTTAAGATCTTTGCTAAACGCACTTCCCCGGCGTCGCTGATCTCGAGCGCGCTGCGCGCCTCGTAACCGCAATCCGCGACCGCGAAAACAATCGCATAAAAGAGCTCGCGATATTCGTCATCAAACGGGCAATTAATGAAAACCTGGAGCCGATATTCCGCGGCATCCATTAGCGCGACAGTTAGCTCCGCGGGTGCGTGGGTGACTTCTTGACGGACGTACGAGATTTTTTCCTCGTTCCGCGCCGAGCCAAAATGGCGTTGGCGGCACGGATCGCATCGTCAATTTGCTCCCGGGTGAAAATACCGAGACGGGGCTGCTCGCGTATCACTCTGTAAGTCGTGCTCGCCATGACAAATCTAGGATAACTCCTACGCTACCGTCGTCACGCGTTTTTTGTCGCGCGGAAGAGAATGTGACGCCGTTTGTTTTCTGCATCAAGTATCGATCGCTATGAACTTCACTTACTACGGACATGCTTGCTTCGCCATCGAGGCCGGCGGCAAGACGCTTCTCTTCGATCCATTTATTAGTCCGAATCCGCTCGCAAAAGATATCGACGTCAAAAAGATCGCGCCCGATTTCATCCTCGTCTCGCATGGGCACGCCGATCACGTCGCCGATGTGATCGAGATCGCCAAGCGCACTGAGGCCAAGGTGATCGCACCCTTCGAAGTGGGCGAGTGGTTCGAGAAGAAAGGAGTTAAGAATGTGCAGGCGATGAATCACGGCGGCGCGGCCATTGCCGATTTCGGTCGGGTGAAATTAACCAGTGCAATTCACAGCAGCTCAATGCCGGACGGAAGTTACGGAGGGAATCCCTGCGGATTCGTAGTCGAAAGCAACGACGGCAATTTCTACTACTCCGGCGACACCGCGCTCACGCTCGATATGAAATTGATCGGAGAACAAACGCAGCTGCGCTTCGCTGTTCTGCCCATCGGCGATTTTTTCACCATGGGAATCGACGACGCTTTGCGCGCCGCGAACTTCGTCGGCGCAAACAAAATTGTTGGTGTGCATTACGACACCTTTCCGCCCATCAAAGTAAACCACGCCGCCGTGATCGCGGCCGCGAAGAAAGCCGGCAAAGAATTACTCCTGCCGAAGATCGGCGAGCCGATCGAAGTCTAACGAGTGGTTGTCGGCTAACGGCGATTCGCCATGTGCGACATCGCCATGCTCATCGCAACCGCGCCCAGGGTCTTGATGAGCGCCGGATGCTCCGCATAGATCTGGCTCACGCGATCGACAATCGAAGGATCGTGCTGCTCCGCATGGGCCGCCGCCTGTTGCACGGCCGCGGGTGGAATCTGCGCGGCCTGCTCCGGTGTGATTTGCGTATTCGCTCCAGTCGGAAGGGAAATTCCCGCCGACTTGGCCAGTTGCGCCAGAATGCCTGCGCCCGCGCCGCTCGACAACAAAGTATTGAGAAGGTTCGCGCGCTGATCGGGACTCGAGTTGGTGAAGAGTTGGCTGATCTGTTGCGGGAACGGAGGTGTCTCGTTGCCGCGAAACATCGCGGCGATGCTGCTGGCCAAGTCCGCTTGCGGGGCGGCCTGCGCGACCTGATTAAAGTGCCGTTCCACCTCGCCTTGGTCTGGCGTGTCGCCGCCACCCTGCGAGTAATTCTGCAAGACATTCGAGATTTGATCCATCCAGCTCATGGCTCAACTCTGCGCTCCTACATCGGAAGCGACAAGCAATATGTTCTCCACACTACAGCGCCAGGGCCGTGGGATGGCGCGGTTGGTAGAGGCCAAGCTCACCGCCATCGGGTAACTTGATGGCAGTGACTGAGCCATAAGGCGCTTGAGTAATGGGACCGAACTCGACGCCTTTGTTTTCCAGCTCGGCCATCGTTTTCTTCAGATCATCACACATTAAGAAAAGCTCATGCGTGCCACTGCTTCCACCATGTTCGCTCGGATGAACCGCTACCTCCGCCGGCGGTAAGCCGAAAATCAGCCAGCCACGCCCGGCATCGACTGATTTCCATCCAAGAACATCACGCATGAAAGTCCGCACCTTCTCGGCGTCCTCACTATAGATGATGGCGTGAGCTCCGGTAATCACAAGCTACAACAAGGCATGGGTAGCATGGGTCACAGCTGCTCCGGCACGAAGGGAAGCCGCAACCATAGCTGCCTCAGCGATCTCAGCTTCGGTGGCGCCTGCCTTTCGGGCGTTGTTAGCATGAATGTCGATGCAGTAAGGACACTGCGTAGTAAGCGCTACCGCCACGGCGATCAGTTCTTTGTATTTTATGGGAACGACACCGTCCGCGACCGCGGCCTTGTCGAAAGCCCAAAAAGCTTTCATCGCTTCCGGCGCGAGGTTGTTCAGCTTCTCGAGCTTAGCCAGGTTATCTTTGCTATACATACGCTAGGTGGGCGGGATCCTCGTTAGCTACTCTTGGCTGGATTGCGATTTGGATAAGGCGGGACGGGCGGCAAATCGTAACGCTTGGTTTTCAAATCTTCCTGAATCTCCTTTATCGCGCGATCGAGTTGCTGGTCTTCGCCTTTGTATTCCTTGGCCGGGTCGTTATCGACCACGATGTCGGGATCGACACCGTGGCTTTCGATGACCCACTCCTTGCCGTCTTTTGAGTAAGGGGCAAACTCGGGCCGGTTCAAGATTCCTCCATCAACTAATGGCAGCGGGTTGCGGATACCTACGACGCCGCCCCAGGTGCGTTTACCGATGAGTTTTCCGAGACCGAGCGACTTAAAGCGGAAAGGGAAGATGTCCCCATCGGAAGCGGAGAATTCGTCGCACAAAGTGACCATCGGCCCAAGGAAGGTCTGCGGTGGATTGGTTTGTGGCGTGCCATTGCGCGCGATCTCCACCATAACCAAAGCGCGACGCAAACGCTCGATGACTAATGGTGAAACAAAACCGCCGCCGTTACCGCGCACATCCACAATCAACCCCTTCTTGTGAATCTGCGGGAAGTACATCTTGGTGAACTCATTCAATCCCGGCTGACCCATGTCCGGTATGTGCAGGTAACCCACTTCACCGTTAGTGCGCTTGGTTATTTCCTCGATGTTCTTCTGCACCCAGGCCAGGTAGTAGAGCGAAGACTCATCCGCCACCGGCACGACTGTAACATCGCGCGCACCATCATCACTCGGCTTTGAGTTCACGCGCAGGATAACCTGCTTGTCCGCAGTGTTAATGAGGCCGTCGTAGATGTTAGCTAACGAGGAAACCGGTGTGCCATTGATCGCCATGATGTAATCGCCGGCTTTCACGTTTACCCCAATAGCTGTGAGCGGCGAACGTGTATGTTTATTCCAGTTCTCGCCCGGCAGGATGCGATCGATCTTGTAAGCCTTACTAGCCGGGTCGCGCGCGAGCTCTGCTCCGAGCAAGCCTAACTTGATCCGCGGCGTTTCGGGACGCTCTCCACCCCCGACATACGCGTGGCCGTTGTTTAGCTCGGCGATAAGTTCACCTAATAGGTAGGTGAGATCATTGCGATGGTTTACGAACGGCACGAGTGCGGCGTACTTGTCGTGCATCGCTTTCCAATCGACGCCGTTCATCGCGGGCGAATAGAAAAAATCTCGCATCTGTCGCCACGCTTCGTTGTAGATTTGGGTCCACTCCGCGTGGCGATCGAGCATCATGTCGAGCGAGCCCGCTTTGATGACATGATCCTTAGTGTCGATCTTATCCTTGGGCAGGTCGATGATGGCATAATCCTTCTCGATTTTTACCAGCATCTTCTTCCCATCGAAGGTGATCTGGTAGGTATTAACATCGCCCAGGACAGTCTCCTTGCGATCTTCGATGCTATAGACACACAAGTGATACTTGCGGTCGCCACGGCCGCCGTCGTTATCCTCTCCCTCGCCTAGCTCATCGGCGGTGGTGCGACGCAGGTAAAAGACGCGGCCATCCACGACTCGAATGTCGCTGTAGTCGCCGGGCGACAGTTCCATACCAATAATGCGGTCGTGCAGACCATCGGGATCAACTTTCACCGGCGCTGGCGGCTTCGGCGTCGCCGAAGGTTGAGGTGATCCGGCCTTGCTAGCTTCAGGCGTAGGAGACTTCTTGTCGTCCGCCTTGTCCTTTTCTTTGTCCTTCTTTTTACCTACTTCATCACTGCGTGGAGCGAGCGGGTTCTCCGTGTCTTTAGATAACGCCACCAGATAGATACGATCCATGTTTCTATAAACTTCGGAAAACTCAGGCGTTCCAAAAGTCGGCTTGAAATCACGTGCCGAACTGAAGAGCAGGAACTTCCCGTCGTCGCTAAAAACCGAGCCGGTCGAGTTATACCAATCGTCCGTTACCGCGATGGGCTTCTTGTCGTTGGTGGAGAAAATGTAGACCTTGGAGAGCCCGTTTTCTTCGGGCCGCGCCCAAGTCACCCATTGGCTATCCGGCGACCAGGCGTAGCTATCGATTTCACCAAACTTATCCTGATCGATTTGAGTGACCGCTTTGCTCGCAACATCGACATAACGCAGGCGCTGCAAGCGATCGGCCCAAAGCAGCTTCTTGCTGTCGGGTGACCAGTCCATCGCGTAATAGTAAGTATCCGCGCCGCTGGTTAGCTGGGTCGGCTCGCCTTTGCCATCCTGCGAACGCACGTATAGCTCATTCTCACCCGTCGCGTCGGAGTTGTAAGCGATCCATTTCCCATCCGGCGACCAAACTGCGTCGCGCTCGTGTGCATTCGAAGTCTTGGATAAGTTGCGCGGCGTTCCGTCCTTGGCCGGCACGGAGAATAAATCTCCGCGCGCTACCGTGATGACCCGGGAACCATCCGGAGCGGTGTTGACTGATTGCAGCTGCTTCGATGCATCGACCAAACCATTGCGACCGGAGGCGAAATCTTCTTTGATATCAATAGGCACGGGCGCGCATTGACCACTCGTTAGGTCATAACGCCAGATGTAGCCCGCGTTCTCAAAAACAATCGCGCCTTTCCCGATCGAGGGGAATTTAATGTCGAAGTCCTTGAACGTCGTTAGCTGCTTGGTCTCCTTGTTCGCGAGATCGGTAGAGAAGAGGTTCATGCGACCATCGCGATCGGAGATGAAATAGATTTTATTGTCCGCTCCCCACATCGGGCAGATGTCCTGCGCCTCGTTGTTCGTCAGGTTTTCCGTCGTCCCGGTCTTAAAATCGTAGATCCAGATGTCATCGGCCATGCCGCCGCGATAATGTTTCCAGGTGCGGAACTCGCGGAAGATGCGGTTGAACGCCATCTTCGAATCGTCCGGCGAAAAAGAGAGAAATCCGCCGCGTGGAATCGGCAAATGCGTCGGCAGCTCGGCATCGAGGCCGACCGTGTAAAGATCGCCGTTGAAGGAATTGAAGGTCTTCATGCGCGAGCGAAACGCGATCATGGGCTTGGTGTTCTGCCAGGTCATGACGATGTTGTTCGGGCCCATGCGATCCGAGACATCGTCGCGACCGAGTGTGGCAGAAGTCGTTAGGCGTTTCGGCACGCCGCCATCCGCCGGCATGACGTAGACTTCAGTGTTACCGTCGTATTGCGAAGTGAACGCGACCTGCGTTCCGTCGGTGGAGAAGCGCGGGAAAGAACTGTAACCCGGACCACTCGTTAGGCGCCGCGCCGTTCCTCCATCTTTGCCCACGGTGTAAAGCTCGCCCGCGTAACAGAAAATAACCTGCGCGCCATTCGTTGTCGGGAATCGCAGAAGTCGCGAAGTGTTGGGCAGTGGTTCGGAGGCGGCGAAGACGCCGGTGATGCAGGAAAGAAGGAGGAGAAAAGAAGCGCGCATAGAATGGGAAGCAGTTCAAACCGCTTTCCGCTACTCGTCAAATCACTACAACCGACGCCGTCCGAGATTCGGCAGAAAAGCCGTGAGCAATCCGATCAGTGGCAAAAACGAACAGATTTGGAAGACAAACGGAATGCCATGGCGGTCGGCTAATGCGCCAAGAACCGCCGAGCCAATGCCGCCCATGCCAAACGCAAGTCCGAAAAAAAGACCGGACATTAAGCCTACTTTGCCGGGGACGAGTTCCTGTGCATAAACCAGAATGGCGGAGAAGGCCGAGGAAAGAATGAGACCTATAACCGCCGCTAACGTGGCGCACCAGAAAAGATTCGCGTAAGGCAGGACGAGCGCGAACGGAGCGACACCAAGGATGGATCCCCAAATGACGGCCTTGCGTCCGATTTTGTCGCCAATTGGTCCGCCGAGAAATGTCCCAGCGGCGATGGCGGCGAGAAAAATGAAGAGATGCAGCTGGGCCTGTTTCACCGACAAGCCGAATTTCCCGATTAAAAAGAAAGTGTAATAGCTGCTCATGCTCGCGAGATAGAAGTATTTCGAAAAGACCAGCACGATCAAAATGCCTAACGAGAACAAGACGCGTCCGCGGGATATTTTCGAGACATGATGAACGGCGGCAGCGCGTTTCGCGCGGTGGAGATGCGACAAACACCTGCGGTACCATCGTCCGATGCCGGAGAGCACGACGATTCCAAGGAGGGCCAGCAACGAGAACCAGATGATCGATTTCTGTCCGCGAGCGACCACAATTACCGCTGCTAGAAGCGGCCCAAGGGAGCTACCGGCGTTTCCTCCTACCTGGAAGATCGATTGCGCGAAGCCGTGGCGGCCGCCGGAACTTAAGTGCGCCACACGCGACGCTTCCGGATGAAAAACGGACGAACCCATCCCCACAAAAGCCACGGCGATTAACAACAGCGACAGACTTGTGGCTAACGAGAGCAAGATCAGACCGACGAGCGTGAACGTCATTCCGATCGCCAGCGAAAATGGTTGCGGGCGTTTGTCGGTGAAGAGTCCGACGAATGGCTGCAGAATCGACGCGGTCAATTGATTAACCAGCGTAATCAAGCCGATGTGGCGGAAATCCAGATGCAGTTCGCTTTTCAGAATCGGATAAATCGCCGGGATGAGCGATTGCATCGTGTCGTTGAGCAAGTGCGCGAAACTGAGCGCGAAGAGCACGCCGAGCACCGGCGCTATTTGCGCGGGTCCCTCATCCTCGTCAGTGCAAACGGGAGGACTATTCGTTGGCGTTTCAAACGCAGGCCGCATCGCGTGATCTTCCACTGGCTGGCCTTGGAAGCAACGCGGCCTTGCAAATCACAGGCGCGCCGGAAGTGTGCATGACGATGCTGAACGAAAAGATCGCCGACGCTGTTGCAGACAAACGGCTGCTGGATTCTGCGGCGACAAACATCGGCGCGCTGCTGTCCGGAGCGACATCGCAGCTCTACGCGCAAGTCGTGACCGAGCTGGCCGACGCAGGCCATTGGAGTGAGCTGAACGACCGCTTCTACAAAACGCTCGCCTTTGGCACAGGCGGATTGCGCGGGCGAACGATCGGAAAAGTCGTGACGAAAGCCGAGCGCGGGTCAGCGCTTCACGAGACTCCGCCGGAGTTTCCCTGCGTCGGCACCAACGCGATGAACTTTTACAACATCGCGCGCGCCACGCGCGGATTGGTCGGCTATTTGCACGACTGGTTCTCGAAACAGGCGTTGTCCGGTAGACCAAAAATCGTGATCGCGTACGACTCGCGATTTTTCTCAAAAGAATTTGCTGCCCTCACGGCAAAGACTGCGGCAGAGAGCGGTTGCGATGCCTGCGTCTTCTCAGGACCGCGCTCGACACCGGAACTTTCCTTCGCTGTGCGGTACCTGCATGCCCACGCCGGCATCGTTATCACTGCTAGCCACAACCCACCGCACGACAACGGCTACAAGGTTTACTTCGACGACGGCGCGCAAGTGATCGAGCCGCATGCCAGTGGCATCATCGCAAAGGTCAACGAAATCGAAGGTGAGATCTACGCAGAGAGCAAATCGCCGGGTGCAGTGGTCTCGTTAGGCAACGAGGTCGACGACGCCTACATGCAGCGACTCGAAACTCTTGTCCTCGACCCGGAACTCGTTAGGTCAGCGAAAGATTTACGCATCGTTTTCACACCGATCCACGGAACCGGTGGCGTGATCATCAAGCCGATGCTGGAACGTTTTGGTTTCCAATTCTCCGTGGTGAAAGAACAGGACCGATTCGACGGAAGTTTTCCGACAGTTACATCGCCGAATCCGGAAAACGCGGAAGCGTTGCGGCTGGGCGTCGAGTTGGCGGAAAGAGAGAACGCCGACCTGGTCGTGGCGACTGATCCCGACTGCGACCGCGTGGGCGTAGCGGTCCGAGCAGCCAATGGCGAGATGAAGTTACTCAGCGGTAATCAGATCGGTTCGCTCATCGCCTACTACCGCGCCGAGAAGCTTTTCGAGAACGGAATTCTAAATAAAGAGAACGCGGCGCGCGGTGTCATCATCAAAACTTTTGTCACAACAGATCTGCAGAAAGCGATCGCGGAACATTACGGCCTGCGGTGTGTTGAAACGCTGACCGGTTTCAAATATATCGGCGCGAAACTTAGCAAATATGAGCGCGCCTTATCGGACGATGTCCGCGCAAACTATCGCGAACTATCAGAAAATGAAACGCGCCGGCTGCGGCTCGCGCATTCGTCCTATTATGTGTTCGGTGGTGAAGAAAGCTATGGCTACAGCGGCCAGGATTTCGTGCGGGATAAGGATGGCAATGCAGCCGCAGTCATGTTTTGCGAAGTAGCCGCTTATGCAAAATCGCGCGGTCTTACTATCGATTCCTTACTCGATGAAGTCTTTGTTAAGTTCGGTTACTTCCAAGAGAAAAATGGCGCCATTACCCTGGAAGGCGCCGAAGGCGCGGCCAAAATCAAAGCGTTGCTCGAATCCTACGATCGTTCGCCGCCTAACGAGTTGTTAGGGTCAAAGGTCGTGGCGGTAAAGAATTTCGAAAAGGAAACTGTTCGTGATGTGGAAGGCGACGTGATCCCGAAGGAGAAAATGCTGATTTTCGAACTGAAAGATCGCACCCGGATCGCGGTGCGCGGGTCCGGAACAGAGCCGAAGATAAAGTATTATCTCTTCGCGCAGGAGCGCCCACCGTTTGCGCGCGAGAAATTGGCGGAGATCAAAGTCGCGATCGATGCGCGACTAAGCGAACTTTGGAAGTGGCTGGAGCGCGATGCGATTTCGCGAGCCGAGTCGGCAAGGAGTAGCTAATTCTCGTCTTTCAAAGCGCGACTGTTACACGAAGGAAGGTTGCGGGAATCAATGTCGCATCCTTGCTCTTATTTTGGCTAACGAACAAATCTTCCAGCTCTTTTTGTAGATTAGCCGCGCGGCCATTCTTTTCTGCGACCTCAAAGGCATTCATGGTCGGTCCGTAGTATTTCCGGAGAAGTCATCCACGAACGCGGACGGCGGGCCGGGGTAGTTGAAGATAAAGGTATCGCGCACGAATGAGATCTTCTCGGCCGGAACGCCAGCTGCGCCGAAGCGCTCTGTTACGTTACCCTCCATCCCCCGGTCATCGGACTGATAAATCCTTCGGGTGGCGGCGCCGTGTAGCTCGAGCTTATCTTTGGTATCTGCGCTACCAAGGTCGGGTCGCTAGGTATCCAGTTACCCATGACGATGCGGCCTCCCGGTTTTGTTACACGCACCATCTCCTTCGCCACGTCGAATGGCTTCGGCGCAAACATTGCCCCGAAAATACTAATAACGAGATCGAATGTGCTATCGGCTAACTGCTCCAAGTTAGAAGCATCCCCATCCTGGAAGGTACAGTTAGTCAGGCCTAGCTGTGCCGCCCGCTGGCTCCCAGCCTCGACCAGGTTCCGCGCGATATCTACGCCCAGCACTTCCGCGCCGAGCTTGGCCGCGGGCAATGCCGTCGTACCATCGCCGCATCCAAGGTCCAGCACCTTCATTCCTTTCGAAATTCCGATCCGCTGCACGAGCGCTTCGCCGCTCTCTCGCATGCTCGCGGCAATGCGCGTGAAGTCGCCCTTTTCCCAAAGCGCCTGGTTAAGGTTCATAGCTAGCGAGACGCAACCTTGGAGCGCGCGTGCAGATCCTGTACGATCTGTCGCAGTTTGTCTTTGCCGGCCTCGCTACAGTAGTCCCGAGGATTTGAAGGCGGAAACTCTGCTGGTAAGGCAACAATCTTCTTTCGAATCTCGTCCAGATCCGCATCGTCCAGGCGAATCGAGGTGAACCCGTCCCACGCCCATTGATTGCCCGTGCCATTGACAAAGCCATCGATGGTATTGGCAATTTCTTCAGCTGTCCTTTTCATAATAAGAGTAGACGCCCCTTTTCACCGCGTTCCAGAAAAATTCGTTAAGCTGCGAAACATAAGATCGCAGACTAACTTCTTGTGACGTGCTGCGCCCTCACACTGGCGACGGCTGTAAATCGAATTGACGAAGAACCGACCGTTCCGGACGAACACCGTGGATTTTTGTCCCGCTCGACAGCCGCGTATTTCCCGCTGAAAGTCTGCGATGCGCGATATCAATCTCGACGGCGGCGAGATTTCCATTTTGAAATCCATCGGCCTGGGGGGTACTCCGGTTCACGGAAAACAGCTGCTCCAGCGGATGGATGAGATGATGCCGGCGGAAATGATCGATTCGCTCGATGGTTTGATCTCGTTAGGCTACGTCCTCTCGGACAAGGCGATCATCCGCACGCCGGAAGATGTGGAGAAATCGGTCTTTCGCGTGAACCAGGCCTATGCACGCGATCTGAAGGACGCGATTCATCCTTCGCGCGCGCGTGAGGAAAAGGGACGTCGCGAACGGCGTCGTTGATTCGCGAGTGAACGGCATGCATCGAGTGCTGCGGCTCTGGCCGTGGCTGGCGGCGATCACAAGCGGAGTGCTTTACCGAATATGCTTTGCGCCTTTCGACCAGGCTTGGCTGTGCTGGATGGCGCTTACTCCCCTGCTCTGCGCGGTTTGGTTTTCCGGTTATGGAACGAAACGCCGCTGGCTGCGCGACCTCTCGTTAGGCTATGTCGCGGGCGTGACCTTTTTCTGGAGTGTCTTTTCGTGGCTGACCACAGTTACAACCCTAGGCTGGATAATGGTCGGCGCCTACCTGGGAATTTATTTTGCGCTTTGGAGTGTACTTTGCGGTCTGTTACGACCGCGGCTAGGAAGGGCGAAACCGCTGAGTGGCTTGGAAGCTGTAACGCGGCGGCTGGAAGAGAAGCGCGCGAAGGGACGGGGCCTTAGCATGGAAAGCGCGATGCCTAACGAGTCGTTAGCTGGTGCCTCACCTTGGCTGAGCTCGTATCACAATCTTCTTATCGCTGCTTTGCTGGCGAGCGCCTGGATCGCGTGCGAGACGGTGCGCGGCACGCTCTTTTCCGGCTGGGGCTGGAACACCCTTGGCACCGCCTTACACGCGCAATGGGCCATGATCCAAATTGCCGATACCACCGGCGTGCCGGGACTTTCGTTTCTCGTCTGCCTCACGAATGTCGTTTTGGTCCTGACGGTGCGCCGCTTCATCGAAGAATCGCGCGCACGTTCGCGCCGCCCGCACTTTGAATTCACCCTGACCATGGCGGCGATCGTTGGCGTGATGGCTTATGGCGTGCGCACTATTCGGGAAGAGCCATCGGATACAACCATCGTGCGCGTCGCGGCGGTGCAGCCGGATGTGCCGCGCGACCAAAAATTTAGCCGCGAGTTTGCCCAGGATATTTTTACAAAATTCTCGCGCTTGAGTGACGGCGCCCTCGCTTCCAAACCGGATCTGCTTATTTGGCCGGAAAGCTCCATGCCTGGTCCGGTCTTACAGGATGAAGATAGCTATCGATTTGTCACTGAGTTTTCGAAACATGCGAAGACCGACCTCTTGTTAGGCGCAATCGATCTCGATGAGAAGGCGGCCTACAACGCTGCGCTGCTTGTTTCCAATGGTGGGGAAAATATTCAGCTCTATCGCAAAGTGCATCTCGTGCCTTTTGGCGAATACGTCCCAGGCCGTAACACCTTGCCGGGAATCGCCAAAATTGTCGGCGACCAGGTACCGGAAGATTTTGGAGTGGGCCACGAATTCACCGTCTTCAAGTTAACGCGGGGCGAGGTGAGACTCGCGCCGCTGATTTGTTTCGAAGACACGATTGGCGAACTAAGCCGTCAATTCGTTCTACGCGGCGCGAACCTGCTGGCCAACGTAACTAATGACGGTTGGTTTTTGCGCACTTCCGCTTCACAGCAACAACTCGACAACGCCATCTTCCGCTGTGTGGAAACGCGCCTGCCCATGGTGCGTTCGGCCAACACCGGTGTGACTTGTTTCATCAATCAATTCGGCCGCGTCACGCAAAGACTAACTGACAACATCGGCAATCAATTCATCGAAGGCGTGCTCACCGGCGAAGTGCGTGTGCCGACCGATTACCAGCCGACGTTTTATGTGCGACACGGCGAGTGGTTCGCTAAGTTGTGTGTCGCGATCACCGCTGCGACAATAGCTTTTCTTTCGCTCAAATTATTGCGGCGAAGATTTCAACCTAACCCATGAGCGACCTAGCTATTTCCGTCAGCGGCCTGCGCATGAGCTACGGCCCACTCGAAGCGGTCAAGGGCATCGACTTCGAAGTGCACGCCGGTGAAGTGTTCGGTTTGCTCGGGCCGAACGGAGCAGGAAAGACGACCACCGTGGAAATTCTGGAAGGGTTGCGCCGCCGCACGGCGGGCGAGGTCAAGGTTTTGGATTTCGATCCCGACCGGCAAAAGCGAAACCTGAAAGATCGCATTGGTGTTTGTCTGCAAGCGACAAACTTGCCGGACAAGATGAGAGTGCGCGAAGCGGTGAAGGTTTTCGCCGCCTTGTATTCGCGCACACTCGATGGCGAGATGTTGCTGAAACGTTTGCAACTTTGGGAAAAGAAAGACGCCTTCTATGCGTCGCTATCGGGCGGACAAAAGCAACGTCTCGCACTCGCACTCGCGCTGATTAACGATCCACAAATGCTCTTTCTCGACGAACCCACCACCGGTCTCGACCCGCAGGTGCGTCTGGAGATCCGCGACTTGATCGAGGAATTGCGCGCGGAGAAACGCACCATCCTCATGACGACGCATTACATCGAGGAAGCGGAACGTTTGTGCGATCGCGTTGCCATTATTGACGCGGGAAAAATCATCGCGATTGGTAGCCCGCGCGAATTACAGGAAAAAAGCGAAACGCAATCGGGCATCGAAGCCAAACTGGATCGGCCCGCGCCGGCCGAGATACCGCATTTTGCGGAAGCCATCCGCACTATCGTTAGTGACGATCGTCGCGAACTAACGATCAGTTCCAAACGTCCCGCGCGCACGCTCGTGGAAGTAGTGAAGTGGATCGACTCGTTAGGCATCGAACTGGACGACGTGCATTTAAAACGTCCAACCCTGGAAGATGTCTTCATCGAAATGACGGGCAGAAAGCTGCGCGATTAGATGAAAGCTTACCTGGCTCTTCTTCGGAATGATATGCGGCTGGCGCTGCGCAATCGCGCCGTTATCTTTTTTAACTACTTCTTTCCCCTCGCCTTCTTTTTTATCTTCGCCGCGCTTTTCGATGCGAAGAAAGGTACAGCGGTACAGCGCGTCGTCACAACTGTTCTCTCATTAGGTATTCTCGGGAACGGACTCTTCGGCGCCGGCATGCGCGCAGTTATGGATCGCGAAGCAGACGTCCTCCGACGTTATAAGGTCACGCCGATTACCCCGGTGCCGTTACTGCTCGCATCGATCACCAACGGTATGATCCTTTATCTTCCGACCGTCGTCTTTACGCTCTTCTTCGCCACGCGCTTTTACGGCATGACCATGCCGGCGAATCTATTTTCGTTTTTTCTCTTCGTCGCGATCGGCGCTCTCGCCTTTCGCGCTCTTGGCATGATTATCGCCGCGGTAGTGAACTCTTCGCAGGAAAGTAACATTCTCATTCAGCCGATTTACATGGCGATGCTCTTCCTCAGCGGCATCACCATTCCGATCACGCTCTTTCCTGAATGGCTGCAAAACCTGACGCAATTTGTGCCGGCGACTTATCTCATGTCGGGCATGTCAGGAATCGTACAGCGTAATGAAACAGCGCTGCAAAACTGGCAGCCTATCCTTGCGCTACTACTTACCGCGGTTGTCGGCACTTTTATCGCTACTAAACTCTTTCGCTGGGAGAAAGAAGAGAAACTTCGACCGGCGGCGAAGCTTTGGGTCCTGGTCACGCTCGTTCCGTTCCTCTTGTTAGGTACTTACCAGGCTTACAGTCGAGAAAACCTGACTAAGACTCGCATTCTTAACCGCGATCTGCGTCGCGGCCAATCTTGGTTAATCCAAAACGGGCGCATCTTTGTCGGTAACGGCAAGATTATCGAGTCGGGCTCAGTCTTAGTGCGCAAAGGTAAGATCGAAAAAATCTACGAAGGTCCGGCGCCGGACGCTAAGTCGGTCAATGCGGAACCGATCGAAGCGGCGGGTAAAACCATCTTGCCCGGGTTAATTGACGCCCACGTTCATCTCGGGGCCAGCGGTGGCTTTTACGATGATCCAAGCAAAGGCTACGACCCGAAAGCGGCCGAGCACGAACTGGAAGCTTATCTTTATTGCGGAGTAACGGCCGTGCGCAGTGCCGGCGACATCCTCGATAACATGATCAAGCTGCGCCGGGTCTTTGGCAGCGGCGAAAAACTTGCGACCGAATTATTTTTCTGTGGCCCGCTTTTCACCGCGGAAGGCGGACATGGCACCGAGTTTGCGAAGTTCATGCCGGAAGCGATGCGTGCTTCCTTCATGGCCGGGTTTGTGCGCACGCCGCAGTCGCCCGCAGAAGCTCGCGCGCAAGTAGACGAGCTCGCAGGCAAGGGCGTGGACGCGATCAAGGGCATACTCGAGGCCGGTGTGCCTGGCTACACTTTCAATCGAATGAACGTCGACTTGTTAGCCGCGGTCGCGGGAGAAGCGCGCGCCAGGAATCTGCCGATGGCCGTTCATACCGCTAACGCGCTCGACGTGGCTGATGCAGTAAAGATCGGAGCTAATTCGGTCGAGCATGGTTCTTTCCTCGAGGAAATTCCCGATGAAACTATCGCGGCTATGAAAGAAAAAGGAACGGCGCTCGACCCGACCTTAAGTGTAGCCGAAGGTTTTAGTAACTTCGCGCACGGCGATACTTCGCTACTCAAACGTTCCTTAGTCCAACAAGTAACACCGAAGGAGCTTCTGGCAGGAACGGAAACGGCCGCCACTAGTGAAAAGATGGCAGGCATGCGCGAAGGTATTCTGCATTATCCGTTATCGGTTGATATCGGAGCGAAGAACCTTGTTAAAGCCTGGCATGCCGGTGTCACGTTGGTGACGGGAAGCGACGCCGGTAACTTCCTGGTTATGCATGGCCCTACCATGCAGCACGAGATTGAGCTCTGGGTCGCGGCTGGTATCCCGGCTGAGGTCGCCCTGCAAGCTGCTACTTTGAACGCTGCCAAACTTCTTCACGCGGATCAGCGCATCGGCACGGTAGAGGAAGGCAAAGAAGCAACCCTATTAGTAGTAGATGGCAACCCGCTCCAGGACGTCCATGCCCTCTCGGCTATTTCCTTTGTGATGATGAAGGGCGAGCGTGTAAACCGAAACGAGTTGTTCCAGCAGAAATAGCGGTCTGTTAGAGGTTGGCTGGCCTGGCAGGTGCTCCATAAACGCGGACTTTCATGTCTGCCATTGTCCTTGTTAGGCTGGGCGCTGCGATGTCGAGGCGCCTCTTCCTATTATTGTTTTCCCTCGTTTGTTCGACCGCGCATGCCCTTCCGACAACGGCCAAGCCAATTCTCTTCGTCACGCAGATTCCCATGCCGGAAGAGGTGAACTCGCGCGACGCTTCGGTCAGTTTCATGTCGGGCGTTTCACCGTTTGGTAATCACCTTGGTGACACTTTGCACGCCGGACGTGGCGGCGGCCTATTCCTCCGCTTCACCGATGGTTCGCTGGTTAACCTGACGCAAAACGCCACCTGGGATACGCCATTCGCCAAACCCGCCGCGAACCAAATTGCCGTGCGAAATCCCTCCATGCATTGGGATGGAAAGCGCGCGTTGTTTAGCATGGTAGTCGGCGCCCCGGCGAATGCCTCCGACACGACAGCGTTTTACTGGCAGCTCTTCGAAGTAACCGCGCTCGATCAAGTAACTGATGCGACAAAAGGCGCGCTCGCGCACATTGCTTTGGTTGCCAACCAGCCTTCCAACTACAACAACGTTAGCCCCTGTTATGATCCGAGCGGTCGCGTTATTTTCGCGAGTGATCGGCCTTACAATGGGCAACCGCACCTTACCCAGCGCGAAGAATATCTCCTGCTACCGACGGTCAGCGGCTTATGGAGTCTTGATCCGGCGAACGCGAACAGCCTGTTCCTTCTCTTTCATTCACCCTCCGGCTCCTTTTCGCCTTTCGTCGATTCTAATGGCCGCTTGATTTTCACTAATTGGGATCATCTTTCGCGCGATTCCGAAGCGGTCACTGATTCGCGCGCTGGCGATGCGAACTACGGCGAGAATTTTTCGCAAACGTTCAACGGCACCGGCAATTACATGGATGAGTCTCCGGGCGCGGCGCTCTCAGGTCCCGCGATTTATCCGGCAGCGCCGCTCGATATCTTTCCCGAGCCTCGCAGCTTCGATAAGAAGACGCTTGCCCTGCAATACGGCGGCATTCTAAACGGCAACGCCTTCAATATTTTTCTGCCATGGATGATCAATCTCGATGGCACCGGCGCGGAAATTTTGAATCACGTCGGTCGTCACGAAATTGCCGTCGCCTTGACAAAGAGTTTTACGAACGATCCCAGCGTGGTCGATCTGAATCCGAGCGTGAATCCCGGTTACGGCGGCCTAACCAGTCATAATTTCGTGAACAACTTCATGTCCATCCGGGAAGACCCGGCTCATCCGGGAAAATTTTTCGGAATCGATTCGCCCGATCTCGGGACGCACATCGCAGGACAGATCATCAGTATGAATGGTGGGGCGGGCGTGAATCCAGATTCGATGACCATAACCTACCTAACGAGTGCTACCGGAGCTGCCGCCGGATCAACACCGGTGAAGCCGCCGTTCCTACCAGTCGTTAGGCCAACCATCCATCAGCCCGCGCCGAGTCCTGCGCCGACGCCGCGGCTGGTGGCAGAGGATATCTACCGTAACGCCTTGCCACTTTCCGATGGTGCGCTGATTGCCTCGGTCACGTCCGCGACGCAAACCGATTACGACCAGAACGCCGACGTCACGCCACAGTCACTCTACAATTTCCGGTTGAAGACTCTGAAGCTACAAACGAGCTCGACCTTTTACGTGCCTGATCAAAACATGACGAACGGCATTACCGTTTCGCATCTGCAGTATTGGGTTGGCGCGAGTCAGGTCGATTACTCCGGTGCGATGTGGGAACTCGATCCCGCAGAAGTTTCGCCGCGGCCAACGCCAACGCCGACGATCTCAACGATTGATCCGATCGAAGCGGGGGTCTTCGCCGAAGAATCGGTCGATGTTCCGATTTTTAGAAATTTTCTGCAAACTAACAACGCTGCGCTCGTCGTTAGTCGTAATGTGACGGCGCGCGATCGACATGATCGGCAGCAGCCCTTCAATCTAAAAGTGGCGTGGCCGAGTTCGACCACGCAAACGATCGGAACCGCGGGAACACTTTATCCGGTCGCCTGGCTACAAGTTTTCGAGGCGGATTTGCGCCGCGGGCTCACGCTCGGCGGTCCTAGTCCCCTGCCCGGCCGTCGCGTGGTAGCGACGCCTTTACATACAACCGTCGCCCAGAACATTCCCGCGCTGTCGAGTCAGCCTGCGGGAAGTTTCAAGCTAGGCGATGACGGCTCGTTCGCCGCCATTATTCCCGCCCGGAAGGCTCTTACCTGGCATCTCCTCAATAACGATGTCGGCCTAACGAGTCAGGTGAAGGAGCGTTTCTGGGTGACGTTCCAACCGGGCGAAGTGCGAACCTGTGCGAATTGCCACGGGATTAACACCGCCGACCAGGCAGGTAATCCGAAGCCGACTAACGAGCCGAAAGCATTGCGCGACTTGTTGCGTTACTGGTCGAAGGGCGGCCCGGCGTTTGCCGCGACAAACTTCTCCGCAGTCAAAACAGATGCGTCAATTTCCATTCCCGTTTCGCGATTGGGCGGCAGCACTGGAGCGATCGCGGTGTCTTATGCAACCCAGGACGGTTCCGCGATTGCAGGCAGCGATTATTTTTCCGCGAGCGGAACACTGAATTGGCCCGACAACGACAGCGCGCCGAAATTTGTCACGGTCTCGTTGATGAATCATCCGACCATCGCCGCGCCAAAGACCTTCACTGTTACTTTGACCGGCCTTAACCCGGCGCCGGTTACGCCGAGTGTAACCACCGTTTCCATTAACCAACCGCCGTTCGAAACATGGGTGCTGGCGAAGTTTGCTGCGAATGCCAACGATCCGACGCTCGCGGGAATCAACGTGGATGCCAATAGCGATGGCTTCACCAATCTCGCGAAATACGCTTTTAATCGAACGCCGCTCGGCACACCCGATCCGGGTCGGCCATTTAGCCTAACGAGTGTTGTTGATCCTAACGACAGTAAGACCTACCTCTCGCTGCGATACACGCGGCGCATTTCACATAGTGATATCTCATATCATGTCGAGACTTGCTCGGACATGAGCGGCTGGTTGGAAGATGCAAACGTCGCACTCGAAATCTTGGCGGTAGCGGATGCGAATAGCATCACGGAGACGGTCACCGTACGCTCGGTGAAGTCGATCAATCAGCTTCCGAGTGGCAAGCTTTTCCTACGGATCAAAGTAACAAGACCATAAGTCTCGCGCGCGCTTCGCGGGCGTTATTTACTTAGTGCGCGCGATAGGGCGGCGGCTGGATGATCGCAAACTAGAAGAGCCGAGCATAACCATCGCGTCGCAGTAGCTGAAGCAGCCGCTCCTTCGAGATTAATTCGCTGGTCAGCACCTCACGAGCTGGGCTACATCGCAGAGATGAAATTCACCGCTCTCATTTTCGCCGCACTCTTCTCCACCCTGACGTTAGCTGGTTCCCAAGGTCTGGACATTCAGCCTAACGACACGATGCAAAGCGTCCTCCAACATCAGGTCGGTCAGTCCGTCGAGTTGCGCATGCGTTCGGGTGAAAAAATTGGCGGCAAGCTGGAAAAGGTGAACGAGAAGATTGCGCACTTAACGCAACTTACCGGCGCGGAGTATTTCGAGGCGGTGGTTGCAGTTGAAGACATCGCGGCCGTCGTCGCGCGCGCGAAGAAGTAGCCTACGGCAAAACGACCACGCGATAATAACGCTGCGTCGCGCTCGCCGCGCCGAAGTCGGTGATAGGAATGGCGCCGCCGGTGCCACTGATGTTGTCGGCTACAGTAGACCATGAGCCACCGGTAAAATCGTACGTCTGTTCCACCCGATAATTCTGACCCGCCACGCTGGCGAAGCTGATTACAAAATCATTTCCACTAAGCGCCGGCGAAGTTGCCGGCACCGAACGGACGACAACTGCATCATACGCCACCGCATGTACGCCGTCGGCGACGCTAAGCATTAGCGTATAACTTCCGGGGGCCGTGAACATCGCGCTCGTCTGGGACTGGGTCGGGTCGACAAAGGTGGCTGTTCCATTTCCAGAATATTGCTTCCAATTGATAACGGCCCCGCCACTCGGATCGGAAACGACTCCACTCAACGTGGCCCAGGCTGGAAATTGAACAGTGTAATCTGCGCCTGCATCGGCGGTCGGCGCACCGGGACTGCGCGGGCCGCCAGTAGGGCCAGTGCTTTGGACGACTTCAAAATTATTGACGTCGATGGTGGAGAGATGACTGAAGGCGCTGGAAGCGAATCGCTCGTCCGGACAAACAGAAAAGGAGAAAAAGCCGCCGTTATCAGCGACCAGTCCGCCGTATTTTTTCAGCGCGCGAAGGACGGCCTTTTCCTCGATCGTCCAACTGCTCGGAATGACGAAGTTCGCTTTCAATCGCAAGCGTTGTCCCATCGAGGGATATTGCGAGCCGGTTTGCGAAGAAGCGTAGTGGCTCGCGGGGTAGATGTAAGCCTTGCGGCTTACCGCTACCACCAGACGAACCGCATGCTCGACCATGCCGCGTTCGCACTCATCGTACCTAACGAGTGGTGGAAACATCGGCAGACCCGCCGCATCGCCCGATGTCCAACCTGCGGGGCGGGGCGTGTTTGATTTCAGATCGAACTTCGCACCGTTCGAAGCCTGCCAGTTGACGCCAACTAATTTCGTCAGCCAGGTTTCCCAGATCGAACCTAGACCGGGTGCAACCATGATGGAGTGGCGATCGCCGCCGGTGTTGTTCACATCGCGCTGCCATTGGTCGAGCGTGAGGCTGCCCGTTCCCCGCGGCCACGTTTCTACCGGCGTGATCGTGGCGATCGGATACATGCCGATCGTGCCACTGCCGCCGTCGAGATCGGATTCGCTGGCGTACTGGAAAAAATTTATCGGCACGCGCGGCTGATTGTCCGGCACGAGGACGTAATTCATTTCGTAAAACGGCCGCAGAGTTTGGCGCGATGCGAAAAGATCGGCTTTGATCTGCGCGATGATCGTGTCCGAATCTGTCCGCGTCGGCTGCCTACTTACATCTTCGTTCCAGGCGCTATCGACTGGCATGATTTGCATCGCGGAAACGATCGCGTCCGCCGTCGCTGTATCGAACTCGACCGGTGTCGTGACGACCGGCGCGGGTCCGAGAATTCGGCCCTCGTGATTGATTCGCTCCGCCCGTGCAAATCCAGCAAGCGCGACGACCCAACATAACGCAAACCCCACGCGGCCCATTGCGTAATATCCAGCAATTCACGCGCCCGTGCGCCGAGCGATTACCCAGGTTGTCATGCTGAGCCTGCGCAGACGGCGAAGGATCTCACAATCGCGGTTTGATCTTGCGCATCTTCTAAGCGCACGCCGCCCGCTTCGTTGCGAGATCCTTCGGCGCGCTGTGCCGCCTCAGGATGACAACGCTAGACGAACCACTCGTTAGGCAGAAACGTTAAAGCCCATCGACCGCAGCGCCGTGCGCTTTTAGCCAATCAACTAGTGCGACGTATTCCGGCGGCAACTCGGTGCCGTTTCTGGAAAATTCCGTCCGATGTACGGCAAACGCATTTACGGGAGGTATCCCTCCCTCAACT
The DNA here is from genome assembly GCA_038237435.1 of Chthoniobacterales bacterium. Lineage (GTDB taxonomy): Bacteria > Verrucomicrobiota > Verrucomicrobiia > Chthoniobacterales > UBA10450 > JACCTI01. The sequence goes on from JBBRYT010000005.1 coordinate 71,750, forward strand.
TAACAATCCGGTGGACGTCGGGCGCGGCCGTCTCATCCCGACGACGAGCGCGGATGAATATTTCGCGGAGATGGCGCTTTGGCTCGAGGTGAGCAAAACAAATCTTCCCGCTCGTTCTGACGAATATCGGAAATTTCTACGACACATCGAGCAGCGCGCCGCCGCTCGGTTTTCTCTTGAGCTGAATCTTGCGGCCTAGCACGGCAAAGATTTCCGTCGGCTTCTGTTTTCCCTTCACCGCGACTTCGCCTAACGAGCGAATTTCAAAATTATCGCCCGCGGCGGCGAGGGTGGCGGCGCTCACAATGACCCGGGCATCGTATTCCGGATTCTTCGTTAGACCTTCCAGGCGAGACGCGAGATTAACGCCGTCGCCGATGACGGTGTAATTAAGGCGTGTCTGCGAACCCATGTTCCCGGCGACGACCACCGCGGTATTGATGCCAATGCCGATGCGCAAGGTCGACCGTCCTTCGCTTTGTCCCACTTGATTCAGTTCGTCGATCGCATCGCACATCTCGAGCGCGGCTGACATGGCAGACTCTCCTTGCAGCGGCAGATTGATCGGCGCGCCGAAAAGCGCCATGAGCGCATCGCCGACATATTTATCAACCACGCCGCCGTGCTGTTCGATGATCGCGCTCATCTTCGTGAAATAGAGATTGAGCAGATCGAGCACTTCGGTCGGCGAAAGACGCTCGGAGATGCCAGTGAAATTACGAATGTCGGAAAAAAGAATCGTAACGCTTCTTTCTTCGCCACCGAGAATCAATTCCTTGCCCATGAGCTCGGCGGCGATCGCCGGAGAAACGACTTTGCCGAGCAGTGAACGCACGCGGTCTCGCTCGGCGAGTCCGTGTGACATCTCGTTGAATGCGGCCGCCAGCGTTCCTATTTCATCGCGCTGTTTCGTCTGCACGCGATGTTCGTAGTCGCCTGCGGCAATCTTCCGCGCGCCCTCGGCCAGATCACGCACAGGTTGCGAGACGCTGCGCGAAACCCAAAAACTCAGCGTGATGGAGATAATCAAGCCGACGAGGGCGAGCAGGAGTAGCGTTTTTTCCAAACGAAGATAAGGCCGCAGTTGTTTGCCTAACGAACGCTGCAGGAGCACCACCGCATCGGTTCCGCTTTCCGTCGGCAGCTTAAGCAAGAAACTCACGTAGGCTTCATCAGCGAGATTCAGATCGATTTTTTTTCCGAGCGGCGGTTTCTGACTGTTGATGGCAGGCAGTAAGTTCTCGCGTCGCTCTTCGTCACTGAAAGTGGAAGCCAGAACGCGTTCGCCGTTCACGTCCGCGAGAAAAGAAATTTCCAAGTCAGTGTAGCTTTTTATTTCACGCGCGAATTCGTCGGTAATGCGAAACCCGACCGTGATCCATGCTTTCGGATCAGGCGCGCGCAACGCGGTCGCGACCATGGCGAACAGTTGGTCGTCGCGAAAAATGAAACATTGCGATTGCAATGACTCGCTGTTCTCGGCCCGTTCAATCAGCGCAGGAAATGGATACGGCGCGCGCTTCAGGCCGGAGTCTTTCGTGTCGAGCAAAAGATTTTTATCGAGCGAGACGAGTTGCACCACGTCGGCGCCGATCCGTTGTTCGAGATTTCCGAGAGCAGAAAGCGTGGTGCGCCGATCATTTTCGTTAACCGCTTTCTTGAACCCGAAATCGTCCGCCAAAATCCCGGCCGCTTCCGCCATCTGCCGGTCGCGCAGTTGAATCAACCGCTCGAAAATACGCGCACCGGTTTCGAGGTTGGCCCCGATTTGCGCGAGCGCGTTCTGCCGATTGGCGCTTTGCACGACAAAATAAGCGCCGCACTGCAGGAGCGTGAAAAGACTGACAAGAAAGAAAAGGAGCCGGCTGCGGAAACTGCGGAAGCGAAATCTCAGCGGTAGTCCTCCGGATTAAGCGAGGGACCTTTCTTGCTTCGCCAGTCGGGCTTCAGATCCAAATTTAGCGTCATCTCCTTGTCTGCACTCAGATCGATCGTTTGCGCGGAACTTTCCGGCGACCCTTTCATGCGCGGTTGCCAAACCTGCACTCGATAGGAACCCGACGGCAAATTTTTCAAGCGCGCATGGCCATCGTCTTGTGTGACCTGGAAATGTGGTGTGGCCAGGACGACGACGTAAGCAAGCATCCAATCATGGATGTTACATCCGAGCGTGACGATTCCTTCCTTATCGAAAAGGACCGGTTTGGCCGGCACTCCGGCATAAAGCGGCAGCTCAAATTTTTTCGCGGGCGAGAAAGAATAAACATGATGGCGAATGTTGTCGTGATTCGGAAATGTAACCGCCGTGCCGACCTGCACTGCGCTAACATACGGAACGAATTGCTGATTCACTTGATCGATCACAGTGGTGCGCTTCACGATCGACTTTCCGCCACTGGCCGGTGTGGCGTAGACAACTGCGTCAGAGACGGCCGCGCCTTTCGTGTCCGTTACTGCGACGTTTAACGTCCCGCCGCGGACTGCGGCAAGGGTGCCCAGCGTAACGATGCAGACTGCAATTTTTGTCTTCATTTCAAAACGAGACCGCGAGCGCTAACTCCGCGACGTGATTGATATAATGAAGCGGATCATGCGTGGTAGATCGATACTCGTAACTCGCCTGCAGAGCGACGGAGTTAGTCAGTGCCTGATTGATCGCGATTGAACCAGCGTGGGTCGAAGCTTCGAAGCGGTAGGCAACGTAAGGCTCGCCGAAAGTGCGAATTGGCTCGTCGAGATCTGCTGCGATTTTGATAATGTCGGGACGCGGCGGAATTGCGGCGGAAGTGACATCGCCATGTCGATAGGTGTAACCGATGACCAACCGCGTGGACGAGGCTAGGTCGATTTTTCCGTGAATCGAGACCGTGTGTCCCTCGTGTTGAAAAACGACATCGCGCGCATCGAAATGTTGATACTCATATCCCGCTTCCAGGCGAACGCACTCGGTCAGACTGACGCCTCCGCGCAGGCCGGGCCGCACATCCCAACCGCTGCGTCGCGCCTCGTTGAAATCGGCGTAATCGAATTTGCTTTCGAGACGAATCCACGGCGCATCTTTTCCCAGGCCGAAGCGATAGCGCATATTGGCCGAGAGGCCGGGACGAGTATTCGTTAGGCCGCCGTAGGTCCGCCACACTTCGCTTTCCATTTCCGCGAAAATGCTCAGCCGGAGATCGTCGTTGAGTTGAAATCCTTGTCCGGCAGAGAGCACACTTCGCCACGATTCATCCTGCTCAACATCCGCGGAGCGATCCGAATTGGAGACATTGCTATTGTAAAGAACTCCGCTGCGAATATCGAAGATCCAGTCTTGCCTGGCCGATGATGCGTGAAGGTCTGTGAAGAAAAGTAGCCAGAGAAATCTCCGAAGAGCCCGACGAACAGCAGGGAGAAGCACTTTCCTCTTCACAACGTATCCCGAATGGGAGCGGCCCATATAGTCGGAATGGGAGCGGTAGAGTCAACCGCCGATTGCGGTCGCTGGTGTCGGGGATTACGGCGTCGCCGCCGGCGCAGCGCGATGGTATTCTTCGAGCGCTTTCGGCATGAGCGCTTCTAACTGTTGAATGCGCGTTCCATGCGAGGGATGCGTCGAGAGAAATTCCGGAGGCGAATTCTGGCTGGAGTGCTCCATGCGCTGCCAGAAACGGATGCTCTCTTGCGGATCGTAACCACCCCGCGCCATATACATCAGCCCGATCTCGTCCGCTTCCGACTCATGTTTGCGATTGAACGGCATGAGCACGCCGTACTTCGCGCCAGCACCGAGCGCTCCCATGACGGCGCGCTGCTTGTCGGAATCCATGTCGCCTAACGAGACCGCTACACCGGTCATGGCCGTTTGCGTGAGATTGGTTTGCAGGACGCGTTGCGCACCATGGCGCGACGTCGCGTGCGCCATCTCGTGTCCCATCACGGTCGCGAGCGCGGCGTCATTTTGCGCGACGGGAAGAATGCCGGTGTAGACAACGATCTTGCCGCCCGGCAGACAAAAAGCGTTCACCTGATTATCGTTCACCAGCGAAACTTCCCATTGGAAATTCTGACCGCCCTGCCCTGTGGCCCGGGCCAAACGTCCGGCCACCGTCTTAACCATTTCAAACTGCGGTCCGGAAGTAATCGTGCGCGATTCCGACAAAACCTGCTGATAGCTTTGCAAACCGAGCGCCGCTTCCTGCTGGGTGGACATGCCGACATGCGCGGCGCGGCCTGTCTCCGGATTCACGAATTTCTCGGAGCCGAAATATTGATAAGCGATGACCAGCAACGCGATTACGATCGGAACCCACTTTATATGTGAACGATTCATCTGGAATTACTCGTTAGGCGAAACGGGCGCCTGCCGTCCCGCACGTTGCGACGACCAGCACCCTAACGACCAGCATACACCCGCGATCAGGACGTTGAAAAGCACCAGCAGCGTTGCCTGGATCGGATCGTCTTCGCGCAGGAGTAATTCCTTGAGCGCGTTCGAGACTGCATAAAGCGCGACGATCAGCAGCAACAAACGAACGATGAGGAAAATCGAATGCTTCATTGGAGTTCGGCATGCGCGCCGGTGAGTATTTCGGAACTGCGCACGGTGCGCTTCCATTGGCCGCGATCGCGTCGAAGGAAACCTTCCGGAAATCCGACGACGAAAGTACTGAGCGAAATCATCCAGAAGTAAATGGTATAGAAAGGCGAAAGGAGAAACAGCTTCGGATAGACCCGCCAACGGGCGCGATCGAGCGAAGTGGCGATGACGAGCTGCAGAAGGAAAAATCCGAAACAGATGCCGAAGTAAACCAGCGTGCGACTCAAGAGCGCCGAGTGCGTGAGCGGTTCGCCATGCAGAAAATGTTTGGCGATGATTCCAACCCGAACAAAACCGACTGTGATAGAAGCCCAGAGCCAACTCGCACCGAGCAGCGTCATCAAAGCGACCGGCAAATGCGTCGCCCCTTTGCCCAACGCATCCGGAAAATGATCGCGCATGGCGTGACCGAGCCCGCGACTCCAGCGTCGGCGTTGTCGCCAAAGCGCGCGCCACGTCGGCACCATCTCTACGCATGCGATCCAGTTGCGATCGTAAACCATGCGCCAGCCCGCGGCCTGCATGCGCCAGGAAAGATCGATGTCTTCCGCCGCGGTTTCTTCATTCCAACAGCCAATGTTCAGCAACGCTTGTCGGCGAAATGCCACCCACGCACCGGAAACGGTCATCAAACCGCCCCAACGATTCTCGGCATTTTTCACCAGACCGATGACCGCGAGATAATCGAGCGTTTGCATCAGCTCGACTAAGGAATGCGGTTCGCTCGGCCAGATTTTTCCCGTGACCCCGCCGACGCCAGGAGCGCTGGCGAATCGCGCCAGCATGCGATGCCACGATTTGGTGTGCACGACGCTGTCGGCATCGAGACAAACCACGATCTCCGATTGCACTTCGCGGAGCGCGGCGTTAAGCGCGGCGGCTTTGCCTCCGTTGCGCGGCAAACGCAGGATTCGCGTGCGCGGCGGCAAAATCGCCAGGATCCGCGCACACTCCTCTTCATCCGGACTTCCGTCATCGATCAAAATAATCTCGTCCGGCGCTGGTTGAACATCCGCCAGGCTCTGCGCCGTTTTCAGTGCGCCATCCGGTTCGGAATAAAACGGAACGACCACCGTGTAACTCGGCAGCGTCCGCGGAAGTTTTTTCCGGCGAAGGGATCCCACTAAACAGATGACCCCGTAAATCGACCAGATGACGCAGACGACGAGCGGGAAAAGATCGATGTATTCAGCGACCGATTCGAAGCTGCCGCGCGGCCAATCGCCCAAGTCGCGAAATTCACTTAGCCAATGCTCCGCGAGCATTTGCACGAACCCGCCAAAATCAAATAAAGCAAAAAATGTGTGCATCAATGCGGTCGTGGGCCGGGTAGGAGGAGGCTGAGAATCTGCTCAATGCTTGAAGTTATGTTGGCGTCGAATGGACTGGCGCTACGCAATTTCGCCATGCGCTCTGTTCCAGCGGAAACATTGCCGTTGAGAATGTCGAGCGCAGCGCGGGAAATTTCCGCTTGGGGATGCGCCGCCGCTTCGGGCGTGAGTTGCGCTAATGTGGCGGCGAGCAACGTGCGGCTCTGCGTTTTCACTCCGACGCGCAGGAATGCGAGCCACCACGACTGCTGTTCGTTGCGATCGCTCGGAAAATTCAGGGGCAAGGTTTCGTCTTTTCGCAGCACGGGAATGCGAGGCAGATTGCCGTCTGCAGAAGTATCACGCGATACAAAAATCGGCGGCGTATCAAAGCCAAGGAAATGGGTGAAGCCACATTGCAGCGCGATATTTTTCGCCGTGAAATTCCAATCGCCGTAGGGCCAGCAAAAAAAGCTCGGGATCGGAAAACCGTGTTCGGCCAACTTCCGCCGACTCGCGTCCATATCGATGCGAATCCGGCGCTCATATTCGCCTTCGGTTTCGAGCCGGTTTTTTTCCGTGAGATATTGGCGGATCGTTTCCGCAGGCAGGCCTTCATCGGAGACGGGCAACTCCGTCGCTTGATAATGGAGAGCGTCGGAATGCGAAATCACTTCGACCAGGCCGGAATCGTAGAGCTGCTTGGCTTCCTTCCACGTCATGGTCGGATCGGAGCCACCGGTTTCCGCGGTGGAATGATTGCTCTCATCCGTTTCGCTCATCCAACTGGTCACAAGCGCGATCGCGTATGGCAGTTTCCGTTTCACGGCGCGTGGGTGAAATAATTTCAGCACGCTTTGCGATCCATCATCGATCGTAATCACGAGCGGCCGCGGCGGCAAAATGGCCGCGTCGCCTGTGAGGGTAAAACTCTGCAACCGCGAAAGCGGCGTCACATTGAAACCTGCGCTGGTGAAGGCTTGCAACATCGCGTCCAAATATTTCGTGGTACATTTATAGAGGAAGGGCTGCGTTCCCGGTTCGAGATCGGCGAAGGTGTGAAAAGCGATGATCGGACAAACGGGGTCGGAATTTTTGTCCTTGAGTGCGCCGCGCCGATAAAGTTCGCCGAGGCAAACCACACTCCAAACGGATGAATCGCCGGGAAATTCTTTCGGCTGGATTTTACCGTTGTAGCCCGCGGCGGTGACGCTGGCTGTCGGCGAAGGTGATGCGACAGTTTCTGCGTAACCAAAAAGCTGCCGAGCTTCGCGATTGTCGTTCAACAAGGCTGTCAGCTTGTCGAACGTCTTCTGTTCCCAACTTCCGTATGTGAAAAAAGAAACACCGCGCAACGCATCCGCCGGCAAACTTTTCAAGGCGGTGGCAATTTCCGGCGCTGGACTATCGATTCCGAGCGTGGGCCAAAAAGCAGCTCCATTCGTCAGGTAACGGGCGTATGGGCCGACAATATTTTCGCCCACCCATTGCGGCGATTTTTTCCAATCGGTCCAGTAGCCCATCGGCTGGAGAAATTCCAAACCGGACCGCGCCAGCATCGGATAATTCTGACTCTGCTCCGTGAACTCCGGCGCGAGCAGAAACGCGCCGAAATGCACGGTCGGTCGTTGCGCGTGGAAGGTGCCGACAACTTTCGCGATCCAATCGGAAATAATCTTCGCGCGGAATTCATACCAGCGCGCTTTGTAGTAGTCGTTCTCCAACGTGAGGTGGCCCCATTTGAAATTCATCAGCCGCTCGAAACCCATCCCGCTGTATTTGTCGCAAGCGTCCCACCACGCCCCGTAACGCACCCAGTCTAACGAGACGCCATCGAACGCGTACGTCTCGAGCAACTTCGCCAATAATTCTTCCTGACGCGCCTGCACACGCGGATCGCCGGCATCGACAAATTTCTCGCCGCGCGGACCGGGATAGGCGGCGTCGGGAAACATCGCCGCCATCTGCGCATCGTGGAAACAAGGCCACCACGCGAAGATTGTGATGTTCATCTCTTTCGCCCGCGCGAGCATTTCCTTCAGCCAATCGGCATTCTCCCAACCCGCGGCCGTCGTCTCGTTAGGCAACGGCACCAGCAGTTCGCCGCTCTGCAATGTCTGACCCGTGCGCGGCGATTTGAAATTGTCTTCGTCCTGCTTCACCAGCAGATCGATCCGCGTAATGCCGCGCGCGTGACATTGATTCAGAATCCAAATCCATCCGCCGCCCGTGACGTTCTCGGTCGTCCGTACCACGATTCCTTGAGCGGCGCCGACATCCGGAATTTTTGCAGGCATGACCGGCGCGCTCGCTGGATCAGGCGTCGGATTGGTTTGTGCCTCGGCGGACGAAAGAACGCCTAACGAGACCAAAACCGTGACCAAAATTGAAGTTAGCGAGATGCGCATTTCCGGCGGTATTGTAGAGACGTAAAGCGCCGGCTCAAATTCACTCGTGCGCGGGCGGGACGAGCTTTGGTAAGACTGCGGTTATCGCTTCCCGTTCTCCCTCTAACCAAGGAGGCAAGACGAGCGTCTCGCCGAGATGCGCCGGATCTTCATCAACGCCGAATCCGGGACCGTCGGTCGCGAGTTCGAAAAGAACGCCGCCGGGCTCTTTGAAGTAAACAGACTTGAACCAGAAACGATCGATCACCGGTGTCGGATGCGCGCCGCCGTCGACGACATTTGTGCGCACATCGTCTTGTTGCGCCTCATCGTCCACGCGCCAGGCGATATGATGAATGCTTCCCTGTCCCCACGCGCCGCGCCGCGCGTCCGGAAGTTCGCGTACATCCACGTAGCGACCCGATTTTCCGCCCGCCACTCCATAACGATGCCATTCGCCGTCCGTCCCCATGTGCTGAAATCCCATCGCGTTCTCCAGGAAACCACTCGTTAGGCCAAGATCGGCTTCCGACATGCGCGCACCTTCCAATCCGCGAATCTGATGTTCGGCTGGTATCGGACTTTCATCCCATGGCGCGAACTCGCGGTCTAACGAGTCCTGACTTTCCACCAAGGCAACGCGCAAGCCGTGGGGATCGCGCAAAGGCAACACATGTTCACCGAATCGTAACTCGGCTGTCGCCAACGGAGTCCCATAGCGTTGCAAGCGCGCGCTCCAGAAAACCAGGCTGCCCGGCGGAACGGCCAATGAAACTTCGGTGCTCAAGCCGTGACCGTCGCGACTCGGCGACATTTGCGCCCATGGGAAAAAAGTCAGATCGCTGCCCGGATGTCCGGCGGCATCGGCGTAGAATAAATGATACGTGCCGGAATCATCCTGGTTCACACTTTTTTTCACCAAACGCATCCCGAGCACACCCGCGTAGAAATCGAGATTCTCCTGCGCCGGCCCCGCAATGCAGGTGACGTGATGCAGTCCGCGAACGGAATTCATTCGCTCGTCTTGGCTTTCGGCGGTGCTTCCGGGGCGATATCGTATTCAGGTTTCGTCGCGCCGGTGAGCCATTTATCAAACCAGCCGAGGATGTGCTGCAAACGCTCGATGCGATGCCACGGTTGACCAGCGCGAGAAAGTTCGTGCGTCTCGTTCGGGAACTTCACCATGACGGTCGGAATCTTAAGGAACTTGAGGGCGCGAAACATTTCTTCGCCGCCCGCGCCCGATGGCGTGCGCGTGTCAGTTTCGCCGAGAATAAACATCGACGGCGTTTTCACTTTCGTGATGTAAGTGATCGGCGAACGCGCTTTGAAATCTTCCTGTTCCTGAAACGGCGGACCTTTAAACCAGGTCGGCTGGAACAAAGTGAAATCGGCCGTGTACCACCACGCTTCCCAACTCGCGATGTCGCGTTGCGCAACCGCGGCTGCAAAACGTTCCGTATGCCCGATGACCCAATTCGTCAGCAAACCGCCGCCGCTTCCGCCCGTCACCCCAAGTTTCTTGTCGTCGATGTACCCCCGCTTGATGCCTTCATCCACCCCGAGCATCAGATCTTTAAAATCATCGCCCGGATAATGATACTGGATGACGTTGCCAAAATCCTGGCCGTAACTCGTGCTGCCGCGCGGATTCGGATAAAGCACCACGTAACCTTTCGCGGCCATCCATTGAAATTCGTGATCGAAAACAAAACCGTAGGCGGTGTGCGGTCCGCCATGAATGTTAAGAATGAGTGGATATTTTTTCTTGGCATCGAAGCCGGGCGGTTTCTGCAGCCACGCCTGAATTTTTTTTCCATCAAAGCTGTCGTAGGAAATTTCTTCAGGTTCGGTCAGGTTCAATTGCGAGAAAAGTTCGCGATTGATGTCGGTTAGTTGTTTTGGCTGGCCGCCTTCGTCTAACGAGAACAAGTCTCCAATGCGCGTCGGCGTTGAAAGCAGGTAAACGATCTTCGACCCATCAGCCGTCGCGCGAAAACGCATCACGGCTTGATCGCCTTTGGTCAGCTCCGTCAACTCGCCCGTCCTGGCATCGAAGCGACCCAGGTTCGTTCGACCCTGGCGCGAGAAGAGCTCGAGGATGTTTTTTCCATCGAGACTCCACACTGGCGAAAGACTCCCGCCCGCTCGCGGCGGAGCGTTGTCGCCAAAAACCGGAGAGCCGATGTCCCAATCGAAACCACTTGTTAGGTTCTTCGCCTGCGCATTCGGCGCCAGATCAATCGTGAATAAATCAGGTTGCGTGTAGGAATTGACCGGCTCATTCACGGAGGCAACGAAAGCCAGCTGCTTTCCGTCTGGGCTGAGCGCAAAATCATTCGCGCCCATCGGAATGGTCGTGATTTTGCTTGGCTCCCCACCGACGGCCGCTACAGAAAAAAGTTCCGTTTTCGGCAATTCGTAATACGGCTCGTCCACCCGTTCCGAGGTGAAATAAATCTGCGTCCCATCGTGCGCCCAAATGATGTCGTCTTCATCGTAACGACCGCTCGTCAGCTCTTTCGGCTGCACTTTTTCATCAGCGGTGCGCGGCGCTTGAATCGTCCAAATGTGGGAAGGCCGTTTCGGATCGAGATAGCCTTCGTTGTTCGAGCGATAAACGGCACGCGTAATTACGTGCACATCGCTTTCGCGCTCGTCGTCAGATTTTGCCGCAGGCGACGACGTGGGTGTTGGCGAAGGGGTGGGACTCGGACTGGTTCCCGACGCGGCCGCGCGCTTCTGTTCTTCTTCGCGTTTTTTCTTATCAGCTTTGGCAATGTCTTCCGGATTGCTGCTACTCGTGAAGGCGATCGTTTTTCCGTCGGGTGACCAAACCGGGCCACCCGCGCCTTTCGGCAAAGAGGTAAATTGCCAAGCATCGCCGCCGCTCATCGGCAGCATGCAAAGCTGACCCGGCTCAGGTTTGCCGTCCTTCTCCGTCGTACGAATAAAGGCGACGAATTTTCCGTCTGGCGCCCAGCGCGGCGAATTGTCGTGGATACCATTCGTTAGGCGATGCGGCTCTTCCCCGCCCGCAGTCGAGACGGTCCAGAGCGAAGTGTCATAACCTTCTTTTTTTTCGTTAACCGACACGCGCACGAAAACCACGCGCGAACCATCGGGCGATAACTGCGGATCGCCGATCCAGATAAAATTGAAGAGATCTTTCTCTGTGACGTTTCGCTTCTCGGCGGCGAATGCACCAACGGCGGAAACAACCAAAGCGAGCAAGACAAAGGACTTTGAGCGCATCGGGAAAAGTGGCATCACGGCGATCTTGCGCAATCGTAGGTCTTAAAGCCGATGAAAAAGCTCGTCCTTGTTTCGATTTTCTCCGCCTTGCTGCTCTCCTTCGCGTCGGGGCAGTCCACAGTCTTCGTGGTACGCCATGCAGAAAAAGCCACCGATGGCGACGCGAAGGATCCCAATCTTTCCGAAGTCGGCCGCGCCCGCGCAGAATCCTTGGCCGCAATGCTGAAAGATGCGAACATCACTTCGATTTACGCAACGGAATTCAAACGCACCCAAGAAACCGGCGACCCACTCGCGAAGCTCATCAGACTTCCTTTGACGATTGTCCCCGCGAAAGAAACACAGTCGCTCGTCGCGAAATTGAAATCCGTGGAAGGAAACGCTTTAGTCATCGGACATTCCAATACGATTCCGGAAATGCTGCAGTCGTTAGGCGCGCGGGACTCAATCACGATCGAAGATGCGGACTACGATAACCTATTCGTTGTTACACTGGCATCGCCGGCGCGAGTGATCCGGCTGCACTTTCCCGGAGGTAATTGACATTATCCCCTACTTGTCGTTAGGCTTACCGACCGTTTCGCTTATCCGACCTTCGTTAATTCGCTTATGAGACCTATTTGGAAAGGCAGTATCAGCTTCGGCCTGGTGTACATCCCGATCTCGGTTTATTCCGCCACGCGCGAGGAGAAACTGAGTTTTCGGCAGTTGCGCAAGAGCGATCTCAGCCCGATCAAATACAAGAAGGTCGCTGAAGCCGACATGAAAGAAGTCCCGGCTGAAGAGATCGTGAAGGGTTATGAGTACGAGCGCGGTCGCTACGTGGTGATGAAGGATGACGACTTCGAGAAAGTGAAAATCGAGTCTACTCATTCGATCGACATCACTGACTTCGTCGACCTTGGGCAGGTCGATCCGAAATTTTTCTATAAGCCTTACTTTCTCGAGCCACAGAAAGGTGGCGAGAAAGCTTATACTCTGCTGCACAAGGCACTCAGTGGGACGGGCAAGATTGGGATAGCGAAAGTAGTCATCAGCGGTCGCGAACATCTTGCCTCCGTCAAACCAGACGGGTTGTTTCTTGTCCTGGAGTTAATGCATTTCGCCTCGGAAATCCTGACGCCGGAGGAATTGAACAATGGCGCCAAGGGGGCGATTTCCGACAAGGAATTGAAAATGGCGCAGACCTTGATCGACAGCATGTCGGGTGAATGGGAGCCGGAAAAATATCGTGACGAATACCGCAACGCCGTCATGGAGTTGATCGAGCAGAGAGCGCAGAACAAGGAAATCGCGGACAAGCCGGCCGCGCCGGTGCGCGCGACCAACGTCGTCGATTTGGTAAAGGTCTTGCAGGAAAGCTTGAATCGAAATCAATCGCTCAAGCCAAAACGTAATGGCTCGACGCGAGCGACCGGCCGCACTTCCACTCTCGTTAAGCAGAAGCGTCGCGTCGCGGCGTGAACAGCCATATCGTCGGCTGATTTTACGGAATTAAAGGCAGGCGGCCTGGGCTAGCGCTTAGTTGATTAGCGTAAGAGCTGGCGGAAACTCCTCGCCGCCTCAGGTTTGGAAGTATAGTCAGCGTGCGATTAAATGAGCCGGTATCATTGCTGCTAACTCTTCCGTGAAAGGAATTCCGATTCCGCGAAACAAGTGGATCGGAAAGCTGTAAGTCATGAGAACTACCCCTCGTTCGGTCACCCTAGGTTTGTCCATATTCATTCTGGTCGCGTTGCTCGGCCTAACCACAATCGCCTCGGCGCAACTCGTTCGGTCGGCGACCGGTTCGAATGCCGCTGACCCGACCCTCAATACAGCGATTTCACAGTTCCGCCTGGATCTGGGCACCTTGAACCCGAACGTCGTCGGGTCGTTTGGGTCAGGTCGGCGCGAGATCAACTGGGACGGTGTGCCGGATGCATTTGCGGCGCCGAACAATCTTCCGGCAAATTTCTTTAACTCAAATTCGCCGCGCGGGGTCGTTTTCAGCACAGCCGGAAGTGGCTTTCAAGTCAGCGCCAACGCCGTAAACTCATTCGGCGCGCCGGTTCAATTCGGTAACATAAACGCGAACTACCCGAGCTTGTTCGAACCCTTCAGCCAACAGCGCCTTTTTACTGCGCTTGGAAGCAACATCATGGATGTGAGTTTCTTCGTTCCCGGAACGAATACGCCCGCGCTTACCACTGGCTTCGGTGCGATCTTCTCTGACGTGGATCTTTCGAACACTTCGTCGATCGCCTTCTTCGGCGTATCGAATACGCTCCTGGGGACCTTCTTTGTTCCGAGCATCAGCGGAAATGAGACCTTCTCCTTCCTTGGCGTCTCCTTCGGTAGCGCGGTCGTTTCCCGCGTCCGCATCACGAGTGGAAATCAGATTCTCGGCGCCGGAAATAACACCGAAGACCTGGTGGTGATGGATGATTTCATCTTCGGTGAGACGAATGCGATTCCGGAAGGAGGAACGACGCTGGCCTTGCTCGGTGTGGCTTTTGCAGTTTTGGCCGCGGTGCGCGCCAGACAGCAGCGACTGGTTCCTGCCTAACGAGCAGTAATAAGCTCGATCATTTGCTGCGCCAGTTTCGGTCCGATCCCGCTTTCTTCGTGCTTGAAGTAGACGTAAGCGTCTGACCATGCGCTTTCGTTCTTCTTCAAAACCTCTGACCAGCGAACGAGGTCCGCGCGCTGATAATCTTCGCGACGCAGGCGAAGGTATCCGTAGTTTGCCGTCGCAACTTCTGGCGTAGCGAGTTTTTCGCTGTCAGCGATGCAGAGGGCAAGATTCTTCGACCTCAATAGCTCGTAGATGTCATCACTAAACCAGGCTGCATCGCGAAACTCGAAGGCGGCGCGCATACCATCTGGAATTTCGGCGAGAAAATCGCGCAGCAGCTCCGCGTCCTTCTTCAAGGTGGGTGGCAATTGAAATAAAACGCAGCCCAGCTTTTTCTCCAGGTCACAGATGACCTGATGGAAGTAACGCAGCGTGTCGCCGCAGTTCCGCAGCTTCTGCCAATGCGTCATTTTCTGGGGTGCCTTCAGACTGAAACGAAAATTTTCCGGCGTGGCCGTATACCAGCCTTCGATTGTCTTCGCGCTCGGGATGCGATGAAAGCTGTAGTTAATTTCAGTAGTCGTCAGGCGCTCGGCGAAGTAGGGCAGCATCTTACTCGTGGCCAAGTCCTCCGGATAGAACGTCCCCTTCCATTCGGTGTATTGAAAACCTGAGGTGCCAATCCAGTAGTTCATCTTACAAGTCACGGCTTTTTCTTGAAGAACTTATCGAAATCGGAATTCGCCGGTGAAGGTGTAGCCGAAGTTTGTCCCGACTGTCCAACAAACTAGCGCAAAGCTTCGCCGATGTGCGGCTGATAGATGTCGTGCGCGCCGTCGAAATTTTCCAGGCGCACCTTGTAGAAGCCAGTTCCTTTGAGCGAATTCTTCACATACTCGTGTTGCTCGGGCGTCGCGATCTTGTCGGATTTTCCACTGCTCAGGAAAATCGTGGCGTTGAGAAAATTCGGCGGCGCTGACTTGCGATAAGCGACGCTGGCCATGTCCTGGTTGCAACCCATCATTAGCATACCAATGAGACGATGATGCTCGCGCGCCAATTCAGCGGCAAGAAAGGCACCATTTTTTCCGCCGCCCGACATTCCAGCGGAAGCCACCGGCCAATCCCTGATCGCCGGCCACGCCGCGGTCAGATAATCGAACGCCGCTGCAACGCACGGCCCGCGATTCGAACCTTCCTTGTTCTTCTCGGCTTCAACTACGTCGGCCGCCAGTGTCATCGATTTCTTCTTCAGGTTTTCCGGATCAAGAATCCAGTCGGTGCCGTTAACGAAGAACTTGTAGCCATAGGTGCCTGCGCCTAACGAGATCCTCGCCGTCCAAATTCCGTCGTTGCCCTTCGTCATCGACTGACCTTTCCAGCCGTTGAATTCTCCCATGAGCACGACACTCTGCGCATCGGCGTTCTTGAAACGAAATTCCTGCTCCGCCGCATTAACACAGTAAAGAAGTGCAAACCAGCTCGCGAAGAATAACAGGGCCCTTCGTTCCCTCTTATTCGTCACCCGCGTAAAGCTTTCGTGAACCGCACTAATTCCTCAGCTACCTGCTCGATTCGCTTGACGACTTCCGAATCGGTTGTGTTATCACCTTCAAAGGCATCGCCGGTGGCGTAAACAAAACGTGGAATGATGATCGTGCGAAAATCGAGCATCAAGCTATTGGCAAAAGCCATGACTGACATGTAGCTGCTCATCCCACCAGCCGCGCAAAGAAAACCAACTACCTTATCTTCCCAGGCGCTGCCCGTTAGTTCGATCATGTTCTTGGCCGACGCGCTCACATCGTAGTTATAGACCGGCGCAGCCACCATGATTCCATCTGCCGCCTTGATCGCCTTGTTCAACTGCTGCGCACCTGCCGTTCCATAACATGCGTCGGCATCACAGATCGGCAGCTCCATCTCGCGCAAATCAAGCCAGGTCGGATCGACCTTAAGCTTCTGCAAATGGGCGAAAGCCACCCGGCCCATGCGACGGCTGTTGCTATCGGGATTACCACTCGTACTGACAACAAGGTACTTCGGCATAGATATGATCCTGACTGAACCGCAGGCCTTACACTGCGTCGAGGCGTTTTTCCAGTGGCTTGCGCATGAGCGAACAGTTTGCCAGTCTGCGTGACGCCGAGTCATCAACCACTCCCAAACATTATGCGCCTCACCCCTATCCTTTTCGCCCTCGTGTGGCTCACCGCCATCGCACGCTCCCAAACACCAATAGCTGATCTCGCCAAACCACCCGCTAACGCCGAGCACTTCATCATTAGTTCCACGGGCGGCAAACATGGCGACAGTTGGATCTGGCGCGCGCCGGATGGGGATTGGATGGGCCGCGAGAGCATGAACCTTCGCGGGCAGGTCTTTGAGACCGACTCACTGGCAAAGCCCGGCGCCGACGGACTGCCCACGAATATCATCGTTCGCGGTTTTACTCCGACCGGCGACGCGGGCGAGACCTTCGTCAGCAGCGAGGGGCAGGCTAAGTGGAAAAGCCCGATCGATTCCGGCGCAGCCGGCAGCGCGCCGCCGGCCTTTTATGTCACCGTTGGCGGTCCGACGCAGCTTACCGCTCAGTTCCTCGAACGGTTAATCGCTAGCCCGGACAAATCACTCGCACTCCTCCCCGGCGGCAAAGCCACGGCCGAAAAACTTACCAGTCTGGAGATAGGCGAAGGGGACAAGAAAAAGACGGCGACTGCCTGGGCTATTTTTGGTCTGGGCAATTCACCCTTGCCGATGTGGACGGACGCGGACAACAAATTTTTCGGTATTGCCGTTGGGATGTCGTGGCTGCCCGACGGTTACGAAAACGAGCGGGCCAAGCTTGAGAAGGCACAAGGAGATGCACTGGCCGCGCGCATGCCTGCCCTGGCTAAGTCATTGGCTAAGGTTCCAACCACACCAGTAGCTATTACTAACGTGAAGCTATTCGACGCCGATGGCCTGCGCTTCCTTGTCGATCAAAGCGTAGTAATTGATAAGGGAGTCATAGTGAGTGTCGGCCCAGCGAATGAGATTAAACCACCAGCCGGTACCGAAGTTATCGACGGCAAAGGCAAGACGCTGGTGCCAGGCATGTGGGATTGTCACATGCATGTCGGTGACGATTACACCGGCTTCCAAGAGCTCTCGTTAGGTATCACTTCCGTGCGGGACCCGGGCAACGACGACCTGCGCACGATCGACCGACGCGAACGCGCTGCTAAAGGCGACCTACTCTTTCCGCACGTCTATCCTTCTTCGTTAATTGATGGCAAGGGCCCTTACACGGCTCAGGTAGCTAATGTCGCTAACACCCAGGCCGAAGCTATCGCCTTGGTCGATAAGGCGAAGGAGAAAGGCTTCACTGGCGTGAAATTCTACGGAACGCTCAACCCGGAGTGGCTGAAGCCCAGCATCGATGAAGCGCATAAGCTAGGCCTGCACGTTCACGGCCACATCCCGGCCGGCATTCGGCCCATGGACGCGATCAAGGCCGGTTACGACGAGATCACCCATATTAACTGGATCATCATGCAAGCCATGCCCGACGACGTGATCAAGGTATCCAATGGTATCATGCGTTTCGAAGGCCCCGGGCGTTACGCACGAAACATCGATCTCGATGCGGCGCCGATGAAGACCATCGTCGCGACTATGGCCGAGAAGAAAATCTATTCCGACCCAACCATGGTCGCATTCGAAGGTTTATATGTGCCTGAGAATGGTGACCTATCTCCAGCCTATGCGCCCTTTGTTGGCACCTTGCCACCTACCACCGAACGCGGTTTCCGCACGGGCGGATTCACCGTGCCGAAAGATCTTACTCGCGCTGATTATCGGGCTAGTTGGGCCAAGATGGTGCAACTACTCGGCCGGATGCACAAAGCCCATATACCTATCGTAGCTGGCACTGATGGATCGGGTATTGAGATCATTCGTGAACTGGAAATCTACCACGAAGCTGGGCTAACTCCCGAGGAGGCGTTAGCTGCGGCTACTATCATGCCAGCCCGCCTTGTAGGTCAGGAGAAAAAAACCGGCTCGATCAAGGTTGGCAAAGCGGCTGACCTGGTCTTAGTCGAAGGTGATCCATCGTCGCGTCTATCAGATCTGCGGCAGACTCGCCTCGTCATGCTAGACGGCAAGCTACTAGACGCCGATGCTCTTCGCACCGCTGCCGGTTTCTCCGGCCGGCCGAAGTAGCAGATAGCTTGCACTCGGCCCGTTCCATTCGCCATGTCCATTCATCTTTACGCAATTTGCTGGAATGAAGAGGCCGTTATTCCCTTCTTCCTTCGGCATTATGAGACGCTGGTCGATCGCATTATTATCTATGACGATCAGTCAACCGATCGTTCGGTCGAGCTATTGCGCGCTTCTCCCAAAGTAGAAGTCCGGCCGTTCGTGCGCGAGGCGGAGTCCTATCTCGATGCGCACCTGATTCTTTTCGAAACCTGCTGGCAAGAAAGCCGTGGCCGCGCCGATTGGGTTTCTCTGGTTGACCTGGACGAATTTGTTTTTCATCCCGAGTGGGACCAATATCTCACGGCGCAAAAGGACGCTGGCGTCACAGTCATTCAAGCGCACGGCTACGACATGGTGAGCGAAAGTTTTCCCCCTACGGGCGCGGCTCTACTCACCACTGTTCTCCGAGGTGAGCGCGATCTTCACCTCGACAAAACTCCTCTGTTCGCGCCGGATGCTATCGAGCAAATCAACCATACCGTAGGTCGTCATCGTTGTTCTCCAGTCGGCCGCGTCGTGCTGCCGCGACAATACCAAATGCAGCTGCGCCACTATAAGACTCTAGGTGTCGAATATCTGTTAGCGCGCAGCCACGCGCTCGCCACCAGATTGACTAACGACGATCGCGCCCGCGGTTGGAGCATACACTATCTGCGGGACGACGATTCGATTCGCGCGCAGTTCCAAGCGCAGTTAGCACGCGCGGAAGATCTCCCTTTACCACCGCAGACTAAGTCAAATAGGAAACCCGACAAGGCACGATGGTGGCGTCGGCTCAGTTCTGGTACGCGCGCATCGGGCTAACTTCCAAGTTAGCCCGAATGACCGCGAGCAAAAGACCGCCGCTGTGCGCTTACCTACGGAGCAATCCGGTAGGTGATGGTGTCGTTATGGAAGGAGATATGTTCGCGTAAAGTAAACCAACCTCCGGTCCCTTTCGCACTCTGCGCGACACTGGTGGCTTCGCTAGTAGCGAATTCCTGCCACGATTTGTAACGAGAGATAAAGAGGTAACGCCAGGCGGCGCCTTCCAAGTGCTGTAAGAGAACAGTCCCGGCAGCGAGGTCGCCCGAGGCCGAGGGAGGTTCGCTGAGATTTTTTTCCAGCGCATCCTCATGCCCGGGCAGCGCACGATAAACCGATACGACATAGACTGCGTCAGCGCTTTTGCTTTTGCCTTGGTTATCCAGGTCCATCGCTTTCGCGAACTCGGCCCAGGTCGGACCATTAGCAAAAGTGTCATCGTGCCAGTCGCTCAGGCCTTTCATGGAAGGGCCGCGAGGGTTCCCGGTCGCTTCTACCGTAGCCTTGGGTCCCATGTGTTGCACCGCGAGATAATCCCAGTCAGCGCCATCTTCGTGTCGAAGAAGAAGCGCATGACCAGCCGTGGCGGTATCGGGACCGGGCGTTTTTAAAAAATCGGCGAGCGCGGCAGCTTTACCAGGCGCAGCGCGGTTGAAGTGGACTTGGTAGACTTCTGGTCGCGCCGCAGGCGACGCAGCGGAACTGGCAGCAACCGATGCAGCGGAACTGGCAGCGGGCGATGCAGCGGGACTGGCAGCAGGCGACGCCTGCCCGTAGGTTAAACTGGTGGAGCAGAAGGTCGCGAAGGTAGCCGCGAAGGGTAGGAGGCATTTCATAAGGATTTTCTATTGTGGTGTACGCGTTCGCTTAGCTCATGGGTGAAACTTACCCCAGAGAAAGAGCAGGAGGAGGGCGCCTAGGATCGACATGATGATACCGGCAGGATGGAACGGTGTGCCGGGTTCGGGCTTGGAAAAGAGCCGCCCGACCAAACCGCCGAGGATCGATCCGCCGATACCCAGCAAGGTAGTCACAATGAAACCGAGGTTTTGCGCGCCGGGCATGATCGCGCGTGCGATTAAACCGATAACGAAACCGATGATGATGGACCAGATAATGTGAAGCATAGGATTAGATGTTTAGTTGGTGAAGGCGTCACGCTATCAGTCGCGCGGGAAGTAACGCTATAAAATTCTTCTGCAGCTGCCGTTTGTTAATACCAAATATACGTAATAGATGATGAAAATGTCTGAAATAGGGAATGTTTGAGAGGAGTCATATTGCTGCGACGCAGAGTTAGTCGCGTAGCCAGCCCGTAGTCTTAAGTAGCTCGATCAGCCTTCGATTATCTGCTGAAAATGGCGGAAGCCACGGCCCGATTTCCTCGCGTTCCCACCAGATCCCAGCCTCATTTGGAGGCGCGAACTTATAGCGATACAACATCGCGCGGACATATCGCGGCGGCGCGGAGGGAAATGGGTTGTCGGCGAAGAGACTGAGCGCGCTCGGGTCGTTATGAAGCAGTTTCCAAACAAGGTGAATCGTCCAGGGATACTCATTCGGCGTGCCCATAGCCGCGAACCACATCTGCCAATCCAGCCGCAGCTGGTAAGGCGCGATTTGCGGCGGGCGCCGATCAAGCAGGACCGGTAGTCCTTTGTATAAGTATGGCTTCCACTCGCCGCTGAGGTCGGGTGTGTAAGAGTCTGTTCCTTCGAAGACGACATTGTAACGTTCGGTGCCGACCGTCCCGAACGCGCCATAGGTGTTGACCAGGTCGAGGGAGTTGAAAGACGTGTTCATGATCTGGTGCCGCGAGAAGAGATTGATCATCGGCTGGATACTCAAGAAGGCGACTAGCGCGGCCACGCCCCAGCTAAGGCCGATCATTGGTCGCGATGGCTCGGCTTTTTCGCGCGCTAACTCGACATACCTAACGAGTGCTTTTGGAACTAACTTGAACCAGAAGCGATCATCGAAGCAAGCCAGCGCCGGAAGGATGGTGAGCCAATTAAGAATCGATAGGTTACCACTAAGCGCGATGGTTACTTGAAACGCGACGATCACGATTCCTGCGATGTAGCGTCCAATACGCGGCCAGAAAACGAACCAGGGTGCGCCTAGTTCCGCGAGATGATTGAAGAGCGTTCCGCCGCGCAGAACTACGCGCGGCAAGAAATGGAACCATCGGCTGAAGCCATTCGGGATCGGCTGCGTTTCGAAATGATAGTAGAGTGCGGTTAGGTCGCGCCAACTGGCGTCGCCGCGAATCTTAATTAAACCCGACCCAAGCATGATGCGAAAGGCGAGCGCGCGGAAAAGCCAGATGATGACACGCGGCGGTTCGCGGCGCGGAAATGGTCGGGGATCGAAGAGCGGACAGAGAAAGATGGAAAGGAACCCCGTCTCGAGCAGTTGGAATTCCCATCCGTAACCGTACCAATCCTGCCCCAGATGGACGAACGACATATAAAGCGCCCACAGGATGACGAGCAGAATTGCGTTGGCGTATCCTGCAACGACGACGCACGACAAGGCTACGCCGACCCAGGCAGTCGCGATCAACATGGTGTCGGAATGATTGATCCAGAAGATAGATGGCAAGCGCCGGACGCCAGGCCAGGTCCCGCCTAACGAGTGCTGGACGCGGTCGAGAAATTGATCGAGTGGCAACAGGCCGTGCGAACCGATGAGCGGCAGAATTTGATGGGCCGCTACGAGAAACGCGACTGCGTAAATAACCCCAAGCAGACGCAGGATCACAAAGCGCGTCAGCCAATAGCTGGAAGGATTATTCGCTGACTGTGCTAATTTCTCCGGCATGATCGGTACTGCGCTCCGCCGCTCGAGCATCGTCGCTTCCGTCGAGCAAATCCGCGAACATTTTCCTGCGCTGCAACGCCAGCATAGCGGACGCTCTGTCGCTTACTTCGACGGTCCCGGTGGAACGCAGGTCCCGCGGCAGGTCGTCAGTGCAATGTCCGATTACCTTTTTCATCATAACGCCAACACGCATTGGGCTTATCCGACGAGTCACGAAACCGATGCGATGATCGAAGAAGCGCGAGGTGTGGTAGCGGATTTTCTAAACGCCGCGCCTAACGAGATCTCGTTTGGCGCTAATATGACGACGCTGACGTTTCACCTCGCGCGCGCGGTCGGTCGCGAGTACGAGCGCGGCGATGAAATTGTTGTGACCGAGTTAGATCATCACGCGAACGTCGCACCGTGGCATGCGCTCGCGAAAGAACGCGGCGTGATCATTCGAACGGTGAGGATGGTTCCGGAAACCGGCCAGCTCGATTGGGAAAATTTTGCGCAGTTAATTAACCGACGGACGAAGTTGGCCGCGATTGGCGCGGCTTCGAATGCGCTCGGCACAATCAACGACCTCAGCCGTGCGATCGAGCTTGCACGCAAAGTCGGCGCGAAAATTTTTGTGGATGCCGTTCATTTCGCTCCGCACGAACTGGTGGATGTTCGAGAATTGGATTGCGATTTTCTCAGCTGTTCCGCCTACAAATTTTACGGACCGCACATCGGAATTCTTTTTGCGCGGAAGGAACTGCTCGAGTCACTCGACTTCCCGAAACTGATCCCCTCGCCCGATACCTCGCCGGAGCGGGCGGAAACTGGAACACAAAATCATGAAGGAATCATGGGCGCCGCCGCGGCAATCGATTTTCTTGCGTCATTAGCCGAAGGCGAAACGCGACGCGAAAGATTGCGTGAAGTGTTTACGGAATTGCGCCAGCGGGGCAACGCTCTGGTCGCGCAGCTGTGGGACGGCCTCTCGCGAATCAAGGGCGTCCGACTATTCGGCCCGGCGCCGGACGCTGCGCGCACGCCGACGATCGCTTTTACGATCGATGGAATTGATGCGACCGAGACGTGCGAATTCCTGGCCGAGCAAGCCCTCTTCGCTTCCAACGGCGCCTTCTACGCGGCGACAGTTGTGGAACGGCTCGGACAGCCGCCCGGCGGCCTCATTCGCGCAGGTTGCGCTTGTTACACCACGGCCGACGAAGTCAAACGTTTGATCGAGGCGGTTCGGACGATCTCAATGCGCGCACGCGCCAATTAGATCCGCGAATTTTTGTAGATCGATGTTTCCGCCGGAGACAATGCAGACGATCGGACCGTCGCCGATTTTATTTTTCAACGCTGCCGCCAGCGGCATTGCACCCGCGCCTTCCGAAATGACCCGCGCTTTTTCCGCCATCAATCGCATGGCTTGTTTCGTCTCTTCCAACGTCACGACGAGGTAATCGTCCACCAGGGGCTTCATCCGCTCCCACATGCGCGGGAAAACACTTTGACCGCCAGCGCCGTCGACGAACGACGCCTGCCATTTTTCGAAAACCTGCGGCGATCCCTTGGCAAATGAGAGCGCAGCGGGCGCAGCTGTTTCCGGTTCAACGCCGATGACTTTGATTTGCGGCTTGAGCGCTTTCATTGCGCTACCGACGCCCGTGATTAGTCCCCCACCACCGATACTTGCGACGACCGCTGTTGTCTCCGGTTCGTCCTCGAGAATTTCGAGACCCATCGTGGCGTGACCGGCAATGAAATTGTGATCGTCGAAGGGATGAACAAAAGCTCCATCCACTCCGGGAAAGGAGCGTTCTTCCAGCGCCTGCCACGCAACTTCATACGGGACCGGAAAGAGTTTCGCGCCGAGCGCACGCATGCGATCGATCTTCGCTTGCGGCGCGGTTTCAATCGCAACCACCGAGGCCGGCACACCGGCTTGCCGCGCCGCGTAAGCGACACCTTGCCCCGCGTTGCCCGCGCTGATCGTCCACACGCCGCGTTTCCGTTCCGATTCCGACAATAAGGCGACCGCGTTCGCTGCCCCGCGCAACTTGTAGGCATTAATCGGCTGCAGATTTTCCAACTTCAACCGCACGTCGGGAAAACCCTGTCCCAACTCCAGTTTGATGAGGGGCGTGCGAACGATCGTGCGGGCGATCCGCTCACGCGCCTGGCGAATTTCATCGAGAGAAATTGGCCGAACCGCTTCGAGTTCCATCATTCTCGTAAACTCACGCGAATTGGCACGAAAACTTCTCCAAAAATATTGTGCGCATTTTGATAGCCGATGACCAGAAGAGCGTGGGCACCACCTTGGCTGCCCTGGTCTGCGGCTGCAAACATGAAGTGGTCGAGGTGGTCGGTTCCGGGCTCGAGGCCATTCACGCTTACAGTCGTCATCAACCCGATGTCGTGTTGATGGATTACTGGATGTCGAAGCTCAACGGCGCAACCGCCTGCCGCAACATTCTCGCGAAAGATCCGGCCGCGCGAATCATTCTCGTCTCGGGCTTCGATCCCGGTGGCGAAGCACGCGATGCCGGAGCCATCGCCGTGCTACGAAAGCCGGTCGGCTTGCGACGCTTGGAAGAAGCGCTTGAGGTCGCAGCCGCGGTTTGAATTATTCCCTGGAATTCGACGTCGAGGAATTTTCCCTTTGCGGCCGAAAGAGCAACTTCGAATAGATGTAGGCTATTCCTTCCGATATTACGTTCTTAACTCCTTCACTCGACTCCCACCATCGGCCAGCATCGTAATCCGGATTATCGACTCCTATGATACCTACCTTGACTTCACTGCCGAAAGCCTTTTGAAAAAGAAACTGACTACGGCGAGCGTGCGTATTCTCAGTCACGACATCGAAGTTACCGATCGGCCGATGCTGCGTCCGCAACCAGTCCCGTAGTGCAATCGCAGACGCATAAGTGCGGTCGCGCCCGCTAACCCGGGCCGGAACCATCTGCACAACGTCCGCTGGTACGCCCGCCTCGCGTAAGGACCCCGCTCCTACACTAGCGAACGTGTTGAATTCGTTAGTGTAACCCCCTTCGCCAGAAATCGGACCACCCGTAGTGTAGATCTGCTGATAGCGCCCCGTAGCAAATTGTCGTGCCGCTACTTTGATTGCAAACAGCGGCACCCAGCCTTCGACCACCATTACATGCGCCTCGGGTGCACGAACCGTAATGGTGAGAAAGGAGTAAGCATTCCAAAAACAGAATCCTCCAGCTACCGCTAGTGAGATAATAAGAACCAGCCATCCACGAAGGGACAATCCCCATCGTTCTCGGCGTGTAACCAGTCCCCAAGGCGCTACCATCCACTGCTCCTTTACGGGCTACCGTTAGCTCTCAACTCGCCACGCAGCGTATCCAAATACTGCCGGCCATACTTGCGGTCAGGTTCGAGATAATTGCCCTCTGCCCACTCGTTCCAGGACTTGATAAAAATAAGCCGATCTTCGTTGGGACGATCCTTGACCAGTTCAAGCGCCGCCCGAACATGCCGCCCGAACAATTTCGGAGTGGAGCCGACCAATACTTGTCCGCGGAGATCCGAGCGAGGCGAATTATCCCAATTCGGGATCACACAAGGGTATGAATCGCTACTCTTCTCGACCCCATCCAAGAAAAACAACATGGCATCTTTATAGTGATAGATAGGTCTATAAGACCCGGATAGTTTGTGCCAAAGCTTCTTGAGCGCATACCGAAGAATCCGAAAATAGGCAGTGAGATTCTCCAGCAGATCTTTGGTTTGTCGGAGATCAGCCCACCGGCGCTCGGCCAATTTTCGAACGCTCATTGATGAGACCTTCAGAGCAGCTACAGAGATGACACCATCGAACCCAGCTTCTTTCCATCCGTATTCGTCTTGGGGTAACAAGTGCGCAACGAAGTGAATTCCTTTTAGTCCATTTTCTAGCGCTAATGATTGCCACTGCTCAATGAAGGAAGGTAAGTCGGGAAATTCGCTGGGTCGATGGACAACGAAGATAGGCCGCCCGCGAACCGTCATGTAACGGCGGTCGCGAAATGCAGGTAGCAGCGTTTTAAAGTGTAACTCATGATCTGCCGGACCCGGATAGGTTTGTTCGATCAGAACACGATCCGGAGCGCCATGCCATATGCCCGACCAGGTCTGATTCGCCCAGGCAAGGCAAAAAGGAAAGTCCGGCTCACCACTCGCCAAGACTTCTTCAAACGGTCGCTCGAGCAGGCGTTTTCCTGCGAACCAGTAATGCCAGTAACAGAAACCCTCGATCCCCGCTGCACGAGCGAGATCCGCTTGCGCGCTCCGGGTCTCCGGCAGACGCAGATCGTAAAAGCCTAGGTCCGCGGGGATGCGTGGCTGATCGTGCCCACGGAACAACTGCTTAGCCTTAGCTACATTGGTCCATTCGGTAAATCCTTTTCCCCACCAGAGATCGTTCTCAGGAATAGGATGAAACTGAGGGAGGTAAAAGGCAATCGCGCGTGCACGTTCCGATTGGCCACTATAGCTCACGGTCGAGCGTTCCTTAGCTCACCCGTACTGTGCCCTTGGAAAACTGCTGCCCGCAGCGCGCGCGCGCCAGACCGTAACCAATTTTTGCGATCGATTAGCCGCAGCAAGGTGTAAACCAGAACGCGGTTAGTCGCATTAGCTTTGGCTAGCTGAAGAAGGCGACTAGAATAATCAGGCGGTTTTAGATCACGCAATCGATTGGCTCCTCTCTCGAAGTTTTGGAGTCGCAGGCGAGCATTACCTTCCAGTAGCTTGCCGAGCTTGAGCCTAAACCGTATCTCACCTTCCAGCATGCGGCCCACGTCCCGGCTTGTGCTCTGGGAGTGACTGCGAACCAAGGCCATGGTCTGGGGCGGATCGACATACCGAAATTGCTCCCCTCGTAGGACACAACGAATCCAATACTCCCAGTCCTCGCAGCCGCGAATTTCTTCGTCAAAGGGACCAACACGTTCTAGCGCTGATCGTCGAAAGACCGGACAGCAGGTAGCCATGATATTACGGGCAAGCACTGCCTCAAGCATTGGCTCCCCGGGAACGGCCGGCCGGCCAACCCATGGCTCTCTCTCCCCCCACACTCCATAAAAAAAGTCCTTCGGTCGTTCGTCAGTGAAGTAACGGACATCACCATAAACTATGGAGTCAGTCGGGTTATGCTCCAGCTCGCCAACATGCACTCTTAGCTTCTCTGGCTCTAATAGATCATCGGCATCCAGAAATTGCACATAGCGCCCGCGAGCCTCTTTAATTCCCCGATTCCTTGCCGCAGAAGGTCCCGCGTTCTCCTGCCTGACGAGTCGCATTCGAGTCTCGTCCGCTGCGAGGCGATTCATTATCTCCGCGCTATCATCAGTCGAGCCGTCATCGACCACAACGCATTCCCATTCTTGCAACGACTGACTTTGCAGAGTTCGGAGAGCTTCAGAGAGGTATCGACCCTGATTATAACAAGGCACGATTACCGTCACGATCGGATTCATCTTATATACAAGCCGAAACGTTCGAAGCAGTAACCTCCTCACAAGATTCCGCTTCGTTTAATGCCTCGCGCATCGCTTCCAAATAGCCGCGTCCATAGCGTTGATCGGGCTCAAGATGGTTTCCCTCCGCCCATTCATTCCAGGATTTGATAAAGAGTAAATTCGCGTCGGAGTCTTGTTTCGCAAGAATGCCTATGGCGTGGTCCACGTGTCGTCGAAAGAGCGCTGGGGTTGAGTCTTGCAAGACCCATCCCGCAGTACCGCTGCGGGGTGTGTTATCCCAGTTAGGCATGACTGATGGGTAGTAAGGAACGTCGAACTTCCAATCTACTGCTATCTTAGGCCAGACGTTCTCGTAGCGGTAAACATTCGCAGGAAACGGCCAAAAACGTTGGAGGAACTTGCGCACCCTGGTGCCACCCCGCCGATGCCTGAGGAGGCGAGCGCGACGAAGGTACGGACGAGTTAACGTTGCCTGTAATAGGCCAGCAATGGTAACCCCGTCCAAGCCGTCTGCGGCTGCGCTCCAGTCGGGATCATTGAAATGAACGCATCCTACCAAATGCAGGTCCGGGAAGCCGGCCTCGCGCGCGAGCTTGCGCCATAGGTCCGTTACTTGTCGTATTTGGGGGATTTGCCTAGGGCGGTAGATAACCAACAGAGGCTTTCCGTTCACCAAGATATAGCGCCGATCGCGAAAAGCAGTTAGAAGGCAATCAAAATGCGCTCGATGATCAGCCTCACCCGGATAGGTCTGCTCCTTTAGAATATGATTAGGCAATCCGTGCCAGATACCGGACCACGTTTCATTGGCCCATGCCAGGCAAAATGGAAAGTCTGGTCTGCCAGAGTCCAAGACCTCCTGGAAAGGCCGCTGCAATAGCCGGTCGCCGGCGAACCAATAGTGCCAGTAACAAAATGCCTCAATTCCATATTCACGGGCTAAGTCCGCCTGGGCTTCTCGTACTTCGGGCACTCGCAGGTCGTAATAACCTAGCTCTCCCGCCAGATGAGGTTGATAGTGGTCCTTAAACAACGGCCTCGCCTTAGCTACATTAGTCCATTCTGTGAATCCTGGACCCCACCATTCGTCATTCTCCGGGATAGGATGGAACTGCGGCAGATAAAAGGCGATCGCTCTTATATTCATGAAGACCGGGTTCCTATAAAAGGTCAGCTCGCGCCGTTCCCCTTGTCTAGAAGGAAACGCGAGAAAGGTTCGACCGCCTTGTCGAAGCTATAGTGCTCTGCGGCGCGCAGGCAATTCTCGCTCATCAGTGCAAAATTCTCTTCAATCTTCTCGATAGCCGCCGCGACTGCCGCCGGCGAATGGTCTCCAATCAATACCCCGGCGTCGAATTTTTTTACCGGATTTAGACCCGGCATATCGTTCCCCACAATAGGAACTCCCGCTGCCAGGTAGTTGAATATCTTTCCGGAAGGTACCGTGTGATAGTTAAAATGATCGGCGGGTAAGCTGTCGAAGTCGTAGAGGCATAGACCGATCCTGAACTGCCCCATCCACTCCAGCAGATCTGCTTCGGCGGCAAAGTAATGATTGTGTATTATTAAACGCCCCTGATCAATAAGGTCGCGATGAGGTCGAAGAATGCCTTCGGTCTGATCATTGCTTAATCCTTGCAGAGTAAGTGTGAACTGAGGGAAAGCGCGCAATAATTCTAGCATCGTAAAAATGCCGAAACGCGGAAGCGCGGTTCCACAATAAACCAGCCCGCATCTCTTCTGGGGCAGAGTTTTTTTCTGAAAGACAGGAGCGTTTTGAATGTAAAACACGCGAGGCTTGCGCTTTGGGAAAAGCCATTCGAGACGATCCGGGGTTTGTATGAGCACGGATGCAAACCGGTCGACTTTAATACGCGTGGCGAAGAAATCGCACTCATACAACTCCAGAGATAGGAAATGCAGCCTGGTCTTTCGCCAGCGAAAAACCTCTTGAGCGATCCACGCGCCGGAGTTGTCGGTACCGATTACCTCGTCGGCCCGGTAACCTCTTAGGATAAGCCAGAAAAAAATCGCGCGGGCGATGTGAAAGAAATGCCAACGTCTTTCGCGCTCCGGATAGCGCTTGGCTAGCTTCTCTGCAAAGGTCGAAAGATACTTCGGCAATCGGAAATAGCGTATCCCCGGGCGCTCGATCTTAGTCTTACAAAAGGCCTCGTCGTAATAGGTCACTATCGCGACATCAAAAGTAGGAGTAAGCGCCTCATAAAGACGCAGGAGTGTCGGCGAATAGGCCAACCAGGCGTAAGGATAGATAATAAGTAGCTTTCGTTTCGAGCGCATGAAAGTGTGGAGCGGACCTTGAGACCAGCAGGTTTCAAACCTCAATCCATTCCTTGTCCCTCACCAAAGGGAGCAAGGTTTCCTGGGCCCAGCGAACGAAAGAATGCGTTAAGCATTCCTCGGCCGTCACCTCGGGGAACAACGACCCTCCGACATCGTCGCGCATGAAGAAGGCGTTGTAGCCGTAAGACTGAGTGCCGATCAAACGATAGCCTTTGGTGCGCCCTAACTTCACCAAAGCGGGCAAAGAAGCTCCGCTATAAACGCCAAACCCGTTCACATATTCCGCCCGAAAATCGCTGCGATATGGAACAGTCACGGAGCGATCTGCGCCCCAAATGACCTGCGCTTCCACCACTGCCACACGCGGTCGAATGACGTTGATGGCCTCCCAGATCCAGTAGTCCACCCCATCGAGGTCCAACGATAAGAGGTCGATTTCTCCTTCGAAGCCGTGCTGTTGAACCAACTCATTGACGTTGTCTTTAGTAACCCAGGCATGAACAAAGGATGGAGGATAGCTAAAGGTATTCGGGTGCGCGCTATAAAAAGCTTTCCCTGTTACGACATTCTGCTCCTTGCCATCTATCAAAAGACCTTCCCAACCATGGTTCAGGATGAGGTTGGCGGTGTTACATTGTGTGCCATCTCCGGCACAGATTTCTACCGACCTCCGCGAGACCGTTCCGAGCAGAGAGAAAATGTACCAAAGGATCCCATCCTCTCCGTTCTGGGAGTAGCTGCGAAATTCCACCTCATGCAGGGGTAGCTGAGGGCATCCGTCGAGCTTCTGTTTTTGGTAAGCTAATTTGAGAAGGATCTGATTTTCTTTTGCCATACCTGACATCGCTTCTACGGTCTGCTGCAAATGCCCCGTATCTTGTCGAAGGTCGCTGATGCCGAGCGGGGAACTTGCTCTAGAGAGTAACCGGCGGAACCTGCGCTTCAGATGAATCATTGCAGCAGCCCACCTACCTGCAGCTAGGACTTTGCCGACAAAGGACCGGCAAGCCCGCGAAGTTTGCGAACGCTCCATCGCGGCGCCTTGCCACATATCGCCAGGCCTTCACCAAGCAGTCGCAGGGAATTGATAATCCCGCTGGGCAACAAGCGCTGCGCCAAAAGCGGCAAGAGATGGACGTAGAACTTTTTGTATCGAAAGCTATAACGCGTGACGTCCCATGCACCACTCCAACTGACTCCATAGTTGAGAACCGCGTCGGCCAAAACCGTGTCAATGCTATCTACATATACCTGCTCCAAGACCTCCGGATCATATCCGAGGCTGCTGTTCATTTCAAAAAGTTCCCACGTTTCTTTAGAGAAAATAGGCAGTCGGTGACCATCCGTTGAGCCGCCTCTAGCTGTAAGAAGACGTTCTTCGGAGACC
The DNA here is from genome assembly GCA_038237435.1 of Chthoniobacterales bacterium. Classification (GTDB taxonomy): domain Bacteria; phylum Verrucomicrobiota; class Verrucomicrobiia; order Chthoniobacterales; family UBA10450; genus JACCTI01. The sequence continues at coordinate 102,884 of JBBRYT010000005.1, forward strand.
AGGGCATCGTTATATTTTCCAACGGTTGAGAATATGATGTTCGCGGGAATGAGATGCAGTGGAGCATGGCTCTTAATGTAATCAATGTCTGCGCAGCCCCGCTTAATAATAATCGCTGAGGCAAAGGTGAATTGATAACTAACCATGCGAAGAAATTCGTTCCGATCGCACCGTTTCCATCGGGCGATTACGGAGTCATTAACGAATCCAGGTAAACCAGCATCCACGCCAGCCCACTGAAAAGTCAAAACCGGAGGGCTGTCGAAAGACTTTATGGCCTGCACGATGTTTTCGGCTGCGTTAAGTCTGGCCACGTCATCATCGCAATGAATCCAGGTATATAGTCCTGTCCCCAATGAGACACAGGAGAGGATATTATAGTTTCCGTTAACCGGCGCGGGTGGTCTTACCCGATTGACCTTGCCGCCCAGACCACCCAGGTATTCCCAAGTTCCATCCGTGGAATGGTTGTCCGTCACGTTTATTTCAACTTCATCGCTGACTTGCGGGAGGAGCGCCGCCAACGCTTCTTTCAGGTATCCAAGCCGATTAAACGTCGGGATGTTGATGCTGAGGATCGGCTGGACTTTCATTCGCCCGGATTTTAGTTCAACGAGCCCCGCGTGTAAATGGTTTCGGAATCATGAGAATCGGAGGCATCGAACTTCGACGCGTTAGCCACCTCGGGCTCGGGGGCGTTTTTCTCCCCAAGAGCGCTCACTCGAATGATCTCCAGAGTCTAGAATTTAGACCATCGTGGGATGCCGCGATGGCCCGAAACGTTATTGACCTTCCGTCACACGGGCCCGGACATGCCGCGAACAAGCCTTACTTAGACTTTAGCGCGAGCGTGTGGGCATTCCCGGTATCAGCGTCGTTCGAGGCCGTGGCTGTGCGAGTGCCGGTGGCGCCGATCGCGCTTTGCAATTGATAGTTGCCTTCGATCGATTCGCCGGTGGATCCAATTGAAATACTTGCCACATCAAAGGCTTCCGTCATGCCCGAGGGCGGAATGAAAGTCGCGCTGCTGGCGAACGCGTGGGAGGTCACGACCATGTCGTTGGCATAGCGCGTCGTGACGCTCGGGGCCGCGTGAGTTAAGCTGCTCGAAGTATTTTGCCCGGCATCCGTATCAACGGGGTTAGCCGTGTCGATTCCGATAAAACTGGCAATGCCCCCGGCGGCGCCAGTCGATGTGCTAAAGCTAAAGGAGTAACTGGTCGGCTCACTGCTGCCCGCCACCTTGTAGTAAACAGCGAGCGAATTGGAATTGCCACTCGAGTTATCCATGCGACGTATCAACGTCCATCCCGAAGCAGTTATGGTGGCCGTGCCGGGACGGACCGCAATGGTAGTAACCATGACGTCGCCCGTTTGCGTGCCCGCCGGCTTGTTGATTGTCAGTGTGCCAGACGCGGCTCCAGCCGAGCTGGCAGAACGGAAGGCGGGCGGGCTCGACGACGTGGTTGCACTCGCTTCCGGAGAGTAAGACGAATCGCCGCCTGCATTGGTGGCTCGCACGCGGTAGAAGTATGTTGTAGAAGAAGAAAGGCCCGTGTTGTTATAACTCGTTACGTTAGCTCCGGTGGCTGCGATCTGGGCGTAGGTGCCTCCTGCGCCTAGTTTTCGCTCAATCTTGAAGCCAGTTTCATTGGCGACGTCCGGCCAGGAAAGGTTAATTTGGCTGCTCGAAGCAGCCGTTGCCGTCAGACTAGCCGGCGCGGCTGGCGGCGGGCCGAGCGTTGTAGCGCTAGCCTCAGGCGAGTAAGGCGAATCTCCCACTGCGTTAGTCGCGCGCACACGATAGAAGTAGGTAGTAGAAGGAGTGAGTCCAGGATCGCTGTATGTGACAATGGCGGCTCCAACCGTGGCAATCTGTGCATAGGTCCCGCCAGCACCTGTTTTCCGTTCAATTTTGAATCCGGTCTCACTGACAACATCCGCCCAGGCGAGATTGATCTGGCTGCTGGAAGTTGGTGTGGCAGTCAAGCTAGTGGGCGCAGTTGGAGCGATCCCCGACGTGTTAGCACTCGCTTCCGGAGAATAGGGAGAATCCCCCGTCGCGTTCGTAGCCCGCACCCGATAGAAGAAGGTCGTAGCAGCGGCGAGGTTAGTATCGCTGTAGGTCGTGACATTAGTTCCAGTTGTTCCAATTTGTGTGTAAGTTCCGCCCGCGCCGGTTTTCCTTTCGATTTTAAACCCTGTCTCGCTCGAAACGTCTGCCCAGTTCAAAGTAATCTGACTGCTGGAAATAGCCGCGGCGTTCAAGCTAGCGGGCGCGGCCGGAACCGTTCCCGCGCTCGGCGTCGTTACGTTTGCTTCGTTGGAGTAAGCTGAATCACCCGCAGTATTACTGCTGCGCACACGATAGTAATAGCTGGTATTAGTTGTTAATCCGCTGTCGCTATACGAAGTAACGCCAGCAGCGAGCGTGGCTATCTGGGCATAGGTTCCGCCAGCCCCCGTCTTACGTTCGATTTTGAAACCGCTTTCGTTGGTAGAATTGTCTACCCAGCCAAGGTTCACCTGACTACTCGAGACAGCGGTAGCAGTTAATCCACTCGGAGAAGCCGGCTGAGTGGTTACGAATACATTACTGATGACCGACTGATTTAACGCTGCTGTCGTATGCGAGGTCACGGCCACTCCTATGTACACGCCCGGCACCATACTGATCGTGTCCGTGCCTACTTGAGTCCAGTTCAACCCATCCGTGGATGTGTATCCGGTAAACACATTTCCTTTCCTCGTAAGTCGTACCCAGTAGGGAGCAGTTACGCTGGCGCCAGCTGTATGGGTACTCGCGCCGGCCGTGCTGACGCGACGTTGAAAAGCCGCGCCGCTAGCGGATGTAATAGCCATTAACGCCTGCTCGGATCCGGCCGTGAGAGTCTCGCGAATCATCACGCCAGCCTTGGCCCAAACATCCGTGTTCTGCACACTATTAACCTTGGCGACGATCTCCGCGTCGCCGGTCATCGGCTGGTAAACATAATTGAATGCATCCGCAGTGCCCCAGATATCAGCGCCAGCGCCATTGATGGTAAAACTACCGTTCGCGTAGGTCGCGCTACCTGCGATGCCCGTGCTGCCTACATCGACGTCGATCCACGGTGCAGGTAAGGTGCCGGATGCAGGCGTAGTAGCATTAGCTTCATTAGAGTACCCGGAATCGCCGAACGCATTCGTGGACCGCATACGATAGTAATATGTCGTCGCACCGGCTACTGTCGTATCGTTGTAGGACGTCGTACCTGCAGCCGGAGCCGCAATCTGCGCGTATGTCCCAGCCGCTCCCGTCTTGCGCTCGATCTTGAAGGCCGTCTCATTACTTGAATTGTCAAGCCAAGTAAGGTTGATCTGCGTCGCCGAAACAGCCGTCGCGACCAAGTTACCGGGCAAGGCAGGAGTGCCGCCACTTTGTTGGTTAATGGTATAAGCGGCGCTACTCACCGAACTGTTAGTCCAGCCCGACACTGCGGCGATCGCGTTAAAGGACATGCTCGCGTTAACCGCGATATTAGTGCCAGTATAGAGAGTTGATGACGTCGTCGGCGTACTACCATCGACCGTATAATATATCTGCGCCCCGGGACTTCCGTCGCTAAGCTTCACCGATTGCGCGCTAGCATAGTTGCCGCCCGGAGGAGTGAAAGTGGGCGGAAAGGCCTGGAAGGCGTAGGCCGCGCTTGATATGGAGCTCGTACTTAGGCCCGCCACAGCAATCGCCTTGATCGTCGTATTATTGGAGACAGAGATGGGGGCCGAATACAAGGTCGATGAAGACGTCGGAATGCTGCCATTAGTCGTATAGAAGATGTTCGCACCCGTCGTTGTCGTACTAAGTGTCACCGATTGTCCCACTGAAAAGGTACCCCCCGCCGGGGAAAACGCAGGAGGTGAAGTCTGTTGCGCCTGGATTGCGTAATTAGCGGTAACTATCGGACTATTTCTCAGTCCGGAAGCTGTCGTGAATGCCTTGATCACCGTACTGGATGTAACCACGATGGGCACACTGTACCGATTCGAAGACGTTGTCGGGCTTGTGCCGTCAGTGGTGTAGAATATCTGCGAACCCGGAGTCAAACTTACGAGAGTAACAGCCTGCGATGATGAAAAAGTGCCTGGCGCAGGCGTGAAGATCGGCGCCCCGGCTTCTAAATCAAACCCCCAAGCCTCCAACTCGACGATCCGAGAAAAGGTCGCTAGCGCGCTAGTGATATTGACTCTAATTCGGTCAGTAGTAAAAGGCGGAAAGGCAACCGTGCGCTTCACCAGGTTGTTCTTGGTAACGGTTCCAAGAGTGACCCACGATAAACCGTCCCACCCTTGAACGGTAAAATCGACGACACCATAGACGGAGAACGGCATAGTATCATACGGTTCGGTCGCGATGGAGTAGTTGTCTTGTAGGGTAAAGACCACGACTCGATTGATGGTCTTCATTCCATTGAAATTAACCTGCGCCCAATCCGGATAGCTACTGGCTGTCGCGTCAGCCCACATTCCACCGCGGCCAGCGTTCACGCCCGTTCGGTCGCCGTCGTTGATTGCCGCCGGCGGATAATCGACGCCATAGACGCTTGAGGCTGAGGCTACACCACCCACGCTTGCCAAAGCCAGATTCTTGTCGGCAGGAACCCACGCTTGGATTTCTACTATCCGAGAAAAGGTCGATAACGCTTTGGTCACGTTGATGCGAATGCGGTCTGTGGTGAATTGCGCGAAGGTCACCGTTCGCTTAACAAGATTGTTACCGGTGACTGTGCCAACCGTGATCCAGGAAGAGCCATCCCAGACCTGGACATTAAAGTCGACTATGCCATACACAGAGAACGTCGTAGTATCTGATGGCTCTCCGGCGTTTTGATAATTGTCTTGTAAGGTATAGACAACGACTCGGTTAATGGTCTTCATTCCACTGAAATTGACCTGGGCCCAGTCAGGATAAGTATCCATAGTTGAATCGGCCCACATACCGCCATGTCCGGCGTTTACTCCGGCTCTCTCGTTATCGATCATCGCCGCGGGAGGATAGTTTAAATCATAGATGCTCGACGCCGAGGCCACACCTCCCGCACTGGTTAACGCCACGTTCGTATCACTCGGACAAGTACTGGCGACGACGGTAAGCACTACACCGGATCCAGGACTTTCGCTCCAGCCGCTATCGTTGATTGCGCGACTTTTTACGGTTACCACTCCCGGCGTGGTCGGCGTCCACTGCGCACTCCAACTGGTTGTGCCATTGGTTTTGTACCAAGTTGTGCCACCGTCCACAGAATATTCTACGCCTGCTAGCGGATCGCCGCCATTCGTGGAAGCCGTGCCGCTAATCACTATTGGCTGGCAAGTTGAGATTGATGCTCCTACAACGGGTCCCGAAATAATCGACTTCGGCGTGATCGTATTCGTGGAGGCGGTTGCAGGCACCAAAGCCGGTTGCAATGTAACCGGCTGAACTCCCATATCGGCCAGCAGGTTTACGGTTGCTTGCTTCATGCGCGGATCTACGGGAGTGATGGGCCCCCACGCGCCACTGGTGATGTTGGTATGAATATCATGGACGGCGTCTAAGCCCCACGACCATTGAGTAGTGCCGGCACCAAATACCAGGGCGCCACTCGAGTGACGATACAATGTCAGGCTGTGCGTCGCTATGCCCGGGCCATCGGTCTTACCATAGTCCGAGACGTAGGTGTCAACGGGAAGCGTTGTCGTTGACATTCGAATGAGCCCGCCGGGTTGAAATCCATTTTCCGCGGCTTCATCCCACTCATAGCCTAAAACACCGGCCGGGAGTTGCGCCACTTGCCCAACCGCGAGTGTATCTACTCCTGTGTTGCGCCAAAACCTTAATTTGCCCTGGCTTGCCGGAATGAAAAGCGGGTCATGCCGGAAGGAATCGACTTGGAAAAATTGTCCATTGACGGCGTTTTCCGGACGACCACCGTCTGAGGGTGGGCTAAAGCGTGGATCTCGCCAGGTACCCGTCCATGTCGGGGTAGGATCGATCTTCGCGGCTACGTTTGTCTCTTTGTAGCAGACAAGGGTCCGATAGGAGGTGGCTGGCCCCGCAATACTGTTTTCCCAGCGAGTTTTCCAGAACATCTCATCCGCGCTGAAGTACGCAAGATGCACTCCGGCATCCCGCGCTCCTTCGACACTAGCTCGCTGGCCACCTGACCAATATTCATCATGTCCTACGGAGAGGAATACCTTGTGTGTCTTTAACGCGGCAGAGCCTCTACGGTCCGTATCAATTCCGGATGCATAGCTCACATTGTAACCATTGGCTTCTAGCCAACGAATCATTGGATACTCTGACCCGAAGAGATATGAGACACAAAACTTCGACAGCGTGCGTGTATTAAAGGGTCGGTTGTAACTGACCTTGTAGGCACTACCGCCAGGGCCGGGTCCGGTATCGCCGGGAAAAGGATAGAGATTGCAACCACCGTAGTCGTTGTAAGCCTGCCAGGTAAGGTCCGATGTTTGGAACAGCAGATCGGAGCGCCCCGCATCATCCCGCACAATAAATACGATATGGCTCGCCCCTCCGGTATCGCTTCGCACCAGCCGAGCAATGTAAACGCCGGATGTAGCGCTACTCGGCACCGCCCAACTCGCGGAGTTAGCCCAGTTTCCACAATCGAACAAACCCGTTGTAGAATCGCTAATGCACTGCGGCTGTGTTTGGGGTAAAGTAACCGAGGGATTTACGGTGGCGACTTTGCGTGCTCCTAGTCCACCATAGTAGCCCAGACGATAGATATCTAGCCGATATGCAGCGGCCGTGCTCTTGATCTTGAAGGTAATCGTTTGGCCACGATTAACACTGATATCCGTTGCAAACCCTTGTATCGTCGGGTCGCCAGTTTCAGTGATGTCCCATTCGCTCGCCGGATTTCCAAGCAGAGCATTTTCGCACGCGATAGGATTAGCGCACTGAGCTTGGATGTTAACGCGAAGTAAGGCAGTGAGGCAGGCGACAAGAACGACACGGACGAACATAAATCCGTGTTTGCCGCGAAAGGTGTTCCGTGACACCCGCTACCGTTCGCATGTTTCATGCCCCCGGACCCAAAGCACATTGAACGATCAAGGTGGATTTTGTATACCGTTGCCTAACAGCTACTTAAAAGAATATTATTTTTTTCTATCGGCTTAGAAGCTTTTCGCAAATCTAAGTGAATTGTAAGCTCTACCGACGAAACGAAATAATCGTCTTATTTGTGAGGACGTGTCGAATCTCCTATTTTGACCGACACCGACACCAAGTTGATGCCTAACGAGTGCGTAAGAAAGGCCTGAACCTACGAGCGACGCACCTTTCGGTTTACGATGCGAAAGGTACATCTAACTGACATACATTCTGCCGAAAAGGACCCACTCGACAGTTTAGACTAACTTCGCTGTCGAGGCCGAGTTGTTGCGAGGTAGGATGTTGCTATAATTTCTTCTACCGCGGCCTGGTCGTTTGGCCTTAGACCAACGGAACATGGCAAGCTAAGACCATCGGCATTCAACCGACTCGCGATCTCACAGCGGTATGCTTGTGACGCCCGATGCGGCGGGCTCTCGTGTAGCGGCTGCCAAAGAGGCCTGGTTTGAATGTGTTGCTGCTCCAGACGAGAAAGAAGTTCACGGCTGTTCAAGCCATATTTTTCTTCATCGACAAGGATCGTATACAACCAGAAAACGCTCCCTGCCCACTCTGCTTTCGGCATAGGTGTAATCCCAACAATATCAGCTAGCGTGCTCGTATATTCGGAGGCAATTCTCCGCTTGGCCGCGATGTAGTCGTCAAGCATTTCCAGCTGTGCGCAACCCAGCGCGGCCTGAATATTGGTCAGTCGATAGTTAAAGCCGATCGCACCGTGAATATACTCCACTGGATCATCTTTTGCCTGCGTAGTTAGATACTTCGCTCTCTCTGCCCATTGGGAATTGTTAGTGGCAATCATTCCGCCGCCCCCCGTCGTGATCAGCTTGTTACCATTAAAGCTGAAACAACTCATATGCGCGAGATTCCCCACTGTACGACCTTTATACTTCGCTCCGAGACTCTCCGTAGCATCCTCGATAACTATCAGTTCGTTCTTCTGGGCTAGTTCGAGAATAGGATCCAAGTCCACCGGATGACCGAGGATGTGCACGGGAATAATTGCCTTTAAGCGGCGGCCTGTCCTCCGATTGCGAAGAACCCCCTCCCGCCAAACGCATTCCTGTTCTAGAAAATCGATTACCTTCTCAGGGTCCATTTGCCAGTAGTCGGGCTCGGCATCCATAAAAACCGGCCAGGCGCCCACGTATCGCACAGCGTTCGCCGGCGCGATGAAGCTTAGCGTCGAAACGATCACCTCATCGTCTGGTTCGACTCCAGCAACGAGCAATGCGGTGTGTAACGCGGCCGTGCCGCTAACCGTGGCCACCCCAAACGCAGTGCCAACTCGACTGGCCAGTTCGTTTTCGAACCGGGTGACAAACGAGCCCACGTAAGATACGAAGTTTGCATCCAGGCACTCTTTGACATACTTCCATTCGTTCCCTCGAATCTCAGGCACACAAAGGGGAATGAGAGCTCGATCCCATTCCGCTCTCAGGGGATCTTGCGACGCATTATTCATTTCGGAACCCTTGCCCAGCGCTAGTCATATACTTCTAGCTGCCGTCAGGAATTCATTCTGTCAGAGGGCAAGGCATAGAAGACTGTTTCAACAAAGCCCTCTGCGTAGCGTCTCAGGTATAGGCGATAGCCGCCAATTTTCGCAAACAGCAACGGGATCCGCCACAAATCGGAAAGACGATGGTAAAGACAGACTGCCCAAACTGATTTCTGTTCGCGCAAAAGCCTATGAGCGCCGAGAAGTGTGTCATACTCCGCGCCTTCGATATCCATCTTGATGTAATACTGTGATCCGGGAGCCAAGACATCGTCCAAGGCAAAAGACTTCACATCGATGACTCCTTCTGATGCTGTAAAGGGCATTGTCTTAGGAGGCGCACCTTCAGTTTGCTCTTGATCGCTACTTGCCAAGACAGTGGAAGCAGCTGAGCCAGTGAAATCGAAACGGACATCCTGTGTTTTAGCGCCTATGGCGCCATTTCTGAGAACAATGCGCTGCTGCAATGAGGTAGGTAGGGTGGCTACGAATGCCTGCGACTTTTGGAAGTTCCTGGGATCCGGTTCAAACGCTGCGATCCCGGCAAAGTCTCCGTTCATGCGCTTTATATATTCTTCGACCGTGTCCCCCTCGAAGGCGCCGCAATCGACGAAAGTATCCGAAGGAAGAGGCATCACTATGTCCGGCGGGAAATATGTCTCGGCAGGATTAGAACGGGGCGGTAGCGAGTCTGCGTCCAGTGTTATACTGTAATTGAGCTGCGCTAGATACTCGCGTTGCGATTGATCGTCAGCCCATATCGGCAAAGCTGCCCGGACTGCGTCGGCTTCCTCGAAGATCTGATCCGGCAAATCCAACGCCAGGTATGGAAGAAACGTATCAGCATAGCTATGAAAGAGCTTCTCAAATTGAAGAACCTTGGCGCATCCCAATTCCCGCAGCTGCTTGCGCGGCGCGGAACCATTGTAGATCGATACCACAAACACCCCGTTCTTCCCGTAAGCATCCGCAGCCTCCTTGGGCGAAAGGACTGGAATTCCGTCAACTTTGGTGTTCCACAAGCTAGAATCGTTATCTATAAAGGCCTGCGGCTCAAGACCGAGTCGTTTAAGTCCTTCAAGGGCATGTCTCGCCGGCCAGCTCTTTACTCCGAACAAAATAATTAACTTCGTGCTATCACCGGCTGTCTCGGAAAATTGGTCGCGTAGCTTGCGTCTAACATCTGATGGATTCTGAGCTAACAGCTGTTGAAGGGACGCTTCTGCCCGACCGGCAGTGTCAGTGGTGGCATTTTCCGATGGGAATGTTGTAGTTGTTTCAGATGTCATATGGTTATTGGACGGCCCAGTTTTGAGTAGAGATTACCGACGAACAATCCGCACTATACCTCATACGAACCGACGCGATAGCTATTGAGGTTCACGCTCACCCATTCGATTGTTCGTCGCAATCCTTCTTCGAGCGTGACGGATGGATGCCAGTCCAAAACAGCGTGAGCCTGCGTGTTATCGGCCAGGAGACGTTCTACTTCACTGTTCGCCGGTCGCAGGCGTGTTGACTCGGTTTCGACGCGAACCGTCTTCCCCATGAGGCCAGAGATCAGCTCCACTAAATCACCGATCGAGACTTCTCTTCCTGATCCAAGATTGATTGTCTTCCCCACTGCTTCTTCATGATCCGCGGCCGCAACAAAGCCCTCAACGGTATTCGAAACATAGTTAAGATCTCTGGTTGGCTCCAGGCTGCCCAACTTAACGACACTTCCGGTTAAGCATTGTGTGATGATCGTAGGTATCACCGCGCGTGCTGACTGGCGCGGCCCAAAAGTATTGAATGGCCTCACCGTGACCACCGGCACCCCGAAGGAACAATTAAAAGCTTCGGCTATCTTATCCGCGCCAATCTTGCTCGCTGAATACGGCGACTGTCCCTGCAAAGGATGATCTTCTTTGATCGGGACGTGCAAGGCAGTCCCATATACTTCGCTGGTGGAAGTATGGACTAGACAGCTAACCTCTTCCTTCCGCACTGCTTGCAGAACGTTCAGAGTGCCTTCTACATTTGTGCGAATGTAGGAGGCAGGACTTTGATAGGAATAAGGAATCGCAATGAGAGCGGCAAGATGAAAAACGGTTTCGCAGCCTGACACCGCACGCACAATGCTGTCGCGATCGGTAATATCACCGGCAACGATTTCAATTTCCTTAATGAACGGCGAGTTAGTTAGCCAGCCATGCGTGCCTAAGGCATTGTAATGAACAAGAGCACGGACATTCGCTCCCAGACCGACCAGGTGTTCAGTAAGGTGGCTACCAATGAAGCCGCCTGCGCCTGTTACAAGTGCGCGGGTACCCTGCCAGTTCAAGAGGCGATGCTTTCCGCGACTAAATCTTCCTGCGCTTGTGCGTAATCCTTGTGCTGCCCAATATCCATCCAATACTCTCGTATCGGAAAACTGACGACTGTCCGGCCAGCCTTTATTAACTGCTCCACCAAATCAGTCATATTAAAGTGCTCATCCTTCGGGATAAACTCATAGACCGATGGTTCAAGCAAATAGACCCCCGCATTGATGAATAACTTGATGTCAGGCTTCTCCTTGATCGCGGTAATCGCGGAATCTTCGCATTCAACTACTCCGTACGGAACTTGAATCGTGTGAAGATTAACGGCGACTGTCATATCGGCGGCAGATTCTCTGTGGTAATCGCGCATCTGATGAAAATCTATCCTCGTCACGACATCGCCATTAATCACCAGTATAGGAGTATCTTGTTGCGGCATGAGACGTAAGGCCCCGCCCGTGCCAAGCGGGCGATCTTCGTTTACATAGTTGATATTCACGCCGAAGGCGGAGCCGGTCCCGAAGTGCTCCATAATCTTCTCCGGCTTATAGTGGGTAGTAATGTTGACCTGCGATATTCCCGCTTGTTGTAGTTGTGCCACAATGTGCTCGAGCAATGGCCGTCCTCCTAACGGCAACATTGGTTTCGGTAACTCGTCGGTGAGCGGAGAGAGGCGCTTGCCCATCCCGCCCGCCATGATGACAGCCTGAAGCTTTGATGTAACCTCTGGGAGAAGGTCTCGCAAAGAAACGATGTCGATCACCTGGTCGTACTCATTCACTAACGGTAGCTGACGCACACCTTTTTCTTGCATGACCCGGATCAGGGTGGCGCGATCCGTCCCAACCTCGGCAGTTACCGCTCGAGCGTTTGGCATCTTCGCCTTGATGGGAAGTAGTTCCGAAACTGGCGCGTCGAGACTTAGCCGGCGCAAGATTCCTCGGCGAATGTCGCCGTCTGTCAAAACGGATAGAAGCTTTCCTTCGCCATCAACCAGTAAAGCAAGGCTGACGGCACCGCTTCGGTCGATGCATTTCATTGTCTCCCGAATGGTCGCACTCGAGCTCACACATAAATCGGCGAATCTGAGCTTCTCCATAGATGTTTCCATCATAGCGAATTTCACCTCATTCTGTCATCCACCTTAATGCGAAGAGTATTCAGATCGTTTTCCAACGCCTTGATTCGATTTTCTAGCTCTCGCATTCTCACGGCCGGGGTAATTCCGAGTGAGGTGCCAATCGGGAAGGATGGCCGACGGCGTTGATCGACCGCCCCATCGATGCGGATATCCGCGATGGAGGTGACATATATTGTGGAATCGCCTGTCTTAATTACACACCCTTCACTATCGCGACCAACAACCGTCCCCGCTTTGTCGAGGTAGATCGGCGCTTGAGGAATCATGCGTGTGGCGAGAATGGCCGTCTCTTTACCGCCAACGCATGTTCGTGCGCCGGGTCCAGGCGGAGAGATTGCGCGGACGAAATTATGCACCTGTGAACTATTCCACGACCAGTCGAGCCACTCGTCACCGGGGCCGCGGCGGCTGCAATAAAAACCCACCGGGTGGATCGAACTCTGCAGTATTCGCGGCGCTCGTCCTTTAGCAATCAAAGTCAACGCTTCGAAAAGTGTCTCCGCGCAAAGGACGACGGCTTTGTCCAACACAGTGCGATAATCATCGGCCTCTGTGATTGCCGCGAATTTTTGTACGATAATGTCACCAGTGTCGATCCCTGAGTCGATGTGATGGACCGTGACCCCAAACTGAGTGCTGCCGTGAATGAGCGCCCAATTCAGAATATTCCGCCCGCGGTAGAACGGGAGAGACCCAGCGTGGCAGTTAATAAAGCCCAAAGGCGCGGATCGCAGGATATCTTCCTTCAAGATCTGGTTAAACGACATGGAAACGTTGAGATCTGGAGTGCAATCCCGCACCAGTCGCACGAACTCGGAGGAGTTAACGTTCTCGTGTAGGAAGAAAGCAATGCCTAGCCGCTCCGCATACTTCCGTAGGACGGTGTCAGGCTTGTCGAACCGCGCCACAATAAATACCACCTGGATGTCGTTTGACTCCAGTATCCGGTCTAAAGCCTGGTGCGCCCAAACGCCGTCGCCGAAATATCCAATTTTCATTCAATATCTTGAAATCGCTTTACCAGGAGAGTTTCTCCAAGTTCCTGGCTCGCCAGCCGATCAACTATTCGTTCCGCGGCATGGCCGTCTCCGTAAGGGTTCTTCAAATGCACCAAACTTTCCCGGAATGAATTCGACGTGGCTCGAGCGATGGCGTCCTTAATCTCGGCGGTCATGTTTCCACAATCGATAACATTCGCCGCGCGGATCCGGCCGGCTTGTCTGCTTCCGATGTTAACCACGGGCAGCCGAAAGGAGGCGGCTTCGATAATTCCGCTCGAGGAATTACCTATCATAGCATCCGCGAGCTCCATTGCGCTGAAGTATCCCTGAGTGCCGAGGTTTTCCACCAGGTGGGCATGAGGGGAACTATGAACATACGCGCGAATCATATCATTTATGACAGCGCCGTGGGCGTCTGCATTCGCGAGCGTGACTAGGACGCAACGGTTTGATTCGCGTAAGGCCGAAAGCAACGCCTCAAACCTTTCTTTCACCGGGACAAAGTCGAGGGTCTCCGGATGATATGTCACCAGTAGGAATCCCCGCGTGATGTCTACTTCGAACTTCTTCGCGAACTGTTCCGCCCCCAGCAGCTCCACGTGGCGCAGGTTATCCAGACTTGGCGCGCCTGAGACCAAGATGCGCCATGGTTCCTCGCCTAGTTGCTTTACCCTTCGCGCATAATCAATCGTGCTAACAAAATGAAGATGACTTAGTTTGGTCATCGAATGCCGCAGAGCGTCGTCGATCGCCCCGAAGGTTAGTTCGCCACCATGTATATGTGCGACCGGCAATCGCAGCGGCAAAGCCGCGACCGCCGCCGCATGCATTTCAAAACGGTCGCCGAGCAGCAGAAGAAGATCGGGGCGGGAACGAGTAAATGCTTTCCCGTAGCTCACCGTTGCGCGCCCCATTGTTTCAGTCATCGCTTCCGGCCCATCCTCTGTCCGCGAAAAATCAAGTTCGTCCGAGACTTCGAAGCCATCGGCACGAATCAAATCGATTGTGCGGCCGAACTTTGGCAGCATGTGCATTCCGCTTACGATGAGACGGAGATTCAGTTCCGGCCGCGCCACGATTTGCCGTAGAATCGGCAGATAGATGCCGTAGTCGGATCGGCCGACGGTGACGACGCCAATGGTTCTCACGAGAACATTTCTGGCCGCAGGAGTGTTCCATCGGAAATATCGCCTTTCGCTGTTCGGCCAAGAAGAGAGGCGCGAGATGCCGGGGCCATGCCCGTGCCCGGGCGTTTGATCGCGATCATTGCCTCCGTCACTTGCGTGCCGGCTGGAATTGCGCACGACGCGACTAGACTCTTCCGCGCTACCTCGCGCGTATTGTTTTCCTTCGCGACGGGAGCTTTCAGTCCGTCGCCCAGAGCCGCCTCGACTGCCCGGATGCCTCGGACGAAAGCGGTGAACTGATCTGGCTCGGCCGAAGCTGAATGATCTGGTCCGGGGAGAGTACGATCCAGGGTAAGGTGCTTTTCGATGACACATGCGCCAAGTGCGACAGCGGCAAAGCCAACCTCCATTCCAACAGTGTGATCCGAAAAACCGACCGGCAGATCAAACTTGGATTCCATGGTAGACATGGCGCGCAGATTACAATCTGCAGGTTCGGCGGGATAGCTACTCACGCAATGCAGAAGGATCACCTCGTTATGAGCAAGTTTGCGGAACACGCTCACCGCCTCTTCTACCTCAGCTAGCGAGGCCATTCCGGTAGAAAGAATGACAGGCACATTCTTGCTCGCTACGTGCTGCAAAAAAGGAAGGTTAGTTATTTCGAAGAAGGAAGCTTTAGTCCAGGTAACCCAAGGCCAATCAACTCGTCAGCGCTTTCTTCTTCGAAAGGAGTGGAGAGAAATTGGATGCCACGTGATTGGCAATGAGAGATTAATTCGACATGCATCTCGTGCGTGAGCTCAAGGCGCTTTAGCATCTCGAACTGAGATTCGGAGGCGGCAATCGATGTCTTTTGGTAATTCGCTTTAGGCGCGTCGCGAGTTACAAGCCGATCCGTTTTGAAGCTCTGAAACTTGACCGCATCGGATCCGGCTTCTACAGCAGCGTCGATGAGATACTTGGCCAGAGCGATATCGCCATTATGATTAACACCTGCCTCGGCGATGATATAACAAGGCTGGCCTCGCCCAATCTTTCGACCTCCTAGTTTTACGGTCTTTACCATGCCGTCCACCCTCCATCCACCACCAGGTTGTGACCCGTCACGTAGGCGGAGAGATCGCTCGCCAAAAAAGCTACTGCACCTTTTAGGTCTTCTTCCCTTGCCATGCGCTTGAGCGGCGTACGTTCTTCATAGCGTTCCCGGAAAAGCTCCGGTTGCCCCCGCAAAACTCCACCGGGTGAAATGCAGTTCACGCGCACGGTCGGCCCGAGCAGAGTAGCAAGATAGCGGACCAATTGCAGGACGCCGCCCTTGGATACGCCATAAGCAACAGGACTTGTCATCGTGGTCCCGGCATAAATATCCATGTCCGGCGCGACCATTCCGTGGATGGAACCAAATAGAATAACCGAACCATGAGCGGATTTTGAAAGAGCCTCGCGCGCTTGTTGCACCATAACGAACGGTGAAGTCAGATTGACACGGAGTGCCTTTTCCCATGCCTCCACCGTCTGCCCGGCAAATGGCTCCGCCCAACCTTTCATTTCCGTCGTGCCAACAAAAGCCGCGCAGTGGATCAGAATATCGAGGCCGTCCATCACTTCGATAGCGCGATCGATTGCTGATCGCGTCTCGTTTACATCACTTAAATCGCAAGGTAACGCCCATGCACGCTCTCCCAAGGCAGTTACACATGTCTGGCAGACCTCTTTGTCCCTGTCGAGAATCGCCACAGTCGCGCCTAGCTCAAGCAAAGCTTCAGCACAGGCCAGGCCGATATGACCGGCGCCGCCACTCACCAGAGCACGCCGCCCGGACAACGTCATTAACTCCTTCACCGATTTCACGTCTCTTTATCGTAAGCTAACAACTCGCTGCTCGTCATGAGATCGTTTCGCTGCCAAAGCTATTTCCAAAACGCGCAGCCCATCATTCGCTGTAACTGTTGGTGTGCTTCTGGCGCGCACACTTTCGAGGAACGTTTCCAATTCAGCCACGTACATGTCGTTGCGATCATTTTCTTTCGTGCTGTATACGATTGACCACTCACTATTGGCGCACGTAAAGAGCTCGACGGACCTGCTAATGCCATCCCAGACACAAGTGCCTTGGGTACCCGTAATCCGGCAACGACGAACTGGGGATCGTTGGATCATGTCCACGTGAATGTGAGCTAGAATCCCATTGGCCATTCGAAGTGTGATCTCGGCCGTGTCCTCAACGTCGATCTCAAGGTTACCAAGCCTTCCTAGCTGCGCGCTCACCGTCGCGACTTCTCCTCCTATCCACCTGACATAGTCGATCTCGTGGCTTAACTCTAAAACTACTCCACCGCCTAATTCCTTTCGTGCACTGACGGCTTCACGGTAATCGGTAGCCGGGCGCCAATCTGGCAGGTAAGAGCCCACTTCGGCGTGGATGCTCGCGATGCGGCCGATTGTTCCATCCAACACTAAGCGACGAGCTGCCTGCAAAGATTTATCGAAACGGAGTGTATACCCGACGCTTAAAATGACGTTGTGGCGCTTCGCGGCCTCAGTCAATTCGGCCACACCATCGACAGTATGCGAGAGGGGTTTCTCGATAAGAAGATGCACGCCGTTGGCAACGAGCGCTTGTGCCACGGGAACATGAAATGGTGCTGGGTTTGCCAGAATCGCAAACTTCGGATGAAAGGCTAGCACTGAGTCCAGATCGTAGAGAACAGCATCCGCTTCGGCAGTTTCTTCAGCTGCTTCACGCTGGCGATGATGCCAAACGGCTATCTGGGTTTCTGGAGCAATTCGCCGGAGGTTACCCAGGTGCCTGCGTCCAATACTCCCCAGTCCGACAATAACAGCGCGCACTGGGCCAATCACGCCGATTCCTGATTATCGTGCAGGTTCATGCTCGGCCGCAACCAGGCTCATGTTCTCGGCAATCTCCTCTCGCGGTAAAAATGGCGCCATGTCTTCAAGCGGACGCGATTCGATGGTACCATCGGCTCGCCGGAACGCAGATGCTTTCGGCGTAATAGACGCTGCCGGTGATACCATAACTTCACAAAGCGTAGGTCCATCAGCCATCAACATCTTCTGGGTTTGATCTACAATCGCGTCATTATTCGCGATACGCCCATACGAGAAGCCGTATAAGTCTGCTAACTTCTCGAAATCCACAGTCCCAACCCCAGAAGTAGAATCCGCCGCGACTATTCGACCTTCAAAAAGCGCCTTCTGAGTTAAGCGAATACTTCCATAACCTTGATTATTCAGAATGAATATTTTAAGAGGTAGTTGGTAGTATTGGGCCGTGAGAAGCTCCTGTATGTTCCACTGAAAGCTACCATCGCCCGTGGCGAGGACGGTCGGTTTGCGCCCCAACCCGAAACAGACCCCGATGGCCAGAGGAAGGTCCCATCCCATCGATCCCCAATTACCACTGTATATGACTCGCTGCCCTTCCTTCACCTTAAAGGCCTGATAGCAGGAAACTACGTCAAAGCCGTTACCCGCAAGGACCGGCGTGTCGGCACTGAGCGCGTCCGACAGACGATCCATGAACACGTAGATGTTTACGTGTTCGCGGTCGGTGAAGTAATCATCGAGAATGATCGGATAGCGTTGACGCCATCGGTTACACGCGTCCGTCCATCGTGTTGCCGGCCGATAAGAAGTCTCTTCGCTTTGCCGTAAGAGTTCTTCGAGAAAAGGCTTCACATCGGCCACGATCCCAATGTCGGGTTTGATTGCCTGATCTTCGATTTGGCCGCGATCGATGTTAATCGCGATCTTTCGAGCTTTCGGCGCGAAGCCTTTGTAGTTAAAGCCGATTTTCGTCACGTTAAAGCTCGCGCCAAAAGCGATGATTAGGTCTGCGTTCTGCACGGCAAAATTCGCGCGCCGCTGTCCGGCTGTGCCGAAAATACCCATGCTCATCTCGTGATCTTCCGGCAGTAGGTCCTTCGCCATGCAATGCATAACTGCGGGAATCCGCATCCGCTCGATGAAGTGTAGAAAGAGTTCGCGCGCATGGCCGAGACGCACTCCGTTACCGCCGATCACAAGCGGACATCGAGCGCCCGAGATTGCTTCGAGAACACGCGCCGCATCTGCGTCGAGCGGCGAGTGGCGCTGGTCTTCCGCTGTGAATGATTCCAGCGTCGTCTCATCAATTTCCGCGCCCTGAATATCGAAAGGAATTTCGATCCACACCGGACCTGGGCGTCCGGTTGTTGCGATGTGATGTGCCTTCTCCAGTTCATATCGAATCCGATTCGGGTCCCGAACGGACACCACGTATTTCGTCACGGAACGAGCCATCTCGATGACGTTTCCTTCCTGCGGCCCTTTCTGTCTCACTTTGGTGTAGTCCGCGATGAGATCCGATCGCACCTGACCAGAAAAAACGATAACAGGAATAGAGTCGTACCATGCCCCGACGATCCCGGCTAGCGCGTTGATCGCGCCGGGGCCGATAGTGACGAGGCAAACGCCGACCTTCCCAGTGACGCGCGCATAGCCTTCCGCGGCGATGGCGGATGCCTGTTCGTGATAGTTGCAGTAATAGTGCAGTCTAGAATTCTTCCCGATTGAATCGAGAAGGTGGGCGATGCCGCCGCCGGAAACGGTGAAAATCTCCCGCATATCATTTTGTGCGAGGAAGTCGGCAACGAAATCAGATACTTTCATGAGGTAAGTGGCGTTTAATGTTTGCGCAGTTTGTTCCATGCCGCAGTTCGTCGAACGCCTTCGCGCACATCAATCCACTCCTTCAAACCCAGTTCCGATCGCGCCCGTTGCGTTGACGGCACATATCGTTCTGCGGGTTCAGCAGGATTGGCTTTGTGCGCAATTCGAACTGTAGCATGGGGATTAACTTCCTCTGTTACAATCTGCGCCACCTCCGCGATCGAGAAGTCCGGTTCGGCTCCCACGTTGTAAGGACGCGCCGGTGTTCCGTGAAACAGGATCGTCCACAACCAGATGGCAAGGTCCGCTCCGTAAAGATAGGAGCGCCGCGGTGTCCCATCGCCATTAATGCAGATGGCCCGGCCATTCATAGCGTCGCCAATAAAATCTCCGATGGCCAATCCTTGATTCAGCGCGAGATAAGGTCCGACGAAGGCAAAACCACGCGCGATCGTGGTATGCAAATTGTGCTCGGCATGAAACGCTGCGCAAAGGAACTCCGAGCCCCGTTTTGCTTCCCCGTATGACGAGCGCAAATCGGTCGTCGTTGGAGCACCGACATAATTTTCCGAGACGTGCGTCAAGTCCGGCGGCTGTCTTCCATAAACTGCTCCTGAGCTAGTAAGCAGGTACCGGCGCGCGCCACATCTGACCGCGAATTCCAGAGTTCGCCGAGTTGCGTCGACGACATTGAGGAAAAGCGCGAGTGGCGCGCAGTAATCGAGAGCCGCGTGAAGCACGTGAGAAAAATGACCAGGCGGAAATTCGACTGAATTGATGTCTCCGGCCAAAAGCTCGATCGCAGAGTCACTCGCTAGATGAGGCGCCTTCCCCGCAAACTTTTTTACATCGCGCGAGAGAACAACTACTTTCGCGCCTAGCTCCAGCTCGGCGTTTGCAAAACAAAGCGCTTCGAGCAACCAACATCCAAAGAAACCCGTTCCCCCGGTGACGAAGATTTTTTCGCCGCGCAGCGCCTCCCATAAATCCTGCGTGTGCGTGAGGATGTGTGCACGGTCGGCGGCTAAGGAATCTTTCTTCAGAGGGTGGGACCGTGCGAGTCTATTGTTAGCTTAGCCCCTAAATTTTGCTGCGCCATTGAGACCTTTCTCGATCCACTCCAGCTTCGGTCGCACGCAACCGATCACCTGTCCAAGGAACTCCTCGCGTTCTTCGGTTTCGTGAACCATGAAAGATATAGCGTTATGAATTACAACATCGTGCACTGTAGTATCGATCAGTAGGAATATTGAAATGCTGTACATGCCGTCGTTTAAGAGGTTCGGCGGAAAAATGCAGGAGTGCTGATAGCGACCCGCCGGCAGGGTTTGCGACGGTGGACCGGAGACGAAGACACAGGCGTTATGTTTATCCAATAGATGGATGCTACTCGTTACGCTTAAGCCATCTTTCAAGACCTCGAAGTCGTACTGAATGGTAATCGACCCATCAATCTGCACATCAGCCGTAATCTGATCGCGGCACAGGATTCGGGTGCCGAGCAAGCGCAGTCGGTCGCTCCTCGCTCGTCCATCGGAAACATCCCAGGTTACCTCGCCTAGTAATTCGGATCCGCTGTTGACGTAGGTCGCGATGACATGCTCCGGCGCTCCTTCCATTAGCTTGCGACCTCCCTCAAGGAAAATCGCGCGATCACAGAGACTAGCCACGACGGTCAGGTTATGGCTTACGAAAAGAACCGTCCGCCCTTCCTGCGAGACCTCACCCATTTTTCCCACGCATTTTCGTTGGAACTGCGTATCACCCACCGCTAGGACCTCATCGATGATGAGTATTTCGGGCTCGAGGTGCGCCGCCACCGCGAAAGCCAGACGGACATACATGCCGCTGGAATAGCGCTTAACCGGCGTATCGATAAACTCCTCTATTTCCGAGAAAGCTACTATTTCATCGAACTTCCGGCGGATTTCCGCTCTGGTCATTCCAAGGATAGCTCCATTAAGTAAAATATTGTCCCGGCCGCTTAGTTCTGGATGAAAGCCAGTTCCTACTTCTAGTAAGCTGGCTATTCGTCCTCTTATTTTTATTTCACCAGAAGTAGGTGCAGTAACTTGTGAGAGGATCTTAAGGAGCGTGCTCTTACCGGCGCCGTTGCGTCCGACCACTCCGAGGACTTCGCCGCTTTTAACTTCAAAGCTTACTTCCCGTAAGGCCCAGAATTCTTCTCCGATTTTACGTGCGCGTTCCGCCACATCCACCTTCGCCAGCGGGTCTGACTTGCCGCGCGTCGCCGCCCACCAGCGGCTGAAATCCTCCTTTAGGGTCGCGCCTCCAATCATTCCCAAGCGGTATGATTTGCTCACATTTTCGACTGAGATAACCGTGGACATTTTAAAATGAATTAACGAAGGGACGCTTTGCCAATCAATCGGGTTAGGAGGCTTAGCTTGCCGGTCTAGACTGTGTCCATGAAGGTGCGTTCAACGTGAGTAAAGAGCATTATTCCTACGAGCAGAATCAAGATCATCCCGCCGATACTTGCGCCTAGTTGCGGCACGCTTAAAGTTCCTACCCCAAGGAAGCCAAGTCGAAAACCTTCCATGATAGAGCTAAGAGGGTTTAGTTTTATCAACCACTGGTAATGTTCCGGCACGGCCGAGGCCGGATAAATAACTGGAGTGGCGTACATGAAAAGTTGCACGCCAAAACCAACCAGATTGGCCAGATCGCGATACCGAGTAGTTAAAGCTGAGACAATTATTCCTCCGCCTAAGCCGTAACCCGCCAGAATAAGTAGAAGCACTGGAGTTAGAAAGATCCAGCCGGTTATCTGGCCTCCGTGGCCGGACAGACGATAAAGGAGGAGCGCGACCAGAAAAATCCCAAGCTGGATCCCAAAAGTAACCAAATTTGAAATCGCAACCGAGATGGGAATAACCAAGCGATGGAAGTATACCTTTCCCAAGAGATGAGCGTTGTTAACAAACGTGCCCGAGGTTTTAGTCAGGTTGTTGGCAAAATAAGTCCAGGCCACTGTTCCTATCAAATAGAAAAGAAATGGCGGCGCTCCATTAGTCGGCAACCGTGCCACGCGGCTAAAAACCAATGTAAACATGAGAGTGGTTAGGAGCGGTTGAATAATGTGCCACACCGGTCCAAGTACCGTTTGCTTATAGGCAGAGACGAAGTCCCTCCAGACGAAAAGACTAATGAGATCGCGGTAACGCCAAAGTTGATTCAGCCGCCAATCCAGCCAGCCACGATGGGGCGTTATTCGTGTGGTCCACTCGGCGGTCTCGGCCAGCGTATTGTCCCTAGTTCGTTGCTCAATGGTTGCTTGCATCTGATTGCACATCATTCACTCGAGACCGACACGCACTCATACGAGTTTTTGTTTTGATCGGCGTTTCGGACATCCAGAGTAGTCTAAGTAATTACCAGCTTTCCTCCCGTGCGGTCAGCAATGACGGCTGACTGGAGCCGGAATCATACCCAAGTCAAGACTCGATCGCTTATCAATTATCCCTCGACTCCAAGTTAAACAAGAACCTATCGACCGAACGAATTACTCGCCATTTAGTTTCATTCAGCTGAAGACGAAACCGACTGCCGCCCGGCGAACCGAGAAGTAATTGAGCCCAAGTCTGGGGAAGCGCGTCAGTTGAAGGTGTCACCTTCGTGTCGAAGTTTGCTAAAATTTCAGCTACTCGTCCCACCAAGTCCGGGCGGGTCACTGCAAAGAGCTGCGCACATTGCTGCAAATAGGTAACGCAGCTTCGTCGAGCCCGGTTGCTATCTTCCATTGCCAGAAGATATCCCACTTGCAATTTCATGCTGAGAAACTGCGAGTCCATCTTCGCGCTCGCACGTGTTGTGTCGCTCAAACTCACCGCACCTGATCTGCGATACAATGCTTTAGCTTCTGCTACGAACTTAATCCCATCAGAAGCTTGGAGCATGCGCGCAAAATATTCGCCGTCGTCGTCCAGCGAAATATCCTCGTTCCATGGTCCCGTCGTGTTGCTGAGGTGACGACTAACTAACCACGTCGAATTCGGCATGAACAAGTTATTCTGAAACTTCTCGATCAGCCATGCCGCGGGCGATAGGTCGGACCATAAGGCCGTCGGGTTGAAGCTCGCCTTTCTAGGCCGGTAGAGAAAGTAGCCCCAGGCGCCTGAAAAAAGGGTTCTTGGACTAAAATCACCAGACCTTGCAGAGAGTTGTTGGCTGATCTTATCGGGTGCGAGAAAATCATCTGCATCGAGCCACTGAACATAGTCGCCTTTGCTTAATCGAAGGGCAGTATTACGAGCCGCCGAAGCCCCGCGATGAGGCTCACGAACTACCCTTAGCCTACCATAGCGAGCACACTCTTCCGCGACCTTACAGGTATTGTCGGTAGATCCATCGTCTACTACGATTACTTCCTTCTTCTCCCACGTTTGCCCTAAGGCTGATCGAATCGAGAACGAAATGACCTTCTCGGCATTGAACGCCGGTATAAGAATGGAAACCAATGGTTCCGCCATTCGCGCTCTTCCTGTGCGTTGAAGCCCGAAGGCTAATGCAGACTGTTTAAGGACCAATTCGCAGGCCCTTCGGGGCCGCTGGCCTCGGGCCATCGGAAGGCTCGGCACCATTAAGAAAACGGTAGGCCGCAGGAATAACCGCATCACTCGACGGAGGACCGACTGAGGGGTCAATGGCCGGCCAAGCTAGTGAGGCAAAAAAAGCGGGCTTGCTGCTATAATAATAGCTCGCTCGCAGTGAGTGATCGGCAGAAGAGTCGTTCCACAGCTGTCCCGGATTCGCTCCGTTATTCGCATCTACCGGAGTCCAGTTGCCCAAGATGATCGTAGTAGCCGCCACCCGGATATCGGTCGCTTGATCCGGCGGGGTTATGGGCGTCGCGCGATTGGGGTTAAAATAGCGATACTGTCTAGCGGTGGATGCCCAGCCCAGAACATAAATATGAGGGACAGAAACATCTGGCGCGGACGGGCCCATCCCTGCATCGTAGAGCGCAGAACTGGAGCCATTAACACCAAGCACATTACCGACGACGTTATAATAAAGATTCTCCTCGGCGATTGCGATGCAGTCGCGGTAATTCAACGCGCCGGTCTGCGTGCCTTTGTACCAGTTACGAAAGAGGGTGTGGTAGCGAGATCCGCCATGGAAGTTATCGGCAGTAAATTTCTGGCCGATATTTCCCTCGAATAGATTAAACATTGGAAATCCGGCATGAATGGCCGTCTCTTCCACGAGATTGTGTGAAGAAATCATCGCGCTTGCCGGTATGTAATTGTAGGCAAGGACGTTCCCGGAAGATCCATAATCCACCAGGATCGGCGCCATAATTGGATCACTGGTGGAACTAAGAATATTGTCTTCAATCAGGCAATCGTGCGAAGCCTCCATTAGTATCCCGTAACCGCCGCCGCCGCCGCCGCTGGTCGGTTGCCAACCTCCATGTAGGAAACAGTGCCGAATTTCAAAGTTCTTGCAGGTAGCCAATCCTATATGCGCAAAGGGAGAGTCGCCGGATGTGACATTCTTGATCCAACAGTCTGCGGCAAAAGTGGCGCGAATGGTGTTTGTTCCGCCTAAATTGCTTTTCGAAGCGGGCGAGCGAGTAACAGTCAAATCCTCTAAGCCGGCGTTACTAATAAACCCGCCGTTTCCACCGCCCCAAACGAGTCCAACATGAGCCTGAAGTGCGGTCGTATAGCTCCAGCGGAGCGGAGGCGTGAAAGTGACATCGAACGTGCCGCCGGGATAGGCACCTTTTGTGATCGCGGAAATTCGGACAACCTGATTGAGCGCTTCTTGAGTTCCGCCTTCGCGCCCTCCTTTTACCACGTGAGTCGTATCGGGCAGGATACTGCCATCGCCCATTGCATCCAAGCCCCCGTCATTAATCTGCGTCACGTAGAGATAACTGCCCGCATGCAAAGAGGCCGCCACGTCGCTCGGCAGGGAAGGAAATGAGAACGTGGTTGAGCCTGCGGGCCGATCGGCCGTCAGGGCCGTAAACTGCAGACCATGTTCGTAGTTTCCCCCGGCGACGAATCCCACTGCAGGGGCGTTTCCGGTTGCCGTAATTGTGGTCTGATCCGGCCCGGCTCCGCGCAAGATCGTGCCGGATGCCAGAGCGATCTCGCCAGAACATGGAAAATTCCCGGCGCTTAACAAGACGACCCGATTCCCAAAGCTGGCCTTTTGCAGAGCGGCATTTATCGCGCTGGTGTTGTCGGCGCCGCCAGCCGCCGGCGAAAGCGTCGTCGCCACAGGCCAGCCATTTGGAACACCACCCTCGACCCCTACGCTAGCACGTGACCAAAGGGCCCCATTCGGAAGTCGTTCCACAGGGGGCTGGTAGGCGGACGCGGTCGCGAGCGCCACGAGCAACGTCGCCGTCCCCAGCTCAAGAATTCGCGCTCGGCTTGACATTAAAAATCTGACACTCATTCGGGTATTAAAAAGCAGGAAGCAGGCCGCTTCTTCAAGGGCTTACGTAGCGGCCGAGCGTAAAACATCTGCGCCGACAGGCCCCAGTTCCGCTACGGATGGGTGAAGAGTTTTCGCACGCGCGAGCCCGCGCGCGGTCCGGCGGGCAAGTGTGGGAGACGGATATTCAATCATACCGAGCAACATCAGAAACCAAATTGCATTGAGTCCGGCGAAGGCAGATTCGGTCACGTTATACACCAAACCGACCACGACAAACACAAGGCGAAAAACCGCGTGCCACCCGTCGGTTGTCATTCGCTTCAGGATCTTGGCGACACTCGAGATTACTGCCCCACTCAGTAAAAAGAGCCCAAGGAATCCCACGTTCAGATATGTCTCCAGGTAACCGTTGTGCGCTTCTTTCAAGGGAAAATAGAAACGCAAACGACTGGAAATGGTTTGGCCGTACTCGTTCCAAAACGAGAAATAGCCGCACCCTGTTACAGGGTTTATCGGGATGTTAAGCGCAGCCTCCCAGATGGGCACTCGACCCGTGAAGGTCATATCTCGTCCCAGCTGGGCGACTATCACCTCTCCGAGACCGAAGATGAGATGCATGAACAATAACACCAATGGGACCAGGATGATCGTAGAAAGACCGAGATGCTGAAGCCAGGCTCGTATCGCTTGCTTTCTTAGAATCAACGCCAGCGTGAGACCTAGAACGGTACACGCCAACGCAGTCGCGCAACTCGAAGCATTGAGCAACCAAATGGTCATAACGGCATATAACAGGCGCGCGGCAAGGCGGGCCTTTGACGACCGTCCTTCTTTTTTTGCTTCAAAAGCCCCCCAGAAGACTCCCAAACTACATAAAATGATAGCTGCGCCTAAAGCGTTCTTGCTCTCACTCGCCCCGGTAATAAGCGGCCTCCAAGTCCAAACATCATAGCTGCGTCCTAGATCGGGGAAGTATTTCACCAACAGCGTAGAGAGTGGGATTAGAAAATACCCTGCTCTTACCAGACTTGCCTTGGCACCTTGTCCGTTCGAGAATTCGCCGAGCAACGCCAGGACCATGACAAAGTTTCCTATATCTTTGACCCATAACCTCAGCGAACCAAAGGTTCCCGCCGACCAGAGAACGCTGAATCCTATGTAAATAAAATAGGCAATTATCCAACCATTCCGCGTAAAGACCTGGTGCCAGTTAGTATTTTTCCTGGCGAGCATACGAAGCGCGCCGAAAATCAAACCGAGGAAGATAGCAGTATCGAGGTTGCTACCTTCGGAGCCGCGCGCGATTCCGAATAGTAATGTCAACCACAGACCGATCGGATGCGTCCCGATGATCAAAATCCAGGTAAGTGGAATCCAAAGTCGCTTAGACCAACCTTGCCGAGGCGCATCCTTCCACAGCCACAGGACAAGGCCTGCGTAGACAAGAAGGGCGATTTTCGGAGGCATGGGTTACTCGGTAAAACTGCTCAAAGCTTGTTCAGCATATCTGCCGGGACTCGAGAAGTCGACGTCACTGAACTTCGGCTGGGCAATTGACTGAAAATCGCATCCATGATTCGCGCGACCAGCAGAATCTCGCGGTAAGGAATGGGCGGGGCCGCATCTTTCCGAATCGACGAATAGAAGGCATCAATTAGATATTTCATGCCGGCCTTCATTTGGAAATCCCTAGCTAGGAACAGTCGCAGGTTGTTTCTGACATTGGCTACATATTGCCGTGCTATTCCCAGTGGACTGACGAAATGCTCGAGATAACTCTTCCTTCTTTTTCCGAAAACTTTGATTAACGTCTCATTATCCTGATCTACCACTAGGCCGTTCTTAGATCCGTAAATCCGGAACTGATGGAGAGCAGGTCTCATTTGCGATGAAAATGTGAAGTAAGCCGTGGCACCGTTTTCATCCCGAATAATAACCCGAAGCTCATCAATTATCTCCGTTTCGCCAAGACTCCCTAACACCTTACTGACAAATCCATAGGCAAAGACCTCCGGGTTATCCCCGGACATGAATTCCGCAATCCGTGCGATCCCGTGGCTGATGATGTTCTGTAATAGCTGACCAGGTAGCGCGCGGACCCAATGCGCCTTATCGGCAAGAAGAGCCTTTGCGTAATGGCTCTCTGGCCCGAGCTCATAGCAATAATAGCTTTCCATGTGCACAGGCGGTCCTCCGAGAAAACCTTCGCCGATTAATGACCGCATCCGGCGCGCTGCATGGCGAAACTGATCATCATGACCGGCTGTAAGCTTGAGACCTTTGCTATTCGCCAGCTCTATGAGAGCCTCTGCCTCCGCGGCATTCACAGTAAATGGCTTCTCGATGTAAACATGGCAGCCATGTTCCAGGCATAAGCTTCCCAGTGCGAAATGACTTTGAGGAGGCGTTGTCAGATGGACGACATCCGGCTTCATCACCTCAAGCAATTCTTTCAGGTCGGTAAAGTATCTTGGGATTCCGCCGCGCTCGGAGAGTTGCCTGGCCATCAATTCCTCGCGATCGCACGTCGCAACAATTTCGCATCCCGCGATCAGTTGAATGGCAGCGAGATGCGAATCCGCAATCTTCCCACAGCCGACTATGGCGACCTTCAGAGGCACAAGATTAGCGCTTCGATTCAAGGGATCACTCGACTAGGAGCCTTGGCTAACTATCTAAAGACAGCGATGAACTCGCGCTCGCCCGCGGGGGCATACTTTTCTACCACTTGGTAGTTTTCAACAATAACCTCCAAGATTAATCGCGCGTTCTTTGTGGCGTGTTCGCCCACATTGACGATAACGACCCCTTTGTCAGTCAGGTATTTCTTGTAGTGGTCCAAGACTGCCTTGATTCGCCGACTTGGAACGTAGTAAATCGATTCACGAAAAAGAATGACGTCATACTTCGTAGCGGGGGTTACCGAGATGATATCGCTCTGAAGGAATTGGTTCTTCGCACTCCTTCCGAGTTCCTGACTGCGCGCACGAGCCTTCTTCAAGGCAATTTCTGAGATATCGATGCCGGTGTAGCTTCTGTATTGGTCGCCGTCAATTTCGGCAGCCGTGTTTCCCGAACCGCAACCAAGATCTAGGATGTCTCCCTCACGCGCGTACTTCTCTATGTAGTCGTATACGCGGGCTCCGGGGCTATGGTCGCAATGATCCCAGCGCCCCGTGCCATATTCCTCGTCCCACAAATGCCTTTTAGCAGCGGAGCTACCCCATTTCTGCTTTACAGCCCGAAGGACATTCCTTGCCTTTGAAATCGGGTTCATACTCACCCTCGCGCGAGCTTGCGGCGACAGCTTTCAAAGTAGCTCTGCAACCCCTCCGCCATCGAAACCTTCGGAGCCCAGCCTAGTCGGCTTTTCAACTTGCCGTTGGTATACTTGCTCTGCTTCCAGTAAGTCCACCACGTAGCGCGACTAAAGACCGGCGGAAGTTGTCCCCGTGACCAAGTCGCGTAACTCTCCCACGTCCAACATAGAAGGTAACTAACTGCATGTGGCAGGTAAATGGAGCGGAACCTTCGCACGTTTTCTTTGTAGAGTTTGAGGAACGCACGACTGGAAGGAAGATCGTCATCCACGACATTAAAAACTTCACCGTCAACCCCGGCTTTGGTCCCAGCCAACCTGATGGCATCGGCGCAGTTGTCTACGAATGTTAGCGGGACTGGGTTTTCACCGCCCGTGTGCAAAAATATACCAAACGTAGCCAGCCCTATGCGACCGTGGATCTGCTCATTCCCAGGCCCGTATACTACCCCGGGCCGGACAATGACGTACGGAATCTTGTATTGCTGACTGTATTGTTCCAGAATTTTCTCCTGCTTTGTCTTAGCGTAGGTGTAAGCATCGCCGCGGCGTTCGGGATGCGTTTCTGTCGGCGAGGTTTCATCGAGCAGCCTTCCCTGCGGATTGTTCCTATTCGTGTAGACCGAGAAGCTGCTCACATTCACCACCCGCTTAAGTCCCTTATTCAACCGCGCCGCTTCCAGTAAGTTTCGTGTTGTAACTACCGTGTTTAGAAATGCGTCGGCGTAGGACTTCTCGCCACGACCGGCGGCGAGGTGATAGATGATAGAGACCCCATCTACCAAGCGCGCACAAACTGAAGGGTCTAGCAGGTTTCCGTGAATGATTTCGACCGTGGCCTGATAAGGGGTAACAATCTCCTGTAACTTCGATAAGTCACTCGAAGGCCGAACTAGGCACCGCAAGCGATGGTAGCCGTTTGTTAGCAAACTCGAAACCACCCTCGCGCCGATGAACCCGCTCGCCCCTGTAACGAGGAGCAGATCATCGCGATCAACTATCAAGTCGCCCGGTTCAGTCACCTTATCGTGTTGAGTAAACTTCCTCTATCGGATTTAACCGAAGTAACTCCAAAATCCGCCCGAGATGATCGCATAAGCTAACTAAATAACGCATGAACCTATGCTGTCCGCCGAGCAGACTAAAAGGCAAGATGAACGAATAGGCGGCAACAGCGAGGAGCGACGCCCCGAGATCTTTGATTCCTACTCCTGGGTGGCGAAGCGAGATTTTCCCGCGCAATAGGGCACGCCGCAGCATGAACCTCCGATTCCACCGCTGGGCCGGGACAATTTCGCTAACCGCAGCTTCTTCACACCACAGAAAGCGATAGCCCTTCGCGATAGCACGCCGGAAAAAATCCTGATCTTCGCCCGTGAGAAAGGCGGGACGAAAGGCCTCAGTTTCACCTACGAATATCGGACGTCGCAAAAGAACATTACCAGTTCGTCCGTGTCGTCCTTGAATCTTGAAGCCGGTGGGGTGGCTCGGTCGTTCGCAAAATCGCCCTTTGATCACCCACTTCGGTGGAGTAACTTCGAAGACTGGCTTAACTGGTCCAAGAATGCCATCCGCTCCTGTTGTCTCGCAATAGGTTAGCAGTGATAGCAGCCACTGCTGCGGCGGTAATTGGTCATCATCGAAAAAAGCGACAAAGTCTCCAGTCGCATATTCCAAGGCGCGGTTTCGCGCCCGTGCGATGTTTTGCTCAGGCTCGCAACAATAGTTGATTGGCAAATCTGATGATTTGGCGAAAGCGGAAACGACGGCACGCGCGGATTCAAGCCGGTCATTATCTACTACAACAAGCGAATAGGTGAATTTCCCCTGGGTATCCTGCACGGCCATCTTTTGCAGCAAGCAAGGTATGTATTCGGCCCGCCTGTAGGTGCAAATGCAGACCGTAATGTGCGGCAAAACTCTCACGAAGCTGACCAATTCCTTTCGATCAATTCGCGGTGAATCAGTTCATAACTGAGTGCCTGATGAAGCTGCACGGTGTAGTTGCGCGCGCCGCTCAAATGATCGGAGACAATTCTTTCGAGTGCGTTCTTTCTAAACAGCGGTCGCGCACGAGTCGTCGGGTCTAGAAGAACTTCCTTCAGATAATCTGATAACTTATCGCGGTACCAAATACGAAAATGGTGAAACTTGTGGCGGCCAAGGAATACTCGCTCGAGATGGAACGGCCGGAACATCCGATCCGCTTTCACCAGCCACTGAGGCATCCCGTAATCATAGGCGTACTCAGCCTTGAAGGTGAACTCCTGAAATTGATTGCGCAGCTTATCTACGATCGGCAATGGTCGAAAACGAAGGCCGCGATCAGTCGGGATCCGACTCATCGCCTCATTACCCTCTGCGATCAATCGAAGAGCTGGAACCGGACTTCGTGAGAGCGAAGCGGGACTTCGATACATTAATGCCACAAGCTCATTGTCCAAAAACGGGGAGCGCATTGTGAGCTGCGTCTGTTCTACACTTAGCCGCGAGGTGTGATGCCACGGGACTTGTTTGAAAGCTATGAAAGAATGAAGGTTATCTTCACGCTCCTGAGCATAAATCGAGGCTGCTTGCTTGCTTAATTCCAGGTGTTCGGGATTAAAAAGCGATTCGTTTAGCGACCGCGGCCGAAATGCTACACTATCTCTAAGGACCTCCGACCCATAGTTACCGGTAAGACGGACAGGTGCAATTTTCCGCGCTATCTCATTTACATATAGCTCAACTGCGCCCGTAACATCCATGGCACCGTCCGAGAGATAGATGGATCGTTGCGCCAGCTCGGGAAACTGGCGGTGAAACTCGCCGTCCACCGGTATGATCTCATGGGACTGCTCTGCGGTCCTAGCGACTCTCCGCGCTGCGATCACATCTGTGCAATCGCGATAGGATCCGCCAAAGGTATAGCATGGAAGCTGACCCGGCGGGCAATTCGCCCAAGCCATAATCATTCTTCCATCGAGACCACCCGTCAAAGACATCCCGACTTGCTGGTTTCCACGAAAATACTTTGGCAGGACACGCGAAAACGTCTCTTTGAGCTGAAGATAAAAGCCCTCTTCATCTAGCGGCTCTTGCTTCTCCCATTCTGAGTTATCAAAATAGGTCTCTTTTGCGGGCGGGCTCTGTCGCGGGAATGTCCACCGTGAAGCCGGGGGCAGAACCTTTACGCCAGAGAATATCGTCCGGTTCTGCATAACACATCCAACGGACGAAAGTTCGGCTATTCCTAGCGGGTCTAGTTCTCTTACCGCGGGAAGCACACTTAGCAAACATTTGGCTTCCGACGCGAAATAGAAAGAATCGCCGGCAGCATGGTAATAAAGACGCTGGAGTCCGAAACGATCGTTGAAGAGAATCGCAGCCCGTTGCTTGTAGTCGAGTATTACGCCGTTAAACCAGCCATTTAGCTTCGCCAGAAAATTCGGGCCGGTTCGTTGATAAGAATCGAGAATATACCTAGGCGTCCATCCTCCATTCTCACCCTCACACCGAGGGGATGGTGTTGACCATTCGTCGCTAAAGTCTTCACCGAAAAAAATCAGACCTAGGTCATTCGAGTTATTCCAGATGGGTGCACAGTCTGAGAAGGAGCCTGGATGATGAGCCCAACCAATTGCAGTGCCCGCTTCTTCGCTAAAAATGGTGCCAGTGCTATAGCCACGATCGTGTAGGAGATGCCGCCGCATCTTCTGGATATCATCTCGCTGCTTATCCCCTAGCGTCGCTGATATTATTCCTACGAGCCCAGGCATCCGTTTATCCTTTCTCCGCCGCCGCGGTGTCCACTGCTGGCGCTCGAAACTTGAAGTCGAACGGAAGGCTGGAGCCGGCGGGAGGAATTGAACACTCCATCTGCTGAGTACGATTCAGCCGCTCTAACATTGAGCTACACCGGCGAATGCCAATAGGAATCACGCTAAAGCATCCGTCTTCAGTTCCTCACCGGACGAAAGCTTTCGCGTAAGTCCGACAGTATACAATCTGCGTCGCGCTTGCAAGAGAATGTTAATCAAACCTCGCGGCAAAAAGCCCAAAGGTCCGTGCTGAAGCCGAAGGGCTAAGGCTACTTTCCCCCACCAGCTTAAAGGAACGAAATATACAGGCAGATTTATTGGAGTGAAACCATTCCGACGCTTAAACTCGGCCAGCGCGTCGTGCCCCTTATTACCGTAGTGGTATTTACCGTAGACGACGAAACGCGCACCCTTCTGGCAGACGACTTCTACGGCCTTTGCAATCAACCCATTGATGGGTCGTTTATCGTGATGTGCATTCTTGGCAACGATATTCATTATACTCGCCATTGACCCAACGTAGACCAACTTGATGTAGCCAATAAGCTCATCCGCGAAGTAGGCGCCTATGAATTCGCTAGTGTCCGCGTAGGTGGAGACTTCTTCCCTTACCGTGTTAAAGTCTTTCCCGTAATGCACGTTCGGTACGCCTTGTCGCACCGGATCCGAATTAAAGATAGCGGCAATGCCTTTTAGTAGTTCTTCATCAAGCTCTACACGACGAACGACAACGCCCCTCTTGGCGCACCTTCTAACGTTCTTGCGCGTAACCTGCGGCAAGCCTAGCCACCACTGGTCGAAGGTTTCCAACGTTATCGCTGCGACATTATCCTCATCGAAATAGAACGGGTAAGCGGGGCTGGTATCGGGAAGCTTCTGCCCGAATGTCAGCAGATCAGCCTTGGCCTTCTTGCCCTTCAGATGGGCGACCAGCTCGGCCGGATCACGGACGCACTGACCCTCCAGCCACTCTTCGTCGTAGACGTGCGCGATTTTGATAAACTTTCCTTCGATCACAACTGTGCGGCCATTGTAACTCACCGAAGGAACAACGATTTTTCGGCCCTTGCGATTTACTTCGGAGACTTCCATCAGTTCGTGGCCATCAGTTTCTTGTGTTCAAGATCGACGGTATCTCCTCCTTTTAACAGACGCACAGCTATCGAATAGGCCGCGAACTTGAGAGGATGAATACCTTGCTTCCACATGTAGCCTTGTCGGAGTACACCACCGAAGCGTGTTTTGAAGGTGACGATCCCGTCCTGCTTCGAACCAGCTTGTGGCCTAATACGAACGCCGCTGAAGTTGAACTGCCTGACGCCCATAAGCTTTAGAGCCTTCATTGCTTCCCAGTGGATTAGATGCATCGCACCTTTCTGCGGCTCCGCCGCGGTCCCACCATACCATGTGTATCCGCTGAACCTGCTGAACGGCACTACGAGGCAGGCATGAGTTAGAGCTTCCTGCTTGGCAACGAATACCTTCACGTGGTTGCCAAGGCCAAGACCGATCTCTTTCTCAAATGTTTCTCGGTTCTTGAATCTCATTCCCGAGCGGCGGAGCGTATCTGCTATCATTTCATAGCATTCCGCGAGATACTCATTGCCCGTCACAATCTCTACTCCTGCTTTAATCGCCCTTCGGATCTTCTTTCGATAGTCCTGGGAGATTTCGTTATAGAGCTTCTCTTCCGTCAGCGTCAGATCATTGACCACGGTCCCATAAGGAGCTGCTTTTGCACCAGTCGGGTATGTCCTGAACAACGCGTGGTTCGTGCCGGGCATCACAAAATCTACACGAAGCGATCGAAGATGCTGGAGGGTCGACTCTAAGAAGGACTTCTCCGCGCCGACGCCTATTGGGGTAAGGGGGATAGTCTCCACGCGAAAGCGCCCGATGCGGAAGCCTGCCTTTCGAATGATAGTAAAGGGTAAGATGCACCGTAGGACGTTCGCGCTGTCAAACCCGCCGAGCCATCCATACTCATCGCCCACTTGCTCCAAAAATTCTTTTGCAGCGTAGATTGGAAAATCCTCGCGCCAATCGATCGAGATGGAACGAGCAGTAAGGTGATCGTCACCTGTAGGTATTGGGGCCTGTTCCTCTTCACGAGTGGAACTAGCGGGCGCCGGAAGCTCAGTCATCCCGTCCCAGAACTTTCTCAAAAGCTAGCTTCCCCAAAGCGGAGACGTAGAGCTTACTTTCGTGAATTGTAAGCCCGGCCTTCTCCATCATACGCAATGACGGTCGATTTCGAATGTTCACGTCCACGATCACTTTGCTCACGGCCTTTGCAGCTATGAGGTATTCAAGTATTCCGTGAACCATAAAGGGTCCGATCGATCTACCTCGAAACTGTTCCCCCGTCACGATGTCATGCACCAAAGCTTCATTCGGTTCCAATCTCATGTAGCGCCGCACGACGACCGGTGATGATGTGGTATTGATCGTAGCCCAAATACTTCCTGCAGCTTGAGCGCCACAGATAGCGAAGAAGCCGATTTCATTTTTTTGGAGCTTCTTTCGATACTCATCGGTCCGACCCTTTTCTCTAAACCCCGTAACTAGCGCGTAGTTTTCCGGGGTGATAGGAACAAATGTGCAATCAACTCGCGAAGGAAGACTCGTCGTTGGGCCAGTCGAAGTGATAACAAAATTATGAGTCCTATCAATCCAGAAGAGCTTCTGTAATCCTTTAGTAACCCGCCGTCGTATTTCGCCCGCAACGTTCACCTGCAGGAGCTAAGCTGCGCCGCTACAGCCGCGTTGCCTGGGTCGCCACCATCTCTCATCCGTAGCAGTGTATCTCGAAGATTGACTATTGGAATCGCCTTCTCTTGCAAGTAACTAATGAACTGCTCAACCGCTTTAAGATCGACAAGGTCTTTGCTATGACCGATAGCTACGATTGGCTTGTAGGAATCTGGGTTTGCTCTGTCATCCCCGATAACCTGCTCAATTGTTCCCGTCATCTCAGCGAGTGTCATCCGGCAAAAATCGAGCTTCGACGGATAACGAAAGCGTAATCGATCCAATACTTTATTCAAAGAAAGACGCCGTTTCGCTCCCATTGAGCCAGGCCGGCTATGGACTCCGAGCCGTTTACTAGTCAGCATATTCCAGAAGGGGACAAAACTCGTATAGGTAGGTATCTCAAGCATCAATCCGTCCTCTTCGGGAATGTTGACGTCCTTCCTGAACTTCCAAAAGTAAGGGTTTCGCGCAGCGCGTCTATAATCCAATCCGTTAGCACGTTGCCGTCCGCCTTTGAAAACGGAAGAATCTATCTTGATTCCGTTTTCTGCTAAGACAGAAGCGACCGTTTCCGTTGGTTGCAGCAGCCAATTGCCAGCTCTGAATGACGCCGGGACGTAACCAGGATCTCGGACAACATCTCGCAAATAATCGATTGCTGCCGCGACGATTGTTCTAATACGGTCGCGGGGCAATATCGAAAGGTTGTACTCCGTGAAGTCGAGCTGCCAAGACTCGCCCATTCGTTTTGCGTTATACCACTGCGGGTGCAGATGTAGTCCTATCTCGTTTCCCGAGTCATGGAGCTCATATATCTGTCGGCGGATCGCCTCCGTCGCTTTAACACCATCATGCGTTTCGAAAGCCTGTAGTTCGGCCACTTCTACGAAGTTGACGAATGGAACGTCGTATTTCCGGAACGTTGCGGCCAAGGCTTTGGTCGGTTCAAATACTAGTTCTCGAAGCTTCCCGGTGCCGTCGCCGTAGATCTCGTAGTCCAGGGTGAAGATACACTCAATCATCGAGTAGAGTCGCGGTTCAAGCTCCCGAATGTTGCAAGAGGCGCGGTCGAGCGTAGCTCGGCCCACTCCTTACTCATGAGATACTCGTATTCACTCGTCAGCTCCGGATGGCATTGTAGCTCCACTGCCGCTACCTTCGCTTGTTCGATAATATGGCTAATCTGGCCCGCCTTCAAAGAGGAGGAAAGCGAAAACAAATAGTCGGTGCACCTATGCTGACCTTTCACTCGTCGATCGACGACCCTCCGATAAGCGCGGTTCCATAAGCTTTTCTCGCCAGACCTAAATGAGAAGCTCCGACGCACCACGCTTCCAGGAGGGACCAAGTTTTGGACTAGCAGGTTGGAACATAAGTGCATGTGGTGGTGCCCGTCGATATGCGTGGGAGCAACGCCGAAAATCCGGTGGAATTCCTCGATCTGTATTTTAACCAGGTCGCGAAAAGAGTTGCGCAACCCTGGATGGTAAAACAAAAACGAATATTTCGCCTTTCTGAGAAAGCGAATCACTCGGCCGTGCAGGGGAGCGATAGCTTGGCTGGCATGATTGAAC
The DNA here is from genome assembly GCA_038237435.1 of Chthoniobacterales bacterium. GTDB lineage: Bacteria > Verrucomicrobiota > Verrucomicrobiia > Chthoniobacterales > UBA10450 > JACCTI01. The sequence goes on from JBBRYT010000005.1 coordinate 139,666, forward strand.
TGCTCGGTGAAGTTCAAATGCAACCCAATATCCAAGCCGGATCCGCGGGTTATTAATGCCGCTCTTTCCGAATCATCCATGAAAACCATCGCACTGGCGGCGCTAAGAGCTCCATTTGTAAAGCAGGCGAATATTCGATCGGTCGCGAGCTCGGAGCGCCCTAAGTCATCGGCATTAACGATCAGCATGCCTTCTTGGTCATTCCAGGAATACGTTGTCCGATAAATGCTTTAAGCCGCGTCATCTGTTCGGCCCGCCTGAACGTTATAACATCCCGACCGACTTGCTTTCGCGCCTGCGTCGCCGCAGCCCAGGTATAACCGGCGAGGCGAAACAGCCCTGCGAAAACGTAAGGAGGGATTGTCATCTGGTAGGCCGACCGGAAAATCTCCCACAAAGGATGACCGCCGAGCACGAAATCGCCGCGGCCTCCATGAAATGCCGTGAGGAGTCGCCCATACTTTCCCTTTCCCATGTTACGATGATGGACACATGTTTTTTCAGTGAAGGAGCGAGTTTTCCAACCCTTCATACGCGCCGTAAGGACAGCTACTAAATCGACTCCGCCTACTGTCGTGGGGACATAGCCGCCTACCTCTTCGAAGCATTGTCTGCGAAACAACTGACATGCCCCGGAAACATGCGAGACACTACTAAACCTGTAATCGTACGATCTACCTCCCTCAATAAAAGGAGTTCCTACGACTCCAAGGGTTTGATCCTGCGCCAGGCGCTGGAGAAGAAACGAGAAGTAATCGGGATCAAACGAAATATCGGCATCCAGGTTGCCAATTGCAGAATATTTAAGTTCCTGAACCTGGAAGTATCCCGCATTGAATGCGTGAACTTTCGCTCCGAAATCGTGTGTCTTACGGTCCGGCATTCGAACCAGATCGATCCAGGCATAGCGCTCAGTATAACGACTAACAATTTGCTCGGTTGCATCAGTCGAACCATCGTTGACGATCACCCAGCGGAGAGGTTTCATCGTTTGTGCGACGACGGAGTCCAATGTCAGTTCTATAAAGCAAGCCTCATTCCGAGCGGGAGTGATCAGGACATAAGTCAGTGGGGGCGATGCTGTCAGATCCGTGTTACTCGCCACCGAGGATGACGATACGCTTGTCTGGTCAGGCATGATTAACCGACGACGCATTCTCGCTGAACGATTGGCTCCGCACTTCTAAGAGAGTCGCGAGGGCCAGGAGCATCCACGCTTGCGCCCATCTCATATAGCTAGTTTTCAATACGCCAAGCCGACGTCTTTGGTAGTAGAAAAAGCCTCGCTTATCCCAAAGATTTTCCGTTGTCCAGCGATACACCTGGGACGCCTGGTCTAAACTGCTCGGGTCCTCCCCCGCAAACCGGCACAAGGTTATCAGGCTCTCCGCCACACAGTGAATATCGATCGGATAAGTGCGATTGTGGAAATACTTCGGCGCCCCGTCGCCTCTGAAAAAATGTTTTCGATAAAACTGAAAGCCTAGGTCGATCGTGCGATCGAACTCGTCAGTATCGCTCAGGCGCTTTATGTCGAGTAAGGAACGGAGGTTGTATCCGGTATGGAAGTTGTCGATCCACCGCTGACTTGGAAGCTCCCCATAGAACCATGAGCCGTCTGCTTGCTGTCGACTCGCGGAGAACCGCGCAGCAGCCATAGCAGCCTGGAACAATTCGACATCCCCAGTCTTCTCGTGGATACGCAAAAGTAGCGCTGCTGCCAGGAGGTTCGCGTTGTGAACGATCGATTTAGTGGATGGCTGAGGATAACTGAAAGAAGCTGTCGAATCGTCGGTCCAGAAAAGCTCTCGGAGAAGGTAGTAGCCAGCGCTGGTTGCAATCTCAAGGTGTTCGCGCTGCCCTGCTTCTTCGTAGGAGTCGAGAAAAGCGTTCGCAACGAAGGTTGTGCATACAAGGTTCGCTTCGTTACGCGGAGCAAACGCCTGCCGGCTCTGCCAGGCAAAGCTATAACCCCATGTCCAATAGCGGTGATCTTGCGATCTAAGTTCGCACAAACGATCACTGAGGTAGAGTATTTCGGAATCAAGCTGATGGCCCAAACGGCGCAGCTTGAGCAGCGCCATAAGAAATAGCGCTAGGGCTTTCGGATTCTGAGTGTGCGGTATGTTAAGGAGGCTCCGAAAATCAGTTGGGCTTCGCTTTAGTAACTGCGTGAAAAGAAACCGCGGCAGCGGGCGACGAGAAAATGGCATCGCTGCAAAGACCTTGCTATTCAATGCATCATAGGGGTCATGTCCCGCCCAGTCATGCGCACGGCAATACGTGAGTAATTGCGACGTTACTTCTTCAGGCCGGGAAGCCGGAGAATCGGTTCTGTAAGAATTGGACATGTTCGCGATCTCGGATCCACCGATTCAAATCGCGGTCGCTAACGCTATTTCGTGTAGAATGCGCTCGGCCGTTTTGCCGTCCCAGAGAGGCGGGACCGACCCGATCCGTTCTGGTGCCGCTAATGCCTCGTCTAGCGCGGTGGGCAATTGGTCAAGTGAAATGAGTCGGTTGCTGCCGATAGTGAGCGTTACCGGCCTTTCAGTGTTAGGTCGCAAGGTCAGACATGGGGTTCGAAAAAACGTGGTCTCCTCCTGTAGTCCTCCCGAGTCAGTAAGAACAAAGCGAGCACGCTCACTTAGACATAGCGAATCACGATAGCTTATCGGATCAAGAATCTTTAGGTTAGAAGATACATCGTCGGCAATTCCGAACTCTCGTGACATCTTCCTCGTTCGCGGGTGGATGGGAAAGATAACGGGTAACTTACTTGCAAGCCTAACGAGTTGTTGAAAGATTTGGCGCAGACTTTCTGGGTTATCAACGTTCGAAGGGCGGTGCAGCGTCACGTAAACAAAGTTCCCCGCCTTCAGTCCGTTATTTTCGAGTATCGGGTTCTGTCGCGCCATCTCGAGGTTACTGACAAGGGCATCAATCATTATATTGCCCACGAAACGGATCTTTTGAGCAGGGATACCTTCTCGCACGAGGTTATCGTTCGCATCTTCCGACGGTGTTAATAGCAAGTCTGCCAGAGCGTCTGTGACTAACCTGTTTGTTTCTTCCGGCATGGTGCGATCGAAACTACGAAGGCCTGCTTCTACATGGGCCACTTTTATTCCTCTTTTGGCGCAGACGAGGGTGCATGCCATGGTCGAATTGACGTCGCCGACGACAACGACCCAGTCCGGTCTTTCTTCCTCACAAACTGGGTCAAACCGCATCATCACTTTCGCGGTCTGCTCCGCGTGGGAGCCAGAACCCACATCCAGGTTCAAGTCTGGGGAAGGTATGCCAAGTTCGGCGAAAAAGATGGCCGACATCTTCGCGTCATAATGTTGGCCTGTGTGAACCAAACGGCATTCGTATACATCTCGCCCGGCGTTCGCATTAATCTCCCTGGCCGCGCGAAGCAAGGGCGCAATCTTTACGAAGTTAGGTCGCGCACCGGCGACAACCAGGAGCTTAAGTGTCCGCAAGTTAGATGTGGCTCCCAGCCAGGTGCTCCGAGCGAAGGATCAAGCAGCCAACCGCGGACGATGCAGCGTCTCAGCGATTTCCTGAACCATGTCGACGATGTTATAGAGAGTCTGCTTGGAGGTAACTTCATTCAGGGAGCGACGCTCCCTCCGCACGAGGGGAATCTTGGCATCAACATTTTCCAGGGAATCGATCAGAACCAACCGACCGATCTTACTTAGATACTGATCTACCGCTCCTATCTTCCCTCTAAAAATGCTATAGACCGGAACTCCTAGCGCGGCAGCTTCGCGATTCATTGTACCTCCCCCGCTCACAACAAGATCGGAATGCCACATCAGATTCATCCCATCCAGCGCTTCGTTCGGAATGATGGTACTATTGTTCGCGAACCAAGCAGGCCAGCGCCGACGGATTAGTGCGCCCTGTTTTGGATTTCGTGGCAAGAGAACAACCTTAATCTGCGGCACACGACAAGCCCGATTCATGAACCTCTCGAACAGAGCTTCGCTTTCCGGATTGTGGTAATGAGCTTCAGTCGCGGGAGGACGGACAGTCACGATTAGTTCAGACCCAGTTAGACCCAGTTCCTGCAGAAATTTATCCTCTGGTTTAAATTTCCAGGCATAAACGTCTTCCTTAATTCCCGGATACTTACCCAGGATACCATTACAATAAGGAAGCGATTCATCGGGGATTACCGCTGGCGCTATGAGCCAGGAAGCCCGCATCATCGGAGGGAATTGGCAATACTCGTAATCCTCCATGAGGACTGTGGGAATACGCAGCCAGTTGCCCAGAAGAAGTTGGGATCGCGCTCCATGCGAGATAGCGAGCGCGGGTTTCTCTCTCATAACTATAGGCGCTAGCTGGAGAGAACGGTAGACCAATCCCGCGCCCTTCAGCAGTCGATTCTTGCCGTAATGCCGACCCACTTTCAGATAAGGAAATCGTTTCTTGTCGGCCAGGTCGCAGACCTGAAAAGCATCTCTGGCTGTTACCAGTAGAGGATATCCTCGGGCGCTAAGCTCTTCTGCGATTGGCTCGAATAAGGGGACGTGAGGAGTGTTATCCAGATCGATCCAGATTTTGGGTAAGGTACGACTTGATCGCGCCTTAACCCGTTTTTTCTTTTCCGTATCTGCTGTTTGATTTGCATTGGCTCGCACGAAGCTCGCAACTTCGCGAGGTAGCGCGTGCCAGTATTCTGACTCATACTTAGAACGAACGTAATCGAGAAACTCCTTATAGAATGCTGCCGGGTATTCCCATGAACTGGAGGGCTTCCCGCCTAAAGCCATGTAATCGGGATGAGTATTGAGGAGCATCATTCCTCCTCGTTCTGCTATCCAGTCTACCTTCCGCTTCCAGATATCGATTGAGCGTTCTCGTAAGAGGAGAAAGAGTGTCGAATCCTGAGGCAAAGTATAAGGAAGTTCGGAATATCCCTTTTCGCGAGTGCCTGCGCCGTTTGAAGTAAGTGGACGTTTTATCCAGAAGGGAAAAATTGTATGCCTGCCCTCAGGCTGAGGTTCGAACGGGTCGGTGTCGAAAGTCGACAAGTCGTATTCGATGTTCAGCTCATGCAACCAATTTAAGTTATGTAACATGAAGCCGGAGCGAAAACCGACCGCTTTCCATTTGTCGATGTAATGATTTATTCGGGTGGCCTTCCCCAAAAAATCACGATAAGATTGAAAGAGTCGTCCATCGTGCTTCAGATCGTGCACACCGACTTCGAAGCGATCCTGGGCAAGCTCCTCCCGCAGCGCATCAGGCACCAAATACTTCCCTTCGGGGACAAAATTAAAAGAAGATCGAAACCCGAAGTCTCTTTCCACCTGCATCAGGTTTTGACATCTCGCCAAACCCACCTGCCCTTCCACGTCGTGGGTGAGCACGAGCGCAAACTTCTTGCCGCCTGGCCACCCGGACCAATCATCTGGAACTTGTTCTGATCCGGGCATGATCGGCCAGGTGTTTTCGACTCGATAGCGAACACGCTGGGCGAAATGACGTCGAACCGCAGTACGAACTGTCTGCGGCATGAACGGCTTTACTCGATAGTAAATCTTATTCCGTAGCATATCGAGTTTGGTTGACCGGGAGCTTGATGGCCGCAGCCATTAATACTAGACCGACTGACCTAATGCTAGGCTTCGTTGGCACATTTCCGAAGAAGCCGAGCCGGATTGCCGGCGACTATCACGCCCGGTGGCACGTCTGTCGTGACCAGGCTGCCGGCGCCAACGATTGCATTTTCCCCAATCGTAATCCCCCCAAGCAAAGTCGCCCCAGACCCAATAGCCGCGCCGTGTTTAACCGTGGTACGCTGGCAATTCCAGTCGGAGTCAGTTTTCAAAGAGCCGTCTCGTGTTGTCGCTCGTGGGTACCGGTCATTGATGAAGATAACCCCGTGACCAAGAAAAACGTCTGACTCTATGGTCACGCCTTCGCAAATGAAGGTATGACTCGATATCTTGCAGCGCGCGCCGATCTTCGCTCCTTTTTGAATTTCTACGAAGGTCCCTATTCTCGTTTGGTCGCCGATCTCGCACCCATATAAATTCACGAACGCGCGTATTTGAACGTCACGACCTAGCTTAACATCGTCCGCGATCAGTGCTCCGGCGCTCACGGACGCGAAGTGCGATTTAGGTAAGCTGCCGCCCTTGGTTGAGCGTTTCCCGCCTCTGGAGGACTTGATCCCGTTTATCGCTGTGCTGTTCACTGCAAGAATAGGTCTGGGGGTAGCAAACGCTCCGTATTCAGGAGGGCAATTGGCAGGTTAGATCGTCACGTTTCGACAGTTTGAAGATGTTTGCGTAACGCAGAAAGAATCATTCAGTTTCCCGCAAATTGAATGCCTCACGGGACGCGGCATGAATGAGGTTCGTGCGCGGATCACGAATCGCCATTAAGCCATTTCGGCACGTAGGTCCGCGCTTTGTTGAATACTACGGAGACGTTATCGCGTTGCAAAGTGAGAGCTTCGAAACCGCGACTTACCGCGTCGCGGCCATTTTTCTCCGCCTCCACCACAAGTAATACCTTATCCATGAAACCAGCCATTCCGATGGTCGGACTGGTCTGGCCCAAGGGCGGCATGTCGAAAATGATGTAATCAAAATCGCTCGCCTTCAGGTTTGGCATCATGTCGAAGAATTTCTTTAAACCCAACTGCGCAGGGCCATCGTTGGGTTGCGCCACGCGGGCCAGATAAAGATTTTCTGCCGCTGCTTCATTTTCGTGGCCATTGGTTTGCAGAGCGCCGTTCAAAGACAGAGCCGGCCGGCCTTTGAAAAACGGATGCACGTCACGGGAGCCGAGATTTACATCAACCAACAACACCTTCCCTTCCCCCATCTCTGAAAGCGCCGAGGCAAGTCCGGCTGCGAGAGTGGAGGTGCCATTCCCTTCTGAGAACCCGGTCACGCCGACCAGCTTGGGTTTATGCGTCATTCGGTTGAGTTCGAAATAAAGACCGAGGCGATCGCGAATCGCTACGGCGTAGGGTCGAATGAAATGGTCCGCTTCCCACGGAGCCAGCTGGCTGTTCGCGCCGTTTACGGCGTTTCCGTTTCCGTTTGCGGTGGCCGGTTTTTTCAAAAGCCGCCAACGCTTCTTGCGTCCCTTGTCGTTAAACGGAATCGAAAGTAGCAAGGGCACACCAAGACGACGCTCCAATTCGAGAGATCGTTTCACGCCGGTGTGAATGATCAATTCGCTGAGCAACACAAGTAGAATGGTCGCGCCAAGTCCGCCACCAGCCAGTCCGAGAACCATCTTGTCGCGTTTGCCATAGACTCTTTGCGGCGGAGTAGGACGCTGGACCGCGCTTATGTTTGGAATTTTGCTTGGGTCGAGTGTTTCATCGACGCGCGCCTTCTCCAGAGTGTTCTTGAAGTACCTGTAACTATTGACTTGCAGCTCCTGGGTACGTTCCAAATCCGCGATCTGCGAACCCATCTCCGAGAGTTCGTTCACGCGGCCGCGAACGTTGGTCAGGCGGTTCTTTAGAGCTTCGAGTTTCATTTCTAACCCGACCATCCTTCCCCGCTCACCTGCGAGAGTCACTGGCACGCCTTCTTTCCCATCCCTGCTCGCGGCGAGCTCGGGGAATCTTTTTTCCATATCCGCTCGTTGAGTCTCGAGCTTCTTGATTTCGACCTGATTCATTTTAACAAACTGATTCTCCGGCGTGTACCTTGCGAGCAGCTCCAGCTCCGCTTGATGCAAACTGGCCAGCTTGCCCACGAGCGCCTGATATTTCTGACCTTCTCCGCTAGTCGCCAGACGAGGTTTATTCTTTTCCGCCTCGGCAGTTTCCTTTGCCGCCGCCTGCTCGGACTGCTCCATCAAGGCGACGCGCGCACGCTGTTCACTGATTTCCTCTTCGGTGTTATGAATTGCATCGTCGACGCGAATGAGATTTGCGCTTAAAGCCGCGTAACTGTCGGTGAGAGAAATGATTCCCGCTTTGGCCTTCAACGCGCGCAAGGCATCTTCGGTTTCTGTCAGTCGAGCTTTCACCTGGTCGGTCTGCTGTGTGACAAAGTCGAAGGCGCCAGCGGAACGGTGTACCTCGAGGTGCTTATTGAAGTAGCGATTGACCAGCTCGCTTAGCACTAGTGTGGCCAATTCGGGATCACTATTCGAATAGGCAACAAAAATAATATTACCGGATCCCAGTACTTTAAGGCCACCTGCAATGACGCCCGCAGCGTCCGTCTTCGCGCTTGCCTCTGCTCCGGGCAACAGTCGTTTCACTCCGATCGCATCCACCACATCCATCGCCAAATCCCAGCTGGTAAGGATTTCAATTTCGGAAGCCAGCATGTTCTCCGCTAATTTCGGCATTGAGCCAGCGGCTTCCGGATCGACCATGCTGCGATCGACGACGTAACGCACGAGCAGCTTTGCGCTCGATTGGTACACGGGAGTGTAAAGCGTGTAGACAGTGATCGCCGCGGAAATGCCGGCGAGTGCCCCGAGCAAAATCTTCCACTTGTGCTTGAAAAGCGCGTAGAAAACATCACCCAGGCTGAAGTTGGAAGGGTGTGATGTATCTGTTAGAAGTTCGGCCATCTTATATTAGTTAAACCTTTCGTGCCTAATGCAGATGGGGGTAGAGCATTGTGCCTGCAAGCTGGTTCACGGTCAACGGAAGCCTGCGGAAGACAGCTCCCGGAAGGGATCTCGGAAAAGTGGGCGACTCGGCCATCCAGGAGGAAGTCGAGATGTTAAAACGAAAATAGCGCAACATTTCTTCTTCGGCCCCTAACGAAAGCTTAAAACGACGCAAGCCTTCCTGACCCACGTCGGTTCGGCCGAGGTGAAGTGTCGTTAGGCCCAGGTCTGCGCAATGTTTGATTCCTTCCCACATCAGGCGGTTGTTCGAACGATGGGCCTGGTAGCGTTCGTCGGACGCGCCAAACTTAAAGAGAGCGCGCTTGCCAAAATGAAAAAAGACGGCCGCCGCGATCGGGCGCGCCTCAAGAGAGACTAGGACAATAAAGCCAAGGCCGCGTTGGACGATGTGCCTGTCAATGTTTTGAAAAAAGGCACGCGGCTGCGGCGGAATTCCATGACGCCGGCGCGTCCGGACGTGCAGTTGAAAGAATTGCTCGATCGCGTTTTCGTCCCGAGAAATTTTGGCGGAGAGACTGCTGCGTTCCGCCTTGCGGATGGCGCGGCGAGCGGCGCTATCGAAATTTTCCAGCAGCTCGGAGGCGGGCTTTTGCAAATCGAGTTTATGCGCGTAAAAAGTCTTATTAGGTACGAGCGCGGACGAAGCATTCGGAGTAGAACGCAATTCGAAATATTTCCAATTTCGTTCGCGTGACAGAGTGGCGAGCCGCTCGGCCAGTGCCGGATCAGACGAAGAATCACCGAAGAACAATGGTGCACAAAAATCACTAAAAGGGAGCGATACGCCGCGCCGACCGGTGAACGGGCTGGCGACTTCCATCAACGGCAAAAGGACGTTTTGTTGGCCGGCCGAGCTGAATCGAAAATAAAGCGGCATGTGACCATAGGTATCGCAAAGAACCTTCGCCCAAGCGCTGGTGTGAAAAATCGTAGCCTCGGGATGTTGCGCGATAGAGGCGTCCCATGATCTGTCGATGCGCGGATCGATAATGGTGTGTTCGAGCACGAAAGGAATGTGGTTGCGCGGGATTCTCTTCGGTAATGCCGCGTCGTCCACATATTCGCAAATTGGCACCGCTGTTTTCAAGCCACGCACTCCGCAAAGGTTGCGGCCTGTAACCGCTCGCATACGAAATCGATCTGCGTTTGCATAAGTTCGGGATACATCGGGAGCGAAAGAAATTCCGCAGCGGTCCGTTCGGAAACTTCGAAATCTCCACGAGAATAACCGAGTGGCTCGTAGGCGGGTTGAAGATGGACCGGCACCGGATAATGAATTCCGCAGCCAATCCCCTCGCCTTCTAAGACGCGCAGGACCTCGTCGCGCTCCGGCACGCGCACGGCATAAATGTGATAAACATGCTCCGCGTAATCGGCGACGGGTGGAACGACAACATTAGGAGCTTGACCGAAAGCCCGGTCGTATTGCGCTGCATGTGCGCGCCGCAATTCATTCCCGCGCGCCAGATGACGAAGTTTCACCTGTAAGACCGCGGCTTGAATGCCGTCCATCCGGCAATTCCAGCCAACCATCGTATGATGATATTTCCGGACTTGTCCGTGATCGCGTAGAACACGCAGGCACTCCTGCAAATGTGAATCGTTGGTCACCACAGCCCCCGCTTCGCCAAATGCGCCGAGATTTTTTCCGGGATAAAAACTGAAGCAACCGGCATCGCCGATCGAACCGGCAGCACGCCCTTTGTATTTTGCGCCGTGCGCTTGGGCGGCGTCTTCGATGACGCGCAAATTCCGCGCACGAGCAAAGTCAAGAATTGGATCCATGTCGGCGCATTGACCGAAAAGGTGAACGGGGATGATTGCCTTTGTCCGTCGCGTGACCGCACCGTCAAGTTGCGCTGGGTCCATGGTGTAGGTGCGCTCGTCAACATCGACGAAGACCGGCCGCGCGCCGCAATAACTGATCGCTTCCGCGGTCGCCATGAACGTGCTCGGGACGGTGATGACTTCATCTCCCGGTCCAATGCCGTAAGCCAGCAAGGTGAGCCAAAGGGCATCGGTACCGTTGCCAACTCCGATCGCGTGTTTCGTTTCGCAAAAGGCTGCGAAATCTTTTTCGAACGCGGCAACAAAAGGCCCGCCGGCAAACGCACCGCTATCGATCACTTCGGCAATAGCGCGATCGAATTCTTCGCGCAGCGGCGCGTGTTGTGCGTTGAGATTTAGGAACGGTACCTTCACGTGACGAATCCTCTTTCGTTACCCTGACGCTTGCTTGACCCAGCCGGATGCGTGCCGCCTATGCGACACGCGAAACCGGCTGGATGGGTGATTTTTTTTGCCGTCCAAACTCCGGCTCGATGACATCTCGCGCGGCGGAAAATGTCACAGGCGCTCCGTTGGATTTCAGCGAAAGACTGGCCGCTTCGAGAATGCGAACGAGCTCTACCCCTTCTTGGCCGCCGGTGATAGGTTTGTCACCGGATTCAATGCAATCCACGAAGTGCTGGCAGAGCGCACGAAGCGGTTCTTCTTGCTTGATGTGCGGGATGTAGCTGTCGCCGTAGTGATACGAATAGTGAAACTCCGCGAACGTGTCGTAGTGCGGTGGACGCTCGACGCGCACATCGTAAATCTTGATCTTTTCGTTAGGTTCAAGATCGTCGTAAACGATCATCCGTCGCGTGCCGACGATGGTCATTTCCCGGACTTTGCGCGGTTCCAACCAGCTGCTTTGAATCGTCGCGAATTTCTTGTTGCGAAAAGTTAACGAAAGATTGGTGACATCCTCGATATTTGGTGTGACGTGCGCGTTGCCCTGACAATTCACGGTCAGCGGAAATTCGCCGAGAATGTGCAGGATGATCGAGATGTCATGCGGCGCTAAATCCCAAGCGACATTGATATCGTTTTGGAAAAGTCCAAGGTTCAGGCGACGGGAATTAATGTAACGGATATCGCCGATATCACCGGCTTGAATGATATCGTGAATTTTCCGCACGGGCGCGGAATACAAGAAGGTGTGACCGACCATGAGCACGAGCCCATTGCGCTCCGCGATCTCGATTAATTCGTCGCACTCCGCCGAAGAAGAAGCCATCGGCTTCTCGATGAAAGTATGTTTGCCAGCGAGCAGGCTGGCTTTCGCCAAGGCGTAATGTTGCTTCACCGGCGTCGCGATGACGACCGCGTCGAGTTCTAGGCCATTCAGGAAATGCTGAAAATCAGAAACTCCCTCGATGTCGGGATAAAGTGCACGGAGATGATTCAGCCGACCCGCGTTCACGTCGCACATCGCTTTGACCGAGCAGTTCGGCACTGCACGAAAATTGCGGACGAGATTCGGGCCCCAGTAACCGCAGCCGATTACTCCTACTGAAAGAGGCGAACTCATATTCCTTGAGACGGATTAACTGAAGGCTGCGAACCCAGGCGCGACCGCCGCCTGAAACTCTCCATCGTTTGATCAAGGAGCGCTGGAATTGTTTGCAGCACGATCTTCAAATCAAGACCGATCGAAAGATTCTTCGCATAGAAAATATCCATCTCGATCATTTCGTTAAAAGTCGTTTTGTTCTTGCCGTTCACCTGCCAGTAACCGGTCAAACCAGGTAGCGCGTTCACGCGTTCACGTTGCCACTTGGCGTAACGATTGAACTCATGAACCGTGCACGGACGCGGGCCCACCAAACTCATCTCACCGCGCAGGACGTTGAAGATTTGCGGCAATTCGTCCAACCCGGTCGCACGCAAAATTCTTCCCCACGGCAAAATGCGCGGATCGCCTTCTCCATCAAGTTTGGCCATCGGCACGCTGTCGCGCATCAGCCGCTCGAGGTGCGCTTCGTGCACATCCGTTTCCGCATCCACTTTCATGCTGCGAAATTTGTAAATCATGAAACGGCGTCCGGCATAGCCGACGCGCTCCTGCCGATAAAAAATCGGACCGGATGATGACAAACGCACCGCGATCATGATCAGCAACATCAACGGAAGCCATAACACTGACATCAAGACGATGAAGCAAACATCTAAGGTCCGTTTCCAAACAGGCACACCTGGGAGGGCCGTGGTTTCCTCACTGACGAATCGTGCCAATTTGTCGTCGACATTGGATTGCGCAGCATGCTCCTCCCGCCAGAGCTCTACAACGGCCGAGCGTAATAGCCGTGAAACACGTTCCGCTTCCGCCGAGGTGGGCGAAGAATCCCCAGGTAATTGAGCATTTTCCCGGCCCGCCGGGACTCGTGAATTTGCAGACGGTTTAGGTCGTTCTGCGCGCTCAAAAAAGCGTCGAAGAATATTTCCAGTTCGCGCCGAGGAGTACGACGCATTGCTGCCCCTCCTAGCCAAGTCGGGGACAGAAGAAGTGCTTGGTATCATCAATTAGAAGATGGTCTGCGGCTTCAACTGGGGGCTATAAACCTTAGACTGACTAGAGATAACTACAATTCTTTCCGCCCCGTCAACTTAATCCTTTCAATTTATGGCGGCCCTTCACACTTCTCTCCACTTCACTTCGCTCGCCAGCCAAACAGCCACCCGAGCGGATGGCCATTATCCAGAATGCAGGCGCGGGAGCAAGCTTTTCCGTCTCGCGCGACGCGAATCACTCTTGGGGCAATCGACCCCGCATGTCGGATGAATTTGCTAGCTTAGAACAAAGACGCTGCGGGACTTTTTTCGTGACCGACGAGATGGACCGAAGAAACCGTATGAATTCCGGCCCTCCGTGCGGAAGGCTCAGCGCGCGTGATAAAATGAAAACCACGAGAATCCTCAAAGCCCTCAGGCGCTTTTTCGAGCGAATGCCCAATGACCGCCGTTGACACGAGAATTGCCAAGATTAGAACAAGCGCGATTATCATAACGCCCCGTTTAGAGCAGCATCTATACCCTTTCACTTCGGAATCGCAGGACGATTTGCGCGTCTCGCAGTCTAGTTTTGGTGAAGAAAACTTCACTCCGCCATTCTCAGAACCACTCGGGGACTTTGAGGAAATCGCGTTAGTTTCATCTCGGAAACGTAAAAACCGTTGATGAAATTCGCGCTTATCACCCACAATGGCTCGAGCAGACCCAGCGCAAATGTTGCATTCGCCTCGCCCAATCGACTTTCAAAAAATTACCGCGACCGCCCTCATCGCTGCGATTTCTGTTTGCGCCAATGGCCAGACATCGACTTCGACTGCGCCTTTGCCAGCGCATCAGACGGCGGTGGACCGGTACGGCGTCCAAACTCCCATTGGATCAACCGATTCTTCGATCGCTCCCTTGCCCGAGGCGACGAGCACGATTGGTCAGGAAATTTCTTCGATTCCCAAGAAATTTCAGTACGCGCTCCGGCTAAATCTTCGCGGTGTATATGACGACAACATTTTTCTAATTCAAGGTCAACGCGTCGGCGATTACTATCTCGCGATCGAACCGGGACTCACGCTCGGCTACGGCGATATCGTCGGCGAAAGTCGCAATTATGTTCAGTTCGATTATGCGCCGAGCTTTTTCGTTTACGCTGATCATGCAAGTGCAAATGCGGTTCAGCATCTCATGCGTTTAATCGCCGCCTACCGTATCGGACATCTCAATCTCAGCCTCGGCCAAGACATTCAACTCTTAGAAGGAACGAACCCGCTCAATGTCGCGAGCATTGGAACCGTCAATAACGGACCAGGTGTGAACCTCGATACCGGCGGCGGAACCGATGAAAATGTCTACACGACGAACGGCACCTTCAGTTATGACCTGACCGGGAAGACGTTTCTCAGCGGCGCGGCGCATTATTCGCGCTACGACTATCCCAGCTTAATCAGCTCGCAGACCATCTCTGGCAACGTCTTCATTAACTTCAACTATAGTCCGAAGCTCGTTATCGGCCTGGGCGGGACCGGAGGTTACAACTTGGTCGAAGGGAAGAGCTCCGATCAAACCTTTGAGCAGCTCAACGCTACCATAACCTACCAAGCCACCGGCAAAGTCAGTCTGAACGCTTCTGTTGGTATCGAGTTCCGGCAGTTTGGCAGTGACTCTGGGGGATCGTACGTCTCACCGGTATACGATCTTAGCGCGCGCTATCAACCATTCGACGGGACGACCGTGAGTCTAAACGGAAGTCTGCGTACGCAAAATTCCGCGGTGCTTGTCGCCCAGGATTATTCCTTAACCGACATCACATTAAGCGTCCGTCAGCGGCTGCTGCGGCGCTTTTATGTTGGTCTCACGACTGGCTACCAACACTCCAATTATTTTAGCACCAGCACCGGGGTGAATGCTTCCCGCGTCGATAACTACTACTTTTTTCAACCGGCGATTGATGCCACAATAACGCGCTACTGGACGGCCGGGTTCTATTATCTGCACCGCAAAAGCAATAGCTCTGAGGGCGTCTTTAGTTTTAACAACAATCAGTATGGTATCCGCACTTCGCTTACTTTTTAGCTTCGTCGCCCTAAGTATGGCGCTGAGTTTCTGTGCGCCGCATGCGCGTTCGCAAAATCCGCCCGCGACGCAGTCACAGCCGGCGCCTGCTGCGATCGCACCGGCCGCGACCACTTCCTCCTCTTCGCAAGGTCCGACCGGGGTCAGCGCGCCAGCCGGTTACGTCCTCACGCCTAACGACCAGATTGCGGTGGAAGTCTTTGGTGAAGATGATCTGCGCACCAATGGTCGTTTAAATGGCGAAGGTAATGTAAGTCTACCTCTTCTCGGTTCGGTGAAACTGGCCGGCCTTAGCCTCACACAAGCGGCGTCGAAACTGACCGAACTTTACGGCAGAGACTATCTCGTTACCCCGAGAGTCAACGTTACCCTAGTCGGCTACGCCAAGCGCCGTTTCACCGTTCTCGGTCAGGTAAATCGCCCCGGCAGCTACGAAATGCCCGAAGGTAGCCCTAGCGGTATCGATCTCCTCGAAGCTGTCGCCCTCGCCGGCGGCTACACCCGCATCGCTGCGCCGGAACGGATCAGCGTTCGACGAGAAGTTAATTCAGGCGACCAAGTCCTGCGGGTTAACGCCAAGCGTCTCGCCAAAGGCTCGAGTGGTTTCCGCGTTCTTCCCGGCGACACCATCACGGTCGGCGAAAGTATTTTCTAAGCACACACTTCCGCTGTTTCCCGAAAAGCACAGTTGTGCGAGAATAATACTTCTTCCGTAATCTTCCAGAATGCCTCCTACTATTCAGTCAACGCCTGCGAATCCGTCCACGGTGCCGGGCCAGGTTTTTTCCACCACCACGGGGACGAACATCGACGCTTCGTCCGAACGCCGCGGTTTTGATTTTCTCCATTTCTGGCATTCACTCGTCGAGAAGATCTGGATTGTCGCACTCTGCGTTATCGCCGGATTTCTTTGCGCTCTAGTTTATCTCGCGCGCACACCTAAGCTTTATCAAGGACACGTTGTTCTCGAGGTTGATGTCCAGGATCCCACGCCCATCCGTTCCGAAGATCCGACCATGCGCTTGCGCGCAATGTTCATGGCCAGCCAGGAAGCGCTCCGCACTATCGAGCAGAACCTAACGAATCGCACCTTGCTTGCTCGAGTCGTTAGGTCGGAAGGACTGGCCGAAGACGGTGGCCGTGCCTTGTTAGGTATAACGGGAGATGAAGCCGCGGCCAAAACGAAAGCGCCAGCCAAGCCTGCTAGTCTCCCGCCCACGGCAGCCGCTTCCCCGTCCGACCAGCTTACTCCTCAAGCTACTTTCACTCCGCTCGAGGATGCGCTCGGCGGTGCGCTCTCGCGCATGATCAAACCAGTCATTCGTCGCGGCACACGGCTTATCGACGTTTATGTCACTAACCGCGATCCTGCCGTGGCTCAACGACTCGCAGACGCCGTTGGCCGCGAATTCATCCGCTACTCGATCGAGCGTCGCGCTTTTAGTAGTCAGGATAATCTTCGTTACCTTCTCGAAGAAGAAGAGCGGTTAAAGAAGAATCTGCAAAAGAGTGAAGCGGCCGTGGCGGAGTATAAAGCGAATACGCCAGACGCCCTTCAGCTTGGCGGCGGCACCGCTACCACAGGCAGTCAGCAGGGCGCGGGAAGCACTGGCGGACGCGGCGGCTTGGTCGAAGACAAGCTGCAAGAGCTCAGCACTAAACTAACGGCAGCAAAATCTGATCGTCACCGCATCGAAAGCGAGCTGGAACAAATCGAAGGCATCGGTGACAAGGTTGATGCGCTTCTTGCTATTCCCAGCATCGCTGCCGCGGCGCCAGTAAACGATCGACGCCGCGATGTTGCGCAACTTGAGACCACCGTGGCGCAGTTAGGACAACGCTACAAAGACAAGCATCCGAAGTTAATTTCCGCTCGCGCAGCCTTAGCCGAAGCACGCGATGCCTTGCGTCGTACCGTTCTCGCGCAGCCGGACGTAATCCGAAGCCTGCTTGAGCAAGCCCGCGCTGCCGAGCGCAACATGGGGAACTTTGTCGACGAACAACAGAAAGCTGCCATCGCTCTTAACCGCGCCTCGATTGGCTACCAGGAACTAGCGCGCCAGGCGGAAACAGACCGCGCCCTTTACGAAAGCGTTCTTCGTCAAATAAAAGAGACGAACCTAACCAAAGACGTGAAGACAAACGCTGTTAGCATCTCCGAACATTCGCCATTGCCTGGAGCGCCGATAAGTCCGCAACCTACTAAAGCTATCATGCTTGGATTACTTGGCGGACTTGCGCTCGGCCTGGCTTTTGTTTATGCGACCGACTTGTTAGACCGGTCAGTAAAAACAGTCGATCAAGCTGAATCAACGCTCGGCTTACCCGTCCTCGCCGCTGTGCCGGAGATCGGAAAAGGCGACGCCGTGGATTCAAACGATCGTAAGAAATTGCCGACCGCCGCGAGTTATCGTCTGGTTGCCGAGGCGCCCGAAGGGCCGGCCGCCGAAGCCTTTCGTAACCTGCGCGCTTCTCTTTCTCTTCTCGGACCCGAATCGGAGCGAAAGGTATTTCTCTTCACCAGCGCTGTGCCCAACGAAGGGAAGAGTTTCTCCAGCGCTAACTACTCGTTAGCTTTGGCCCAACAAGGCCATCGCGTCCTCCTTATCGACGGGGATTTGCGCCGACCAAGTTTGCACAAGATTTTTCAGCCGGTCGGGGAAGGGCGCAACGGCGAGGAAGAGACGCCCGGCATTGTCGACTACCTGGTCGGTGCCATCGACTTGCGTAGCGCCGTTCAATCCGTCACTGCTGGAAGGCTGGAACCAGAGCAATTTGAAGGTGAGAACGCCAAAATTTTCTCCGCCACCGCTGGCACACTCTCAGTCCTAACGGGCGGGCGTCGCGCGCCTAACCCCGCAGAGCTACTTAGCGGCTCATCGTTCGCCAAACTGGTCGCGGATGCCTCCAGCTTATTCGATCGGGTAGTAATCGATAGCGCGCCTATACTTGCGGTTAGCGATACCTTATTGATGACACCGCTGGTCCAAACGGTGTGTGTCGTGGTACGCGCAAACAAGACACCGCGGAACGCAGTGCAACGCGCACTCGGAATGTTAACCGGCGCCGGTGGAAGACCGGCCGGTATCATACTTAACCGCTTACCCCGCGGCCGGGGCGCCGGTTATTACTACTACTATGCCTCGCCCGGATACGGGAAAGGCGAAGGCGCCTACTCCGGGCGCTATGGTTCGCCCGTGATCACGAATCAACGTTAGCCCCGCGCCTGATCGATCGCCGCTAGCTCTGCTTCGACCATTTCTCGGACAAGCTCCGGAAATTTGATGGCGGCTTTCCAACCAAGTGTCTCCCGCGCTTTTCTCGGCGATCCTACTAGTTGGATCGGCTCTGATGGACGAGTGAACATTTCACTGTGTCGGACATACTTCTTCCAAGGCAGACCCACGACGGAGAAAGCGGCTTCGACTAGCTCCCCTACCGAGTGTGTTTCACCCGTAGCTATCACGTAATCATCAGCCTTATTGCACTGTAGCATCGCCCACATAGCAACGACATACTCCCGCGCGTGCCCCCAATCGCGCCGACTTTCCAAGTCACCTAGAACTAGCTGTTGCTCTAATCCGCGCGCAATCCGCGCCGCCGCGCGCGTAACTTTCCGCGTTACAAAATTCTCACCGCGGCGCGGCGACTCATGATTATACAAGATACCGTTGCAGGCGAAGATCCCGTATGACTCGCGATAAACTCGCACCAACTGCGTCGCGAAAGCCTTCGCACATCCATAAGGATTTACCGGAGAAAACGCCGTCTCCTCATCCTGTGGCGACTCACGGCTATAGCCAAATATTTCCGAAGTTGAAGCATGATAGAATTTCACTGGTTGCTTTTGGTCTCGCACGATCTCCAGCAACCTTAACGTCGCCATCCCCACTTCTTCACAAGTTGATTCGGGAATCTCAAAACTTAGTCCGACATGACTCTGACCTGCTAAATGATAAACCTCGTTAGGTTGCACCTCCGCAAAAATCCTCCGCAATGTTGTCCCATCGGAAAGATCGCCATAGTGAAGGAAAAGTCGCTTCCCGTAAATCGCCGCATCGCTCCGCAAATGCTCGATTCGCGACCGCGACAGATTACTCGTTCGCCTAACGACGCCATGAACCGCATAACCCTTTTCCAGGAGAAGTTCCGTTAGATAAGAACCATCCTGGCCGGTGATACCGGTGATGAGGGCGATGTTGTTTCGCGACATCGCCCAATTAGAAAGTAGAAAGGCTAAAGTAGAAAAAGAGATACATTGCTCAGCCTTTTATGCGTTGTCATCGCTCAGCTTCTTACCTATCGCCGTGAAGATCGCAAGTAGTTCCGAGCATTCAGTGAACAGCTGTTCCTGAATCTTCCGCTCCCGCTAATCCACTATCGATCAGCAGCTCCAGCCAAAATTGCATTTCGGACGCTTCCTTCTGCACCGTTCCGACCTTGTTCCTAAAATCAGCTCGCGAAACTGCGCGATTCGCCTCTCGATAATTTGCACCGATCGAAGTTGCCGACCGAATCAATTGCCTCGCCAAAATATCGGCCGCACGGTCCTTCGGCAAGTGCGAGCAGAGCCTTAAGACAGCGAGGGCAAATCGTTTCGTGCGCTGCTCCAGATCTTTCTCCATCTCCGTCTTCTACTTTAGCCTTTCTACTTCCTCTTTGAGGCGCGCAGCGCGCCTCATTGTCCTTTGCCGAAAAGGACGGTGTAGATCGTTTTTAACACGATCATAAGATCGAGCTTCAACGAATAGTTGCGAATATAATACAGATCATATTTCAGCTTCTCAATCGCATCCTTATCGCTTTCGCCGTACGGGTAATTAACCTGTGCCCAGCCAGTGATTCCGGGCTTGACCAAATGCCGGAAATGATAAAACGGAATACTCGTCTCATAGCGCTCCGCGCACTTGATCCATTCCGCGCGGGGCCCGATCAGACTCATCTCCCCCTTAAGAACATTCCAAAATTGCGGTAGCTCGTCCAGGCGCAGTTTTCGCAGCCAGTGCCCTACTCGCGTAATCCGCGGATCATCTCGGCGCGTATAAATGTCCGCCTCCTCGTCATCGTTACTCGTACGCATGGTTCGAAACTTAAGAGCCGTGAATGTCTCGCCATCACGACCTACCCGCGTCTGACGAAAGATCGTTGGTGAACCACTTTCCGCCCAGATCAAAAATATGATCAACCCCGCGATTGGGAGTGTAAGCAAGATTAAGACACTCGAAGTCAGGATATCGAAAAGCTTCTTGAGATAATGGAACGGTGAACTACGGGCGAGTTGGAAGCCAGTTTGCAGGGGCCAGAAAGGGTCCAGAGCTTGCACAGGCACATACCGCCAATGCGCTTCATGGAAGGATTCCAAGGTATAAACGCGGACGCGCTGAAACTGCGTTCGCACCAGTCTTTCAAGTAACTCAGGATTCAAGCGATCGATACGCTCTGCTACAATTACCCCGCTGTAGGTTTGATCGAGTCGCTCAAGCTTGGTCTCCAAATCACCTTCTACGATGGGCGAGCCCGGTCCCGCCACTCGCGATCCGATTCGTTGCGGATTAATCGCGACAAATTCAAGTCGCTGCCGGTTCACGGATGCTTTGTAGGTGCGATAAAACTCAGCCGCTAACTCGCCCCCACCGACGACTAGGAATGCGCGGTTAGCTGTGGAAGCAGTGACAAAGCGCCAGAGGAACCGCCGGTACGCCAGGGAACACACGAAGAATAAAATAAAACTCGCGACGAACGCGCTGCGGCTCGGCTTCATCGAATGACTAA
Source organism: Chthoniobacterales bacterium (assembly GCA_038237435.1). GTDB lineage: Bacteria > Verrucomicrobiota > Verrucomicrobiia > Chthoniobacterales > UBA10450 > JACCTI01. The sequence goes on from JBBRYT010000005.1 coordinate 160,477, forward strand.
ATGCTGCAGCCACATAGACGACCAACGCACTCAGTCCAGCCGCAAACAGCAATGTCAGCGCATGCTCGGTCGCGTACGGAAGAGTTCGCATGTCGGTCTGCCGATTGTAACCGCCTACTATCGCAAGGGCGGCAATGATGATCGCCAGTTGAAGCCCAGCGATCGCCACAAACTGCAGCGGCGAAACATAGAACTCATCACCACGAATGAATGTGAGGAGTCCGTAAAGAAGCAACCAGAATACGACATCGATCGAAACAAGTCCGGCGCTTATGCTCCATTCGTGTCGTACAAGCCTTCGCCAGCGGGAAACCCGTTCTGTCTTTACCGCCTCGAATCGGGACGACGTCCCAAAGGAAATCGCATCCTCCTGGGGAACCGAAGGCGAATCATGCGTAGTTAAATGTGACAAGGGCATTTTCCCAAACGAACAGGACAGCATTCTAACGTTAATTGCGCCATTACGTCAGTAGAAACCAAGCAACAATCAAATTCGCCTTCAACCCCTCGAAAACGAGGCTTTGTCGACCCCTTTATTGCTCTGCTATGATTCGATCCAATCTACAGCTCTGGGTATTCGATTGATCCGATGTAGATGCGAGCCGGCATCTCGATGTTGTTTCGTTCGACGAAAGTTTCCAGCGCGAAGAGGCACCACGTCCGATACCAACTCTTCAATCGCACCGGACTGGTCGCCTCGATTCGGCGAAACACATCCTGCCACTCGCCCGTGACCCAATCGCGAAAAGGAAAAGTAAATCCCTGCTTCGGTCGTTCACGCACCCATCGCGGAATCTCCGGCACAGCGTCCAGCAAGATCTGCTTGCCTTTTGCCAAACGCAGCGCGGCCGGAATTCGTCGAATGGATTCGATAAGTCTGCTATCAACAAACGGCACCCGCAGTTCGAGACTCCAGGCCATGCTCATGACATCGCTGTCGCGCAGGAGCTGATTCCGCATATAGCGCGATACCTCCAGATAACTGACCTCATCTTCCAGGGTAGGTTGCGGCGGAACGTGCAAAGCGATGGGCGATTGTCCCGAGGTCTCCACGCAGCCGTAACGCTGCAGAAGGAGCTTCGCTTCCTTCGGAGTAAAGATTCCACGCATTGCCCAATAGGCTGCGGCCGTGATCGGCACATCAGTTAGATAGCGTCCCAGCCGATTCGTCCGCGGCGAAGCGAATCGAACCTGCAGCGCCTTGCCTGCGATTGTCCGAATAGGTGAAAGGGGCGTCATCAAACGACTCGCTCTCACCATCTTTGGCACCATCTCGAAAGAGCGATAACCTCCGAATAACTCATCACCGCCCAGCCCCGAAAGCACCACCTTCAGTCCGTTGTCATGAGCCAGCTTAGCCACGCAAAAAGTATTGAAGCCATCGATGCTTGGCTGATCTGAATGATAGATAAACTCATGCAGCAACTGTTTCGCCGAAGTAGAATCCAGCCGCCAGTCGACATGTCGCGTCCCAAAATGTTTCGCCGTCCGTGAGGCCACGTCACCTTCATTGAACGCAGGGTCATCAAAGGAAATACAAAAGGTGCGCAAATCGCTCTGCCTTTCATTCGCGGCCAAGGCAACAAGCGCGGTCGAATCGATGCCACCGCTCAGGAATATTCCTACTGGAACATCACTTACCAGATGCCGCCGGATCGACTCCACCAATGCATCTCGCACCGTTAAGACCGCAAACTTCCGCTCGATCTTTTCCTGGGCGAACTGGATGTCCCAAAACTTCGTCACTCGCGTTTTCCCCGCCCGCCAGATCATGTAATGACCAGCGGGCAACGCTCGCACTCCCTCCACCAGAGTTAACGGCTCTGGAACCGCGCCGAAAAGAAGATAACCCGAGAGCGCCTGACTCGATACCCGCCGTGAAACCAAGCCTGTATTAAGAATACTTCTTAGCTCCGATGCGAAGACTAACTTCTCACCGTCGGTACTATAATAAAGCGGCTTAACACCAAGAGGGCCGCGCGCGATGAAGCACGATTTTTCTACCTCATCCCAAATCGCGATTCCAAACATCCCGGCAAACTCGCGCACACAATCCGGGCCATAACGCGCATACATCTTCAAGATAACTTCCGTATCGGAATGCGACACGAAGCTTTCTCCCTCTTCCGATAACTCCGCGCGTAGCTCCTCGAAGTTATAAATCTCCCCATTAAACACGATCGTGTAACGCCCATCACTGGAATGCATCGGCTGATGCCCGGCCGAACTAAGGTCAAGAATAGCAAGACGAGTATTCACCAGACCCGCGCCACCGTCCTTGGAAACAAAAAAACCGCAGTCATCCGGACCACGGTGATGCAAATCCCGTTCAAAGCCACGCAGTAGCTCCTCGAGCTTATCGCCGCTCAAGTTAGAACCGACTATGCCAGCGATACCGCACATCTTTTTGAAATACTGAAAGGCTGAACAACTGAAATACGGAGATTGCTAGTCGCGATTCTTCGTCTTGTTCAGGATTGTCACGAAGATCGCGACCAACTCATTCGTCTCCGTGTGAAGTTCTTTGATAAGATTGTCCGTAACGTTGCAATCTTCCTGGAGTAGCTCAATCCAAAGCATCGACTCGTCGGCTTCTTGCAGCGCTCCATCCAGCTTTGAGCAAAACTCGGCATCAGACCGAGCACGCGAAGTTTCGCGAACATGCGCGGCAACCGAAGTGCCCGAGCGAAGAAGTTGATGTCCCAGAACCTCTACCTCTTTCCGATTTCGCGGCAGACTGACGTAAAGTCGAATAATGCGCGACGCATAACGCTTTGTCCGATCCCTCAGTTCCTCAGACAGTCTCATTTCAGTATTTCAGCATTTCAGACTTTCAGCTTTTTCGTCGACAAACGGCTTCAACACATCCCTGAGCCGTTCGACGAAGCGCTCATACCCATACGCGTCGATCACACGCGCGCGCAGACCTTCCGGGTCGAACATGATATCCGGAAGACGAGGGCTAGAAGGTGAAAGTCTAAAGTAGGAAGTAGAAAGTTCAGAATTACAAGCTTCCGCGTTTTCTCCTTTAGCCTTTCTACTTCCCACTTTCCTAGCGAGAATCGCTATGAGCGTTTCCGCGATTTGAGCGACATCATCCGGATCAACTAGCGCACCGATCTCGCCATTTAAGACCGCATCGACCGAGCCATCCTTGTTCCCGGCGATCACAGGTTTCCCACAAGCGATTGCTTCGAGAAAGACAATACCGAAACCTTCGCCTTTGCTTGGCATGGCAAAGATATCGCAAAGGTTGTAATGCTCGCACAATTCATGCGCAGGCACATAACCCGCAAGGATCACGTTTTCACCTACACCAAGGTCCTTGATCAGAGCTTCAATTCGGGCGTGGTCAGGCCCGCGACCGCCGAGGATGTATTGAACATCATGAAATCGCTCGCGAACCGCGGGTAGAGCGCTGAGAATCTGATCGTATCCTTTATAACGTTCCGCACTTGCTAGTCGCGTGATTGTAAGAATGACCGGCTGCTCCTCACGGAGCCCATAGCGTTTCCGAAGAAAGCGAGGCTTAGCTTTCGGAACAAATTCCTCGGGGTCTACCGTACAGGGGAAGAGTGCAATATCAGAGGCATCTAAATCGAGAACGCTAGCCATTCGCTTTCGAGTGTATTCGCTGATGGCAAGTAACTGATCAGCGTTTCGAAGCGCGGCCCGAGTTTGGGAAGATCGGATTTCCCATACATCAATTCCGTTACCGATAGCTACGTAGGGAATACCGAATGCTTTTTCTAGCCAATAGGCAACAGGCGAGAAATTAGGATGCGTCGTAATAATTAGATCGGGGCGTTCAAACGCCGCACGCCGAAACAACTCTACCGACAACGAAACGGTCCTTAGTTTTGGCGGCCACCAGCCGAGCGGAGTAAAGGTTGTGGTCCAATCGGCATTCAATTCTGGGTATGAAGTATCATTCTTCGAAATAACACATATGCGCGCTTCCGGGAGAATCTCCCGCAGAGCACGCACGAGAAACCGCGACAGCGTCTGAATGCCGCCGATAGCCGACGCATAGTCCGGCACCCAAACATGAATCTTCAGGCCTTTCTACTTTCTACTTTAGACTTCCTACTTTCTGCAACGATTCGTTCGTACAACGCGATCGTCTGCTCTATCGGTTCGTCCCAGGAAAGCTCACGTTTCACTTCGTCTCGCCGTGCCGTCATCTGATCTCGGAAACCGGGATTGAGCATGCGCCGCATGCCATCCGCGATCTTCGCTACGCCGAGCGGCACTGCATAACCCGCGCGCTCGTGTATCAACGAGGCTATCCCACAAGTATCTGTCAGCAGAACGGGCACATTCGCGGCAACCGCTTCACCAGCAGCATTACCGAAGCTTTCGTTTACCGAAGGCAAGACGAATAGATCAGCTATTTCAAGCGCGGCGCTTCGGTCCCCTTCATAGAGCGGTCCGGCGAAAGTCACCCGATCATTCAGTTGACGCGAGACAATTAATTGCCGCAGCTGTTTCTCGTACGCGGGTTCAGTGAGCGGTCCGACCAAAACAAGCCGTGCACCAGGTAACTTTGCTTCGGCAAACGCAAGGATCAGTTGTTCAAGATTTTTGATAGGACTAATGCGGCCGATATACAGGATAACCTGCTCACCTGGCGAAATCTGCCATATCTTCTTTAAATGGTCGCCGTTCGGTAGTTGCTCGAAAGATTCAATATCGATGCCGTTACGGCGATAAACGATCTTTTCGGGGTCAGCGATTTCAGCTAATTCAGCGGCTTCGGCTTCGGAAGCTCCGATCACTGCTGAGGCATGACGGACCATGCTCTTCGTCAATATCCTGTTGTAAGCTCTTTTCCCTAGCTGATTACCTGCTCGAGGAGGATACATCCCGAGTGGTTCTAGAATGAACGGGATCCCCGCGACGCGCGCGCACCGGGCGGACATTGGCGACAAAAGGTTGTAAATGCCAAAGGCGTGAACTAGATCGGCAGCACCTATAGCATTCCTAATTGTCCCGCGATCCAGAGGCACCTGCTTAAGTTTCCTACCTATCCAGCGAAGGTCCTGAACCGAAACATTGTCAACCGATCGCGATTCTATTGAGCGACGCCCGTTAGAAGCGAATGTCAAAACATTAATCGAATGGCCGCGGGCCGCAATACCGGCAGCCAACGAATGAATCTTCCGCGGTGGCCCACCGAACTTCAGCTCAGGAACATAGTAGGGCGTTGCATACACGATTCGCATTTACGCCCGCTTTGCCGCAGTGGAGCCGAATTGCGGACGCTGCTTCACCAGCTGCGCCGAGCCACAAAAGACGCGCAAGAAGAGAATGCTCACTATCGTGAATTGTAGGATATTACCGAATAACACCACCGCCGAGGTTCCGATACCATTTAGGAAAACCATCATCACTGTCGCGTAGATCGCCTGGCCTCCGAGATTCCCGGGAGCGTTTAGAAACCGGCTTAGCAGGGCAAAAATAATACCTTGTATGGCCATGATGACGACCACTCCGGTCCAGGAAAAGTTTGCATATGCCTCCGCCACAAACCCGGCGCCAATATTCGTCCCGTGAGATTCCTGGTCGGGGAAGCGAAATCCATAGGCATAATCGACCAGATCAGTGGCCTCATTTGCTTTTGGCTTATCCGGCCAGACCAGCCGAGGAATAAAGGTAACTAACATGTAGCGATAGCTTTCACCCCGCAGGAACGGCACGCTCTCTGGCGTCAGACTTTTCACGTACGCTAGCTTATGCAGCAGATCGATTCGCTGCAGGGAGCCCTGAATTACATCACCTTCCTCATCGGTACGAATTGGATCTCTTATGTCGAGGTAGGTAGTTTGTGCCGCCTCAATCCAGTTCGCGATGCGATCGACTGGCCCCACTCTCTCCTCGGCCATCCAAGTCAAATTCCGATATTCATACTTAACCGGGTTAACGATCAGAAAGAACAAAGCGAGTCCCACCGCGAATATCCATGGGAAACGGCTCCGCATGTGCCACCGCACGATTAAGACCAATAGCAACGGCAAAATGGCCGTCTCCATCATTCCACCCAGAAGCCCGATCAACGTGGCAAATCCACTGATCGCGATGAGAGGTAGTTGCGAGCGCTTGCGCTCGAACGTATCGAAGGCGAGTACAATAACCCCGACGTAAAATTGTCCCGCCGCGGCGTATATAATTGCACCGTAGCTCGCATCATAAGAGTCAAAGAGCGTACTAAAGGTTCGAGCCACGAGGCCGACCAGCAGGCTCACGACAATATAGGCAGACCGAATACTCAACGGCACGTCAAGAGATATCCGTCGCAGCCCGACGTCCCTGGTTGTTCGCGCGGTGAAATAGAACGCAACTATGCCCGAAGTAACTCCGCACGTTGCAAGTAAGAGGGAACGTTCGACCAACTCCCAGGGCAACTCTACTCGCCTACTTGCAATCGTTATCCAATTCGGGGTAAGAGAGAGTGCCACCGCATAGGCAAAGCCATATGCCAGACAGATCAACTCGAACATTGGCAGGCCTCCGTCCGCCCGCCGATACCAGAGTGCAAGCGGGAAGGTAGACACTGCCCAAAGAAGGCAACCGCAAAGAAACGCGACCGGTGGCACTGGCTGGACTTGCCAAATACTAAAGAGTATGGCGAAACCAGCAAGGTTTGCGAAGTACAGCTGCCAGGCTCTGTGTATCATGAATCCGCGCTCAAAATCGTCTTACAAACAATGTGCTGGAGACGATCAGCATATGTGTTCCCACCATTCGTTATATAATCATGCACGGCGTTCCGCATCCTGGTTCGTTCCGCAGGGGCGTCCAGCAACCTCTTGGCTCTCTCAACCATTTCATAAGGTGAGGCGAAGTAGGTGACGCGATCAGAATCGCGACCGAAAATATCTCGGTGATCATCGGTATCCTCGGCGAGGATACAAGCACCGATCGCGGGGAGCTCGAACGTACGCATGGAATGACCGTCGCGATTATCATGTCTTATCAAGCAAAGGGACAGCTTGCACTGTCTCGCTTCACTTCGAATTGTCGCAATATCAGCTTCTCCGCGCGCATACGGGCGTGTAACAGCGTACGCATCCCATCCTTTGCCATATAGGCGAACACGGAGACCTGCTTTGATCGCGGCTACAACATAATCCATTCTACTTGCCTCCACGTGACCGGCAAAGAACAGATCGGACGTATCTTCTTTAGTATCCTTAGAGGAGTCTCGACAGAAAAGGTCTGCGTCGTAACCAAACCGCAGATATTTGACTCGTCTGCAACCATCGGTCCGCAGTTGCTCGATGTTGGATCGCCGCGGCGTAAAGAGCACGTTATACATGCCAAGCGTTTCCATAAACCAAGGTGAATGCATTCGCTGATTGAAAGGATCATCGGTTAGAAAATTCGCCATACGGATACCTGCCATATGGCAGAAGCGAAGCGTCTCTCCGGCGACCCCAGCCCTTCCTGTGACTAACATAACTGTCGGACGAAAGTCGCGGCATCGCTGTATCAACCGTTTGTTGAAGTTCCGAAAGAGCAGGGGCCGACGCCCGCGTAAACGCCACACGAAAGACTGCCGAAAAGTTCCTGTAGCCCACGCTTCATTTGAATCACAGAGTATTGTTTCGAGGCCAACGTGGCAAGCACCGCGCCACAACGAGCCGCCGATATTGGAACCGCCGCTAGCGCCAACTATTAATACCCGCGTTTGCGACATCCAAACATGGCACCCAAAACCGTAGACTTAGCCTGTCGCCTTCGTCGAACGATTTCCGCGATCCGGTGACGAATCCGCGTGAAGACGGATGACGGAATAACCAAAGCAGCCGTCGTGACCGTCAAGTAAAGTAGCCAAAGGTATATCTTGTGCCCAACCTTCAGCGGATATTCAGCCAGGCGGCGACCCGGCCACAGGTCACGCGCAATCGCCAATCCCCAGCTCCAGTTAGCCAGGCGACGATACTCAAGCACCCAATAAGGATAGGTAATTGATAAGAGTTGTTTCCAAATAGTAAGACACACTTGGGAGCGACGCCCTTCGGCCACGAAGGGCAGAACCGCGTCAATCGTAACTCGGGCGACTGAATCTAGTCCGGTATGCTTTGGTTTCGAGGTCCAGCCTGCATTCTTATATCGGTTCCGATATGTCTCGGGGACAAGCTCACCGCCTAAACGGATGTGATCACGAATCGCGCTGATATCTATACCTCCCATCCGGCCGCCGGAAGCTATAATGCGGCAGGCAAGATAAATTTGATAGTAGATTGAGCGATCCCATTTGTCGGTCTCGTGTTTCGCAGCTTCGGAACTCTCATAGATGATACCGCTGACAAAACTAAAGGACCTAAAATAACGGCCGGCGGTGTTTGGACCTGCGCCGAGAATTCGTGTGCCATAAGCGCGTTTCGAAACTTGCCCAGATTGCCAGTCCTGGTAATTCGTAATCGCTACTTCAGGATATTGCAGCGCTGCTAAGCCGTCAGCAATCTGTTGAAGCGTTACCATCGAGACTAGCGCATCATCATTTCCCAAAAGCATCACATACTTACCTCGCGCTGCTCGCAGGCAGAAGCGCACATTGCCGTCATAGCCAAGGTTCGTCGGTTGCGAGTAGTACCTATAGGAGCGCCCAGATCCATCCAACAAGCCGGGAATTACATCGTTCGAATCGTCCGGTGATTGGTCATCGGAAATAAGTATCTCGAAAGCCTCAAAAGTCTGCTCAAACAGGCTGGCGAGGTTTAGCTCTAGATACCTGCGTCTCTTGTACTGAGGAATTGCCACCGTCAGAAAAGGCTCGGAGATAGAATCGCGTTGCGCGACAGACCCCTTGAAGGAGGCAGTAACTTTAGCGGTAGCGGCGCTCATTGCGGGCGAGCCTCGACGTAGAGGCTGTAATCGGCGCGATTATCGAGTAACTCTAGGTCAGGTGTCGCGCCTTCTCGATATGCCTTACGTTCAACTGTGCGGAATCCGACCTCAGACAGCGTTTTGGACAGGAGTTCAAAGTCATAAGCGTAACGATGCTGAGAAAATCCGGTGTCAGTGCCGGTGAAGAAGAAATCATGTAGCATTAATTCCTTCTCACCACCTTTGTATAGCTCCCATGCATATTCAAGGTCGGGCACGGCAATCCGCACCACGCCCGATGGCTTGAGAATCCGCAAGCATTCCTTCAAAAACCCCTGGGCGCACTCCTTGTCTAGATGTTCCAGAAAATGGGACGAAAAAACGTAGTCTACTGTCTGCTGACGAAATGGCAGTCCGAAATCAATATTGTGATAGACAAATTTGTTGTTGCGTAGGGTGTCGCGGTAAAATGTCTCGGTGTAAAAGCGATTAGCCCCGGAAAGTTTGTACGCTAAACGAATAAGCCACCTAGGCCGTCTCGAAATCCACGCACTGAGACTTGCATCCACGTTTATCCAACCGGGCGCAACACTGAGTCCGCACCCAATATTCACCTTATGAACGCCGCCCGTTGGAAGGACAACTATTTGATTCCGATAAACCCTGGCGAGGCCTTTTGAAAGGGACTCAATCACGGTCCGTTTTAGGTTCATTCTGATGTGACGATCCTGTGATCGTTTGGAGCCTACAATCTTTGCCCCAAGCGTTTTCTCTGGAAAATGGAAGGATCCCAGCCAGTATACAGCTCCCTCTTACTGCGGGGGATTCCAACGACCGTTCCACGGATGCCGTAGGCATTTGCACGGTCCGTATGAAGAATCTTTAGTGGAACCTTGCTTCCCACTCGAAATATATCATAGGGGATAAGTTTGCGCTAACCTTCGGTGCGTCTCGGGAACGGGTTCGAAACAAAATACTTTTCCTGTTAACCCAACGCTCCGACTGAGAAATCGGGAAAAGTAGCCGAAATTGGCGCCAATATCGGCAACAACCATTCCTTTCTTCAAGAATAGTCCGAAGACTTCGAACGAGTTGGGCTCGTGGAGTCCCAACATCATGTCGAGATTGTAGTCGTCTGAGTAAATAAATTTGAATCCCCTGTTCTTACCGACCCAGGTAGTAATGATTGTTCTAGATTTAAGGTAAGTCCTTAGCACTTTTTTTATAAGTCTCTTCATCGGTCCACGTGCATGTTTCGACTAGCGCGGTAACTTGAAAGGACTGCTGCTACCAACGGAATGCTTCTGCTCGAAGAATCCCGTCTCCTTTTGCGAAAACGACTTCTGCTAAGCCGAGAGCGCCGTCAAATGGCCGTCTACAAAAATACGTAAGATCATACGCATGGTAATCTTGCTCGGCCATAAATCGGACGACTTCCGTGAACAATGGTTGCCCGCTTCGAAATCGAAAAAATGCAACCTCAATCAGGAAAAGCTCAACGGCTCGAGAGGCTAGTAGACGCTGCGCACCTCGCAGCACTTCAAGCTCAAAGCCCTCCACGTCAACCTTCACCATGTCTGGTAACGGTTGCGCTGTGTCGAACACTATGGAGTCAAGTGTTACCATTCGGGTTTGTCGTTCTTGGATGTCTGATAAATTCATTCCCACGGGCGGGCATAGAAATGAAGAACTTTCTGTATCCAAAAGGATCTTAAAATCGGCTACGCCAATTTCACTGCCAGCACCGGCGTTTATCCATCGCGCTCCAGGATTCTTACGGCAGAAGGAATCCAAATACGGTTTCATGCTTTCTTGCGGTTCAATCAGAGTGAACTTCGCGTGAGGAAAAACCTCCTTCGCTATTTCGCTCCACCAGCCATGATTAGCTCCGACATCCAAAACATGTTTCGGACAAAACCCGCGGGCGGCGATATCTTCCAAAACCGGCTTCAGATCCCCTATTGGTCGATCCGTGGCGGCAGGCTGCCGATGAGGAACTCGGTGCACCTCGTAACCTGTCGACCGCAGACAGCGCTTTATCAGTTGCTTCACCGCTAGTTTAGTTTCCAAAAGAAAGGCGACAGTGCGGACTTTACCCCTGACGAACCAACGGAAAAGGCGACGTTAGGCAGGCAGGACATTACGAAACGCACTTAGCAGTATCTGCACCTGTGAATCCCAGGTAAAAGACTGTAAAGCCTTCTTATCGATCCCTGTTCCCTGTGACATTCTTCCTTGCCAAATCGACTGAAGACAATCGATTAGAGCCTCCGGGGTCGGACAACAGTTCAACTGACCGGAAACTTGTCTTGCCAGAGCTTTGGATTCTTCATGCTCGCCGGGGAAAGCGATCATAGGACGACCACATGCAAGTAGCTCAACTAGTTTATGATGAAATGTCGCCGGCCTCCACAGGTAGGCATTTACGGAAGCGGATCGAATCAATTCAACGAATTCAGAAAAGGCGAGGTATCCACGGCAGTCCACGCGACAGGCAGATCCGAAGCGACTTATATTCTGTTCCACCATCCGTGTATTCGAGCCCGCATAGGTTAGTCGCACGTGCGAACGTTCGGAGTCGCTCAATCGCTCTAACCACGTTTCGACGCCGCCCAGGAATTTTTGTAGCAGCGACTCGTGATATAGACTGCCTATCAATACCATGTGAAACTCGCCGCGTGCGTGTGTGGTAGTTTGACAATCGATCAGCTCAGATGCGATCCCGCTATAGACGGTTGTGTGCTCCTGTCTGAACCACTTCTTTGCATTGTCCGCCATTAGGTTTGAATTCGAAGTCATCCAAGCAGCGTTACCGAATCTTCGTGCGAGAAGACCCCGCAGCCTGGCAGGGATTCCTGGATCCCACCCATCCTTAATATCCATCACCCAGGGGATGTTACCCAAGTCGGCGACGGACTGTGCAATCAGCCAGGCATCGGTACAACCAAAAGTCGCCCAACAAATCTGAGGTTTGAATTTCGGAACTAGCAAGGGCCAATAAGAGCGTGCCCCATCAACCCAATCAGCAAAAACCCCGGACTTCCTTAGATAATTTCCGGCGACAACCGACTTACTCAATAGCCCCGCAAATTTGCCCTCCCTTTGCTTTCGTAGGAAGAAACTTTTCGCCGGTTTGCAACAAAGAAGGTACGGGGTACTCCAGTCATGCTTCGCTAGTTCACTCGCAACTTGGTCCCCTGATTTCGCTTCCTCATCCTCCGATAGGGCCTGCGTTAACAAGACAACTTGATGGTTTGCGCGCGCCATGGCATCGGCGAAACACGGCACTCGCCTGCCTGAAATATGAGGCGTGTCCGGATGGGAGTGGTTGACAAATAAAGCGCGCAAATCACTGATAGCTTCGGACTTTGCGAGATTTCAGCCCTGGAAGACAGAAAAGCGCTCTTGTCTTTGTAATCGACGAATGAAATATTTTTTCCAAGATTCCGTCATTAGTGGTGCCCACAAGACCCAACCTAACTGTGAATTACCGTTACGAAAACGCCTCAACGCAGATTGCCACCACTTTGCGTTCCAAAGCTCGCTGTTTTGAAATTCAGCGTCGTAAATAATATCCTTTGCCGTCTCTAATAAACCGCCTTGAAACCAGCGATCCTGCGGCGGAAGAAAACCTTGTTTGTTCCAGCGTTGTCGAATCTTTTCTGGCAAGACCCCACGCATGCTGTTGCGAAGCAACCGTTTGGTTTGTACCCCTCCCATTAGGTAGGTTGGAGGCAGTGATAAAACGAACTCTGCGATGCGGTGATCGCAAAAGGGCAAGCGCACTTCGCGTGAATGAGCCATCGAGTTGCGGTCGCCATACCGGAGTAAGGTGGTGAGAAATCGGCCAAAGGAATCTTGATACAGAGTGCTTGCCAGCGGGTTAAAGCGCTTATCTCGAATTGGAGCATTCACTTTGTTCAATCTAGAAGCCACTTGCCGGCGAATACCGAAAAGAAGATTAGTCCCGGCGCCTAGTCGAGTAGCGATAGGGTGGCGTAACGCCAAAGGTAGCTTGTCACGCACAGACCTTAACGGCGGCGATAACGCCAAGGGATATCGCGCTCGGATCTTCGGCACTTCATCTTTCAGTAACTGCCCCTGACCGCTTTCCTGTAATGCCAACACGTATTGCCGAAAATATTGTTCGTAACCCCCGAGTAGCTCATCGGATCCCTGGCCATCTAGCAACACTGTGACGCCGTTCTCCTTAGCGAGGCGAAATACACACCATTGTGCATATTGGCTAGAACTGCCAACCGGCAATTCGTTATACCACATGAATTCGGGCAGATCCTCGATGAACCGTTTGACGGTAGGCTCGGTTACATGCGAAACGACACCGCACTGATTGACTATCTCTTTCGCATATTCCCACTCGTCGGATGCCGAGCCAGGAAAGCGGCCGGTAAAGCAATGATACTTTGCACTTTTATTTATGAGGTTGAGCGCAAGACAAACGATGGCGCTCGAATCCAATCCTCCGGACAAACATGATCCAACTGGCACATCGCTTCTCATCCGCAGCCGCACCGAATCCGATAGCAACTCGCGGAAACGAATGATCGCGTCCTTCTCCGAAAGCTTCTCCAATTCCGGAGCCGGCTCGATGTCCCAATACCGGCCGATTGTTATTTTTAAAGTGCTAACGTCTATCGTGAGTTTCTCTCCAGGACGCAATTGAGAAATGGAGCAGAAAACTGTGTCGCGGTCGGCGTCAAGACCAGTGCCCGGATTGTGCAGCCCCCGTAGCAAGCGAAACTCATCATATTCGAGGGAGACCTCAGATAGCTGTAAGATAGCCTTGTACTCTGAGGCGAACGCGACAAAATCCTTTCCTTCAGCAAACAGGAATGGCTTTTCGCCGTAACGATCTCTCGCGCAGAAGACCGTATTTGAGTTCTGATCGAAGAGCGCGAACGCAAACATCCCGTTGAAACGATTGAGACAAGATTCGCCCCATTCCTTATAAGCCTCGAGAATAACTTCGGTATCTGAGTTGGATTCGAAGTAGTGGCCGAGACTCCGTAATTCCTCCCGAATTTCGAGATAGTTGTAGATCTCGCCGTTAAAAGTAATGACGAACCTACCGGAGGTATCCTCCATCGGTTGAAGTCCCTTTTCCGAAAGATCGATGATAGCAAGTCTCCGATGCCCCAATGCGACTTTGCCATCTGCGAACAATCGGTGGCCGTCACCGTCGGGTCCCCGATGCGATTGGACAGCGGTCATTTGATACAACGCGTCCGCGTTAATCGTACGATTACCGATTATTCCGGCGATTCCGCACATCGTTCTGTCCTAGAGGCCGCGGGCGAAACTCACCGAGCCGCCGTCGCGCGTTTCTTCTCAAGGTGTCCGCCCCAAGCACGTTTCAGTGGTAGCAGTATTTCCGAGAGCAGAAGTAAGCCACAGGTTCTAAGTAAGCCGATTCGTCGAAGGACACGCTTATGAATGAATAAAACATCTAAATTGAATGGGGCGGAGAGCTGAAGACACAAATACCCCAGCGATCGAAGCCGAGCCTTCGCTGACGTTGTCTCGCTCACGTAAGCCGGATCAAAACAATCGTGAAATTCAATCGCAATTTGATCTGCCAGGCATAACTGCTCGTCCGGCGTGGCGGCGAGTGCGTCGATTTCAGCTCCTTCGATGTCCATTTTTAAGAGGTCAATGTGATTCAGCTCGAGTTCGCTGACCAAGCTTCGGATAGTTGCGCCGCGGACAATTACGGTCTCCCTTCGCCATCCCATTTTACCATTAGCGACGTTAAGATTAATGCTGTTACCCTCAGGATTATTGGAAAGATAGAGAGTAACGGGCTCGTCGGATGAGGAGATTGCCCGGTTGAAGAATCGGACACGCCCGTTTTGTGGGAGACCGTTAAAAGTTGCCGGATCCGCTTCGATACCAATGATTCGGCAGTTCCACTTTCGCGCAATGAGGCCAGAAAATTCTCCCTTATTCGCGCCCAGGTCCAGCACCGTGCTGTGTTGATCCAGCAGGGAACCAATAAAGTGGTGCCCACTGCATTGAATAAGGCCGCATGCGCGCGCAGTCCGCAGTGTCAGCTCTTTTCCGATATTTTTGCAAAGTAGGACAAAGCTCATAAAGGGTTTCCGTCCGTGCATGCAGAGTTAATCCGAGTGCGGCAATACGTTCTTATAATGCCAGCGCTCGTTTCTGCGCTCGATAACGGGAAAAACGGTTTTGAGCCAAAGTTTGGTAAGGATCAGGCTTAGGCGGCAAAGACTTTTCCATCTTTGCCTCAATCCGATCGAGCGATCACCGGCGTAGTAGTCGTGTTCCAGAGTATTCTCGAGCAGCATTTCCATCCCGGCCCAACGCGCCTCTTTCAGATCTTGCGCGGGCCAGCGTTCCGCCGGTAATTGATATAGGTCACGCAACATTTGAAGATAGGCCTTAATTCCTTCTCTCTTTTGCCACACAAGCCGCTCGCGGTATCGCTTCACCCAAGTCTCAAAAGCAGTATGCGCATAGGCCTGGCTCATGTTCTCGGCATGGACACGATACTTCACCAAAGATCGGTCCAAGTGGACGCAATCGCCTAACAGCATGGCACGCATGTGCAGCGGGTTGTCTTCAAGAATAAGATTATCGGTCAACGGACCAAAGCGATCAAACACCGAGCGAGAGAGAGTAAGGGACGCAGCCAGTGCTCCGCCACTAAATCGCTTCCGAACACCTTCTTCCAAAGTGTCGAAGGACCGGGCTTTGCGACCAGGCGTGCCTCGTAGTATTCCTTCTTCGTCAATCTCTTCTAGGTCCGAGTAAATGGCGTGTGCCTTCTTACCAGACGTCAACCAAGCGTCGACCGTCAGGCGAGTGCGCTCGGGAAGAGAAATATCGTCTCCGTTGGCGAGGAGAATTAGGTCCCCTTTGGATTCTTTGAGGCAGGCATTCAACTGGCTGCCAATACCTACATTGTGCACATTCCGATTAAGCGATACGGTGTGAGGACCCTTATAGCCGGCCGCCATCTCCTGCATAATCTCAAACGTCCTATCCAACGATCCATCGTCAGATAGAAAGATCTCCAGTGGAGAGTAGTCTTGCGCGAAAGCTCCCTCGATAGCGGATTTGATATACTTCTCCTCGTTATACGCGTAGATAACGAAGGTTACAAGGGGAGTAAGACTTGCAGAATGCTCGCCCGAAGTCAATGCTTGGACGTTCGATGGTAGATTCGTATTACCCTTCCTTCGGCTAGCGAGCTGCGCTTCCAATTCCTCGAAGTCCAAGGTGCTTCAACAATGTTCGCAGCGGCGCCCGTAATGTATGGGATACTTGCGTCCCGACAGCAACGGGATACTGGAGGCAATACCTGGCGGTGCGCCAAAGCGACTTCGGTCTCTTCAGCATATATAATGCGTTACTTGGATATCGCAGCATTAAGTAGACGATACTGGCAGCGTTCGAGACGCAACGTTCGCGTTCAACATATCCGTACACTTGTTTATCCATCTCGTAGATTTTCGAAAATGTTTTCAAGCTTTCCGCGCACATCCTGATCGGAGTAATAGATGAATATATCCCCTCTAAGGTAACGTTGTGGACAGAAGTTATTTCGTCCAGAAATACGGCAGGACCTTCTTTCAAGTAAAGCGCGACTATCGCCATGTCGGCGTTCAACACTCCGGAAACCCAAGATGGGTATCGAACATAGTTGTTTCTAAGCAAGAACGTTGAAGTGTGAGAGATCTGCCAAGGGATCAAGATGGCATCTTCCGGCCCATAGAAACGTTTCACTACCTTAGGCCTTCTTTCGCACGTTTGCCCGTAGCTCCCATCTTCAGCCCGCCGGGCCTCACTTACAGCTGTAAAGCATAACGAGCTATCTGGATTGGCTTCTAGGAGAGCCGTCTGTAGAGCCAATTTTTGCGGATGGATCCAATAATCATCTCCTTCGAGGAGAGCGATATATCTTCCGCGACATGCATTCAGAATCGCCAGGTTGCAGGTTGGGCTCGTCGCTAACCCCGGAATCGCCTGCCATAGGTTGCGATCGGCCAGGATGAGTCGAATCTGCTCAGGAAGTCTTTCTTGGTATCGGCAAATGATTTCTCTAGTTCCATCGGTTGAATAATCATCACTAATAACAATTTCGAAAGGGAACGGTGTCTCCTGCACGAGAATACTTTCGAGAGCCTTCTCGATTGACTTAGCATGGTTGTAGGTAACCAACGCCACACTCACAAGTGGTGCGTGGTTAGTTTTCGGATCGCTAACCTCGGTAATATGCTTCTCGACGAGATCGTTCAGCGCATGACCAAACGTTGTAGAAATGTCGATCTCCATAACGGCAAACAAGTAACGTGGGATGCAGCCACTAACGCTTGGCCGCCGATACGGCAGCACGTATGATCAAACAAACCTCTCTAACCATATCAGGAGACACTGCCGAGCCGGTTGGAAGAACGAGCACCCGATCTGCCAACTTCGTGGTTTGAGGCAGTACCGCTCCCGCGTTTGGGAACAGACTGCAATATGGCTCCATTCGATGGCAACCTGGATAGAAATATCGACGGGCAATAATGTTGTTGTCGTGTAGATGCTGTAAGAGCCGGTCGCGACTTATGGGGCAGGCTTCGGAGTCTATTTCCGCGACTATGTATTGGAAGTTATTGCTTTCGGACTCATCATACTCAATAATCGCGACACCCGGCATACCGGCTAGCTCCGCACGATAGACCTCATAGTTGTTCCTGTTAGTTTCGATAAACGCGTCGATACTCTCCAGATTCGTTAGCCCCATCGCCGCCGAGATCTCGTTCATCTTGCCGTTGACGCCGAGATACTCGACCTGGTCGTAGCCGGTAAATCCAAAATTCTTCATTAAGCGCATCTTCGCAGCCAGGTCGTCATCGTTGGTAGCGACCATCCCGCCTTCGAAGGTATTGACGAATTTTGTGGCGTGGAAACTGAAGACCTCCGCGCGACCAAAACCACCGATCATCTTGCCCTCGTGCGTACACCCAAATGCGTGGGACGCATCAAACATGAGTTGCAGTCGGTGCTTGGAGGCGAGGGCTTCAAGCGAGTCGATATTACATGCGCGCCCCCAGAGATGAACGCCAAGGATGCCCGTTGTACGCGGAGTTATGAGCGCTTCGATTTGCGATGGATCGATATTATGGGTCGTCGGCTCAATGTCACAAAACACTGGAGTAATCTCCTGCCACTGGAGCGCATGGGCGGTAGCGATGAAAGTGAATGAAGGAATTATTACTTCCCCGCGCAGCCCTAAAGCCCGTATGGCAATCTCCAGCCCTACAGTCGCATTACACATCGCGATGCAGTGCCGCACCTGGAGAAAGTCCGCCACACGCTGCTCAAATTCGCGGACGTATCGCCCTGCATTGGAGAGCCAGCGTCGATCTAAGATATCGTCTACGCGACGCATAAAGGTCTGCCGATTGCCGATGTTCGGCCGGCCTACAAACAACTGCTCAGTAAACGGAGTCATTCTCAAACCCTCTGCGCGACAAAGATGTAGGCTGACACCTTTAGACCGTAAAAGTCGTCGTTCTGATGTCCTATTCCCAACGGCACAAACGAAGGGCTCAGGAGTCGAGCAACATCGTCACGGCTGCTGGCTACCATAAACCGCAGCCCATTTCGCAAATTGAATGGATCATTGCGAATGATCATCGAGCCATCGGGTAGCGCGTCGCCTCCCGAAAGCACCGCATTATCCGGATCGGGCAGATTTGCTACGAGGATGCCGCCAGGGCGCACGACGCGAGCAAGCTCACCCACAACCTCTTCCCACGCCGTATTGGAATCCATGTAGTAGAAACTGGAACATGAGAGAACATAATCGAAAAAAGCGGTGGGGTACAGGAGCTCAGTATTTCGGCTCGCTTTGAAGGAGACATTCCAGTCCTGCTCTCGCGCAATCTGTTCAAGATCGGCTATCATTACGGCGGAGATCTCGGTGGCGTGCACCTCGAATCCCAGATGAAGCAGAAGCGGCAGGTTGCGACCGTCACCGCAACTCAAATCGAGGACACGCGCGCCTCTGTATTTCAATTTGTCGATCTTAAGGCCTGGATAGTTTCCGCCCGCTAGAGTCCTGACCACCCATTCGGTTGGAAAGCGCCCAGAATGCCTTGTCTGATAAAATCCATGCCATCCCTTAGCATTTAAAGCGTTTGCGGAACCGGGCGGACATTCATTAGCGGACATAGGAGCTTCGCGAAGTGTTTCCTGTTACGGATGCTCAATCCCCTGCTCTACCTCGAGCTACGCAGCACAGCGTAACCAAAACCATCGCGTCCCATGGAATTGCCACAGTAAAAAAGGTAGGTCTTAGCTTCCACTTCCAAGAGACTCGGATAAGACACCATTTCCGAGTCCCATCCACTCGATGATTTGGTTAACCCTCCGGAACCATCCGCTCTATGCCACGTAATTAGATCGTCGCTCCGAGCGTAGCCAATGCCATATCCTCTTTGTGGGTTTCGGAAGTCCACGCCATGTCGATACGAAAACCACATATGATAGCAATCACCGAGACATAGAACGGCTGGTCTTGCCTGGCATTCGTTTTCGTCCAGCGTAGGAACAGAGGGTATTCCGTCACGTTGCCATTGGATCGCGTCATCAGAAATCGCATGAAACAATCGATAAATACTTTCCATCCGGCCACCATGATTCACCCACGCCGTTCCAGCTAGATACCATAAATGATAACGGTCACCGACGGGCATGACGAACGGGCTGCCGTGCACAAAAGGTTCCTGTGGGGTGCGTGTAATTATCGGCCCCAGCGCATACCGTTCAAAGGAGGAACCACCGTCATCGCTAATCGCCAGCCCGATCGCTGACTGCCACGGAACCCCGCGAGTCCGCGCCCATCCCACGTAATAAAGCCATATTTCTCCCCCTTTTCGGATAACACAGCAAGGCATAACGCCGAATTCGTCGAACGTACCTGGATCTCCCAGCGGCAAAACAGGGCGATCATGAACATAAAGAATTTTTTGGGGATCATCACGATCCACATCCAGAAAGGTGGTGTAGCTGACAAAATCCCCGGAAGGCTCTGGTGCTGGGCGGCACGTGAAATAGATCCGAATTTTATCTTCCAGCAAAAGGGGCGACGGAACTTGCGCGTAGGCGTGCATCCATTCATAGCGGCCGTCGGCTACGAAAATCCGACCCTGTTTCTGCCAATTAAACTTTGCTGCACTCACCTGCGCGATGCTAAGATCTCGAAGAAGATTTGACGTGAATGCTCAGGAGAACAATTTGTTCCGTAATTCTTCCTCGGCTGCCTTTCGTACTGCCACGTCCAGCCACTGATGCATGCTGAGGCCAGCTATTTGACGTGCTTCTTGAGCGAGCTTCTTTGTCTCCTCTGTCACACCCTCGAGCTGGCCGAAATAACGTGTCCAATGACTACCACCGCGAGCGCTCGGAATCTGCAAATGATAATTCGGAGTCGGAGCAGACGATGCCACTCTAAAGTCGATTACGAAGAATGCTCCCATCAAAATCCATTCCACGCGTACTTCACTCGCCGTTGGTGGGAGTGACGACAGCGGAACCTCGCATTTCAAAAGGGGGTTCGAGTTAGCCATAATTTTTCCGAACTGAGTGTCTTTCAACCACGGCCCTAGGCCCTCGTCGCCGACAACAACTTTACCTCCTGGACGAACCACACGAGCCAACTCCGAGAGGCAGCGTGGAATGTCGGCAAACGTATTGATTCCTCCAAAGTGGTGAGCAGCATCGAAAGCGTGGTCGCGGAACGGCAAATAACTTCCATTGGCGACGGAAAATTCGGTGTGCACGGTAATGCCCTGAAGCTTGCCCACCGCTTTGGCGAGTAGCTTGGGAGTTAATTCCTGTAGATAGAGCCGTCCGGTCGCGTCCAGTCGGCGGAGGATATGCTCGGCACCGCGTCCCGTGCCGCAGCCGATCTCCAAAACTTTCGAGTCGGGTTTCAGCTCAAGCAGGTCCACCATTCGTTCACGAACACTGTCTTCGTTCGCATAGTAGGTCTCAAACGGAAGCGGCGCATACCTGTCATAATCATCTGCTATGCTTTCGTACGAGTCACGAGTTTCTGCATCAGCCTTAGCCAAATCACGCGGCCAAGTGAAATCAGGAATGCCATTGCAAATTCGGTAATGGTGTTCGCCGTCCACAGCGACAAGCTCTCCCTGCAAGACCGCGTCGCCCTCTTGCGCGGTACAATGCAAAGCTAGCGGGCTGCCAGTCGCCGGACAGCGATAAAAATTTGCTTCGTTAATGTGCACGGGATTCTATGCGTTGGCCGAAATACTCATGGTTGAGCATTTCGTAATGTTTTAGGTCATGCCAGACGTCATCTTTCTGGAAAGCCTCCACCTCCTCCCCAACGTAACGAAAATTGAGCCGCTGCGCGACGGCGCCGGAGGGAGGATTATCGGTCGCGTGGTAAACAACCACCTTATGGAAACCGAGGTTTTCAAATGCGAACTGCAAGACTCTATCACAAGCCTCAGTGGCGTAGCCAAAGCCTTGCCAATCGGAGGCTAACCAGTAAGCCAATTCGGTGCGATTCAATGTCCAACAGCGATGCGTGCGACGCACATCAATCAGGGAAACAATACCGACTACCTCTTCGCGCCGTACGATCACCCAGTGGAACGCCTTGCCGTGCTCTTGCGCTTCGATCAATCCGCACAGCATGCTCTTCGTAACCTCCTTGCTCGGGTGTGGATCCCACGCGAGAAACCGGGTAATGCGCGCATCAGTAACGTATGGCCAAAGAGCGTTAACATCCTCCAGACTCGGCGCCCGCAGCTCCAGGCGCTCGGTGCGCAACAGATACCCATCTGGAAAGTCGGGCAACGCGAATGGATGGGGCGCTGCTGTTGACGTAGCGGATATCATAACTGAGCAAAGTTCGACATACGCAGGAATTGATAGCTGCTTAGCCGAAAAGGCTTCGTGTTCTCAGCCAAGAAGACTTGCCGATCATCCGTGCATTTCGTGATCAAGGTGTTCGCACCAATGAAGTTTTCGTCCCCGATGACAACATTGTGGGCGACGGTCGCGTTTACCGCGAAAAAGCAGTTCTTTCCTACCGTGACTACGCCCGAAATATTCGCACACGAAGTAAGCCAGCAGTGATCGCCAATGGTGCTGTGATGACCTATCATCGCGCCGCTCCATACAAATACATTGTTCCCCAGCCGAACGCGCGGATGGATCATGACGTGATTCATGATGAAACAATTCTCCCCATGCTCGCAATCCTCTGGCAAACCGGACTGCGGATGGATGTAGGAGATGAGTGAATAGCCTTTCGCTTTAGCTTCAGCACACTTGCGGGCGCGGAGCGCATTTAGTTCCTGATAACCGAGAGCAACGAACATGGCGTATTGGTCGGGCGGATAGAGCTTCTCGACTTCCTCGAAAGCTGCCACGGGCAGCCCTTGCCACTGTTCGCCCGGGATAAAGCTGCGATCCACCGTGCATGCCACGACTTCGTAGTCGCTCTCGTGCTGGAAGAAGTAGAGCAGCACTTCGGCGATCTTGCCGGTACCGAAAAGAACGATCCGTTTCATACTGCGGAGGAGGGCATGCTCTGAAGAGCGAGGCGATCTATCTTCCCATTGGCGTTCTTCGGAAGCACCTCAAGGACCGTGACTCGCTTCGGCACCATGTAGGGCGGGACGATCTTTGCAACGCTTTCGATCAATTCTTCGGACTCGGCAGGCACAGCCAGGGAAGCGAAACCGTGAATTTGTCCGAGCCCGTCTCCGAGGTTGCGGTAAATGACTGCGCATTCTTTGACACCGTCCACGGTGCCAAGTGCGGCTTCGATTTCCTCCAACTCGATCCGATATCCCATGTGTTTGATTTGGAAATCTGCGCGCCCTTTGAAGTGCAAGCGCCCCTCAGAATCGCGACGGACAAGATCGCCGGTGCGATAACCAATATCGCTAAACCGGTGATGGGTGGGGTTCTGGACAAAGGCCTGGGTCGTGCGCTCTGGGTCATTGTAGTAACCGAGACCTACGTCAGGTCCGCGAAGGAAAAGCTCCCCCGCGTTTTCTCCCCCACCGTCCGAAAGGATCTCGTAATCGAAATTCGGCGCGAGAAATCCAAGAGTCGCGAGCGCCTGCATATCTTTGAAATCGGAAGGTCCAATCGTGTGCGCGGAACAGATACAGGTGCATTCCGTCGGTCCGTAGACGTTTTCCAATTGCGCTCGGTGACCGAGTAGATCGTAAAGCAGCTTTAGCTTCGACTTCGGGAACCCTTCGCCGCCGAAGATAATTTTCCGGATCGCAGGGAAGTCGCTTGCGCCAAGCGCCCGCGTGGTCAGCAGGTAGACGAGGAGAGACGGGACGGAAAACCAGACGGTGCAAAGCATCCTGTTTATAACTCCAACTAACCCCCGAGGGTCACGCGCCTGCTCCGAGGAGATCGGCACCATGGAAGCACCGGAAAAAATCGCGGCGTAGAAGTCAAAAACAGAATTATCGAAGTAAATCGGATTTGCGTTCGAGAGAATATCGCTGGGTCTGATCTCGAAGCGATCTTGCGCCCAATCGATAAAGTTTAAAACATTCGCGTGAGACATGACGGCTCCCTTCGGGATCCCGGTAGAACCCGAAGTGAACATTATATAAGCTGGATCGGCACCTGTAACTGCACCGAGGTCCGGTAGATCGGAGGTTTCAAGGGCGTCGAGTTCCGCCAAGATCTCCACTTGCCGCATTTGAACCACCATAGCCTCCCCTTTTAGCACATCGACTGCGTGCGGTAGTTCGGTATAGCTGTTGAGAATTGCCTTCGGTTCACAGGTCTCAAGGATCTTACGCAACCGTTCCCAGGGACTGTCGGGATCAAGATTGGTATAGAGAAGGCCGACTTTGAGGCACGCTAGCATAGAGGCGAATGCGGCTGGTGACTTATCGTGAAACATCGCTACGACATCACCACGCTGTAGACCACGCTGAAGGAGAAGACGCGCAATCTGATTTGAGAGATGATCTAGTTGAAGGTAACTGGTGATTCCGCGCTCGGGCTCCCGCAACGCGGCGCGTTCAGCATGAACCGCTGCAGTTTCCCTAAACTTTAAACCGAGATTCGAGATATAGGGCATGCCTTCCTAGGCTAAATTACTAAGCCGCCGTCGACTTCAATTACTGCGCCGTTCACGTAGTCGTTCTCTATGATAAAGCGAACAGTTTGGAAAATATGCTCTACCTCACCCAATCGTCGGAGAGGGATTTGCTGTTTCAACTTTGCGATGATGGCTTCACTCAGAGCCGCTTGGGTCGACGGGGTATCCATAAAACCCGGCGCAATCGAAGCGAAACGGATTCCGAAACCTCCTAGTTCCTTTGACCAGGTGCGAGTCAGTGCATTAACTCCTGCCTTGGCGGCTGAATAGGCGGACTGACCGGCGTTTCCCCGCGCAGAAATCGAACTCATAGTGATCACAACGCCTTTTTTCCGCCGTTTCAGCATTCGGTCAACGACCTGGCTGGTGACATAAAATACTGAAGACAGATTAGCGGCGAGGACCTGCTGCCATGCTTCTGTGGAATGCACGCGATTATCTTTCTCGGTCACATTGATTAGCGGAGCGCTGTAAATGAGTCCCGCATTGTTCACGAGCACATCGATGTCTAGTCCATCCTTTTCCAATGCGACGACGGCATCCGCCACCGCAGTCGGCTCCGTTACATCGCAGCGATAGCAATTGACACCGGGAAGCGCAGCGACAAGCTCTCCATAAGCGGCCTCGTCACGCTCAAACACCGCGACGCGCTTCGCTTTACCGGCGAGGTTTTCCACCAGATAGCGTCCGATGCCCCGTCCGCCGCCGGTAACCAGCACCTGAGTCTCAGAAAGATTCATTGGCCGCGGCGGGCGAGAGCTTCGCGGATGTCTTTTACACTGCGAAAGTCCGCAATCTCATCGCCGGTTAGCTCGATTGAAAAGGTCTCTTCTACTCTGGCGATCAGCATCATGTGCGACATCGAATCCCAGGAAGAAATTTCGCGCAGCGCAAGGGAGTCGCCCACTGTCCCTTCCGGAATGGAGAAAACCTCCGCAAAAATACGTTCGAGAGTCATTGACTGGATAGGAGACGTGGGCACCTCCGTGAATCACGCTGGGCTCACGCAAGACATTCGCGTGGCTTCACGGATCGCAGTAGCCGAATTGAAAAGTAAAAGGTCGAGAATGGACAGCGACGGACCTTCTCGGCCACCATGCCTCAACGATAGGGCTGTCAGATTAGGGTCGAGGAAAAGAAGCTCGATATCGTGGGCCGCAAACATCTCCAAGTTATACAGCTCTCGCCCGCCCGACAAATTCAGATACGCCGTAGCGCCTTCCTTTCTGCAAATATCCAAAATCCGAGCTGCTCCAGACTGCCCGCCTTTTGGGTACATTGCGGAGGTCGGCTCAATCTTCACCTCAATTCCAATGTAATCCGCTAGCTCACTTAGGGAATGGTATAGAAATGGAGAAAGCCGCCCCTTGGCTTCGGTCAGCAATTTAGAGAAGATAGGAAGAATCTCACGAGCAAACGGCGCCCCCGCATAGCTCGTTTCTAACATTCGCATTGTCTTTGTTTTCCATGTTTCATCGTCCACGATCTCAATCTCGTTGATCAGTCGGTTTTGGCTCGCCTTTACAAGCGGAAGTGTCAACCAGTGCGGTTCACCGCTGACCGCGATTCGATTACGATTGATCCATCCGCGATTGATGAAGTTAACATCGTCCAGAAGAATAAACTTATCGACTGCGGTCATCAGCTGAAAATAACCGATGTAAGGCAGAAAGTACGGCTGCATGATCGCGAGTCGCATCGAGAATTAGGCTTCTATCTCACGGTGGGGCGAACACTAGAGCGTTCTTTAAGCGCAATATAGAGGACGCTTTCGACAGCAATTCCACAGTGCCGCAGCACTTCATTCCCTCCTAGGTCGACTGCGGTAAGTAGCTGAGTACTGAATCCTGCCGCCTGCAATCTATCGAGGAATCCTTCTCGAGAGTACGTCCTTACGTGATCACCTTGGCCGAAATGCTTCCATCGTTCGGATTCCAAGGTGACGTCCGCCCGTTCGTAGATTTCTCCAAGACCGATCTGAATTGGCACCATACAAATACCCCAACCGTCAGGCTTAAGGATGCGAAACAGCTCTTTCATGGCCTTCCGGTCGTCTGCAACATGTTCTAGGACGTGCGAGCATATGAACGCGTCGAAGCTTTCCTCCCCGTACGGCCGCATATCAGTTATATCGACGCGGTCGTCGACGCCTTCCATGAGGAGGTCCGCGGTTTTGTATCGAATGGGGAAATTACGTCTGATGTAATCAGACAAGGGCCGCGAAGGCGCGATATCCAAGAGACTAAAGGTCGAGCTCATCGGCCCGGTGATGACATGTTTCAAATAAAGCGCGTAAAGGCGATCCCTATCGCTCGCACCACAAAGGGGGCAAGAATAGGCGGCAACATTACATGTCTCTCCTTTGCGACTGCGGTAGTCGAACCCGTGAGCATCCATCTGTTCATAGTAAAAGCGCGGCAGTTTCTCGAAGCGTGCAATGCGAGAATCGCACACCGGGCAGTAGAGCTTTCCGGTACTATTGATGATTCGTGCTTCGGCGCACCTAAACAGTCGTCGGGCTGAAAGAGGCACAACAGCCTTCAGCACTTGTTTGATCATTGTCGCACCTGAGTGGAACCGTCAAGGTGCTTAGTGTGCCACTCAAAAGTAGGTCTAACGACGCCAATCCATTTGCCGTACCAATTACTCTCCCGCGGACTATCGTGTAATTCAAAGCTTACCAAATGATCTCGGTCTACAACGGCGCGGGAGCTGTCAAGCACCAGAAGGACACGAAGTCGATAAGTTTCGTCGTTGAAAAAGCTTCCCGGTATGGAACACACTGCCCGGTGAGTTCCGATCTCGCGCGCTGCACTGTCTGAACCAGTGTTCAAAACGCACTGATTGTCCTGCGTATAAATTACTAGGCTGACATTTATAAGTCGCCCAGGGATCGTGTTATAGTATTCAATTACAATTTGTAGCGGCACCGTTATCTCCACGCGACTCAAGTCTCCGCCATCCCGGGGAGCCACCTTCACGCGGCTCAGCCATATTCCGTCTCCACTTGGAGCTCGTGCCGGATCACTCCATGAAACCTCCCAGCCCGTCTCCTCGCTCGCCTTTAGATAGGTTTTGATGACCTGATCGGGATGACCGCGCTCAACAATTTTTCCGGCGTGAATTAAAATTGCATCCCGACACAGCGACCTGACAGCTGTCATGTTATGGCTAACAAACAGGACCGTCCTCCCGCCGCGCGCCACATCTCCCATCTTGCCGAGACATTTCTTTTGGAAGTCGGCGTCGCCTACCGCGAGAACTTCATCAACAACCAAAATTTCCGGCTCGAGATGCGCTGCGACTGCAAAGGCAAGCCGCACATACATGCCACTGGAGTAGCGCTTCACCGGAGTGTCCAAGAACTTCTCTACTTCTGCAAAGGCGACGATCTCGTCGAACTTCGCTTTGATCTCCGTGCGGTGCATTCCGAGGATCGCCCCATTTAAGTAGATGTTCTCGCGGCCCGTCAATTCTGGATGAAATCCGGTCCCGACCTCTAAGAGAGATGCCACCCGTCCTTTTATCCGGATCTTACCTTCGGTAGGCTCGGTGATGCGACTGAGAATCTTCAGCAGGGTCGACTTGCCCGCGCCGTTGCGGCCGATAATCCCGATGACTTCACCGGGCTTCACTTCGAAACTGATGTCTTTCAGGGCCCAGAAATCTTCTATCGAAGAACCGTTGCGGATCGCGGATTGCGGCTTGCTGAATAAAGAACGTGCCTTGTCAGTAATCACATCGCGCAGAGCTGTGTAGCGCTCGCTGGTCTGGTGCCGAATTGAGTACTTTTTGCCTAGGCCTTGGACTGTAATAATCGCGTCGCTCACATGCAAATTGGGAGGTAGTAATAACTACGGTCGAAGACGCTGAAGCTCTCCAAACACTTGCACGCTTCGCGTCGGCACTTCGGCATCCTTTGATCAAGGGTTCGATTCAATAAATTGAAAGACTTCACTCGTGAACTCTGCGATCGAGAGATGGTCGTCTCTTAATGCTGTTGCACAACCCCAGCGCGAACGATCGTTTCCGCGATCTCTTCGTGGCCTTCCGGAGTCGGGTGGGCATCTTCGCGATAATGGAGCCAGCGGCCTAACTGCTTTTGTCGCGCGCGCAATGGTTCAAGCGTATCGATGTAGGTAATAGCGCGAGATTCGCAGAGCGTGCGGACACGGTCAACTCCCGCGGTCCGGCTAAACTTCTCATTGCCCGCGAAGCTAGACTTCCAAGTCTCATCATAGACTTGTGCGATGTAGGGAATACCAACAACAATCAGCTTACTTCCTTGATTATTCGCTTCTTCATTGATGCGGTCGAGCAGAGCGGTGAATAGGCGCCATTGATATTCGTGCTGGGGGGTTGGCTCCTTCTCCATGATTACTTCCATGTTCGGCCAAAGAGATTGGCCTTTGACTTTGACGTGGCTGCCGACGAACAGCGCGAATGGGGATCGGCGAAGATAGCGAAAGGTGGCGAGGTTCTCTAGTAACTGGCGTGTGCGCGGAGCTGCTGCCGTAGATCGACCGGCACCAGCGGAACTTGGTTCCCAATGAAGCTGCTTGAGATTCCCTGCCGAATCAAAGTCGAAGTAATCGCGCGCGCGGTCGCCGCCGTAGATCCATCCGCCGTGGTCAGGCGGAAGTAAGTCGTAGAGGTCCGTGGCGTAGGACAAGCCAAGCACAACGTAGTTCGCGTGCAGCATTGGACCCTGGTCAATAAGCCGCAGAAGGTATTGGTGCATGTTAAAGCCGGTGACGCCTCCGTTATAGACGCGATAACTGTCGGCCCCTTGATCCGCATTTAGCTTGCGTTCCACTACCTTGGGCCAGGCTTGTTCCATAGAGACGCCATACGCGTAAGTGTGTGAATCACCGAGCGCGAAAATGCGTGTGCGAGACTCATCTTCTCCGGGAACAAAGGGAACATCATTCATGTTCAGCTCATTAACGGTCCCGCGCATGTCAAACTCATTCGTGACGATGTGATAGTAGCCGGGATTTGGTTTCCAACCCCAACGGCCATCCGACACCCATACCCCACCTTGACCTTCGTATTTGAAGGACCGACTTCGCTGATACTCCAGAACACGAAATGCCAGCTCGGCAACGCCGGCCGCCAGGAGCAAGCCGAGGCAGCTCGCGATCAGCGCGAAAATAAGTTTTCGACCGAGCGATCGCGAACCAGTTGCTCGACTAGAATTCGTAATTGTCGCCTGCATTCCTTGGGCCTCATGCGAAGAGACTCTAACAAAACTCACGCGGAGTGAGTTCGCTCTCTGCCAATTAGAAGAGCGTGTAAATGAAAGGCGCTGCAGCTGTGCTGCCGAGCACGATCAAAACGCCAACGAAGAATAAGCAAACCAGAATCGGTAATAACCACCACTTCTTGTTCTGACGGAGGAAATCCCAGAAATCTCTAAACAAGCCCGGGCGCTTTCCAGCTGCCTGCTGCGAGAACGAATTGCTTGAACGTGATGTTGAATTCTCTGTCATGTAGCCCCTTGTTTCAGAACTGTCGCAGGTATCTGGCCGGATCGTTATTAGCGTCGCGGGCAACCCAATATGACGAAGCTTCGGGTTGAAAGCTACGCTGTAATGGGTCGTGTCCGAATAGCTTCATTATCACGCCGATGGGTGTAAGCACAACAAAATAGATCAAGCCCAGCAGAATGTGTGAGACAACCCACCCGATAGGATAAGACGCGTACATCCAGGAAATATAAATTGTCTTCGCGATTCCAAGCCAAATATAGGAGATGACGCTCAGTATCAATGCGGGACCTAGGATCAAGGCCGCATTTCTCCACGAGTGTGTCTTGTGAAAAACAAGCGTGGCTACGACGACGAAAAACAGCGGGAACCAAATTAGTGCGAATCGTCGCAACTCATTTTTTGAAGGATTCTTATTGATCTCGATGAGAGCCATTCGATTTTAGTCTAGTTGAAACTGCGCCAGGTAACTTTCGAGCTCGTGCTGCTTCGCCTCAGGTTGCTCATCCTTGAAGAGAATCAGTCCCTCGAGCACCAAAACATCCATATTTGTCGCCATAAAGCAGCGATACGCATTTTCCGGCGTGCAGACGATCGGCTCACCGCGAACATTGAAGCTGGTGTTGATTATTACACCGCAACCCGTGCGTTTCTCGAAGCTTTCAAGTAGTTGATGGTAGCGACCATGACGTTGCCTATCCACGGTTTGGACCCGCGCCGAATAGTCGACATGGGTGATGGCGGGCAGCTGCGAACGCGGAACCTTTAATTTTTCGATACCTTGCAAGTCTCCATTTGCGGATTCCACGGGAAGCCGGCGACTTTTATCCAATGGTGCGACTAACAACATATAAGGACTTTCTTCGCCCGTCCTCATCTGGAAATATTCATGCGCCTTTTCCGCAAGGACGCTTGGAGCGAACGGACGGAACGACTCTCTGAACTTGATCTTGAGGTTCATGGTCGATTGCATTTCCTGATTACGAGCATCGCCTAGGATGCTCCGAGCTCCGAGTGCTCGCGGGCCAAATTCCATTCGTCCCTGAAACCAGCCGACTACTTTCCCCTGAGACATCAGGTCGGCTACTCGATCGCACAGATCTTCTTCGGTATCCGCTTTGTGGTAGCGCCCGCCGACCCCGTCCAAAAATTTCTGAATTTCCGCTTCGCTGAATGATGGACCAAGAAGAGAACCGCTTTGGTCATCCTGACTAGTCACATGACGCGGGCTTTCCAAGAGTTGGTGCCAGATGAAAAGTGCGACCCCCAGCGCTCCACCAGCGTCACCAGCTGCAGGTTGTATCCACAAATTTTCAAAAGGCCCTTCTCGAAGAATCCGTCCATTCCCGACGCAGTTCAGGGCAACGCCTCCCGCGAGGCAAAGATTCTTCATTCCAGTCTGGCAATGCACGTGCCGCGCGATCCGCAGCATTATCTCTTCAGTTACTGCCTGGACTGACGCCGCAAGATCCATTTCGCGCTCGGTAAGAGGGGCTTCTGCCGATCGAGGCGGGCCGTCAAACAGCTTGTCAAACTTTCGAGACGTCATCGTGAGCCCTTGGCAGTAATTGAAGTAGGCCATATTCATTCGGAACGACCCATCTTCCTTAAGGTCTATCAAATGCTTCAGGATCGTGTCCGCGTACTTTGGCTCTCCATACGGCGCGAGACCCATGAGTTTGTATTCGCCCGAGTTAACTTTGAAACCGGTGAAGTAAGTGAAAGCTGAATACAACATTCCAAGGGAATGAGGAAACCGCATCTCATGCGTGAGCGTAATCTTGTTATCCCGGCCATAGCCATAACTGGCCGTTGCCCATTCCCCTACCCCGTCAAGTGTTAGAATAGCAGCTTCCTCGAACGGAGATGGAAAGAAGGCGCTCGCCGCGTGAGACTCATGATGTTCTGTAAAAACGTATGCCTTCTTGTAGGAATGTTGCAGGCCGCGATCCAATTCTCGCGGCAAACGCAACTTCTGTTTAACCCAGAGCGGAACAGCGCGCAGGAAGGAAGAAAAACCTAAGGGCGCATAAGCCAAATAAGTTTCCAGTAAGCGATCAAACTTTAGCAATGGCTTGTCGTAAAAGCCTACATAATCCACGTGGGCCGGTTTCAGACCGGCCTGCTTCAGGCAAAACTCGACCGCATGTTCTGGAAATTCGGGATCATGCTTCTTACGCGTGAAACGCTCTTCTTGAGCTGCAGCAACAATTTTCCCATCGACCACCAAAGCTGCGGCGGAGTCATGGTAGAAAGCAGAGATGCCGAGGATAGCGGTCATATACTCTTCGCCGAAGGGCTACGCATGAATTAATCGTCTCTGTAGGAAGACCGCCCGAGAACAAGCACGTCCATATTCGTTCGGACAAAATCGAGCGCTTTTTCGGGGCAATAGACGCCAGGTTCGTTTTCGTTGGAGGAGTTATTCAAGACTAGAGGCACAGAGGTCAACGGTCGGAAGGCAGAGATAAGACGTTAAGCCAGATTATTCTGCTTATGATCCAGCGCATTTTCGAAACTGACTAACTCGCCGAGGAGCGAATTATATCGGGAGTAGGCGTCTCCCCCTTCCGCGCGGAGAAGTTCGTAGAGCTGTAGCTCGGCCTCGATGGCAGTCTTCGATACACTGCTTTGCATAAGTCCAGCTCGGGCCAGACGCGTGCGCGCAACTTGCACGAGGCAGGATGCGATAGTTTGTTTTCCTTCCCTTAAGTCAACTAGCCCTTGCCAGACTAACTCCTGACCTGGGAGAGTGCCGTTAAGCTCGAGTGCTTTCATGGCAAAATTCTAGGACGGACTTTCGGAATGAGGCTGGATCAATGGCGGGATAGCGGATCAGTTCCGGCTCGATGGAGTCGAAAAATTCATGCAGGTGCGGGAGGGTGATAAGGCCGGTTTGGAGGAGAGCGCGGGCGTCAAGCAGGTCGCGATCGTGTCTGCGTTGTAATTTCGAGAGAGCCTGGCCGTACGGATCGTAGTGAAAGAAATCGACCTGGCCGTGCCGCGCGATGAAAAGGCTGCGCTCGCGCCAACCTGCGATGGCGGGAATGAAATCATCGGGACTAGCTAATTCTATATTGATGTCCAACCGGTCTTTTAAGGTAGCGATAGATTCAAAGAGTCCGGCGGGCTCAGGGTCGGGCTTAATGTCGATGTCGATAGTCATCGTTCGCCAACCGTAAAGGACTGCGGTGGCACCGCCCGCCAGGTAGATTCGGCCAGGCCCTTGCACGCCTTGGCCCAAGGCGACCATAAAAGACTCCACCCGCTCTTTGTTACTTTCCGATCGCATGGAGCGAGATTACTCAATAACTGTGGCGATGGCTTATTTGGCCGCTGGGTATAACTGTTTCTCGCAAAAGACGTAGAGTTCCTCCGCGAGCTGCAATGCTCGGGTCGCTTCTTCGGGAGTTGGTTCGTTCGTTTCGCCAGGATATCGGAACCGATGCGCGAGCGGACTTAGTTCCTCAGCGTGACTGCGGAATTGCTCGAAGTTCGGCTGCGCGGGCAGGCACAGGTTAAGGAGTTCGCCGAGCTCGTGCGTTTTGGGAAAGATGATATCATGCGCGGTCAGGTAACTCTTGAGGGCTTTCTCTCCGGCTTGTTGGCAATGGTAAACAGCAACATCCAGCAATTGCACCCGTTCTGAGATTAGGAGCCGGGCACTTTGCAGGTCGTGGTCGGCCTTGAGCAACCAGGCGCGAACCAGTTCCGCTTTCCTACTCACGGAGTGCTGTGCCTTCGCGCTTAACCGTGCTGGCCAGCGAACAGACTACCTCCAGGTCTCGCTCCCACTCGGTGCGTGTCATAACGATGATGTCTTTCGGGAATCGAATTTCGCGCGCGTGACCAAGAGCCTCCACGGACCGGCGGTAACTGGAGGCCGACGAGTGCGGCACAATCGCCAAAAGATCGAGGTCGCTGTCGCCGTTCGCATCGCCGCGGGCATGGGAACCGAAGAGATAAACTTCTTCCGCGCCCATGCCTTCGCGCAACCGACGGCTAATCGCGTAAGCTTCTTGCGGGATGCTACTTCTCCTGGCGGCTGCTACCGGGGTTTCCTTTCGCT
Organism: Chthoniobacterales bacterium; assembly: GCA_038237435.1. Classification (GTDB taxonomy): domain Bacteria; phylum Verrucomicrobiota; class Verrucomicrobiia; order Chthoniobacterales; family UBA10450; genus JACCTI01. The sequence goes on from JBBRYT010000005.1 coordinate 194,018, forward strand.
CGAGCAAGAAGTTACCCATCACGAGAACATCCATCTTGGTGCGCAGAAAGCAATCGAGCGCTTCTTCGGGTCGACAGACTACTGGTTCGTTTTCGTTGAAGGAAGTGTTGAGGACCAACGGGACGCCGGTCTGAAAGTAGAAAGTAGAAATTAGAAGGTAGAAAAGTGGATTTGTTTCCTTGTGGACAGTTTGAAGGCGACCGGAGCCATCGACATGAGTAACTGCCGGAATAAGTGCGCGTTTCTCTTCTCGCACTTGGAAGACCTCCATCATGAAAGGCACGTCGTCGTCTTGCTCGAACCACTTACTTACTTCCTCGCGCAGAATAGAAGGCGCGAAAGGCCGGAAGGATTCGCGGCGTTTGATCTTGGCATTCAAGATCTCCTTCATGTCGGCGCGACGCGGGTCGCCCAAGATAGAACGATTACCTAAAGCTCTAGGTCCCCATTCCATTCGTCCTTGAAACCAGCCAACTACTTTGCCGTCGGCGATGGCTTCGGCTGTGCGAGTGCACAGCTCCGCGCTATCGCTCAATTGCGAAATGCGGAATTCGGATTGCGAATCGTTCAGCAGGCCGCGCTCGCTTAGTAGCTTAGCGATGTACTCGTCGGAGAAGGAAGGACCGAGATAAGCGGTGTTTAAAGTAGAAGGTTTAAAGTAGAAGGTAGAAGGAAGATCTGCGTTTTCTACTTTAGCTTTCCTACTTCCTACTTGCGCCGCAACCACGCTTGCCGCCCCTATCGCTCCTCCCGCATCACCGGCTGCGGCCGGCAGATACATCTTCTTGAAAGGTGTGCGCAGATAGACCTTGCCGTTCGCGACGGAGTTCATGGCGCAGCCGCCGGCCAGAGCAAGGTTGTCGGATGGATGGTGAGAATGCAGAGACTGCAGCAGAGCGAACAAAGCCTCCTCGTAGATAACTTGGACGGAACGCGCGATATCTTTGTGCTTCTGCTCCAGTGGTTGGTTAGGCTGACGGTCGGGTCCCAGTAATTCGCTCAGGCTTTTAGTGTAAAGCGTTCCGACTTCCGGTGCACAATCCTTCCAGCTATAGGACACGTTGTCGGTGTGATGACGGAAATACTTTAGGTTCAACCGGAACGTTCCGTCGGATTGAATGCGCACAACTTCGCGCAATTCCTTTACGAACTTAGGCTCGCCGTAGGGAGCCAGGCCCATGACCTTGTATTCGTCGCCGTAATGTGGGAAACCGATGAACTGCGTGAGTGCGGAATAGAAGATACCTAACGAGTGCGGAAAGTAGATGCGTTGACTGATATTGATTTCGTTCCCACCCCCCCAACCCATCGCGGTACTGGCGAAATCGCCAAAGCCATCAACCGAGAGACACGCTGCTTCTTCTAAGCCAGAGACCAGAAAGGCCGAAGCCAGGTGGGCCAGGTGATGTTCGACATGATGCATTTCCGCTTTAAGGCTTACCTTGTAGACCTTCTCGAGCTCCTGTTTAACGGAAGCGGCGCTGCGAATATTCCGCGCCTTTTGCAGCATCAAACGCGGATCCGGCATGTGAGTGGCGACAAACGCCAGTCGCCGCCAATTATTCACGCCAGGCTTGCGATTGACCGCAATATGCTCCACGTCCTGCAGTGCCGCGCCCGCCTCCTGCAGGCAGTAGTCGATTGCCTGAGTCGGCAGTCCCGCCCAATGTTTGATCCGGCGAAAGCGCTCTTCTTCGGCGGCGGCGATTAGCTTGCTGTCTTTGAAGATGCAGGCCGCAGAATCGGCGTGATAGGCGTTGAGTCCGAGGACTATCAAAGTAGAAGATAGAAAGGAGAAGGTAGAAAGTGAATCATTCCTTCAACTTCTTTCCTATTGTCGTGAAGATGGCTAGTAGTTCAGTTGACTCCTTATGAACAGCCTCCGCATCTCTTCCTTTGGCGATGCCTGACTCGATTAGCAGCTCAATCCAGTATTGAGTCTCAGCGGACTCTTTCTGCACAGTTCCCATTTTACTAGCAAAATCAGCTCGTGATACGGCGCGCTGCGCCTCTCTATAGTTCGCACCTATCGAGGTAGCGGAGCGTAAGAGTTGCCGGCCTAACACGTCACCTTCGCGGGTTTTCGGCAGGGCGACCGTGAAGCTGATAATCGCTAATGCAAAAGACTTGGTCCGGCGCTCGAGATCCTTATCCAATTTCTACCTTCTACTTTCCACTTCCTACTTTCTTCAAACGTCCGCCCAACGCGGTTGCAGCGGCGGCAACTCCGCGCGGTGGCGAAGAAGCATCCCGATAAGCCCTATCGCGATACCAATTCGCGGCAGGATCATTTGTGGTTGAGCGATGAGTCGCAAGAGCCAGCCAATGCGCGCGGTTTCGGCCCATTGCGGAATCGGTCGCTCTAGACCAGTCAGGAAGGCGAGCCCAGCGCCAATGCAGTGAATGGCGGGCCGATAGAGAAGATAGGTGCGCAAGTAAGCGCCGAGTTTTTCCTGTGTGCCGCCCGCAGTAGCAACAATGATTTGCGGGGGACGAGTTTGCTCGATCTTGAGAAGTAGATCGTGATCCTCCGCGAGCGGACCACCGCAGACGTGAAAAGAATGACGCCGCGTTTCGTATCCGTGATTGTTCAGCCAGTCGCGGGCGCGCTGCTCGATTGTTCTGGAGCCTACGATCCAAAGAACATTGGATTTTTCTCGAAATATTTCGTGATGCAGAAGCGCGTCCAAATATCGCACGCCGGAAATTCTTGTTACTGATCGGCCGGTGATTACTTTCCAAGCCGTCGCCACTAATCCGCTATCGAGCAACGCGACATCGGCCTCCAAAAGGGCGCGCCTATATTGATCGTCGTACTTCAATTTCGTGAGAGCCGGCGCGGCCGGAATGACCAACAGTCCGCCGATCTTGAGAAAATGATTTATTGCTTCGGAGGGCGCGCCTCGAAAAAATCGAACACCCAGGATCTTTTCGTAGTAGAGCGGTTCTTCACCGTGAGTGCCCGCGCTCTTCGAACCCGACACTGTGGAACTTTGGCTTGCCCTTTGCATCGCGAAACGGGTCATCCGGGCAAGCTGCCGCCCGTGGTAGTGTCCTTCGTTCTTCGAAGACCTGCCATGATTCGGATATGAAATTAGTACGCCGCTCACCTTCAGGGGGTCGAGCGGCGTGATCTTTTGTACCTCTAACGAAAAAATGCTTCAACAGTGTATTTACGGAACTTCGACGAGAACGCTGCGATTCGGCTGCCTGAGGTCAGGAAGAGGTACCTTAACGAACGATGGGCATCGCCCTTGGATTGATCGGGACGGCTGAACGAGCATCCAGCTCGATTTCCCTTTCGGAACCCAGGATATCGAGCAAAACTGCGACGCGTTCCCGTGCCGGCATCACTCGAGTGACGAGCAATTGCAGCCCTCGCAATGGACCGCTCACGATCAATACTTCCGACGTTTCCGAAGCCACACCGGAAACAACAAGCGTATCGCTGCCGCCAATAGATTCGCGGAGCTGCGCCAGAGTTTGATCGGAGATGGAAGCGGGATCTTTTCCGAATTGCACGATGGTGGCTACGCCCGGAAGGGCGCGGACCTGACGATGCTGACGGAAATAATCAAATCGCGCGAAGACGTAACCGGGAAACAGAGCTTCAGTCCACCAAATCGGGCGGCCCGCGCGGTTTCGTCGAAAGCGAATCTTCGGCGCGAAAATTTCGCAGCGCACTTCGCGCTCGAGCAATTTCACCACTTTACTCTCCTGCTTTGGCGCGGTGTGAACGCAATACCAGACGAGTTCTTCCGGAGAGGACATGGATCGAAGAAGTGTGGAGCTGGAAGATAGAAGTTCGGAGCGCAATCCGCCCCGTTTACGGAAGTTTACGACCTTCCGTTGATCGAATCAGCCCGCTAACCAACTTACCCAGAATCTCCACTCCAGGACGAAGACCCCGTGCCTCCTCCGCTCGCCCGGGATAATTATCTTCGATCACGTAGAGGAGCGAACGTACTTCTCCGGTGGAACCCCGGGCCACGTTATAGAATTGCAATTTCTCGGGCAGATGAACCCGTTCGAATCCTTCCGCAACATTCGACATGATTGAGACCGCAGCGCGTTGAACTTGTCTAGCCAACGCAAAATCGCTACACAATTGCTCGTGGCGTGTGAGATCGTAAATATTACGAACTAATCGTCTCGCGTGTTGCCAGCTTTCCAGATCCTCGAAAGTCATACCCATAGTGGTTTTATCTTAACTGCAAGCTGCAAGGGAGCCAGCTCGTAACTTCAATCTTCCAACTTCGACCTTCTAGCGCTTACTCAGCGGCGGGAGACGTTCACCGTACTGACAAATAAGCCGTGGCAATAGCCGCGCTCTCCAAAGCCTGGGAATAAAGACGCGCGGCTGAGAGCAGAGACGCATGAGCCAGCCGAGGTAAAATCGATCGGCCCAATCCGGAATGGCGATTTGATCGCCGGTGATGAACCCGAGCGCGCCGCCAATGCAATGAATCGCCGGTCGGCGGGGCAAGTTTTCGCGCAAGAATAATCCAAGTTTTTCCTGCGCGCCGGCGCCCAGGCCGATGATGATATGAGCGGGATCTTGCCTTCCGCACAAGGCAAGCAGGGCTTCGTCATGCACTTGGCTTTGATAAATCGGCGCAACGTAGCACTCGTTAGGCGAAATTACGCGCCCCGTGGTCCTCCCCCAATCAAGCAGTTTAAGGCGCGCGCTCTCGTTAGGCAAAATCCAGAATACGATGCCGGGGCCATTTAGTTCCGCGCGCGCGAAAAGGCTTTTCAGATAGGCTAGACCCGATACGCGTCGTATAGCGCCCCCGCGCATGGTTCTCCAGAGTAAAACCATCAATCCGCTGTCCGGTAGAACAATGTCGGCGGCTAGAATGGCTCGCCGGTAATCGGCATCGTGGATGAATCGATCGAAACACGTACCCGAAGGCGCGACCACCAGTCCGCCATTCATACCGGCGTCCACAGCATCCTTCGCGGGCATATTCAGAAAGCGAATCCCCAGAATCTGTTCGCGCGGCAGATCGATTATCGCAGCCGCACGGCGATTTTCAGCTGTCGAATCCGCTTGCACGATTGGATTGTGGATTCGCTTCGGCAAAAATGGGAATATTCTTTTCGTTCCGTGGAAACCGTCACAACAATTTCCCCCAGCCCCTTGATCCAAGCGCGCGCGTCTCGCACGCCGCTTTTCGTCCTCGGAGGTTTGCTCGCGGTTCTTTGGCTCATCCTGTGCCGCCATCTGAGCAATGAATGGTCGATCAATGAACAATACAGCTACGGTTGGTTCGTGCCTTTTTTTGCTGCCTATCTTTTCTGGCTACGCTGGGAAGACAGGCCGCCGGCGAAAGTAGAAAGAAGAAAGTCGAAAGTAGAAACTCCGAAGCCAATCCCTTTTCTAATTTCTAATTTCTACTTTCTATTTTTGGCAGCCTTGCTGCCCGTCCGCCTTTTCGAAATCGGTAATCCCGATTGGCGACCGCTCGGTTGGTTGCACGCCGGCATCGTCGTTGCGCTCACTCTACTATTCATTAGGCAGGTTGGAGGCACGTCTTGGCTGCGGCATTTTGCTTTCCCCATCTGCTTCATTTTAATAGCTGTGCCCTGGATTTCTGGAATTGAGGTCCCGATCATTCAGGGGCTGATGCGCGCAGTTGCTGCCGTCGCCGCGGAAATCTTGAACTTGTTAGGCATTCCCGCCCAACTTGAAGGCAATCTCATTCGCATTAACTCCGGTCTGGTCGGCGTGAACGAAGCGTGTAGCGGCGTGCGCTCGCTCCAAACGTCGCTCATGATCGGTTTGCTCTTCGGCGAATTGAAGCATCTTGTACTCGTTAGGCGAGTTCTGCTGGTGGCGGGCGCGATCTTGCTTGCGCTCCTGGCCAATTGCACACGTGCTCTTCTGCTCGTCTGGCTGGCGGCGACCCGCAGTCCAAATGCGTTGGCGCAGTGGCATGATGTCGCTGGATATTCGATCGTCGCGGTCGTTTTCGTCGGCACGCTTTTGCTCGCACACGTTTTCGCAAAAAGCCCGACGTCGGATCTCCGAGGCCAGCCGTCGGAGAGGCCTCACTCGCTATTTGTCATTCGTAATACGTCATTGCTCGCGGCGGCGTTGGTGTGGCTCGTTTTCGTCGAAATCGCCGCTGAGATTTGGTATCGCGCGCATGAACGAGATTTGATTGCCGAAGAGAGCTGGTCGGTCATTTGGCCGACATCTACGCCGGGATTTCGCAAGCTCGACATCGATGAAGGCGTACGGCGAACCCTTCGCTTCGACCACGGACAGGAAGGTGCCTGGCCATTGAATCCGAAATCTCCAATCGCGGACACGCGTGTCAGTGGCTCGGCCGTTACTTATTTCTTTCGTTGGAATGCAGGCGGATCGAGTGTCTTGCGTGCACGCGCCCATCGTCCCGATATTTGCCTGCCCGACGCCGGATGGGACAAGCTCGTCGATAGCGGCGAAGCCAAGTACTCCGTCGGTGGAGTGACGCTCTCGTTTCAGCGTGTGTCGTTCCGAAAAAAAGCGGGCAGTGCTGTAGCGCACACGTATTTTTGTTTGCAGGAAGACCAACTTCATCCCCGCGAAGAACGGCCCGACCTCCTGCCGTTTGCTGGCACGCAGCCCGATTGGTCCTTCCGCGCGCGCGCCCGGATCGTGCGAGAAGGAGTCCGCAATTTAGGGCAGCAAGTCTTGGAGATCGCGATTTTCGAAAATCCCGAAGCATCCCAGGAACAGGTCGAAGAGGAGTTCACACGCCTCCTACAACAACTCGTTAGGCCAGCAAACCCTCGGGGAAAATCGTAAACCAAGCATGCTCTTGACGCGCGACGAAAAACACATGCTGACAGCGGAGGAATTGCGTCTGCGCGCTCAAAAGCGCCGCCGTCTCCTGCTCGTCCTCCTGCTCCTGCTCCTGCTAGCTCCCGGCGTTTATTTCGCAGCGCGTCCGACGCGTAATGCGATCAAGAGTTGGCAGGCACGCCGGCACGCCAACAAAGCTTTTTCTTTCATCGACCAAGGCAAATGGCAAGAGGCGCGCGATGAAGCTGTCGCAGCGTATCAATTGCGACAGACCGAGCCGCAAGCGCTGCGCGCCGTTGCCCGTTTCCTCTCGCGCACGCGACAGCAACAGGCCTTCGAATTTTGGGACCAGCTTGCACAACTGCAGCCGCTCACGCGCGATGACCTCCGCGATGAAGCCGCCGTCGCGCTCGCAAGTAATGAGCTGGGAAAAGCCGCCGATGCCGTCAACCACTTGTTAGGCAACGATGGCAAAGACACCACGCCACATGATTGGATTCTCGACGCACAATTGCATCTGCAACAAGGCGCGCCGGAGAAATCCTTGGACTCGTTAGGCAAATTATTTGCGCAACGCAACGCCAGTGCGCGCGAGAAATTCCAAGGCACGCTTCTGCAATTGCAAGGCGCACACACTGGGAACGCGGAAGTCGATTCGCGAAATCAAGCTGACGCATGGCAGCGCCTGAACGGGTTCGCTCTCAGTGACGATGCCGTTGCCTTGGACTCGTTAGTCCTGCTTGCACAACGTCAGCTTGCTTCCAATTCCGAAGCGGGAGGCAACAATCGGGAAACGGAATTTCTTTCGCGTGAAGAACTCGTTAGGCGACTCGAAACCCACCCACTCGCAAAAGCGCCGCAGAAATTGCTCGCCATCGATCTGCAGATTCAGGCGAACCAAAAGGACAAAGAAGTTTTGATTGCGCGCGCGATCGCGGACTGGAAAGACGCCGACGCGTCGCAGCTCGCCGTCCTTGCCACCTGGCTCAATGGCAAAGGCGAATTTGAGCGCAACCTCGAGGTCATCCCGCTCGATCGCGCCTTGCAGTCGCGCGAGCTTTTTCTGCAGCACATGGATGCGCTCGGCGCGCTGGGCCGATGGGATGAGATCGACCGTTTACTCGACAGTGAGCGGTTCCCGCTCGATCCCGTCGCGCAGCACATGTATCTCGCGCGCGCCAACGCGCAGCTCGGCCAGGAAGCGGCTGCAAAAAATAGTTGGCAACGCGCCCTCGAAGCCGCGGCGGGCGATGTCGGCAAATTAATTACCCTGGCCGAATACGGCGAGAAAAATGGCGCGCTCGACATTGCCGACGCAGCCTACACGCGCGCCGCCGCGGGCGCCCCAAAACTCCGCGCCGCACAACAAGGCCGCCTGCGAACGGCGCAAGCCGCCCACGACACAAAACGCATGCACATCGTCCTGGCGGAAATGTTACCGCTCTGGCCTAACGACACTGCGATCCAGAACGATGAGGCCTACACGCGATTGATCTTGTTGCCTAACGAACCGTCGAATATGGAGCAACTGCTGGTAATCGAAAAACTGGCTGAAAAACTCGTGCAACGCGAGCCGGCCAGTCTGCCGCATCGCACGCTTCTTGCACTCGTTAGGCTGAAACAGCACAGACCGGTCGCGGCCTTGCAGGTTTACGACGGTATCAACGTCGCACCCAACGCGCTCACTCCTTCCGCCCTGGCCGTCCATGCCGCAGTCCTGAGCGCAAACGGTCACACCGAAGAAGCGCGCGCCGAAATGGCCAAAGTGCCTAACGAGTCCCTGCTCCCCGAAGAACAAGAAGGGACTGCTAATCTCCGCGAATAGTGCAACGTCTCCCCGTATGAGCCGCGATGTTACACTTTGTCCTAATCTTATGGTTTTTCGTTGACCCTGCGAAGGTGAACTGATGTGCTACCACGGATTTGCAAACAATAGCGCCACCGGGAATGACCGACTCCTCTTTGCGGCAAATCCCGGCTTGACTGAGCCAATCTCGCAAACGTGCGATGGTTCACCGACGGCTCAGCTACGCCCTTCGTCACCGGGGCAACGATTATTTCCTACGGCAATGAGTTTGAGTTGGTCCCAATTCCCGAGCCATCCACTTGGGCCGCGGGCATTCTTGCTGTCGGTGCGGTTGGTTTTTCACAGCGGCGGCGGCTACGCTCGCGAAGACTTGGGAGCTTGCTCGCGACTAGACTCGGAGTTCGGTCGGCTGCTAAAGCTGGCTTGACTTAGCGAAACCGCGGAGCTGATTGCTCCGTCAGAATTTTCCATTTCCCTCCCGGTCGCACTGAGGCTACTCACCGAGGCTGAGCAGCTCGGCGAGCTGTCTGCCTAGCGCTCGAAATTCATCCACTGTCATCGCGCCGAGCTTAATCTCTAGCTTCGGGAGAGACACCGGCTGGATCTGTTGGAGGTGAAAAACGCCTGCCCTCAAAAATGGCTTTGCGCATTGAAATTCCCATCGGTTCCCGCGCACCGCCGTGGTATGTGGAACGAGTAGCACGAGAGCCAGCTCATCCTCCGCCGGATAATCGCTCATTACTACGCACGGCCGCACCTTCGCAGCCAGTCCCAGATCGACCCGCCAGATTTCAGCGCGCGCCGGTCTGGGCATCTTCCTCTTCCATCTTCTCGAGCATGCAGAAGCGCTCGTCGGCGCGGCGATCGCAATCGCGCAGCAGGTCGGCCTCTTCTTCCAAATCGAAAAGAGCAGCCGTTAGTCGACGTCGTTCTACGTGTGAAAGCTTGGGAAGTTCGGCAATGATTTCCGATGCACTCACGATGTTCATGTTAGTGGATTGGAAACAAATTTCAAAGCCATTCGCCAATCATGCCCACCCTTTGGCTTTCTCAACTTCCCCCCCTCGTCACTCATCGCCCATCACTTTCACTTCGCGCTTGCGAAGACTTTCGGAGCTCGCTCGCGACTGCGAAAGGTCGGTTGAGTTAAAAATCTCGCTCCGTTTTCTTCTTCCCGTCCCCTTGGGACGTGGGCGCAGCCTTTACGTCCACAATTTTCAGGAAAAAAAGCTTGCTTGAACATTCCTCGGTCAGCTTCTCATCTCAGACTGTTGTGGATGTAGAGCGAGTTCCTACTTTGTAAGTGGCTAATCCGAAACTTGCACACCAAGCGCTCGCAACTGTTGTTTCGCTTCCGCGTAATCCGGCTTTAGGCGAAGAGCTTCTTCGAAATTATCCATCGCTGCAGCGCGTTGTCCTACCTGCAGAAAGGCGCATCCGAGATTGTAGCGCGCTTGCAGATAATCGGGTTTCAGATTCAACGCTTTTTCATAATAGCGAATGCCCTCTTCCAACTGTCCCTGTTTAACGAAAGCGTATCCCAAATTGTTGTAGGCGTCGGCGTATTGAGGATTCAACTCTGCAGCAGACTGATAATGACTCGTCGCTTCCACGATCTGGTTCTTTGCGAGAAATGCGTTCCCCAGATTATTATGCGCTTCCGGATAGCGGGGATTGAGCTTGAGTGCCTCTTGAAAATGCACGATGGCCTCATCGGTGCGTCCTTTGAGAGATAACAGGATACCGAGGTTATTATGCGCCTCCGGTGCGTCGGGCTGGAATTGCAGCGCCTTCTCGAAGTGCGCAATGCCTTCGGCCTGGCGGCCCTTCTGCAAGAGCACGTTGGCCAGATTACCATGTGACATCACAGAAGTCGGATCGATCTTCAATGCCGCATCGTATTGCTCGATCGCTGCCTCCGTTTGCCCTTTCTGAAGAAGAGCTACCGCAAGATTGTTATGGGCTTGGGCATAACCAGGCTGAAGCTTTATAGCCGCCTTGAAGTGATCGATCGCTGCGTCGACTTCGCCTTTCCCGAGCTGAGCGGTTCCCAAACTGTTGTGCGCCTCTGGATAGTTCGGATCGATCATTAGAGCCCTTCGGAAGTGCCCAATCCCTTCGTCGAGCTGCCCCCTTTGAAGCAGTACATTCCCAAGGTTGTGGTGGGCCTTCGGATCGTTCGGATCTATTTCCAGCGCAGTTCTAAACTGACTGAACGCCTCGTCCGCTAAACCTTTGGACGCAAGAACGACTCCCAGATTTGTGTGGGACTTTGCGCTCTCGAACTGACTGAACGCTTCATCCGCAGCGCCTCGCGACAATAGCACAAGGCCAAGGTTGTTATGGGCCATCGAAGAATGAGAATTTCTAGCTATCGTCGTGCGCCAAATCGTTTCGCTGTTGGCGTACATGCCGCTTTGACGCCAAGTAAGGACAAAGAGAAGCGATAGCAGGCCCGCACAGAGAATGCCTCTGAGAATGGCTTTCCGCTCTCCCGAAAGAACCGGCACTTTATTCATCCCAACGGCCGCGAGTGCGATGGGGCCAAGACTGGCGATGTACTGATAATGATCGGCTACAAAGGTATAGCGGAATGTGTAGAGCATGATGAAACCAAGCATCGGGCTGAGCGTGGCAACAAAGAATACCGCGGCTACCTCAACGCTTCGTCCGACATACCGGCGTGCGAAATAAATCGCCGCGCAACACGCGGCGCATATTAAGAGCCATGAATAGGCGAGCGGGTCCGAGGCCGAGACATTCCAGCGTGGATAGCTGAAAGTCAGCGCTGTGGGCCAAACCAGTTTCCACGTGTAAAACCAGATCGCACGACTTGCTATCAATACACGCTCGATGACACCTATCTCGAAGATTTTTCCGTGCGTGCCTTGGTGATAACGCTCCCACCAGACCGCGACCACCCCCATGCCCAAACCTAGTAACGCAAATGGGAGGATCTGCAGGAAACGGCGCCAATCCACGGGTCTTCTCTTAATCCACAGAATTAAGAACAATGCCGCAGGTAACGTGCATGCCGTCGATTTACTGGACAACGCAAACGCACATGAAAGCAACGCCAGTCCGTAGTGAATCCCGCGTCGTCTGTCGCGCGCCTCGACGAAATTGTTCCAGGCGAGCAGGGTTAGCAGAAAGAAGACACCCATGAGGACATTCTTCCGTTCTGTAATCCAGGCGACGGACTCCACTTGGACAGGATGCAGAGCAAAAATCGCAGCCGCGAGCGCGGCGCCGGGTACCTTCAATCGTGCGAGCAAACGCCACGCGAGGAGTGCATTCGTGACGTGCAGAAAAATATTTGTCCAATGATACCCGGTAGGCTCGAGCCCCCAAAGCGCGCGCTCAATCCGGAACGTCGTGTAAACGAGCGGGAAGTATTGCGATGGTGAGTCGAGCGAAAACCAGATGCGGCGCAACCCGTCCGGCGCCGTCAGTAAGGGATTTTTCGTTACGTATTCGTCATCGTCCCAAATAAAATCGCCATGCCAGGCGGGGTGGTACGCGAAAATCGTTGCCGTCGCCAGGATCATACCGAAAAGCACCGCGCGAATACTCGGAGCGCGCAACAAGTTGCCGATTTTCACGCGCATTCGCCGGAGCAGAGTGCCCGTCTTATCCTTAGCATAAGGCAACTGCCGCGGGGGATAAACGTTTGTCAATCCATAAACGCCGGGCCTCACGTACCCGGTGTCGTCCGAGGATTTCGACCCTGTTAAGCGTTGCGCTGGCCATGCGGCGTTTAACGTGATCGGGCCAAGAAGATAAGTTTTTTTTGGCGGATCAAACAAAAACCTTGCGGAGCCACGCCTTTTACCGATACAAATGAGGCCATCCCTCCGCTGTATGATTAATCCCCCCTACCCTCGAAATGGAAAAAACTCGGCGAAAAGTCGCCGGACTCTGTCAATTCTGTGTGCGGTTCTCTTTTCGGTAACCGTTACAGAGGCGCAAGTGACTTATACATTTAGTACGAGCACCGCTAGCACCTCGTGGTTGAACTCCAACAACTGGACTGGCAATGCCGGGCACTTTGCCGGCCTCAGTGCGCGCGCTACTGCCACAGCAAACGGAGCCAACAACGACATCGCAGCGTTTGGCTCTATTGCAATCGCCGGGACCTTGGGCATTAATTTCAATACGGCCGCAAACAGCAATACGGGCGTGGGCAACAATACCACTGCAAACGGTGCGCTTACCTTGGGGGCGATCGATGCTCTTGCCGCCTTAAACAAAGCGCTCACGATTAATTCTTCTTCAACTGCCGGGACGCTGACGCTCACTGGTGTAACTCTGAATACCATCGCGAACACAATCGTTTCCAACGAAGGTACGCAGAATCTAACGCTCGCTCCGGGTACGTCGCCCGCAACGATGACAGTCGCACTTGGAAATACCACAAACAATGTCATCCAAGTGAATGGCTCCGGAAATATTACGGTCAGCGCAGTCATTAAGGACGGCACCGGAGCAAGCAATCTGACGCTCACGAGCACGGGCACCCCCGCGGGACAGTTGATCCTGAGCGCTGCATCAGCGAACACTTTTAGCGGCACGACAACAGTGGACAAGGGGACAATGAATTTAGTGACAGCCGGCGCGTTGGGCGCAACATCCGGCATCACGGTTAACAGCGGTGGGACGCTTCTTTTGAGCGGCACTGCTGGCTTGAACCGCATCAATGATGCGGCGACCTTCAACCTCAACGGCGGCACCTTTAATACTGGCGGCCTTTCGGAAGGTTCAGCCTCGGCTGCCGGCGCCGGCATCGGCGCACTCACGCTGAGCGCGAATTCCACAATCGATTTCGGAACTGGCGCCAGCATTTTGAATTTCGCCGGCCTCGGCGCTCATACGCCAATAACTGGCGCTGATCTTGCAATCCTCAACTGGAGCGGGTCGCTATCAGGCGGTGGAACGGACCAGTTGCTCTTCGTCGGGTCGGCCGCTACTTTCACCGGCCTTTACGATCAGAGCGACGTTTCCTTCAACGGCCTGACGGGTTACAACACAGTGCAGTTCTCCGGCTTTTACGAAATTGTCCCTATCCCCGAGCCCAGCACATGGGGGGCGGGCTTGCTGACGGTGGCGGTGCTTGGCTGGAGCTTCGCGAAAAAGCGGAAAACTGAAACGCTGAGAAGCTGAAAGCCGAGCTGCTTAAAGCCGGGAAGGTCGGCAGCAGCGGATCTGCAAGAGCTTGCTGGGAAGAAGAAGAAGAAGAGAAGAAGGGGTCAGTCCTCACTATTGACACAAAGAGAAGCTTCGATGAACAGGTCCGCCTGATGGCTCGTCAGCTACGCCTGGAATACGAGGGAAAGGGGTCAGTCCTCACTATTGACACACTGGCTCGACCCGTTTAAGAACGCCGCATGCCGCGACAACTGCGCCTGGAGTAGGAAGGCGCGATCTATCAGCTGATGAATCGCGGCGACCACGCGCGAAGAGATTCGGCGCATCGTTACATTGCGTGAGCAGCCGTCTCGGGTAGCATAGGGTGTGGGAGCATTTCAAGTAGGATGCCGAATCGAGAATCACGTCGATCGCCGGAAAGCGGCGACGGTGGCGCGGGCATTGGTGGACACTGGCAGCGAATACACTTGGATTCCCGAAAAGACGCTCGAAAAGATCGGGATTGCGGTGGAGAAGAAAGACCTCGCTTTTACTATGGAGAAGTAAGGGGAGAAGTAAGGGGTCAGTCCTCACTATTGACACAAAGACGGTCGCTGACCTAAGACGATTCCATGCCGCGTTCGCAATGATGGTTGCGGAGCGATCAATCAGAATCGAGCTCGGCTTTGATCTGTGCCCACGGCACGCCCGGCCGACCGGCGTTCTCTGCCACCGCCGCGCGAAGCTCTATCAGGTCTTCCATGTCTTCGACACGCTTCTGGAGACGGCGCATGGCGGTAGCCAGTGATTCGAGGGTCGGCTTTTCAGTCGCGGCAGTGTCACTCATAAACGTCCTTTCTCTCCTTCACACGATATACGCTAATCAGGTCCCCTTCCAGCATGAACAAAACTCGCAAGCTGCCCACACGCAGCCGATATTCGTGGCTTTTGGCCGTAAGCTTTTTCACGTTTCCCGCGAGATTGTCTTGCAGCGCATCCAGACGCCAGCCGATGTTGCGCCGCTGCTCCTTCGATAAGGCACGCAGTTGTCGACGCGCCTCCTCTTTTATCTCCAACCGGTAACGCACGCATTATTCTCGCGATAGCGTTCGATCCTGGCAAGCGATCCTCGCAGGTTCAAAAGCACGCCTAAAGGGGTCGAAAAGAGGTAAAGGGGTCAGTCCTCACTATTGACACACAGGCTCGACCCGTTTAAGAACGCCGCATGCCGCGACAACTGCGCCTGGAGTAGGAAGGCGCGATCTATCAGCTGATGAATCGCGGCGACCACGCGCGAAGAGATTCGGCGCATCGTTACGTTGCGTGAGCAGCCGTCTCGGGTAGCATAGGGTGTGGGAGCATTTCAAGTAGGATGCCGAATCGAGAATCACGTCGATCGCCGGAAAGCGGCGACGGTGGCGCGGGCATTGGTGGACAC
>JBBRYT010000006.1:0-202491 GCA_038237435.1 Chthoniobacterales bacterium
GATAGCGGTCTGGCCGTAGAGGCGCACCTGGATGTCAGACAGGTGCTCCTCTCGGGTGATGTTGTTTATAGGGTCTTTGAGGTCGGAAACGAGAATTTGTTTAGTCTGAAACTCACCCGTGCTCATGCCATCCGTCCAATCATCCGATAAACCTCTTTCGTAGAACGCGAAATCTCCCTTGAGATCCGCAGCTAAAGCATCGTGCTCCCACTGTTTGATCGCAGCGATTTCCGCTGACGCGTCGTTTTTGTCGGCCGCGTTTGAGCGGCGCATGCCGATAACGCCGGGACATACGATGAGGCAGAGAACTAGGGCAATTATTGGCTTTCGTTTCATAGAGTGTGCAATTGAGACCTAACGAGACACAAGATCAGCGACCGCTGGCGAGAATAATATGAGTTGGGAAACCATGGGATAGACGGCAAGGCCGCGCAGGGTAGCGGTGACTGAGCTGGGAAGTGAAGGAATCAACGCGTATGGCTGGGAATTTGATGTGGAAGTCATTGAATGGAGCGAGCTGGGAAGCCGCGACATAGACGGGATGGCCGGCAGGCTGAGAGAGCGGGAGCGAATGCATCAAAGCTGGAACGCGGAGCGGCCAGCCGTTCGTGCATCGCCTGTTAGATGTGTTCGTGTGGCTAGAGTTTTCTTCACCGGGGTGTAATCAACTCGGGACTGAAGTAAGCGCCCAACTCTAGCCGGCTTCGGCACTCGGCGTGCCGGGGAGCCGGCCTTTGATCCATTTGATCTGCCCGTTGTGATTCGATTCGTGTTCGCAAACGTGGAACCACTTGCAGTAATTGTTCGTCGGTCCCCAAACCCACCCGTGGTCTATTTGCATTAACCAGGCGTCGTCGCGTTTCCGCAGCTCGGCCAGAGTGTGCTCGCGTCCTTCACGTAAGCGATCGAGGTAATAGGACAGGTCATGTCCTCGTATCTTCGCGCGCGCAGCTTCCCCTAAACCGGCCGGGACGCCCCACTCGTTTACCGTCATCTCATCCCAATCGTTCCACCTTCGCCCCGCAAAGGTGTTGAGTTGGTAAAGACGCTCGACTGCCGCTAGATGGAGGAGCAACGCGCCAATCGAGTTCGCCTTCGAATCATGCAAGTAGTCTAGCTGCGGCATGGTGAGCCCTTGCGCCGGCTCCAGAATCGCGTTTCGCATCCAATCTAGCATTGAAACCAGTATCCCGATCTGCGGTGAGAAGCCCTCCCGGGGGCCGAGGATGTTCAGTCCTTTCTCGCCAGCGCCGACGACCGCACCGACGACAGCGCACGGGAACGACAAACCTCCTGCTCCAAGTCCGCAGCCGACAACTGCAGAAACCTTTAAGAAGCTTCTGCGCTTAATGGGCCGGTTCATCTATTCGGATGGTCTGAAGAAATGCGCGAATACATACGGCCTCGGCATCTAACGAGAACAAGATGAGCGACGCCTACCGGGGGCGAGCGTCGATCGGAGGTGGAATGGTTCAGTCATGAAAAGTGTGGGGCGGACAGCGGGTAGGCGTTCGCTGCATCGCTTGGTTAGGCGTTTCGGGTTTTTGTTCATCGCTTGTATTTATGTGGGAGCAGTTCGGCGACCGAAATAGAAATAGGTTGTCCGTCGTGTGGAATAATGACGGCAGCCGTTGGTGAGTAGTCGCCAATAAGCTCTCTGCACATCCCGCATGGCGAAACGATGTCGCCAAGCTCGTTGACGGCAACGATAGTCTCGATCTCGGTGTCGCCTGCCGTGGCTGCGGCTCCGATGGCTACAGCTTCGCCGCAGATAGTGATGCGACCGACATAAGCCTCGACATGGACGCCGGTGAACACAGCTCCGCGGCGTGTGCGTAGTGCAGCGGCGATGTGGTGACGACCCTCGACAAATCGCTGCCGAATTAGGTCTCTCGCGGCTTGAATTAGTTCGTCGTCGTTCACGGATAGCGGCTAGCAACGCCTAACGAAAACAAGATCAGCCACCGCTGGCGAGAGCGCGCGTGGCGGCGGGGTGTGAGGTTTGAGTCATGAAAATCTCGGTCGTACGCCGGCCAGAGGTTGGCTGCATCGCCTGGTTAGGCCTATTCATCGAGCTTAATCAACGATGGGCGAATCATCGGAAGTGTCTGCCTCAGGATCGCTAGATGATCGAATCTCTCTGACTCCGCATCAAGATACGCTCGAAACAGTGCGGCCTGAAAATCGTGCATCTCCTGTGGAGTCGGATCGCGTGTAAACTCAAGGTAGTAGCCTACATCAATGTCTACGCCGTCGTAGAACAGATCGCTCTGTAGCTGTATAAGATCGTAATACCTGGCGTGATCGAGTGCGTCCTCAATGACTGAGACGTAACACATGTACGATACGGCATCGTCGAACTCCATTGGCAACCAATCCGGGATGAACTCGCGGGCATTAGGTGTGAGTTCTTCCAGTTTCCGCTTATAGCCCTCTATCTCCGGGGTTTCTTCACGACGTCGCTGCTCCTCTGCTAAAGTTCTCTCGTGTTGGTGGAAAAGTTTCTGTGCATCGCCGCGAGACAATTCCGCGCTAACTGCAATCCCGCTGCTGCGCAACTGGTCGATCTGCCGTGGCGTCGGAACTTTCGACGCGTTGCGTTGCCTGAGGAGGCATCGCGCCGAAGCCTCACTGAGGCCGTCTGAATCAATTCCCTCTCGCCCTAGTCGTTTCAGTGTATTTGTACCGGGTGGAATGCACTCCCACAGTCCTAAGAAATGTTTAAGTTGTCTCCACTGTTGCTCGTCAGCAAAACGACCTTCTATTGCTTCTTCTGAACGGTTCGTGAAAAAGGATACGATTGCATCGAGCTTTCGAGGGCCGTACTCACCCTTACCGTTGAATCGATAGTAAATCTCAGGGCAATCGTCGTAAGACGAGAAGCTTCGGTGATCGCCTAGAGAAAGATCCAAACGGCGCATAGGCCTAACGAGACACAACATCAGCGACCGCTGGCGAGAGCGAGCGTGGCTGCGGGTTGAATGTTGAGGTCATTGAAAGCTAGAACGCGGAGCGGCCAGCGGTTCGCTGCATCGCCTGGTTAGATTCATTCTTTTGCTTTGCTCTGCTCTACGCGTTCGTTCGCAAGGGTTGCGGCAGCCTCGCTGATCCAGTGGTCAGGCGGCGGAGGTTTTTTTGGCCGCGCTAACGTGCCGCGGACTAGAGACCCCGAACCCGGCAGGCAAGTAACAATAGGGCGAAGCCAACGATCCAGGACCATGTTGCAACCAGCTCACTTGCTTTGAACGCACCGAAATGCGCAGCAAGCGCAACGAGAAACAGAACCAGTGAAATAAACCACACTGCCATTGTCGGAGCTTTACCGGAGCTGTTCATTACATTTTCCTTTTGTTGGTGGAGCGAAGGGGAGGATTGCTTTAGCAGTAGGCGTTAACGAATGCTTTCTCGCCTAACTTCAAGTAGCGCCCTGGTCTATGTGGAGTCAAGAAAATTTAAAAGGCCTGCTCCGAGATACAGTGTACAGAACAAGATTGCGCTGGCCATGACCATCCGCGTTTTCATCTAGCGAGAAGGAGCTCAGCCACCGCTGGCGGTAGCGAGCTTTGCTAAGATCGAGAACCCTTTCATAAAATCAAATCTTGCTCATCGCACCGGCCAGCGGTTGGCTGGAGCGCTTGGTTAGATGTTTGACTACTTAATGCCAATCTCCTTCTCCTTTTCGGCAACGATACCCATTAATGGGAGTCCGCGAAGTATGGTGAGATACGCAAAGAGACCCGATGCAAGAAGAGAAGGAAATCGAACGAGGAGTCGCGTTCAGGCTGTTTAATGCTATTGGGCGCGTTTAATTTGATGATCTCGAGCTGTGTGTCCCTAGCTCCGAGTGAATAGCCAACCGTAAAAGCCATTTGCGCAAGCCACCCTGCGCCGACAAGAATGACTAGAACTACGTATAGCTTTGCCGCTGAGGACAGCGGCAGTATAAACCAGAGCATAACTATTCGTTAGGTACTCTTAATGGGGGGTGGCCACGGGCCGTGGTGCTCAAGAGCGTGCCGATCCCATTTCGCGGCGTTGGCCGTGGCCTCGTAGGTGCTTTGGAGAAAGCTTAGGAGAAGCTCGTCCGGATCGCTAGCTCTCCGCACTTCGTCGTAAGGCAGGACGAACTCGCGTAAGGTAGAATGCCAACTAGCCGAGGATGGCTCTACCTTCGCTTCAGCGAAGCCTTCCGGCATCGGGTAAGCATAGGAGTAGAAGATGGGTTGCGGCATGTCTGAGTTGCCGGGCCAGAAACCGCAGCTGCTTACTTCGTGAGAGTAGGCTTCGCGGGCGACGTCGTTAGGTAGATGCGGCACGCCGCCGGGATGGGGCGGCGCGGGTCGGCCGGAGAAGCGGGTCACGGCCAGGTCGAAGCTACCCCAGAAGAAATGCACCGGGCTACACTTACCGATGAAACGCGAACGGAACTGTTTGAAGACGCGGTCGCTTTGCGATAAGACTCGCCAGAAGCGGTTGGCGTAGTCCGGGTCGTAACTGCGGTGTTGCTCGTCAAGACGGAACGGAACGGGGTCGGCGATCTCGTTAGGTAGCGCGTCGATCTTTACACTTAGACCTAGCTCATCCAAGGCCCGCATCGTTTCCTGGTAGAAGTCAGCTACAGAACGCGGACGCAACTCAATCTTCCTTTGCTCGCCATTGTCTTTCAGGATGCGCAGGTGATGATCGATAAAATCGAAGCGCATTTCGAAGAGGACCGTGCCGTGGGGAATGGGAGAAGTAGTCAGGCCGCGGGCGGTCAGGTAAAGGGTGACGTGCCAGGAATGGTTGAGCCAGGGAGTAAGCGCGAGGCGCACTTTGCCGACGATCTGCGTCCACATGTGGAGAGTGGCGGCGGTTTCTTTCCATTCGGTGAAAGGCAGGGCGGGCCACGTGTCGTTGTTCATGGTTTAGCTTGCACTTTGCCCGGCGGCGGAGCATTCATCAACATCGAACATCCAATAGCCAGCATCCAATCTATGACTAACAAGTTTATCTTCGGTCTCGTTCTTTCGCTTACTTCGGGCGCGCTCCTGGCGGCGACGCCGGCAGAGGAAAAAGCCTTCGTCGATGGCTACAAGGCGGCCTTTGAGTCGGGGGACAAGGCCAAGCTGGAAGCGTATCTCTACACGGAAGGGGCAAACCCGATGGCGTTACAGTTCTACAAGATGATGATGGCGGACAATGCCGGGCAGAAAATTTCCCAGATCGAGCTGGTAAACCTGACGGCGGAAGACGCGAAGAAAGCCGATGCAACGCAAGACGGCCCGGGTGGACAAAAGATGAAGCTCTCTTTGAAGCCGAGTAAGAAGCTAAAGATCACTGTCGAAGTGAAGAACGAGAACGGCAGCTCCTCCAGCTCGAGCGAAAATTTCGTGGCGGAGAAGGATGGGAAGTTGGTTATTCCGGTGCCGGCGAACGCGAAATAAAGCGATGAGATCATTACTCGTTAGGCTAAGTCTGCTTTCGGTTCTCATTTCTGCTTCCGCTTTCGGGATGCACGATGAGGCTTTCGACATTGTTATTCGCGGCGGAACTGTCTTAGACGGCACGGGCGCCGACGGTCAGAAGGTCGATGTAGGTATCAAAGGCGATCGCATCGTCGCGGTAGGAAATCTGGGCGAGAAGAAAGCCGCACAAATAATCGATGCGCATGGTCTAACGGTCGCGCCTGGCTTTATTAACATGCTTTCCTGGTCGAACGAGTCGTTGATCGCGGATGGCCGTTCGCAAAGTGAGATCCGCCAGGGCGTGACGACGGAGATCATGGGCGAAGGTGAATCGATGGGGCCAGTGAATGAGCGCGTGCGTGAGCAGATGGTGGCAGAGCAGAAGGACATTAAGTATGACATTACCTGGAAGACCCTGGCGGAGTATCTGCGCTTTCTGGAAGGCCGCGGGATTTCCTGCAACGTGGCCTCCTATGTCGGCGCCACGACCATTCGCAAGAATGTCATCGGCTTTGAAGACAAAGCGCCAACGCCCGAGCAACTGGAGGAGATGCGAGAACTCGTTAGGTATGAGATGGAAGAAGGCGCGCTTGGTATTGGCACCTCGCTCATCTATCCCCCAGCCTTCTATGCCAAGACGGAAGAGTTAATCGAGCTCTGCAAGGTCGCAGCCAAGTATCAGGGCAAATATATTTCGCACATGCGCAGCGAAGGTAACCGCTTACTCGAGGCCTTCGATGAGTTAGCGCGCATCGCGCGGGAGGCGAACATTCCGGCAGAGGTTTACCACATCAAAGCGGCGGGGCAGAAGAACTGGGGCAAGCTGGACCAGCTACTCGCCCGCATCGAAGCCGCGCGCAAAGAAGGACTGAAGATCACGGCTGACATGTATACCTACCCCGCGGCGGGGACTGGCCTTGACGCCTGTCTGCCGCCGTGGACGGAAGACGGCGGGTATCCGGCCTTGTTCAAGCGGCTGCGCGATCCGGCCACGCGCTCCACGATCGCGGCACAAGTAAGAGTGGATAGCGACGAATGGGAGAACCTCTACCTGGCGGCAGGAGCGCCGGAGAAGATTCTCCTGGTCGGCTTTAAGTCCGAAAAATTAAAACCACTTACCGGGAAATCACTGGCCGAAATAGCTAAGATGCGCGGGAAGGACCCGGTCGAGACGATCATGGACCTGATCAGCGAAGATGAATCGCGCATCGAGTCGGTTTACTTCCTCATGTCGGAAGAAAACGTAAAGAAGGAACTGGCCAAGCCATGGGTTTCATTTGGTTCCGACGAAGCATCGCAAGCGCCGGAAGGGCCTTTTCTGAAAGCCAACCCGCATCCGCGCGCTTATGGAAACTTCGCGCGCGTAGTGGGAAAGTATGCGCGGGACGAGAAGGTGCTGACCTTGCCCGAAGCTATCCGGCGGCTAAGTGGGTTGCCAGCTACTAACCTTGGTCTGGCCGATCGTGGATTTATTAAGGAAGGTATGTATGCCGACGTGGTTATTTTCGATCCAACGACAATAGCGGATCACGCTACTTTTGAGAAGCCGCACCAGTATACAACGGGCATGAAGCATGTGCTAGTAAACGGCAAGCAGGTGCTAAAAGACGGGGAACATACCGGGGCTACTCCCGGACGCGCGCTCTACGGCCCGGGTAAGATAAAGTAGATTGAAGTTTCGTTTAACTTCTTCAGCTAAAGAGTGAACGTCGCGCGCAGGGTCCGGCGACGAAGCCTTCGCTCTCCAGAAGTATTTTGCCAGCGTCGAAATAAGCTGGTTTTCTCGCGTGCGGACAACGGCCCTTTATCGAATGCGTTTACCGCGGAGGAAAAGAAGGAACCACGGATTTCTCTCCCCTGCTACTTAACTACAAGCAGGTTTGTTTTCGCTTCCGCAAATCGGGGAACCATCTAGGATGCAAACGTGAAACCGTTTCTTCTATTACTCTGCCTAACGAGTCTTGCCCTCGCTCAACAACCCCAGCAAAGCCCGCCAGATCTTTCGAAGAAAGCTCTCATCACTAAGATGACGCCGATGAGCACGAGCGCGGAAGCGATGGCTCTGCACAAGATGGCGGAGGAATTCTACGCCTGGCGTAACGAAAATTATCCCGTTACCAGCAGCGACGCGGGACTGCACACCTGGGACGATCGGTTGACCGATTATTCACCGGCGAAAATCGCGGAGCGGGAGAAGCACGTGCATGGGCTCCTCGAAAAAGTGCGTGCGATGAAAACCGACGCATGGCCGAAGGAGGATCGCATCGATTGGCTGCTCTTCCGTTCGCAACTCGAGCAATTCGACTTCGGAAGTCGAGTGCTTAAGTCAACGGAGAAGAACCCGCAGGTTTACATTGGCGAATGTGTCAGCGGAATTTTTTCGCTCCTGAAAAAGGAATATGACACGCCGGCCAAACGCGCGCTGGCTGCGACCGCACGGCTGAAAGCAATGCCGGCCATGCTGAAGCAAGGCCTGGGAAATCTGCGCAATCCGGTGAAGCTCTACGCGCAACTGGCGGTAGAATCGGCGCGCGCCATCGATCCTTTACTCACGGGTAGCTTGCAGGCTTTAGACGCCGAACTCTCGCCTGGCGAACATGACCAACTGATCACGGCGCGCAATGCGGCGAGGGCCGCGGCAATTAGCTACGCGGACGAACTCGAGAAACGCATTCCATCGATGCCGGACTTCGCGCCGATGGGAGAAGCTAATTATAACTACTACCTAAAGAACATTCTGCTTCTGCCGCTCAATGCCAGCGAAGTAGAAATGATCGGGCGGGTGGAATTGGCGCGTTACCGCGCGCTCGAATCGCTCCTATCCGATCCGAAGCTGGCCGATCCCGACCCATCGCGTGCTAGTAGTGTTCCGCCCGACCAGGAGTCATTCCTCAAAGCCTACGAAAGCCGCGAGGCGGAAATGATTTCGTTCATGAAGGAACACAAGATCGTGACCATTCCCGATTATCTGGGTCGCTTCGAAATCCGCCAGTTACCGGAAGCATTCAAGCCGACCAGCCCGGGCGGTTTTATGAATCCGCCCGGTGTCTACGACAAGGATCCGGCCGGTTTCTTTTTCATTCCCACTTACAACCCGGAGTCGAAAAACTTCTACATTCGCGCGGCTATCGAAGACCCGCGGCCCATCCTCGGGCATGAAGGAATTCCCGGGCATTTCATGCAGCTATCGATCGCGAATCATTTGTCTAACGAGATCAGACGACAGCATGGCGATAATGTTTTTGTGGAAGGCTGGGCGCTCTACGGGGAAGAGATGTTGATGCGCACCGGGTTCTATCCCGACAACTCCGCAGCGCAGGGACAAATCCTGCGTCTTTCGCGTTATCGTTCCGCGCGCATCGGCGTCGATGTGAACCTGCATACCGGCCGATGGAGCTTCGAGCAATGCGTGAAGTATTTCATGGAAGCGGGCGGGCTGGATCGTGAAGCGGCGGAAGGCGAGGCGGCCGGCGCGGCCTCAGATCCGACGCAGAAGATCAGTTATATCACTGGTAAATGGCAGATCATGAATTTGCTGGGTAAGTATCGCGACAAACAGGGCGACAACTTCTCGTTAGGCCAATTCCATGACGACTTGATCAAGAACGGCAGTCTGCCGGTCTCAATCATCGAATGGATCCTGCTCGATGATTTTTCCGCGCTGGAAAAAGTCTTGCACTAGTGAGCTAGTGATAGATCCACACGATCACACCTGGCAGAGCGACACCGAGTAACAAACAGGCGGTCGCAACCAAGGGCCGGCGGCTGAAGCGATAGGCCATGATCACGCCGAGCACGGTGGTAGTTACTAAACCAATCGCCGCCATGAGCATGAAGTAACGTAAGGGCGTCGGACTACGGGCTGGAGTCGGCGGAATGTGAGCATCCTTGTGCACGGCCGAGAGCGCGGACAGCGCACGCGGCGCGGTGTAGCTGCCGTCTTTTTTCGATTGGTGATAATTGAAGAGCTGCCAGCTTCCCGTCACGGCGAAAAAGATCAAAGTGGGAGCGAAAAGGCAGCCAAGGTAAAGATGGAGCGTGCGCAGGAATCTCATTGCTCAAAGTTTGTCCGAAAACATCGGGTCCGGCAGCAAAATCCTAGACAGCGCACGTTCATCTGTGCACGATATTTTACCTCATCGCTTTGAAAACCCCCCAGGAAAACTCCGGAAACGAAAGCGATTCGCTCTTCGAGAGCGCGTTTCATTACGCCGCGATCGGGATGGCACTGGTCGCGCCGGATGGAAAATTTTTGAAGGTCAACCGAGCCTTGTCGGAGCTGACCGGCTACCCGGAAGAAGAACTTTTGCAGCGGACTTTTCAGGACATTACGCACCCGGAAGATCTGGCTTTTGACGTAGCGAACGCAGAGAAGCTGCTGGCCGGGGGAATCACCACTTACCAAATCGAGAAGCGTTATTTTCACAAAACTGGGCGCATCGTTTGGGTTTCGCTAAGCGTCTCGCTGGTGCGCGAACCAGAGGGCGCGCCGCGTTTTTTCATTTCGCAGATCCAAGACGTCACCGCGCGCAAGGAAGGCGAACAACGTCTCTACGAAGCGGCGGCCGAAATTAAAAAATTGCGGCAAAGCCTGATTAAAGTCTGCGCCTGGACAAAGCGAATCGAAGTCGATGGTCGCTGGATTTCGGTGGATGATTTTTTGAAAGACCATCTCGGTTTGAAACTGACGCACGGAATTTCGATCGAAGGCGCGCGTCTTTTCAAAGAAGAGTGATCACATCCCGAGCGCGGTCCGCAGATGCGGCACGAGACGCTTGGTAAATTCGACCGAATCGCCGGCCGACAGGTGCGACCACTCGGGACAGGTGAAGCTGGCCAGCTCGGGGAAATCTTCGAAATAAATGCCGGGCGCGCCGGTCTGCTGTAGAAGCGGTTCCCAAGTTTTCGCACGCGGGGTGGCGCGGTCTTCGTACTCTTTCAAATTCCCGCTCAAAGGAAAACGCACGAAGACGATCTTGCCGCCGCGTGCGCGCAGTTTTTCCACGGCGGCCACGGTATTGCGATAGCGCGCCGCGATAGCTTCACCGATCCGTGCTTCGAAGACTTCTTTGGGAATGAAGCTCGGTGGCGGTGGCGGCGTGAACAAACGCGACCAGCGACTCTTAACCTTCTCCTGTAAGCGGCCCGGCTGTGCGCACTTCTCGACCATGCGCGCTCGACGCTCGCGATCGACCGAGCAAAAATACGGCGGCAGGCGCGGCGGAACTTGCGCATTTGGTCGATTGGGAATCGGTAAATCCTTCAGCAAATCTTCCAGCTTGAGATCATCCTGTCTGAGAAAGGCGAAGCTTTCTTCGAGCGGCATAGAAAGCCGATGACTCACTCGCTGCGCCCACGTGTCGCCATGATAACGACGCACTGCTTTTTCCGCGTTCTCAATGGGCGGTCCGCCTGGTGCGAAGAACAATCGCGGGACGACGCTGCAAATTACGGTGCCGTGAAAATGCGGATCGTTCGCGAGATCGGCCAGCACCGGGTAGGCGCAACTGCCGCGTAGTGCGAGTTGCACCGGTCGCCGACCGAGACCGCGCTCGAGTTCATCAAGGTCGCTGTCGAACCAGGCGCGCGAATCGCCGATGATGACAATTGATTCCGGCTCCACGCGACGGCGCGTTTGCGCCCAAAGATCCTCGGTGTCGTTCAGGGTTGGTTCATAGCCGACGGAGCGGCAATGAATCTCCCAAGCGGCGACGGAGATGAAGACGCCGACGATGACCGCGACCGTAATCCCGCGCCACGGCAGGTCGGGAATTACGCGCTCAAAATTGGAAGTAGATGAATGCATTGCTGCTGCCTTGCGTGAGGATGATGGCGCAAGCCATGAGGAACCAGGCCGCGGTCACGACCCAGCGCGGGAGACGCATGACCGCGGTTTCGATGGAGATGTCGCGCAACGACCAGTGCGCGATGAGTAGAAAAAAGGTGACGATGCCGACCTGCAAGAGTTCGCGCGTGCTCAGGATCGCCTCGCCGGTGGCGTGACGACCGAACATTCCACTGATCAACCGGTTAGCGGTTTCGAAATTGGAAGCGCGGAAATAAACCCAGGCGACGAGGACGGCGATATAAGTCGTTAGGCCAATTAGTAACTTGATGGCGAGATTTTCTGCCCACGGCGCGTCTTTGATGAATGCTTTCAACAGGCGTTCGACGGCGAGATAGGAACCGTGCAGCAAACCCCAGACAACGAACGTCCAGGCGGCGCCGTGCCAGAGGCCGCCGATGAACATGACGATGATGAGATTGATCATGGCGCGCGCGGCGCCGAGGCGATTTCCGCCTAACGGAATGTAGAGATAATCGCGCAGAAAAGTGGAAAGCGAGATGTGCCAGCGTCGCCAGAAATCCGAGAAGCCGACCGCGGCGTAGGGAAAGCGGAAATTATCTTTCAGATGAAAACCGAGACAAAGCGCGGCACCGATCGCGCAGATCGAATAGCCGGCAAAGTCGAAGAAAATCTGGCTGGAAAACGCGATCACGCCCATCCATGAATCGAGTGCGATGAGCGGCCCGCCATAACTGAAGACGCGGTCGGCCGAGCCAGCCAGCATCGTGTCGGCGAGTACAACTTTTTCGAAAAGACCGAGCGTCATCAAAAGCAGGCCCCAAAGGAACCTTCCCTTCTGCGCCTTAGGCGGATGCTCGAGCTGCGGAAGAAAATCGCCCGCGCGCACGATCGGTCCCGCGACTAACTGCGGGAAGAACGAAACCGCGAGGGTGAAGTCGCGCAGCGATCGCGTCGGCTTCATCACCCCGCGGTAGATGTCGAGCGTGTAGGAAAGTGAGTGGAAGGTGTAAAACGAAATGCCGATCGGCAGGAAGACGTCGAGATGCGGCGGCTTGTATTGAATACCGCCGCGCGCCAGCACCCAGGTGAAATTCTCGAGCAGAAAATTCCCGTACTTAAAGAAGCCGAGCATGCTCAAGTTCACCGCCACGCTGATGACGAGCCAGACTTTGCGCTCGCGCGGCTCGTGCACCTTCCCCATTTTGCGGCCGAGATAAAAATCCATCGCGGTAGTTGCAAAGAGCAACGCGGCGAAGGGCGGATTCCACGCGCCGTAAAAAATGTAGCTCGCGACCAGGAGCAGATTTTTACGCGCGTTCCAATCGCGCATCATCCAGTACGCGCTCACCACCACCGCGAAGAAGACGACGAAGGTAAGCGAGTTAAAGAGCATGGGGGCGGCGAATGCCTAACCGACGCGCCGCGCTGTCTTCAAGAATAATCAGAACACCACCAGCCTGGCGGCTAGAAATAGTTCGTTCCGGCACGCGAAGGGCTACGTCTGTCCGCGGACCCATCCGCTCATGAAAATTCCTCGATCATTTCTTCTGCCGATTTCGTTCATCTCGCTCTCGCTCTGCGGCACTCCTCTCCATGCGCAGGATCAGACTCGTTCCGTGCAGGAAGAGCTTCGCCGGCGCAGTCTTTATTTCGGAAACGTGGACGGTCGCGATACCGCCGAGCTGCACGAAGCGACCAAACGTTACCAAAATCGCAAAGGCTTCTCGGCGACGGGCAAATCCGACCGCGAAACTTTGCGTTCACTGGGACTGGTGGCGCGCTCGCCCAATGAAGTCCCGCCGAAGGAATTGAATTGGCCGGAAGAGCCAATTCTGCAAAGCGACGAAAAGATCGACACAGTCGCGATCGCGAATTCGTTAAGCGAAGAGACCGGGATTTCTTCGTCGAGTGTAGTCTCGAAAAAAATGGCACAACGCCAGGGCGTCTCGACCAAACGCGGCACGCGGAATTCAAACAGCAGGACACCGGTGGTCGATTCACAGAAGCGCGCTTCCAACAGTCCCCTGATCGCTCCGCCAGAGCTCGCCCGTTTCGCGAGTGATTATCTGGCCGCCATGAGCTCAAACGACATCAAGCGGCAGCTAAAGTTTTACGCAGACAAAGTCGACTACTACCGCAACGGACAGATCGATCGCCGCATCGTGGAGCAGACGCTCCTCCGTTACCATGCGCGCTGGCCGAACCGGCAGTACTCGATGGGCAGTGGCATTCGATACAGTCGTATCACTCCGAACGGAGAGATCGCGATGACCTTCCCCGTTTCGTTCGTCTTGAAAGACGGTCATCGCACCGTGAAAGGCGAAACGGATAACCGCCTGGCCATCAGCGCAGCGACGCTTGATCCGCGCATCGCTTCAATTTCGGAACAGCGGATTCGCCGATAAGGGCTCGCGCAGTCGACTGCTTCCCTGGCCGCCCCATGAAGGTCCAGACTAAGATTCTGCTGCTGCTGTTGTTGGTCGTCCTGATCTTCATCGGCGGGCTGGTGGTGGTGCGGCTAAATGCGGCGCGGCGCTTCAAATCAATTGCCGATCAGCGCGCGATCGAACGCAACCGGATTTTCGACGAATTTCTCAAGGAGCGCGGTGATCAACTCGCCGCGATCGTGGATGATTCCACTAACTGGGACGATCTGGTCCGGGCGATCAAGACGAACGACCACGTTTGGGCCGAGAAGAACATCGCGCTCGAAACCCTCGCGGATAAGAATTTCAACGGACTTTGGATCTACAAGCCCGACCTCTCGCTCTGGCATTCAAAGAATAACCGCTACGCGGAAAGTCTGCGCGAAGCGCCGCTGCCGCGCGAGGCACTGGAGCGTTTGGCGGCAGCGCGAAATGTGTCGCATTTCTTCCTGCACACTCCGGAAGGCTGGATGGAATTACGCGGCGCGACTATTCATCCCTCGCGCGATCGATTCCGCGAAACGCCGCCGCAGGGCTACTTCCTCGCGGGAAGATTTTGGATCGATGAGAACATCCGGCGAATGTCTCTCTTCACCGGCTACAGCATTCGCATCGTGCCTTTCAATGAAGCCAAGCCGGAACAAAAAAGCGCAGAAGAAGAAGGGCTGATCACATTTAGCCGAAAGCTGCCGGGCTGGGACGGCCGGCCCGTCGCACAAATTCAGGTGGAGCACGATTCGCCGCTGATTCGGGAGTTTAATCGCGCCGACCAAAATCTTTTCATTGGGCTAATCGTCTTCGCGGCCGGGCTCTTCCTTGTTCTCGCCATCTCGCTCGTGCGATGGGTCCGACGGCCGCTTAGTTTAATTTCCTGCAACCTTGAGAGTGAAAATCCCGAAGGCCTCGCGTCGCTGGCGAAGAAGCCGCACGAATTCGGCAGATTGGCTCAGTTAATTCTAAAATTCCGCCAGACTGAACAAACGCTTCAAGACGCCGAAGAGCAATTGCGTCACTCCCAAAAACTCGAGGCGGTCGGACGTCTAGCCGGCGGAGTCGCGCATGATTTTAACAATCTCCTGACCGCCATCATTGGTTACTCGGAGTTAATCGAAACACGAAACGAGGGCGACACGCGGGAACACGCGCAACTCATTCGTAAAGCCGGCGAACAGGCGGCGGCGCTGACACGTCAACTGCTCGCCTTCAGCCGCAAGCAACTTCTCGAGCCCCGCGTGCTCGACCTTAACACCCTCGTAAACGACATGGAGAAACTCCTGCACCGCGTGATTGGCGAAGGCATTCACATTGTGATCGACGCGGCCGAAGGTGGCGCACGCGTCTGTGCCGATCCCAGTCAGCTCGAACAAATTCTGCTCAATCTCGGGGTCAACTCACGCGACGCCATGCCCGGCGGCGGCACACTACGAATTTCAACCAGGGAAGTTGTTCTCACGCCGGAAGAAATCGCCGCGAACGGGATTGAGCTCGAGCCGGGACGTTACGTGGTGCTGGTTGTCTCCGACGAGGGCTCCGGCATGGACGCAGAAACGCGCTCGCGAATCTTCGAGCCTTTCTTCACGACCAAAGGCCCGGGCAAAGGCACCGGTCTCGGCCTCGCGACGGTCTACGGAATCGTCAAACAAAGCGGGGGCGGCATCACGGTCGAGTCCACTCCCGGCCACGGCTGCACCTTCTCCATTTTCCTGCCGGCCAATTCCAATGAGCTCGACGCGGCGGAACCGGAGGCCGCGGAGACGGAGACATATGGAGCGGAGACGATTCTCATCGTGGAAGACGAGGAAGTCGTGCGTGATCTGATTTGCGCCGTCTTGAGCGAATCCGGCTACGACGTCTTATGCGCGGGATCTGCCGAGGAAGCCCTGCGCATCGGGCGCGAACATAACGGGGAAATCGAGCTTCTTGTCACTGATATTGTCATGCCGGATATGCACGGGCCTGAGCTCGCCCGCACCTTTTCGTTGCTCAAGCCGGACATGAAAATTCTATATATTTCCGGTTACTCGGAGAATGACATCAGCGATCAGGGCGTGCTCGATTCCGGTCTCGTCGTGCTGCAAAAACCGTTTACCCGGCAAAGCCTCGGACAGAAAGTGCGCGAGATTCTGGATGCGGAACTCGTGCCGCAGACCTCTCGTTAGGCCGCGGATCTAATCGCCGGGCTGCCAGCCGTGTGATTGCCAGAACGTCCGCAGATCACCGGCTCCGCCGGCAAAAATGTTGCGCTCGGCGTTGCGGATATTGGCGATGCTTTTCGGATAAGCGTTGCGCGGCAACTCACAAACGCCATCGCCGGTGTATTGCCACATCGTCCACTGACTCCAGGGTGAAACGTTGCGCGGTTGGTAATGATAATTCGCCACCCAAAGCCAGCAGCTGCGAAGGACTGCTCGTTGTGCCGCCGACACTCCCGGACCATTCAGGATCGCGCGAATCCGATTCTCGCCCGAATAAATTCCCGGATATACACCGGTGCGTTGTTTGATTCTCTCGGCGAATGCCACTGCCTGATTCACTCGCATCGTTCCACCCGGGTAGTGACGATTTTGTTCGAAATCGAGCACGAGCAAAACCTGCTGCGGACGGCTCCCTGCCGAAGACCAGGACGACGAAACCGTGCGCAGAAAAAAATCGGCCTGCGCCACTGGATCGCTGGCGTTGGCGTAATGATAGGCGCCCCAGAGCAAACCGGCGCGCGTCGCCTGCTCCTGGCGCGCCAAATATTTATCATCACGCACGTTGCGCGGATAACTCGCTTCGTGAATGACGCCGATGATTCCTTGATTGCTCATCTGGCCGAAATCGACGCGCATCAAATCGTAATGGGAGAGATTGACCACGCTATTGCCGGCAAGAACGCAATGCGCGAGCGCCTGCAAAACTAAAACGACGCAAAAGATCGGGCTCTTCATCGCGCGCACGATAGCGCGTGACGTGATCTGACAAAATAGAAACGCTAAGTTAACCACGCGTGATGAATTCGATCTTGCTCAACGGTTTGCTGCTCGGTTGGTCGGTCGCATGGCCGCCGGGGCCAGTGAACGCCGAAATGATTCGACGCGGTGCGCAACCGAGATCGGCCGGCGGCGGATTTTGGGCTGCGTGGCGCGTCGGACTGGGCGCGTGCACGGGCGACTGTATTTGGGCGCTCGTGGTTTCGGCCGGCGCCGGCGCAATCATGAACACGCCGCGAGTGCGGACGATCCTGAGTATCATCAGTTTGGCGCTGCTGCTTTTTCTTGCGATAACATTTTCCATCGGCGCGTGGCGCGCCGCGCGGAAACTAGGACTGGGCGAGGAGCTTCAAGAAAAACAACGCCGAAGGCTTCCGGGATATTTTCTCGGGTTGAGTTTCGCCCTAACGAGTCCTTGGAACATCGGTTTCTGGCTCGCCGTCATCGGCAGTCAAAGCGACAAACTCAGCGGCACCTTCTTGAATTCCGTTTTTCTCGCGGGTGCGGTGGTGTGCGGCGCGCTCGCCTGGGGTTTCGTTCTGGCCTTTGCCGTGAAACTAGGCGCGCGCATTTTTTCCCGACAATCGTGGCAAGTAGCGACGCGGGCCATCACCGCGTTCGTCATGATCTACTTCGCTCTACAACTCGTTAGGCACTTTCCCTAAGAGCTAGCTCTTCTTTCCTTTCGGGGCCGGCTTACGCGCGAAGACGTTCTTCAAAGTCTGTCCGATTTTCCCCAGCGTCGATTCGGGCGGCTTCGCTTTCGCGTGCGACTTCGAATGCGTTTGTTCTCGCATCTGAAACGCGACGAGAACTGATCCGTTATTGTCGATCGCAACGGTTTGCGTGCGATCAGCTCGATCGGGATAACGGGCGGTTAGTTGTTGTTTGCCGAGCGGTAGATCGACAGCCAGCGGAGTTTTGCCTAACGAGTGGTTGCCGAGGAAAATTTCCGCGCCCTCCGGCGCGCTGGTGATGTTAGCTGTGCCGTGCGGAAAGGTGTATTCGACCGGTAAGGTTTCACCCGAGTCTAACGAGACCTCAGTTCGATCATCCGGCCAGCCTTCGTTGTGAAAGAAAAGTGTGTAGCGTCCCGGCGGAAGATCTTCTACGGATTCGGGCGCGGTGCCTCCACGGAGCGGTTGCGCCGCAGGGGCGACTTTGCCCGCAATAACTCCAGAATAAATGGCGAAGCTCGCACCGGCTGGCGTGGTAGTTAACGCAACCGAAGCATTCTTGATTTCCGTAAATGACGCGGGCGCGGGCGTTGTCACAACGCTCGGATTTTCCGCCGGCTCAGTCTTGCGCAATTCCAAGGCATAACCATCGGGCACGGCGACGTTCACCTCCTTTTGCACCGCCGCGGCCTCGTGGCGCGACGGACGAAGTGCAATCACCGCCGCGGCGATGAGCGCGACAATTCCCGCGGCTGCGCCAACAATGCGCGCATGCGTGAGCGAGCTCATGAGCGCGCGCATTTTTGATTCCTGTTGCGCTGCCGCGAGTCGAATAGTTCCCCCCAAACGCAACCGACGCGCGAGGTCCGCCGGATTACGCGGACGATGCTCGGGATTCTTTTCCAAACATGAGGCGATCGCTTCTTCCCAATATTTCGGAACCGCTTCGCCTGCGATGCCGAGCTGTTCGCGACGCTCGGCCACCCATGGCGCAACGACTTCGCGCACTTGCGTTGAGACATCGCCGCCGAAAAATGGCGGTTTGCTCGAAAGCAATTCGTAGAGCGTCGCGCCGACCGCGTAGATGTCGTCCGAGGGCGACGGATCTGCGCCCATTATCTGCTGCGGGCTCATGTAATTGAGGGTGCCGCTCGATGTGTTGACACTGACGAAACTCATCGACTCGCGAATGGTGCAGGCGATGCCGAAATCGGTCACCTTCAATTCCATGCGGCTGTTCACCATCAGGTTCGATGGTTTGAGATCGCGATGAATCAGCCGTGCGGAATCATGCGCATAAGCAAGCGCGTCGCAAAGTGAAGTCACCCACGGGGCGATTTCGCTGACGGCAAAACATTTGGCGCGTTTCTGGACACGGAGCGAGGAAAGAGTCGCGCCATCGACGTATTCCATGGAAATTGCCGCGGCGTGTTCGTCTTCGATGAAGTCGAAAATGCGCACGATGTTCGGATGGGTCAGTAAAAGGCTCTTGCGCGTCTCGCGTTTCAAATCCTCCTGCGCAGATGGATCGAAACAGACCGATTCGGGCACGAGCTTCAAGGCGACGAGCTGTTCCAGCCGATCGTCGCGCGCCAGCCAAACAATGCCCATCCCGCCGCGGCCGAGAACTTTTTGCAAGGTGAAGCGATTGAAAAGCTTCGTGCCGCCGACCACGCCGCGCATCGTCTGCCCGAAGTCGGCATCTTCTTCTTCGCGGACAGGTTCGGCAGGCATGTCGCGGTACAAAAAGCACGGGGCATGCCCTCTCCTGCTTCTGGCATGCATTCGGCTTTATTCGTCTGGCAATGACGAATGCGGATCGAACCGCCTGGCTGGAAGTAAACGATCGGCAGTTTCCGCTCGTTGGTCGCACGTTCTCGCTCGGTCGCGCGAAGGACAACAACGTCGTTCTCACTTCGGCGAAGGTTTCGCGGCGTCACGCGCTCGTGCATGCGCAGGGCGACGCAGAATTTTCCTTAGTCGATCTCGGCAGCAGCAACGGCACTCATCTGAACGGCCGCCGTGTCGTGCAGCCAATCACTTTGCAACCCGGCGACGTCATTCAGATTGGCGAGCAAAGTTTGGTTTTTCGTTATGAACTGGATGGCGCAACGGACGAGAATACCTACGCGACTGAGCCGCAGTTAACCGTTCGCGACGTGCGTGAGTGACCTGCTGGTTCCTGCTCATCGACATAGAGAATTTTGTCAGCCTTTCCGCAAACATGGCCACGGATGAGTTAGGACGCACCGTGGGTTCGTGGATCGCGGAGTGTCGGCGTGCGATCGAAAACACGGCGGCACGGTGAACAAATTTCTCGGCGATGGTTTGCTCGCACATTGGAACGCGCGTTCTACCGAATCGGCAAATGTTGCCCTCGCGCTGGAGGCTTTTCGTTCCATGCAACTGCGCGGGCAGCCGGCGTTTCGCATGGCGCTTCATTTCGGCAAAGCCGTCTTCGGTGCGGCCCATGCCGCCGGCGAAACGACGACGCTTGGACAAGATCTGAATTTTCTCTTTCGCATGGAACGCGTCGCTGCCGCAAACCGCTTTCCCTGCGTGATTAGCCAAGTCGCGCGCGCGGAATTGTCCCCCGCTTTCGATTGCGAACCGCTCGGCGCATTTCCGCTAAAGGGATTCGAGGGCGAACACGACTTTTTCGGCTACGCGTCCGATTTCACGAGTTGAGTCAGCTTGCAGCTGATTGCATTCGCATTAAAGCTGAGCGCTTTCCCGCTTCGCTTGTCTAACTCTGCTCGCCGTATGATTGCTCGTTTCTTTTTTCTCTTCGTCACTGTTCTTTCTTTATCGCTCGAAGCGAAGGCTGACTCCTCGCCACCGCCGACGAGTGTTCCGGGTTTCGCCTTCGTCCGCACCGTTGGTCCGATTTCGGAATACCGATTGGAGAGCAATGGCCTGCAAGTATTGCTCCTACCGGAACATTCGAGTCCGACTTTAACTTTCATGGTGACCTATCGCGTCGGCTCGCGAAACGAGGTCACCGGAACGACGGGCGCGACGCATCTGCTCGAGCATCTCATGTTTAAAGGCTCGCCGAAGTTTAACGACGAGAATCACACGAGCGTGAAGCAGCTCCTCGAGCGCGTCGGTGGAATCTATAACGCGTCGACATCGCTCGATCGCACTAATTACTACGCCAACATCGCGAGCGAAAATCTCGAAAATTACATGGCGATCGAAGCCGACCGGATGCGCAATCTTTGGTTACGCGAAGCCGATCGCAAACCGGAAATGACCGTGGTGCGGAATGAATTTGAGATCGGCGAAAATGATCCGAACCAAGCCTTGGAGAAGGAGCTCTACGCCGCTGCTTACCAGGCGCATCCGTATCATCATTCGACCATCGGTTGGCGCAGCGACATCGAAAAAGTACCGATCGAAAAGCTGAAAGAATTTTACGACACCTTCTATTGGCCGGACAACGCGACCGCTTCTGTCATCGGCGACTTCGATCCGGCAGCGGCGCTCGCTTTGGTGAAAAAATATTACGGCGCGTTTCCGAAATCGCCCAAACCGATTCCAGTGGTTTACACCGAGGAACCTGATCAAACCGGACCGCGTCGCGTAACCGTGCAACGCGCCGGCGAACTCGGTGTCGTCGCGGTTGCCTACAAAGGACCCGCTGGCACCGCGCCCGATCAGGCATCGATCGCCATTCTCGACACCATCCTTACTTCGGGAAAAAACAGCCGCTTTTATCGCGCGCTCACCGACAAGAATTTGACCACGAGCGTGGGCATGGATAGCGGGTTCTTCCATGATCCTTCGCTCGACATTATCTATGCCAGCCTCGCGCCGGGCAGCACGCACGAGCAGATCGAAAAAATCGTCCTCGACGAAGTCGAGCGCATCAAAAAAGAAGGCGTGACCGATGGGGAGGTTGCATCGGCTGCTGCGCAGATTCTGGCATCGGATGCCTACGGACGAGACGGATCGTTCGCGATCGCGAGTGTGCTTAATGAATTCATCGCCGCCGGTGATTGGACGCTTTACGTAAACAAAGATGATCTGATCAAGAAGGTCACACCCGCCGAGGTGCAACGCGTGGCCAACAAATACTTCGTCGAAAATAAAAAAACGACGGGTTGGTTCATTCCTTTAAAACCGGGCGAACAAACTGCCGGTGCAGCTGGCGCGCCTTGATCGATTGTTCCTATGAAATCCTTTTCTGTTCTTTTGATACCTCTCCTCGCCTCTTCGACCAACTACTCGTTAGGCGCAATTGCCGACAAAGTAGCGCGTGAAAAAATCGCCGGCATCGATGTCATCGCTTATCGCACCGACATTAAAGATGTCGTGACGTTTCGCGGCTCATTCCCGGCCGGCGACAGCTTGGCGCCGAAAGAAAACATCGCCATCCCGACCCTTGTCGGCGACATGCTCGACAAAGGCACCACCAAGCAAAACAAATTCGAAATCGCGCAGAAGCTCGACAGCATCGGCGCGAAAATCGGCTTCTCCGTCGGCGGCGTCATGACTGAGTTCCGCGGCAAATGTCTGCGCAAAGATTTGCCGCTCGTTCTTTCGATCCTGGCGGAAGAGCTGCGCACGCCCGCTTTTTCGGAAGAAGAATTCGGCAAATTAAAGAAACAACTGGTGGGTGATCTGCAGCGCGCGCAGGAAAGCACCGACTTCCGCGCCAACGAGGCTTTTTCCGAAAGTGTGTTCCCGGTCGGTCATCCAAATTACGAACCACCCACGAAGGATTTCATCGCGGCGCTGGAAACGGCCAAGCTGGACGACCTGAAAAAATTCCACAGCGATTTTTATGGTCCCGTTCAGGCGACCTTAGTCGCGGTCGGTGACATCGATGTGGCCACGTTGAAGAGCGAGGTAGCGAAAGCATTTGAAGGCTGGAGCGGCGGCAAAGTTCGCCCGGATTTTGGGAAAGCGGATTTGCCTAACGAGAAGAAGGAACAAACGATTGCGATGGCGGACAAGCCGAGCGTGACGGTCTTTCTCGGTCAGCCGACAGGTTTGCGTTATCGCGAAGCGGATGCACTCGCCTTGCGCGTCGGGACCGCTGTTCTCGGCTCGGGATTTACCGGACGCTTGATGGCGACGGTGCGCGACAAGGAAGGACTGACCTACGGAATCGGTGCGGGCATGGACGGTGATGCGATGGTCGATGGCGAATGGCGCATCTCGGCTAATTTCGCTCCGCAGTTGCTCGACAAAGGTGTCGCTGCCACCAAACGCGAATTGGACGCTTGGTGCGACAAAGGTGTCACGGCGGCGGAATTGGATCGCGTGAAAAGCAATGTCGTTGGCGCGTTCAAGGTCGGTCTAACTACTACTGATGGATTGGCCACTGCGCTGCTCACCGCTATTCATCGCGGTTACGATGTTTCGTGGCTCGACGAATATCCGAAACGAATCGCTGCGCTTTCTCTGGATGAAGTGAATGCCGCGATCAAAAAACATCTGCGTCCGGACAAGATGATTCTGATCAAAGCCGGCAGCGTCCCGCCCGCCGGGTAATCGCGTTCCGCGAATCTCCGTCAGGCGTCGGACGGTCGAAATTTCGTCTAGTCCTCATGCTTGAGACCCAAGCCTGCGACTTCAGCGCGAATCGCCAATT
Organism: Chthoniobacterales bacterium; assembly: GCA_038237435.1. GTDB lineage: Bacteria > Verrucomicrobiota > Verrucomicrobiia > Chthoniobacterales > UBA10450 > JACCTI01. The sequence goes on from JBBRYT010000006.1 coordinate 22,934, forward strand.
TAGTATCTGCGGTTATTCCAAATATCGTTACTCGATCTGGAAATTCAGAAAGTAAATCATCGAATGGTCCGACCAGCTGCGATCGGCCCGGTTATTGCTAATTACAGGGTCGGAAAATGAACAGCCATCTCCAACCCTGTCCGTTCAGTCATTCACAGGACGCCGATTTGACCGCTCCGTTACGAAAAGCCCTGGACCAAAAATACGGACAGGTCATTGACGCGGCGCGCAAACATTGGGAACGGAATTTAGGCGGCAAAGATCCGAGTGATGCGTGCGTGCGTGTGCGCATTTCCGGCAACACACTCGCGTCCCCGCGTCCGAGTTTTCGGCGGGTTCTGGCCTACGGATTGTAAGGCGAATCTTCGCCTAACGAGTAGTCGCGTGGATGCTGCGGCGCTTGACGAGATAGATTTCCCGAAATCTCTTCGTCCGGATGTCACGCTTCATCCTTTTCACGATCATTGCGCTCGCCCTCACTTCTTGCGCCGGAAATCGACATTTCCGCTCGACCAATCGAAATGAATCCGTCCCCCGCTATCTCGAGCTGGCGAACGCCCAATCAATCGCCACCTTTCATTTCCCGGCCGGCATCTACTCATTAGACTCGACCGACGACGACGGCTATTACTACCGCTCCTTCGGTCGCGTGGTGGAACATTCTTTCGCCGGACCGACGACGCAGAACGCCGGTATTTTTGTCGGCAAACGAAAACGCGAAGTTCGCGGCTATGTCATTTGGGGCGGCGGTCGAACAAAAATCGGTAACTTGTCGCGCGCACGTGTTAGCTACCGCGACTCGATTACTCGTTAGGCGAGCCGGCTCTTACTTCGCTACGCGATTATACTTCGCGAGCAGCTCGCGCACGCGCTCATGAGGCAAGGCCGGCACCTGGTGATTGTCGCGGCCCGTCATGTCGCGATTCGCCACCAAAGCATTAAGGATCGCTTCTTCAACCGCCTGCACAGTTCCGGTAAAAAGCGGATCCATCAGATCGTTCGGAATGGTCTCGACCGCGTGCGTTGTTTTCGCCGGATCGGCCGCGGTCGGATTGGCGGTGGAGAAGGCGAGAAACAAATCGCCCGAACCATTTCCCGAAACGCTGCCGGTGCGTGCCAGGCCTAAGGAAGCGCGCCGCGCCAGACGCTTGAGTTGGTTTGGTAACAACGGCGCGTCAGTCGCAACCACAATGATGATTGACCCCGCTTCTTCTTTGTAAACTGCGCCGGGAATTTCTTTACCGACCGGCACGCCAGCAACCATCAGCTGCGGTCGTCGTCCGCAATTCGCCTGCACAAACGCGCCGACTGTGAAACTTTTCGGCGCCGTTTCCTTTTCGCCTTTAATTTCAATTTTCCGCGAAGCCGTTCCGCTCCCGCCTTTGAACTCGTAACAAATCATTCCAGTGCCGCCGCCGACACTGCCTTCTTCGATCGCGCCGCCGTGCGCCGAATCAAGCGCGTGCGCCACATCCTCGGCCTTCACGTGAAATCCATTCACGTCGTTCAGCCAGCCGTCCCACGTTTCCGCGACCACTGGCAGACTCCACCAATAACCGGTGTTATCCGCCGCACCGTGCGCGAGGCGCCAGGCAATTGTCGCGTCTCGCGCCACACCGACACTATGCGTGTTCGTGATCACAATCGGCCCTTCCAGAAAGCCGCTTTCTTCCAGCCATGCGGTCCCAGTCATCTCGCCATTTCCGTTTAAACTGAAAACGCCGGCGTAAACAGGATCGTTCAACGAATCGCGACCGCGCGGAATGATCGCGGTCACACCGGTGCGCACAGGGCCTTTTCCGACTTCGAGTTTCCCCTCACCGCTGATCAACGTCGTGTAACCAACTTCCACGCCGACGATATCGGTGATGGCGTTGAGCGGGCCGGTTGTTCCATCAAACGGAACGCCGAGTGCGCGGGCGCGCATGGTTTGTAGCGGCGGAGGCGAAGTCTGCGGTTCACGCGCAAAAATCTGCGCGAGCGGGAACATCAAAAAAAATAGAGCGGCCGCGACACGTATCACGACTTGGTCTCCTGCGGAACCTGCAGAACGATTTTCCCGCGCGTGTGTCGAGTTTGGATTTGTTCCTGCGCCTTGGCAGCTTCCTGTAATGGAAATGTCTGCGAAACAAGCGGCGTCAGTTTCTTTGCTTCGATCAGGCGTGTCAGTTGATCGAAGGTATCGGTCTCGGGCGCCGCAGAAATTGAGACGCCTCGAACGCCATGGGCTTTCAATTCGCCGTCGTCAAGATTGCCTGCGATCGAGATGATGATGCCGCCCTTTTTCACGACGCCGTACGAACGCGTGAGGGTATCGCCGCCGACCGCGTCGAGCACGAGATCGACATCCTTCGCCACATCTTCAAATTTCGTTGTTGTGTAATCGATCGGCTGGTCGACGCCGAGTTGTTTCAGAAAATCCTGGCTCGCAGTCGAGGCCGTCGCGATCACATGCGCCCCGCGCGCTTTCGCGATTTGAATCGCCATGTGACCAACGCCACCCGATCCGCCGTGAATCAAAACCGTCTGGCCGAAATCCAATTTTCCTTCATCGACCAATGCCTGCCACGCCGTCGAGCCGGCCGCCGGAACCGCAGCGGCTTGTTCGAAAGTCAGCGGCTCCGGCTTGCGCGAAACCTCGAGTTCCTTCGCTACGGCAAACTGCGCGTACCCGCCTTCCTCCTTCAAAGTGAAGAAGGCATAAACCGGATCGCCTGTTTTGAATTTTGAAATCTTCGCGCCGGCTTTTTCAATCACGCCGGCGACATCCATTCCCGGAATCAACGGCAAAGTCGTATGAAAATACTTCGCAAACTTTCCGCTGCGAATTCCGGCATCGACCGGATTGACTGACGCTGCCATCACCCGAATCAAAACTTCATCGTCCTTCGGTTCAGGTCGCGGCGCATCTTCGTATCGCAGTTTTTCGACACCGCCATATTCGTGAATCACGATGGCCTTCATCGTCGGCTTATTCGTCGCCGCGAAACCGCTGGCCACTACCGTGACAGCTAGAAACGCGAGCGGGAGAAACTTCATCCGATAACGTGGCGGAACCCCGATGACGCGCGAGCAAAATTTCCCTTCACCGTCGCGCGTATTTTTGCATTACATGATCAATGTAATCGCTATAGGTCTGCGCCAGCGCGGGGCTTTCGATGAACAAGATGTTCTCGGCGTTGTATTGCGCGCTGCGCGAGAAATTATACGAACCGGTAATAACGGTGTCATCGACCACGAGAATTTTGTTGTGCATGAAATCATGACGACCGGTCGGCGTGTAAGGCGTGGAATCTTTGCCGGCTAATTTCGCGCGGGCGATCACGTCCTGCAGCGCGGGAATTTTCCAGTGATTTTGCGGGACGGTTTCCCATTGCCGGAAAACGTCGGACATCTGCGTGCGATCGTAGATGCCATCTACTTTCACCCGACCCGCGTTCAGCAAAGTCGTCAGGGCAGAGATGAGCGTGCCGGAGTTAATCAATAAACTGCAAATGCGCACCCTCCGCTGCGCAGCACCAACACGTTTGGCAACTTCCGCATCGATCTCTAAACCATAACCCGGCGAAAACAGCACCCGCGCGGTGGCCGGTTGACCCGCGAAAGCAAGCCCGATCGATTGAGTCTCGATCCTTCCGGTGTCTTCGAAATTCTGCTTCTGCCACAACTCCTCGAAGTCTAACGAGTAGTAATTCGCCAGCGCGGGCGATTCGATTTCGAGCACGTTGTTTTCCATCAAAGTGAAGGCGTCGTCGGTAAAATTGAGTGAGCCAGTCCAGACCGCGCTGCGATCGCGCACGATGAACTTGTTGTGCATCAACTTCATTCCGCCGATCGCGCGATAAGGAAAACCTAACGAGTGCACCATCGCACCCGTGCCGGGTGGCGCCGGATCCTGGCCGGCCGCCACGTTCGGCACGTAGGGTTTGTCGCCGTCGTAACAAATCCGGATTTGGACGCCATCCTTCGCGCGTTTCTGCAACGCTGCGAGCAGTTTCGCCTTCAAAGAATCGCCCAAACGCATGTCGTAGAGCGCAAAGTCTAGGCTCTCTTTCGCTGCGTCGATGAAGTCCACCAAGCGGCCCATGACGGACTCAGCCGGCTGTTCGTCCTGCGCGAGAAAGAAAACCGAGAGCGAATTGGGCATAATGCGCAACTCTACGCGATTTCTGTTTTCGCGCGCGTCGCCGCCGCATTAAGTTAGCTCGTGAGTTATCAGGTTTTTGCGCGCAAATATCGGCCGCAGACGTTCGACGATCTGGTCGGGCAGGCGCATGTGGTGCGCACCTTGAAAAATGCGGTTGGGCAGAACCGTCTCGCGCACGCGTATCTTTTCGTCGGGCCGCGCGGCATCGGGAAAACGTCCACCGCCCGCATTTTGGCCAAGGCGCTGAATTGCATTCACGGACCAACGATCACGCCGTGCGGAGTGTGCGATTCGTGCAAAGAAATTACCGGGGGCAATAGTCTCGACGTTTTAGAAATCGACGGCGCGTCGAACAATGGCGTCGAGCAGGTGCGCGAGTTGCGCGACAACGTCCGTTACGCGCCGAGCAAAGGGCACTTCAAAATCTACATCATCGACGAAGTGCACATGCTTACTTCGGCGGCCTTCAACGCGCTCCTCAAGACACTCGAAGAACCGCCGCCGCACGTGAAGTTCATCTTCGCTACGACCGAGCCGCAGAAAGTCTTGCCGACAATTCTCAGTCGCTGTCAGCGCTTCGATTTGCATCGCATTCCGGCGAACCTCATCGCCGACCATCTGCAATACATTGCGAAAAACGAGAAGGTCACGCTCGCGCCCGCGGCCGCGCACGCGATCGCGAAGGGCGCCGATGGCGGACTCCGCGATGCCGAGTCAATGCTCGATCAGCTCGTGGCGTTTTGCGGCGAGAAAATCGAAGAGAAGGACGTGCTCAGTGTTTTCGGTTTCACCAGCGAACAAACGGTGGCGAATTTTACCGAGAAAATTTTGCGCGGTGCGACCGCGGACGCGCTCGAATTGCTGCACGCCGAAGCGGCCAACGGCAAGGACATGATGAAGCTCATGTCCGACCTGATTGGCTATCTGCGCGACCTGCTTGTTTCCAAAGTAAAACCGGATGCGGTCGCAGATGATTTCAATCCAGAACTGCGCAGCGCGCTGGAGACGCAGGCTGCATTAATCGAAACCGATCGCCTGCTGGAATTGATCGATCAATTCGCCAGTGCGGAAGGTCGAATGAAGTGGGCGCCTAACAAGAGGTTGCATTTCGAAGTCGCGGTCATCAAAGCCATTCAAACGCTCGGGCAAGTGACATTGAATGAAGTGATCGAAAATCTTTCCGCGTTGCGCGACGGGAAACCAATGGCAACGGAAACCCCAAACATCCGCCGCGATGTAGGCCCGGTCTCCCGACTGGGCGTTGCGCGGGATGACAGCAATAAGACGCTGGCGCGAGGGACGCCACAACCCCCCGCCCCGTCGGGAGACGCGGCCTACAACGGTGATCTTAATGCACTCTGGCAAAAGGCAGTCGAACAGATTCAGAAACGACGGCCGCTCATCAAAGGCTGGATCGATTCCGCCGGGGTGCTTGCAACCGAAGGCCGCTCGTTTCTTCTCGGTTTTCCGCCAGATCAAAAGACTGCCATGGAACAGATCGCGATGCCGCGTAACCGCGAATTTCTCGAAGCGCTGCTAAAAGAAATCAGCGGACGCGATTGGGCTTTGAAAACGACCTTGAAAGAAGGCCTCGTCGCGGAGACGCCCAAGGAAGAAGCGCCACGCAAGAAAAAGGACAGCCCGGAAAATTTCAAAGACGACCCCCTGATCCGCGAAGCCCTGGAAATTTTTAAAGGCGAAATCAAGACCTTGGAGTAGCTAACGAGTAATCGAGAATTTATGAATCTGAACAAGTTAATGAAGCAGGCGCAGAAGATGCAGGAGCAAATGCAGAAGACGCAGGCTGAGCTCGAAGAAAAAACGGTGGAAGTGCAGGCGGCCGGCGGAAAAGTGGTTGTAGTAGCTAACGGCGCCGGCGATGTGGTCTCACTCAAAATCGACAAAGCTATCGTCGATCCCGAAGACGTTGAGTTTCTCGAAGAAGCCGTGCTCAGCGGCGTGAGGCAAGGGATCGAGCAGGGCAAGGCGCTTGCCCAGGATGAGATGTCCAAGATTACCGGTGGACTCGGGGTAGCCGGGCTGGGCTTATAGCCACGCGAGTAATACCTAACCAGCGCTACGCCGACGGTAGCCTTCTACCGCGTTATCCAGTAACTGTCTTAGCTCCGAGCTGCCGATAACCTTCTCTGATTCTATCTCCACAAACCGGTGGATCTTACCCGAGCCATTTAGTAAGTGATGAGGATCGGGCAATTCGCCTCCCTTGTAGAAGCCTAGCTTTACTCCTTTTTTCGATAGCATGATCGTGCAGATCAAGTCCTTGTATCCCGAGCCGTAACTAAAGCCGATGAGGTTGGCCTTGGCATCCGGCTGTTCGGTAATCCCAGGAAGATGTTTAATGATTACCCTGCGTAAGAGTCGCGCAGTAGTAGCGATTGAGGGCTCGTACTTCGACAGAATTTCGTAGACCGCAGCCGTCATTACCTTTTTTAATTTGTCTTCATTTCCAAGCCTGTGTGGTAGAAGGCCAGTGTCCACTTAAACCGGCAAGAGCTGCCAAGGGAAGACCATAACACTAAGGCTTTGCGCCGAAGCTTATCGAAACAACTTGGTAAGCAGCCTCAAAAGCGCGATGGTACGACCTTATGGGAAATAGCCAAGGCAGAGATAACGTGAAGAAACGCGCCGCGCGCCGCAAAAAGAACGATCGGCTCGCGCTCGCGAAAAAGAGCAAGCAGCCCAAGAAGTAACAACCGCGATAAAAAAACACCGCCCGCCATCGGAGGATGACGGACGGTGTTAGTCTAGCTTCTTTAGCGCGGGTTAGGGCTTGGCGTTCAAAGGCGTGCCGCCACTGGCAATGCATTGCCATTTACCGTTGCGCTGCATCCAGGTATCGACCCAGGCATAGGAACGCGTGAACTCTTTCCCGTCCTTGTCTTTGCCCGACTCGGTGGAAGTTCCGCAGATGGTGGCCAGGTCAGTTCCATAGGAATGCACGACCATACTATCGTTCTTGGACGCGGTATAGGTGTCGCTGTCGGCGCGGATGTGTTCCATCTGCTTAGCCTTGTCCCGAATTTCTCCTTTTGAGCCAACTCCGGCGTAGTCGCTAGCGATTAAGCCGTCGATGACGCTGGCGCCGTGGTCTTTTTGTAACTGAGCTGCGGCCCAGGAATCTTCCATGGCCTTTATTTTCGTCTCGACTCCGGAGTTATCCGCAGCGGAGGTTTGAGCGAGTGCGAAGGGCGCAGCGCACAGGCTGAGTCCGGCGATAGCTATTAAAGTAGTAGTAGTTAATTTCATAAGGTATTCCTTCTAGTTAAGAACAGTGTTACTGACGATCATAGACATCTACCTCGGGCTTACTCTCGCCCGAAAACATTATGGTGTTGGTTAAGGTCTTGCCATCGGCCGATAATGCCCAGCTATCGATCTCTGTTGCCTTACCCTTTAACTTATAGGTTAGCTCCATCTTATCCGCGCCCATAGCTTTACCGGAGACGGTGGTGCCGGCAGCAACCTGTGGACCTTTCGGCGTGTAATCTTTGCCGTCGAGCTTGAAATCTGTTTCTCCTTTAAGAGCCGCACTCTTCAGGGAGTAGCCGTCGTCCCACTTCGCCAGTTCGATCGCAGTAGGCGAGCCAACCTTTATCTGTGTGCTTTCCCAAGTGCCGACTAACCCGGAGTTACCGCCCGCGGTTCGCTTCAACATGGTTTCGTCATGTGAAGTAGAACCATCCGGATGCGTCTCGGTGCTGACGTAGGTGGAGGTGGCGCCATCAGCCGAGACAGTCCAAGTGGCATCGGAGTTTACTTTCCCGTCTCGTTTAGTGACCCACTTCCAGGCATTCGCTCCGCTCGGAGTAATCGCCCAGGAATTGCCATACTTAGTCATGTGGTCCTTGCCATCGAAGGCCACGGTCTCTACGTCGTCACCGAAGATGACCTTGTATTGACCATTGCCGGCATCTTCGATTTTGTAGGTGAGCCCGTTAAGCTGACTCTTCTCGGGATTAAACTTCCATTTGCCGACAAAGGAGGCGTCGGCCGCGCGGATGGAGGAGGCAGCGCAAAGGCTGAGTCCGGTGATCGCCACCAAAGTGGCCGTGATTACTTTCATGATGCTTTATCTTTCTAGGCTTGTTGGTTGAAGGATGCTCATCCAAAACCCAGGAACCCTTTGAGGACGAACGACATCGAAGCAAGCGCTTCGACGCCGATGGTGGGCCTCATCCGGGTAGCGGTCAACGATAAAACTGGTGAGGTATTGCTCCGGATGACAAACGCGTGGGCTGCGTATCTTCCATCTTTCCGCGTCACCAATGGAATCCACCGAACACGCTCGCATCCCCTCCGGTCTGCACGGCGAGTCGCGTCGTGTGCCGACGACGAAGATTTCGCTGCGGAATACTTTTCGCGCACTGCGCCATCGCAATTTCCGGCTCTTCTTTTACGGCCAGCTCGTTTCGCTCATCGGCACCTGGATGCAACAAACGGCCATGAGTTGGCTAATCTATGACCTAACCGGTTCGAAGTTCCTGTTAGGCGCGGTCGCGGCGGTCGGTTCGGCGCCGATGATGATTTTTTCGCTCTGGGGCGGCGTGCTGGCGGACCGCCATCCGAAGCGATCGATCCTGATCATCACGCAAATTTTCGAGATGATTTTTGCCTTTGTCCTCGCGGCTGTGACGTGGTTCCACGCGGGGACGCCGACATTGATCATGATCATCGCCGCGGTCAACGGCATCGCGCTTGGATTCGAAATGCCGGCGCGGCAAGCCTTCACGGTTGAGATGGCGAGCCGCGAAGATTTGCTCAACGCCATTTCGCTGAACAGTTCCATCTTTAATGGCGCGCGCATTATCGGTCCGTCGATCGCCGGTCTGCTCATCGCCACTGTCGGGACCTCGATGTGTTTTTTTTTGAATGGCGTCAGCTTCATCGCGGTTATCGTGGGTTACTTAATGATGCGCGTGCCGCCAGCCACTGCGGCGGCGAAGGACTCAGCCAGTCAGCATCCGCTGAGCGGCATTCATTACGTGATGAACAATCGACGGGTGCGCACCATCCTGAGCTTGTTCGGGATCGTGGGAATTTTCGGCTGGTCCTACGCCGTACTCATGCCGGCGTTGGCGCGCGATGTTCTCGGGCTCGGCCCGAACGGTTATGGCGTGCTGATATCGGCGAGCGGAATTGGGGCGCTGGTCGGCGCGCTCGGTGTCGCCACCTTTGGGCATAGCTTTGCCCCGCGAAACATGGCGCTCACCGGTATCTGGATTTTCTCCAGTTCGGTAGTTGCGCTTAGCCTAACGAGTAATTTCTGGCTGTCGCTTGCGCTACTTTTCTTCAGCGGAATCGGCATGCTGCTTTTCTTTTCTACTTCAAACACAGTCTTACAAACGATTGTGCCGGACAACATGCGCGGCCGCGTCATGGGAGTGTGGTCGCTCGTTTTTGGCGCGATGATTCCGATTGGCAGTCTGGAAGCGGGGGCGATGGCGCATTGGTTCGGCACGCAATACTCGCTCGCCTTCGGCGCAATCATTTGCGCAGTCGCGGGACTGGTAACGTTAATCGCAATCCGCCGCCGCTTGGCCGAGGAAGGCAATTGAGTCGCTTGCGTCTTGGAGTACGCCGATGCTCCGGCACTTTGGATTTTGGGCGAAGCCAGCGTCCTATCCGCAATACTACCCAGAGCCAGGCCAGACTTAGCCGAACCAATCCAAAGCGGCGCGGCAGCGCCGCACTCCAAGACGCAAGCGCTTTTGTTTGTTTTCTCCTGTAGGACTGCTCAGGCTCGCAATGTATGCCGGTTCGGAAGATGCCTTGGCCACATGCGCCAACACATCAACTTGAGGAGCGTGGGACCTATTTCGTAACGGCCGGCACTTACTTGAAGGAGCATTACTTCCGCGAGCGGAAGCGGCTCGATGTTCTTCAGCGCGGCCTGCTCACCGTCGCACACGATTTCGCCTGGCAGCTCGAAGCCTGGGCGATTTTCTCGAATCATTATCATTTCATCGCACACTCGCCGGAGACGGATGATTCATCGGCGAGTTTTTCGCAGATGCTGGGCGTTCTGCACGCGCGCACTGGTGCCTGGGTCAACAAACTTGATAAGACGCCACGGCGCAAGGTGTGGCATAACTTTTGGGAGCCAAAGCTGATTTACCAGAAATCCTATTTCGCACGTTTGAACTACGTGCATCAGAACCCGGTGAAACATGGATTGGTGGTAGTGGGGAATCAGTATCGATGGTGTTCCGCGGCGTGGTTCGAGCGGACGACGTCAAATGCGATGGTCGAGTCCGTTTACCGATTCAAATTCGACCAACTCAACGTGCTCGATGATTTCTCGCCGGTGCTAGATTAGCTCGCTTGCGTCTTGGAGTGCGCCGGTGGTCCGGCGCTTTGGATTTTTTGGTCTATCCAATCCAAAGCGGCGCAGCAGCGCCGCACTCCAAGACGCTAGCGCTTAGCGATTGGCGATGTGAATGGCGGCTTTGTTGACCGCAAGCGCCGCTTCTTTCACTGCCTCGCTGTGCGTCGGATGCGCATGCACGGTACGACCGAGATCTTCGGCGCTGCCGCCGAATTCCATGACGGCGACGCATTCCGCCATTAAATCCGAAGCGACGTGCGACAAGACATGCGCACCGATTAAGCGATCGGTTTCGGCATCGGCGACAAATTTTACGAAGCCGGTCGCGTCATCGGCGGCAAGGGCCCGACCGTTGGCGGCGAAGGGAAATTTGCCGACGCGGATGTTCATTCCTTTTTCTTTGGCGCCATCTTCCGTGATGCCGGCGCCGGCTAGCTCCGGATTGGTGTAGATGATTCCGGGAATGACGTCGTAGTTCACGTGACCGGATTTGCCCGCGATCATTTCCACGCACGCGATTCCTTCTTCCTCCGCCTTGTGCGCGAGCATTGGTCCAGCGATGACATCGCCGATCGCATAAATACCTTCGACATTCGTCTGGTAACGATCATCGACTTTGATGCGGCGACGTTCGTCGAACTCGACGCCGATCTTGTCTGCGCCCACGCCTTCGGCGAAGGGACGGCGTCCGACTGAGACAAGAACTTTGTCGGCATCGAAGGTCAGTTCTTCGTCGCCCTTCTTTGCTTTGGCGGTGGCGCGATTATTCGCCACTTTCACTTCGGTCACCTTGGTATCGAGATGGAAGCTCATTCCCTGGGCGGTTAGGACTTTTTGCAAGGCGTTGGCGCATTCGAGATCGAAACCAAGCGCGATGCGGGGAAGAAATTCGAGGACGGTTACTTCCGAACCTAAGCGGCTCCAAACCGAGCCCATTTCAAGACCGATCGCGCCGGCACCTATGACCAACAACTTGTTAGGTACTTCGGAAAACGTAAGCGCTTCAGTGCTGCTGACGACGACCTTGCCGTCGAACTTTACGCCGGGCAGTTCGCTCGGCATGCTGCCGGTAGCGATGACAATGTGTTTCGCTTCTATTTCCTGCGCCGATCCTTCGTTAGGCTGAATCGAAACTTTTCCCGGCGCGGTGATCGTGCCCAGCCCGGCGAAGGTGGTGACTTTGTTCAGCTTCATCAACCCACGCACGCCGCCGGTGAGCGTCTTCACCACTTTGTCTTTGCGCTGCAACATCGTGGAAAGGTCTAACGAGACGTTGTCGATCTTGATGCCGTGCTTGGCCGCTTCCGTTTTCGCGAAATAAAAATGATCGCTGGATGAGAGCAATGCTTTGCTCGGGATGCAGCCGATGTTGAGACAGGTTCCGCCGAGTTCTTTGTCCTTCTCGACGATGGCGGTTTTCAAACCAAGCTGCGCCGCCCGAATGGCTGCGACATAACCGCCCGGCCCGGAACCGATGATTACGACATCAAAAGACTCCATATTAAAAATCGAGCGGCAGTTTCTTCGGATCTTCGATGCATTCCTTCACCTTGATCAGGAAGGTGACCGCTTCTTTTCCATCAACTGCGCGATGATCGTAGCTGAGCGCGAGATACATCATCGGACGAATCTCCACTTTGCCATTCACCGCCATCGGTCGCTGTTGAATGGTGTGCATGCCGAGAATTCCGCTTTGCGGGGGATTTAAAATAGGCGTGCTCAAAAGCGAGCCGTAAACACCGCCGTTCGAGATGGTGAAGGTGCCGCCCTGCAAATCTTCGATTTTGATTTTTCCTTCGCGCGCTTTCGTCGCGTAATCGGCGATATCACGCTCGACCTCCGCGAAACTTTTTTTGTCAGCATCGCGCACGACAGGAACGACCAACCCGCGCTCGGTTCCAACCGCGACACCGATATCGTAAAAATTATTCTGGATGAAATCGTCGCCTTCGATGCGGGCGTTGATTGAAGGCACAGCTTTCAAACCTTCCACGACCGCTTTGATGAAGAAGGACATGAAACCGAGTTTCAGATTGTTCTTCTTCGTGAATGCGTCCTGCGACGTCTTGCGCAACTCCATCACCGCAGTCATGTCGCATTCGTTAAAGGTGGTGAGAATGGCGGCGGTGTGCTGCGCCATGACCAGCTGCTCTGCAATTTTCCGACGCAAAGGAGACATTTTCTTGCGTGTGGAGCGACCGTTGTTCGATTGCGCCGGTGCCGCCGGGGTCTCATTAGGTTGACGGTTCTGCGCCGCGGCCAGGGCGTCACCTTTCGTTAGGCGACCACCTTTTCCCGTCCCGCTGATGGCACCGGCGTCGAGTTTTTCTCCATCCACAATTCTGCGCACAGATGGCGGCAGCACATCGGCGTTGGGAGATTTTTTCTCGCCGGCCTTCGGGGCCTGCGGGCGATTTGGATCTGGTTTGTCCTTCGCTTTTTCGGGCGTGGTAACGGTCGCGCCGGCGGCGTCGGACTCGTCAATGGTCGCGACGACTTCACCGATTTTCACTTCCTGACCTTCTGCGGCCAGCGTTTTCAAAACCCCGCTTTTTTCCGCCACAACTTCCGTCGAAACTTTGTCGGTCTCGAGGGTAAACAATGGCTCACCGGCTTTGACCTGTTCGCCTGATTTCTTGTGCCAAACCGAAACGACACCGCTGGTAATCGATTCGCCAACAGCCGGTATTTTCACTTCAAGACTCATGCGCGCGCTTAAGTAAGCACGGGGCCATAGCGCTGGCGAGAAAGTTGCTTACTTAAGAACGCTTCTCCATGCGTCTCGCAACAGGATTTCAAGGGCAACATCCTATCGCCATTTTTAGCGAAGGTATTCTGCTGGTCTTGATCACCGGTTTCTTCGATGCCTTGACCGGATACGAAGTAAGCCTTTCGATTCTGTACGGGATCCCGATTTATATTGCCGCCTGGTGCATCAGCAAACAGGCAGGTGTGTTGCTGGCCCTGATCTGTGGAATCGTCTGGTGGTGGGCCACTCTGTGGGGTGGTCAGCAGTATCCGAACAGTTGGCTGGAAGGATGGGAAGTTTGCGTGCGCATCGGGTTTTTTGTTTTCATCGCGATCGGCGCCGCTTCTTTGAAACGCGAACACGATGCCTCCGCCAGCCGGATTGCATTGTTGGAACACACACGCCGCCTGGAACGCGAAATCATCGAGATCAGCGAACGCGAACAATGCCGGATCGGGCGCGATCTGCACGATGGACTTTGCCAGTATCAGGCGGCCCTGGCCTGTTCCGCGGCCTCGCTCAATGCTGATCTGATTAAAAAAAATCTCGCTGCCGAAGCGCAACGCGCCGACCAACTGGCACAGCGCTTGCGCGAAGCCGTCGCCCAAACACGCGCGCTCGCGCGCGGTCTCGTGCCGGTGCAGATGGAAGCAGAAGGGCTTCCGTCCGCCTTGCAGGAGTTGGCCGTTTCGGTCGCGAAGCTGCAATCGATCGATTGTCATTTCCACTTGTTAGGCCAGCCGCCGCTTTTTCAGGACACCGCCGCGACCCATCTGTACCGCATCGCGCAGGAAGCGATCAACAATGCCACGCGTCATGGTCACGCGGAAAAAATCGCCATCTCTCTCATCGCCGACGATGAAGCGACGGTCCTTCGCATTATGGACAACGGCATCGGCATCACGCAGGCCGATCACAGCAACGCGGGCATGGGCATGAACATCATGCGTTATCGGGCCCATCTCGCCGGTGGCGACCTGTTAGTCGAAGAACCAACCGAGGGCGGCACAACTATTTCATGCGTAATCCGTCCCGAAACGGAGGAGGAGGTCGATGAACGCGCCGCGTGATCCTAAGCGGCGCCGCGTTGTCATCGTGGAAGATCATCCGATGTTTCGCGAACAGCTTCGTCTCCTGATCGACAAGGAAGAAGACCTCGTCGTTTGCGGCGAAGCGGACAACGTCCCGGCCGCGCTCGCGCTCATTCAAAAAACGCAACCGCAACTGGCGATTGTTGATATTACCCTCAAGAGTTCGGGCGGACTCGACCTGCTAAAAGATCTGCGTTCGCACGAAATCGATTTGCCCGTGCTGGTTTTGTCGATGCATGACGAATCGCTTTACGCGGAGCGCGCTTTACGGGCCGGCGCGCGCGGTTACATCACAAAACAGGAAGCCTCCGCCAAAGTCATGACAGCGATCCGGCAGGTTTTGAGTGGAGAAATTTATCTCGAAGCGAGCGCCATGCGGCGCATGGTCCACAAGGTGGTGGCGAAATCGGACGGCACGGTCTCGGCGATCGACCGCCTGACCGATCGCGAGTTGGAAGTTTTCGAATTGATCGGACAAGGCCGGACGACACGCGAGATCGGTTATCGTCTTTCTGTCGGCCTAACGACTGTCGATACCTATCGGGCCCGCATCAAAGAAAAGCTGCAGCTGGAAAACGCGGCTCAGCTTCATGCCGAAGCGGCGCGCTGGGCGACGGAGCGCGCGGTCGTCACCTCCTAGGCTAACGACCGACGCACTGTAGTGGATTCCGCTACAGCACAAGACTGCCGCGTGTCGTGCGATTGCGGCCTCGCGGCTGCTTAACAGTAGCGCGAACACAGAAATTATAAGTCATATGCAAATTCATAAATCTAATCGCCGCGGTTTCACCCTTGTTGAAATCATGATCGTCGTGGCCATCATCGCACTTCTCGCCTCCATCGCCGTTCCCGGATTTCTGCGCGCTCGCAAACGGGCGCAAGCTTCGCGCGTGGTTAATGACTTGCGCCTGATCGATTCCGCCGTCGACCAATATGCAATTGAGACGAACAAAATGGGCGGTGCGACCGTCAGCGTCCCTGATTGGACGAACTACATAAAAAAAGGAACCAATCTCTACACTACCGGCAAGGATCTTTTCGGTCATGACTACGGTCCGCAAAGCGTCGATAAACTTCCCAGTGTCCCGGCGGCGACAAGGCAGGCACTTTCGGATGTGACTGACTACACTTTCTGGTCTCCTTACCAATAAGCTACCTCTGCCTGGTTTGTGCTTTCGCCTGGAACCGGAAGCAATAAAACGCCGGACGAAAGTCCGGCGTTTTTTCTTGTCACGTGCTAGAGAGTGAATGCGTCCGCGATCAGCTGCGCTTGTTCGATTTTGTGCAGGACCAGGGCGCCCACGGCCGGGCTGGCGCTGGCATTGCGACCCGCGTAAAGCACGTCGCGTCCAAATAATTTTCGCAAACGCGGCTCGATGAAAGTCCATCCGCCCATGTTTTGCGATTCCTCCTGGCACCAGACCAGTTTCGCCTTGGCCGGAAAGAGGCCGATGACCTTGCGCAATTTCTCTTCGCAGAAGGGATAGAGTTGCTCGACACGAACGATGGCAGCGTCGGTGATTTTCTTTTCGTTTCGATAGTTGAGCAGGTCGTAGTAAACCTTGCCGGAACAAAGGATGACGCGCTTCGTCTCGTTAGGCTTGCTCTCGTTAGGCGAAAGGAGAATCTCTTCGAAGCCTCCTTTGGTGAAGTCTTCTGCGCGCGAGGTGGCGAATTCTGCGCGTAACAAACTTTTCGGCGTCATGATGACGAGCGGCTTGATAAATTCGCGATGCATCTGGCGACGCAGCACATGAAAGTACTGCGCTGGTGTCGTTAGGTTGCAGACCTGGATGTTCTCTTCCGCGCACGCTTGTAGGAAACGCTCCAGCCGCGCGCTGGAGTGCTCCGGACCCTGACCTTCGTACCCATGCGGCAGTAACAGGACGATGCCGCTTGGTCGTTGCCATTTTGATTCCGCCGAGACAATGAATTGGTCGATGATGACCTGCGCGCCATTAGCGAAATCGCCGAACTGCGCCTCCCACAGGCAGAGCATGTTTGGGTAGTCTAACGAGTAGCCATAATCGAAACCGAGCACGGCCGCTTCGGAAAGCAGGCTGTTATAAATACAAATGCGCGCCTGCTTTTCCGCGAGATGCAGTAACGGAATGTAAGGCTTGCCCGTCTTTTCATCGTAAAGAACAGCGTGCCGATGACTGAAAGTTCCGCGGCGCACATCCTGTCCGGATAAGCGCATCGGGATTCCCTCGAGCAAGAGAGAACCAAAGGCGAGCGCTTCCGCGTAACCCCAATCGTACGGCCCGCCTTCTTCGAAAACTTTCCGGCGATGATCGAGAACGATGCGCTTGATCTTCGGCTGCACATTGAAGTCCTCGGGTACTCGCGTCAGTCCTTCGGCGATCCAGCGCAGCATGGTTTCGCTAATTGCGGTCGCGGGCGATTCCGCGGTGTAGTCAGGCTGGAAAACCGCCATCGACTCGCTGAATTGTTCCTTGCGATCGCGCGGTTCGGCTTCGGCTGCTTTCACGTCGTCGAGCGCCTTTTGTAGTGTCTCTTCAAACTCGTTCTCGAGTTTCTTCCCTTCTTCTTCTGTCAAGACGCCGGACTCGATCAGCTCCTTACGATAAAGTTTCGCGATCGAAGGACGTCGATCAATCTTTGCGTAGAGATCAGGCTGAGTGAAGGACGGCTCGTCGCCTTCGTTGTGGCCGTAGCGACGATAACAATACATATCGATGACGGCGTCGCGGCCGAATTGCTGGCGAAAGTCTAACGAGAGCTCGGTCACAAAGTGGACCGCGAGGGGATCGTCGCCATTCACATGAAAAATCGGCACCTCGATCATCTTCGCGATGTCCGTTGCGTACATCGATGAACGCGCGTCTTCCGGCAGCGTGGTGAAACCAATCTGATTGTTCACCACCACATGAACGGTCCCGCCGGTCGAGTACCCGGGCAGTTGCGACATGTTTAGTGTCTCCGCCACCATGCCCTGCCCCGCGAAAGCCGCGTCGCCATGTATGAGCAATGGCAAAACTTTGCGACGATGTTCCGTGTCGCCGCGAATCCGTTGCCGCGCGCGCGCTGTTCCTTCCACCACCGGATCGACCGCTTCGAGATGGCTGGGATTCGCCGACAAACGAATTTCCACTTCGGCGCCGTTCGCAAGTTTCCGCACCGTGCGATAGCCGAGGTGGTATTTCACGTCGCCATCACCGGCGACGAGATCGGGTACGTAGTTCGTGCTGAACTCGGTGAAGATTATGCGAAAGGATTTCTGGACGAAGTTCGCCAGGACATTGAGCCGGCCGCGATGCGCCATGCCCATGCAAATTTCCTCCACTCCAACCGCCGGGCATTTTTGCAGGATGCCGTCGAGAATGATCATAAGCGACTCGGCGCCTTGCAGCGAAAAGCGTTTTTGCCCGACGTAACGCGTATGCAAAAACGTCTCGAACATTTCCGATTCCGAAAGCGCACGCAGCATGGCGATCTGCACTTCGCGCGACGCCGCTTCTTTCGGCGGGCGCGCTTCGAGGCGTTGCCGCACCCAGTTCCGCATGCGCGTGTTCTGGATGTGCATGAACTCCGCACCAATGGTGTCGGCGTAGATGCGTTCGAGTTGCGCGATCATCTCGCGCAGCCGCATCCGTTTGCCATCGAGAAAAAATTTCGAGGAAACTTCGCGGTCGAGATCGGCTTCGGTGAGACCGAGTTCGCGCAAACTGAGCAGCGCATTTTCCGGGCGCTTTTCGGCTAGCGGATTCAAACGCGCGATGGTGTGACCGAGCGTGCTGTAGGCGTAAACCAATCCGTCGACGCGAGTGAACAGCGTGCCGTCACCAGATCCCGCGGGCGCGGCCGCGCCGTTACGTTTTTCGAGATTGCCGAGTTCGAAACCTTCGTAAAACGCCGACCACGCTGGATCGAGCGCCTCCGGATTTTCCTGCCAGCGACGATAATTTTCCTCGAGCACGTCGAGGTTGAGACGAGTGGCGAACGATGGGCGCATCTTGTCTTCAATTTCCAAGCATTGCGCGCGGTCGGCAAGTTGACAGTGCGGAAGCCACTCCGTTACTTCCCTCTCCCATGAAGGCGACTATCGTTACACTGCTCGCGTTCTCTGCGATGCCGTTCGTCTTCGCGCAGGTCGATCCGGCCACGGAGCCGAGCGTGCTCGCGGTCGGAAAAGTCATTCCCGCGGTGGTGAACATCAATACCGAACGAGTCGTTAGGCGCAGAGTGCGCGATCCGTTTGAGGACTTCGCCGCGCAATATTTCGGCAACTATTATTCACGTCCGCGCGAGATTCGCCAGACGCTGCAAAGTCTTGGCTCGGGCTTCATCGTTGACCCAGCCGGTTACATCATTACGAACCAGCACGTCGTGGAACGCGCGGCGGATTTGAAAATAGAAGTGACCTTGAACGACGGCAAAACGCTGCCCGCCCGTTACATCACGGGCGACGACAAAAAAGATCTCGCCTTCATCAAGATCGAAGCAAAAGAACGGCTGCCGTTTATTTCGCTCGATAATCTTTCGCCGAATTTGCTCGGCCAAACCGTCATCGTGGTCGGCAACGCGCTCGGTTACAGCGGCTCGATCAGTCGCGGCGTGCTCAGCGGAATGAAGCGCAACATCACGGTCGATAACATTGACTACAAAGATTTGGTGCAAACGGACGCAGCGATTAATCCGGGAAACAGCGGCGGACCGTTAATTGATTTGAGCGGGCGTCTGATCGGCGTGAGCTCCGCGAAAATGGCGTTCACGCCCCAAGGCGTGCCGACGCAAGGTATCGGTTTCGCGATTCCCGGTGAAGTTGTGCGCGAGACCGTGGCGCAATTCATGAAGGTGGCGCAGAACCAACCGACGCCGCGACCGACGGAAGAAACCACCCCAACTTCCAATGCAGAACGGCTCTTCGGTTTGCAGCTGCAAAATTTAACGCCGGAACTGACGGACGCCTTTGGACTCGCCGCGGGCAAAGGCGTGCTGGTCAGCTCAGTCGAACAAAAAAGCCCGGCAGATTCCGCCGGCATCGAACGCGGTCTGGTCATCTACCGCGTCGGTCGCTATGAAGTGCACTCGATCGCGCAGGTGGAAAAATTACTCGCTCGCGCCAGTGGCGGCTCGGCGGTCGATTTCACCGTGGGTATTGTGCGCAGCAACGGATCGCAACGCATGGAGACGGTGACGTTGACGGCGCGTTGAGTTTGGAAATTTCTCGCAACGCCGTGACAGTTCACTTGTCTCAAAAAATTATCGCTAATGATTAAGGTCGAAAACCTAACGAAACGTTTTGCCGGGCAGACCGCGATTCAGGACCTGAATTTCGAAGTCGGCAAGGGCGAGATCATGGGATTTCTCGGGCCGAACGGCGCGGGCAAGAGCACCACCATGCGCATTTTGTCGAGCTTCATGCCGGCGACGTCGGGACGTGCCACGATCGCCGGTTTCGATGTTTTCGAGCAATCGCTCCAGGCTCGTTCGCGCCTCGGTTACATGCCAGAAAACGTTCCGCTCTATAACGATATGCGCGTGACGGAGTATTTGAATTATCGCGCCGCCCTGAAGAGCGTCCCGCATCGGCGCATTCCGGAACGCGTCGGCGATGTGCAAGAACTTTGCGGATTAAAGGATGTCGAAAACAAAATGATCCGCACGCTTTCGAAAGGTTATCGACAACGGGTCGGCCTGGCGGATGCGCTCGTGCATGAACCGGATCTTTTGATTCTCGATGAGCCGACCAGCGGTCTCGATCCCAATCAAATCCGACAGGTGCGCGAGTTGATCAAGAATCTCGGCAAGCAACATACCATTCTGTTGTCGACGCACATTTTGCCGGAAGTAGAGATGACCTGCAGCCGCGTTATCATCATCAACAAAGGACGAATCGAAGCTTGCGACACACCGCAGAACTTGTTAGGCGAAATCCGCACGGCCGGCGGCGTTTTCGTGGAAGCAAAAGTGGGGAACGACAACGGCGCGGAGCAATTGAAGCAAATTCCCGGCGTGCGCGAAGTCACGGAAAAAACCGACGGCGACTGGCACCGGTTTTCTTTGCGCGTGGAATCGGGCGTCGACGTGCGCGAGCAGATTTTTCAAATGGCGATGGTGCGCCGTTGGTCGGTGCGCGAACTCTCGCAACGCAAGGCCACGCTGGAAGACGTCTTCGTGGAGATCACGCACGCCGACGATGTGTAACCGACCATGAGCAAATTCCTCACTCTTTTTTCCCGCGAGGTGCGCAGCTATTTCTACTCGCCCATCGCCTACATCGTTCTCGTCTTCTTCCTTCTGCTAAGCGGGACCGATTTTTATTTCCAGCTCTCCTTCATGAACAAGCAGCCAGTCGCCTACTCGGTGCAGGAGGCGTTTTTCAATTCCGTCTTTTTCTGGTTCGCCTTTGTTCTGATTTTTCCGCTCCTGACCATGCGACTGTTTGCGGAGGAATTTAAACTCGGCACGATCGAACCGCTCATGACTGCGCCGGTGCGCGACTGGCAGGTGGTGCTTTCCAAATTCTTCGGTGCGCTTTTTTTCTACATCGTCCTCTGGATTCCCACGCTGCTTTACTTCGCCATTTTTCACCTAGTCACGCATCAATCGGCGGCGAGTTCCGCCGGCGCCTACGCTGGCGCCTGTCTCATGATGCTCTTGTTAGGCATGTTTTATCTTTCCGTTGGTTGTCTCGCTTCGGTCGTAACGAAAAACCAGATTGTCGCCGCGGTTATTTCCTTTGCCGCGATCACGCTCCATTTCTTTTCCGGCCTCGTTTCTTTCATCGTCCAGGACGTCAGTTCGGCCACGCGGCAATTGCTCGGATATTTCTCCGCCATTGAACAAATGGTCACGCTCTCGCGCGGCATCATCGATACACGACCGATCGTTCTCTACCTCAGCATGACTGCGGTCATGCTGGTTTTCACTCACCTCGTTTTTCAATCGCGCAAATGGAGACTGTAGAAGTACCTAACGAGACCAAGGCTGCTACGCCGAAGAAAATTCATCGGCTGCAGATCGGCGTGAACGTGGTCGTGCAGGTCGCGCTCCTTCTCCTGCTCGCGGTCATGGTGAATTACCTCGGCTTCGAGCATTACCGGCGCTGGGATGTCTCGCGCGACAAGAAATACGAACTCTCCGACAAGACCAAACGCTTTCTCGAGAGCGTGAAAGGCAAGATGCGTGTGACGGTTTTCTTCGGAAACAGGAATCCGATCGCGACCGACGTTCAGAATTTGCTGACCGAATATCAATACGCCTCGAAGGGAAAGGTGGACGTCGAAAATATTGATCCGGAACGCAGCCTTTCGCGGGCCAAGGAAATTTTCGAGAAGTACAAAGTCGTGACCGAGGAGAGTGTCGTAATCGTTGATTACGAAGGCCGCAGCAAAACCATCAAGGCTTCGGAGATGGCCGACATCGAAGCGGGCAATTCGATGTTCGGCGAACAACCGACCGTGACCGCATTCAAGGGCGAGCAAGCGGTCACGAGCGCAATGATCGATCGGGTGGAAGGCCGCAAAAATACTGTCGGTTATGTGCTTGGGCACAAGGAACCGACGCTAACGGATGCGCCGCCAACGATGAGTCCGATGATGCAGGCTCAGCCGGGTGAGCGCAGTCCGGTTTCGATCCTGCGGACGTTTATCGAGAACGAAAATATCAAGTTCTCCGAATTGAATCTTTTCGATGTGCCGTCGATACCGGACGAGATGAAGACGATCGCGATCATCGGACCGCAGTACGATTTTTCCGAGCGGGAGATGCAGTTGTTGCACACCTTCTGGGACAAAGGCGGGCGGATTTTGCTTTTGTTAGACCCGGCCGCAAAAATGCCGCGCCTCGCCGGTTTTCTAAACACGCTGGGCCTGCGCGTGAATGACGATCGCCTCATGGCCATGGTACGCACCGGCATTCAGGAAGTGGCGCTCATTCGCGACGTGCAGGCGCGTTTCCTAGGTGATAGTCCGATCACGAAACGTCTCGCCGATGCGCGCGGACTTTTCCTCGGCGGAACCTCATCAATCACTCTGGAAATGGAACGCGTGCGCGCAGCCAACATTCGTCTCCTGCCGCTCATCCAGGCGGAGCGCGGTTATTGGGGGGAGAAAGATTACAACTCGACTGATCAGGAAAAATTGCAGGCCAACGCAGCCGCTGGCCAGAACGCAACGCTGACGATCGCCGCCTCAATCGAAAAAGGCGGCAGCGCGGACGATCGAGTGCAGGCGAATTCTTCGCGCATGGTGGTGGTTTCGAACGCGACCTTTGTGCAGGACAACGCGCTGACGCAGGACCAGCAGGGACTCGATTTCGTTTCGGGCTCGATCAACTGGCTGCTCAATCGCGAACAACTCATCGGCATCGCCCCGAAGGTCCCGAAGACGTTGACCTTCATGCTGGAAGACAATGCGCTGCGGAATTTGCGCTGGCTCATTCTTGTCTTGATGCCGCTAGTCCCGGCGCTAATCGGCTTCGCCGTGTGGTGGCAACGGCGCGCCTAACGAGTGGATGAAAACAAAAACGACCATCGTTCTTCTCGTCATCGTCGTGGCGCTCGGCGCCTGGATTAAGTTTTTCGAAAGCAAAGGCCCAAACACCGAAGAAGCTAAACGGCGGTCGGGTAATGTTGTGAATTTCGACCGCGCCAAACTCGACGGCATCGTCATCCAAAACGGCGACGACAAAATCGAGTTGCGAAAGTCTAACGACAAATGGCGGCTGGAGTCACCGATCAAAGATCAGGCTGATCGCTCGATCGTCGATAGCCTCATTTCCGATCTGGAAAGCTGGGAGAAAGACGACGCATTTTCGGAGAAAGAAATGCAGGCGGAAAAGAATCGCCTGGTCGAGTACGATCTGGCCAAGCCGAAACTGCGTCTCAAACTTCTCGGGAAGGAAATGCCGCCGGAACTTTTTTTCGGCAAAGATGCTGCGCTCGAAGGCAAGATGTATGTGCGCTTCGACAACTCGAAGGAAACATTTGTCGTCCGGCAAACGGTTAAGAAAGACATCGCGAAGAAACCGGAAGATTTTCGGGATCGGAAATTGACCGAACTGTCGGCCGCTCAGGTTGCACGCATTCTTCTCAAGACTTCCGCGGGTGAAATGGAGTTGCAGAAGAAGAGTGATGCCTGGGAAATCGTGAAGCCGCTGCACGCGCGCGCGGATTCGCAAAAGGTCGGCGACTTGATTGCGCAGGTCACGAGCGCGCGGATTGCGCAATTTGTCGCCGAGGATAAAGGCGATCTGCAGCCCTACGGCCTGACGGAAGCGCGCGGCGCAATCACTTTATACAGAGCGGACGAGAAAGAAGGACAAATGCTGCAAATCGGCGCGCTCTCGACCAAGGAAAACGAAAAGGACCAGGTCTATGTGCGCTTCTCGCCGCGCAGTTTCGTCTACACCGTGCCGAAAAAGATCGAGGACGTTCTGAAAACAATGCCGGCAGATCTGCGCGATCATCATTTGGTCCGCATCGATGAAAACAATCTCGATCGCATAACGATCGACGCGCCGGGCAAAGGAAAAGTCGTGCTGGCGCGTAAAGACCAGAATTGGGTCATCGTCAGCAAAAACAATCAGCCGGCGAATAACGCCGAAGTAAACCGTGTGCTTGAGTTCTTGAAGAATGAGCAGGTGACAAAATTTGTGGAAGACGTTGCTTCCGATTTGCCGAAGTACGGTCTCGATAAGCCGCAACTGCAAATCACCTTTAGTTCCTTCGCCTCCGAAAATACCGCGGAGTCGCAAGCGGGCGAACATCCCTTCGCCACGCTCGCCATCGGGAAACTGGAAGGCGAGACGGTCTATGCGCGCGTCGGGGAAGAGCCGTTCATCGTCGCGGTGCGCAAACAATTTCCGGAATTAATTCCGACCGATCCGGTGCTTTGGCAGGATCTTTCGATTTTCAAATTCAAACCCGACGAGGTGCATCGCCTCAGCGTGACAACCGATAAAGAAGCGACCGTAATCCGCGGTCCGAAAAACGAATGGACGTCGGCGCAGGGGACCGGTGCAATTAATCAGACGAACGTGCAGTCGCTCTTGAATACACTAATTAACTTGCGCGCGGTGCGCTGGAATCCAGGGCCACCGCCGCCGCAGGCTTTCGAAAAGGCGCAAGCGACGATTAGTTTCACAACTTCGCCGGACGATAAGACGACTCACAAACTCACCGTCGGCGGCGCGGCCGGTGAAGGCATGTGGTATGCGAAAGTGGACGGACGCGACGGTGTTTTCGTGATGAACAATCCTGACTTCAATGCCCTGCGCCTTTCGCTCGCGGAAAGCGCTACACCTTCGCTGTCTCCGACTCCATCGCCCACGGCGTCGCCTTAACCACTCGTTAGGCAACACTGGCCTTATAAATGGTCGCGACTCCACCGGTGAGCGGAATCGCTCGCGCTCCACGAAAACCATTCGCTTCCATCAAGGAAAGCATCGCGCTTCCGCGCGGAAAATTTTCAATCGACGCGCCCAGATAATCATAAGCGTCCTTCTGTCGCGTGATGAGCGCCGCCAGAAATGGCATGCACCGATGCAGATAAAATCGGTATGCCGGTTTTAGAACTCCGGTGGGAATGGAAAACTCGAGGACAAGCAAATGACCATCCGCGCGGAGCATCCGCGCCATTTCGCGCAAAGCTGCTGACCAGTCAGCCATGTTGCGCAAGCCGAAGGCGACCGTCACGCAGTCGAAGCTCTCGTTAGGCAACGGCAGATTCAGGGCATCAGCGATCACCGTATTTGTCAGGCCCTTCTCTCGCGCACGCAGGAGCATCTCCGCGGAAAAATCCGCGCCCACTATTTCCACCTTCGGTAGCCGGCGCTTGATCGCTAACGCCAGATCGCCACTGCCGGTCGCGAGATCAAGCACGCGCGCGGGTTGCCAGTCGGCGACGATCTCGACTGCACAACGTCGCCACCAAAAATCAATCCCGCCACTGAGCAAATGATTGGCGAGATCGTAACGCGGCGCGATTCGATCAAACATCGCGCGCACCGCGGTTGGTTCACGCGACACGTCCATGCGCGCAAACTTAGCACATGGAATGGCCTAACGAGTGGTTAGGCTGCGACCGGTTGGCGGACTTCTAGCTTGTAGCGACGGCGAATACTGCTCTTAAGGACGCGAATGTCCGCGCCGTAAATGTGCAGCGAGACAGCGAGCTGCTGGCCGCCATTCTCCACGTGGTGGATATCGCCCGGCGGAACCAGCGAGGCGACCGAACCAACCGGATTGATCGCGTGCCCCGTCACGATCAGATGCTGGTCGCCTTCGTTGCCGGATAATTCGTAAACGGTTTCGTGTTCTTGGCCACGATAAACACCGACTACGCACCACGAAACGTGATCATGAATCGGCGTTGCCTGGCCTGCCAACCAGACGAGCGCGACCACAGAAAAACTGGCGTCCGGTTCGACGTGCAAGATGTGCTGGCGATAACTTTCGTCGCAGGGTGCACACTGTTCCTGCCGGAGAAAATTTTTCAGATGCAGACATGGCCGCAGCAGATTGGCGACAGCCGCGCCGATTTTCGCCGAGTCCTCTTCGGTTTGTAACACCTTGCGCACCGAGCGAATCAAATCGCGCAACGGCAGGCTTAGAACTTGAGTATCAGGCGCCTTTTCCATCAGCCGAGCTCTCAGGATACGATTTCGTCATGGTGCGCGTCACGCCCAAACTGTCTAGCATTCGTTAGGCCAAAAATGCTCACGAGAGGAGTCGAACCTCCACGGGTTTCCCCATACGGTCCTGAGCCGTACGCGTCTGCCATTCCGCCACGTGAGCGCGCGGCTGCTAAAATGCGCGCGGGAAGTTAGCGCGCAAGGATAAAGCAGGAATCAATGGCGCCGGCGTTTGCGCGCGCGGCTTTCGATTTGATTGGCCTGGCGCGCTTTGCCTAACGAGCGCAAGAGATCGGCGTAATTAGAAACGACGATCTCGTAATCGGGCGCAGGATTATCGTGGACCTCTTCCCAGGTTTGCAGTGAGGCGCGGTAGAGTTCGGCGGCGCGCGCGTAGTCGCCCTGTGAATGATAAACCACGGCGAGGTTGCATTTCGATTGCGCGATATCGGCCTGATTCGGCGGCTGAATTTTTTCGCGAATGGAGAGCGCGCGATGATGGATTTTTTCCGCCTCGGCGTAACGTTTTTCGTTGGTGTAAAAGACAGCGAGATTGTTTAGGACCGAGGCGACATCCGGATGGTCCGGGCCGAGCTGCTTTTCGTAAAGCTCAAGCGCGTGCAGGTAATACGGCTCGGCGGCGCGTTGCCGACCGGTCTTGCGATAAATGAGCGCGATATTGTTTAGCATCGTGCCGAGATCGGAATACGGCAGATCGCCTAACTCCATTCCCGCTTTGATCGCGCTTTCGTAAAACGAAATGGCTTCATCCCTGTCCCCCGCGCCATCGCACAAAAATCCCAGCCGCCGCGCGGAACGAAAAATCGCCCGATGATCGCGCGGCTCCGCCTCCGAAAAAATGCGGTGCGCTTCGACCAGAAACGGACGGGCGCTGGCGTGATCGCGGGATTGCTCGTGCAATTGGCCGAGTTTTTCCAGACTAAGCGCACGACCCGCATGTCCCTCGGGAAAAGCGCGTTTGGCCAGCTCGGCCGCGGTCTGCGCCACCCGCAACGCTTCCGGGAGTTGCCCCCCGCTGCGCAACATGTCGAGTTTTTCGTTGAGTATGGCCCAGAGCTTTTCGTCGCCCTTGCCCACTCTTACCAGCCTTCGGTTAAAGCGCTCGTTAGGCGAACAGCCAGGTCTTCGGTCGCGAGCGGCAGTGCCTGTCGTTCGTCGCTCGTGACATCCGAGCCAACGAAGAAACTGGTCGTGCCCGCTACCACGGCGGGTCCAGTCAAAGTGCGGCCTGATTTATCGACCAATGAATAAGCGACCGTGATCGTCAGATTGAATTCCGTCGTCGCCAAAACATTTCCGCGCACGGAGCGCGCCGGCGTTCGCCCAATTAGCTGGATCGTTCCTTTCAAAGTCGCATCGGCATCGTGCACGTTCGCGATGCGATAAGTGCCGTCCTGCTGCAATTGTTTGATGACGGTGTCGGTCAGGAGCGCTTCGATGTTTGGCTGGAAAGTATGATTACGAAACGTCGGCACCGCGATGCTGTGGATGTCCGCGAGGTAATGCGGTTTGACGTTGCCGATGTGATAACCGGCGCACCCGCTCAGGCTCAACCCTAACAGCAAAGCCGCGATGCGGTTTTTCACTACGGCGTAGCGCTGCTCTGGGGCGTCGGCCCGGGGGTCGGCGCCGACGGAAGGTCCGGCGCGCCAGTCGGATCGGGATTCAACGACGTAGGTGGCGGCAGCGATTCGTCCGCTTCCGGCGGCGGCAAAGGCGCAACGTCGCCAGGCGAAGTGTGCATCGCTGGAGCTCCGTGGCCAGGCATGTTTGAAGCGGTTTGTTTACCCTTTTTGCTCGGGACGGAAGTGGCCGCGATCGTGTCGATGGCTTTGGCGCCAAACTTCGCTCGCAGTTGCCCGATGCGTTTCTTAGCTTGCTCCGCCTCCGTTGAACCAGGCATCTGGCGCAGGACATCGTTGTAGTAGATAACCGCAGCGCGGTAGCTCTTTTGTTTGTCGTAAAATTTCGCCACCTTAAACGAACTTGTCGTCTGGCGTTGCTCGAGCTTCGCCAGATTTTCCCGTGCCTGCGCCGCCTTCTCGCTCTTCGGATAGCGATAAAGAAAATCCTGGAATCCGACCTGCGCATTCTTCGTCGCTTTCGCATCCTTAACGCCGGAGGCGGCGGATTTCTGCCACAGATAACCGATCTGATATTGCGCATCCGCGGCCAGCGGGTCCTCCGGAAATTTCTCTACCACCGCCTGGTAGGCTGCGACCGCACTTTCGGCATTGCCCTGCTTTTCCGCGGCGCGGCCAATATTGAATTGCGCTCGCGCGGTGTAACGCCCATACGGCGCCGATCGCACAATCCCCGCAAAAATCTCGATCGATTTTTCGATTGCTGCCCTCATCGGAATCCCGAAAAATTTGATCTTCTTACCGTTCATATACATCTCGCCGATGCGGAACTGCGCTTCAATCGCTTCCTCGAAATGCGGATTTTTCGGATACTGCTCGACTAAGACCCGATAAGCCCCCGCCGCTTTGATTGGATCGCCGGTTCTCTCCTGGAGCTGCGCGTAACGATAAGCTGCGCCGGAGGCGAGCGCGTCCCGCGGATATTTGCGCACGATGGCCCGGTATGCCTTGGTCGCGCGGCTGAAATTTCCCGAACTCTCCGCCTTCTCCCCGATTTCGAAAAGCTGCTGCGCCGTGCCGCTCATTCGCTCTTCACCGGGGGCCAGGTATTCGGCTTTCTCGCCCGGCTCAAAAACGATCGCGCCCGTGCTGGTCTCGACGCTTGCGGTCAGAGCGGCCATGAGCAAAAACAGAATGAAAAAATGACGGCGCATTGGGATTTTTCAGCGTAGAGAGCGTCATTGTGCAGTCAAGTTACCTGGGCCCCTTCATGACCTTTCCGCGCGACGCATTTTGAACCTCAGCGCTCAACAAAAAATCCGTCTTGGTGCCTGCGCCTGGAGCTTCGAGGAGTGGCGCGGCGCGTTTTATCCGGCCGATTTGCCTAACGAACGCTGGCTCGAATTTTATGCACGCTATTTTCCGGCGATCGAAATCGATTCCACCTTTTATCATCCGCCGTCGGAGAAAACGGTGCGCCGCTGGGCGGAAAGCACGCCGGCTTCGTTTCGTTTTACCTGTAAATTGCCGCGCCATCTGACCCACGAGTGTCACCTGCGCGATTGCTCCGCCGAATTCAATGCCTTCCTTCGACTGCTTGAGCCGCTCGCCGATAAGCTGCACGTCGTTCTTATTCAACTGCCTCCTTCCTTCGTCCCAAAAGAAGGCAAACCGGTCTTACGCAATTTTCTCGCGGCGCTTCCCGGCGACTTTCGCTTTGCCATCGAATTTCGCCATCCCGGCTGGCATCGACCGCAAGTCATCCGTCTCTTGCAAAAACATCGCGTCTGTTGGGTCTGGGCGGATACCAGTCCGCTCAACGAACGTAATCTCGCGCCCTTCGAGCTCTGGCCGCAAACCGCCGACTTTATCTACCTGCGACTGCTAGGCGACTACTCCACCAAGTATGACGGCGACGGCCAGCACCTGCATCGCTATGGGAAGCTGCTGTGGAAACGGGAAGCAGCTTTGGAGAGCTGGGCGCTTAAGGTCGGGAGGCACCTTGACGAAGTGCGTAACGTCTGGGGCTTCGTCAACAACCACTTTGAAGGTTTCGCGCCGGAGACGTGCCAACGCCTTGCCCAAAAGCTTGGTTACGAGCTACCTCTTCCGAGCCTGAGTGAAACCGCTTCCGCGGATCCAGGTCAACTAGACCTCTTCGCCAGGACTGCCGAGAAACCCGACTAGCTCATGCTCAGGCTCCGCGCCTACTCAAGTTAACTCAGCTAACACTCGCCGGCTTTTGTCTACTCCTGGTTGATCTTGGTTATAGCTCGTTACCGATGGCCGCGGCTCCAAAATAGGGCTGGATAGCTGCAGGCAAAACCACAGAACCGTCAGGTTTCTGGCCGCTTTCGATCAGCGCGGCGAACAAGCGAGGTAAGGCCAATCCCGAGCCATTCAGGGTATGACAGAAGCGATTTTTGCCGTCAGCATCCTTGAAGCGCAAATTCATGCGGCGCGCTTGATAATCTTCGAAGTTCGAACAGCTCGAGACTTCAAGATAAGCCTGCTGGCCGGGTGACCAAACTTCCAGATCATAGGTCTTAGCTGAACCAAAGCCGAGATCGCCCGTGCAAAGTTCTATCACCCGATAATGCAAACCCAACGCCTGTAAGACACGCTCGGCGTTCGTTGTGAGAGACTCGTGCTCTGCATAGGAAGTTTCGGGCGTAGTTAGCTTCACTAGCTCTACCTTGTCGAACTGATGCACGCGAATAATGCCGCGAGTCTCGCGTCCGGCCGAGCCAGCTTCACGTCGAAAGCATGGCGTGTAAGCGACAAACTTCTTCGGTAACTCGCTGGCGGCGAGGATTTCTTCGCGGTGAAAGTTCGTTACCGGAACTTCTGCGGTTGGGGCGAGGAATAGCTGATTCTCTTCCAGCCCATACATGTCCTCTTCGAACTTAGGCAACTGTGTTGTGCCGATCATGCAATCGCGCCTAACGAGGAATGGCGGACTCATTTCAAGGTAACCATGCTCGCGCGTATGCAGATCGAGCATGAACTGAATAAGGGCTCTCTCCAGTTTCGCACCTGCGCCGGTAAAACAAATGAAGCCACTGCCGCTTAACTTCGCCGCGCGTTCCTGATCGAATAGTCTTAGACGCGTTCCGATCGCGACGTGGTCCTGCACTCCTCCAGATAGCTGGGGCTTTTCACCCCAACTCCGCACAATCGGATTATCCTTCGCCTCTTTTCCAATCGGCGCGGCGCCATGCGGGAGGTTCGGAATATTAAGAAGCAGGTTTTGCTGCTCTTCGTCGCGTTCGACCGTCTGCTGACTCAATAGCGCGATCTGATCGCCGATCTCACGCACCTTGTCTTCCAAGTCATCCGACGACTCGCCGCGACTCCGCTTACCACCGATCTCCTTGCTCAGTCGTTTGCGATCGGCGTTGAGTTGCTGCAACGCCGTTTCTGCTTTGCGCCGTTCGGTATCGACACGCAGCAGCTCGTCGATCTTCGCCGCATCTTCGCCTCCACGAGTCGCTAGGCGTTCCTTCACGAAGTCCGGCTGTTCGCGAATGAGGCGAATGTCGAGCATGGCGCGGAGTGTAGCACAAGCTGGCGAAACCGCGTGACTTTGCCGGACGCTCTCTCATATTTCGGACGTGGAACAGCTCAACCTCCTCGGGGTTGCACTAGGACTTGCTGCCCTCGCGGGCATCAATCTTTACCTGACCGTTTTCGTCTCGGGGCTCGCGATCAATCAGCATTGGATCACGCTCGCACCGCAATACCAATCACTCCAGGTGCTGGGTCACCCCGCCATCGTCACCATCGCCGGCGTTCTCTACTTCCTGCAATTTTTTGCCGACAAAATCCCGTGGATCGATTCCGCGTGGGACGCAGTGCACACTGTTATTCGACCGATCGGCGGCGCGCTCCTCGCCCTCCGCGTGCTCGGTCATTTCAATTCGACCGTGGAAATCGTCGTGCTGCTCCTAGCCGGTGGCACGAGTCTGATCGCGCATACCGCAAAAGCTTCCACGCGACTGGTGGCGAACACATCGCCCGAGCCGTTTTCCAACATCGGACTCAGTCTCGCGGAAGACGCGGCCGTTTTCGGCGGACTGGCTCTCATTCATTACAATCCGATTGCGGCGCTGATTGTTTTTCTGCTCGCGCTGGCCGCGTTTCTTTATTTTGCGCCAAAAATTCTGCGCACCATCCGCGCGAAGCTCTGGCTCATTTTCAAGAAGCTGAATTTTCCGGCGGATTTTAGCGGTGCGGTGACGTTGCCAATCGCGCTGCCGTCAAAATTCGCCGACACATTCAGTCGTCAAAATGTCTTGAGCGAGACAATTGCCTGGTCGGTTCCATGTTTGAGCGGACGCGGGCGGCGCATCCCACCGAATCTTTTTGGCGCGTTAGTCGCAACCAATGAAGAGCCGCGTAAATTGGTTTTTGTGGCGCGCAAAGGCGGCCGCGGATTCGCGCAAACGATCGAACTCGACGGGATGACCGTCGCGCGCGAGCCGAAATTTCTCTCGGAAAATCTCGTGATTTTCCCAGCTGCCGGCAAAGGCCCCAGATATCTTTTTATTTTTCCACGACCGAGCGGTCCGCTCGTGCAGGAGATAGCCGAACATTTGCGCGCGCGTTTGAGTGCGCCGGTTGCGACGGCCGTCCACGCCGAGCCGGAACCGGCCTTGCACGCCTAACGAATCGTTCTTGTAGCGGCGGTCTGTCACCGCCGATTATCGGCGAATGTCTTCCGCCGAACGATACGCGGAATTACGTGAACGCGGGCGCGTCAAGGAACGCGCGCTTTCTCTTGGCGCGCGCACGCCTAACGAATTGGAATTACAGGCGCGCTGGTTCGCCGGCGATTTCGGGAAACATTTTCGTTCCGTTGACGGAAAGGTAATCGAGATCGTGCAATTCGGGACGTGGAATCGCGAAGCGGGTCCCGATTTTCACAGCGCCGCGATCCAAGTCGACGGCGGCGAAACGCAAATCGGCAGCATCGAATTCGATCTGAGCGATCGAAACTGGGAGACGCATGGACACGCTTCCAATCCAGCTTTCGAAAATACGGTGCTGCACGTTTTCGTGAACGGAAGTGATCGCACCTTTTTCACTCGCACACCCTCGCATCGCAACGTGCTGCAAGTGCGCGTCGATCCCTTTGTTTTACCGGATGCGTTTTCCTTAAACATTCCACTCGCCCGGCCCGGTCGCTGTCAGGCGCCGTTGCAGGATCAACCAGCGGAACGCGTGCAAAGCATCATCGAGGCGGCGGCGCGTTTTCGTCTGCAGCGCAAGGCTGCGCGATTGCGCGCGATGACCGAAACGCACGGCGCCGACGAAGCACTCTTCCAGGAGCTCGCCGCTGCTCTCGGTTATAAGCAAAACAAGCTGCCCTTCACGCTCGTTGCGCAACGCGTTTCGCTCGCACAGTTGCGCGCCAATCCAGGTGAAGCGGAAGCGATTCTCTTCGGCGTAGCGGGCTTTCTCGAAGTGACTGATCTGGCCGCTTTCGAAAAAGAAACGCGCTCGTATCTGCGCAAACTTTGGGATCAATGGTGGCCGCATCGCGACCAAATGCAGCGGCTGATGTTGCCGAGCGACGTTTGGCGTTTGAGCGGGGCGCGTCCGTTAAATAATCCGCAGCGCCGGCTCGGGGCCCTGGCCATGATCGCGCAGCAGTGGTCAGGCTGGATGCACTCGTTAGGCACGGAGACCACGCGAGATTTCCTTTTATCGCTGCGACATCCGTATTGGAATCATCACTACACTCTCACCTCGGAACCGGCTCCGAAAGAAATGGCGCTCGTCGGTGATTCACGCGTGAGAGAAATTCTCGCGAACATCGTCTATCCATTTCTGCTCACGCGTGGCGCGGATGTTTGGCCGCATTATGAGAAGCTCTCCGCGAAACTATCGAATCGGCGTCTCGAAACCGCGGTCGCCCGCTTGTTCGGCAGCGACACGCGCCGCCAAGAATTCGTTCGCACCGTCGCGCAACAACAAGGCCTGCTCCAGATCTATGAGGATTTTTGTCTGCAGGACAATTCCGATTGCGCGCACTGCCCGTTCCCCGAGCAAATGCAGAAATGGATCGGTTGAATTCCCGAGGGAACGTCGCTACGATGCGGCTCCGAACGCGGGTGTAGTTCAATGGTAGAACGCCAGCTTCCCAAGCTGGACACGAGGGTTCGATTCCCTTCACCCGCTAATTTTTTTTTCTATGCGGGTAACGAACAAATGGTTAGGCGCAGCGTGTGCGAGCCTCTTTTTCTTAGGCGCGGTCGGTTGCCGGACAACACACAAGGACGGCGCGAGGGCTGAAAAAAAGAAGGCTGTGCTGCCAACGGCGGTGGGTCCCACTCAGACCGGCAGTTCCTTGCCGCGCCACGCCTACGTCACCGAGGAAACGAAGCTCGCAGACGAACGCCGCGAACAGGCGAAGAAGGAAAAAAAAGCGAAGTCCAAGTCAGTTGAGAAAATCAAAAAGAGCGAAAAACGTAAACCGGTTGACCAGGACTACGTCCCGCGCGGCGGCTTCCGTTAACCAGCGAAAGGGGCTGGAAGTGGCTCGATCCATTGACATTTTGCCGCTTTGGATAATAGTTAACACGGTTAAGCATGTTGGGTTTGTGCTAGTTGGCGCTACGCTTCCTCGTGAAGGGCGCTGATTCTTCAGTCTCAACAGCTATACGACACAACGTCGGCCACGAGGTTCTTCGAGTAGCCTCGCAGAATAGATAGCTGGCTGCGCCGTGAGGCGGCAGCACATAACGCGGAGCTCGAACTCTGCGTGCAAGAGACATGAAAAATATAACTTACATCGGGCGTACTGCTCGCGATGGCGAACTGTCGACCGCGGATCAGATCAATCGAACAATGGCGGCGACGTCTTGGAACTTCCAGGCGTCGGCGGCACGGCTTCCTCGAGGCACAGGTTCACTGGGCAAGAATCGCGCGTCAATCCGTGCGTTCCGCGCTCTGAGCCAAAACTTCTTCGATGCGGAAGCCAAGTTGGGCGAGCGGGTCGACGGC
Source organism: Chthoniobacterales bacterium (assembly GCA_038237435.1). Lineage (GTDB taxonomy): Bacteria > Verrucomicrobiota > Verrucomicrobiia > Chthoniobacterales > UBA10450 > JACCTI01. The sequence continues at coordinate 57,480 of JBBRYT010000006.1, forward strand.
GCGATTTTCGCGCTGATCATGCTGCTGGCTGCCTGGCCGCTGGCCGGGGCCGCACATGCGATTTTCCATCTGATCAAATAATTTCCGGCTCGCTGCGCTGACAAATTGTTGGCGCAGCGGGCCGATGCTGAAAAAATACGTTTCATCTTTCGCGCGCCCGCGTTTATTGGCGAGGGGCATGGAAGAGGAAACGTTCGATTCCATTTTCGGTGTTGCGCCGCAAGGGGGCGCTGAGGCCGATATTGATCATCATCTTCTTTTCGGCAATCCGGTCGCGCGTCGTACCTTCCTGAAACAAGTTGCGGGAACCGGCGCGGCGATCGCAATCGGTCCTTCGTTATTGGCTGCGGCCAAAGCGTCCGCCGAGGAAGCGAGCACGGTCACAAGTCTCACGCCGCCCGTCGGCGCGATTGACGTTAAGCTCAAGATTAACGGCAAGGATTTCGATCTGCCGCAACTCGATCCGCGCGTCACTCTGCTAGACGCATTGCGCGAACGTCTGCATCTCACCGGTTCGAAAAAAGGTTGCGACCACGGGCAGTGCGGCGCGTGCACGGTGCTCGTAAACGGTCGCCGCGTGAACTCGTGTCTCTCGTTAGCCGCGATGCACGATGGCGATGACATCACCACCATCGAAGGCCTCGCGCAAGGCGAGCAATTGCATCCCGTGCAGCAAGCGTTTCTCGAGCACGATGGTTTTCAATGCGGCTACTGCACGCCCGGCCAGATTTGTTCGGCGGTCGCGTGCATCAAGGAAGGCCACATCAAGGACGAAGACGAAATACGCGAATGGATGAGCGGCAATCTCTGCCGTTGCGGCGCGTATCCAAATATTTTGGCGGCGGTCAAAGACGCGGCTGACAAAAACGCATGAATCCTTTTGCTTACTCACGCGCGACCGATCAGCAGCAGGCTTTGACTGCGATTGCTGCCGCACCGCAGGGGAAATTTCTCGGCGGCGGCACGAACCTGATCGACCTGATGAAGATGGGCGTGGAAACGCCTAACAAGTTAATCGACATCAATCGTCTGCCGCTGGCGCAGATCGAAGAATTGCCCGAGGGCAAAGGCGTTCGCCTCGGCGCGATAGCGAAAAATTCCGACGCGGCCGAGCATCAACTGATCACGCAGCGCTATCCGGTTTTGAGTCAAGCGTTCCTCGCCGGTGCGAGCCCGCAGTTGCGCAACATGGCCACCGTCGGTGGCAACCTTTTGCAACGGACGCGCTGCTATTATTTTTACGATCCGGCCTTTCCTCAATGCAACAAGCGCAATCCCGGCAGCGGATGCGGCGCGATTAATGGCTTCAATCGCATTCACGCCATTCTCGGTCAGAGCGATCAATGCATTGCGACGCATCCGAGTGATATGTGCGTCGCGCTGGCCGCGCTCGATGCCGTCGTGCGTGTGCAAGGACCGAAGGGCGAACGCGAAATTCCCTTCGCGGATTTTCATCGGCTCCCGGGCAAAACGCCCAACATCGAAACCAATTTGCAGCCTAACGAGTTGATTACCGCGGTCGATTTACCGGCAATGCCGTTTGCCACGCGCTCGCATTACTTGAAGATGCGCGACCGCGCCAGTTACGCCTTCGCGCTCGTTAGCGTCGCCGCCATTCTCAATGTCGGGCCCGACCAAAAAATTAAAGAAGCGCGCATCGCGCTTGGCGGCGTTGCGCACAAACCATGGCGCGCCACCGAAGCGGAGAAGTCTTTAGTCGGACAAACTGCCGACGAAAAATCTTTCGCCGCCGCCGCGCAGGCTGCGCTCGCGAACGCCAAGGCCTACAAGTACAACGAGTTTAAAATCGAACTGGCGAAGCGCACCATCGTGCGCGCACTCACCACCGTCGCCGCAATGCCAGCATGAGCGCAGTTGTCCTCGGTCCAAATCGAAACCGTGTCGACGGTCACCTGAAAGTTACGGGCGCGGCAAAATATTCGGTCGAGTTTGAAGTTCCGAAATGCGCTTACGGTTGGACGGTTGAGAGCAACATCGCCAAAGGTAAAATTACCGCGATCGACACGAAAGCGGCGCAAGCTGTTCCCGGCGTCCTCGCCGTTCTCACGCATCAAAACGCACCCAAATTAAAGAACCCGCCCGCGCTTCCCGAGCGCGGCATGGCTGGCGGCATTCGTAATGAGGAGCGGTTTCCGCTCAGCGATGCGATTGTTAATTATGCCGGACAATACGTTGCGCTCGTCGTCGCGGAAACTCTCGAGCAAGCGCGTTACGCGGCCTCTTTAGTCAAAGTCAGTTACGCACCGGAGAACGGGACACTCACGATGGAAGCGGCGCGCCCGAAGGCGAGCCAGCCGAAGAAAAATAATAAGGACAGCGTCCAGATCGACAAAGGCAAGGCGGCCGACGCACTGGCCAACTCGCAGTTAGTTAAGATCGAAGAGACCTACATCACGCCGACGGAAACGCACAACCCGATCGAGATGTCGGGCACGATCGCGGTTTGGGAGTCGGACAAAAAACTCACGCTTTACGATGCGACGCAATTTCTGAAAGGCGCGCAAAATATTTTGGCGAAGTCATTCGGCCTCGATCTCGAAAACGTGCGCGTCATTTGTCCGTTCGTCGGCGGAGCGTTTGGATGCAAAGGCGCGGTTTGGATGCACGTCCTGCTCGCGGCCATGGGCGCGAAAGTCGCCGGCGTTCCTGTGAAAATGCACGTGACGCGGCGCAACATGTTTGTCGGCACCGGACATCGCACGCCGACGCGTCAACGCATCGCACTTGCCGCTACACGCGAGGGAAAATTGCAGGCGATGCAACACGTCAGCGAAACGCTGACTTCGCCGGTTGGAAAATTCACCGAATCATGCGGCGCGCGTTCCACGGGCCTTATGTACGACAGTCCGGCTATTCGCGTGGAAGAAACCGTTTATCCGGTCAACGTCGCGACGCCGACTTTCATGCGCGCGCCCGGCGAGTGCCCCGGCACTTACGCACTCGAATGTGCGATGGATGAATTGGCGATTGCCCTCAAGATGGATCCGGTTGCATTACGCGTCGCGAATCACGCCGACAAACATCCAACCAAGGACGTTCCGTTCAGCGCGAAATTCTTGAAGGAAGCTTACGAACTCGGCGCGGAAAAATTCGGCTGGTCGAAACGAAATCCCGAACCGCGTTCGATGCGCGACGGCGACCTGTTGGTCGGCTGGGGAATGGCAACCGCCACGTATCCCGCGCACAAAATGAGCGCGGCGGCGAAAGCGATTTTACGCGCGGACGGTTCCGCCACCGTGCAATGCGCGACCCACGATCTTGGCACGGGCGCTTACACGGCCTTCACCCAAATTTCTTCCGAGCAACTCGGCGTGCCTTTCGAAAAAGTAAAATTCGAGCTGGGGAGTTCCGATTTTCCCTTCGGCCCCGTCGCCGGCGGATCAAATTCCACGGGCACAGTCGGCACCGCAATCCACGAAGTCGCGCTGATGTTGCACAAGGCGCTGGCCGACCTCGCGGTGAAAGATTCAAACTCGCCACTCTACAATCAGAAGGCGGAAGACATCGCGATGGTTTCGCCCGGTCGGCTCGGCCTGAAAAACGACAATTCAAAAACCGACGGCTACACGGAAGTTTTGCAACGCGCCGGGCGCGACTCGATCGAAGTCGAATCGAAAGAAAAAAGTCCGGAAGAAAATAAGAAATTCGCTTTCCAATCCTTCGGCGCGCAATTCATCGAAGTGAAGATCGATCCGCTTTTGCCGCGCGTGCAGGTGTCGCGTGTGGTTAGCGTGATCAATTGCGGACGCGTCGTGGTGGAAAAACAGGCGCGCAATCAAATCATGGGTGGAATCGTCATGGGCATCGGCATGGCCTTGACCGAAGAAACCGCCTACGATCCGGCGACCGGAATGCCCGCCACGCGAAACCTGGCCGACTATCACGTGCCGACGAACGCCGATATTCCCGCAATCGATGTTCATTTCGTCGGCGAACCGGATTTCGAATTCAATCCCATCGGCGCGCGCGGCATCGGTGAAATTGGTATCACCGGCACGGCCGCGGCGGTGGCGAATGCTATTTATCACGCCACCGGCAAACGCGTGCGCGATTTGCCAATCACGCTCGATAAGCTGATCTAGCACTCGTTAGGCGTGAAAGAGATTCGGGACATCGTGCGCGAATATCGGCAGCGGCCTAACGAGTCGTTGGCCCTGGCCACCTTGGTACGCGCGCAGGGTTCCAGCTACCGCCGGCCTGGGGCGCGGATGTTGATCGCGCGTGATGGCACAACAGTCGGTTCGTTGAGCGGCGGATGTTTGGAAGAAGAAGTCGCGGCGCGCGGGCGAGAAATAATTCGCACGGACAAAGCGAGCCTGATGAGTTTCGACACCCGCCGTCGCTTTGGTTGCAACGGTTCCATCGACATTTTTGTCGAGAAAGCATCGCCGATATTTCTGGGCGAACTCGCGCAACATTTTCATGCGCGCGAAAGATGCACGGCGGCAACAAATTTTTCCGGAAGCGAAATGGGAACGCGGATCGTTCAGGAAACCGAATCCGATGGCATTTTCTTCCAGGAAATTTCGCCCTGCATTCAGTTGCTTGTTTTCGGCGAAGGGCCGGACAGCAAACCGCTCTCTTCGCTCGGCGACTTGTTAGGCTGGAGTGTATTGCACTTCACTCAACCTTCCCAGTTGCCGGCGGAATTGGACGAATGGACCGCGGCGGTCGTGAAGACGCATAACTACGGACGCGACTTTGCTGCGTTGCGAGCGTTACTGCCGCGTGGATTGAAATACGTCGGGCTCGTTGGACCGCGACGGCGTCGCGATCAACTGCTCGGCGACTTGCTCGATGTTGGCACGCCCATGGAATCGCAACTTTTCGCGCCGGTTGGGCTCGATCTCGCGGCGGAAACACCGGAGGAAATTGCGCTCGCCATCGTTTCGGAGATCCAGGCGATCTTCGGCGGCGTGACCGGGGAATCGTTGCGCGATTCGAAGCGACCGATTCACAGCATCGAATCGTTTCCGCAGTTGATCTCCATTCTTTAATGATCGCCGCGGTCGTTCTGGCGGCCGGAGGTTCAACACGCTTCGGACAGCCGAAACAACTCGTTAGGCTGAACGATCAAGCTCTTGTTAGGCGCATCGTTCTCGCGTCACTCGATGCTGATTGCTTGCCGATTGTGGTTGTGGGCGAAGCTGAGCAGGAAATCAGGGCAGAGCTGAATGGACTCGCCGTTCAAGTAATTCCGAACGCAGATTGGCGAGAAGGAATCGGCTCTTCCATCCGCGCGGGTATTCGACATGCGATCGAGAGTGAAGCGATCATTTTGCTGGCATGCGATCAACCACTCGTTAGGCCGCAAACACTCAAAGATCTTATCGCGTTACATCAAACGAGCGGGAAACCAATCGTCGCCTCCTCCTATGCGAAAACGCTCGGCATTCCCGCACTGTTCGATCGGAAATGCTTCCCGGATCTGCTCGCGCTGAACGGAGATCGCGGCGCCAAGGCCATTATCCTTTCGCGACGAGACGAAGTCGCAGTCTACGATTTTCCGGAAGGCTCGGTCGACATCGACATGCCGTCGGATTTGCGGCTACTTCCGGCCGAAAAATTTTCGGAAGGAATTAAAGATTTTGTTGGGTAACGCTTCCGCTTTGCGCGTGGCGTCATCGAGTTGTTGCGCGAACGGTTGAGTCTGCAATCCGCCGTGAATATGACACGGCACATTGGGAACCTTATCGACCGGCAACGTGATGTCGTAGCTGCTCCCAGCGGCGACGCACTCATTCGTCGCGAGCTCGCTTGAATCGGCACAGACCGTGGCCTGCGCCATCTGCATGGTCGGCTGCAATTGTTTTGCGGGATAACGTTGCGAAGCTTTTGTCATCGTGTTTGTCCAGACCGGCAGCGCCAACGCCGCGCCATAACCGCCGGACATGATGGTGGCCGGTTGATCGAAGCCAACCCAAACGCCGCAAGTGAGCGCGCTGGTGTAACCGATGAACCACGCGTCCTTGAAGTCGTTCGTCGTTCCCGTTTTTCCTGCCGCGGGCAACTTGAAGCCTAACGAACTGCGCGCGGCGGCCGCAGTGCCGCTCCTCAAGATATCTTCCATCAACGCCGATGTCATCCAGGCCGCGCTTGAATTAATGCCAGGCGCGGTGACGTGCGCCGCGCGATAAATCGGGTGGTGATCCGAATCGTCGATGCGCTCGATAATGTAAGATTGCTTGCGCTCACCGGCGTTGGGAAAAATTGTGTAAGCACTCGTTAGGTCTTTCAGGTTTGTTTCAAACGAACCGATGTAGGTCGCGGGTCCTTTCGGAATATTTTCGCTGAGGCCGAGCATCATCGCCGCTTTCTGCACTTCTTCGACGCCGCTCACTTCGCCAATGCGCACGCTCATGGTATTGCGCGAATGCACCAGGCCATACCAGGCGGGTTGAATCCCGTTGTAGGTGTTGTCGGAATTTCCCGGCGACCAATTGCCCGCGCCGCGAATTTCTCCGGGCTCGAGCGGATTGTCATTAATGAAAGCGCCCGGCAACAAACCATGCGCGAAAGCAAGTGCGTAAACGAACGGCTTGAAGGCGGAGCCGACTTGGCGATTGGCCGGCGCGATCGCGCGATTGAATTTGCTCTGCGCAAAATCGCGCCCGCCGACGAGCGCGCGAATGCCGCCGCTGCTGTTGTCGATCACGACCACCGCGCCTTCGAGATATGGCATGGCGGAATCTTCGCCCTCGGTCGGCGGGTGATAATTCTCTCGCGCTGGATGGCGGAAATTTTTTTGCCGCTCGACTTTGCTCAAGTGGGCCTCGAGCGATTGCTCGGCCGCGTGCTGAACGATCGGATCAAGCGTTGTATATATATATAGGCCGCCGAAATCGATTTGGTCCGGCGAAAGCAAGATATTCAAATCGCGCTGCACCGCTTCCATGGCGTAGTTCTCCTGAATCTGCGGAATCCGTTTCGGATTTGAGGTTACGCGCGCGGCCCGCGCTTCCCGCGCCTGCGCGACAGAGATTTTTTTCAGATCGACCATGCGATCGAGCACGCCGTTGCGTTGCGCGGTGGCGCCTTCCGGATTTTTTAGCGGCGAAAAGCGATTCGGACTCCGGATCAATCCCGCGAGGAGGGCGGCTTCGGAGAGATTCAACTTCGAAGCGGATTTTCCGAAGTACGCTTGCGAGGCCATTTCGATTCCGTAGCAACCAGACCCGAAATAAATTCGGTTTACATAAAGTTCGAGAATCTGCTGCTTGCTGTATTGCCGTTCGAGTCGCAGCGCCACCATCGCTTCCAACATTTTGCGGCGCAGATTTCGTCCGCCGAGCGGCAAACTATTACGCGCCAGTTGCTGCGTGATCGTGCTCGCGCCTTCCTTGACCGAGCTGCTCGTGATGTTGCGAAAAAGAGCGCGCGCCACGCCGCGCGGATCGAGCCCGCCATGTTGATAGAAGCGCGTGTCTTCCCGTGCGATCAAGGCATCGAGAAAAAATGGGGACACTTCCGCGATCGGAACGATGAGACGATTCGCACCGGCGAGGCGGCTGTAGATTTTGCCATCAACGTCCAAGACGGTATTGCGTTCCGGCATTTCGCCGACCTGCTTCAAATCGAAAGTCTGCGCCCAGATTCCGTAGAAGCTGACCAAACCAAAACCGCAGGCCGCGAGCACCGCGACCAGCAAAATGAGCAGCCCGACGCGACGTTTGCGCTTCGGTTTGGTGCCGGATGAGGACACATCGCGGGCGAAGAGTTTCATCGCTCGTTACACACGGCGAATGTCATCCAGAGGCTGGCGGAGCGCGCCGAAGAATCTCACAACGAAGCCGGTGACGCGCTTGCTAGCTTGCGTGATCAAAAACCGATTGCGAGATCCCTCGCCGTCTTCGCAGGCTCGGGATGACATGCGTCGGACGCGAAGACTAAAACTTCAACTTCACCGCGCCCGCTTGCTGCTCGTCGCTGCAAGGTGCATTGAGCGGCACACCAGCGTCTTCGCTCTTCGGCTGCACGACATTATTCTCGATCAAGTATCGCTCGAGATCTTCGCCGCTCACATCCGGAACCATTTTACCGTTCACCTCTACGCAGGGCGAAAGCGGCTGTCCGCTCTTCGTTTCCATTTCCCAGCGGAAAGCAGGATTCTGAATGATGTCCTTCTCGGTGTATTGAAGATTGTATTTGGCGAGCACCGCGCGGACACCGGCGCTCCAGCCGCATTGAGTCTTCAGGTAAGCAGTGATCTGTGGCGTTTCCATGTGCGCGAAACCTAGCACGCCTCGCGGAAATTTCAGGCGATTTCAGTCGCGCTTCGGTTTGAGCAGCGGAAAGAGAATGACGTCGCGGATCGATTCCGCGCCGGTCAGTAACATCGTCAAACGATCGATCCCCATACCGAATCCGCCGGCCGGCGGCATTCCATGTTCAAGCGCGAGCAGAAATTCCTCATCGAGATTTTGTGTTTCCTCGCCGGCTTGTTCCAGCAGACGCTGGCGTTGCACCATCGGGTCGTTCAACTCCGTGTAGCCCGGCGAAATTTCCTGGCCGTTGATGATCAGCTCATAAACATCGACTAACGAATCGTCCTCGAGATTTTGCTTCGCCAAAGGCACCAACTCTTTCGGGCAATGAGTCACGAAAAGTGGATCAAAGGTTTTTTCTTCAACCAACTTCTCGAAAACTTGCTGCGTCACTTCGTAATCGGCCATGCGCGGATTAATCTCGACGCCGAGCTCCGCACAACGCGCACGGCGTTGCTCCGTCGCGTAATCAAACCACTGCGAGTCGATCTCGCGGATGAGGTCGCGATAACGCGCGCGTCGCCAAGGTCTCGTTAGGTTCAAAGTGCGCGTGACTTTTCCTTCGGCATCCGTGTGTTCTACTTGCAGCGAGCCCGCGACTGTTTGCGCGAGATGACAGACCAACTCCTCGACCAGGTCCGCGATCAGTTCGAAATCGGCATAGGCCCAATACGCCTCGAGCATGGTGAACTCGGGATTGTGCCGGCGCGAAATACCTTCATTGCGAAAATTACGGTTGAGTTCGAAGACTTTGTTGAAGCCACCGACTAGAAGGCGTTTCAAGTAAAGCTCGGGCGCGATCCGCAAGTAAAGATCCATGCCCAGCGCGTTGTGATGGGTGCGAAAAGGTTCTGCCGCGGCCCCGCCCGCCACCGCCTGCAAGATGGGCGTCTCCACTTCCAGAAATCCGCGATCCTCAAAAAAATGGCGGATTTCGCGCATGATCCGAATGCGTTTCTCAAAAACAGTGCGCGACTGCTCGTTAGTTATAAGATCGAGATAACGCTGGCGATAACGGGCTTCGACATCTTGTAGCCCGTGCCATTTTTCCGGAAGTGGCCGCAACGACTTTGATAGCACTTCCAGTTTCGAAACTTTCAGGGTCGGCTCGCCCGTTTTTGTGAGGAAACACGTTCCCTCCACGCCGATAAAATCGCCCATGTCGAGAAGTCCGAAAATTTCCATCATCTCCGCGCCGACTTCCTTTCCTTGGACATAGATTTGGATACGCCCGGTGCCATCGCGCAGATCGACAAAGTGACTCTTCCCCATGTCGCGATGCGCGGTGATACGGCCGGCCGCGCGTAAGACCGCGCCTTCGGCAAATGTTTCGCGCACGTCGCCGATCGTTCCACTAGTCGCAAATGCACGACCGAACGGAGCGACCCCGCGCGCTTTCAGCGCTTCCAATTTTTCGCGCCGATGCGCCAGAAGTTCATTTTCTTCGTCCATGCGGAGAGCGAATCTAAATCGCCCGCTTTAAATGAACAGAGGAAACACTACGCGGTGGTTGCTTCAGTTGGTGAATCGATTGCAACTCATCGGATCTGTCGCATCCTGTAGCTCGCATGAAGAAACACCTTGCTGTTATCCTTGTCTTCCTACTCGCCAATATAAGCCCGGCCCGCATCTTGGCCGCAGAGGAGAAGGCGGCGAACAAAACCGCGGTCTTTGCCGGCGGCTGTTTCTGGTGCATTCAACCGCCCTTCGATAAGGCGCCGGGAGTTATCAACACAGTAGTAGGCTATAGCGGGGGGACGGAGCCGAACCCCACCTATGAGCTAGTTGGCTCCGAGAAGACGAAGTATCGCGAATGTCTTCAGGTCACCTACGACCCTAGAAAGATAAGCTACGAGCAGTTACTCGAAATCTATTGGAAACAAATCGATCCTACTCAGGCCGACGGCCAATTCACCGACGTCGGGCCGAGTTATCGCGCAGCCATCTTTTACGATGGAGAAGAAGAGAAACGAATCGCCGAATCGTCCAAGGAGAAACTGGCCAAGTCCGGCAAATTCGACAAACAGGTCGTAACCGAGATCCTGCCAGCGATGAAGTTCTACCCGGCCGAGGCTTACCATCAGCAATACTACAAAACGAATACCAAGGCCTTTGAAGCTTTCGAAGAAGGCTCAGGCCGCAATCGGTTCCACAAAAAGATCGAGTCGAAGCCCTAGGTACTACGGCAACGGATATCGGCGCATTCGGTGACTTGGGGCGAACTAATGTTTGTTCGCGTCGCCTAAATCCTATCTGATATAGCACATGGAACCAGGTGAAGCCTTGTCGACGGCCGCGCAGATCGCAGTGGCCCTGGCCGGATTCGCCGGAGTGGTCGTGGCCTTTCGGAGCAGGCAGCTGCACCAGTGGTCGATTCTGGATAAGTATCGCTTGTGGCTCTTGCTGAGCAATGCGCTCACGCCCCTCTTCGCTTGTTTGTTCGGCATGCTCCTGCTTACGATCGAACCAGTCCCGATTTCCCTCTGGCATTGGTGCAGCGGGTTCTCGTTCCTTTTGATTCTTTCTGTTAGTTGGTTGACCCGGCGACGCCTGTCAGAACTAGGGCCGGCGGTAATTAAGAGCCTTGGAAGCTACCGTTACTTCTTTTATCTGACCGGCGTCGCTGGCACCGCGGTCGGTCTCTTGCAGGTTTACAATGCTTTCGTTTCAGGCCTTTTCTGGTTCTTTTACGCCGCCATCATTTTCCAACTGGCACTCGGTGCCTTGCAATTTGCTCGAATGATCCTTCTGCCTCCGCATACGAGCGAGACTAGCTCGCTCCTGTAGCCGGCTCCCTGCTTCAAGGCGCTATTCGGAGAGCGATATTTTCACCCTCTTAGAATGATCAGGTTGATGGCAGCTTTCTTCGCCTTTGGCGCGACGATGTGCGCGCTTACCGTCTTCTTGTTACTCTTTCCCGGAAGCGCGCTCGATTCTCTTTGGCGCTTCAATCCCGAGGCCCGCGCGGCGTTTCACTCCATCGGTCAGCTATCTGTTTGGCTCATGCTAGTCGTCGGAACAAGCTGCGCTTTCGCTTCCGTAGGACTGTGGCGAAGATCGCGCTGGGGCATTCTTCTGGCACTTATCATTCTCTCGCTCAACATCGTCGGCGATCTCTTTAACGCTTTGGTGCGGCACGACTATCGCGCCTTGATTGGCCTACCCATCGGAGGAGCCATGATCTTTTACCTCGCTCGTTACCGAAAGACTGCTAGTTGATTCACCCAATGAACACTTCGCAATCGCTGTCCGCGCTCGGATTCCTTTTAGTCGCAACTACCCTCGAGGTTACCGGTGATGCCCTGGTCCGCTTGTCGATTTACAATCACCAGGGTCTTATTCGCGTCCTGTTGATGTTGGCGGGTGCTTGCCTGCTCTTCGGTTACGGATTTTCCCTCAATCTAGCGCCGGTGGAATTTCGGCAAGTCGTAGGTCTTTATATCGCCACCTTGTTTGTCGTCTGGCAGATCATTAACTTCCTCTTCTTTCGAAGCTGGCCGACTCTGCCAATCCTTGTTGGAGGAGCTCTTATTATTACCGGCGGATTACTCGTGACATTCTGGACGCGCGATCAGTTCCAGTAAACACACGCAAACAGTCATGGAGCGCCGAATCGAAGCGAGGGATCAAACTATGAAAATCAAAACATCAATCGCAGCAGTTATTGTCGCGGCGCTTTCATTGCCCGCGTTGTCATTCGCTAAGAAACACGAAGAAACCTTGAAAGCTTCGCAAGTTCCAGCAGCGGTGCAGAAAGCCGCCGACAAAGAAGCCAAAGGCGGCAAAATCATGCGCTGGGAGAAGGAAGGGAAAGATTACGAGGTTGTCATCGAGAAGGACGGCAAGGAATGGGGGATGAAGTTCGACGCCCAGGGAAAGATGAAAGGTAAGCACGAGGAGTCGAAGGAAAAAGACGAGAAGCACTAAGGATAAATGGATTGCTGGTTAGGCTGGAGAACCTTCTGCCTAACCGGTAACCTAACAGCTAACCTTCCGACATGGCCGCCGGCGCAAGCACGCCGCCAATCGGTTTTGCAGCACGCGTCGGTCAGGTCCACTTGCGGGTTTCCGACTTGGACCGAGTCCTGTGGGCAGTCTCTTAATCTAGTGGCGGAACTCTCCGCGAATGCTCTCGTTGGCCAGCTCGACGGCGGCTAAGACTACGTTGCGCGTCAGGATATTGGCGCCACAGATTGCCATCGCTTCAGTCAGGACGTGGTTTACTTCGGTTAGGCTTAGTTGCTTGGAGTCGCTTAACCAACCGCGCGTGTTGTTTTTGTCGGCCCGCCTGGTGAAGAGAAAATCATGCGGCGCCGAAGGGAACAGGATGATGGGCGAGTCGTCGTCTATGACGGAGTGAAGCCTCGGAGGAACGCTGGCGAAGTCGGTGTAGGAATCTTTTGGAATTTCAATCGGTCCCCACTTCGCCGAGACGTAGCGAAAAGGTTCCAGGTATTGCCAGTAGCTTCTATCAGTAGGCCAGCCCTGGTGCTGAGCCTCATAGATCGTGACTGCTCGCACTTTGTAGGGCAAAGGAAAACGAGCCTTAAACTCTGCTTCCGGCACGCCGGGGGAGAAGGCCGGCGGCCTCGCCGAGGGCAGCCCTTTAGCCTGAGACAGAGTGGCAAGATCCAGCGGATGCGATGCAGGGATGATGCTAGCTGGATCAGGCATACTAAGGAACTGTTTCTACTTTGTAGAACCTAGGCGCGCCGGCTGCCGCCATATCGGTATAAGTGATCGTTGTCTGCCCGGGCGAAGCGGTCAGAATGGAATCCAAGGGCGCAAAAGCACTCGTTAGGTCGGCCGTTACGGATACCTGATAGCGCAGACCTGGAGCGCAAGGCCAACTAAGCTGCGCCGTAGTTTCATCGGGACGACTGACACTTGAGACTGAAAAGGGCTGCTGGCCAAAAGCAGCAGACTGCATGGTGTTGTACAGATTAAGCCGACCACCCGACACGACCTTGCCTATCCATTGTGGAAGAACATCAACATTATTCAGAATCAAGCTCTTAACAGTTGCCACTGATAAGTCCGGCCGAAAGTCCACCAATAGCCCGACTGCACCTGCTATGTGCGGGCAAGACATGCTTGTTCCGGTCAGGATGCCGTAGGCGTCAAGCCTTGTGCTAATAATATCAACACCGGGCGCGGCTAAATCGACCGAAGTTGCTCCATAGTTGCTGAACCCAGCGACGTTGTTTGATCCATCGGAAGCAGCTACTGCTATGATGCCTAACGAGTCGAAACTGGCCGGATCGTGCGGTAAGGCATCGTTATCTGCTGCATTATTTCCCGCCGCACAGACATTGACGATGCCAGCCGCTCCGGCGCGGTCAAAAGCATCCTTTATGGCATAAGGGAAGGGATCGTTAGGCTCGCGCGAGCCGCTGTAGCTATTGTTAGTCGCACGAACATTTATGCCACGCTGTTTGAGAGCAAGAGCGTAGTCGAAGCACTGAACTAGGGCTGCATCCGAAGCGTCCCCACTAGAATTGAAAGCCTTACAGGGAATGACTTGAGCGTTCCAATTCACACCTACTACACCGATGCCATTGTTCCCGACCGCGGCGAGTGTTCCGGCTGTGTGCGTGCCGTGCCCATTATCATCTATCGGGTCGCTGTTGCCATAGGCGGTATTGATCCCATGGATGTCATCGATATAACCATTCTCGTCCTCATCCACACCATCAGCGGCTATTTCTCCTGCGTTAACCCAGATATTAGCGGCCAAGTCCGGATGATTGTAGTTAGCGCCGGTATCGATATCGACAATCACGACGTTGCCGCTGCCAGTAGTAAAATCTCGCCATACGGCTGTGGTGCCGATTTTCTCCAATCCCCACAGGTTGCCGTTTAACCATTGCGGATCGTTCGGCGGCGGATCGGCGTTGAGATGTCGGATGTAATTTGGTTGCGTGTAAAGAATGTCGCCCTCGCTGGCAAAACTGGCGGCGTCGGTCTTAGATCCGCGACTACTCGTCAGGCGGACATGATCGATGCCGAGGGCAGGAAAACGATGAATAATTTCCGCACCGCGGCGCGCTAAAACAGAATTCCGCTCGGCCAGGGATACATCACCTCGGAATTTGATCAGTAGTTCTCCAGGAACTGAATCGGCTGCACGACTTCGCTGCACCAACAGAAATGCGATCACGCCAAAAAAAATGTGCCAATGTGCAGACCGCTCCATCGGCTCATTCTAGTCCATGAGGGCCTTGCGACCAAGAATCCGTTTGCCGAAAAGCAGTCGGGTGACATAGTGCGCCGCGGTTCCCCGCGGCGCGACTGACGCAGCCGCACTTGCCATGGCTCTCGATTTACCCGAAACCACCTCTAAAATGGACGCACCGCGCGTCCGCCAGTTCTCCATTTTTCTCGCGAACAAGGTGGGCGCGATGCTCGAAGTGGTGAAGCTGCTTACTAAGCATCATGCCGACGTGATTGCGCTGAGCATTGCGGAATCGACCGACTCTGCGATCGCGCGGATCATGGTGAGCGATCCGGATCTGGTGGAGCGACTCTTCCAGGACCACGCTATTCCGTATGGCCACTGCGAAATGCTGGTCGTGGAAATGAAAGAAGTCGCGGAGGAATTAGGCAAATTGCTTGCCGCATTACTTATGGCCGAAGTAAACGTCCATTTCACTTACCCGCTGCTGATTCGGCCTCGAGGATTCTGCGCCATCGCCCTGCATGTAGATGATGCGGACTGCGCGTCCTCTGTTTTGCTGGGGGAAGGCTTCAAAATTCTCAGCCAAAACGACATCTCGCGCTGAGCCGGAGCGTTTGACCGGCTCGCCGGGTGCGATTAAACGAAGAGCAGAGATGCCTGCGACGATTTTCTCGCCGATGCGAACGGACAAGACGATTTCGATCGCGTTCGCTATGGTGGCCGTGCTCGGCGCGGCCGAGGTCTTAGCCGTCGGCTGGCATTTCGTCGCGAAAGCTCGCTCTGCGCGGCAGGCGAACACTTCGCCAGCCGTGATTTCTACGCCAGCGCCGATTGCTCCGGGTGCGGCGACGACCGTGGCGCCAGCGCCGCAAACCACTGCGCAATCAACTCCGAGCAACGCCGCCCTCTCCGTGGCAGAGCGTCTCTTAAAAGAAGCGACGCAGTTGCGCGAACAAGGCGACACGAACAATGCGCTCGCCCGCCTGCAGGACGCGTCACAACGCGATCCAAAAAACGCGAATGTCCTCGCAGAAATGGCGATGATTTACGAATCGATCGGCTCCCTCGACCGGTCTAACGAAACCTGGCGAAAGATCGCCGACATTGGACCCTCGGCCGGGGCGCTGTGGGAGTTAGCCGACATGAAATTAAAGATGGGCGTGGCGCCTCCGGCAAAAACGACCGGTCCGGGTTTCGCCGGCGTTTCGCCGCTCGATGCCGGAACGACGCGCGCTGATCCGGAAGGAATTCCTGATGGTTCGAACTTTGGCATTACCGAAGCATCGACGACGGAAAATCCCGATCCGGAATCCGAGACCAATCTGACTTTGCGCGTCGGGGTGAAAAAACGTCCGAATACCGTGACTGAGCACACGAAGGTGAAGATCCAGGTATATTTCTACGACACGGTCGACAATAACAAGGTGGCGTTGACCGACGCGGAAGTGAATTACGAATGGCTCACGCCGAATCACGATTGGAAGGCGACTAATCCCGAGGTGCTGGCGGTGAGTTACATTCGTTTGAAAAAAGATGCCCTCTCCTCCGAAGCAGCACTGGCAGAAGCGGCGGCCGCAGTGACTCCACCGAGCGCCGGCAAGAAAGCCGTGACGCCCGCGAAAAAAACGGCCGCCTCGACTAATCGAAAGTATGCCGGTTATCAGGTGCGCGTGTATTATAATGATCAGCTTCAGGACGTGAAAGCGGAACCGACAAAACTCCTCAACCTTTTCCCGCCGCCGCTCACCTTGACCTCGCAGTAATGCAACTGCTCATCGTCCATCACGACGCTGAGGTCGGTGAGGAATTGGTGCGCATGATCCGGGGATACACCGAGCACCAGGCCGGCTTCGCCAATTCCGATGCGCGCGCGCTTGATTGGGCCCGCGGCGTGACGCGTTGTTCGCTGCTCATCACGCAACTTCAAGCCGAAGGCGTCAACGGTTTCGCGCTGGCAGCGAATCTTTGCGAAATGTTTCCCGGCATGCAGACGATGTTTCTGCCGGATTATTCCGTGAGCGACCAACGTCTGGAGATTGCGGAGTCGAAAGTTTTTCCGGAACCAATTGATGGCGAGCACGTGCTCGACGCCATCGCCATCGCGGAAGAACACCGCCAGACCGGACAGGATTTGTTTCACGCACTCGACATTCTTCAGATGTGTTGTCTCGCCGAACGCAGCGGCGCGTTACAATTGGTCAACGGTTCAAAGACCGCGCTGGTTTATCTTTTGAATGGACAAATCGTGCATGCGGAACGCGGCACGGCACGCGGCGTTGATGCTCTTTATGAATTAGTGCCGTGGGAAGCAGTCGAATTCGCCTACGATTATTCGCAACGCGCGACTGTGCAGTCGATCAACCTCCCGTGGGACGAAGCGGTGGTCGCTGCGGTGGGGCGACGGAAAGGCCAACCCGTCGGCAGCACTTCGCCCGCGGAGACTGCGCCGCCGGCAAAAACTAAACGCACCTTTTTCGGTCTGCGAAAATAGCCGAGCGAATCGCCGCTCGCTTTTTGTCCGACGACTTGTCTTATTCTACCGGCTCAATGCGATCCCGCTTTCTCTTCGCATTCATGATCTTCGGCGCCTGCACTGCGCGCGGCCAAATTCAGCTCGATCTGAAATTTAAGCGCGTGCAGTACGTCGCCTACGAGCCACTCATCGCCACGGTGCAGATCACAAATCTGGCCGGGCGCGACATTGAACTGCGCGACGAAGAAGATCAGCGTTGGTTTGGATTCGAAGTGAAAACGAACGACGACCGTTTTCTTCCGGTTAGTAATCACGCGCCGGAACCGCCGCTAAAAATCGAGGCCGGCAAAACCGTCACGCGCAAAATTGATCTGACGCCGCAATTTCCTGTGCACGAGCTCGGCCCATATCATATTCGCGCGAATATTTTCTTTGCCGACCTGCACAAGTTCTTTTATTCGACCGGTAAAGTCATCCACGTCGTCAATGCGCGACCCATCTGGCAGCGCACCGTCGGAATTCCGGAAGGGATGCAAAACGGCGGCGAGCCGCGCACCTACTCGCTCCTTACTAATCGCTTCCCCGATCACACTTCGCTTTACGTGCGCGTGGAAGACAAGGACAGCGGCGTGGTTTACAGCACTTACTCGTTAGGCCGCGCCATTGCTTTCGACGAACCCCAGGCGGAGCTCGATCTACAAAATTTACTGCACGTTCTGCATTGCGCCGCTCCGCGCAGTTGGTCTTATTCGCAAATCGGGCCTAACGGCGAGCTGCTTGCCCATAAGACTTTTCTCGAAACGAAATCGCGGCCGCATCTGCGGCGCGCGGAAAATGGCGCCGTCGTGGTGAAAGGGGGCATGCTCGATGCTCCTGTGCAATCTTCCCAGAATTCCGCCGCCAAACTTTCCGCCCGCCCACCCACCATTCCATCGGATGACTAGAAATCGACTCTTCGCCATCGTCTGCGCCTTCCTCGTCCTTGGCCTGCACGAAGCGCACGCGCAATCGCGCACCATTGTCATCGATGCCGGCCATGGCGGATTCGATCGCGGCGGCGTGCCGTATCAACGCATTGGAGAAAAAAATCTCACACTTGATGTCGCGCAACGTTTGAAGCGCGTCATGCAGGCCGGCGGCTACCGCGTGATCATGACGCGCGACAGCGATGTCTTCATTCCGCTCGGAACCCGGGTCGCCATCGCCAACTCCAATCGCAATGCCATCTTCGTCTCGATTCATTTTAATTCCGCTCCGCGCTGGAGTGCGAATGGAATCGAAACCTATTATTATAGAAGCGATGCCGCGTCGCTCGCCGCCAGCATTCATCGCAACGTCGTCGCCATGACCTCATCGGAAAATCGCGGTATTCGCCGCCGCGGATTTTTCGTTCTTCGCCGCACCGCCATCCCCGCAGTGCTGGTCGAATGCGGATTTCTGACGAATCCGACCGAAGGCAATAACATACAAAACTCCGCCTATCGACAGCGCCTTGCCGAAACAATTGCTCGTGGCGTTCGACGCGAACCGGCGCCCTTCACTCGTGCGCTCACGCGCGGAGCCGCTGCCTCATCCGAAGTTTTGCCGCAACCGTTCAACGGCCCCGATTTTGTCAGAGCGGCGCCTCGCGCAAGACATTCCGCGCATTCTAAATCGCACAAGAAGCACGGCAGCTCGAAGAAGAAAAAATCCAGCGGCAAAAAGAAAAAAAGCAGCGACGATTAGGAATGGAATCGCCGGTCGTCACCTCGGCCGAAATGCGAGCAGCGGAAGAAGCGGCCTTCGCCCGCGGCGTCAGTGCGGAATCGTTGATGGATGAAGCGGCCCGCGGAATCGCGCGCACGGTCGAAAAATTTTTTCCGCAACCCGGACGCTGCCTCGTCTTTGCCGGCAAAGGCAACAACGCCGGTGACGCATTCGCCGCCGCGGAGATCTTACACTCGTTAGGCTGGGAGATCGGTCTGCGGCTCAGTTTCCCCGAAACCCAACTGAGTCAGCTCGCGAGGAAGAAGCTTCGCCATTTGCGGGGTGCGGCCAAGAAAATCGCGGCAGCGTCTTGGAGTGCGCGCGCTGTTGCGCCGCTTTCCGTGCGTTCCCAAAGCGCCGGAACACCGCCGCATTCCAAGACGCTGTCGCGCTCCACCATCATTCTGGACGGGCTGCTCGGTCTGGGCGCGAAGCCACCGCTGCGCGGTCCCATTCGCGAAGCTTGCCGCGAGATCAATCGCCTGCGCTGCGACGAGAATGCTTTCGTCTTGGCGATCGATTTTCCCAGCGGCCTCGGTGACGACGCGGCCGTGGTAGCTAATTGTACCGTTACCATCGGCGCGGCCAAGCGCGAGTTGCTCGACGACGACGCGATCAATTTTGTCGGCTGCCTCGAAGTGGTGCCGCTGGAGCAGTTGCAATTGCCTAACAAGTGGAAGGAGATTGTTACAACTGGCCTGCAGATTCCTCGACGCGATTTCAGCGCTTACAAAAATCAATTCGGTCGCATCGGCGTGGTCGCCGGATCGAAAGGACTTACCGGCGCGGCGCTCTTGTGCTCGTTAGGCGCTTTGCGGGCCGGCGCCGGCCTGGTCGAACTTTTCGTTCCGGAAGAAATTTATCCGATCGCCGCCGGTCACGCCGCACCCGAAGTGATGGTGAAACCGATCGCATCCTACAAGGCATTGCTGGACGAACCGATCGACGTCTGGGCATTGGGTCCCGGGCTCGGTCGAAAGCATGCGGGCGAAATCCTCAAACTCATTCGCAAGGCGAAGCAACCAATGGTGGTCGATGCCGACGGCCTCAACGTTCTCGCGGAAAACATGGCGGCTATTTCCAAGTTCGGCGGTCCACGTCTTCTCACACCCCACCCTGGCGAAATCAAACGCCTCGCGCCGAAATTAAAAGGGACGCGGGCCGAGATCGCGCAAAAGTTCTGCGCCAAATATAAGGCAACGCTTTTGCTCAAGGGCAGCCGCACGATCGTCGCCCAACGGGGCCATGCACTGAGCTACAACACCACGGGTAATCCGGGCATGGCCACCGGTGGAATGGGCGATGTGCTGACCGGCGTCTGCGCGGCGCTCATTGGACAAAAACTATCGCCATACGACGCCGCGAGACTCGGCGCGTGGCTCTGTGGACGCGCCGCCGAGATCGCAATTTTCAATGGCGGCGAAAGCGAGCAATCTCTTCTTCCGAGCGATGTCCTCGCCAATCTCGGACGCGCGTTTCGGCTATAATTTTTCTAGAGCCGCTTCGATATCCGACATCGTCACATCACTCGTTAAGCGTGCGGATCCGAGATGTGGGGTAACGACAAACCGTACTTCGCCGCGCTCGAATTTTTTATCTGCTTTCAGAGCGGTCAGAATTTCCTCGCGCGGGAAATGCGGCGGCAGTTTGGTCGGCAAATCGACCGCGTTTAGGGCCCGCACAACTTTTTCGCGCTCTTGCTGACTGAGACCGGCGCGGCGCACAGATATTTCGCATGCGGCTATTATCCCGAGGCCGATCGCTTCGCCGTGGAGAAGCGTGCCATAACCGATCGCGCGCTCGATCGCGTGGCCGACGGTGTGTCCGAAATTCAGAATTGCGCGCTCGCCGGAAATGTCGCGCTCATCGCGCGCCACGATACCGGCTTTGATCTCGATGTTACGTGCCACCAGACTCGCCAAGTTCGCACGATCAAATTTCGCCAGCATGTCGAAGAGCGTTGGATCAGCGATCACCGCGTGCTTGATGATTTCCGCGAAACCTTGATTGAATTCACGCGGCGGCAACGTTTTTAACGTATCGACATCGACCAGCACAAGTGCCGGCTGATGCACTGCGCCTAACAAGTTCTTCCCCGTCGTCGTGTTCACGCCCGTCTTGCCGCCGATCGAGCTATCGACCTGCGCGAGCAAAGTCGTCGGAACTTGAATGTACGAAATTCCGCGATGATAAATCGCAGCCGCGAATCCGGCCAAATCGCCGACCACCCCTCCTCCCAGCGCGACGACGAACGAAGAGCGATCCAACCCCGCGGCCGACATTTGTTCGCAGATGTTACCGGCTTGCTCGAGCGACTTGGAATTCTCGCCCGCGGGAATCGTGATTAACGCCGGCTCGAATTTCGCATTGCGTAGATGATCAACGACCTTTTTCTCAAAAAATTCTGCGGTATTGGCGTCGCACACGACCGCGCAAGAGCGTCCGCGAAAAAGACGCGACGCTTGCTCGCCGACCTTTGCGAGCAAAGCCCTGCCAACCAGCGCATCGTAATGTTTTTCTCCGGCGCGAATCGGAATCGTGACCGTCGCGGCGGGCGGGACTTGGCTTGACAATGTCGCTGACTGTCTCATGTAAATAATCGTATGCCCGATCCCGCCGTTCCGACTCCGCCGATTAATCCGGTTACGCCGGCGCCTGCGGCCACGAAGTCAACGACCACCGATCTACCCTCAAATGTAGCAGCGGCGCTGGCCTGCATTCCCCTCATCGGCGGCATCATCTTCTACGTTTTGGAAAAGCGCGATGCGTTTGTCCGTTTTTACGCGATGCAATCGATCATCTTTGGTGGCGCCTGGATCATTTTCAGCATCGCCTACCAGGTTCTCCATGGCGTTTTCAATTCGATCCCGGGACTTCGCTACGTCCTTCTTCTTTTGCTGGGTTTGTGTTGGGCGGTGATAACGATCGCCTTTCTGGTCATCTTCATCATCATCGTCATCAAAGCCTTCAGTGGTGTGATCTGGGAAATTCCCTACATCGGACCGGTGGCGCGCAAGCAGGTCGACGGCACGCCCGTTGCCTAACGAGTGGTTTCCTGACAGGCCAGGAGCTTCACCACGATTTCCGTGAGGATTAATTCGTGATCGAGCTGGCTGCTGACAATCTGGAGGTTCGCTTGCAAACACGCTTCCAGCCCGGCGATTAATTGGTCGGTCGTGAAACGATGCGCCGCCATCGCCGCCAGGCCGAGCGGATAGGCGTTGAGCGATCCATCCTTCTTTCGCGGCAAATGTTCCGTCGCTTCCGCGGGTAATCGATTGATGGTCGAGATGAATGAAAACGGCGCCGAGGGACGCGGCAACCGATGACGTTCCATCAGATCTTTCGCGAGCAGAAGATTTCTGACCGTCGGCAAAATCACCACCAGCAAAATTCCGATCGCACTCTCGCCTTGATCGAGCAATCCCCTAACGAGTCCTAGAGCGCGGTCCAGATCGCAGGCGGAAAGCGCATTGCCCAATTCGAAAATAACTCCGGCGCGCGAGAGCGGCACGAGTGTCCGCACTTCTTGCGCAGTCACACTGCGGTCCACGCCGACATACAAATCGATTTTCTCGAGTTCGTTCTCGATCTGGCGCGTGTCGCCGCCCGTCAGAAGAACGAACAAATCGAGCGCTTCCTCCTGAAAAAGAAGTCCCCGCTTCTTCGCCCGGGCCCGAACGATTTCCGTCGCTTCTTCTTCCCAGCCGCTGCGGCTGGAGTCGAGCCGATCGATCACCTGCACTTCGGCGCGTTTGCCTATCGACTTGTAGAAAGAGCGTCGCTTATCGACTTCGGTCGCGCTCAGCAAAAAAGTGATGTCCGGCGCGAGTCCCGCCTCCACGACGTCGGCTAATTCTTCCAGAGCCTCCTGGACCGCCGCAGAACGGCCGATGATCGAATCGCCCAGACAATTGGCGTTCTTCAGCCAGACAAGTTTTCCACCGAAAAACGGCAACGTTTGCAGCGCCTCGATCGTCGAACGAATCCGCGCCGCCGATTGCTCGGAATTGTCGCCGCAACCATCGATCACTTCGAGCCCGAAATCGCCCGCATCCGGAGGAGTGAGTCTGGCCGCCAGTTCGGCCGCCACGCGTTTTACTTCGCTCTCATCGGAGCCAACGACCGCGTGAAGGTTCGCGGTGGAAGTTTTCGCGCGCACCTTCGGCATCGACAGATTTTAGCCGCGAAAGAGAAAATCGCGTGTGAAATATTTGCCGTTGTAGGCCGCGTCTCCCGACGCGGCGCCATGTGACTATGCAACACCTCGCCGGGTCGGGAGACCCGGCCTACAATGCGGAATCTTTCTCCGCGTATTCGTCAAAGCGCTGCTCAAGAACAGAAGCATTGGCGAAACGTCCGGCATAAATACGCGTAAAGGCTGCTTCGAAAGGCTGATGTTTCCCTAACGAGTCCAAGAGGGTGAGAAAAGTTGGCTTATCGGTCTCAACCAGAAAACGCACCAGCCGTTCCGATTCGTTATAAAAATCTTCCACCCGATCGTTCGGGACCGTGGTCAGTGCCAGCAACGTTTTTAGCGGAATCAAATCGCTCTCGGTCAGCGAGTGCGAATGCGGTTTGGCGATGAAACCGCGCGCCCGTTGATAACTGGCCCGCGCCCCTTTCGAAACATATTGCGCGAAACCTTCATCGAGCCAGCGCGGGACACCTTCCGCATAATAACGATGTAGAACGAGGTGTGCGATTTCGTGACCGAGCGTGTTCCCGGCGTAGCGACTGCGCGGATCGCGCTTAATAAAAAGACTGCCACCGGAATGAATGCCACCGGTCCATTTTTCCAGTTGTCCCATGGTCTGGAATTCCGCCCAATCTTCCGGCTTATCGAAAACGTAGATATGCGATTTCGTTTCGCCGGCCGGCGGCTCGCGTTCCAGCTCTTTCGCCACCACGCGGTAATGAAACTCCGCTTCCACCGAAACCGACGTCGCGACGAAACTGCGCGTGAAATGATAAATGAAATGCTCCGTCTCCGCGTGTTTCCATTGCTCCGGATGAATCGCCAGCGCCTTCGCGCCGAGCGGATTCAAATCGCATTGGCTGAGCTGCGAGAACTCGATTTCGGGCAATGCATTCAGGCCCGTCATCGAAGCGAGGGGCGGCTCGTCCTGCGCATGGAGCGAGACGACGGCCATCAAACCAAGCCAGGCAAAGAAAAACCGCATCCCGTCTCACGAAGCTAATCCTGTGCGAGACATTAGTAACGGGAAACGGTCGCTGGCCGATTTCCTGCTAATGCTGGCAGAAGTCAGTCGCTGAAGGCCTAAGAATGCTTAGGCCGCCGAGCCAATCCCAACATGACCATCTGATGAAAACGACCAGCGCGAACCGCAGCGACGCCATGGATATCATGACGCTCCCGACGGCTCCGACTAAGGGCGTGATTCTGGTGGTCGATGACGACGAACGCGACGAAGCGCGTGCCCTCGCTAAATACTGCAGTGTCAGCGACGTTCTAACCAAGCCAGTGCCTCGCAGTGAGCTGTTGGCAACCATTGATGCGGCCTGCGCCTGCTCGACCGCCCCCACTCGCGTGCAAGTTCCGAACGGAGAGTTCGATGAAGAACATCGACGCCTTTTAACCGACAAGTTGGCCTCGAAAGTGGCCGAGTTGGAAGCGGCGCTCAAAGCCAGCAAGGCAAAAGAAGCGGAGCTGCTTAAGACGGTCCACGAGACGATCAAAACGGAGCAGGCCCTGGAAGAAACGAATCGCGACCTACTGCGCAAAAATCAGGAGATCCAAAATTTTTATCACACCGTTTCGCATGAGTTGAAGACGCCGCTGACCGCCGCGCGCGAATTTATTTCCATCTTGATTGATGGACTGGCCGGTCCTCTCGAACCAGTTCCGCAGGAATATCTGCGGATCGCCCGCGAAAGCTGCGATCGCCTGCGGATTTGCATCGACGATCTGATGGACGCGACCCGTTTGGAAACGGGAAAGCTGCGGTTAGAAATGAAGCCCAGCTCGTTATCTGCGCTCATTCGCAAACTCGTCCTCACGCTCGGTCCGGTCGCTGCACGCAAACAAATTTCCCTCACTGAAGAAGTGCAACCGGACCTGCCCGACTTTCCTTTCGACGAGAACCGCTTGATGCAGGTCCTGGCAAATCTCGTCAACAACGCCCTCAAGTTTACTCCCGAAAAGGGAAGTGTCTCGATCGCCGCGGGTGAAGCACCGGACGATCCGGAGGCGGTGCGGATTTTAATAAAAGACACCGGTTGCGGCCTTCCCTCCGAGGAAGCCGATCGCATTTTCGAGCGGCTTTATCAGGTGCCGGTGCCGGATGGTGGAAGTTCCCAGGGTGTTGGGCTCGGTCTGTATATCTGCCGAGAGCTCGTTCACTCGCATGGAGGCGAAATCTGGGTCGACAGTCAACTGGGCGTCGGCAGTACCTTCTGCGTGGAAATTCCGAAGGTCACTCCATCGGAAGCGCTCCACGTTCTCTTCGTCGACGACGATTCGCGAATGCGTGAACTGATGAGCCGCGTGCTCACGCGCACCGGGTTTGACGTGACTACGGCCGAAGACGGAACGCTGGCGCTCCAGCAGATGAAGCGATCGCTGCCCGACGTGGTGATTACCGACCTGGCGATGCCGAATACCGACGGCGTAGAACTGCTCAAGGAAATCCGTCAGCAATGGGGATTGCTCCCTGTCATCATTCTGACGGGTTGCAGTCCCGACGCCGCCGCCATGCGACGAGCGATGGAATTTTCGCCATTTACTTTACTGGCTAAGCCATGCCCGACCGAGCAGTTGATTAAGACGATCTGCAGTCTTCGACACAAAGCCGTCTCTTGTTCTGCAGGCAAGACCGGCACGCTAGTTCGGCCGCTTTGCAATTCAGCGGCGCGCCGTAAGAAAATATGACAACGACACTGACACAAACGGAACCAAGACAACAAACCGAGACGCGAAGAAAAAAAATACTGATTGTCGAAGATGACAAAAGTATTTCGATGGCCTTGGCGATCCGGCTAAAAAGCTGCGGCTACGAAACAACCATTGCCAGCGACACAGTGACCGGCTTGGAGAGCGCGCTTAAAGTGGGACCCGACCTGGTCCTGCTCGATGTTTCGCTTCCCGCCGGCAATGGCTTCATGGTCGCGGAGCGAATTCAGCGGCTTATTCCGGCGCCCACACCGATCATTTTTCTGACCGCAAGCACGCAGCCTGGTCTCCGTGAAAAAGCGCAGGAAGTCGGCGCGGTCGCGTTCTTCAAGAAGCCCTACGACGCCGAGGAGTTGTGCGAAGCGATCAGACTTACGCTGGCCGGACTTCCCGTCGAGGACGAGCGCCGCGTCTATCAATTGTAAGACGAAAGCAACCGCGCGACTAATCGCGCATCCTTAGATAGGTGTTGTTGCGTGTCACTACACGCGTGAGCCGCGCCGACGCGGCGTGCTGTATTTCACCGGCCTGCGCTTGGGCTCGATTTTCGAAATGCCGGCGCCGTTTTTTACTTCCATGATTTGATCGCGCAATAAGGCAGCGCGCTCGAATTCCAGATTGGCGGAAGCGCGCTGCATGTCGTCTTCCAATTCGCGCAAAAGTTCCGTGAGATTGAAATCGCCGCCCGCTTCGTTCACGACCGACGCGGCGATCTCACGTCCGCGCAGGATGGTGTGAAGGCTTTCCTGGATGGCGCGCGTGACGGTTTTCGGAGTAATGCCGTGCTTCTCGTTATACTCCATCTGCTTGGTGCGGCGATAATCGGAGATCGAGATCAGCGCCTGCATGCTCTGCGTGACAGTGTCGGCGAAGAGGACGACCTCGCCATTGATGTGACGCGCGGCCCGGCCGGCGGTTTGAATGAGCGAAGTTTGCGAACGCAGGAAGCCTTCTTTGTCGGCGTCGAGAATGCAGACTAACGAAACCTCGGGAAGGTCGAGACCTTCGCGCAGGAGATTGATGCCGACGAGAATGTCGAAATCGGCTGCGCGAAGTCCGCGCAAAATTTCCACGCGCTCGATGGTGTCGATGTCGCTGTGCAGGTAGCGCACTTTCAATCCGACATCGCGCAGGTAATCGGAAAGATCTTCGGCGGTGCGCTTGGTCAGTGTTGTCACTAAGACGCGCTCCTGTTTTTCCACGCGCTGCCGGCAAAGCTCGATTGTTTCGTCGATCTGGCTCTTGAGCGGCTTGAGCGTGATCTTCGGATCAAGCAAACCTGTCGGTCGAATAATCTGTTCTACGACCAGCGGCATGCCCGGCGTGTGAACGTCGAAATCTTCCGGCGCTTGATCGGTGCGCGATAATTGCAACGGTGCTCCATTCGCGCTGTTCCCCCGTCGATGCTGGACGGTATTTACCGATTCACCGGCGACGAGCGCGGGCACCTGTTCGTCTTCTCCGATACGCGCGCGTTTGTGCGGGATGTAGTCTTTGTTTCCGACAACGCTGTTTTGGATTTCGAACTCAGCCGGCGTCGCGCTGACGTAAGCAATCTGGTTCGTCATGCCCATGAATTCTTTGAAGTTTAGCGGCCGATTATCGAGCGCGCTGGGCAAACGAAAACCGTATTCCACCAATACGGTCTTGCGCGACTTGTCGCCTTCATACATTCCGCCGATCTGCGGAATGGTCGCGTGCGACTCATCGACTACGAGCAGGAAATCCTTCGGAAAAAAATCCAGGAGCGTAAATGGCTTCGATCCCGGCATGCGTCCGGAAAGGTGCCGGGAATAATTCTCGATCCCGTTGCAGAATCCCATTTCCTGCAACATCTCGAGATCATATTCGGTGCGCATCTTGAGACGTTGCGCTTCCAGCAACCGACTCTGCGATTCCAACTCGATGATGCGGTGATCGAGCTCATTGCGAATGGAAGCGAGCGCACGATTCAACTTGTCCGCCGGTGTGACGAACTGTTTCGCAGGATAAAATGTGATGACGCTCAGAGCTTCATGCGCATGTCCGGTCAGCGGGTCAAAGCGCGTAATCGCATCGATTTCGTCGCCGAAAAACTCCAGGCGAATCGCTTCTTCATCGGCCGTCGCCGGATAAACTTCCACCACGTCGCCGCGGACACGGAACCGCCCGCGGACGAAATTCATGTCGTTGCGCTCGTAAAGCATGTCGACCAACCGACCAAGCACAGCTTCGCGCGAAATCTGTTGGCCCTTCTTCACCGTCAGCAGCATGCGCAGGTAGTCTTCCGGCGAAGTTACGCCGTAGATGCACGAGACACTCGCGACCACGATTGTGTCGCGGCGCGAAAGCAGCGCGCTTGTCGCCGACAAACGCAAGCGCTCGATCTCTTCGTTAATCGACGAATCCTTCTCGATGTAAGTGTCGCTGCGCGGAATGTAAGCTTCCGGCTGGTAGTAATCGAAATAGCTGACGAAATATTCGACCGAGTTGCGCGGGAAGAATTGTTTGAACTCCGAGTAAAGCTGCGCCGCCAGCGTCTTGTTATGCGAAATGATTAGCGCCGGCCGATCGAGTTCCTTGATGACATTCGCCATCGTGAACGTCTTTCCCGAACCGGTCACACCGAGCAGCGTCTGATGCCGATTGCCGGCTTCGATCGACTTCAGCAGCTTGGCAATCGCCTGCCCCTGATCGCCGCGCGGTTTGTAATTAGATTCGAGTTCAAACGCCACCGTGGAAGATAGCATTCCCTGGCCGGAGCGCAGGCGAGCCGACTACTCGTAGTCGTTAGGGGAAATCGCCTAACGAATGCTAGATCATCTACTCTTCGCCGAGAAAATAATCAGCTTCCGCGCCCTTCACGATCGTGTCGCCGCCGCCTTCGATTGGCACGGCCCACTTGCCACTGTCCGGATAATAACAGGCATCGCCGCGCGGATTATCCGCGATGACGTAATAAACAAAATCTTCGTCACCCGCGTTACTCAGCTGATGCGCTTCTCCCGGCGGAAAAAAGAACGCATCACTGGGACCAACCTCAGTTGTTCCACTCTCGTCGCGCACCGCGCCACGACCCGAGAGCACGAGATAAAATTCCGATTCCGCAGAGTGTCCATGATACGGGCAGTATGTT
The DNA here is from genome assembly GCA_038237435.1 of Chthoniobacterales bacterium. Lineage (GTDB taxonomy): Bacteria > Verrucomicrobiota > Verrucomicrobiia > Chthoniobacterales > UBA10450 > JACCTI01. The sequence continues at coordinate 86,190 of JBBRYT010000006.1, forward strand.
TTCCCTTTCGGAATTCGCACGAGCGCCAGATCGAATGGATGCCGTTTCATCAGATCGAGCGACTCCTTCTCGCGGCCCAAGGCGATGGAAATGTCTTTGACGAATTTGTGATACTTGCCGGCCGGCGACTTCCGTTCGTCCTCCTTGATTTTGTTCAAGTTCACTTTGCGCATGGAACAATCACGCACTGACGCAGCGATTGATCACGTGAAAAATCGGATCGCCGCTTTCGCTCACGATTTCTTGCGCCGGTAAAGTTCGGGACGCCGATGTTCCAAATAGGAAGCGTCCTTTCGCGTCGCTTTGAGAACATCTGGTGAAATGTCTACGCAGAGAAATTCCTCACGATCGCTCGACGCGCCCGCGAGCGTGACACCGTAAGGATCGATAATTACGGAGCTGCCGCAGAAGGTGGTTCCCGCATCGGTGCCGACACGATTGGAAAGCACGACGTAACTTTGATTCTCGATCGCGCGCGCCAAAGCGAGCGTGCGCAAATGTTCGACGCGCGGGAACGGCCAGGCTGATGAGATCAGGAAAACATTCGCGGCATGTTCGATCGCCTGGGTCCGATAAACTTCGGGAAAACGCAGGTCGTAGCAGATGCTGAGACCGAACTGCATTTCACCGAACGAAAAACTCGCGAGCTCTGCGCCGGGAGAAAAACAAGTGTGCTCTTCGATCGGCGCGGGCGTGAAGAGATGTGTCTTGCGATATTTCGCAACGATTTTGCCTAACGAATCGATCACGACCTGCGAATTGAAAATGTTCGCGCCTTCGCGCTCTGAAACACCAGCAACAATCGCGATCGAATCAGCGCCCGCGATTTTTTGAATCTCGGAAACAGCGCCGTCTTCCCAACTGGTGGCGTGCTCCCGGATGACTGACATCGCATAACCGGTGTCGGTCATTTCGGGAAAGAGCACCAAATCCGCGTCGGAGTTTTTCGCACGCTGTGTGAAGTCGCGTACCTTTGCCAGATTTGCCGGCACATCACCCAGCACGCACGAAATCTGCGCTACCGCGATTTTCATCTTCATCGGCGCAGCGTGAAGCGATTGTTATTCGTTTCCCAGAGGCGCAAACGTTCGAGACGATTCGTTAGGCGCGGATTCAATTTGTCCCACAGCGCCTGGACAATGTTTTCGCCAGTGGAGGGACGTTCGCGAAATTCCTCTGTCTCCAAATCCAGATGCCGGTTGTCCCAGTCTTTGATCGCGTCGTTCAGGATCAGCTGAAATTCCCTAAAGTTACAAAGAGTGCCGCTGCGTTTATCCAACGCGCCACCGATCGTTGCCTCCGCCAGATAACGGTGGCCGTGTCCACGCAGATTATTGCATTTACCGAAAAGCTCCGTGTTTTGTTCGAGAGAAAGCGTGCGCACGTGCAGACGGTGAGCGGCGCTGAATGCCTTCCGCATTCCCACGAAATCTGCGCCGCCCCGCCAATGCTCGGCAAAAAAATCGTCGCGCTCATGCAGGCGCACACGCTCGATCGGAGTGGTCTTCGCGGCCCGCTCGAAAATATAGGCGGCGAGACTTTCGGTCGTGAGCGCGCGACCTTCGAGACCGGGCAGTTCACGGTTCAGATTCTTGTGATCTAATTCATTGCCTAACGAGTGGATCAAATCATGCACCGGCGGCGGCGGATCGCGGAAGGTAAGGCGAGCGCGATAATGATGACCGTGTCCAAACGGAGATGCGGCCGCACCAAAAAGTTGTTCGTTTTCCTGCGGGCTCAATTGCCGTGACATCGTCTGGCGCGCGGCGGAAAATTCGAACCAGAAATTCGCCTCGCAAACTCCACCCGCATATGCGGTCGCACTACGGCCGTCAGTTTCGCGGAGATGACAGGCGACAAGTTTCGCCTGGGAGTCGCGAAAGAGCGGTTCGACCTCAAGGAAGAGTTGTCTCGCCACATTCTCCGCCGTGGGTACGATCTCCGCGAACGCGGGATTGTCTTCGTTGAGATATTTGTGATCGAAGCCCGCGTCGATGATCTCGGCGGCGCGCCGTTTTAGTTCGCTGATGTTAATCAGCATGCCGGTTTCGGGATCGGGCTGACCGGAAAAAATGAAATACGCCACGTAGTTTCGCCCCGTGCCGTAGCGCGCCGCACTTTCTTCGCCGAAACGCGCGAGATTTTCCGATTCGCTCAACTTTGGATCGAAAAGCCGCCGCGACGCGGAAAACTCCAACCGTTTGCTGACCGTCAGCAACATCCCAGCAATTAGCCCTTGAGCAGTGAGAGGAATTCCGTGCGCGTACGCGCGTCTTCCTTGAAGGTACCAAGCAGGCACGAAGTAGTCATGACGGAATTCTGTTTCTCTACGCCGCGCATCATCATGCAAAGATGTTTCGCTTCAATCACCACCGCCACGCCACTCGGATGGAGCGCTTGCATGATGGCGTCGGCGATCTGGGTGGTAAGCTGCTCTTGAATCTGCAGGCGGCGCGCGAAGACATCGACAATGCGCGCGACTTTCGAAAGCCCGATCACTTTACCATTGGGAATGTAGGCGACATGCGCTTTGCCGATGAAGGGCAGGAGATGATGTTCACACATCGAGTAAAGCTCGATGTCTTTGACGAGGATGATCTCGCTCGCGTCCGAGCTGAAGATCGCCTGATTAATAATGGCCTCCAGGTCCTGCCGATAACCATTCGTTAGGAACTCAAAGGCCTTGGCCGCGCGCGTTGGCGTTTTGAGCAAACCTTCGCGTTGCGGATTCTCGCCGACCGATTCGAGAATTTCCCGGAAGGATTTCTCCAAACTCTCGACACGGGCTGCGCCGCAACGCGGAATGTTCCGGATGCGCCGTTGCGCCGCTTCGAGTTCGGTTTCGTGATTTTGCAAAACGCGACGACTCGTTAGTCCAGCCAGCTCAGCGGATATTTATCGTCGTCCAGCTTCACCGCCTGCTCGGTCAGCTCGAGCGTGTGTTGCGTGTCGAACATGACCGCCAACTCTTCCGTGCGCGTGGCGTCTTTGCTCGCCATGATGGTTCCGGGATGCGGCCCGTGCGGAATGCCGCGCGGATGGAGCGTGATGGAGCCGGCTTCGATGCCTTTGCGCGAACCGAAATTTCCTCGCACATAAAATAGGACTTCGTCGGCTTCGACGTTGTCGTGCACCCACGGTATTTTCACTGCTTCGGGATGATAATCGAGCAGGCGAGGCGCAAAGGTACAGACGACGTAGCCGCGAATCTCGAACGTCTGATGAATCGGCGGCGGTTGATGAACGGTGCCGGTGATCGGCTCGAAATCCTGCGCGTTGAAGGTGAAGGGATAAACGTAACCATCCCAGCCAACGACATCGAATGGGTGATGCGCATGCACGACGCGCGTCCAGCGCGGGCCGTCTTTAACCAGCACCGGCGTATCTTCGTTCCTATCGATGATTAGAGTTTCGGTCGGTCCGTGGAAGTCGCGCTCGGAATAAGGTGAGCCCATCCGAATCTGACCTTCTTGATTAATGTAGCGACGTGGAATGCGGACCGGCCCAGACGATTCCATGATGAGGTAATCTTCTTCTTCTACTTTGTCGGGCACGAGTCGGTAGGTGATGCCGCGCGGGATAACAATGTAGTCTTCGGCGCGATATCGCAGTTTGCCGAAGGGACTTTCGAGCGTTCCCCCACCCTTGAAGACGAAGATAATTTCGTCTGCGCCGCCGTTCCGGTAGTATTCGTATTCGCCGTAGGCCTTCTCCGGCTTCTGCCGGTAGGCGATCATATCCTGATTGAAGAGCATCGGGATACGGCCGGTGTAGAGATCGCCTTGGCGCGGAATATTCGCGGCTTTGAGGTGATGATGGCGCAGCGGCGCGTCGGTTACTTTTTTCAGTTCCTCGCACTTGATCAACTCCACACTCCGCACGCGCGTGGGCGGACGGAGGTGATACATGATGGAGTAGGCTTCATTGAAACCTTCCGTGGTAATGACGTGCTCGTAGTAGATGCCTTCGTTCTTATAACCAGGGCCGGCGCCATTACGATGGAACCAGATGTGATGCTTGCGCGGAATTTCGCCGAGCTTCTGATATTGCGGCATGTGATTAACCTCTCGTTAGGCAGTTACAGATTCCCTCGCGCTTCTTGTTCTTTCTCGAGCGCTTCGAAGAGCGCTTTGAAATTTCCTTTGCCGAAACTCTTCGCGCCTTTGCGTTGGATGATTTCGAAAAACAACGTGGGCCGATCTTCGACCGGCTTCGTGAAAATTTGCAGGAGATAACCTTCGTTATCGCGATCGACCAGAATACCAAGTTGCGCCAGCGGTCCGAGGTCTTCGTCAATATGACCGACTCGTTCCGGCAACGTGTCGTAATAAGTGGTCGGGATTTTTAGAAACTCGACGCCGCGGCTTTGCAGATCGGTCACGGTCTTAACGATGTCGTTCGTCGCTACCGCGCAATGCTGCACGCCTTCGCCGTTGTAGAACTCGAGATACTCTTCGACCTGCGATTTCTTTTTGCCTTCGGCCGGCTCGTTGATGGGAAATTTCACGAAGCCATTGCCATTGCTCATCACCTTGCTCATGAGGGCGGAGTACTCCGTCGAGATGTCCTTGTCGTCGAAAGTGAGGATGTTGCGGAAGCCCATCACATCCTCGTAAAATTTCACCCGCGGATTCATCTGGTTCCAGCCGACGTTGCCCACGCAATGATCGACGTAGAGGAGTCCGGTATCGGGCGGATTGTAGTTCGACTCCGACTTGCGAAAGCCCGGCATGAAAACGCCGTTGTAATCGCCCCGCTCGATGAAGAGATGAACGGTGTCGCCGTAAGTGTGAATTCCGCTCATGACCACGCGACCGTTTTCATCCTTCAGCGTGGTCGGCTCCATGTAGCTCTTGCCACCGCGCTTCGTTGTTTCCTTCCAGGCGGAAGTTGCGTCTTCCACTTTCAGGGCGAGGACCTTCACGCCGTCGCCGTGCTTGTAGATGTGATCGGCGATCGGATTATCCGGACGCAAAGGAGTCGTGAGGAGAAACGTCAGCTTGTTCTGGCGGATCGCATAGCTGACGCGGTCCTTCGTGCCCGTTTCTGGTCCAGAATAAGCGAGGCTCTGAAATCCAAACGCAGTCTTGTAGTAATGCGCGGCCTGCTTGGCATTACCGACGTAGAACTCGACGTAGTCCGTTCCTTGCAGCGGAAGAAAATCGACTTCAGTGGCGGAACCTTTTTGCGGTTGAGCGATGGTTGTTTGCATAAGCGAGAAGAACGGAATTTACCGAGACCTTTACGGTAACGCAGGGACGCAGTGTTTCAAACGGACGGACGATTCGCTCATTCTTTCGGAGCGAGCGAGGCAACTATTTGGTCGAAGCGCGGATCGCCGCGCAAAGAATCCCAGAAAGGAGTAAGGGTGAGAAAGCCATAGCTGGCGATCAGGCTGCCGCCCGGCGTCGGCGCGGCAATCTTCAACTGCTCCAGGGCCAAATCTTTTTCACCCACCCAGGCCGCGATGATCGCGTAGTAGGCCATGAGACGGTGCCCGCCATTCGGGTCTTTTTCGACTGGTAGAAGTTCCATTGCGCGCCGTCCTTCCGCCAGGGCGGCGTCCTTGTTTCCAAGCGCCGCATCGATTAATCCCAAAACGCAAACGGCCGGCCCGAAGTCGCGTTGCTTCGCCACGATTTGCTCCTGCTCGAGCCGCGCGGCGGTAAAAGCAGTGCGTGCGCGAGCATCATCATGCATGGCGCGCGCGAGCAGACCTTCGGCAAACTGCCGGCTTAACTTCACGGACCAATCATTCAGAAATGGATTATCGCCCATCGCCGCTATGGCCTGTTCCGCGCCCTTCCAGTCACGCTCGGCAAGTGCGCCAAACAGCCATTCGGTAGCGGCGTCGCTGAGCGCGGCCGGCCGTTCCGCGCGCAGGCGCTCGATAAATTTTTTCACGGGTCGCGGATCGGCGTGCCCAAGCAAAGCCAGACCTACCCGGCTCGATTCGATCGAGACATCGTCCGGCGTTATCTCCAAAATGCGAGCGAGCACTGCTGATTCTTCCGGGTAACGGCGCAGCCCCTGATAGCTGAGAACAATCTGCGCGAGCATGAAAACATTTCGTGGATCGCGTGCCACAGCCTGCTCCAACATGTGCAAACCTTCTTCGTTTTTGCCCTGTCGGCGCAGGATATAGCCGGTGGTTTCCAGAACTCGCGCATCGTTAGGCAAACCCCGCGCTGCAATTTCCAATTCCGCGAGCGCACTCGCAAAATCACGAGCCGCGTAATAGAGATGTTGACCGCGAGCCAAGTGCGTCTCGGCGGCATTCGGACGAAGCCGCTCCGCGTTTTGCAGAGCGGACAGGGATGCGTTGAGACGAGCCTCACTGTGATCGTATCCCGCGTACAAGCTGTCGTTGATAAAAACGAGCTGGCAAAAAGCCGCGTAGAATGACGGATCCCGCGCCACGGCGCGATCAAGTAGCTCAACCGCCTGAAGAAAACTCTTTTCCTGCGATGTCGCCAAACCTGTCGCGAGAACAGTCTTCGCCCGACTGTATAGCTCAAACGCGGTTACATCGGCCGTGGGCTGTTCTTCGATCGCAGCTTTCTCTTTCGGCGAAAGTTTGGCCTGCAATTGATCGGCGATGGCCTGCGCAATTTCGCTTTGGATAGCGAAGACATCCGCCAAATCGCGATCGTATGATTGTGCCCAGACATGCGCGTCGCTGCGCGTGTCGTTCAACTGCGCGTTCACCCGCACCTTGTTCGCGGCGCGTTGCACACTGCCCTCAAGCAAGTGCGCGACTCCGAGTTGCTGTCCAATCTCGCGCAGATTACGTCGGACCCCGCTCTTATATTGCATCACTGAAGTCCGGCTGGTCACCTTCAGATCCGCAATTTTCGCGAGACGCGTCAGGATTTCATCCTGCACGCCGTCCGCGAAGAAGGCATTCTCAGGATCGTTGCTCAGATTCTCGAAAGGCAGGACCGCCACGCTTTTTTCCGGAGCTTTCGCCACGGGCGTAGAAGTGGTCTTCGGCCCACTGAGCAAATTTTGTTTTTTTTCAAAAAAGAAAAAGGCGGCGGCTAAAATCGCGATTGCGAGGACTGCCATCGCCATCACCCGCCATCTTCGGCGGGTACGCTGATCATATCCGAGAGCTCGCAATTTCTGCGGAACGTCGCGATTACCAAATTCCTCACTGGCGAGATTAACCAAGGGGAGCCGCAATCCGTGTTTCACTTCGAATTCGCCCAGCTCATGCAAGCAGGGCTGCCAATTGCGATATTGACCGAGGTCATCCGCCACTCGTTTTGAAAGAAGGATGTGACCCGCGTCGCCGCAATCCATGACCCGTTGCGCGATGTTGATGCCCCCGCCGGCGACGTTCGTCCGTTCGTTCACATCTTCGACGTGGTGCACCGGTCCGCTGTGAATGCCCATGCGGATGCGCAAACGCGGATGCGCGCGCAAAGCCTTGCTAATCTGCAACGCGCATTCGACTGCCGTTTCCACGGAACCGGTAAAGACGAGTGCCATTCCATCTCCGGCCGGGAGACGAGCGAGGTGACCGGCCGCCTCTGCATCACACACCGCTTCCGTCTGGCGCACGAGGTTGGTCAATTCCTGCACCACCTCGGTTTGGTCATCCATCAAAAGCTTCGAGTAACCAACGACGTCGATGAAGAGAACGTGCGCGATCTCCAGCCGCAGCTTGGTCTTTTGTTCCTCCGCCATGGCGTGCGAGGCGGTTCTACCAAGCAGGAGCTACTAACGCGAGGAAAGCTTACGCGGCTGCGACAGCTTCTTTAATGATGGCCCAGACGCGGCGTAGATGTTCTTCGGTCGTTAGGATGTTACCAAGACCGAGACGCATGACAGCGCGGCCTCGCAATTTGGTTTGCATCAAGTAGGTTTCGCCGCCTGCGTTAATTGTTTCGACGAACTTGCTGTTCAGCTTGTCCGCGGTTGCGTCATCAGCGGCTTTGATTCGAAAGCAGACGACACCCATCACGGTCGGCGCGGAAATTTCGAAACGCGGATCTTCCTTAACCCATTTTGTAAAGACTTGCGCTAATCGAAGATGTTCGCGGATGCGCGCTGCGATACCTTCGCGGCCGAAGGCGCGCCAAACCATCCACGCTTTGAGCGCGCGGAAACGGCGCCCGAGCTGCACGCCGTAATCCATGTAATTGATCTCCGCTTGCGAGGCATCGCCGCGCAAATATTCCGGGACGAGAGTGAAGACGTCGCGCAGCCGTTTGATGTCGCGCACATAAAGCGCGCTGAAATCGAAGGGCACAAAAAGCATCTTGTGCGGGTTCATGACTAACGAGTCGCTCTCATTCCATCCCTCTTTCACCCAATCGCATTCCGGCAGAACCGCGATGCCACCGCCGTAAGCCGCATCGACATGCAGCCACATGTTGTGCTCGCGACAAACCTTCGCGATTTCCTTTACCGGATCGACGCTCGCAGTTGAAGTCGTACCCACAGTCGCAACGACGGCCAACGGTTGAAATTCTTTGCGCAAATCGGCGGCAACCGCATCGCGCAGGGCTTTCACATCCATTTTGAATTCAGCGTCGCTCGCGATGCGACGCACGTTGTGTTCGCCGAGGCCGAGCGCGATGCAGGCTTTATCGACCGAGCTATGCGCCTGGTTCGATGCGTAAACGCGAAAGATCGGCAGCTCAGTGCGACCGGCCAGACCGAGCGTGCGCACGGAAGTTCCAGCTTCTTCGCGCGCCGCGGCCAGCGCGTGCATGGTCGCGATCGAAGCGGTGTCATAAACGACGCCGTTGAACTCGTTGGGCAAACTGAGCCACTCTTGCAACCAACCGAGCACGACGGTTTCCAACTCCGTTGCCGCCGGTGAAACGCGCCATGTCATGGTGTTGACGTTCAGTGCCGCGGTCAGCATTTCCGCGAGAATGCCCGGACCGGTAGTGGTCACGCCGAAGTAGCCCATGAATTGCGGGTGATTCCATTGCGTGATCCCCGGGAGAATGATGCGCTGAAAATCAGCGATGATTGTTTCGAGTCGCTCCGGTTCTTCCGGCGCACTTTTTGGCAGAGCGTTGCGAACCGCGCCGGGCTTCTCGTTGGGTGAAATACGGGTCTTGGCAATGTTCTCGCGATAATCGGCAATCCAATCCGCGACCTCGTGCAGATGTTTGCGAAAAGTTTCTGCCGGAATATCCGACTGATCGGACTTGTTCATCTGTGTAGAAAATCCGCTCCGGAAATCTAGGCAGCCTATCCCAAGAAGCAGGCGGAAATGATGGAGGATCTACGGAAAACTAACCTGATAGAACTGCATGGTCGCGCCTGCCGTGCTGGTATCGTCGAACTGAAAGATGCCGTTCGTGTCCGTTGTTATCATTTGAGGATTTGCGAATGCCGTCATCAGGTCGGGCGCTGATTTCACAGTCGCGCTGCGGCCACGCACCGAAGTTCCGGTCACGGTAAAGTGCCCATCGACCGCGCGCGTCACCGTTGTGATCGCCGGCACAATCACCAGCACAATGCCCCTCATGCCAAAATTACAGTGCACCCGACAAAAGTAAGGATAGGTGCCAGCTTGATTAAACGCGTGCGAGTACGTTGCGTTCAGCGGCATGGTCGGCGCGCTGCTGCAACCGGTATCGCTCGGCGTACAATACATATTGTCCAGTATACAGGGAGCGCCGCTCGAGACCGTGTGGTTGAGCGCGAGAAAAGTCCATTGCACCGTGTCGCCGATTAGAATCGTCACCGAACTGGGGGAAAAAGTTAAACTATTACTCGGCCCCACCGTCACACCGACCGTTACACTATCAGGATTGGGCGGTATCGCTTGCTCAAGCGAGTTTGCTTCAGCGGCGAAAACAATCGGAGCGTTCGCCGATTGTTGACGATCTCCAGCCGAAACAGAACCAGCCGCGACGAATAACACCGTCATCCCAGTGCGCGCGAAAAAAAAGCCAGAAGATTGATACATTTTATTTGGAAGCCGATTCACTTTAACAAAAGCGAAAGTCGAAAGAAGGATTTTCATCAATCGAAAATCGCGCCAGGAATTTTTCGGAAAAGTTTGAGCTCCGACCCGCGCGAATTTTTCCGCGCAAGACGTTGACGCCACAAGATACGGTGTGTTACTAAGACAGCAGACACTATGCGTTGTCCCAAGTGCGGGTTTCGTGACGACAAGGTCATCGACTCGCGCCAGTCTCGAGATTCTTCCAGTATTCGGCGGCGCCGCGTTTGTCTGCAGTGTTCCTATCGCTTCACCACTTACGAAGAAATCGAGCGCTCGGAATTGCGCGTGATCAAACGCGACCGCACCCACGAACCGTTCGAGCGCCGCAAACTGGCCAGCAGTTTGGCCAAGGCCTGCGAAAAACGCACCATCAGTTTGGTCACGCTTGAACAGACGGTCGATGAAATCCAAAACGAATTGGAAACGAGCGGACGCGAAATTTCGTCGGAAGCAATCGGCGCGAAGGTGCTGGAAAAATTGAAGGACATCGATGAAGTGGCGTATCTGCGCTACGAATCGGTTCATCGCCGCTTCGAAGGCGTGGATCAATTTGTCGATGCTATCCAGGCGCTCGGTCGCCGCATCAAACCCAACCCGTCGCAGCGCGAACTTTTTCCGCCGGAGGAAGCAGTCGTTAGGCAATAAGATGGTCGCCTTCAAAGAAGAGTTTCCTTATCTGCGCTGCGATTCCGGGCAGCTCTTCGAGTTCAATCAACAATGGTTGCGCGCCGCCATCACGCGCGCGGCCGATCAGGCAGGCTACCCGAGCTGGTGGCTGACCGACCACATCACCGAGAGCATCACGTTTTATTTGCGTCTCCGAAACGACGAGCCGGTTGTGCCGTTCGATCAACTTTCGCAAACCGTGCGCTACGTCCTGAAAGTAATCGGCTACAAGGAAATCATTCCTTATTTTTCGCCGACGCCGCCGCCGATTTCATTTTCGCTGGTAGAAATCGCGCAAGCGGCCGGCGACGGTTACGAGCTGGCGTTTTTCGACGGGCTGGAGAAACGCATCAACGCGCTGGTCAACACGGGCACGGACAGTTTGCAGCTCGTTGGTCTGCAGGCATGCGTAAAGCATTTGCGCGGCGCGAAAATGTGGACACGAGCCTGCGATACGTTGCGCGAGGAAGTCGTCTGCTTCGTGCGCGAGAAATTAGCGGCGGATCACCTCGAACACATCCGCTGTTCCATTCGTTAGGCGATGACCATCTTCCAGAAGATCGCCGCGCGCGAGATTCCGGCGAAAATCATCATGGAAGATGACGACGTGATTGCTTTTCACGACGTCGATCCCAAAGCGCCCGTGCACGTCTTGATCGTGCCGAAGCGCATCATTCCGCGCCTGGCTGACGCCAAAGAATCGGATCAGGACTTGTTAGGCAAATTGCTCCTCACGGCCAACAGAGTCGCCAGCCAACTTTGCCTAACGAATGGTTATCGCGTGGTGATCAATAACGGACCCGACGCCGGTGAAAGCGTTCCGCATTTGCACGTGCATGTTTTGGGCAAACGCAAGCTGGCCTGGCCGCCCGGCTGATTTACTCCTCGACGATCACCGGCGTCTCCAATTCCGCAGCGTCGAAGAAATGTTTCGCCATTTCCGCGGGCATGCGAATGCAGCCGTGCGAGGCGCGAAAACGCGGGACGAACCCGGCATGCATGCCATAACCGCGAGTGAACCGCAGAAAATAATGCATCGGCGCGCCGCGAAATTCCGCGCTGTTGGGACGCGGATCGCGACTCGTATCGACATTTCTCGCGATGGTGCTGCCGTCCGCGCCCACGTAATCGCCGTAGAGATTGGAAACGTGATTCTCATCCTTCTGGATTACGCGATATTGACCCGGCGGGGTTTCGAACCCTTTGCGGCCAGTAGAAATATTTGATTCACCGACAATCTTCCCTGCTTTGAAAAAATAAGCGCGCTGCTCCCGCAGCTTGATCACAATCTTCGGCGACCCTTTGAAAAGATCGCCATCCCAATAAGCTGGCGCCGGGTTCGGCGCGATCGCGGCCGTTTTCATTTTATCCGCGAGAGCCTGCTTTTGCATCGCCTCGAAATCCTCACAACCGGACAACGCCACCAGCAGAAGCCCCGCCGCGAGAATTTTGCCTAACGAGAAGTTCTGCATGAAGCCGCGGACAGTAGTAGCTGCCAGCGAAGGATCAACCACGATCGTTGGGAACGGTGAGGGAGTGATTCGAACCCTCGGCGGATTATGAGAGATCAGCGCGAGAAAAAGCAGCGTCCGACGCCGAAGAGGACGAGGGCGAAGACCTCATTCCATGTAGTATTTTTTTACCGAGCGCGCACGGGCGGAACATTGGCACATGCGTCTTGCTCGTGAATCCAATGCGCACCGGTCTGCCGACACTTCATCCATTCAACTTAATTCGAAATGCGTCGTCCGTTTCCGGCCCTGGTTTCCGCATTGGATTGGTACGGGAGAACTCCTTCCCGATTCCTATCACCAGATCCACCGACCTGCCCCCATGAAAGCCTTACTTCACTTCGCCTCATTCCTCCTCGTCGTTCCTCTTTGTCCGCTCGCGGCTAACGCTCAAGCCCCCGGGAGTGTGGATCTCAGTTTTGATCCCGGCAGCGGCGCCAATAGTACTGTTTTCGCCGTCCTCCCGCAAAGCGACGGCAAAGTGGTGATCGGGGGCGCCTACAGCCAGGTGAATGGCATCGGACGTAACGGCATCGCCCGACTGAATAGCAATGGGAATGTGGACACGAGCTTCGATCCTGGCAGCGGGACAAACAGTTGGGTCTTCTCTATTGCGACACAAACCGACGGAAAGGTGGTCATCGGCGGCTGGTTTACGCAGGTCGATGGCGTGACGCGGAATTTCATCGCGCGGCTTAACCCCAATGGCAGCGTCGATACGAGCTTTGACCCCGGCAGTGGCGCGAATGAGCGCGTTTATGCCGTCGCTCTTCAATCCGACGGCAAGATCGTGATCGGAGGACGTTTCACGCAGGTGGACGGCGTGCCGCGGCGCAACATCGCGCGGCTCAACACCAACGGCAGCCTGGACACGAGCTTCGATCCCGGTACTGGCGCGAATAACGAGATTCGCACCCTCGCGATACAGAATGACGGCAAAATAGTTGTCGCCGGGGCTTTCAATCAGGTGAACGGCGTGACGCGCGCCAACGTCGCGCGGCTAGATGCCAACGGCAGTGTCGATTTGAGTTTTGATCCGGGCAGCGGCACGAATAGCTATGTCAGTTCTCTGGCCCTGCAATCCGACGGCAAGGTTGTCATCGGCGGCAACTTTATCCAGATCGATGGGGTAACCCGCAGCCACATTGGCCGGGTTAACACCAACGGCAGCGTCGATCTTAGTTTCGATCCGGGAACCGGTGCGAACGCCATTGTTTACGGCGTGGCGGTGCAAGCTAACGGCAAGGTGTCGCTCGGAGGCGAGTTCATCCAGGTCAACGGAGTGACGCGCGACCGCATCGCCCAGCTTAACACCGATGGCAGCGTGGAGCTTGGCTTCGATCCTGGGAGCGGCGCGAACGCCTTCGTCTCCACCGTCGCCGTCTCGCCCGGCAAAGTTATTCTTGGCGGTGGCTTCAACCAGATCAACGGCGTCACTCGCAGTTGCATCGCCCGCCTGGTGGGGACGCCCGAGGTTCAAATTCTCTCGTTCGCAAGAAACGGCACCGCTATCGTTTTACAAGGGGTGGGCGTTCCCTCCGCGGTGCACAAAATCCAGGCGACGGATGATCTTTCCCAGCCCTTTGATCCAAACCCAATCGGAACCGCCTCGGCCGACGGTAATGGAAATTTTCAGTTCACCGACAACCCGAACCGGGCGCGTCGTTTTTACCGGGTCGTGAATCCCTAGTCGCGCGAAAGAGCGAACGAGACGCCGTTTTATCCGGCGATCCGAAGAAACTCCGGGGAGGTTTTCTTGGCCTCGCTGGAGGCGAAGGCCCGCTGCGGCCAACATCCGACCGTCCGAGCGTGCCGACGATTTCGACGTAACGTGGATGACCCCCAGGAATGGCGACGAACGGATAATCGTCGGTGGTCGTTATGCAAATACGTTATGCACCCGATTTAGGGCGCGTTTGCTATGTATACGGTGAGGGAGGGATTCGAACCCTCGGTAGCCTTTTGGACTACGGCGCTTTAGCAAAGCGCTGCTTTCGACCACTCAGCCACCTCACCAGGAATCCGCCTTCGCTCCGCAAGGGCGCGACAGGCTGGTTGCGAGAATATGAGGGGCGGCGATGCTCGTCAACCTGCCGAGGTGGATTGTGATTTCCGAAGAAGAAGCGCGTCAAAAAATCCTGGACGAGGTGCGGGCGTTGCCGGCGCGGGTTGTTCCGTCGCTTGAAGCGCTCGATTGTTTTGTGCAACGCGATTTGTTCGCGCAAATTGCTTCGCCGCCGTTCGATAATTCTTCCATGGATGGCTACGCGCTGGTGGCGAGTGCTTCTCCGAAAAATGCGCGCCTGAAAATTGTTGGCGAACAAGCAGCGGGCGTCGATCGCCAATTAGAGGTCGGCGTCGGCGAGGCCATTCGTATTCTCACCGGCGCACCGATTCCGCGGGGCGCAGATGCCGTTATTATGCAGGAAGACGTGCGCGTGGAAGGAACTGAAATCATCACCACGTCGGAGGTCGAGCCGGGAGAAAATGTGCGCCGGGCGGGCGGCGATGTGGCGGAAGGACAAAAGTTGCTCTCGTTAGGCGAACGCATTCGTCCAGCGACGGTCGCGCTGCTCGCCGCGCAAGGATTCAGCGAAGTGGAAATCGGTGGCGAAGTTCGCGTGTCGATTATTACCACTGGTGATGAAATTATCCCACCGGGAACGGCCTTGCAGGCCGGCCAGATTTACGATTCGAATTCTCCGCTGCTTCAGGCGCTCGCGCGCAAAACGGGCGCACAAATCGTTTCGGTCAAGCACTGCGCGGACGATATGCAGGAGACGGAAAACGCTTTTCGCGTAGCGACGAATTCCGATGTTCTGATCATCAGCGGCGGAGTTTCTGTCGGCGCACGCGATTTCGTCAAACCCGCCCTCACCGCGATCGGCGCTTCGCTCGATCTATGGCGCGTGTCGGTAAGACCGGGGAAACCATTTCTTTTCGGTCGCGCCGGCGGTTGTCTCATCTTCGGTCTGCCTGGAAATCCGGTTTCCGCTTACATGACTTTCTTACTATTCGTTAGGCCAGCGATTTTGAGATTGCTCGGTGCGAACGACGCGGAACTCGAGATCACGCAAGCGCCGGCGCGCCTAGCGGAAACCATAAAAAATCCGGGCGATCGCCCACACTATGTCCGCGGACGTTTGAGCAACGGAACATTTTCCCCGGTCGGGCGACAGGAATCGCACGCTATTTATGGTCTGCATCTCTCGAATGCTTTGCTGCGCGTTGCCGCCCGGGAAAGCTACGCGGAAGGGTCGAGCGTCACGGTCCTCCTTCCCTTCGTTTGACACGCTTCTGGCAATTCTTAGCTTTCCCTCTTGAATACAGCGACACTCAGCACGCGCGCGACCTCCGCCAAAGACGAATTCCGCGCCGATGCCGAGCAGCTCTCGCGTATTATATTAGAGATGCAGCGTTGCTTCGTCCTGCATCTCAGCAAGGAGCTCGCGCCGGGCAATGTTTCCTTCCCGCAATTTTTCCTTCTCGCCGCGCTCGATCATAAGGAAGTGCTCTCGATGTCGGCCATCGCGCAGAAAATGTTACACACCACCGCGGCCGCCAGCGGTCTGGTGGCGCGTTTGGAAAATTCCGGTTACGTCGTGCGCGCGAGCGCCCCGGAAGACCGGCGGAAGGTGATGGTCTGTATCACGGAAAAAGGTTCCGCTCTGGTCCGCCGCATTCGTGAAGAAATGGTCGGGAACTTGATGAAGGTTATGACGGTGCTCAGTCCGGGAGAACAAAAAGCTTGGCTTCAAATCTACACGAAGATCCACGCCTATTGTCAGGCGAATTCTTGATCGCCCGATAAGCAACGCCTCGTTTGATTTGTTCGCGTTCAGTCTCGAAAATGGAATGCTAATATCCCAGGCGCGGGAATGCCCAGCGTCGTCGGAAAAAATTAGTCCGACCTTAAGTCTTTGCCGCATTGTTGTTTAGGAAATTTGAATCCAGTCGGCACAGCGCTTGCATCTGATCGGCAAACCTTGTGGACTAAATCGGGTGTCCGATTAACCTTCCACGCGTCTCCGCCTTGACCTGAAATGCGAAAGTTTTTCCTTACTCATCTTCTGCTTTTTGCCAGCGGCGCGATTCCGTTTTCCTTCGCCGGTAGTGATCAAGTCGAAATTTATACGCGCGTCCCGCGCTACACGCTTGACCAAGCGGTGCTGACCGCGTTGCAACGCAATCCCGACATTCAGCGCGCCAAACAGGAAATCGAGCGGACAAAAGGCCTCTACCTTGAACTGCGCGCCGACATTCTGCCGCGCGTCGATGAGATCGCCAATATTTCGAATACCGATCCACACCTCAGTTCCATCCCGGGCTTTGGCGGTGGGGGCAGCGGACTCACGGGCGTGCCGACTTCCTACAATCTTTCGCTGCAGGCCACGCAAATCGTTTTCGCCGGCGGTCGCGTCATTTCAAATATTCGCTCCGCCGATTTTCAACGCGATAGCGCCTACTACGGTTTTCGTAATGCGATCGATCAGGTTATCGCGACGACACGGCAGCAATTTTATCTCGTGCTGCTCGACCGCGCGCTCATCGGCGTGCAGGAAGAATCGGTCAAACTCTTGCAGAGCCAATTGCAGGATCAGCAGAATCGCTTCGACGCGGGAACGGTTCCGCGCTTCAACGTTTTGCAGGCGCAGGTCGCACTCTCCAACCAATATCCGCAATTGATCGGGGCGCGGAATAATTATCGGATCGCGCAATTACAACTGGCGAAAACCATGGGCCTGGATTTCGATCCGAATCGCGGGGATGGCCCGCCGCTTGAGGCTATCGGCGAGCTGGCTTACGTGCCCCGCCACATCCCGCTCACCAAGGCGATCGAAGTGGCGAAAGAGCATCGGCCTTTCATCAAAGCGCAAAAAGCGACCGTTCTTTCCCGTCGCGCGCAGGTCAGTGTAGCTCGCTCCGGATTTTTTCCGCAAGTTAGCGCGACCGCAGCGTATGAGGGTCGCAGTTCACCAATCAGTGAAGATATTCATTCCGTGCGGCAGGGTTACGTTTTTGGCGGCACCGGCAACTGGGCGATTTGGGATTGGGGCCAAACTTACGGAAGATTGAAGCAGGCCAAGGCTATCCTCGAAGAATCGAAGATCACGCTCGATGATTTCGTGCGTCAGGTGGAATTGGAAGTGCAGCAGGCCTACTCCAATTTAGTGCAAGGCAAAGAATTAATTCAGAGCCAGGAAAAAAATGTCGAACAGGCGAATGAAGCGTTGCGTCTGGCGAGCGCGCGACTGGGGGCGGGCGCCGGCACGCAGTTGGAAGTGCTTGATGCGCGCGTGCAGTTAACCACTGCGCAATCAACCCGGCTGCAGGCGCTTTACACTTACAACGCGGCCGTGGCGGAGTTCGATCGCGCCACCGCCACGGAAGTCACTTTTTCCGATCGACTCGACGAACCGAACACACGTCGCAAACTCAAGACCGACGCGAATCCGACGCCTCCGCCGAAGCCGACGCCAATTCCGCTCAACGGCTCCGCGGATGTCCGGCAACGGCGGGAACGGAACCGCGCTGTCATCACTCGTTAGGCAAAAGGCTTGCAGAAACGGATTCTTCCGTTCGAACAGTTCGCGGCTTTGTCCGCCCGCGATTGCACGCACGCTTTCGTGCGCCGCGTTCCCGGTATCGATGTCTCCTACGACAAGGCCGAAGTGCTGGCGCGACTCGACCAAGTGCACCGGGAAGTTCGAAACGCCCTCGCCGTAGGCGAGTGCGCGTTCATCACCGCACAACAGATCCATGGGAACGATATCGCCATCGTCGATCATCCTTCGGCGCCTAACGAGTGCTTCGCCGGTTGCGACGGACTCATCACCAATCAGCCAAATCTTTGCCTAGGAATTTACGTGGCAGATTGCTGCGCAGTCTACCTGGTCGATCCGATCAAGCGCTGCATCGGACTGGTGCACTCGGGCAAGAAAGGTTCCGAGTTGGAGATTTCCGCGCGCGCGATCGCGCTCATGCGAGAAAAATTCGATTCGCGGCCGGACGACTTGATCGTGCAACTAAGCCCCTGCATTCGCCCGCCGCACTACGAAATCGATTTTGCCGCGGCCATTGTCGAGCAATGTCGCGCGGCAGGGGTGAAGCAGGTGCACGATTGCCAGAGCTGCACCGCGTGCGATCTCGAGCGCTATTATTCTTATCGGCTCGAGAAAGGAAAAACCGGACGAATGCTGGCGCTTCTTGCGCTTCGCTAAAAATTATTCTTCGGCGCCGTGTTTGTAGGGCAGAATTCCGCGCTTTGCCTTCTTCACGAATTCAAAAAACTCGCGGCCGGACGCGTTAAATTCCGTCGCCTCTGCTTTCTCCAATGCCTGCCGGGTATTGAGCCCGCTGCGATAAAGCAATTTGAAAGCGCGTCGAATTTCATCGCGCTCCGCCGCGCTAAAACCGGCCCGCCGTAAACCGAGAATATTGACTCCGAAAACATAATTGCGTTCGGCCGCGAGGAGGAACGGCGGGATGTCTTTGCTGAAAGCCGAGCTGCCTTGCGCCATGACCAGACGTCCGACGCGCATGAATTGATGAAAGGTCGTCCCGCCGCCGATGAAGGCGCGGTCGTCGATTTCCACGTAACCGGCCAGCAAACAATTATTCGCGATGATCACGCCGTTCCCGACGCGGCAATTGTGCCCGACGTGCGCACCGGCCATGAGAAAATTTTCATCGCCAATGGTGGTGGCCGTTCCCTCCGCCGTCCCGCGATGAACGGTGCAGTGTTCGCGGATTATGTTTCGATTTCCGATTTGAACCGAACTGCGCGTGCCCGTTTTGAACCCAAGATCCTGCGGCGGCCCGCCGATAATCGAACCGTGTCCGATCGAATTCGCTTCGCCGATCTCGACCGTGCCCTCTAAAACGACATGCGATTGCACGATCGTTTTCGCGCCTAACGAGACTTCCGGGCCAATGATGGAATATGGGCCAACCTCTGCGTCTGGAGCGATCTTCGCCTTCGGATCGACGATGGCGCTCGGATGAATTTTCACAAGACGCCCGCTTCCTTGAAACTGAAGTAGGGCTGCCGACCTTCCGCCGGTGCGCCGAGAATGATGTGATCGAGCAGCTTGATCTGAAGAAGCTCGGCTGCTTCCGCCAGACGTCTCGTTAGGCTGTGATCGGCCTGGCTCGGCGAAGGATCCCCCGAGGGATGATTGTGCGCTACGATGACGGCGTAGGCCGAGGCAATGATGGCCGGTCGAAAAACTTCGCGCGGATGCGCAATGCTCTCGCTCATGCTCCCACGCGAAATTTCCTCGACCCGCACAAGATGATAGCGCGTATCGAGCATCAGGATGCGGAGCGATTCTTTTTGGAGAGCGCGCATCTCCGCGCCTAACAAGGCGTAAACCAACTCGGGCGTATCGATTTTTTTCTGGGCGAGTTGTTCCTGCGCGATCCGGTGGGCGAGATGGAAGGCCGCAACAAGCTCGATCGCCTTCACACCTTTGATTCCTTTGATTTGCGAAATTTCCTCGATCGAACAACGACTCAAGGCATTGAGTGTTTTGTATTGCGCCAGTAATTCGCGCGCTACTTCCACCGCATTCTTTCCCTGGAATCCAGTGCGCAACAAGATCGCAATCAGCTCTGCATTCGTCAGTGCATTGGCCCCGCGTGCCAGCAATTTCTCCCGCGGACGATCGTCCTGCGGCAGTTCGCGAATTTTTAGCTGCGACACCTAATCGCGCAATTGGTCGAGCAACTCGCGCAAAGCGTCGCCGAACTGGTGAAGCGATTCCGCGTGTGCGCCGCGCGGCAAAATCGAAAGCTCCATTTGCGCTTCCCGAATCATATTCTGTCCGGCCGTAATTGATTCGCTCAAGGGCGCGCTGTGAAGTTCCGCGCGCACGATTTCCGTCAGCTCATCTACCTTGCCGTTCACGATCATCTGCGAGTAATGCTCGCGCTCGACCGCCGGGGCGGTCTTCAACAAAACCAAGATCGGCAGCGTCAGTTTTCCTTTGCGTAAATCGGTGCCGAGCGTTTTGCCGATGATCGATTCGTTCCCCGCCAGATCGAGGCAGTCATCATAAATTTGGTAGGCGGCGCCGATTTTCATTCCGAAACTTTGCAAGGCGCGCACGATGGCCTCGTCGGCCTCGTTGATCACGGCCCCCAGTTGCGCGGCGGCGGAAAAGAGCGAACCGGTTTTCATTTCCACAATCCGGCGATAATCTTCGATCGCCAGATGCAGATCGAAGCGCCGCTGCGTTTGGATGATCTCTCCCGAGCAAACATCCCGCGCCGCCTGCGCGATGGCGCGGCTCACATCTGCTTTTTCGAAATTGGTCGAGAGGTTAAGCGCCTGCGCAAAAAGACAATCGCCTAGCAAAACACTAAGCGAATTTCCCCAGCGCGCGTTAACGGTCGGTTGTGCGCGGCGCCGTTCGGCTTCGTCCATGATGTCGTCATGCACGAGCGTCGCGACATGGATTAGCTCGAGAATAACGGCGAGATCAATGTGCGCCGGAGTTATTCCACCGGTCGCGCCGCCGCTCAACAGCGCCATGAGAGGGCGCAAACGTTTACCGCGTCCGCCGATCGCATAAGCGATGTAACCTTCAACCGCCGGATCGAAGGAAGCAGCCTCGGCTGCGATGCGATTTTCGACTTCTTCGAGGTGCGATTGCACCGTTTCCGCCACTCTCGCGAGCGGTCCGGAAGAAGTGGCCTCGGCCGCTAGCGAACGTGCGAAAACTTCCACGCCGTCAGAATAGAAGGCGGCTATTTCAAAGTCAAAGCGTAGCTATCTTTGCCGCAACCAGGCGACCGTTCCGTATTTTTCCTGCGCCAAGATTTCGGCACGGGCCAGAACTTCTAAGGGTAAAGCGCGCTTTTCAAATCTTGCACATAGCGTGGCCGCGAAATGGTCCGGAAAATCTGCCGGCAATGTTTCGCCTTGGATGCTGCCTTGATGGAGCAGACCTCCGCGCGTTCGACGATGCGCGGCGCCCGCGATTTTTTTTCCGCCAACCAGAACATCAGCCGCCACCGGATTCGCAAAACAGGAAGGCGAAACCGCCGGTGCGTTTGAAGTAGCCAGCTGCGCATCGAGTGAAGACGAGAGCGCGTGCCGAATCGCTTCGTGTATCTGTGCGTAGACGTCGCGCGATTGCAGCTGCGGCGTGCAATTTCTTCGCGGCAAAATCACCGCATACGTGATGTCGTCTCCGTGCGGAACGATTCCGCCGCCGGTCCAGCGTCGGACCACGTCGCGTTCGGGCAACTGGTCGGCGACGTCCGCGAACAAACCGAAATAACCGAAAGAAATTGAAGGTCGAGCCCATCGGTAAAAGCGAAGAGATGGAAGGGTCGCGAATTCGAAGAGCGCTTCGTCGACGGCCATGTTCATCGCGGCCGAGCGCAGTTCGCGATCGTGATAGACGTGAAGTTCTTGCACTCGTTAGGCAAGTTCGGCCGTGATCTTCTGCGCCGCTTTGCGCGGATCAGCCGCAGCCGTAATCGGCCGGCCGATGACCAAATAGTCGGCGCCATTTTCAATCGCTTCGCGCGGCGTAGTGAATCGCTTTTGGTCATCCGCGTCAGCCCACACAGGCCTGACGCCCGGTGTGATGATAGTCATTTGTTCGCCGAACCGTTCACGTAACGCGCGAACTTCATGAGGGCTCGCGATCAATCCGCGAATGCCGGCTTCCAAGCCGAGCCCGGCGAGACGCAGCGTTTGTTCTTCAACGCGCGCGCCCACTCCGATCTCGCGCAGCGTTTCATCGTCCGAGCTGGTCAGGACGGTTACGCCTAACAAGAGCAAATGCGGCGGACATTCCCGCACGGCGGCTTCGATCATGTTGCGACCGCCGCTCAAATGAATCGTGAGCATGTCCACGCCGAGATCGGCCGCCGCGCGCACTGCTTTCCCCACCGTGTTCGGAATATCGTGCAGTTTCAGATCGAGAAAAACTTGGCCGCCGCTCGCTAAAACGGCGCGCACAATTTCTGGTCCGGCCGCGGTGTAGAGTTGCAGCCCAATTTTAAAAAACGAGACCTCTCCGGAAATTTTCGCGACCATCTCCAGCGCTTGCGCCGCGGTGGGCAGATCGAGCGCGACGATGATTTGGTCGCGTGGCTTCTTGATTTGATCGTTCATTCTGTATCCTTCGGCGTGCCGAATACCGATGACGTAATCAAGCTGCGCGCGCCAGCGAAGATCAATCTTTCCTTTCGCATCCTCGGCCGCCGCACCGACGGCTACCACGAAATCGAGACGCTCATGGCACCGGTCTCGGTCTTTGATGAAATCACCATCACGAAAGTGCCCGGTTCCGGGGAAGTCGAGCTGATCTGCGATGATCCGAGCTTGCCGACCGATCGCGACAATCTCGCCTTTCATGCCGCGCGGATTTTCTTGCAGCACGAAAAAATCGCGAGCGGTGTGCGGATCGAGCTGGTAAAAAAAATCCCGCACGGCGCCGGACTCGGT
Organism: Chthoniobacterales bacterium; assembly: GCA_038237435.1. GTDB lineage: Bacteria > Verrucomicrobiota > Verrucomicrobiia > Chthoniobacterales > UBA10450 > JACCTI01. The sequence goes on from JBBRYT010000006.1 coordinate 108,808, forward strand.
GGCGGGAGCAGCGACGCGGCCAGTATATTTCTCGGACTGGATGAACTTTTCCAAACCGGCCTGAGCGAGCGGCAGATGGCCGAGCTGGCGGCGCAGATCGGTTCGGACGTGCCATTTTTTATTTACCAGTCGGCGGCGCAATGTTGCGGACGTGGCGAACTCGTTCGGCCCAACGAGTTATCGAAATCGATGCGCCTGCTTCTCCTGAAACCTTCCTTCGGTGTGTCGACAAAATGGGCCTACAAACAGTGGTCGGAATCGAAAGAGTTGTCCGGCATTGGTTACGAAGCGCAGGAGTTTGGCGGCTTTTCCTTCGTCAACGATCTCGAGCGCCCGGTCTTCGAGAAGCATATTTTTCTGGCGCGAATGAAGATGTGGTTACTTCAGCAATCGGAAGTGGGCGTGGCCCTGTTGTCCGGCTCGGGTTCGACGTTATTGGCGGTGTTGCATGATGGCGCGGATGGCGACTCGTTAGGCCAGCGCGCCAAAAGCGAACTCGATCCGGAACTGTGGATGTGCGTGGTCGAGACGTTGTAGGCCGCGTCTCCCGACGCGGCGCGGTGCGACATCGCAACATCAATCGCCCGCCGGGTCGGGAGACCCGGCCTACAAGCTATTCGCCGAATCTTTTGCGCAAAAAGGCCGTCGCGCATTCCCGATTCAGTTTCGCGATAAAACTCGCGCTAATTTCCGCCGGGCAAACCGCTTCGCATTCATAGGTGTTAGAGCAATTGCCGAAACCTTCCGCGTCCATCTGCTGGACCATTTTCAATACGCGAGCTGTTCGTTCCGGCACGCCTTGCGGCAGGAGCGCGAGATGAGAAACCTTCGCCGAAGCGAATAGCATGGCCGATGCATTCGGGCATGCCGCCGCGCACGCGCCGCAACCAATGCAGGCAGCCGCTTCCATTGCGATATCGGCGTTGTGTTTCGGAACGGGAATCGAATTCGCCTCCGGTGCTGAACCCGCACGCGCGGAAATAAATCCACCGGCCTGCACAATGCGATCGAGCGAACTGCGATCGACCACCAAATCTTTGACGAACTTGAATGGCCGCGCCCGAAACGGCTCAACCGTAATGGTATCGCCCTCGCGGAAACTCCGCATGTAAAGCTGACAAGCCGCGCCCGGATGCGACGGCCCATGCGCTTCGCCGTTGATCGTGAGCGAGCACGTTCCGCAAATTCCCTCACGACAATCCGACTCGAAGGCCACGGGATCTTGGCCTTCACTCGTTAGGCGCTCATTCAGAATATCGAGCATCTCGAGAAAAGATGTATCCGATGAAATGTCGGCGATGTCGTACTTAACCAACTTGCCTTTCGCCTCGCCATTCGCTTGCCGCCAGATACACAATTTGAAGTTCACTTGTAACTCCTCTGTGCGAGCTCAACGGTTTCGAAGTGCAACGGCTCACGATGCAATTTCGGCGGCGCGATTGCTCCATTGCCTTGAAATTCCCAAGCAAAGACGGCGGCAAACTCTGAGTCGTTGCGCAATGCTTCGCCGTCCGGCGTCTGATGTTCTTCGCGAAAATGTCCGCCGCACGATTCGTCGCGCGTTAATGCGTCGATGCACATGAGTTCGCCAAACTCGAGAAAATCCGCCACGCGTCCGCCGCGTTCGAGCGATTGATTAAACTCCTCGCCCGTTCCAGGGACGCGGACGTCGCGCCAGAATTCTTCGCGCAATTCGGGAATGCGCGCGAGCGCTTCCTTCAAGCCGGCCGCATTGCGCGCCATGCCGCATTTATCCCAAAGGAGCAGACCGAGCTCGCGATGAAATGAATCCAACGAGCGTTTGCCATTTACCGCCAGCATCTTTTTCACGCGCGCGCGCACGTCGTCTTCTGCTTTTTTGAACTCGGCGTGATCCGCTTTGGGACGTTTGTTAATTTGTCCGGCGAGATAATTCGGCAGCGTGTAAGGCAAAACAAAATAGCCGTCAGCCAATCCTTGCATGAGCGCGCTCGCGCCCAGACGATTCGCGCCGTGATCGGAAAAATTCGCTTCCCCGATCACATGCAGGCCCGGGATGTTGCTCATCAAATTGTAATCAACCCACAGTCCTCCCATGGTGTAGTGCACCGCGGGATAAATGCGCATCGGTTGTTTGTAGGCGTTCTCGGCCGTGATCTTTTCGTAGATGTCGAAAAGATTTCCGTAGCGCTCGCGAATGGTGTTTTCACCGAGCCGCGCGATGGCGTCTTTGAAGTCGAGATACACGCCCCGCCCGCCTGGACCGACGCCGCGGTGTTCGTCGCAAACTTGTTTGGCCGCGCGTGAAGCGATATCGCGCGGCGCAAGATTTCCGAAGCTGGGGTATTTGCGCTCGAGATAATAATCGCGCTCGGCCTCGGGAATCTCGGTCGTTGGTCTCGCGCAATCCTCGAGGCGCTTCGGCACCCAGACACGTCCGTCGTTGCGCAACGATTCGGACATGAGGGTCAACTTCGATTGGTAGGCACCGCTGACCGGAATGCAGGTCGGATGAATTTGCGTGAAACAGGGATTGGCGAAGAGCGCGCCCTTTTTATAAGCGCGATAAGTGGCGGTGACGTTGCAGCCACGCGCGTTGGTTGAAAGATAAAAGACGTTGCCGTAACCGCCGGTCGCGAGCACCACCGCATCTGCGGCGTGCGCTTCGATTTTACCACTCGTTAGGCTGCGCGAGATGATTCCTTTCGCGTGGCCATCGACGAGCACGAGATCGAGCATTTCGGTTTGCGGAAACATCTTCACGGTGCCAGCGGCGATTTGCCGACACATCGCTTGATACGCGCCTAACAAGAGCTGCTGGCCGGTCTGTCCGCGCGCGTAGAAAGTTCGCGAAACCTGTGCACCGCCGAAGGAACGATTCGCGAGCAAGCCGCCGTACTCGCGCGCGAAAGGCACGCCTTGGGCCACGCATTGGTCGATGATCAGATTGCTGACTTCCGCGAGGCGATAGACGTTCGCTTCCCGCGAACGAAAATCGCCGCCTTTGATCGTGTCGTAGAACAAACGGAAAACGCTGTCGCCGTCGTTCTGATAATTTTTCGCGGCGTTGATTCCACCTTGCGCGGCGATGCTATGAGCGCGGCGCGGGCTGTCCTGATAACAGAAACACTTCACATCGTAGCCCTGCTCGCCCAGCGTGGCCGCGGCCGAACCACCGGCCAGCCCGCTCCCGACGACGATAATTTCGAACTTCCTCCGGTTATTTGGACTAACGAGTCGTGAATGATCCTTGTGGCTGGACCACTTCTTTTCCAACAGACCGCCGGGGACTCTGGAATCGAGCGACCCGATCATAAGCGCTGCGCCGGACCCACCCATCCACAGAGGACGGCGAGCGGAATTGAGGTGTAGCCGATAAAGATTAGCCACGCGAAAAGACGGCCGAGAAAAGCAAGTTTTGGCGTCAGTTTCTTGTCATTTAAGCCTAACGACTGCAAGAAACTTGAAGCCCCGTGCGTAAGATGAAGCGTCAGCAAAAAAAGCCCTGCGATGTAGAAGATCGAGACGTAAACGTTCTGAAATCCGTAAACCATCATCGAGTAAACATCGTAATGATTTAGCGGATCATTTTTCAGGAGCGGAAACTGCGGATTAAATCTTCGCCCGGTAAAATGAAGCAGATGAAAGATGATGAAGGCGAAAACAACCAGGCCGCTCACCACCATGTGGCGGGAAGCAAAAGTCGCTTTCACATTTTCTTTCCGAACGTAATTCTTCGGACGAGCGCGCTTATTTTCGATGGCCAACTTCACTGTGAAATATATGTGTAGAACCACGGTGATGAAGAGAAGGCCGCGGACGAGCCAGAGGATCGGTCCAAGCTCGCGCAAATGTTCCGCATAACCGTTGACCCAATCGGGCCCGAGAAAAATCTGCAGGTTGCCGAGCAGATGACCGATGATGAAAAAAATCATGATCAGGCCTGTGACCGCGACGATGAATTTCTTTCCTATCGATGTGCGGTAGAAGGCGGAAACGCGGTTCACAATAGTTTTCGACCGCGCGATTCGCGGCTGGCCGCAAACTAGAAGCCGCGCTTCGTCCGGTCAAGATTCGCGGGCGCGTGTTGGCGACGAAGACGCACCACACTTAACAAAAGCGAGGAAGGCGTTCGCCCTTTCCGAAAAACACCTTCGGCGAGGCGATGTGGCGCACGCGTTGCACACGCGCGATCAACTGCACAGCGGTTGGCGCGCGACCTTTCCGCGCTTGGCTTTGCCGCCGAACGCGCGCATTTCCGCTTGGGCGTTCGATGCTGATCGCATGACATTTTATCGCCTGAAACAACACGCCCCCGAGCTGACGCTTCCGTAAGTCTTATTTGCTGCCAGGCTTCACTGCCGGAGTGGCGGCGAGATCGGCTGGGATTTTATCGGCGGAAAAAGTTTCCACGTTCATTTCCATCAGACTAACGAATGGACAGCCGAAGTCCGGGCGTTGTTCGCCACTGCGATCAACGATCACACCGACGGCCGCGACAACGCCGCCTTGATTTCGCACGATGTCGATCGTTTCCTGCACGCGGCCGCCGCGCGTGACAACATCTTCCGCCACGATGAACCTCTCGTTAGGCGAAATTTTGAAACCGCGGCGCAAAACTAATCCACCCGCTTCCTTCTCCGCGAAGATGTGGCGTTTGCCTAACGAGCGCCCGACTTCCTGGCCAACCACGATTCCGCCGAGCGCCGGTGAAATCACGGCATCGCATTCGATCCCGCGCAATCTATCGGCCAGCCGGCCGCAAACATCCGCCGCTATCTCGGTGTATTGTAGCAGAATCGCGCACTGAAAAAAATGCCGGCTGTGCAAACCGGAACGCAACACGAAATGTCCTTCGAGCAGCGCGCCGGTCTTGCGAAAGAGCGCGAGTAAATCCTCGCTCACTCCCAGGTATCGATTGCTTTCCCGCCTTCTTTGGTCGCGACCGCAATGACTTCGATTTCAACCTGCGCACCTTTGGGCAAGGCCGCGACCTGCACGGTCGAGCGTGCGGGCGGTGCATCTTTGAAATAGCTCGCGTAAACTTCGTTCATGGTCTGGAAGTCGCCCAGGTTGGTCATGAACACAGTCGTCTTCACGATGTTGGAAAAACTCATTCCTTCCGCCTGCAGCACTGCGGTCAGATTATCGAGCACGCGTTTCGTTTGCTCGTCGATCTTGTCGGAAACGAGCTGGCCGCTTTTCGGATCGAGCGGAATTTGCCCAGCGGTGAAAAGCATTGGACCGACGCGAACGGCTTGCGAATAAGGGCCGACCGCAGCGGGCGCTTCAGTGGTGGAAACGATCTTCTTCATCGCGCGAGCTTAGACACAAAATGCGCGCGCACAATGCGTTCATTTCGATTCTTCGCGGTGCAGTTGCTCGTGAAAAGCGCGATCCGTTTGTTCGATAAATTTCCGATAGCCGTTCGGGTCGATGAACGGATTTTGCGACGGTTGTTGCGCCAGCAGTTTGCTCTTTTCGACTAACGAAAAGAAGGAACCGTGCGAAGCGAGAAAGACATCGCACCGTAGTTTCATCATGAGCGCGAAGGTCTTTTCGTAATCGTCCTTCATGTTCGGATACTTTGGGTTTCCGAGAAGCGTGTAACCCGGCACGGACGTGCTGCCGACGAAAACGACGTCGTATTTGCGCCCGTTCTCTTCCACCTGAGTCGTCCAACTCGTGCAGCCTTTGGTGTGGCCCGGCGTCAGATGCGCGATGAACGTCACACCGCCGAGGTCGACTCTATCGCCGTCGCGTAGTTCGCGATCAGCTGTGATCGGCGGGAACAAGAGTCTATCACCGAAAGCGAAATCATCTTTCCCGCCGCGGGCGAGAAGATCGGCGTCTTCTTTCATAGCCATGAATTTCGCGCCGGTCTTTTCCTTCAACTCCGCCAAACCGCCGGCGTGATCGAGATGCGCGTGGCTGCTAATCAGGATCTTCACGTCAGCCAGACGAAAGCCGAGCTGCGCGATGTTCTCTTCGATTTGCGGCGCCGTTTCAACAAAACCGCCATCGAGCACGATGTGACCAGCCGGCGTCGTGATCAGGTATGAGCAAACTTCCTTCGCGCCCACGTAGTAGATATTGCCAATAATCTTGAACGGCGGCACTGGCTGGTTCCAGGCACGGTTCTCTTCGGAGGCCTGTCCGAAAGCGCTGCGCAGCGCGAGTAGAAAGAGCGCAAGTCCGAGTCGTGGTGTCATCGTTGCTACTGACGAAATCTTGTCGATATTACGCATTCCATGGTTGGCTGGATTTTAAAGAAAATACTCGGGTCGAAGAATCAGCGCGAGATCAAGCGCCTGATGCCGGGGACCCGTCGGATCAACGAGCTGGACGAGCAATTTAAATCGCTCTCCGACGACGAGCTGCGCGCCAAGACTGCGCAGTGGAAGGATGAGCTCACGAAGATCACGGACGATGCCGAGCAGTGGCACCGGTTGGAGGAGATTCTGCCGGAAGCGTTCGCGGTGGTGAAGAATGCCGCGCGGCGATTGACCGAGCGGCAAGAAACCTTCGACGTGTGCGATCAGCCGATGACCTGGAACATGGTGCACTTCGATGTGCAGTTGGTCGGAGGCATGGTCTTGCATCGCGGTCGCATTTCCGAAATGGCGACCGGTGAAGGCAAGACTCTGGTCGCGACCTTGCCGCTTTACTTGAATGCGCTGACCGGTCGCGGCGCGCATCTCGTGACGGTCAATGATTACCTGGCACGACGCGATGCGGAATGGATGGGACAACTCTACCGCTTTCTTGGCCTAACGACTGGTTGCATTCAGCACGATCAACCGCCCGATGTCCGCCGCCAGCAGTACGCCTGCGACATTACCTACGGGACGAACTCCGAGTTCGGTTTCGATTATCTGCGCGATAACGGCATGGCCACGACACGCGAGCAACAAGTGCAGCGCGGTTATCATTACGCCATCGTCGATGAAGTCGATTCCATCCTGATCGACGAAGCGCGCACCCCGCTTATCATCAGCGGACCAGCTACGGTTTCGACGCATCAATACGATAAATGGAAACCGCTGACTGAGCAGTTGGTGCGGAAGCAGAACATGCTGGTGAACCGTTTCGCGAGCGATGCCAAGGAGCTTTTCGACCAGGGCAAAAACGAAGAGGGCGGCCTGGCGATGTTCAAAGTGAAGCTAGGTCAGCCGCGCAATAAACCATTGCTGCGCATGATGGAAGATCCGGAGAAACGAAAGGCGATCGAAAAGGCCGAGCTGTCCTTCTACACCGATTCGCGCAAAGAAGAATTATTTGCGCTTAAGGAAGAGCTCTTCTTTACTATCGACGAAAAGTCTAACGAGTCCGATCTCTCCGAACAGGGCCGCACCTTCATGAATCCGGACGATCCGGACGCCTTCGTTTTGCCGGATTTAATTAGCGAGTTCACGGAGATCGATCTCAACCGCACGCTTTCGGACGAAGAGAAGGAGAAACAGAAGGTCGAGCGCCAGCAGATTTGCGATGCTCAGGCTGAGCGCATTCATAACATCTCTCAGTTACTCCGCGCTTACTGCGTTTTCGAGAAAGATGTCCAGTATGTCGTAGAAGAGAACAAGGTAGTTATCGTCGATGAATATACCGGCCGGAAGATGCCGGGGCGTCGCTGGAGCGATGGCTTGCACCAGGCAGTGGAGGCGAAGGAAGGTGTGCAGATCGATCGTGAGACCCAGACCCTGGCTACGATAACTATCCAGAACTACTTCCGACTCTACCAGAAGCTAGCCGGCATGACTGGAACGGCGGAAACGGAAGCGGCCGAGTTTCACGACATTTACAAACTCGACGTCAATAATGTCCCGACCAATCGGCCGGTCGCACGCAAGGACGAGAACGATCGCATCTACAAAACGCGCCGCGAAAAATACAACGCCGTCATCAACGAAATCAAAGATCGTCACGCGAAATCGCAGCCGGTCCTGGTTGGTACCGTAAGTGTAGAAGCGTCTGAGTTACTTAGTCGCATGCTCAAGCGCGAAAAGATCCCGCACAACGTGCTGAATGCTAAGTATCACATGCAGGAAGCCGAGATCGTGCAACGCGCCGGGCAGGCGGGCACAGTTACTATTTCTACTAACATGGCCGGTCGCGGGACCGACATTAAGCTAGGTCCAGGCGTGCAGGATAAAGGCGGATTGTTTGTTATCGGCACCGAGCGACATGAGTCACGGCGCATCGACCGACAGCTACGCGGACGTTGCGCGCGCCAGGGCGATCCCGGTGGCTCGCGTTTCTACGTCAGCTTTGAGGATGACTTGATGCGTAACTTCGGCGCCGCGGATCGCATGACTAAGATCATGGAGCGCTTCGGCCTGGAAGAAGGTCAGGAGTTGGAGCATCCGTGGCTCAACAAATCGGTCGAGACGGCCCAGAAGCGCGTCGAACAACGCAACTACCTCGCTCGCAAACGCACTCTTGATTACGACGACGTGATGAACAACCAGCGGGAGGTAGTTTATACCTGGCGCAATGACACCATCGACTCCGACGAACCGCGTAAGCTGATCTATGAAGTAATCGATGAGGCTGTGCCGGGTAAGGTCAAAGAGCTACTCGCTTCCGGCGAGACTAACGAACCCCACTACTCCGGGTTACTGCATTGGGTTAACGTTACTTTCCCTCTCGGCCTAACGAGTGAGAAGGCGCAGTTCGAAACGCGCAGCGAAGAAGAGAATGCCAAGTTCCTGATCGAGAAGATCAAGACTTCCTACGAGAGGAAATCGAGTCACGAAGAACCTACCGCGGTCAAAAGCCTGGAGCGTTACATTATCCTTAATGCGATCGATCGACTGTGGCAGGAGCATCTCTATGCCATGGATGCCTTGCGCGAAGGTGTCGGTCTGCGGAGCTACGCGCAAAAGGATCCGCTCATCGAATACAAGACCGAAGCGTTCGACATGTTCACCGAGTTGATGTCGAACATCAAAATTGAAGTGCTGCATAATCTTTTCCGCAGTACCTCAAATCTCCAAGCCTTCGAGACCTTCCTTTCCACTCTCCCGCAATTTCTCATGCGCGAGCATGGGCCAAGCTCGACCACGGCGAATGGTCCCGCCCCTGGTCCAGCCTTTGGCCAGCGTCCACGCCCAGCAGCTATCGCCGAAGGTAACGGCGAAAACGGCGATGGCGAAGTAAAGCTAGACTTAGCTCCAGTGCGTCGCGAAATGCCAAAGGTTGGCCGTAATGAGCCTTGTCCTTGTGGGAGCGGAAAGAAGTTCAAGAACTGCTGCGGCCGCACCGCCTAGCTCGAGGGTCTCTGGATTGCCTGAACAAGCACCGAGTAGGTTCTACCTTGCTGCGTCTTTAGTCGAAGGTTGAGTGTATCGCCCGGTTGTTTCCGCAGAATCGGAACGAATTGCAAAGCCCGCGTCCCAGGCACCTTGATTCCTTCCGCCTCGATGATCTCGTCGCCTACACGGATGTTTTGCGCGGAAGCTGGTGAATTCGCTTTGACCTTGTCGATGACGACCGACTTCACGACCGGGTTAAGCGCAAAGCCTTCCAAAGCAGGTTTAATGTGGAAACCATACCACGCCTTCTCGACTGCTTTCGTGGTCGCGGGACATAGGCAGGCCAGAAAAAGAAGGATGAAGGCGAGATTTCGCATCTGAGTAATGTTGCGCAGTATCCGATGCGGCGCATCTTCCGTTGTCGATTTTTTTGGCGGAGTGACTTATGCCTAACGAGAGAACGATATGGTCGGTCCTGCGCGCCATCCTTCGCTTACCACAGCCAGCGTTAATCGATCGCGGCTTCGGCTTGATCTACGATACCGAACGCAACATTACCTGGCTACAAGATGTTAACTATGCCAAGACTGTAGGCCGTTCGCGCGACGGCCAGCTAACCTGGCCCGATGCCATGGCCTGGGTGTCTTCGCTGAGCTATCACGGTATTCGCGGCTGGCGCTTACCAAGCGCGCGCAATCAAGACGGCACTGGACCTACTCTGGGCCATAACTTTGTCGGTAGTGAGATCGGTCATCTCTACCTGGATGTCTTCACTAACCATCCACATATCGTTACCTTCACCAATGGCACCTTGCCGTGTATTTACTGGACTTCGACCGAAGCTTCCGCCGAAGAAGCCTACGCGGTCGATCTTGTTGTTCTGCGCCAGGGAACGCTCTGGAAGGATCCGTTTGTTGAACGGTTCCCAAACGTAGCTCTTTCAGGCCCTGTCTTGTCCTGGCCAGTGCACGATGGTGATGTCGCAGCCGAACTACGGGTCAACTGGCTGCGACGTATCCTAACTGTTATTACTGGCAGGTTTCGCGGCTAGCGGTCGTCACTAGACCGCTCATCGTGCAGTTCGTCCGATCAGCACCAGAACAGAGCTTGAGTTAGTTTTAGAATGAGTCCGACGACGACCACGAGAAAGAGCAGGCGCACGAAGCGACTGCCTTTAGCTATGGCCAAACGAGTGCCGATGATGAAAAACCGAGAATGTTATTCACAGCCGTCGCTGCGCCTATTCCCCAAAGTAGCTGACCAGTGGAGCTAAAGTAGATTAAGAAAGCGCAGTTAGTAGCCCAGTTCACTGCTTTAGCCGAGGCAGAAGCCGAGAGCTACACCCAGTAAGCGCACTCTGAAAGGCGGATGCCTCGGCGCATGAACTAGCCCGAGATTCTTCGCGAACAGAACGCAGGCGGCAACAACGACTAGCAGAAGAAGCATGAGCGGCTGGAGCGACGGTATGCCAATCAATCTTCACATGTCGCGCGTACCGTTGCAGGGCAAGGCTCGTTCCAAACAAGGAGGCGAATTTGTTTGTGCCGAGGACCGTCGGAACGGCACACCGGGCAGAAGAATCAGAGCAGCCGGCAGCTGGATAAGTCCGCCGCCGCCTACGGCCGCATCGACAAAGCCCGCCGCATGGAGAAGGCACAGAGGAGCAGAAGCGAAGGCATCTCCACTTAATTAGAGATGAGAAAAAACATTTTGCTTCACTTCTCGGTTACTTCGCGGTGAAATGCCGCGTAGGGAATCATGAAACGATTTGCATTGATCGGCCTTCTCTGCGCTGCGGCGAGCAGTTGGGCGACCTCCACCATCAATACCACCAATCAGTATTCGTGGGGCGCGAACATCGGCTGGATGAATTGGCGCCCGGACTTTACTGGCGACAATAGCGAAGGTGTGATCGTCGGCGAATTCATCTGTTCCGGTTACATCTACGCGGCCAACGTCGGCTGGATCAACATGGGCAACGGCTTCACACCCTCGGCGATTCCGACTTTGCATATTCAATACTCGAATACGTCGGCGACCGACTTCGGCGTAAACTACACGCTGGATCCGTCGCAGCCCGGCGTTGGCGTCCTGCGTGGCTTCGCTTACGGCGCGAATATCGGCTGGATTAATTTCGAGCCGATTGGCAATCCGCGCGTCTCTCTTTTTACCGGCACATTTAGCGGCTATGCCTATTCGGCCAACTGCGGTTGGATCAACCTGAACGACTCGTTAGGCAAAGTGCAGACTAATCAAATCCTGATGGGTGTGGATAGCAATGGCAATGGCATCGCCGACGCATGGGAGTATTTGTATTTCGGCGGATTGCTTGCGCCGGGCGGGCAAAATTCTTTGAGCCCGAATGGCAATGGTATGACTTTACTTCAGGATTATACCGACGGGGTGAATCCGAGCACGACCGATCCGGCCAGCTCGGGACTGCGCATCACTGTTTACACCACAACAAAGCCCGGCGGCGTAACTTCGAATGTCACTTTCACCAGCACGACCGCCCGACTGTATAGCATCGAAGTGAATACAGATCTCAGCCAGCCGCTCAATTGGACCGATAGCGGGCTCAGCATGTTCGCACCGGATGCCGGCACGAGCACGACCAGGACAGTCACACAAACATCGGCGATCAAGCGTTACTATCGCGCGAAGACGATGCGGCCGTTGCCGTAGGTGTCCGCGCGAGTTCTTGTTTTTGGATCGCCGGCCAGGGCGCGCTCGATTTCCCAGCACCCGTTCAATTCCAAAAGCGGCCCGCCTTTCCCGCGTTTATCGGTTTTGCCCGCGTGTCGTTGAGTTTCACATCAGATTTATGCACGGGCGCGGAGGCGCATACCTGCCAAACATCGCAAAAAGGCGCCCATTCCATCCAACGCAATTCTCCGGCTCTAGAAATGACGGTAATTTTCGCTTCCCGCCTCTCTGAGAAATGATATCCTTATGGCCCAGCGAATGGATTGGAATTGAAGAAAAAAGATTTTTGTCCGTTTGGCGGGGAAAAAAGCGCGATGTTATTTGTCCCAAAAATGCGCCTTTTTACGGAATTCTTCTTGCTTCAGAATCTAATCCACCAATAATCTCCTCCAGTAGCCGCCAGTAATCCTTATGAAAATGTTACGACCTCTCTCCCTCGCCCTCGCCGGAAGCTTGCTCCTTGGAAGTTTTGCCAACGCGCAAACCGTCGCAACCGATCCCGTCGGATTTTTGCAGCCTTTCGCCACGCCTGCTCCCTCGCCCCAGCCACCGAACATGCTGGCCAACTCAGAAACGCAGGTTTCGGTGCCGTTCACGCGACCGCCAGAGTTTATCGGTGCGACTTCAACGGCTACCGCGAACACTCTTACGGTCAGCGGGACTCCGTGGTCGACAAATCAGTTCGTCTACAATGCCGGCTTAAATCAACACAACACCTATTTCGTTCTCATTGGGCCACACTCGACTACCAACCCAAAAGAAGGTCGCGCGTATCAAATAACGTCCAACACGACGAATCAATTGACGGTTAACAATGGGGGCGATGATTTGAGTACCGTTGCGTCCACCACCCAGATATTGGTCGTTCCGTACAACACCCTAAATAGCGTCTTTCCTGCTAGCGATGCGAACATCTCTTATGTCACATCGACGAATTTCGGCCCGGGCCGACGGACGGTCATCTTCATTCCTCCGTATGGAGCCAATGGATTCAATAACGCACCCACAATCAGTTATGCGTATATCAACGGGTGGAAGCAGTTCCCGGACACCGCTACCGATCACGGTGATGATGCGCTGCCCAACGGCGGGTATGTCATCGTTCGTAACGGTGCGACGGGCACCCTGTTGACGACTCTCGGCAGCGTCTTGACGAAGAAGTTCACCATTCCGCTATTAACCGTGACGGATAAACAGCAGGATAACTTTGTCTCGCTCATCCGCCCGATAGATGTGGCGCTGAACGACCTCGGGCTAATCACGAGCGGGGCGTTCGTCGCAAGTACAAATTTCGGTCCTGGGCGTCGAGACACGCTACTGGTGTTCGATCCCACGCAGACCGCCCTCCCCAAGGCCCCTAGTGCGACTTACGCCTACATCGGCGGTGCTTGGAAAAAGTTTCCGGACACGGCAACGGATGTGGGTGCAACTGATAAGATTCCCGCGGGCGCCGGTTTTATCATTCGAAAATATCAGACTGCGACTGGCGCTCCCTCTTATTGGACGAATACTCCCACCTACTAGTGCTCCCCAAAATCGAATAATGAAAAAGATCATCCTGTACGCCGCGTTAATTGTAGGTTTTGCTTCAATGAGCGAGGCGACCATTACCCTCAATCTCGCTGGTGGTAACCTTTATGGCGCAGACACGTCTACGTTGCTACCGGTCGGAACAGTAATTCAACTGGTTGTAGACAGAAATCACGATGGCTTTACAACGCCCAGCGTTGGTAGCTTCACTGGCAATTCAGCGGACGATTTTATTCTCGCCTCGTTCACAGTTGGTCCGACCGCTGGACAATTCGGAGTCGTCGTTAACTTCTCCCTCGGGAACGGTATCGACACCACTGATCCATTGATCTTGCGATGGTTTCCCGGACTTACTTCTTCCGCCACTCCTCCGGCTGACACAACGCAGCGTTTCGGACAGTTTAGGACCGATATTGTCCAAGCTGTCGACGGCTCAGATATCAACTGGAATGTTCCGGCGGATGGATTTGCCTACTTCCTGACTTTTTACACTGCCAGCCAAGGCGGATCGAATCCTGATTCTGCTGGGGTGGCCAACATGTTTGTGACTGCAATCCCTGAGCCTTCGACGCTTGGTTTACTGATGGTTGGACTTGCTGGAGCCGTCGTCGTTGGTCGCCGAGCGAAAATCGCCTAACGAGTCCTGCGAGGCCTTCCCATTCGGAAGGGCCGCGCGACGAAGAAATCTTTACGGCCAGCGTTGAGTTATCTCGCGCTGGCCGTTTTCGTTTTGTTCGCGCTTTATCCGATTCCTGCAGATTCTCACGATCGCAAGGCCGGGCGATCAGCTTCTTTCGACCTCGCTTTAGTCCAATTCCGAAAGACGCAACGCTTGCGAACTTTCGTGTGCTGCTAACGGAGACGCCGTTTCTTCGCTGGCTGGGAAACTCCAGTATCATCGCCCTCACCGTTACGCTGACGGGTGTCGTGCTTGCCTCGACCGCGGGTTATGCGCTCTCGCGTTTTCGTTTTCTCGGACGGGGTTCGATGCTCAATGGTTTACTCGTCACGCAGATGTTCCCGGCCACGATGTTGCTCCTGCCGCTTTATCTCATCTTGATCAAACTGAGCCTGATCAATTCCTATCTCGGCATCATCGTTATTTACGCGGCCACTGCGTTGCCCTTTTGTATTTGGCAGCTGAAAGGGATACTACGACACCATCCCACAATCGCTCGAAGAAGCGGCGGGCATCGATGGTTGATGAAATAGAATGACGCCAGCGTGAACACATCCTTCCAATGGCAGCACCTGTGAAATTTTGTTGAGCCGTTCAACGAAGCGGAAACGGTGCCAAATCTCTTTTCGATTGGGCGACCTCTTGTAAGCTCTCCTCGTTATGGAATCGCTTTACGTGGTCGGCGTCGCAGTCATTGCGCTTTTTGGCTTCATTCTTTGTATCGTTCTTTTCAATTTCTTCGGCCTCTGGGTGCGCGCGCGCATCGCCAACGCTCCGGTTAGCCTGGGAAAAATGGTTGGCATGCGCCTGCGCAAAGTGCCGGTCGGTTACATCGTGGACAATCGCATCACTGCGGTGAAGGCCGGGATTGAAATTCCCAGCGATCCCTTGGAAGCGCATTACCTCGCCGGCGGCAGTGTTGATCAGGTGGTGTTGGCGCTGATCGCGGCAGACAAAGCCGGTATCTCGCTCGATTTCAATCGCGCCTGCGCGATCGATCTCGCGACCAAAGGCACCGGCAAGACCGTGCTCGAAGCGGTGCGCACGAGCATCAATCCTAAAGTGATCGACGTGCCGAATCCATCGTCGGGGCGGCAAACAATCGACGGCGTAGCAAAAGATGGCATCGGCGCGAAAGTGAAAGCGCGCGTCACCGTGCGTTCGCACCTCGATCGTTTCGTCGGCGGCGCGACTGAAGAAACAATTATCGCCCGTGTCGGCGAAGGTATTGTGAGCGCGATTGGCTCGGCCGATTCCTACAAAGACGTGTTGGAAAATCCGGACCGCATTTCGAAGGCGGTGCTGGCGAAGGGCCTCGATAGCAACACGGCTTTCGAAATTCTTTCGATCGATATCGCCGACGTCGATGTGGGCGACAACATCGGCGCCAAGTTGCAAAGCGAGCAGGCCGATGCCGACAAACGTATCGCGCAGGCGAAAGCGGAAGTGCGCCGGGCCGCGGCGGTGGCGGTTGAACAGGAAATGCGCGCCGAGACTCAGAAGATGCGCGCGAAAGTAGTGGAAGCGGAATCGCTCGTGCCGCAGGCCATGGCGGAAGCGTTTCGTTCCGGCAATCTTGGCATCATGGATTACGTGCGGATGAAAAATGTGCAGGCCGACACTTCGATGCGCGAGTCTATTGCCGGTGGAGAGAAGAAGACCGACGGCACGCCGTAACTGCCTAACGAGTGGTGGCCATGCATCTTCTTGCCGTCGCGGAGAACATTTTCTTTCTTGTTCTGGTCGCGGTCATCGGACTGATTCGTTGGATCATGGTCGCGTCGGAAACAGCGAAAAATTCGAGGACACAAAAACGGACCGAACCCTCGGCGCCGAATGCTCCCGTGCCCCGCGCGCCGGCTCAAACGGAGGAAGAACGTGTCCGCCGATTCATGGAAGCGCTCGGCGTTCCGACTTCAAATGCGCCGGTGCCGCGCCAGGTCACACCGCCGAAACCAGCCCGTGGCAAAGTTCAACCAATCGATCCTTTCCCAAAACCACGCGGCGGGCCGTGGCGACCCGAGCCGGTTGTTACGTCGGCGCCACCACCGCTTCCGGTCACACCGCCGAGGGTAACGGATCTTCCGAAGGTTCAAACCGAAAGAACCGCGGCGCCTGTTTTCGAAGTGCACGTGGTCGAAGGCCGGGCCGAGGAATCTCTCAAGCCTACTGCACTCGTTAGGCCAACTAGCGTCGCTTCCTCAGTTGGCTGGGCCGCGCGTCTGGCCAGTGCTGATGGTCAGCGGGATGCAATTGTTCTGCGCGAAATTTTCGGTGCGCCGCGCAGTTTGCAGCCGCTCGATTTGCATTCGTTAGGCTAAAAGAAAACGCCGGAGACAATTGCGTCCCCGGCGTTCCCATCCCTTTTTTCCCAAAAACAATTCAGTGACCTTGCGTCTGCGCGCTCAGATTGTTCGCTCGCCATTGGTTTGCGCTCGTTCAGCGTCGGTTAATCTGCCGCCGTTGGCGTTGCGATCGCTCGCAATTTGTCCGCGCAAAAAAGTTTCACGCGCTTCCAGGCGTGACGTTTCGCGCGCAGTCAAACTTCCGCTCTTGATCCCCTGCGCGATCCGATCCTGTTGATTCTCGAGACGTTGACCGACTTCCGATTTCGGCGTGATGTTTTGCACCTGCGCGTCATGCTTCTGCGAATGAATCGACCGGCTCAAACCATTTTCCTCGCGATTTAATTTCGCTTGTTCCTGCAAGGTCAAGTGGCCGCCATTCTCCGCGCGAAAAAAATTTTCCTGTGCCTTGAGATTGGCTTCGCGATTTTCCAGGCGCGCGGCCTCTCGCGAAGTGAGCGCTCCAGACTTTACGCCGGCGGCGATACGGTCCTGTTGATTTTCGAAGCGCCGGTTGACCTGACGAACGCGTGGATGACGCGCGGCCATAAGATCACCAGTCGAAAATCCGAAAATCAACGCCGTCGCGCAGACCGCAGAGATTATCTTTCCATTTATTAAACCCAATGATGCTTTCATGCAGAAGTAAACCCCGTTCGCTCGCGCGGGGTTGCAGGAAAAATTTTGCGAATCCGAAAAGAAAATCGCGCCTCGTTAGGCCAATCGCGGTTAAAGGTACGACAAAACGGCGCGACAATTCACTTGCGCGCCCGCGCCGATGCAGCACGATTAGCTCACTCTCGCCGGCGTGGCGGAATTGGCAGACGCGCTAGACTCAAAATCTGGTACTCGCAAGAGTGTGTGGGTTCGAGCCCCTCCGCCGGTATGAGCGGGACTTCTAACGACGGGGTTACGTTCTCGCGAAACGCGAAAAATCTTGCTACCGGCCGGGGCCCTTAACGGGAAAGCCTTCCTGGTGCGTGTCGCCGATATCCTGCCGGCGACGAAGGGCCTCAGCTCCCGAGCTGGAGACATTTTGTTGGGGAACCGAATCTGCCTCCACCCAGCGGCCGCCCAGGTTGCTCCCAGTCTCGCCCGCTACCCAGACGTATTTTTTCCCGTTGATATATTTCACGTTCTTGCCGCCGGCCACCTGCGTGTTTGCGACGCTTCCCGTGATTTTCATTTTCTGTCCCATCTCCACTTTCATCGCGATGCCGCCGGCCCCAAATTTTTCTCCCGCAACATCAGCCCTAACCTTGTTCTTGCCCGCGGAGACAACAACGGCGTACTGTTTGCCTTTCATCTCCGCGCCATTCTTCGAAGTGAACTGGACCACATAAACTCCGGGATTGAGATTATCCGTGGCGAAAGCACCAGTGGAGTTAGTTCTTCCTTTGAAAGCGAGCTTACCGCCCGAGTCAGCGACAGTCACGTCGACCGAAGGCATCACCGCGCCATAGGCAATCGTGGAGAGCCCGAGAGTCGACAACAATAGAAGGCGAATGGAGTTCTTCATTTAGCGCAAAAACTAGGCGCCTTTGTCGCATCAGCCAAGCAGGAAAGAATGCCAGTTCCTTTTTCGCGCTTCGTTTCTGAATCCAATAAACTAACGGGACGCGCGGCTTTCGTTTTGGTCCGGCGATTGGTTGTTCCTCTCATAAAGAGTAAAGCGCCGACGCGAGGCCAATGTTATAAGCTGCGGCGGTCCCGAAAGTCGCCCGCCCGCTTCGCGGAAATTTCCTTCCAGGTCGATGCGCAAGCGAGAGGTAGGAAATGCGGTCGGGATTCATCTGCCCGCGCGTCCGCGGAATCCAATAAACCGCCAAGTAGGAACCTAGATCAGTTTGCTAGCCGTTCGGCCACGACCGGCGGCCTAACGAATAGTGTGCTGATGGCGGCGGCGATGAGAAGTGCGGCCGAGCAATAATAGGCGAAAGCGAAACTGTGCGTTTGGTCGAAAACTTTTCCGGCCAGCAGTGAAAGTGTGAAACCACCGAGACCCCACGCGGTAAAGACCAACCCGTAATTCACGCCGAAATTTTTCAACCCATAGAAGTCCTTCGTGATCGAAGGGAAGAGCGCGAGGTTCGCGCCGTAGTTCGCGCCTATTAGCGTAGAGAGCACGATCAAAAACGGTGTGCTCCCGAGCGGACGTCCGGTGCTCGCTCGCGACAACAACAAGATCAGCACCGCCTGCACGAGGAAGCAGATGAACAACGTCGCGCGCCGCCCGATTTTATCCGATAACGTCCCGGCCGCGATTCGTCCGCAACCGTTTCCGATCGCGAGACAGGCGACGAGGATGAATCCGAGACTCACACCGGCCTGCACGTCCACGATCTTGGCCAGCTTCGAGATGATCATTAATCCGGCGCCTGCACCGCAGGCATACATGAACCAGAGAAGATAAAACTGCGGCGTCTTCATAACTTCGCCGGGCGTGAAATCTATCTTGTTGCTCGCGGAGCTGCGCGTCACCGGAACTGATCCGGCCGGAACGAAACCAGCAGGTGGTTGCTTGAGGAACTGCGCAAGAA
Organism: Chthoniobacterales bacterium; assembly: GCA_038237435.1. GTDB lineage: Bacteria > Verrucomicrobiota > Verrucomicrobiia > Chthoniobacterales > UBA10450 > JACCTI01. The sequence goes on from JBBRYT010000006.1 coordinate 127,841, forward strand.
GAGTCACCACCAACAGGAAGCCGAGGCCCAACCAAAGCATCGTTTTCGAGATGCCATTGTTGTCGATCAACCACGCTGCCAATGGCGCGATATAGACACTCGCCAATCCAAAACCAGATACGACGAGGCCGGCGATCGCACCGGTGCGCGCGGCTGGAAACCATTTCACCGCCGGTGGTGTGGTCGATGCGTAACCGCAACCGAATCCAATTCCTGCGAGCACACCGAAACCGATGACGAAACCCGTCGGCGAAGTGGTGTAGCTCGCGTAAATTAATCCCAGCCCGACGAGCACGCCGCCCGCCGTCGCCACAAATCGCGGACCAATGCGATCCTGCATTCTTCCCGCAGGCACCATGATCAGAGAAAAGATCAGACACGCGACCGAGTAGGGCAGCGAACGGTCGGCCTCCGACCACCCCCAATCCGCCGGGATTTTCTTGCTAATCACGCTCCACGAATAGAGAACGCCGAGGGCAAGATTGATGCCGAGCCCGGCAAAGACGACCGACCAGCCATGGTTCTTCAGAGGCGGTGGTTCGCTGGATACGGAAGAGCTCATAGACAAAAATCGAAACGAAGAGATGCGACGCCAGCGTTATCCTGTTTTCAATCTCAAAGAACAATCAACTTCGTCCGCGCCCGACGGTTTCGATCTGCGCGGGCTGCTCGGTTTGCTCGCAACCGTGCTCATTCTCGTCGCGCCTTCAATCTGGTTGCTGGCGACAACTCCTCCGCTCTGGCGCGACGCGGATGCGTACCATCAGCTGCTCTTTTCGCCGGCTCGGTCAACGTTGGAAGGGCACGGCATGCTTTACGGAATTGTCGCGCGCATTCCCCTCTATCTCGGCGCGCGGTTTGAAGGCGTTTTGCCTAACGAGTCGTTCTTTAATCATGCGCGACTCAGCGATACTGGCGTTCTCCTGCTCGTCGCCGGACAACATCTTACGCTGTTTGTTGGCGCCTTTGCTCTCATCATCACAGCCGCGGAAAGATCTTGGTGCCGAATTTTTCTCGCCTTGTTTTTCGCGGGCAACTCCATCTTCTACACCTTGGCCCACTGCGTCGGATCGGAAACTCTGAGCCTTCTCTGCACTCTCGCACTTACTGTGGCGGGTCTGCGTTTGCTTAAATCGCCACGCCGTCAGCGGCGATGGATTTTTTTTGCGGTGGCCCTTCTTACCTGCATCCTCACGCGCTACGCCAACCTGTTCCTCCTTCTTCCGCTTCCACTCGCGTTTCTTCTGCTGGCTGCACAACGCCGCTCACTCCATCCGCTGCGCCACGCCGCCATCGCGGTCGTGATTGGATTGCTTTGTTTGGGCACGGCGCGCCTGGCCGTGGGCGCTTTATGCGCATCTACCGGGCATCCCTATTATCCGCGCGGCGGTTTCACTTTTCTTTGGCGGCTAAATTTTCTCGAATCCATTCCAGAACCGCGGCGCAGCGAACTCCTCGATGAAGTAAACGCGCGGACAAAATCGGGCCGTGCGCACGAGGTGATTTCCACATTGCGCGAGATGTTGAAAAACGGCGAACCGTTGAGTCCGTTTCCGATGTACTACAGATTTCGCGCCGCGCTCTCTACCCCCGAGCAGCCCATCTCGAACCGGCATTTCTATTTAGCGTTGAACACGACCGCGCGAGCTTTTCTTCATCCGCCGACGCGCGAACATTGGCGCGCGGCAGAACACGATTTCGCTACCGCATTGCAGATGCCGATGTCGGTTGTGAGCACGACGTTTTTCGTGACCACGGTCTTCTGCTTCGAGCATCGCGAGGATTTACCGGAATTGATGACGCTCTCGACTTTTCGCAATTACACCGCGGGGGATCTAATGACCATCGCGACCTCGCGGTTCTACTTTACCGCGGGAAAGAACCTCTCGTTAGGCAGCGCCATGCTCATTTGGAGCATCATCGCCATCGCGGTAATCTTCGCCTGCCGCGCACGCACCGAAGTCGCACCGATTTTCTTCTACGGCCTCGCGCTGGTCACCACTGCCGTGTTGATCCTGCAAGCCACCGCGCTGCTGATCGACCTCGCGCCACGTTACACGCTTCCGCTTTGGGAGATGCTGTGGTTGGCGAGCATGATCTATCTCGGTGCGATTGCCGATGCCCTCGTTAGGCGAAATGAGAAGCCCGCCGGGCAGCAGCAGCTCGGTTAAGGAGCCCGGCGGACTTCTCCTTCGCAGCGCGGTAACTGCCTAACCGGCTGGAAGAAGTTCGCGCAGTTTCATGATCACCGGCATCATCGTCGGTGGATCGGCGTTCATCAGGATAACAATGGAATATCCGAGCTCGGGAAACATATCGAATTGCGCCGCGATCCCGGGAAATCCGCCGTTGTGACCGACGATGTGTTTGCCGGCAAAAATCTTATCCCCAAAGCCGTAAGCATATTTTCCCATTGGCGGCGGCCCATCAACTTTCCCTGTCGTGATAATTTTTGTGTGCTCTTCGTCGAGCAACTTACGGCCGCGTAGCGCTTCTCCAAACTTGACCATATCTCCGACGGTGGAAAATCCGCCGCCCGCGGGCCCGCCGCGGACTTCACGCATGTCGGTATTCTCGTGCTCGGTTTCGCCACGCTTTCCGCTCTCATCCATCCGTGTGTAACCGACCGCCACATCCGGCAGCGCTTTTCCGGGTTCATAAAATCCCGTACGACTCATTCCCGCCGGTTCGAAAATATTTTCGCGCACGTAATCGTAATAATTCTTGCCGGAAAGTTTTTCCACAATCGCGCCAAGAATCATGTAGCCCGAGTTGCTGTACTGGAATTTTTCGCCCGGCGGGGAGGCGAGGGGTTCATTCACGATCAAGGGCAAATGCGCCGCCACGCTGGTCAGCTGCGTGCGTTGCGCCGGAATTTTTCATTTGTGTAGGAACCCATCCCACTCGTGTGCGTGAGCAGTTGATGGATCGTTACTTTTTCGCCCACTTCCTTGTTCGGATAATCGGGCCAGACTTTCGCGATCGTATCGTCGAACTTTAGCCGGCCTTTTTGCGCCAGCTGGGCAATCGCCACCGCGGTGAACATTTTGTTCATCGAGCCGAGGTTGAATTTCGTCTCGAGCGTATTGGGCGTTTTTGTTTCGCGATTCGCTAAACCCGCCACTTTGCTCGCGATCGGCTGGCCATCTTTCGCCACCATGACCGCGCCGCTAACACCGCTCTCCGCGCCTAACGAGTCCAAATAAGATTGGATCGTTCGGCCCACCTCCGAATTTTCCGCCGCGTAAAAGCGCGGCGTCGCCAGCAAACCGAGACAGGCGCAAAGACCAACGATCCGAGTAAACATTGCCTCAGATCAGGACAACGTTAATGCCGAGACGATTGTATTGAAACGGAGTGACCACTCCGGGCATCGAGATGTGCGAGACTGAGTCTTCCGCGCCGGAGTCACTGTTTTCCTCGTTCATGTCCATGTCGTTGTCATTGTCGTTATCGTTATCTTCATCCGCCTCGGCGCTGCGGAAATTGGGACGAATGGCCGGCAAATCTTTTTGCTCCAGTTTTTCGTAACGTTGCCGCACTTCCGCCGGAACCTTGTTCAATTCTTCGGGCGTGCTGATCGGGCCACTGAAGAGAAGTTTTCCCTGCGGATCTTTCGCGGTCAGAAATTTTTTCCCATCCGCTACTTCAATTTTCATTTCCCCCTGATTATCGCTGTAACTGATCTCCGCTTTACCCAGATCGATCTTGGTCGTCTTGATCGCGCCGTTGTCGTTACTCGTAATTACGCGCATGCCTTTCGCCATCTGCCGTGCCTGTTCGCGCGCCTGCTCGGCTATTCGCCGCGCCTGGTCCCGCGCAACGCGCGCCTGGTCACGCGCCGCGCGCACCGTTTCGTCGAGGGCCGGCATGTTCTTCATCTGCTCTCCTAAGTCCCGCATCTGTTGTTCGAAGTCGGGCCCAAGGCCGAAGCGCTCGCCATTGTGCATGTGTCGGTCCCAATCGCGACGCTGTTGTATCTCGCGCTTCTGTAACTTCGCCGTCACCTTCGTCTCCGTACCTTTGCGCAGAATGGTCAAGGTGACGTTCGTACCTTCGTTGTAACTGCGAATGAGTTTCGAGAGCTGATCAGTGTCGACCAGGATCTGATCGTTTAGCATTTTGATGATGTCGTTAGGCTGAATGCCGGCCGCCGCCGCCGGGCCATCGGGCATGACATAATCGACCACTAGCCCAAAGCCTTTGGGCAATCCGAGTTGTTCCGCGACAACAGTTGGGAGTTCTGAAGTTTCGACCCCAAGATAAGTCACCGGAACTTTCGGTCCACGATCGCGCACAGCGGGAACTGCCGGCACAGCGGGGACGGCAGGAACTGCCGGGACTGCCGGAGTGGGTGGTGTCGGTTGTGAGAAACCGCTCAACGGCACGAGACCGGCGGCGGCGAGGATTACGATGGTTTTTGTTTTCATTGGATTCGTTAGGCTAAAGTTAAATTCGTCATTGCACTGAAAGTGAGACCGGAACGAGTTCGACTTCTTCGGTCGGATAAGAGACGCGCAGCGACGCGCCATTAGTTGCATCTTTCCATTGGAAGGTTTCGCGCGAACGAGAAACGAGACGACGCGCCGGCTCGGTTAAATTTGCCGGATAAACCAGACCCTCATCGCTCGAGTGATAAACCACGCGCGTCATTCCATCGGGTCGAAGGTCCGGTGCGGCGGGCGCGGTCGATGCCGCCCGCGGAGTTTTGCTCTGCGATTTGTGATCCACATTCACGCGCGCCAGCATGAAAAACGCAGCGGCGGCCGCGAGACCAAAACCGAGCGCAAACCAATTGAGATGCACGCGACGACGGGGCAAAACGGCCGCAGTTGGAACCGACGAAACTTCATGCAACGCGTGTTCCACCCGAGCGAGCAAATCCGCCGAGGGCGCAGCCGGCCGAAGTTGTTTCAACTCCGCTTCGAATTCTGAAAAATCATTCATTGACGTTGTCGCCGGGGGCGTTGACTCCGGCACCGGTGAGATTTTTTTTCAAGGCCGCGAGCGCATAGCGATAACGAGACGCGGCTGTGTTTTGCGAAATAGTTAGAACGCTCGCGATGTCGGCGAAGGTCAGCTCGTTCCAAATTTTCATGACCAGGACCTCGCGTTGTTCTTCCGGCAGACGATCGATCGCGGCTGCGAGCGCTTGCTGAGATTCACTCGTCGTATCGAATTGCGGCGAGGTTGATTGCTCGACGTCGGCCACAGCGTCTGCTTCGCGCCGCGCTCGACGCGCATCGCGCCGGAGAAGATCGAACGCCGTTGATCGGACCGTGGCGAAAAGGAGCGCGCGGTTCCGGATCGGATGCTGTTTGCGCCAGAACTTAACGAACGCTTCCTGCACGATGTCTTCCGCATCGGCCATGGAACGGACGAATTGCCGCGCGAACAGAACGAGGCCGGGAGCGGCTTCGGCGAAAAAGGTTTTCCAATCTTCATGGCTTGCGACATTTTCCATGACCTCGTTACGGTCTTTGCTATCCAGACGCCGCCAACTCCTCTTTTTGTCTACGCTGCGCGAATTCTCTTCCGCCTTGGACTCGTTAGGCGAAACCGGCAGCGTCGTCATGGCGTGGAATTTTGCCTAACGAGTCGCAGCCGGCTGTTCTTCTGGTCGAAGCTAATCGCGAACTCGCTTAGGATTTTCCCGCCGATGTTCATCGAATCGCCCAGCGCTGGGAAAGTCACGGTCGGCTGCGGAAATTCGTAGCGGCCTATTCGCACCGTATCCCTGGCGCGACCTTCCTTGATTTCGACTTCGCCGCTCATACTGCGCGCATGTGCGACCACCACCGGTGCGTCGACAAACTCCGCTTTCTCTGCCAGCGCCGCGGGCAGCATGAATCCGCCTACCATATTTCCTGAATCGATGTGCGCGTCCGCTTTCCGCTCGCCTAACGAGACCTCGACCACCGGAATGCCGCCCAGACTCTTGTAACTGATAATGTCAGCACCATTTGCGGCCGGCAGGTCGCCTTTGTTTACGCGCACTTTTTTCGCGGGATAATCAAGCGTGAGCAGGTAGTCGCCGAAAAATCCGAGAGTAAGAATTCCATCGAGCTCGCCCGTGCGCGGCATCGATTTCAATGGACGCCCTGCAGCCTGCACATCACTGAAACGCAGTCCCGCAATCTCGACCGACTGAAGCCGCATCAAAGCCAGCGCTTGTGGATTGCGTCCCGATGGGTCGCCTGCCGATATTTGTTCACTCGCTTCCAGGCCGAGGTCTTTCGCGACGGACGGATCGATTCGCGCAGTCCCCTGCCCGCCTGTGTCGATGCCGAAGAGAAACGGGCCTTTCCCGTTCACCGTTACTTCGATTGCCGGCATCGTTCCGACCAGCCGCATCGGCACTTCAAAGCCGGATGAGTCAGACGCCGCGCGCGTCGGTCTAATCATCAACGCCGCAATGACAGCAAGAAATCCGATGACCCTAAATGCACGCATAATGTCCTTCGGCGCACCATTCGCCGCCGTTAACCTCGCGGGCAAAAAGCTGACATGAGCGGCGGTCCACCTTACTCTGCTGACGCCGCTCGCGCCGTTTTTTGTCTAATCATGAAAACTTTTTCGCTCCTAATTATCGCAGCTTTGGCTGTCGCTATCGCGCGCGCCGAAGAGCAGCCGACGGACGGCGTTCCGCGTGCCGTCGCGCAAATGGCCATTCGAGAGAGCGAGAAAAAATTCTACGAAATGGGCCAGGCCCAGGGTACTCGCGCCGCGTTTCTCCATTTTCTCGCGGAGGATTCTATCGTTTTCCGTCCCGGCCCGGTCAGTGGTAAGGAAGTTTGGAACAAACGACCCGAGGGCGGAGTCTCCTTGAAGTGGAAACCGAAATTCGTCTGGGTTTCACGCGGCGCTGACCTTGGTTACAGCACCGGGCCGGCGGAATGGCGTAAGGCGAAGGAAGATCTGAAACCGTTCGGTTACGGCCAGTTCATCACCATTTGGAAAAAACAGAAAGATGGTCAATGGCGCGCAGCCCTCGATGTCGGCGGGGAAGTTCCCGCCGCGCCTAACGAGTCCGACGAAGAAGCCGGCAACGTCTTCACTCCTATTGACGATGTTGGCGGCGCGACGCCGGATTGTGCCACCGCCGCAAAGAATCTGCGCGATGCGGAAAACAAATTCGCCACCGCGGCTAAAGGCGATTCCACCATTGCCTTGAGCGAAGCCAGTCTGCCGACGATCCGCGTCCATCGCGAAAATGTTTTTCCCGCGCTCGGAAAATATCCGGCGCAACTGATGTTGAGCGTACACCGCGGTCATCTGACCATGGAAAAAATGGGCGGCGAAATGAGCAGCGCCTGCGACCTGGCTTACAACTACGGCAAATATTCGTTAGTCGAACCGACAAGCACGGAGCGCGGACATTACCTGCAAATCTGGCGCACCGATGCCGAGGGCAATTGGAAAATCGCGCTCGATTTTCAGTCGCCCATGCCTAAGTGATGCAGGCCGCGTCTCGCGACGCGGCGCCGTGCGACAGTGAAACTCGATCCCGATCCCCTGCCCACTGGCCACGCCGGAATGCGACAGCGTCTGGAGCTCGGTCCGCGCATTCACCCGACGGCCTTCGTCGTGCCAAATGCCACTGTCATCGGCGACGTCTCGTTAGGCGAAGAGTCCAGCGTCTGGTTTAGTGCGGTTTTGCGCGGCGACATCAATCGCATTGTCATCGGAGCGCGCACCAATATTCAGGACAACGTCGTCGTTCATTTGTCGGACGATTATCCGGCGATTATCGGCGAATTAGTAACCGTGGGTCACAGCGCCATCGTCCACGCTTGCACGATCGACGACGAAGTTCTGGTCGGAATGGGCGCAATTATTCTCGACGGCGCCGAAATCGGAGCTCGCTCCATCATTGGCGCGAATGCTCTCGTCACCGTCGGGAAGAAAATTCCGCCGGGCTCACTCGTTTACGGTTCGCCCGCGCGTGTCATGAGTCAGCTCTCGTTAGGCGAGCAGGCCGGGATCAAAAAGTGGGCGCTTAAGTATGTTCAGAACTCGCAATACTTCCGCGAGTTTGTTAGGCCTTAGCTGGTGGAAGTAGCTAACTCCAGAAACGGCGTGAGCGTTCGCGCGCACAAGGGCGATGCCATGACTTTGCTCGCCTTCGATCTCGATCAAGCGAAGACGAAGAACTTCACCGGCTTCAGCATTCAGATCACGCCGAAGGGTCGCGCGCCGTATTACCTGACGAATCTTCTCACTTATCCAACAGCGCTTCGCACGAAGAACAACATCGCGGACAAAGACGCGCACAGCACGCTCTTCGCGCCCATCCAGAAATTTCGCTGGGTCCATGTGCCGGCCACTTTTCATCAAATCACGGCGCCGTTTTACGGGCCCTACAAATACGAAGTCACGCCGCGCTACATGATCGGCGATATTTTGCAGCCGCTCGATCCGTCGCTCACCGTCGCGGTCGAGGTCGACGTTGGTCCCTACAAATCCGGTCAGTTCCAAATCGGATTCGCGCGCGGCTTCGTCGCTTCGCAGGCCTACACCAATCACTTCGGCAACAACAACAAGGTGCGACCGAACAAGAAGGATCTGATTTTCGACATCAAAACGAAATCGGGCTCGGTCAAGACGACGAAGAACGGTCAGCAGGTTGATCAGGATTACACCTTTGAAGACCAATACGCCTGGCTCGGCTGGCAGGCCCGGGTGCGTGCTTTAGAATTTCTCGACGAAACTCTGGCCAATCAAAATCTCACGCTCGACGTCTTCGCCTTCGATCTCGATGAGCCGACAATTTGCGGCAAACTGATCCAGCTCGCGCAGCAGGGGCGATTACGAATCCTGCTCGATAATTCGAAAAGCCACGTTGGCAAAAATGCGGGTGGCGTTTCGGCTTTCGAAGATCAATTCGAGGCGTTCTTCGCCCAAAACGCCGTGGCGCCGAGCGCAATGGTGCGCGGAAGATTTCAGAGCCTCGCGCACTCGAAAGTTTTCATTCAGAGAGACAAAAGCACCAAGGCCGCGATCAAAGTCCTGACCGGCTCGACGAACTTTTCCACGAACGGTTTCTACATCAACGCCAACCACGTTCTCATTTTCAATAACAACGCGGTGGCGCAACTCTACGCGGATGTTTTCGACGCGTGCTTCAGCGCGGACAAGATGAAAGGGTTCAGCGGGACAAATTTTGCCGCGAATGATCACTCGTTTGCGCAGGCCGAAACTCCGCAGATGACGATCCGTTTTTCGCCGCACACAAAAACAGTCGCGACAAAGTTTTTCAAAATCATTTCCGACGCAATCCAGGCCACAACCAGTGATGTCTTGTTCGCGATCATGAAGGATAACAGTGCCAGCTCCATCCTGGACACGATCCGAGCTATCCGCGCCACTCGGCAGGATATTTTTTCCTACGGCATCACCGACACGACCACGACGATCTCGCTCTACAAGCCGCACAAAAAAAATGGCGTGCTCGTTGCCGGCAAAGGTGGCGCGAACGTGTTACCGCCGCCATTCGATCGCGAGAATCCGATTCCCGGAATCGCTATCCATCACAAATTTGTCGTAGTCGATTTCAAAGGCAAGAATCCGGCGGTGTTTTGCGGCTCGAGTAATCTGGCCTTCGGTCCCGAGCAGGCGAATGGCGACAATCTCATCGAGATTCGCGACCGCGACGCGGTCACAGTTTTCGCCATCGAAGCGATTCGGCTGGTCGATCATTTCGCCTTTCGCAATCGCCAAGCCAATCCAAATGAAATTAACCTGCACGGCACCGAACCAACGCCGTGGTCCGCGAGCTACTACGACCCGGCCGATTTGCATTTCGTCGAGCGCACCCTGTTGAGCGCGCCGGCCAGGAACTAACCACTCGTTAGGCAGCGCGAATTTGCTTCGCCAGCTCACGCCCGCTTTCGCGCAAGAGTTCCGGCGTACGCTTCATCCCTTCTTCTTCGCTCATCCCTGCACGCGTAAGCGCATAAACGTCGCTAAAGATTTCCTGCGCGCTTCGATCGCCACTCGTCCGACCGACGATCGCGTAGACCGGTTTGCCAAGTTTCCGCGCCAGCGACGCCACACCGGCTGGCGCTTTTCCGGAGAGAGTCTGTGCATCCAAACTTCCTTCGCCGGTGATTACTACATCGGCGTTCGCAATCTTTGCTTCGAGCCCGATCGCTTCCGCCACCACTTCGAAGCCGGGCCGCAAACGCGCGCCGCAAAAACTCATCAGACCAAAACCGAGCCCGCCCGCCGCGCCAGCGCCCGCGACGTTGCGCACATCGATCTTCAGCTCTTGTGCGACGAGATCCGCGAGACGCGTGAGACAACTTTCCAAGACGATCAGCTCTTCCGCGCTCGCGCCTTTTTGCGGACCGAAGACGCGGGTCGCCCCTTGCGGCCCGAGAAGTGAATTTTGCACATCAGAAGCAATTGTGATCGGAAAAATTCCTAACGAGTCCGGCTTTTCAATTCGTGTCAGCTTCAGCAAATCAGCGACCGCGATGACTTCGTTGTCCTCAGCGAAAAACTGATAACCAAGCGCGCGCGCCAAACCGAAACCGCCGTCGTTTGTCGCGCTTCCACCCAGGCCGATGATAATCTCTTTCACGCCGCGCCGCGCCGCCTCGCGCAGCATTTGGCCGGTGCCAAAGGAAGTTGTCCTGAGCGGATTCCGCTCGTTAGGCGACAAGCGCCAAAGACCGGATGCCTCGCTCATTTCCATTACCGCGGTGGCGCCGTTTCGAATCACGCCGTAACGCGCTCGCACCATCCGGCCGAGCGGATCGTGCACATTGCATTCGTGCCGCTCGCCAATTGCCGCTTCGCAAATCACGCTGGCAAATCCTTCGCCCCCGTCCGCGATGGGCAGCAACGTGATCTCCGCTTTCGGCAATTCGTCGCGCAAACCGGCCGCAATGTGTTCGGCCACTTCTTTCGCGCCTAACGAGTGCTTGAATTTGTCCGGCGCGATCAGAATGCGCATGCCGGGCTAACTCCGCAATTTCCGCTCCAGGATCTCACCGGCCATTTGCGGATTCGCCTTCCCTTTTGACAGCTTCATGACCTGGCCTTTTAGGAAATTCAGCGGCGCCAAATTTCCCGCGCGAAAATCTGCCACGGGTTTTGGATTCTGCGCGATTACCTGGTCGCACAGAGCTTCCAGTTCGGTGGCATCGCTCAGTTGCTCGATGCCTTTTTCGCGCACGATCTCGCCAGCGGACTTCCCGCTCTTAAACATTTCGGCAAAAACTTCCCTGCCTTGCCTGCTACTGATCTTCCCGTCTTCGATTTGCCGAACGAGTTCATCGAGGGCCTCAGGCCTGATCGGACAATCCGCCATGCTTTGATCGGCATTGGCCAGCGCGTTTTGCAGATCGTTGAGAATCCAGTTCGCGATATTCTTTGCATTGCCAGCATCTTTGGCCGCCTGTTCGAAGTAAGTCGCGAGCGCGAGATCGTTCGCGAGAACACCCGCATCGTAGGCACTGATTTCATATTGCTCAATGAAACGCGCGCGTTTCGCCTGCGGCAATTCCGGCAAGCGTCCCGCCGCTTCCTCGAGCAAGATTTTCGTTTTGATCGGAACCAACTCGGGATCGGAAAAATATCTGTAATCGTGCGCGAATTCCTTCGTCCGCATCAGAAACGTTTCACCGGCATCATCGTCCCAGCCGCGCGTTTCCTGCTGCAATTTTTCCCCACGCGCCAGAGCTGCGCCTTGCCGCTCGATCTCAAAGGCCAGAGCGCGGCGCACCCCACTGATGGAATTCATATTCTTAATTTCGATCTTCGCCCCAAGCTCCGACTGCTCGTTCGGCCGAATGGAGACGTTGCAGTCGCAACGCAACTGACCTTTTTCCATGTCGGCGTCGCTCACGCCGCCGTAGATCAGAATTTGTTTCAAGGCGCTCAGAAACGCGAAGGCCTCTTCCGGCGAACTGATTTCCGGCTGACTCACGATCTCCATCAAAGGCATGCCGGCCCGGTTAAAATCTATCCCGGTGCTATTTTCGAAATGAGAGTTCTTCGCGACGTCTTCTTCCAGATGAATCCGGACTAACGAGATCTGTTTATCCGGCGTCGCGATGATTTTCTGCGCGTCTTTCGGATAGGCTAGATCGTGCAGTGGAACCCGGCCACCCACGCAGAGCGGCCGATCGTACTGCGTGATCTGATAATTTTTCGCCACGTCCGGATAAAAATAATTTTTCCGATCGAATTTGCTGATGGCCGGAATGTCACAGCCCAGCATCAGTCCGGTCAGTACCGTCAGACGCAGCGCTTCGTGATTCATCACCGGCAAAGCACCCGGCAAACCGAGACAGATCGGACAGGTGTTCCCGTTAGGCGATGCGCCAAACTCAACCGGACACGCGCAGAACATTTTCGAACGCGTCTTCAGTTGCACGTGAACTTCCAGACCGATCGAGACGAGCATCATTGTCCTTGCGCCGCGTAATCGAGCGCCTTTTTTAGATTAAATTTCTTCACTTGCCTTGCCAGTTCGGGATCGTTGGCCGCTTCAATCAAACGATCGTCCTGCAGCAATTCCCAAAGCCGCCCTTCTTCGAGCATGCGTGTAATTTGCGGATCGGCGCGCAAGGCGAGAATCTTTGGGTTGTCCGCCAGCTCAGTAACGCCGGGATAAGAAAGAAAGCGCGCCGCGCGTTCCGGCTTGGCAAAAACTTCCCCGACTGTGGCGAGGGTATCGTAAATGCCGCCCGGAATGACATCCGTCAGTTTAACGACGTCACCGACATGGCCGAATTCGAGCGATTTCTTTAATCGCGCCATCGTGACACTGAGTGAATTTTCGCCGGCGGAAGTAGCGACGGTGTGATGAGTTGCCACACGCGGTGTGCTCGCATTCACTTCCGCTTCAGCGACTGCACCGACCGATCGGATTCCAACGATAACGATCCAAATAAACACCAAACCGAAAACAATCCCCACGACCGCGCCGCTGATGCCGTAAACCAGCCTAACAAATGATGATGCGTGCTGACTGGTGCGCTTGAAGAGAATAGCGCCGGTGGTGTTGACGATAAGATAGATGAGTGCGGCCAGAATCGCGCCGCCAAGCGCGCTGAGAACAAAATCCGGCGCCTTCAAGAGCGGGCGCAGAAGCGGTAGAAGCATTTGGCCGCAGAACAAGGCCGCGGCGTAAGCGATGACCAACGCCGCCAGCCTAACGAGTTGTCGCGGCAAACCTAATCTCCACCCGCGCAAGACCTGCAACAAAAGCAGGACGACTGCGAAAGAAACAAAGATCGTCTGCCAAAGCGATGAACCGGAAACGAGATCGGGTTTCACTCGTTAGGCAAATCGATCGCGCGCTGTCGCAAGGCGTGATCGCAGAGGACGAGGGCAGCCATCGCTTCCACCATCGGGACGGCGCGCGGCAACACGCAAGGATCGTGCCGACCCTTCGCGGCCAGCGTTGTTTCTGCGCCGGATGACGTCACCGTTTCTTGCTCGCGCGCGATGGTCGCGGTCGGTTTAAAGGCGACACGGAAGACGATGTCTTCGCCGTTACTTATTCCGCCGAGCAAACCACCTGAGCGATTAGTTTTTGTGCGCACACTTCCTTCGCGCATTTCAAACGCGTCGTTGTGCTCGGAGCCGCGCAACTTTGTTGCCGCAAAACCGGCTCCGATCTCGAAACCTTTCGTCGCCGGCAAGCTCAACATCCCTTTGGCGAGATCGGCGTCGAGTTTGTCAAAGACCGGTTCGCCAAGTCCCACCGGAACCCCGCGAATGATGCATTCGATAATTCCGCCTAACGAGTCGCCATCTCCGCGGGTTTTCTCGATCAGCTCGATCATGCGTACCGCTGCTTTTTCATCGGGACAACGCACGGTATTTCGCTCCACCTCCGACAGCTTCACGGTCTCCCGATTAACTTCCGCAGAAATCTCATGCACTTGTGAGACGTAGGCGACGATTTCGAATCGCGCGGAAATTTTCTGCAGAACCTTTCGCGCGATAGCGCCCGCGGCGACTCGGCCGATTGTCTCGCGCGCGGAAGCACGGCCGCCGCCCTGCCAATTGCGAATGCCGTACTTCGCCTGGTAGGTAAAATCGGCGTGCGAAGGACGAAACGTTTGCGCCATTTCCGCATAGGCCTCCGGTCGTGCGTCTTTGTTCATGACAAGAATAGAAATCGGCGTGCCGAGGGTTTTACCTTCGAAAACTCCGGAAAGGACCTGGCAGCGATCCGGTTCGTCGCGTTGCGTTACGATGCTGCTTTGACCGGGCCGACGACGATCAAGTTCGCGTTGAATGTCGGCTTCGCTCAATTCAATTCGCGGGGGACAACCATCGATCACGACGCCGATGCCGCCGCCATGAGACTCACCCCACGTCGTGATGCGAAAGAGTTGGCCGAAGTGGTTGCCCATCGGTCGCAAACGTAGCGGGCACTCTCGAATTCACAACGCGCCCCCCTTGCGTTGTCATCCTGAGCCCGCGCCGACGGCGAAGGATCTCACAACGGTGCCACCGCTTACCCGCCGAAGGAACGGAAACTTCGAAAGAGCGATATCGAAAAAGCGAACGCGCGGACTGCCGTTGCGCGATGCTTCGCCGTCTGCGCGGGCTCAGGATGACAGCTTAGTAAAGGTGGCCACTAAATGGCGGCGAGCGCGGTTCGCAGATCGTCTTTCAAGTCGTCTATGTCCTCGACGCCAACGGAAAGCCTAACGAGTGAATCGGTGATGCCTAACGACTGGCGCATTTCCGGCGGAATGGAGCCGTGCGTCATGAGCGCAGGATGATTGATCAGACTTTCCACGCCACCGAGACTCTCGGCTAACGAGAATAAATGCGTGTTCTCGAGGAAGCGACGCGTGCCCTCGATATTCGTGTCGAGCACGATGGTGACCATGCCACCGAAACCACGCATTTGTTTCTTGGCCAGCTCGTGTTGCGGATGCTTCTCCAAACCGGGATACATCACTTTCGCGATCTTCTTTTCGCTCGTAAGCCAACGGGCAATCTCGAGCGCATTTTGCGAATGCCGTTCCATGCGCAGCGCGAGCGTTTTCAATCCGCGCATGGCTAGGAAGCTATCGAACGGACCCGCGATCGCGCCGACGGCGTTTTGCAAGAACTGCATCTGATCGGCGAGTTCCTTGTTTTCCCCCACGACCGCAACACCGCCGACCATGTCGGAGTGGCCGTTCAGATATTTCGTCGCGGAATGAATGACCATGTCGAAGCCGAATTCGATCGGCCGCTGCGCCCATGGGCTGGCGAAGGTGTTATCGGAAACACTGACCGCGTTGTGCGCCTTGGCGATTTTTGCGACGGCCGCCAAGTCTATCAGCTTGAGCAGCGGATTGCTCGGCGTTTCCACCCAGACCATGCGCGTGTTCGGTTTCATCGCGCGCTCAACCGCATTCGCGTCGGTCATGTCAATGAAAGTGAAATCGAGATTGGCGGATCTGCGGCGCACGCGTTCGAACAAACGAAATGTTCCGCCGTAGAGGTCGTCGCTGACAATGATGTGCGAGCCGCTCTCGAGTGTATCGAGCGCAGTGGCCATAGCGGCAAGACCGGAGGCGAAGGCCCAGCCGCGCGTTCCACTTTCTAAATCCGCTACGCAACGTTCGTAAGCGAGTCGCGTCGGATTAATTGAACGCGAATAGTCGTAGCCTTTGTGCCGGCCCGGACTTTCCTGGACATAAGTCGAGGTCTGGTAAATCGGCGTCATGATCGCGCCGGTGCTCGGATCGGGTGATTGACCGGCGTGGATCGCGCGGGTCGCGAAGTCGTGTTTTTTCATCGAAGGGGCAACAGATTACACAGTTTTCCGCAGATTGCAGAAGCGGGCTCACTAACGGTTTCGAGTGATTCGCATTTCGAGTCGATAGGTTATGCGGACGAGCAAGTCGCCGCGACCGCCGCGCGGTTTTGGCATGCCGTCGCCCGACACCCGCACGATTTCTCCACGCTTAACGCGCTTCGGGATTGTCAGGCGAAGCATTCCGCCGGTTGGTCGCGCGATCATTTCTGTGCCGCCCTGCTCGGCGCGTTGTGCGCTGATGCGCAAATCGGTGCGAAGATCGGAACCATGCACTTTGAAGCGAAAACCAGGCAGCGGCTTCAGCCTTAATTCGACGAAACCTTCGCCGTCGCGCCGTGGCACTCGCAAGCGCGCACCGGGCGCGGTTAACGCTGGAATGGCAACTCGATAAGTCTCCACATCGCCCGCGTTCGCCGGATCTTTCACGGTGACGTTGACCGTCGTGCCGCGCAGAAAATCTTCGATCGGCAATCGTATCTCTTCTTTGATGTTGTGTTCGATCCTCGTGCTGCGTTTTGGCGCGGCCGCCTGGCTGACGTGATTGAGTTCGCGATCGTAGGCGCGGCGACGCGCGGGATCGCTCAGCGTTTCGTAGGCTGCGTTCAAGATTTGCGAACGCGCGGTGGCGTCAGGGTCACCCTTGTTCAGATCCGGATGAAAACGCCGCGCCAGAACGCGGTAGGCATCACGGATCTGCAACGGCGTGCAATCGCGCGATAAGCCAAGCACAGCGTAGTGATCTTCGGCAGGGATCTCGCCGCGCATCGTTCAACTTCGTGTGAGAGACAGAAGCGGGGCCTAGGAGAATTCGCGCTCTGAAGTAGCGGACGATTGCGCCATTTGTCGCCGCAGATACGCGAGGAGATCGGTGCGCGTGATCAGACCGAGAAATTCTGTGCCATCCATGATAATGGCGACTCGGCCGCGATCGAAGACGCCTAACAAGTCCTGAATCTTGGTGGACGGCGAGAGCGTTTCCAGTTTGTCGGTCATCGCGCTTTTCACGACGTCATTAAACTTCGACGGATCGTGATACACTTTCACGAGCAGATCGGATTCATCGAGAATGCCCACGGCGCCGCCCTCCTCGATGACCGGTAGTTGCGAAACATCGGCACCGCGCATGCGCTTGTAGGCGGTGAGCAAGGTGTCGTTAGGCGTCACGGAAATCACTTCGCCGGCATCGGCGCGGCGCGTGATCAAATCACTTAAATCGCCGCACCGCTGGCGTTGCGCGAAACCTTGTTCGGCCATCCAGAAGTCGTTGTACATCTTCGAGAGATATTTGTTGCCGGTATCGGCGACGATGGTGACGACGCGTTTCTTTTTCTCTTGTTGCCGGCAATAACGCAGGGCCGCAGCGACGAGCGTGCCGGTCGATGAACCGCCGAGGATTCCTTCCTTGCGCAAAAGTTCGCGCGCGACGGCGAAACTTTCCGCATCGGGAATTTCAAAAGCATTAGTGACTAACGAGAGGTCGGCGATGTCGGGAATGAAATCTTCGCCGATGCCTTCGACCGCCCAACTACCGGACTCCACCATCTTTCCGGTCTTGATGTATTCGTAGAGAATCGAACCTTCCGGGTCGGCCAAAATCATTTCGATGCCGCGGCGCGGCTTTACTCGATTAAAGAAACGACCGAGTCCGGTGATCGTGCCGCCGCTGCCGACGCCGACGACTACGGCATCGACGTCGTGCCGCATTTGTTCCCAAATTTCCGGACCGGTCGTGCGCTCGTGCGTGGCCGGGTTGTTCGGGTTGCCGAATTGATTGACGTAAAAGGCGCCCGGAATTTCTTCGGCCAAGCGCGCGGCGTAATCCTGGTAATACTCCGGATGTCCGCGTGTCACATCGGAGCGGACGATTTTAACTTCCGCGCCGAGCGCGCGGACGTGCGCGATTTTTTCCTGCGACATCTTGTCGGGAATGACCAGGATGCAGCGATAACCTTTCGCAGAAGCGATGAGCGCGAGACCGAGGCCGGTGTTGCCGGCGGTCGCTTCTATAATAGTGCCACCGGGTTCGAGCACGCCGTCGCGTTCGGCGGCTTCGATCATCGACAAGGCGATGCGATCCTTGATGGAGCCAGTCGGATTTTGGTTTTCCAGTTTCAGGAAAAGCTGGCACGGGCCGGTGTCGAGGCGTGTGACTTCGATCAGCGGCGTGTCGCCGATGAGCCGGAGAATTTCGGGCGGTTTTCCGCGCGCGGCTTCGGCGGCGAGAATTTCAGTCGGCGCGAGATGACTCATCAGGGATTGGGCGCCGTCTCGCCCTTGTGCGACCACTCGTTCGTGCTGTCGGCGAGAAATTGCTGCAAAACGTCGAAGCGCACTTCGCCGTAGTTCAACGCATAACGCAGGCTGCCACCTTTGTAGACCCAGGTCGTTGGAATCCAACTCAGCGGCAAATCGAGGAAGCGTTTGATTTTGGCATCGCCAGTTCGCGGACCGGGATCGGCCGTAATAGTGACATTCGATTGATCGCCAATCTCAAATTTCTTCAACATCGCGCGGCCATCTTCGCCATTGTCCCAAACCGAGACGAAAACGAAACGCGTCTCGGGATTATCCTTGATCATCTTCAACCAGCCGCCGCTTTTCAGTTCGGCCTGACAATTCGAACACCACGGCGCCCAGAGATGAACGACGGTCAGGCCCGGCGCTTTGGCCGCTTCCGCGACCTGATCCTCAGCCGGCGAGGCCGCGAACGAAGTTGCCGCGAGCGTAAAGAGAACGGCAGCAGTGAAAAAGAGGCGCATGATGTGTATTCAACCGACACGATTAGCCCATTTCCGTCAACTGTGACGGCAGTTGACCTCCCAGCGGAACGCGCTACTTTGCCTCCCATTTTTCTGGGGAGGCACGACGTAAGGAATCGCTCGCTTTCGCCAGAGACGCGGTGTGCCGCCCGGCCAGCCGCGAGGAGAAATAATCGTTATGGCACAAATGCAGGAATTGCTCGCGAAGTCTTATCGCGACTTTAAAGAAGGCAGCATCGTCAAAGGACGTATCCTGGAAATTCGACCGCGCGAAGTCTTGGTCGACATCGGTTACAAATCGGAAGGCGTTATTCCGACTCACGAATTTGATGACATCGATTCGCTCGAAGTGGGCGACGAAGTCGAAGTGTTGCTCGAGCGACTCGAGAACGATGAAGGCATGGTCATTCTCTCGAAGGA
Source organism: Chthoniobacterales bacterium (assembly GCA_038237435.1). GTDB lineage: Bacteria > Verrucomicrobiota > Verrucomicrobiia > Chthoniobacterales > UBA10450 > JACCTI01. The sequence goes on from JBBRYT010000006.1 coordinate 146,804, forward strand.
GAAGGCCGCTTATCGCCAGAATTGGAACAAGATCGCGGGCGTTTTTGCCGGCGATGGCTTGATCAAGGGCAAGGTGAAATCGGTCGTAAAAGGCGGCCTGATGGTGAACATCGGCGTCGAGGCGTTCCTGCCGGCGTCGCAGATCGATATTATTCCGCCGAAAGATTTGCAGCAGTTTGTCGGCAACACCTACGATTTCAAGATCGTCAAAATTAATGACGATCGGAAAAACGTCGTGCTCTCGCGACGCGAGTTGATTGAACAAGAGCGCAGCGAGAAACGGCAGAAGTTCCTCGAAGGCGTGAAGGTCGGCGACATGGTCAAGGGCACCGTGAAAAACCTGACCGATTTCGGCGCGTTCATCGATCTCGATGGCATGGACGGTTTGCTCCACATCACCGACATGACCTGGGGCCGACTCGGACATCCGAGCGAATTGCTAAAGGTCGGGCAGCCGCTCGAAGTAGTCGTGCTCGACATCAACAAGGAAAAAGAGCGCGTCTCGTTAGGTTTGAAGCAGACGCAGAAGAATCCCTGGGATCAAATCGAGGAACGCTTCCCGGCCGGGCAGAAGGTCAAAGGCAAGATTACGAATCTCGTTCCGTACGGCGCGTTCGTGGAATTGGAAGAAGGCGTCGAAGGACTCATTCACGTTTCCGAATTGTCCTGGACGAAACGCATCATGCGTCCGTCGGATGTCCTTACGCAGGGACAGGAAGTTGAAGCCGTTGTGCTTGGCGTGAACAAGGAAGAGCAGAAGATCTCGTTAGGTTTGCGTCAACTGGAAGCGAATCCGTGGGATGAGATCGAGAAGAAATTTACTATCGGCAGCAAGGTCAAAGGCGAGATCCGCAACATGACCGCCTACGGCGCGTTTGTTGAACTGGAAGACGGTATCGACGGCATGATCCACGTCTCCGACTTGAGTTGGACCCGAAAGATCAACCACCCGAGCGAAGTCTTTAAGAAGAACGACGAAGTCGAAGCCGAAGTCATCGACATCGACAAGACCAATCAGCGAATCAGCCTCGGCATCAAACAGCTGAGCGATGATCCGTGGAAGAACATCGATCAGAAATACAAGATCGGTGATCTCGTCACCGGCAAAGTGACGAAGCTCGCCAGCTTCGGCGCGTTCGTGCAATTGCAGGACGAAATCGACGGACTCGTGCACATCTCGCAGTTGAGCGAGGAACATGTGACCAAGGTCAAAGACTTCCTCAAGGTCGGTCAGGAAGTCGAAGCGCGCGTCATCAAGGTCGACAAAGTCGAACGCCGCATCGGTCTCTCGATCAAGGCCGCGAATTACTCCGAGGAAGAACTCAAACGCGAATCCGAAGCCTTCGATAATCTCCGCCCCGGCGAAGACATGGTCGGCCTCGAAAAAGCGTTCGAAGCTGCCGAGGAAGATTATCGGCCGGGTCAGCCGAAGAAGTAACTCTTGGAGACACTCGTTAGGCATTTCGCTATTGTCATCCTAAGGCTGGCGAAGCGCGCCGAAGGATCTCCCGCCGGGACTAGCGATCAAGGCGCGTCGTAACGCGTCGCCCGTTAGGAATAGCATGAGATCCTTCGCCCCGTCTGCGCGGCTCAGAATGACACGCTTACTTAAGACCAACGCGCTGAAGCAGCGAAACGAAACGAGGATCGGCGCGCAACGCGTCCCATTTCGGATCAATTTTCAGGAAACTCAGCCCGACATCCCGCTCGCTGTGGGCTCTTTCCAGCCACGTGATTGCTTCGTCCTGCTCGCCGAGGGCCAGATGGAGGGCGGCGATATTCGAGGAAGGTATGTAGCGTTGCTTGGATAGAGAGATTAGTTCGTCCAGAACCGCGCGGGCTTCCGAGACGTGACCGGCGCGAGCTGCGGTACAACCGATCATCGAGATCGCATGGGAATTTCCTCGGGAGAATTCCTTCGCCTTACCAAACTCGGCCAGCGCTTCCGCATATTTTTCCTCTTGCAGACAAACGTGACCAAGGAAGAGGTGTGCAACCCAAAAGTTCGGAGCAAGCTCGATCGTCTTTTCTAATCTCACTCGCGCTTCGGGGTAGCGTTGCGCGGAGAAGAGGACAGCTCCCTCGCGTGTATTGATGATTAACGAAACGGGATCGAGTTCACGCCCACGCGCTGCTTGCGCGATTGCTTCCTCATGGCGGCCGAGATTTGAGAGGACGTGTGCGTAGGCCAGCCGGGCAATTCCAGAGTTAGGATTTAGCTCAACGGCCCGTTTCCCCTCGCTCTCAGCAGCCTTCCAATCCCAATCGAACCACATGTGAATCAGCGCCAGAGTTGCGTGAGGCTCAGCGAGTGACTCATCGATCTCGAGAGCTCTTGTCGCAGCGGCCTTCGCTTGCGGGAAGGCATCTCGCGAGGGCACATCGCTAGTAATGGCAAGACGCGCATAGGCGTCGGCCAACCCCACGTAGGCTAGCGCATACGTCGGATCGAGTTCAAAGGCCTGTTGAAAAAAACCAATGCTCTGTGTGATGTCGGGTGGGGTAAGTTTACTCCAATGATAACGTCCGGTGAGATAGAGCTGATAGGCCGCTACGTTTTCGGTGTAACGTTTCGTTAGGCGCTTTTGATCTTCCGCACTGAGGCGGAGGGCGAGAGCTTCCGCCACCTTCTGTGAGATCGCGTCCTGCACGGTAAACACGTCGGTAAATTTCTCATCGAAGGTGGCCGCCCAAAGCGAAGAGCCATCGGCGACTTTGATCAGCCGCACAGTAACGCGGAGCCGGTCGCCCGATTTCTGCACGTTGCCAGCGAGGACTGAGTTCACTCCCAGCTTGCGACCGGCGGCTAACGGGTCTTGATCGACTCCGGCGTATTGCCGCACGGAAGTGAGCGAAGGCACGATCATTTCGCCGCTGTTGCCGAGCTTCGTAATCAGCGTGTCCGCCATTCCCATCTCGAGCACCTGATCGCTGCTTTCGGCCAAGAGTGGCTTGAAGGGCAAGATCGCGACGCTTCTCTCGCGCTGCGCCGGGGAGAGGGTCGTGCGGGACTCATGAAGATAAGTCCAGAGAGCCGCGATCGCCGCCGTGAACGTGAGTAGCAATGCGCCCATGAGCATTCGCTTCCGCCGGCGAGCGATGACGCCGCGACTCTCGATTTCTGCGTGTTCCTGCCGGGTGCGCTTGAGCTTCTCCGGCAGTTCGGAGTTGCCGGCATCGTCGGTATAGAAATTCACCACTCCGACTTTGACGCCGTGCTTTACTTCGAACTCGCCGAGATCGTAGAGATGTGTCTCCCACTGGCTGTATTGCGCTAAGTCATCCGCCACGCGCTGCGAAAGGAGAATGTGGCCAGCGTCGCCGCAATCCATCACCCGCTGCGCCATGTTAATGCCGGCGCCGGCTACATTCGACCGGTCGTTTACATCCGAAATGGCATCCACCGGTCCGCTGTTGATTCCCATCCGCAGCGGAAGGACTGGATGATTCTTTAGCGCTCTTCCAATCTCTAAGGCACAGCGCACGGGCGCATCAGGACTGGTAAAAAAAGCGAGAGCCATGCCGTCGCCAGTCGGGAGACGAACAAGTTTATCTGCGGTTTCGGCGGCGCGGAACTGCTCGGTGCCGCGAACCAACTCATTGAGCTCTTGCAGCAACTGCGTCTGCACATCGATGCGCAGTTTCGAATAACCGACTATGTCCATGAAGAGGACATGCGCGATTTCCAGTCGAGATTCGTTATTGAGGTTGGCGACCATGGTCGTGCGCGACTGGTGAAGCCCCCCTCTCAGAACAACTGTAACGCGAACTGCAGGAATATCCGCTCCCCGCTCGTTCGATTCTTCACCGCCTCTTCGTGCTGCCACTTCAACACAATGCCGAAATTCTTGCTCGGGTGATAGCGGAGGAACGGGCCGACTGCGACTACCTGCCCGCGATTTCCGTCCCCGACTACTCGGCCGTTTTGTTCATCGTCGGTGATCTGTTTATACAAATAGCCACTCGCGCCGATCTGCCAAGCGGCTGTGACCGAGTAGCCGAGGTTATAATCGAAGCTCAGCTCGTTTCCCGAAGTGTAATTCGTCTCAGAATTTTCTAGGTTGAACAAATAGATTAACGCTCCGCTGACTTCGATCTGCTCGATCGGAAACCAGGTAAACCAGTAGGAAGGGCCAATCGAAAAGTAGCCGCGCCCTGTGTTGGCCAGCCGTGTCTTGTCGAATTTTCCCGTCGGCAGAAAAAGCTCCGGGCCAAACACCTGGTGGAATTTCTTGCTATGCCAGCCGAGCAGCGCGGGAGCGAAGAGCGCGTCGCCGATGTCGGTCGTGGAATCTTTCCGGTGAATGCGACCGCGCGGGGTTTGCACATCAAAACTTACGTCCGCATTGAGAATTGCGTTCCATCCCACACGGGTTTCAATGTTCGCGCCCCACAGTTTGACTGCCGGCCAGACATACTGGAGCCGAAGCGTCTCCGCATTTACCGCCAAATCGAAGTGCGAGAGACCGGCCCGGTTGTTGCCGGAACTGTCGAGCGTATCGCTCGATTCGTAACGCGCGAGAAAGTTAGTCAGCCGCAAGCCGGGAGGCGGCATGACGCCCGCCATTACGGTATCGACACCGAGGGCTTTGCTTGTTCCGCCACCTTCGGTGGCAGTGGCAGTGTTCGCCAGATTCGAGAGGTAAGTCGCGCTGAGAAGAAGGAGTATGTTCCGTTTGGTTTTCATGAGTTTGGGCGGATCGTCGCGGCTGCCTTTTGGTTTGAGTGATCGGTCTGGAGTGCGCATGATTGCGCGAGCCCACTCTCCGTTTGGACGATCTGAAAAATCCTTAGGTGGCGGCTGAATCGTTGTGAAAACTCCTGAAGCAGAGCGCCAGCATTCCCGGCTTTACGAGTTCGGCGATTTCCGGCTCGACACGCTGAAGCGACTTCTGCAGCGGCGCGACGGGACGGTCGTGCCGCTCAATTCCCGGGCTTTCGACACCCTGGCCTTCCTCGTGCAGCACAGCGACACCGTGCTGGATAAGGAGCGGCTGATGGAGGCGGTTTGGCCCGGCTCAATCGTGGAAGAAAATAATCTTACCCAGAGCATCTCCGCCTTGCGCCGCGCCTTGGGCGAGAGGCCCGACTCACACAATTTCATCGTGACCGTTCCTGGGCGCGGCTATCGTTTTGTCGCAGCCGTGAAGGCCGTTCCGCAGGACAACGACCACGCCCTAGCAATGGAGCCGGCGCGCCCCCGCGCCGAAGGAGCACCAGCGTCTTCGCCACAACCGGCCCGGCTTCGGGCCGGCTTCATCGCTGCCGCGCTCGCGATTTTTCTCCTTGGAGGAATCGCTCTGCTTTGGAACCGCGGCCTAACGAATCATCCCGCCGTTGCACTCACCAACGTTGTCTCCGAGAAGAGCATCGCGGTCCTGCCCTTCGAAAATCTGAGCGACGAGAAAGAAAACAGTTACTTCGCGGCCGGCGTGCAGAATGAGATTCTTTCCGACCTCGCGCAGATCGCCGACCTCAAGGTGATCAGCCAAACTTCCGCCAACCTTTATCAGAGCGGTCATCCGCGAAACTCCCGCGAAATCGGAGAGCAACTAGGTGTGGCCCACCTTCTCGAAGGCAGTGTCCAGCGCGTGGGCGGACGGATTCGCGTTCATGCACAATTGATCGATGCGCACAGCGACACGCATCTGTGGGCCGATCATTACGATCGAGACCTCGCCGATATCTTTGCCATTCAAAGTGAAATTGCACAGGCGATCGTCAAACAGCTCCAAGTGAAAATTTCGCCGGGCGAAAAGGCGGCGATTGCACAGGCGCCCACCACCGACCTGATCGCCAACGCACTTTACGCGCAGGCCAAGGAGCTCGAATCTCAGGCGCCCGGAGAGCCCCTGCCGGACGCCGTGCGCTTGCTCGAAGAAGCCGTCGCGCGCGATCCTCATTTTCTGTTGGCTTATTGCATGCTCGGCCGGCAGCACCTCGTGATGTACTGGGGAGGCTACGATCACACGTCCACACGTCGTGAGCTCGCCAATGCGGCCATCCAGAATGCTGTCCATCTCCAGCCCGACGCAGGCGAAGTCCACCTCGCGCTGGCCTGTTATGCTTACCACGGATTTCAAGACTACGATCGGGCTCGCGCCGAACTCGATCTCGCTCGAAGCACGCTCCCAAACGATGTGGACGTTTTTTACCTCACGGGTGCCATTGATCGTCGTCAGGGTCGCTGGACAGAGGCCCTTAGGAATCTCGAGCGCGCCGTTGAGCTGGACCCGCGCAACGAGCGGTTCCTCCTGTTCGCTGGCGGGACTTACAACGTTCTGCGCCGCTACTCGGAGGCGAGCCGCTTTTTCGAGCGCGCGGTAGCCGTTTCGCCGCGGGGCCAGGAGACGCGCATCTCGCTCGCCGGGGTGCCATTCTCCGAACGAGCCGATCTCCGCCCCCTGCGCAAGGAACTCTCCGCGATTCTGGCGGAACAACCGAAGGTCGCAGAGGATCTTGCTGAGGTTTTCTTCGACTGCGCGATGGCCGAGCGCGACTCCACTGCCGTCAATCGCGCCCTCGCACTGATCCCCGCTAAGGGGCTCCACGGGGATAACTTCATTTTCCCGCGCGAATGGTTTGCCGGCGTGGCCGCGCGCGCGTTCAACGACGCAGATGGGGCGCGTGCCTCCTTCACTGCCGCTCGCGCGATCGTGGAAAAGATCATCCACGATGAACCCGAGCGCGCGCCGGCTTGGAGCCTTCTCGGCCGGATCGATGCCGCCCTCGAGCGCAGGGAGGAAGCCGTGCGCGAAGGCAATCGCGCTTGCGAACTGCTGCCATTGTCCAAGGATGCGACTACAGCGTCGCTCTTCATCAGGAATCTCGCGGTCATTTATGCCTGGACGGGTGCGAAGGATCTGGCACTCGAAACATTAGCCACCTCGGCGCAGCTTCCTTGTGGCGTGAGATATGGCCCGCTCAAACTGGATCCGCAATGGGACTCGCTCCGCGGCGATCCGCGCTTCGAAAAAATCGTCGCCTCCCTCGCGCCGAAAGATTTAGTCGCGCGCTAAAATTCGGCGCTTCCGGGCGTGCGCGCGAAGGGAATCACGTCGCGGATGTTTGCGACGCCGGTCACAAACATCAACATGCGCTCGAAACCCAAACCGAAACCCGCGTGTGGTACCGTTCCGTAGCGCCGTAGATCGAGGTACCATTTGTAATCGGCCAGATCCATTTTGTGATGGCGCAGGTTCGCTTCCAAAACATCGAGACGTTCTTCGCGTTGACTTCCACCGACGATTTCGCCGATTCCCGGAACGAGCACGTCCATGGCTGTGACCGTTTGATTGTCATCGTTCAAGCGCATGTAGAATGGCTTGATCTCTTTCGGATAATTGAAAACCGTCACCGGCGATTTAAAATGCTGCTCGGTTAACCAGCGTTCGTGTTCCGATTGCAGATTCGCGCCGTAGGCGAGCGGAAATTCAAATTTCTCACCGCTCTTCAACAAGAGCTCGACCGCCTCTGCGTAGCTGATGCGTTTGAACGGCCGATCGAGAACGAAATCCAGTCGCGCGACTAGCTCCTTGTCCACGAACTTTCCGAACAACTCGAGTTCATCCGGACAATTTTCGCGGATGTCGCGGATCAGATATTTCACGAGCTCTTCCGCGACATCCATGTTGCAGTTGAGATCGCAGAAGGCCATCTCGGGCTCGATCATCCAGAACTCGTTCGCGTGACGTGACGTGTTTGAATTCTCCGCGCGAAAGGTCGGGCCGAAGGTGTAAACATTCGTTAGGGCGCAGGCAAAAGCTTCGGCTTCGAGTTGACCGCTCACCGTCAAATAGGTGGAGCGCGCGAAAAAATCTTTGGCGTAATCAATCGCACCGTCTTTTGTGCGCGGTGGATTTTGCAGGTCAATCTGCGTGACACGGAACAGTTCGCCCGCACCTTCACAATCGCTGCCGGTAATGATCGGCGTGTGCACATAAACGAAACCGCGTTCCTGGAAAAATTTGTGGATGGCAAAGGCGAGCCGGCTGCGCACGCGAAAAACAGAACCGAACAAATTTGAGCGCGGACGAAGGTGCGAAATCTCGCGCAGGAATTCGGGCGTATGCCCTTTCTTTTGCAACGGATAGCTGTCGTCAGATTGACCGAGAATGGTCAGTTCGTTCGCGATTAATTCCCATGCTTGTCCCTTCCCTTGCGAAGCGACTAGCTCACCACGAACCGAAATCGACGAACCAGTCGTTAGGCGCTGGACGTCCGCATAATTCGGCAACGAATCACGGGCGATAATTTGCAGGTTCTTCAAGCTCGAACCGTCGTTTAGTTCGATAAATGAGAACGTTTTCGAATCGCGCCGCGTCCGGACCCATCCCCGAACGAGGATGTCGGCAACGGGCGAAGGACTTTGTAGCGCGGCTTTCACGCGCGTCGGTGAAGGCATATTAGAAGATCGCTCTACCCGAGCGGCAACCAATTCCCCGGTTGCGGCGGTGGACGGGAACCGTTGAGCGAGAGGTAAGTGTATTCTTGAAGCAACCGCTCATAATCCGAAAGAAGTTTCATCGCATCGTTTGGTTTCATGCGGTCGGTCTTGATCGCGGTATCGACCTGTGTCTTGAGCAAACGCATGAGCTCGACCTTGTCCCATTGCGTCATGGAAAGGACTTCACCGATCGTGCTGCCTTCGATCACTTCTTCGATGTACCAGCCGGATTCTTCGTCGGGATCGAGAAAGATGTGCACTTCGGTCACGCGACCGAACAAATTGTGCAGATCCCCCATGATGTCCTGATAGGCGCCAACCATGAAGACACCGAGGTAGTAAATTTCACCGGGAATGATGCGATGCAGCGGGAGCGTTTCGCGCACGTCTTGAAGATCGGTGAACTTCGAGACCTTTCCGTCCGAGTCGCAGGTGATGTCGACGATCATGCCGTTGCGATCTGGAGGAGTCGTTAGGCGATGAATCGGCATGATGGGGAACAATTGCCCGAGCGCCCAGTGATCGAGGAGCGATTGGAAAACGGAAAAATTGCAGATGTATTGATCGGCTAACGAGTTCTCGAGCTGCTTCACTTCGTCGGGGACGTAGCGCAGGCCGCGATGCATGTGCACGATTTGCTGCGCGAGCTGCCAGTAAACGGTGTCGATCTTTGCTTTCGATTCGAGATCGAGCAGACCGAGGTCGAAGTTGTTCTGCGAGTCCTCCTTGATCTGCTGAATGTCGTGCAAACTCTCGAGACGATTGCCGCGTTTGAGTCGATGTTTTACGTCCAGAATTTCGCCAACGAGCTTGTGATCTTTTTCGCCCGCTTCGACTTTTGATTTCGGCGCGGTTTTTTCGATCGAGCCAAACGCTTCGACCACGAGAACAGAATGATGCGCGACCACGGCGCGCCCGCCTTCACTGACGATCGCTGGATGCGGCACGCCCTCGGAATCGCAAACATCGGCGATGTTCCAGACGACATCGTTGGCGTATTCCTGCAGCGAATAATTGGCCGAGCTATCGAAATCACTGCGCGAGCCGTCGTAATCGACACCGAGTCCGCCGCCGACGTCGAGATAACCAAGATCGTGCCCCAGCTTGGCCAGCTTTGCGTAATAGCGCGCGGCTTCGCGCACGGCGCGCTTGATCGTGCCGATGTCGGGCACTTGCGAGCCGACGTGAAAATGAACCAGCTTCAAACAATGCCCGAGGCCGGCTTGTCTCAACATCTGGCTGGCCGTGACCAGGCTGGTAGTATCGAGGCCGAACTTCGCATTTTCGCCACCACTCGTCGTCCATTTGCCCGCGCCTTTGCTGTGCAAGCGCACGCGAATTCCGATCTGTGGTTCAACCCCGACTTCCTGCGAGGCTTTGATCGTCTGCTCGAGCTCTTCCAGTTTTTCGACCACGAGGATTACTCGCTTGCCCAGCTTGCAGCCCATGAGCGCGATGCGAATGAACGCACGATCCTTGTAGCCATTACAGATGATGAGGCTTTCGGGATCCTTGTGCATCGCGAGGGCCGCGACTAATTCCGGTTTACTGCCGGCTTCGAGCCCGAAATGAAATTGCTGGCCGGCGTCAACGATCTCCTCGATAACTTCGCGCAGCTGATTGACCTTGATCGGAAAAACGCCGCGATAATGATTGCGATAACCGAATTCGGCCATTGCCGTTTGGAAAGCGCGATTGATTGATTCAACGCGATGCCGCAGCAAATCCTGAAAGCGAATGACCAGTGGAAAACTCAGGCCACGATTACGCGCTTCATTGACGACCGCCATGATATCGATCGACCCGCCGCCGTCTTGTAGCGGACGCACCTCGGCGTTGCCCGCGCTGTTGATGCAAAAATATCCGTTGCCCCAAGCGTCCACGTTATAAGTGGAAATCGCGGCATCGATATCCCACTCGGTTTTCGTTTTCTCAGTCACTTCCGGAAAAGCAGAGCGCCATATTCATTCAGCGCGCACAACATGCAAGCCCGTTCGAGACTCTTGTGTTTCGTGGCGGCATCGATACCGTCTCGCGGGGATGAATAAGACGGTAATTGAGGTGCAGGTCCGCGCGGTTTTGCCTACAAGCGGAGGATGCGCCGTCTTTCTCGGCAACAACGACAAAGTGTTCATTATCTATGTCGACCAAACGGTCGGGAGCGCGATCACAATGTTCATGCGCGATGTTTCGAAAGAGCGACCGCTGACGCATGATTTAATGGGACATCTGATGACGGCGCTGGGCGCGAAAGTGGAGCGCATCATCATTAATGACTTGAAAAATGCGACCTACTACGCGCGCATGATTATTTGCGCGGAGAACGAGTTGCAGCAGAAAAAAATCATCGAACTCGATTCGCGTCCGAGCGATTGCATCGCCATGGCGGTCCAGCAAAAAGCGCCGATCTACGTCAGCCAGGAAGTCTGGGACGAAGTCGACGACATGAGCGACGTCCTCCGCAAGATGGAGGAAGAAGGGCTTAAGCCCGATCACGATCCGGAAACCGAATCGAGCGAAGAAGAAGACTAGTCGTTAGCCGATCAAGTCACCGTAACGGCTTTGCGCCATCGCTCCGCAGCGCGCCAGAATTTCCGACGGGGTGTCGAGTTCCAGCGCCTCTTTCACGAGCTGCTCGCATTCCTCGACCGATAACGTTTGCACTGCGCGTTTCACTCGCGGAACCAGCGACGCACTCACACTTAGTTCATCCATTCCGAGCCCGATGAGCAACGGCACCATGATGAGATCGCCTGCCATTTCGCCGCAGACGCCGACCCAAATATCCGCCGCGTGGGCAGCTTCGGCGACCATGCTTAATAATCGCAGAACCGCCGGATGCGTCGGCTCATATAGATGCGCGATGCGTTCGTTCACGCGATCGACCGCGACTGTGTATTGAATCAAGTCGTTCGTCCCGATACTGAAAAAATCGACTTCGCGGGCCAGCGCTGACGCACAGAGGGCTGCGCTCGGAATTTCGATCATCGCGCCCACTTCTGTTTTTTCCGCGAATGGAATTCCTTCGGCGCTCAGTTCCTTTTCGCATTCTTTCACCACCGCCAGCGCGCGTCGCAACTCCATCACGCCTGAGATCATAGGGAACATGATCTTGATGTTACCGCTGGTGTTGGCGCGAAGAATGGCGCGCAGCTGCGCTTTGAAAATGTCGTCGTTCTCGAGGCAAAATCGAATGGCGCGCAGACCCATGAAGGGATTTTCTTCACTGTCCGCGTTCATGCCCGTCGCGATTTTGTCGCCGCCCAAATCAAATGTGCGAATGATCAACGGATGCGGCGCGACGCCTTCGGCGATTTTGCGGTAGGTTTCGTATTGCTCTTCTTCCGTCGGCAAAGTCGGGCGGTGTAGATAGAGCAGTTCCGTCCGATAAAGCCCGACACCCTCCGCGCCGTTCGTCGCGACGGCATCGATTTCGTTGGGCAATTCGATATTAGCCGACAAAACAATGTGCCGGCCGTCGGCGGTGGTCGATTTCGTTTCGCGCAGTCCGCTCAACTGCTCCGTAACCAATTCCTGTCGATGCTTCAGTTCGCCGTAATGCCAGAGGGTTTCGGGCGTCGGATTAAAAATGAGCAATCCGTTGTAGCCATCAAGCAACACCTCCTGGCCGGTGGCCAATTTTTCGGTCGCATCATGCAAACCGACCACCGCCGGAATGCCTAACGAACGCGCCATGATGGCAGTGTGCGAAGTGCGGCTGCCGACATCAGTCGCGAAACCGAGCACCCGCTCGCGGTTCATCATCGCGGTGTCCGATGGCGTCAGATTATGCGCGACGAGAATGTGCGTTTCTTTGAGCGCGAGAAAATCCTTTGGCGCCTTGCCTTGTAAATTGCGAATGACACGCTTGGTCACATCCTGAATGTCGAGCGCGCGCTCGCGCAGGTAGGGGTCGTCGATCTTGCTCAGGGTTTCGGAGTAATGGCGGGCGACCTCCTCGAAGACGAACTCCACGTTGCACAGATCGGACTCTAATTTTCGCAGTACTTCATCGATCAGCGTGCGGTCTTCGATCACCAGCAGATGCGCGTCGAATATCCCGGCGTCTTTCGCGCCGATCGCTTCCGCGATCTGCTGTTGCATCTCGAGAATTTGCGCGCGCGTTTGAATCAGCGCCGTCTCGAAGCGGCCGATTTCTCGCGCGATTTCGTCTTTCCCGATCGTGTGGCGCACGATCTCTTCGTCATCTTCCCGCACGACAAAGATCGAGCCGCGGGCGATGCCGGGCGAGACTCCCACGCCTTGGAAGCGCGTCTCCTTCGGGGTGGTCTCGCTGCTCATGACGGGGCGAGACTAACTCGCATGTCAAGACTGCAACAGTCGCGTTTTTGCCGACCTCCGGGACGCTAACTAATCCTCGTTGAACTTGCCGGCGACCAGCTGCTCGAGTTCCACCATCGCCTCGTCGGCGTCTGTTCCTTCGCAGCAAATCTTCAACTTCGATCCCTGCCCGGCGGCGAGCATCATCAAGCCCATGATACTCTTGCCGTTGATCCGTTCGCCCTCCTTTTCCACCCAGATTTCCGCGCGATAACGGCTGGCAATTCGCACAAACAACGCTGCCGGCCGCGCGTGCATGCCAAGGCGATTCACAATCGTCACTTCCTTCTCGATCTTGGCTCCGCCCGTCGCCGAACGAGTTTTGCGATTCAAAAGTCCCATTAGCTTGGCTTGGTTTCCATCAACTTGAGCAGCTTGTCGTTAAATTCCACTGCGCTGTTGCGGCCGGACGATTTCAATTTTTGATCCATGGCCGCGACTTCGATCAAGCGCGCGATGTCGCGGCCTGGTCGCACCGGAATGGTCAGATGCGGCACATGCAGTTTCAGAATCTCGTAATAACTCTGGTCGAGGCCAATGCGTTCAACTTCCTGGATCTCTTCCCAATCTTTCAGCGTCACCACCAGATCGAGGCGCTTTTCTTCGCGGATGGCGCCAACGCCAAAAACGGAAGCGACGTTGATGATGCCGATGCCGCGAACCTCCATGTGGTGCCGGGTCATTTGCGGCGCGGTCGCCACCAACTCGCGGCCTTCGAACGAAGTGATGCGCGTGACATCGTCGGCCACTAAACTGTAACCGCGCTCGATCAAGCCCAGCACTGCCTCGCTTTTCCCTATGCCACTCGCGCCGCGAATCAAAACGCCGACGCCGAGAATATCAACCATGCTGCCGAATTCGGTGATCGTAGGCGAAAAATCCACCTCCATCGCGATGGTAGCGGCGTTGATAAAACGCATCGTCACCATCGGCGTGCGAAAAACCGCGATCTCTTCCTGCGACGCGACGTCCAGCAATTCGCGCGACAGATGCGCGCCGCGCGAAACGACCAGGCACGGAATTTTTTGCGCACACAAACCGCGGAAACGCTGGATCCGGGCGCGCGGCGCAAGGCTTTCCAGATAGGATTGCTCAGCCGCGCCCAAAACCTGGACGCGTTTCTCGGCGAAGTAGGTGTAGAAGCCGGCGAGCGCGAGGCCGGGTCGATTGATGGTCGGTTCGCGAATCTTGCGGTAAAAACCGACGTGCGGGCCTTCCAGCTTTAGCTGCAACTTTAGGGCATGCGCGTCGTAGAAACTTTCGACCGTGACGACGGGAACGTTTTTGCGCAACGAGCCGCGCGTGCTTAACGGAATCGTGCTCGCAGGTTCGCTCATTGGCTCACTCATTTATCCTGAGTGAGCCGTAATTTCCATCGTGTAAATCCGCGCGCCTAACTGGCGGCCGGTTCGATTAGACCAAAATCGCCGCTTTTTCGCCGGTAAAGCACATTCATTCTCGTGCTGCGGGCATTCAAAAAAACCAGGAATTGCCGCGTAGACATTTCGAGTTGCAGCACAGCTTCGTCGATAAACATCGGCTTCACCGGATAACGTTCGCTCTTCACCACCGGATGATGCGCACCCTCCTCTTCGCCATTCAGCTCGATCGGCTCCTGCTCGAGGACGTGCTCTTCCAAATGTTTCACGATGTCTTTGCGCGGCCGGTGTTTCTTCATCAAGCGTGTCTTGTACTTCCGCATCTGCCGCACGACCTTGTCCACGGCCGCATCAATCGCCGCATACATGTCGGTCATCTCTTCGCAGGCTTCGATCGTGATGTGATTCGAGCAAACCAGGACCACCTCGGCGGAATGCCGATATTTCTCCACTCCGAGGATGACGTGCGCTTCGATGATTTTCGGATAGTCGAGATGCAGACTCTCGATTTTCTTCGTCACATGATTGTTGATCGCGTCCGTGATTTGCAGATGGCGGCCGGTGACCTTGACCGGCGGATGAGCGTTCGCTGTCAGCACGTATGTCCTCCTTTCGGTTACATCCGGAACCGCTCGCCCAAATAGAGCTGGCGGCTGATCGGATCGTTGATGAGAAAATCTTTTGTCCCTTCGCTTTCCACGCGGCCTTCGAAAATCAGATAGGCGCGATCCACGATCGAGAGGGTCTCGCGCACGTTGTGGTCGGTAATGAGAATCGCGAGACCGGATTTGCGAAGGTTGACCACAATCTGCTGCACGTCGTAAACGGCGATTGGATCCACGCCGCTGAACGGTTCATCTAACATCAAAAGCTTCGGGTTTGTCACGAGCGAACGCGCGATGGTCAGGCGTCGCTTCTCCCCACCGCTCAAAGTCAGGGCAGTATTTTTGGCCAATTTCTCGATGCCGAACTGATGCAGTAATTCGTCGCAACGATCACGCCGCTGCCGCTTCGACAACGACAACGTCTCGAGAATTGCCATGATATTTTCTTCCACGGTCATCTTGCGAAAGATCGATTCTTCCTGCGGCAGATAACCCATGCCAAGCCGCGCGCGTTTGTACACAGGCATGTTAGTCACGTCGTTGCCGGAAAACAAAACGCGGCCGCTATTTGGCCTAACGAGTCCAACGATCATGTAAAAGCTGGTCGTCTTGCCTGCGCCATTCGGGCCGAGCAGCCCAACAATCTCTCCGGAGCGCACGTTAATGTTCACGCCGTTCACCACCGCGCGACCGCCGTAAATTTTCACCAGTTCATCGGTGCTCAACACTTCACCGCCGGTGGTCGGCAGACGATCCGTGTGAGCCACTGCTGGCGCGGGCGGTGTCGCGACTTTTCCGTTCATGATTTCGGTTTCGGCGTCGGCGACGGTGAGGGCGACGCTTTCGGTTCCTGTCGAATTTCCGTTCGACTGGGACCAGTGGTCGTCAGCTTCCCATCCTGCGTCATGACCATCACTGTATCGGGACTCGTCGCCACGTGCGTGTTCAATCCATTCTGCACCCGTGGCGATCCTCGTAGCTCAACGCTGCCATCACTCGTCGTGTAAGTCGCGATGTCTCCCCGCCCGACGGAATGTTGTGGAGGGCCTCCATCCTCGCCGGGTTGATCGCGCACCACGCCCACATTTCCTTCCGCTACCGCTTTCTCCAGCGTCTGTCCTTGCTCTTGCGCCGCGGTTTGTTCCCCGTTGCTCGGCGCTTCCTCAGCCGCACCCTTTGTCATGTAAACCGTGAGTTTATCCGACTGCACGTTGAAACGAGGATCTCTGACAATGACGCGCCCACTAAAAATGCCGATCGATTTCGCCGAATCGAAAAAAGCTTTGTCCGCATAAATTTCCGTCGTGATCGCCTCCGTCGGCTCGTTCGTTTTTTTCGCGGTTGCCTTTTCCTTTTTCGCGCGAGGCGTAGGCGAAGTCAGCGTGGGTGCGCTCAAACCTTGCGCCGGCACTTCTCGCGGCGCGAAATTTCCCAGGAACAGTGTGAGCAAAATTAGCTTCTTCATTCCGCCGGCTTTTTCTGAAACTTCGACTGGTCGGTGATAACCATTTTCACGTTGCCGCTTAATGTTCCTTTGTGCGCGAGCGTGTCGAACTCCGCTTGATCGCCCGCAATATGAAAATCCGCGCGCCTCACTGTTGTTCGCTCCTGCGAGACGACCACGCGCGTATTCAAATCCAGAACCGAGCTCGGCATCTCGATCATTAAGTCGACCGCATTCTGCAAAGTGAAGGTCGTCATCTTCATGTCCTTAAATTGCAGATGATCGGTATCGAGACGCTTGGCCACGCCTGCCTCGAGGCGGCTGCGCATGTGTCCTTGCAAATCGAAATCCGGCAAGACAAGTCCTTTCGCTTCATGACCGATCGGCAAAGGCACATTCGTTAATGGCCCAGGCGTTTTTCCTGCCGATACGCCGGGACTGCTCATCTTATCTGCGTTCGGAGTCGGCGTTGGTGTGGCTCTTGGCCTGGCCATGGCCGATCCGCCGAGGAGAAAAATTAGGAGGCCTGCCGCTCCCAATCTACGGAAACGACCGCTACGAAACGGCGGCATGAATTGCTTTTAACATTCGAAGAACCTTCGGCAACTGCTTTAGCGGAATCTGATTTGCGCCGTCGGAAAGCGCGCGCGCCGGGTTCTCATGCACCTCCATAAAAATTCCGTCGCAGCCGGCCGCCATCGCCGCGCGCGCGAGCACCGGCGCCAGCTCGCCATCACCGGAAGTTGAATCACCTGCGCTGCCGGGCCGCTGCACAGAATGAGTCGCATCAAAAATCACGCGATAACCTTGTTCGCGAATCCAGAATAACGAACGCATGTCAGCGACGAGATTATTGTAGCCAAAAGTGGTGCCGCGTTCGGTGAAGAAATATTTGTCGCAACCGAACGACTGCAACTTCTCCGCAATATTTTTCACGTCCCACGGCGCAAGGAATTGTCCTTTCTTCACATTCACGATGCGGCCGGTCTGCGCCGCCGCGCGCAGCAGGTCAGTTTGCCGACAAAGAAACGCCGGGATTTGCAGAATGTCGATCGATTGCCCGGCGATCTCCGCTTCCTCGGGCGAATGCACATCGGTCGTCACCGGCACGCCGATCTCATCCCGAATCGCCGCCAAAATTTCGCAGCCTTCCTTCGCGTCGATTCCACGAAATGATTTCACCGAAGTGCGGTTCGCCTTGTCGTAAGAAGCCTTGAAAACTAAACGCACCTTTTCGGCTGCGCAAATTTCCGCGATGCGTCGCGCCATTCGCCTAACGAATGCTTCCGACTCAATCACACACGGACCGAGAATAAAGGCAGGCTCCACCCCGCCGAGCGCGACGTTGCCAATCTTCAAAGGCGTCCGTTTCATCCGCGCACGATAGCGCGCCTAGACCGGAAATCGACCTGCCGTCCAAAGCCCGGCCGTCTCCGGCAAATCGAGCGCGATATTCATCGCCTGCACCGCCTGGCCAGCCATGCCTTTGCCGAGATTATCGATCGCCGCCATGATTGCGGTGCTGTGCGCATCGGCCGCGATCGCGAGATCGGCAAAATTGCTCCCCACCACCGACGCGACGCGCGGACTCTCCTCCACCAGACGAACGAACGGACAACCCTGAAAAGCTTTCGTCGCGCGCGAACGCAGATTGGTCAGGCGAAGACCGCTCAGGGATGCGAACTGGATCGTCGCGAAAATTCCCCTAACGAATGGTCCACTTTGTGGAACGAAAGATAATCGGCCTTCAATCGCGCAGGCCGACATCGCCAGAGAAACTTCCGCCATGTGTTGATGCGCCAAAACTTTGTAGGCACGAAAATCATTCGCTCGCGTCGGATGATGAGTGGTCGAGCTCGGCGAGACGCCGCTCCCACTCGAACCTGTTACCGCGGTCGCCGCGATGAAACCGACATTCAATCCGCGCAAAGGCAAAAGCGCGAGTTGCAACGCCGTGGCAAAACATCCCGGACTGGCGATGCGTCGCGCGCCTTTGATCGCCGCGCGATTCCATTCGGGTAATCCGTAAACAAAGGGACCGGTGCGAAAGTCCGCCGCCAGGTCGATCAACAGCAGTTGATCGGCGATTCCAGCTTTCGTCCATGCTGCCTCCAGATCCGGTAAAGCTTTTGTCAGCTCGCCGTGGGGCAAAGCCGAGAAAACCACAGGCTGCTCGCTTTTTTTCAACTGCGCCCACGGGATTTCGGCTTCGAATTCTCCTTCTACCAAACTGCGCAAATTCGGATGTGCCTCAGAAAATTTCTCACCCAGGCGACTGCGCGAAGTTCCGCGCACGCTCGCCACATGCGGATGACGCGAAAGCCAGTTGAGTAATTCGCCGCCGCCATAGCCGGAAGCCCCGAAGATGATCGCGTCAATTTTCATGCGGAGCAGTGAGGTGCGGCCGAATTTTTTCCAGAACCAAATCGCCTAGCCGCTTTGCGTTGGTGCGCGCGTTGCTTGCGGGCACACCTAACGACTCCACAAAGCGCGTCCCCACTCGATTATCGGTCGCCGGGCCCGTGACCACATCGACATTCAAGCAGAATGTGTTCCGAAAATGCGCTAACGCGCCGGCCACGCCGACCGGGTCGTTCGCGCACAGGACGTGCACCTTGCCCCACTCCTGCAACTCGCGGTCGGCCAGGATTTGTTGCACGCCATATTCGCCCATGATGCCGTCGCCCGTTTCGGCAATGATCAAATCGACGCCGCGATTCGCCAGTTCACTCAAAATCACGCGCGCGATTTTCGCCGAGGTTTCCGGCCCGGTGCACGGCACGCCCGCATCGGTGAAATCTAAAATCGCGTCCGCACCGTAATCGCGCATCGAAAGCACATCGCGCAACAAACTTACTCCGGTCAATTTCGCGCCACCGACTTTGAAACCTTCCTGAGAAAATCGCCTAACGAGTGCACAAGCGGCGTGTGTCTTGCCCGCGTTCATGCAGGTGCCCGCGATGAAAATAACCGGCACCTTCGGCGCATTCGCCTGACCTTTAACTGCCCCGGATTCAATCGACGCCGGCTGTCCGACGCGGCTGCCGAATTCCTTGAACAACAAAACCTGTCCAAGCACTTCTACTTCAAACGGCGCACCAACATCCGGGCTGCCGGAAATCGCAGTCCCAATGACGCCACCGACGTTCAGCAGATGCAACGTCTCGCCCGGCTTCACACTCTTCGGCATCACACCTTCGTAACCTTGCAGCGCATTGCGATGACCGAGTGCGCCAACGATCACATCGCCATCGTGCAAAACACTGAGTCGCCCGTGAATATCTTCGAGCTGGTTGTAAACGCTCTTCTCTCCGCGAATTCTTCCGGCAATCACCGCTCCGGGACGCGCTTCAATCTCCGGCGTCAACGTCACCTGCCGGCCGAGCTGCAAATTACGCGTGACCGAAGCGATCTTATCGAGATGAACGCGCATCGTTTTCCTTGTTGGCCAGCATTTGCGGCACGCCGAAAATTTTGGCAAAGGCCGCTGCTTCGCGTCCGTCCCAGAGCGAAGTGCCTTCGCCGTAACTCGCCTCCGCGCGCATGAGTGTGTGCGGGGAACGCACGCCTTCGACCGAAAACGAGCGCGGGTAAATTTTCACCCGAACTTCGCCGCTGACGCGCAACTGACTCGATTCGAGAAACGCTTCGAGATCGCGACCGAGCGGATCGAAAAATTGTCCTTCGTGCAAGAGCGTGCCGTAAAGATTTCCCAGATGTTCCTTCCAAAACATCTGCTTGCCAGTCAGCACCAATTTTTCCAGTTCGCGATGTGCGCCGATCAACAAATGCGCCGCCGGCGCTTCGAAACCAATGCGCCCTTTGATGCCGAGAATCGTGTCGCCCAGATGAATGCCGCGACCGATTCCATAGTCGCGACCGATCGCATTTAGCTTTTCGATTGTCGCCACCGGATCGGGTGGCACGCCGCGTTCAAAAGCAATCGTTAGACTTTGCGGCTCGAGTTTCGGATCGATCTTTCCGCCCGGATAAGCTGCATCCGGCAAATGCTGCCACGAATCGTGCGTTTCTTTTCCGCCGATGCTCGTGCCCCACATTCCTTCATTGATGCTGTATTGCTCGATCTTCTCCGGAAAATCGAAACCGCGCTCGGCTAAGAGTTTGCGCTCATCCGCGCGGCTGAGCGCAAGATCGCGAATGGGCGTGACGATTTCCAACTGCGGCGCGAGCGTGCGAAAGGCGACATCGAATCGCACCTGATCATTTCCTGCGCTGGTCGATCCATGCGCCAGCGCACCCACGCAGAGCTGCAGTCCATGCCTAACGACTCTTTTCGCCTGACAAACTCGCTCCGCGCTGACCGAGAGCGGATACACACCGCCGCGGAGAACATTCCCCGCCAGCAGGTAACGCAAATAATCGCGAAACAATTCCTCGCGCGCATCGATCGTGACATGCGAAACCGCGCCGAGATCACGCGCCAGTTTTTCGATGCGCGACAACTCGTTAGGCGAAAATCCACCGGTATTCACCGTGACCGTGTGCACCTCGTGCTTCTGATCGCGCAGCCAGAGCACGCAAAATGAAGTGTCGAGTCCGCCACTGAAAGCGAGGAGAGTTTTCATTTCCAATCGAAGAGACGCTCGGTTGTTTGCGCGAGAAATTTTCTTCGCTCGCTCAACCAGCCTCCACTTTTCGCCAATTCATCCTCGAGTGGCGCGAGATTGAGCTTCGGAAGTTCCTGGCCTTCGGCTTTGAACGAACCGTCCTGAATTTGCTGTGCGATCTTAGCGTAGGCGTCGCGAAACGGCATTCCCTTCGCGGCCAGTCGCGACGCTTCCTGCGCGGCATAAATTTCTGAAGTGCAAGCGGCGGCGGATTTTCTCTTGTCGATTTCGAGCGCAGGAATGAGTCGCGCGAAAATCTCAAATAGCTGCTGCGCTTTTCCGAGCATTTCCAGCAACGGCGCCTTGAGGAGCTGATGATCGCGGTGATAACTCGAAGGTAATCCGCCCGCGAGTTGACCGAGGAGCGCCGCCAGGCCACGCAGCTCGCGACAATTGCCACGCGCCAATTCGAGTACATCCGGATTCCGTTTTTGCGGCATGATGCTCGAACCAGTCGTGAATGCATCTGGCAGCCTAACGAATCCAAATTCATCAGTGCTCCAGAGCAACAAATCCCAAATCGCTTTCTCGATCGAACCGCTCGCGGAAACAATCCACGCCGCCATCGCCTGCTCGTGACGTCCGCGACTGTTCATGACATCACCGGGACTTCGCTGCACGCGACTGAAACCTAACAACTCCGCGCTGCGCTCGCAATTGATCGCAACCGGCGCGCCGAATCCCGCTGCCGCCCCCAGCGGAGAGCGATCGAGTCGCGACCACAGCGCCGGAAGTTGTTCGAGTTCCTCGAGCAAACCTTCCGAGATCGCTACGCTCCACATTCCCCAACTGCCCGGCATGGCGCGACGCATGTGTGTATAGCCCGGCATGATCGCGTCACCATTTTGCCTAACGAATACAAGAAGTTGCTCGGCGCATTTCACGAGTGCGTCGCCGAGATCAAGCAAACGCGCCCGCATCAAGAGCCGCAGCGCGGTTTGCACCTGGTCGTTGCGCGAACGCGCTAGATGAATTTTCCGACCCGCCTCACCGAGCGCCTGTTCGAGCGCAGTATGGCAATCCTCCTGCGCGCGCGTGATCGTCGGCGGTTTGTCCTTCAAAGCGCGCAGTTGCCTAACGAGTGCTTTCGCTTCCGCTTCCGGCAGCAAACCGCATTCACCGAGCATGCGCGCGTGGGCCGCGCTGCCCTCGATATCGAACGGCAGCAATTGCAAATCCGTCACCGGATCGTTCCCGACGGTGAAATCGTGAATCTGCTCGTCGAGCGGCAGATTCTTCGACCAAAGCTGATCAGACATGCGCGTGCACCATTTCGAAATAAGCGCGAGCTACAGAACGGTAAAAGCGCGCGCCGGCCTCGAGCTCGGAAATAAGTAAGTATTCGTTAGGTCGATGACTACGCTGCGTGTCGCCCGGTCCGATTTTGACCGCAGGAATTCCTTTCAAGAACGCCCAATCGGAAGTTGTGACGGACCCGATGCCGACCGGTCTGTTCGCCGCGGCCAAAGCAGCATGCACGATCGGCTCCGATTCGTCGGTTGCGACGGGCAGATAGCGATCGGAGTGAACGGTGACCTCGCTCTCCAATTGCGCAGTGATCTGAGCGGTGACCGCGGCATGATCGAGATTCGGCGTCGTGCGCAGGTCGACAAAGAATTCGCAGCGATCCGGTAACTGATTGCGCGCCAATCCGCCATTCACTTGCGTGACCTGAGCGCGCGCCACGCCTAACGAGTGGTGCGGTTCGAATTCCATCGCCGCCAGCCGCTCAATGTCACGTGCCGCTTTGTGAATCGCGTTGTCGCCCAAATGCGCGTGCGCGACGTGCGCGGACTCGCCGTGCGCGACACAACGCAAAAGCAGCATGCCGCGTTGCGCAATGACCACCTCGAGCGAAGTCGGTTCGCCGATAATGGCGGCGTCGATCGGGCCGAGCTTCGCTTTTAGCGCACGAATTCCATCACCACCGCATTCTTCTTCTTCGACAAAACCGAAGGTGAGCACACCATCGAATTTCGCATCGCGAAGTTGGTGTGCGGCCAAAATCATCGCTGCGACGCAGCCTTTCGCGTCGTTCGCACCGAGGCCAATCAACTTTTCGCCATCGCGGCGCAGCTTGCAGGGATCACTCCCCCAACCTTCACCCGCAGGAACAGTATCGATGTGACTGAGGAGCAAAAGCTGCGGCGACTCGTTAGACCCGAGAGTAAACCAAAGGCTATTGCCTTCGCGCTTAACTTCAAAACCGTCTTTGCCTAACGAGTGGTAGAGACGATTGGCCAGCTCCGCTTCGCTACCGGAAACGCTCGGAACATTGACGAGCGATTCCAAGAGTTCGATCGAGTTCATGACTCACGCGGACGTTCGGTGACAAACATCGTGCCGCTGCCTTCGTTCGTGAAAACCTCGGCGAGAATCGCATCGGACAAGACGCCAGAGACGATATGAATGCTGTGCACGCCACCGGCGAGGGCAGCGCGGGCCGCGGCTATCTTTGGCTTCATGCCACCTTGAATGGCGCCGCTTGCTTCCAGCTCGGCGACTTTCGCCAGATCGACCAGCGGCTGCAAAGTCGATTGATCATCTGGATTGGAAAGAAGCCCCGGCGCTTTCACGACAAAGAAAAGTTTTTCCACCTTGAGTGAGACCGCGATCGCAGCCGCAACCGTGTCCGCATTGGTGTTCAAAATCTGATGGGTCGCATCGGCAGTGAAAGGCGCGACCACGGGCACGTAACCACCCGCGATGAGATGTCGCAGCAATTTCGGATCGGCGGCATCGATATCGCCGACGCATCCGAAATCTACCGGTTGTCCATCAACCATAACCGGCGGGCGTTTGTGCGCGCGTAACATCTCTGCGTCCTGCCCGGAAATTCCAACCGCGTGCAATCCGGCAGCGTGCATGGCACTGAGCAAATCCATTTGTGCGGTGCCTTTGAGCGCCATCTTGGAAGCTTCCAAAACTTCCGGCGAAGTGATGCGGCGCCCGCCAACTTTTGTTCTCGTTAGGCTAAGTCGTTCGCAAAGTGCATCGACCGTGGGCGCGCCGCCATGCACAACGACGAGCGGAATCGCAAACCCATGCAGCAAGGCGAGCTGTCCGCAGACACTTTTACGCAAAGCAGGATCGCCGATGATGTCGCCGCCGATTTTAACGACGAACGGCTTGTCGCGAAAAGCGCGCACATATTTAGCCGCGTCTTTCAACGGATCGAAAGGAGAACGCGTTGTCATTCTAGTTCAATAACCAATCAAGCAGCGCACGCTGGACGTGGAAGCGATTTTCCGCCTGGTCGATGACGCGGCTCCATTTTCCGTCGAGAACTTCGTCGGCGACCTCGACATTACGGCGCACTGGCAGGCAATGCAGAAAAATCGCATCGGCCGCGGCTAAATCCATTTGTCGTTTCGTCAGCATCCAATCGCCATGTTCTTTCACTGAATCGGGCGCGAGTCCGCTGGAAGTCGCCGGTCCCCACGCCTTCGCGTAAATCGCGCGCGCACCTGTTAGCGCAGAATCCTGTTCGCGAAAGTAAGAAATTTTGCCGCCGCTCTTTTTGGCGAGAGCTTCGGCTTCGCCGCGGACCTCGGAGTGCAGCTCGAAGCCCGGCGGATGAGCGACACGAATCTCGCAACCGCGCGCCGCGGCGTTGAGCAAAAAAGAATTGGGAACCGCTTTCGGCAACGGCTTGATGTGCGGCGCCCAGGTGAGCGTGACTGGCAAACCACTCGTTAGGCCGAAATTTTCCCCGATCGTCATGAGATCGGCCAAACCCTGGCAAGGATGTTCACGCGCGCTTTCCATGCTGACCACCGGAACGGTCGCGTATTTTTGAAATGAACGCAGCACGGCGTCGGCGTTGTCATCTTCATCACTCGTTAGGCTGGAGAATGAGCGCACCGCCAACGCGTCGACATATCGACTCACCACCGGCACTGCTTCCTTTAAATGTTCCGGCCGGTCGCCGTTCATGATCACACCGACACGATCTTCCAGTTTCCAAGTCCCGGCGCCGGCTTCGATCACGACGGCGTGTCCGCCACCGCGCGCCATGACGGCTTCGAACGATGTCCGTGTGCGCAACGAGGGATTGAAAAACACCATGCCAAGAATTTTGTCGCGCAGATGTTTTGGATGCGGCTGCGCTTTCCATTCCTTGGCGCGCGCCAGGAGGCGGTCGATTACTTCGGGCCCGAGATCGGACAAACGCGTGGCGTGTTTCACGAAAATTTGCGCACGGCCTGGCCGAGACCGGCAATGGCTTCGTCGCTGATATTCAATGGCGGCATCAGACGCAGCACTTCCGGATTCGAACTTCCGCCGACGAGGATTCCAGAATCTTGCAGATGCTTTTTCAACGCCGCCGCGCGTGCAGGAATGCGCATGCCTAACAAGAGACCGGCGCCAAGAATTTCCGTGACACAAGTGTCGCGCAAGGTCGCGCGAATTTCTTTCTCTGCGGCAAGCGCACTCATCATCAGGTCTTCGCTTTCGATGACTTGGAGCGTAGCCAGCAAGGCGGCGCAGGCGAGCGGTGAACCGCCGAACGTGCTTCCGAGATCGCCGGGCTTAAGTTGCGCGGCCATCGCTTCTGTCATTAGAACGGCGCCCATCGGAACTCCCGACGCGATGCCTTTGGCGGAGGAAATCATATCGGGCTTCACACCATATTTGCTGGCCGCGAAAGGCGCACCGAGACGGCCGATGCCAGTTTGAATCTCATCTAATATTAGAAGGGCGCCGGCAGCGGCTGTTCGTTCTCGCAGCTTTCTTAGAAACGACGGCGGTGCTTCACGAATGCCAGCCATGCTTTGAATCGGTTCCAAAATCACGGCTGCAACATTCCCGAGATCGAAATTCTCCACCGCACTTTCATCGTTCCAAGGAAGTCGCGGGCATGGCGCGAGGAAAGACGAATAAGGTTCCGAGATTTTCGGATCATCTGTTACCGAAAGCGGCAGGATCCCGCGGCCGTGCCAGCCACCTTCGAAAGCAACGAACTGTTTACGGTTCGTGAGCTTGGCCGAGATTTTGAGCGCGTTCTCGTTTGCTTCATTGCCGCTGTTGCAAAAGAAAACGGAACGAAGGCCAATATCCGCGCGCGAATTCGCGAAAGAAACCAGCTGTTCGGCCGCTTCGGTCCGCACCGGCACATCGGCGGCACTGCTGTAAAACAACAACTCGTTAGACTGCCGCGCGATCGCCTCCGCGACTTTCGGATGTGCGTGACCTGTGCTGCAAACACAGTGGCCGCCATAGAAATCGAAATAGCGCCGGCCTTGATCGTCGAAGACGCAATCGCCTTTTCCGCTGACAAGTGGAAACGGAAACGGCGGATAGGTCGTTAGTAATGCGCGCGAGGTCATGCGCTAAGAGGACGACGCGAGTGACCTAACAAGTCGTAGATCGCAAACGGCAGATAAAGGACGCCGAAGAAGACGAGTGCGAGCAAATGCATTTCTAGCAGGTAAATCGGCCACGAATCGGAAAGATAACTAAGGAGAGAAAATGCCTCTGGTTTATGCAGAAGGAAGCCGTAATTCACGCCTGTGAGTAAGTCGACGGCAATAGCGCAGACGAAATACACTTCCGACCAGGCGAAGACCCGCACGATGGAAATTGGATAGGGACGCAGACGGCGCGTCAGCATGAGAAAGACGACGCCGATGATGATGCCGGAATGCGCGACAAAGAAGCTGATGAAGCGGAGGTCGGGAAAACCGTAGCGAAGATTGGGCGTGAGGATGGCCTGGAGCGTTCCACCGATGCCCCAAAAGTAGGCGACCTCGAACCAGAAGCGATTGCCGCTCCAAAGCGCGACCATGATCACGAGCATGGCCCAATCGCACAACTGCATCGGGAGCATTTCCTGCCAGGTCAGATGCTGCAGGTAGCGAACAAAAATCATGTAGCAGATGTAGTTAGCGACGAGCGCCAGAAGAATTCCCAGGACGATGGCGCGTTCGACCCTCGGAGAACGCATTCGCCTAACGAGTGCTGCCAGCGCGAAAGGCAACGTGATGGTAAGAAAAATTACGATCAGATGCTCCGCGCTGTAGGCGCGAAATTCGCGGGTCAGGTCCATCCTCGGGCGGAAACCGTTTCGCCTAACGAATAATCCAAAGATTGCAAGGAATCACCTCCGTGACCCAGGCGATGTGGGCCGGCAACTCGTTAGACTCAGCCTTTGCTTCGATCGGCACGACAAGGAGATCGGCTTCGACCGCCTGCACGAAATCGGAGGCCGCAAAGCCGGTGTTGCCGCGAATGCAGCGCGCTTCCGTCGGCACCTTCGATTCACCGGCTTGTTCGATAAAATTTTCCAAGGCTTCTTCTTCCTGCTCGATGGTGCGCGCGTTGGGATCGCCGGAGAGATTGGCACGCGCTGCGTCGAAGGTGGTGTAAACGCGAATAACGTAGAGATTTTCGCACTCCTCCTTTTCGGCGAGAGCAAGCGTGCGTTGCAAAGCGCCGCGGGCATGCGCCGAATAATCCGGCACGAAAAAAACAATGCGCTTGAGTGCTTTCGGTTCGCGCTCCGGTTTGGTGAAAAGCATGACCGAGCAAGGCGCCTCGCGCACGAGCCGACGCGCGACATTTCCGAGAAATGGACGCAGCACGACCTCTTTTTCCAGCGCGCCCGCCACGATCAACTCGACGCAATTTTCGCGCACTGCTTCCAGAATCGCATCCGCCGGCGAACCTTGGTGATAATAAATCGCGGAATCCGCGGGCAGACCGAGCGCGGCCAGCGCTTCGGTAAAACGCTTCACTGTTCCGTCATCTTTTTCCCCGACGTAGATGAGATTCAACTCCGTGCCGAGCCGGTCGCGCACACGTTTCGCCTCAGCCAAAACCATTTCGAAACGCGGCGAAAAAGCGCTGGCGACAGCGATGCGTTTGTGAGGCGGCGTGCGCATGGGCGGCTTACTTTCCGGCTTTGTTGTTCTTCGGCAAATTGCCTGATAGAATCGGCGGCCTTGAAGGGCGAGGCGCAAGAAAATGGGGCGGCGGGATTTCACACGACGCGCTGGACGATGGTGCTGGCTTGCGCGGATGAATCCGATACCGCTCGCGCGCAGGAGGCGCTGGCCAGCTTGTTCCAGATTTATTGGTATCCGCTTTACGCCTACGCGCGGCGCAGAGGCTTGAGCGAGCCCGATGCGGAAGATTTGGTCCAGGCCTTTTGCGCTCATCTTCAGCAGAAGCAGGCGCTGATGAAGGCCGATCCCTTACGCGGGAAATTCCGCACTTTTTTGCTTTCCTCGCTCCAGAATTTTCTCGCGAACGAAAAGGAGCGTGCTCAGGCGCAGAAGCGCGGTGGCGGTCGGGAGTTTGTTTTTCTCGATGCGGCCGATGCGCGCGAGCGTTATCGATTGGAGCCTTCACATTCGCTCACGCCGGAATCGATTTTCGAAATGCGCTGGGCGCATGCGCTTCTCGAGCAAACCCTCGCGGCTCTGCGCAGCAGTTTCGTCAGCCGCGGGAAAGAGCGGCTCTTCGACAGTCTCTCTTCTTTTCTGACCGCGGATTTGCATGACACGTCGTATCAATCCGCGGCCGATCGGCTCGGCCTGCCTTTGAGTGCGATCAAAACGACGGTGCATCGAATGCGGCGCGACTATCGCTCGCAACTGCGCGAGGAAATCGGACGGACCGTTTCCGATCCGAACGAGATCGACGAAGAACTGCGTTACCTGCGCAAGGTTCTGGCCACCGCCGCCAGTTAACCCGTTATGCGCTGCACTCGGTGCGAGACACAGCTCGCGGCGGGGACGGTGGAAGGACTTTGTCCGGTTTGCTTGCTCGACGCGGTCCTGCCTAACGAGTCAAACGAAGCCCACGATTCGTTTCACTACGATCTGATTGACGAAATCGCGCGCGGCGGAATGGGCGTGGTTTATCGCGCGGTCCAGCATGGCTCGCAACGCCAGGTCGCCGTGAAAATGATTCTGGCGGAACACGCGGCCACGCCGGAAATGCTCGATCGATTTCGTGCGGAAGTGGAGGCGGTCGCAAGCCTCGATCATCCGCACATTTTGCCGATTTACGAAGCGGGCGAATTCGACGGCGCACCGTTTTACAGCATGAAATTCGCGGACGGCGGGACTTTGCGCGAACGCATCTCCCAATATCGCGGGCAATTTCGCGAGAGCGCAAAGTTGATCGCCACCATCGCACGCGCCGTCCATCACGCCCACCAACGCGGAATTCTGCATCGTGATTTGAAGCCCGGAAATATCCTGCTTGAGAGCGAAACAAACACGCCCTTCGTCGCCGATTTCGGTTTGGCGAAGTGGATGGCGCAAGACAATCGCCTAACGATCGGTCAGGGCGCGCTCGGGACTCCTCACTACATCGCACCGGAACAAGCCAGGGGCGTTTCCGCCAATCTCACTACCGCCGCCGATGTTTATAGTCTCGGTGCGATTCTTTACGAGCTACTGGCCGGTCGTCCTGCTTTTGACGGAGCGACCGCTTTGGAAACTCTGCGCCTTGTTACCGAGACGGCGCCGTCGCCACCGCGCACGATTGAGCGAGAGACTCCGCGCGATCTGGAAATCATTTGTCTTAAGTGTCTGAGTAAGGAGCCGACCGACCGTTATTCGTCAGCCATGGCGCTGGCGGAAGACCTGGAACGATGGCTCGATAATCGCACCATCCTGGCGCGACCGGCGGCACCGCCGGAACGCCTTTGGCGTTGGGCGAAACGCAACCCTGCCTTGGCCATGCTCTCGGCGATCACTCTTCTCCTCCTCACCACGTTCGCGATCGGCTCCACGATTGCGGCGGCGCGCATTGCTCGATCACGCGATCGCGCCGTGGCGGCGGAGAAAAAAGCGACGGAAGACCTATGGAGCTCCTATCTCGCGCAAGCACGCGCTTCGCGCGCAACCGGCCGCGCGGGGCAACGCTTCGAAGCGCTCGCCGCCATCAGCAAAGCCGCGCGCATTCATCCTAGTCTCGAGTTGCGCAATGAAGCTATCGCGACCCTCGCCTTGTTCGATGTGCGGATGGGCCGGACCTGGCCGCTCTCTCCCTCGCGCGAGCAAGCAGTCGCCTTCGACGACAAGCTGGAGCGTTATGTGTCGGAAGAGTCGGATGGAACAATGGTGCTACGACGAGTTTCAGATCAAGAGCAACTCGCGCGATTGTCAGGACCAGCAGAAGCGCAGGTGGAGTTTATTTATGGCTTCAGCCCGGATGGTAACTTCCTCGCCGCGAAATTTAATAACGGACAGACATCTCTCTGGCATCTACCGGATTCTAAACCACTCCTTACTTTACAAGGTCAGGTGACTAACGGTCTCGGATGGAGTGCGCTCTCTGCCCAGACAAATCTTTTCGCTTTCACGCTTCCAAACGGAGGCGTCGATATCTATCGGCTGGATGAGTTACTCCAATCTTCCACGCCGGCTTCGATTCCACCCTGGCGGCATTGGCCTATGCCTATTCGCGTGCAGGGGATCGCGTTTGATCCTTCAGGGACCAAGCTAGCTATCTCAGATGTCGCCGACGGCGACATCGCGCCGGAAAAACGCCGGCGCGCCGGCGGTGTCGAGGTTCGTAACATCGAGAGTGGCGAAGTGTTGTGGAGTTTTCCCGTCGCCGAAGGAGTAGGCTCGACCTACTGGAGCTCTGATGGTCGCCAGTTAGCCGCCTCGGCTTGGGACAAGAACGTCCACATCCTCGATGCGACTACTGGCAAGGAGCTAAGACTCTTACGCGGTCATCGAGACGCCGCTACTGTCTCCAAGTTTAACCATCGCGGAACACGTCTAGCTAGTGCGAGCCTCGATGGTTCCATGAATTTTTGGGATCTGTTAAGCGGGGAAAATCTTGTCCGCACGACAAGTGAAGGGCCAGCCTTCTTCTTCGCGCCTAACGACAACCAGATGGGTCTGGCGGCGGGCGGAAACTCCGCCGGCCTTCTTGAAATAGAAGAGACGCAAATTTTTCAGGCCTGGCGACCTACTAACAGTCCTGGTCGCCCACTTGGCTTTGTTGCCAGCGCTGATGGCAACTATCTTGCATCCACCGGTTATACTGGCGTGCAGATTTGGGATGCGGCGCATGCGCGCTTCGCTCTCTCGATTCCAACTACCCAGGTGCATGTTTCCTCGGTCGCTTTTTTGCAGCGCGAAAAACATTTGTCCCTCTTAGCGGGCGATGACGGCGAAGGTTACACCGAGCAAATTGTTCGTACCGACTTAGAGTCAGTTCAACTAGAACGCGCCTCTCCTTGGTTAGTTGAGAGCGGCTGGCTCCTGGAATCAGTTTCGCCCGACGGTAAATACGCCGCCTTGAGCGCGCGCGACGGGAAACGTCCGGCCATCATCGTTGCGCGCGATGATCCATCGCGGCGTCTCGACTTGTTAGGCCAGGAGCACACTCACGCGATCGTTTTCAGTCAGGAAGGTCTGCTCATCGCAGGTGCTTCGCGCGCGCAAGACGGTGTGGCGGTTTGGAATTCCACTTCCGGGGAGCTGATCCGCAAGTTTAAGATAGATGGCGACGCATCAGTGACTTTCGATCCATCCAATCGATGGCTCATCATCGGAACCGCGCATGGCTACGAGTTCTGGAGCTTGCGCGATTGGCAGCGCGGGCCGCGCATCGAACTCACTGAGCTTAGCTCATGGGCTGCCGCCTTTAGTCCCGATGGTCATTACCTTGCCGTCCTGGAATCGGCCGGCCGCGTTGGCATTTATGATGCGGCCAATGCAACTCACCTGGCCAACCTGGAAGCGCCATTTTCCGTCGCACCTGGCTTTATTGACTTCAGTGGCGAAGGCCGCTGGCTCAACGTCCTCGGCATCGATCAAACAATTCAACGTTGGGACCTGATGACGTTAGACGACGAGCTGAAACAATTCCATTTGAATTGGTAACTGCAAAGATTCGCAAGAATCTTTGAAACTTTCCGGGGCGCTTCCGTTAGCAGAAGGTGAATGAAAACTTTCACCGTTATGGTCACACGCGTGTGCACCATTTTGTTTGCCTCTTCTATTTCCACCTTCGCCCAAGGCAACCTCGTCCCTACCACCGCGCCGAATGTACCGATCATGAAGACGCTGCAGCAAATCGAGCCGCGCATTGATTTACAGAACGCGCCGGCCGCGGCGGTTGATACCACGAACGCAAACTATGAGTTCATCATCATTAAGCCAGGTTCCTATTATCTTTCAGCGAACCTCGGAGTGATCAAAGCCAACGGCATACAAATCGGCGTTGCCGGCGTGACTTTGGATTTGAACGGCTTCGAAGTTTCACGCACTTCAGGTTCCGGCGGGAACGGGATTGAGATTACCGCTCTCTCCCACCGCGCCAACATTCGCCAGGGCACCGTGAGAAATTTCACGACCGGCGTTTTTGCCGTCGGCTCCGCGGCGCTCGCTACCTCGCTCAGAGACCTCGCCGTTACCGGATGCAACGGCGTGGCGATCCATGCGGGAAGCGGTGCCGTGATCGAATCATGCACGGCCCACGATAATCCAGGTAACGGTATTGAGGCTGCCACGAGTTCCACCATCACGAACTGCAACGCCTTCGCGAACCAGGGACCATCTGGTCTTTCCGTGGCGAATGGTTCCACTCTCACCAAGTGCACAGTAAACAATCACACTGGTACTAATGGCATATCTGCGGGTAGCGGCGTAACTCTCGCCGACTGCACCGTGTCCAATAACACCACGACTTATGGCATCTTTGTCGGCAGCGGCTGTACACTGATCAACTGCGCGGCCACTTATAACAACGGCACCTACGGCATTTCTGCCAGCACCGGCTCCACTCTAACGAACTGTTCGGCTCTCAGTAATACCGGCACCTACGGCTTTTCCGTCGCGGCGGGGTGCACATTCACGAACTGCAGCGCCTACGGGAATACAAGCGCAGCGACGGCGTCCGCCGGTTTCGAGACTTTGAGCGGCTGTGCCCTCATCAATTGTAGTGCACGTAATAACACGTCCACCGCAGCTACTGCCAATGCTACGACCGGAATGGGGATTGACGTCGGAGGGGATAGTACTATCCAGGGTTGCACAGCCAGCTTTAACAAAGGAGATGGCATTCGCGTTTCAGGCGGATGCATCGTCCGTCAAAACTCCTGCGACACGAACGGAAACAACGGCGATGGTGCAGACATCCACGTCCTCGGGGCACGTAGTCGCATCGAGGCAAACAACATCGTGGGGGGCGATCGCGGAATCGAGGTATCCGGCATTCACAACCTCATCACTGGCAACTCTGCCGGCAGTACCACGATCGATTATGTCATCGCCGCTGATAACCGCTACGGGCCGATCCTAGACCTTCGCGCGGTCGGAACCGCTGCGGTGAGTGGTAATGTCGCCGCCGATACCACCACCACGACACATCCCTGGGCGAACTTCAGTTATTGAACCTAACGAACAGTAATCATGAAACGGCTCGCACTAGTATTGTCACTTCTAGTGCCATTAAACGCGTACGCGGCATCGACCATTAGTAATACCAATGCATTCGGCTGGGGCGCGAACCTTGGCTGGACCAATTGGCACGACGCTGACATCGGTGCGCCTGCTGGCGCGGATGGCGTTGTCATCGGTGAGTTCATTTGCTCGGGCTACATCTACAGCGCTAACGTCGGTTGGATTAACCTAGGCAACGCGTTCGTCCCTACCGCCACCCCGACTCTTCACATCCACTACTCAAACTTAACCGCGACCGATTTCGGCGTGAACTACAGCATCGATCCTACCCAGCCGGGCGTGGCCATTCTGCGCGGCTACGCTTACGGCGCAAACGTCGGCTGGATCAATTTCGAAGCGCTCGGTAATCCGCGCCTTTCGCTTTTTACCGGTACCTTCAGCGGTTACGCCTACTCTGCGAACTGCGGTTGGATCAATCTCAACGACTCGTTAGGCAAAGTGCAGACCGACCACGTCGCCATGGGTGTGGATAGCGACAGCGACGGCATCGCCGACGCGTTTGAGTTCCAATACTTCGGCAACCTAACGAGTGCTGGCGCAACCACAGACTCCGACGGCGACGGCGTTAGCGACAAGGGCGAATACCTCGACGGAACCAGTCCGACCATTGCCAGCGACAGACTACGCATCGTTACCTTCGCGACAAACTCCGCCGGCGCCAGCTCGCCTATTACCTGGACAAGTACGGTGGCGCGACTCTACATCATCGAAACCAAGCCAGATCTTCTCGCGCTAAGCTGGGACCCGGACCCGATCTTCGGCATGGCCTTCGCGCCTGATGCAAGCACGTCCACCACCCGCACAATCACGGCCGCGAGCGCCACGAAACGTTTCTACCGGGTAAGATCGATCCGGCCACTTCCGTAAGAGATCGCGAACTGCAAGGGGTTAACTGGAAAGCGTTCACTTGCGCTCCGAGCGAGCTGTTGAAAGTTCCTTGCCATGCGGCGCGCGATCTATCCCGGTAGTTTTGATCCGGTAACGAATGGTCATCTCGACGTGATCGAGCGGGCGCGAAAACTTTTCGACGAAGTGATCGTGGCCGTCGCGCACAACGACCAGAAGCAGCCGTTGTTTTCTCTGGAGGAACGGCTGGAACTTTTGCGCGCGACGATTGGAGAGGCGGATCACGTGCGGGTTGCGCCGCTGGACGGATTGCTGGTGACATTTGCCGTACAGCAAAAAGCTGCTGCGGTCATTCGCGGACTGCGCGCGGTTTCAGATTTCGAATTCGAATTTCAAATGGCGCTGATGAATCGGAAATTGGAAGGCAATGTGGAAACGATCTTTCTCATGCCGAAGGAGGAATACACTTACCTGAGCTCGCGCATCGTGAAGGAAATTGCGCGACTAGGAGGCGATATCACGAGCTTCGTGCCGGCTCAGGTCGCGCAAGCGTTCGCGAAGAAACTCGGTTCGCACAAATGATGCTTGTCATCCTGAGCCGCGCAGACGGCGAAGGATCTCACGCTCGCTCTGGCGATGAACGTTCATCTTCGCGCGTGGCCGACATAGCGATCCTGAGATCCTTCGGCGCGCTTCGCCGGCCTCAGGATGACAACTGGCACGGGCGTTGTGTTACAGTTTCCCGTCGAAATTGAGGTAGCGAGGAAATGAAAATCCATTTGCGGCAAATTTCCGACGAAGGTCTACAGCTCGAAGGCGAGGAGGATTGTCCCATCCCCGATTTGGAAAAGGACGGCGTCAAATGCGTCGGCCCATTGCACTACTCGTTAGACCTCGGTATTTCCGAGGGCTCGCTTTGGGCGAATGGCCGAATCACGCAGCCGGTGGAAGTGACCTGTGTTTCCTGTTTGGAACGTTTCACGCACACGATCGAAGTGCCGAACTTCGCGATCGTGACGGAATTGACCGGGCCGGAGACGATCGATCTAACGCCTTTCCTGCGTGAAGATATTCTGTTGAATCTGCCCGCCTATCCGCACTGCGATCGCGATGGCACGCGCGTCTGCAAAGCGCCGGAGGTCCCACCGGAGCAAGCGAAGGGTGACGATCCGGAACGCAAGCCGGACTGGAGCGCGCTCGATAAATTGAAGCTGAAATAGCGGCGCGCGAGTTGCCTTTCGCGGATTTCCTGCTTTGGTGTGCCGCTTCGTATGGGAGTTCCAAAACGCAAAACCTCCAAGA
Organism: Chthoniobacterales bacterium; assembly: GCA_038237435.1. Taxonomy (GTDB): domain Bacteria; phylum Verrucomicrobiota; class Verrucomicrobiia; order Chthoniobacterales; family UBA10450; genus JACCTI01. Next base: position 182,232 of record JBBRYT010000006.1, read on the forward strand.
TGCGCCTGCGCACCCGCAAAGCTTCGCATCGCTGGCGGGCGCCGCAGATGAATAAGTGCCCGCAATGCGGCAGCACGGTCGCGTCGCATACCGCCTGTTCGTCCTGTGGTTATTATAAAGGCCGGCAGGTCTTGACGATCAGCGGCGCCTAACGAGGCATCTTCTGTCGGGCAAATCTTGCATTCCCGGCCGGGAATTGGAAGATTCCCAGCCTCGATGAAAATCGCACTCGACGCCATGGGCGGCGATTTCGGTCCGCCTAATCTGGTCAGCGGCGCTGTCATGGCGTTGCGTGAGTATCCGCGCATCGAAAAGCTTTTTCTGGTCGGCGATTCTAGGCAGATCGAAGACGAGCTGAAAAAGCATGACTGCAACGATCAGCGCGTCGAGATCGTCCACTCAACGCAAGTCGTCGAGATGAGCGACAAGGCGGTTGAATCGGTGCGGCGCAAAAAAGATTCATCGATTAGTCGCGCGGTTGACCTGGTGAAATTCGACAAAGCCGACGCGGTGGTGAGCGCAGGGCACACCGGCGCGGCGGTGGCGGCGACGACGATAAAGTTGCGCACGTTACCCGGCGTGGAACGGCCAGGCATTGCCGCGGTTATTCCGACCGAGCACAATTTATTCGTCCTCATCGATGCCGGTGCGAATGTCGACGCGCGACCGATTCATCTCTTGCAATACGGCATCATGGGTTCGGTTTATTCGCGGCACGTTCTGCGATTTGAAAATCCATGCGTCGGTCTGATGTCTATCGGCGGCGAGGACGTGAAAGGTTCCGAAAATACCAAGGAAGTTTTCAAGATGCTCAAGCAGAGCTCGCTTAATTTTCGCGGCAACATTGAGGGCAATGATCTTTTCGCTGATCCGGTCGAAGTGGTGGTATGCGACGGCTTTGTCGGCAACGTGACTTTGAAAACCTGCGAAGCGACGGGCGACGCTATTTTTAAATGGCTCAAACATGAGTTGACCAAAAACGCCAAGCGTATCGCGGGTGCATATCTGGCGCAGAATGCCTTCAAGACCATCCGCAAAAAAGTGAACTACGAAGAGTACGGCGGCTCACCGTTGCTCGGCGTGAACGGCATCTGCATTATCGCGCACGGCGCGAGCACGCCGCTCGCAATAAAAAATGCGCTGCGCGTGGCGGTGGAGTCGATTGAACATGAGGTGAACCCGCATATCGTCGAGGAAGTTCGCCGTTACCATGAAACGACAGCCCCGCTCGAGCCGGCGATCGGCTAAGCCACAGCGCACTGCCTCCATTGTCGGCACCGGCAGTTACACGCCGGAACGTCGCCTAACGAATGGTGACATGTCGAAGATGGTCGACACCAATGACGAGTGGATCACCTCTCGCACCGGCATCAAAGAAAGGCGCGTCGCCGCCAAGGACGAATACACCAGCGACATGGCCGCGCGCGCCGCGCTCAAAGCGATGGAGCAGGCAAAAATCAAAGCGGAGGAAATCGATCTCATTCTCATCGCGACGGCCACGCCGGACATGATGTTTCCCGCGACCGCCTGCATCGTGCAGACGAAGATCGGCGCAAAGAACGCGGCTTGTCTCGATGTCTCGGCGGCGTGCGCCGGATTTCTTTTCGCGCTGGAAATCGGCCAGCAATTTATTATTTCGCACACTTACGAGACCGTGCTGGTCATCGGCGCGGAAAAACTAACTTCGATCACGAATTGGACAGACCGCAATACGTGCGTGCTTTTTGGCGACGGCGCGGGCGCGGCGATTTTGCGGCATCGCGGCGAAGGCACGCACGGCATCATCAGCACACACATCGGCAGCGACGGTAATTACGGCGACATTCTTTTTATGCCGGGCGGCGGCTGCAAAACGCCGATCACGGCCGAGAACGCGCACCAACATTTACAGACAATCCACATGAACGGCCGCGAAGTTTACAAGCAGGCGGTCACTTCCATGCTCGATGCCTCGAAAAAGGCGCTCGATAAGGCCGGCCTGACGATCGACGACATCGCCTGCGTTATTCCGCACCAGGCCAACCTTCGCATTATCGAAGGAATCGCCGACCGTTTGAAAATTCCTCTCGAAAGATTTTTCGTGAACCTCGACAAGTACGGAAACACTTCCGCGGCAGCGGTCGCAATCGCTCTCGACGAAGCGAACCGCGCCGGACGTTTCAAACAAGGCGATTACATTTTGATGGCCGTCTTTGGTGGCGGACTCACCTGGGCGAGTACCGTGATCGAGTGGTAATAGAAAGCGCCGGTTAATGAGTGATCCGAAGCCGGAGGGACATCCTGCGCGCACCCATAATCGGCACCTGCGCCTTGACCGTTTGCGTGATGCCATCGTCGGCCAAAATTACGTTAGTAGCAGTGACGGCGAACCAGGTGAACAAGTCGGGGGATTCCTCGATGGTGTAGGTCAAATCGCTCGGAGCGAGAGCCCTTGTATAGATGAGCGAGAAATAGCTCGGATCTTTCGTATCGTAAGGTCGATTCGCCGACGCCGATTGTTTTGGGTCGGAATGGAAGGCATACTCGAGCAGGTTACTTAGTCCGTCGCTATCCGGATCGGCCGCGTCGCCGCTGATCGCTGGGTTCGCTAGCTCCTGGGCAGTGAAATAGCCGTGCTGCCAGTTGGCGAAGGTATTCGGGAGCGGAGGCGGAGTCAGTGAAGACAAGGTCCAGGGCGAAAACTGGGTGACATTGGCGTATTCGACCCAATTGTCGGTGGTATTCCTATTACTGGCTCCCTGCGCGTTCCATCCCATTCCGTCCTGCCTCAACAACTGCAGGCCAGCTTCATTGTTGCCGTTTAGTTCGGAGTCGAGGTAGTGCAAACGTAGCGTGGCTGCGTAGCCACTGCCGCCGGTAGGTGTAATGGTATAGGTGCGTTGAACTGCGCTGGCGAAACCTGACGGCGCGGATAGGTCTAACTTTACGCTAATTTCGGTAGGTGGCGTGCCTGAGTTAAAAGTAATTGTGGTAAAAGGACTGCCGTAGGCGATGGCGCCGCCCGGGCAAGCCGTGAGGTTAGTGCGGCGAATATTACCGACGACATCTCCCGCACCGCTCCAGCTCACCGCGCAAGGCAGGCTAAGTGTAAACGGACCTGTGTTAAGTCTGCCTTCGACATATAGGTTCGCCCCGTCATAGGTCACATCGCTTAGAAGCGTGGTGGTGGAGAGTGCGTCAACGAAGAGCCGCGGGCTACCAGCCCATGATCCTGTGCCGGCGAGATTTTGTGCCAGCGGGATGCTGGAGTTAAGGCCGAGGTTCACATAGATACTGCCGGTCACATTGCCGTTGTTAGTAAACGTGGCGCCTTTGAAGTTGAGAGATGGATTGTCGCTGAAAGCGTTGAGCGTTCCGTTGTTCAAGAAATCCCCTTTTACTGTCATGTCGGCGAAGCCGAAGAGCGAAAGAGCAGCGCCTGCATCAATCGTTAAAGTTCCACCGACAGTCGTATAAGTTCCTTTCACGACTCCCGAGACTATCTCAAGAGATGGATCGATGGTGAGAGGAAAGAAATTGGTGCCCAGCCTGGGTGTGCCGCCATTCGGCTGCATCTTAACCAGGCCCGTGCCACCAATCTTACCGAAGAAGAAGTTTGATTGGCCGCGAAGAGTCAAAGTATGACTGCCCACATTGAGCGCGGAACCATTTGCAGTCGCCAACTGATTACTTGTGAAAGTAACGTCGTTTTGGAGGGTAACAGTTGTGGTAGAAGGCGAAGCCTGACCGATTTGAATGTTAGTGGGCGACCACGGACCCGTCCCCGCGATGGACTGTAACTTGGGCGAACCGGTATCATTAAAGGTGATGAAGTCGATGTCGCCGACCGAGCCGTTGTTAGTAAAAGTTTGACCATCGAAGACAATGATTCCGCCGCCAGTCTTGGTCAGAGCGCCATTAACCAGCGCGTCATTGTTAAGGGTGAGTGTGCCACCGGTATTCATAACGAAGGTCGCGCCAGTCGCGATTGTAAACGGCCCGCTGACCGTGCCACCGGACTGATACTCGACCGTGCCTGAGGCGATAGTAACGGCTGGCCCATTCGCATTGAAGACAGAGGTGCCACCAGTTGGCACGAACTTAAGAAGGCCTGTGCCGGCGGCAATGCCACCGCCTTGAAATGAATTGCCTTTAAAGTTCAACATTTTATCACCAAAGTCGAGCGTGCCGTTGTTATTAAAGCTGGCTATGTCCAAGGTAATATCGCTAGCAAGCTTTACGGTGTAGCCTTGGGAAATACCAGATGCCGAGAATTGCCACAGCCCCGACCCGGAAAAGTTCTTGACCAGACTCGCCGGAGCCCTGGGAAAGAGGAACGCCCCTTTGAGCGTGCCGCCATTGTCTATATTACCACTTACGTTAATCGAACTTTGCGCGCCTAGGGCTTCGATCAGGCCATAGTTAAAAAGGTTGCCGTTTATGTGGGCTACATTAAGCGTGAGCGTGCTTCCCGGCGCGGTCGTAAGGTTATTAGAGTCCAGGCTTGTGCCTAGAGCTATAACGCCACTGTTAGTTACATCCCCGCTCGCCGAAATGCCACCTAGCAGTTCAATCGTACCTTGGTAGGTGGAAACGTGGGGTGGTTTTATGTTAATTAGGTTACGGCAGCCGATACTGCTTTGCCCGCCCGGACTGTAGACAATGTATCCCGCATTGAACACATCTCCAGTTACACCAAGGCCGCCACCGAGGGTGAGACGATTCTCCACGCGGATGTTTCTGGCCTGGCCACCCGCAGGTGCGGTGACCGGACAATAAATTAAAACATCGTCGTTGGCCGTCGGGACCTGCTTGTTATTCCAGTTGCAAGCGCAATCCCAGTTGCCAAAACAGGGACAGCCGCCTGGCGGAACGGTGCAGGCGGGGAAGTTATATATCCCGTGGTACGTGGTATAAAGACCACGCCCATGGGTCACAGCGACAAGCTCTCCATTGAGCCAGAATAGTTCGTCCACCGGGACATTGGCGGGACCATCCTGTGTCACACTCCAGGTAGCTCCCGCATCCTCCGAAGCGAAAACGCCTACCTCGGTCCCAACATACAATAAATCCGCGCGCACCGGATTGATCACCAGGCTGCGCACGGGCACGGCCGGTAGGTCAGTTGCTAAGCCTTTTATGCCGCTAACATCGATCCAGGTCCCTCCCAAGTCCTTTGTAACATAGACATTATTATTGCTAAAACCGCCGAAGGTCGCGTAAATCCAGTTCGGGCTTCTGGTCTCGTCAATAGCCAATCGCGTTACGAAGCGAGTTGGAGTAGTCGCATTACTAATCTGGCTCCAGGCTGGCGACGTCGGGGGATTGGTCCCGGTGCCGTCGAAGGTGAGGTAGATCCGCCCATCGTTATGACCGACGACTATGAAGTCCGAGTTATTAGGAGAGACTACGATCGCGCTGATGGGAACATTCTTCGGCGGGATGAGGCCGTTGGAAACCGGCTGCTTGATCGCGGTCCAGATGGGGAGAGCAGGAGCAGCGACCTTAACATCATTGCTACGCCAGAGGCTCAGACCGCCGGCCAGCAATGTGCTGGGATTATTCGGATCGAGAATGAAGGGAGCGACAAAGTTAGCGCCGTTAAAGGCATCAAGAATACCGGAGCCGTTGCAGGGACCACCGTTGCCGCTGGTGGGCGCGGGATTGCAATAGATATAACCCGACGAAGCGCCACCATCGCTGCTGCGGCGCAGTCCTAGATTCGTGTACTCGCCGTAGAAATAATTAGGATCCGTGGGATCGGCCGCCGCATAACCGCCATCGCCTCCGAAAGTGGTAGTCCATGCTTGTGGGTCGCCGGAGAATCTCACAATCCCGTTGTCCTGAGTGCCGCCTACGATGACTCCAGCGGAGTTGGCGGCGGCGCCATAGAATTGAGTAATGCCGAGGTTGTTATTCAGTTTGGTCCATCCACTTGTTAAAGTGACGGTCGAGATATCATCGGCCCGATAGATTCCGCCGTCGTTGCTAAAGTAGACCGTCTTGTTGGTATTGTTGTCGAAGCTTGGGGAAACAACGATCATGTGATGATCGGAATGCGGGGAGCCATTATTTCCGTTTCCTATCGGGGTCCAGTTGGTTCCCCCATCCGTGCTCCGATATAGGTTGATCCCGCCGACGATAACGAAGTTTGGGTCGATGGGATTGACCCAGATAATATTCCCGTAGCCGCCCTGCCCGCCTAAGAAAGTATTGCCAGGATTACTTGTATTCAGCCGGGTGTAGTTCTGCCCGCCATCGGTGCTTTGGAATATTTCCCCTTGGGTCTGGTTGGGGGCCACGCCGTTGGATTGATCTACCGAGGCATAAACGATCAGTGGATTGCTCGGCGCATAGGCTACCTCGATCCGGCCGCTTGGACCTGGACTCATGATCGGGTTTAGAGCGGGTGTGAAAGTGGAAGTAAGCCAGGTTTGCCCTCCATTAGTAGAGTATCGTGCTGCTCCAGGTCGCGCTGCAATCGCCTTGTTGGTGTCAGTGGGATCGAAGTCAATATCCTGGATGTCTCCGGCGAAGCTTGCTACAGCATTCCAATTAACCCCGCCGTTTGTCGAACGTTGGATACCATTCAATGTAGCGGCCAGAAGTGTGTTGCCGTCAGATGATATCGCTAGTCGATTAACATACGACCACGCACAGCTCGGACCCGCGGTGGGACAATTAACCGATTTCGCCGGGTCTGTTGCCAATAACAGGTTCCACGTCAATCCACCATCTGTTGACTTAAAGATGCCGCCGCCTCGAAGCCCTTCTGGCGTGATACCTTCACCCTCCGTCACGCTGAGGTCAGCAGCGAATGATTCACCCGTAGCTGCATACATGACGCTGGAGTTAGTCGGATCCATCACTATGGTCGAGACGGCGAGGTTAGGCAGGAAGTCGTTGACTGGCTCCCAGGAGCTACCGGCGTTGCTCGAGCGCCAGATACCACCCGAGACACTTCCCACCCACATGTTATTCGGGTTAGTCGGGTCAATCACTATCGAGCGTATTCGCCCACCGATATTACCCGGCCCAAGCCACGCCCAGGCGCCGGGATCGATCCCGGCTACATCCATTCCATTTACCTTCCCGAGAGCTTTGGCCTTTTGCTCTTGCGCATCTTTCATCAAGGCCACTTGTTCTCTCGCCTTTTGCAAACCATCGATCGGGATATTGCCATTCTCGTCCTGCAATTGCAGGCGGCGAAACCGGGCCGCTTCATTCGGACTGTCCGCCGCGGCTTCTCCTTCTTCCTGAGCTTCCCTGGCCCTTGCCGATTTCTTGGTGCGCTCCGTCGTGGCAAGGGCCAGCAATGCAAGGCCGCTAAGACTTAGCAGAATAGCCGTGATCCGTCGGGCGCGTGAAATCTGCATCGTTACCTTCTTATGGTTTGGAAATCTGGACGCGATAGAACCGGGGCGCGGGCAGAGCGTTCAAGTCAGTTACTGTCCTGACTGGTCCGTTATCAGTCTGCGTCATTTGCGGGAGTGGCGCCCAGGCCGAGCTAGCTGGGCTCGAAACCGATTGGACGATGTAAGTCCGTCCCCCAACTATGGGACTAAAGATCACATACTTTTGGGACGGCTGGCCTGGGACCGACTGCGTGCTCACCAGAAAACGCGAGCCATCGAGTGGATTCAGGCCAGCGACAAACTTAAAGAGGTTAGTCTGGCCGGTGTGATCGAAGTCCACGTTAGGTGCGGCGTTCGAGTTAGGTGGTTGACCGAAGTATTGTACCTGCCAGCTATCGTCGATGCCGTCGCCGGCGTAGCTGCCGAAGTCGTCGTTCACTACATTGATAACTGTCAGGTTGTAAGTGCCGGTGTAACTACCCAAGGTTCCCTGCACCGAAGCTGGAGTATCCTGGTAAACGGTCTGAGCGGTAGCTACTCCGCTGCCGCTGATAGATGCGATTGGCTCGACGGGCGCGCCCCACGTAACCAAGGTAGGGTCCAAGGTAAGAAAGGTGGAATCGTCCAGGATATAACGCGGCTGGAGCTGGATGCTTGCCCCTTCGTTGACCGATGGCTGCGCCGAAGTTACTGCCAGTCCAACGATTTCATAAAGCTGCGCCACGTAGCCCGCCTTCACTACTTCCGCGGGCGATGCGACCGCGGAGACGCCCGTGATTCCTCCAGCGGTCGCGTCGTTCTTGTAGTTGGTGCTGGAGCTGGGCGCGCCAGCCGAGTCGATTGTTTCGGTGGCGATGGAGTAACTGGCACTGGTGCGTGACGCGGCCAGGGCAGAAGCGGAGGTAAGAAAGCTGATGCAGCTAAGGAGAGTTAATATTTTCATAAACTTGTTGCCTGCTCTTCGAGCCATTTTTCGTAGCTGCGTTTCGGAATTGATAGGGAAGCGGCGCTAAGGCTGTCGGCGTTACGTTCTATCGCGATGAAAAGGAGAAAACGGTCAGGTGTTTCGATGACTGCGCTGACGTCGCCGGGTTTTTGCAACTGCGCGCGCAAGACCTTTTGTAGGTCTGGTTCTAAGTCTTCGAAATATAGTTTTCGATCGGGCTCCCGTGCTGGTCGATTGAGTACCTGCGCGATGTCTGCGGTCGCTTCGACCGAATAGCTGGCGCTGGACGTTGTAGCCGGGGTCGCTGACCCAGGTGGTCGCGGCATGGTCATGGCAGAACCGGGGTCAGCCACCCCGGCTACAACTGGACGCGACGTGAGCTGCCATGTCACTTGCTCCATGTCCTTGACCGGTTTCTTCGCGAGTAATGTCTCCCGCGCGCGCTCAGCCTCGCGGCGTTGCGGCGCGTGAATCTTGTCGTCATTCTCAAAGCGCGCACGCAGGGTGCGCTCGACTATGAGAGGCCGCGCCATGCTGAGGGCGAAACGCTCCGGGTCATCGCCGAGAGCGTGCTTGATCTCGGCCAGCATCTCGGGGGCGCGCGTGGTGCTCTCAATGCGGCGGACTTCCGCCGCGATCATATCTGGCGAGATCTCCACGGCGTAGGCTTTCTTAAGTATCGCTTTCTTCTGCAGGTCCTGACGCACAAGCTTCTCGATTAACTCGCGTGGCATCGCCTGTTCGAAGGGTTTGGATGTTCCCAAACGATGCGCATGATAGTTGCGCTCAATCGCCGCACGATCCTTACAAAGAAAGCCTAAGTCCTCGCTCTGCCCAGCTATCGGAAACGCGCAAGACAGGATAAGAATAATGACGTAAATCAGCTTCATCGCACAAGCTCTATGGCCTTTGGTAAAGATATAAGGTGCGACCTAAGACGTAGCTATAGGTGTCATTAAATAAACCATTGCCGATTCCGCCCCAGATGATCATCTCGTTGCCCGTCCAAATTGCGGTGTGCCAGTAACGACCAGCCGGCGCTCCGCTGGTGCTCGTCGCATTCCAACTATCGACCGCCACGCTGTATCGACCGCCGTCATTTAAGTAGGTGGTGGTGGTGCTGCCGATTCCGCCCCAGACAATCATCTCACTGCCAGTGAAAACTGCGGTATGCCGGTCGCGCGCGGCCGGCGCAGCGTTCGAAGCCATCCCCGCCCAACTATCAGCCGTTGGATTGTAGCGCGCGCCATTGTTGAAGAGGGTGGTATAATTTGAGCCGCCCCAGACGATCATCTCACTCCCAGTCCAGATCGCACTATGTAACGCACGTTCGGCGGGGCCCGAGAAGTTCGAAACACCCATTTGTGTATTCGTCGTTGGATTATAGCGCCCGCCGTCATTGTCATAGTGCTCCGGGTAAGAACCTATACTGCGTCCACCCCAGACGATCATCTCGCTGCCAGTCCAGACTGCGCTGTGACCGTAACGATCCGATAAATAGAAGTTCGGCGTCGTCCAACTGTTCGAGACTGGGTTGTAACGTCCGCCGTCGCCCAAAGATACAGTGCCATTTTCTCCTCCGAAGACGATCATTTCGCTTCCCGTCCAGACCGCGGTGTGATTTTGCCTAATAGAAGGTGTGTTGGGCAGAGTGTTAGCGATTAGGGTCCAACCATTAGTTATCGGATTGTAACGTCCGCCGTTATTCAAGTAGCTGCCGCTGTATCCGCCCCAGACTATCATTTCATTGCCCGACCAAACCGCGGTATGGGAGCTACGCCCGGCTGGCGCGCCGCTCGTGTTCACGGCTGTCCAGCTATTTACAGTCGGGTTATAACGCCCGCCAGTATTCAGACGACTACCATTGTAGCCGCCCCAGATGATCATTTCGTTCCCGGTCCATACTGCCGTGTGCTGGCTGCGTACGCTCGGCTCGCCGACGGTTACTCCGCTCCAAGTGTTACCAGTCGGATTGTAGCGCCCACCATCGTTTAAGTCGCTCCCGCCCGTTCCGCCCCAAACGACCATCTCCGTCCCGGTCCAGACCGTGGTATGTGAACTACGAGCTGGAGGCGCGCCGTTCGTGCTTACTGTAGTCCAACTATTTGCCGTTGGATTGTAACGCCCGCCATCGTTTAAGTAACTGCCGTTGAATCCACCCCAGACGATCATTTCGTTCCCGGTCCAGACCGCGGCGTGAGCCCTTCGCCCGGTCGCTGGTGCACCAGTAGTGCTTAGCGCGGTCCAACTGTTTCCCGCGGGGTTGTAACGTCCACCATTGTTTAGGTAGCTGCCATTCTCCCCGCCGAAAACAATCATCTCCGTTCCGGTCCAGATCGCGGCGTGTTGATCGCGGATGGCAGGCGCGCCCGTCGTGGTAACTGCTGTCCAGGTGTTGGCGGTGGAATTATAACGCCCGCCGTCGTTTAGATAAAAGAGGCTGTTCTTTCCGCCCCACACGATCATCTCACTACCGGTCCAGACGGCGGTGTGAACGTAACGCACGCCGGGCGCGCCGGTGGTAGTTACCGCTGTCCAAGTGTTGTTCGTAGGGTTGTAACGGCCGCCGCTGTTTAAGAAGCTGCCATTGTATCCGCCCCAGACAATCATCTCGCTGCCCGTCCAGATGGCGGTATGTTCGTAGCGGGCCACGGGCGCGCCCGTAGTAGTTACAGCTATCCAGGTGTTAGCCGTCGGGTTGTAACGCCCACCATCGTTTAAGCCGCTAAAACTTCCATTGTCGCCGCCCCACACGATCATCTCGCTCCCAGTCCAGACCGCGGTATGTTCTCGACGGAACGATGGAGCGCCGGTGCTACTTAGCGCGCTCCAGGTGTTAGTGGTGGAATTGTAACGCCCGCCGTCGTTAAAGTAGCTACTACCCGATCCCCCCCAGATGATCATCTCGCTGCCGGTCCATACTGCCGTCTGCAATTCCCGCGGGGCGGGAGGAGATGTGCCTGCGCGCGCCTGCCAGAGATCGGCTGTAGCCGTAACACCAATCTTGACATAACCGGCGCTCAACAAAGCTGCATTATTCTCCGTGGTCGAAAGGACGATCCCGCCGCTGGGTACACCGCCTTGTCCGCTACTACCTAGATTGGCCGCCGCCGCGCCCGCCGCCAGTTGAGTCGCACCGACGGCGCCGGTAGCAATCTGAGATGAACCTACCGCGCCGGTGGCGATTTTCGCATTGGTAATAGCACCATCAGGGACGTTACCGGCCATCATGGCATAGCCGACGGCGGCGATGCGCTGGTCGGGCGCGAGAAGCTGTGAGCCATTAACGCCATCGTTGAACCAGACGCGGAGGCGTACGTCGGAGTTATTGAAGACGCCTGTGGGAATGGAAGTCATGTTAGCTCCCAGCGAGGTATCACCAAGCAGCACGGAGTAAAGACCCTTAGTTACTGTAAGTGTAACCGGCGCGGTAGGCTGCGAGCCACCGACGCTGCTGCCATCGTTACTCCAGTAGGTAGTAGTGCCGTTGCTATTCACGAGAGCAAACTTGAATTGGCCGGAGCCATCGAAGTTCACTCCACCGACCGCCACGCGGCCCTGGTAGTTAACGAGTTGAGGCACCTGTGCGCGAACCAGGTTGGTAACTAAGGTTGCCAGTAGACAAAAAAGGTAGGCGCAAGGTTTCATGTCAGTGAGCCAGTTTTTATAGTGAGGTGTCCCATTCAATAGACGAATACAGTCAGGTCGGTTACGCTGTTGGTAACGATTACGAGTGAGGTCCCATCTGACGTGTTTTCCAAAGTGCGACCATAAAACATGCCAACGACTTGACTCGAGGAAGTAAAGACGTTTACAAAGCGATTATCGACGAAAAACCCGAACTTAACCTCGTAGCTAGAACCGCTTCTGCGCGTGGTGAAACCACAGGGAACAGCGTTGGCCCCACTTTGATTAAGGAAGGAGTTGAAGCAGCGGACGATGCCGGCGGTGTCTCCCTTAACGAATACCATCGCTTTAACGAAGCCTCCGGAGGAGAGATCTTGCCGGACGTTGCCTGCAGCATAGATCGCTGGGCCTGAAGCGCTAGTAGCGAAGAGTCCCTCGCCTGAGCTGCTGCTGGCATAGACCCCGCTGCCAGAGGTGCTGTTCCCTAAGACTCCAGGACCCGAAATACTTGAGCCACTCACGCCGATACCGTTGCTGGGGTGACGTCCACTGATCGCGGGAAAGGCAAACGGCCCCCCCGATGCGGTCGTTAGGACATCCAACTTAGGACTAAACGAATTAGGAATCGTGCCAATGCCCACGTTGCCCGTTGTGCCAATCGTCATGCTGGGTCCACCACCGCCGACAAAGAAGTGCAGGTTGTCATTGCTGTAGGTGCCCAGCCAACCGCCGCCGGCCCCGCCGCCGAGGAAAGTGGCCAGCTTGACCGTGCCATCGGAGTGAAACAGGCCGTAAGAGTTCGGGGCGGTTCGCACCTCCAGCTTCGCCGCGGGGATGGTCGTTCCGATCCCGACATTGCCCGTCTTAGTTACGGTCATGGCAGGTTGGCCACCGTGAACGAAGAAGTGAAGCGGGTCATCCGAGATGGTGCCTAACCACCCTCCGCTGGCTCCCGAAGTACTACCGCCGACGTAAGAGCCGAGACTCGATGCACCCGCCGTGTGGGTGAAACCGTAGGAGCCGCTGATTGTGTTCACCTCCAGCTTGCTTTGAGGATTGTTTGTCCCGATTCCTACGTTGCCGCCGTTGTAGTAAGCACTTGTCCCATTAATCGCAAAGGCTCCTACTGGCGATGCCCAGCTTAGGCCTGTTCCATCGAAGCTCAGAACTTGGCCCACGTCCGGCGCGACCGGGACGGTAAGAAGACTAAAGTCTAACGAATTCGGTGCTATATCACCGCCCATTATCGCTCCGGGAGCGATCTTTCCCGGAGTGATGGCGGCATCGCCGATCGTCGTTGAAGTGACCGAACCGTCGGCTAGGTAACTGGACGGGGCCAGGCGCTGATCGGGCGCCAGCAGTTGAAAGCCATTCACGCCATCATCGAACCAAACCCGCAGACGCACGTCGGCATTGGCAAAGGCGCCTGGAGGAATCGCGCTCATGTTGCCGAGCACCACGTCGCCGAGGAGCACGGAGTAGAGACCCTTCTCGACCGTCAGGGTCACGGCGTCGACCGGCTCGCTCCCGGCGTCGCTCGTCCCGTCGTTGCTCCAAAAAGTGACAGTGCCATCGCTGTTTACGAGGGCGAACTTAAACAGACCCGCGCCTTCGAAATTGACCGAGCCGACCGCGACACGGCCCTGGTAGTTAATCAGCGTCGGCACCTGGCCGGACAAGGTTGCGGTGAGAATTTGTAGCACGCAGGCGGTTACTAATAGAATGATCCTGTTCATAGGCTGGTTCCTCTTTTGTTAGTTTGTTTCCGTCCGAAGATGCCCGCGGAACGGTGCGCGAGATTTGTATTTGCTCCGTTTTTAAGGCGACTGAGCCAGAACGAATTTGATTCGTTAGGTATCAATCGAACAACAGCTATGGGCAGCAAGATTAGGATCCCGCCGCGATGATAGAGACTGCCCCTTGCTCTGTCTCCCAAACTAAAGTCACAAAAACGCGAAGGACTTTTCGCATTCGGGATGGTTGCCTTTGCCAGCCGTCTTCGATTACAACCTTGCCCGTGCGCGGTAGCACCCATCCGTCCCTCAGCCTGGACGACCGCCGTTTGGAGAAACCACTCCTGGCCTTGCAAGCGGCCCTCGACGGCGAGGCCTTGATCAAAGCGGTCTTTCGCGTTTTGAAAGGCGCGGTCCAGTGCGATTTCGTCAGCGTCTGTCTGTGCATCGTCCGCGAGGCGGGACGAGACGTCGCCTATCGAATGATTGATTCGCGCGGGTTCGAGTATGGAACCGATCTGGTCGAGGAGGAATTTTTTCGCGACCACCTGGCCATGCCCACGCTGATGGCCAATCCGGGAATCAAGTTTATCAACACCCGGGAGATTCTTCCGCCCGACCAGATTCTGCGTAAGTCTCGCTTCTATCGCGAGGTCATGCGGGTAATCGGGTTCCGTCACGCGGTCGGAATGTTTTTCTGGGATAGTCCACCCGAGGTGCCGGAAGCGATTTTTTCGCCCTCTCGCGCGGAAGGAGCGGTTGATTTTAGTGATGCTGAAGTCGCGCGGCTCGACCTGCTCTATCCGCATATCGACGCCGCCTTTCGTCGCGTCCGTATCGTCGAGAAAGAACGCGCCGCGCGTGCAGAACTGCGTGGACTCCTGCGTGGTGCGGGCCGTGCGGCCTGTGTGCTCGATTGGGACCTTAAGGTCACCGAAGCCAACCGGGCAGCGCACGAAAGTTGCGCGCGTTGGCATCTGGGAGTCGAGAGTGCACGTTTGAAGGCTCCACCCTTTCGCTTGCCCGCGCATTTGCGCCAGGCCTGCGTGGAACTCAAGACCCGCTGGCAGGCGTCGCTCAAGAATTCTCCGATCACCGGCGTGGCCGCGCGGGCGGAAGTGCGCCACCCGACAGGGAGTGGTCTGCGCGCGTCGGTCTCGTTGCATCCCCATCCTTCGAACCCATTCGGCAAGCCAGGATTTCTGATCGAATTCGCGCCAGCCGAACCGCCGCGGCGTTCGAAACCAGCGAGCGATGGGAAAGCAGCTTTTCGAATTCTGCCTGTGCGCGAGCGCGAACTCGTCCAGCTGATTTGTGAAGGCAAGAGCAATCAGGAAATCGCGAATGAGACTGGTCGCGCACTTGGCAGCGTCAAGAACGCATTGCACGCAATCTTCCTGAAGCTGGGCGTGCGCAGCCGGAGCGCCTTGATCGCGCGGGTGCAGCGCGCGAGGCAGGCTTAGACTTAGCTGGCCCTTGGCTGGTCACTGTTAGGTAAGCCGGTCGAGCTTGATTGGTCCACGGCATAAACTTGCGATGGTTCATCGGACGCTTGTTTCCAATTCCTTCGGGAAATTTCGCTCTACGTTGCAGAAAATCTGCAAACCGGGGGCGCTAACCTGGCAGAAACTTCTTGAGACCCGGCTGACACAAAAAGTGTTTCATTGCGCCCAAGAGAAACGATCGGAACCGGCCTTTCGTCTCATCAGCGACCACGTAGGCGCGATTCTCAATCAGATCAGCGAAGAAACCTTGAGTGAGATCCTACGCATCGTGCGATGAGATGCCTTGCCGGCGAAGGAAGAGATAAATCGGGCGCCAGTAGATGCAAAGCTCCGAAAGAGCATTGCTGGTGGCGACCTGCGATTCCGTGTCGCCGCGGATGATCGTCCAGCGGGTGGTTGCAAATTGTCCAACGCGGACAGTCGCATCGCTCAAGCCTGCGGACATGCGGCGGTTTTATCCGCGAGAATCTTGTAAGCCAAGCGTGGAAATGTCGGCGCGAGTCCCTGCGGAGCGCATGCCTCCCGCTTGCGCAGGAAACAATTCCGCAAGACGGAGGCATGCGCTACCGTGCCGGGATGTTGATCGAAACCCACGCCCACCTCGATTATCCGGACTTCGCGCCGGATTTTGATGAAGTGTTACAGCGCGCGACCGATGCCGGCGTGACGCGCATCATTACGATTGGAACTTCAATCGAGAGCAGCCGGCGCGCGGTGGAGTTGGCGGAAAAACACGAAAATATTTTCGCGGTCATCGGCGTTCATCCGACTTCGGAAGAAGAAGCGCCGGATGATGTGATGGAACCATTGCGTGAGATCGCGCAAAGTCCGCGCGTGGTCGCGATTGGCGAGACCGGTTTGGATTATCATCGCTTGCCGAGCAAAGAGACCGCGAGGGAAAAGCAGGTGCAGGTTTTCAGCAACGCGTTGCAAAGCGAAACCGAAGAACAGATCGAAGCCGGTATTCACGACGGCGCTTACAAATCGAAGCAGGCGAGTTTGTTCGAGCAACAGCTCGATCTCGCGGTCGAACTGGGACTGAATGTTGTCATCCATCAACGCGATGCCTGGGAAGACACGCTCGATATTCTCGCTTCGTATGAAGGAAAGTTGCGCGGCGTGTTTCACTGCTTCGGCGAGTCTAGCGAGCAAGCCGATGAAATTCTGGAAATGGGACACCTGGTTTCATTTACCGGCATCGTCACTTTCAAAAACGGCGCCAGCGTGCGCGATGTCGCGGCGCAAATTCCCCTGAACAAATTCATGGTGGAAACCGATTGTCCTTATCTGGCGCCGGTGCCGTTTCGCGGAAAACGTTGCGAGCCGGCGCACACGCGCCTGGTCGCGGAGTCAATCGCAACCGCGCGCGGCCTTCCTTTCAAGCACGTCGCGCACGCCACCACTGTGACGGCAGAAGGATTTTTCAGGTTCGATCGAGAATGAAACTGCTGCGTCTAGCACTCGTTAGTCTGGCATTGCTCCTTGCTGTTACTTCCTGCACGACGCCGGACACGCGACATCGTGTGGTTGTGAGTGTACCGGAACAAAAGCTGGTCCTGCTCGAAGACGGCAAACCGATTGCAACCTTTCCGGTTTCCACCTCGAAGTTTACCTTGAGCGATCGGCCGGGAAGCCGCGGCACGCCGCTGGGTGAAATGGCGGTGGAAAAGAAAGTTGGTGACGGCGCACCGGTTGGGGCCGTTTTCAAGGATCGACGTCGCACCGGCGAAATCATCGTGCCGGATGCGCCGGGCCGCGATCCGATCGTGACGCGCATTTTGTGGCTGCGCGGATTGGAAGCGCAGAATCGCAATGCCTACAGCCGGAATATCTACATTCACGGCACGCCGGAAGAACGGAACATCGGTCGTCCGGCCAGCTACGGTTGTGTGCGGATGAAATCGCGCGACGTGATCAGGCTTTACGACATGGTCGGTTGGGGCGCGCACGTTAGCATTGTGAACACTTCGCTAATAGCCGCAGTTCCCGCGCTAGCATCACCACGTGAATTGCTCGCGGGTGAACCACCATTGCGCGCGCCCGCGGGCAACTAGATCCGATTCAGCTTAGTCTCGGCGACAAACCAACATGAAGCGCTGCGCGGCGGGTCCGTTCGGCTCGTCGCTAAAACGAAGTTCTCGGGCGTGTCGTATATTATTTGAGCCATTTCAGCCGCTTTTCCCGCGAGTTAGAATAAAGGCTCAACAGTTACCCCTTCCCCTATGATCTTAAAATTGCATTCCAGGGTGCTCACAGCGCTTGTCTCGGCGGGCTTGGTTTTACTAGCGTCCCACGCGCAGGCAACCTTGCTTGACTTCAATCTGGCCGCCTTCAACGGCTACATTAACACTCCGTCCTTCAACAGCGGCACCGGCACGCTTACCTTCAGCAACACCAACCCGCGTCCACCCGGATCGCAGGCTTACCAGACCGGCGTGGGTGTGACTAACATGCCTTCCTACAGCGCCGGGGAGATCTTGCAGCGGGCCATCCTGATGCGCAGCACGGATGCGGCCTCGTTCTTGAATATCGGCGTCCAAAGTGGCAGCGGCGACACCAACACTCTCTCAGTGACAAACGAGCTGCTCGCGACCAACTCCAGCTTCCTTTGGGTCTATTCAATTCCTCGACTGGTGGATGCCTTCAAGCCCAATGGCTACTTCTGGATTCCGGGCGCGATCGGGCAGGAGATCCAGGTGCAGAGAATTTTGTTGGGCGATCCCGCGAGTATCATCCGAGCCGTTCCCGAATCCGCGGCGGGCTTGCCAGTTTTCGCGGTGGTGACGGTGGGGCTGCTCTTACTGCGCGGTCGAGTCGGCCGCGCGATCTAGGGCATTTTGCCCAAATGCTTTTGCGCAGATTGGCGCGAGAGCGATTCTAGATCGGCGTCGACCATGATGCGGACCAGATCCGCGAAACGGGTCTTTGGCTCCCAGTCGAGCAGCTGCTTCGCCTTGGCCGGATCGCCAATCAGTAGTTCGACTTCCGCGGGGCGTTCGTAGCGGTTGTCGTGTTTGACGAATTCTTTCCAATCGAGATTGACGTGACCGAAGGCCACTTCGCAAAACTCGCGCACGGTGTGCGTCTCATTCGTCGCCAGCACGAAATCACCTGCCGTATCATGTTGCACAATCCGCCACATACCTTCGACATATTCGGGCGCGTAACCCCAGTCACGTTTTGCCTCGAGGTTGCCGAGAAATAATTCCTTCTGCAGCCCGTACTTAATCGCGGCGACCGCACGCGTGATTTTGCGCGTCACGAAAGTTTCACCGCGGCGAGGGCTTTCGTGATTGAAAAGAATTCCGTTGCTGGCGTGCAGACCGTAACTCTCTCGGTAATTAATCGTCGCCCAGTAAGCGAAAACTTTCGCGACACCGTACGGACTACGCGGCCAGAACGGCGTCGTCTCCGTCTGCGGAACCTCCTGCACTTTGCCGAACATCTCGCTTGATGACGCCTGATAAAAACGCGACTTGATTCCGGTTTCGCGCATCGCTTCCAAAATTCGAATCGTGCCGACACCGGTGACATCGGCCGTGTATTCCGGAATGTCGAAACTGACGCGCACGTGGCTTTGCGCTGCGAGATGATAAATCTCGTCCGGCTTCAATTCGTAAACCAGCTTCACGATATTCACCGAATCGCTCAGATCGCCGTAATGCAGAAAAAGTCGCACGCCGTTGATGTGCGGATCGGCGTAAAGATGATCGATGCGCGCGGTGTTGAAGGTGCTGGCACGGCGAATGATGCCATGAACTTCGTAGCCTTTTTCGAGCAAGAGATCGGCCAGATAACTGCCGTCCTGACCTGTAATTCCGGTGATGAGCGCCTTCTTCATTTTTCGAGTGGAGCGTTTACCGTATCACAAGTTCGTCGGCAAATGCTTTAGGTCATTTTCGACCGAGTTTTGCAGCAAAACCGCGCGCTGCGCCGCGATCAATTCGCCGATGCCTTTGCGGCCTAACGAGAGCATGGCATTGAGTTCGGAATCGGAAAACGTTGCCTCTTCGCCTGACCCTTGCATCTCGACGAACTCGCCGTCTTCCGTTGCGACCAAGTTAAAATCGACCGTCACGGCTTTGTCCTCTTCGTAGTTCAAATCGAGGACCGGCGTCGCCTCCAGCACGCCCGCGCTGACCGCCGCTACTAGTTTGCGCAACGGCGATTGCTTCAATTTGCCCAGCCTAACGAGTCCTTCGCAAGCGATCGCGACTGCGAGACTCGCGCCGGTAATTGCGGCGGTGCGCGTTCCGCCATCGGCCTGCAAAACATCGCAATCGACCCACATCGTCCGCGGTCCGAGTTTTTCGAGATCGACGACTGCGCGAAGCGAACGACCGATCAGTCGCTGAATCTCGCTGCTGCGTCCGTCGAGTTTTCCTTTCGCGATGTCGCGTGGTTTTCGCGACTGCGTCGAATACGGCAGCATCGAATATTCGGCTGTCAGCCAACCGCCGGTCACGCCCTGCTCTTTCATCCAGCGTGGAACGCCTTCATCAATCATGACGGCGCAGATCACCCGAGTGTTCCCCATGGCGACCACTACCGAGCCCGACGCGTGCGGCGCGATCCCGACGTCGAAGCTGATTGGACGAATTTGATTATGACTGCGACCATCAAGACGATTCACGCGCGCAACGTAGGTGCATTTTCGCGGCCAGCGCGAATTTTCTCAAAAAAGTACGTTTTCCACGTTGACGATCGGAATTCGATCGCTATTTTGCTGACCCCGCCTGAAGCGGGACTCCTCTAGTTAAGTCTGGACGGAGTGTGTTCTGGCACATTTTGGGACTGCAAATTGAACTCAATTTTGTCCCGGCTGATTAACGGAAACGTTTCGAGTCGGAAGACAGGGTTGGGTTTTTTTATGGGCTGAAGTGTGCGAGAGCCGCTGGTTCTTTGATATCTACATACAGGGTAGTAAATACAACTTTTTTAGAGCTGAGTCTGAAATTAACGGCTTGGAGGTTAAGATCTCCAGAGCCCGTGAGAGTTTCAGTTATCAAAGATCTCTGGTCGAAAGACCGGAACAGATTGATCAAGCTACAAAGAGCACATAATGGATGCCTTGGTGCCAATAGGCGATGAAGGACGTGATAAGCTGCGATAAGC
>JBBRYT010000007.1:0-167985 GCA_038237435.1 Chthoniobacterales bacterium
TCCATCGACTTCTTGTCGACGTGCGGAGAGCGGTTGACGGTGAACTTCTCAATTAACGTTGGCAGAGGAATCGGTCCCGCCACCCGAGCGCCGGTGCGTTTCGCCGTCTCGACGATGTCGACGGCAGACTGATCGAGCATCCGATGATCGAATGCCTTCAGCCGAATGCGAATACGTTGCCCGCTAGCCATTACTTAGTTTCCTTCTGGTCCAAAACGGCAGCGACGAGCTGCTGGGGGACCTGTTCAAAGTGTGACGGCTCCATCGAGTAGCTCGAACGGCCTTTAGAAAGTGAGCGGATCGCGGTTGCGTAACCGAACATTTCCGCGAGCGGAACTTCAGCCTGGACCATGGTGAGATTTCATTTCACCTCGATGCTGCCGATCTTGCCGCGACGACGATTTAAATCGCCCATGATGTCGCCCTGATATTCTTCCGGCGTCGCATTCTCGACCTTCATGATCGGCTCGAGCAGGATCGGTTTCGCTTTCTTAAACGCATCCTTGACCGCGAAAATTGCCGCCAGCTTGAACGCCATTTCGTTCGAATCGACGTCATGATACGAGCCGTCCACGATATCGACATTCGCGTCGATGACTTCGTAACCGCCGATGACGCCATTGAGCATCGCTTCTTCAATGCCCTTCTTGCAGGCCGGGATGTACTCCTTCGGAATGTTTCCGCCCACGACCTTGTTCTCGACCGTGATGCCTTTGCCGCGCTCGTTAGGCTGAACCTTGATGATGACGTGGCCGTACTGACCGCGGCCGCCTGATTGCTTAATCAACTTGCCTTCGCCATCGGCCGGCGCGGTGATTGTCTCGCGATAAGCGATCTGCGGTTTGCCGGCGTTCGCATCAACTTTGAATTCGCGCAGCATGCGATCGCGAATGATCTCGAGATGCAGCTCGCCCATTCCGGCGATGATGGTCTGGCCGGTGTCTTCATGCGTGAAGACTTTGAAAGTCGGGTCTTCTTCGGACAACCGCTGCAGCGCGATGCCCATTTTTTCCTGGTCCTGTTTCGTCTTCGGCTCGATCGCCATCGAGATAACGGGATCGGGGAATGAAGGCGGCTCGAGCAGAATCGGGAAGTCTTCGTCGCAAAGAGTATCGCCCGTCGTGATGTTCTTGATGCCAACGATCGCCGCGATGTCGCCCGAGTAGCAGGTATCGATGTCTTCGCGCTTGTCGGCCTGAATCTGAATCAACCGCGAGATGCGCTCTCTCTTATTAGTGCGCGGATTGTAAACGTTGTCGCCTTTGCTCAACGAACCGGAGTAGACGCGGAAGAAAACAAGTTTGCCGACAAACGGATCGCTCCAAAGTTTGAAGGCGAGCGAACAGAATTTGCCGTTGTCGTCCGTCAACGCTTCCATCGGCTCGTGCGTGTCCGGCTCCATGCCTTTCGCCGGCGGAATGTCGAGAGGACCCGGAAGATAATCGATCACCGCGTCGACGAGATACTGCACGCCTTTGTTCTTGAAAGCTGATCCGCCGACGACCGGCACAAACTTATTCGCAATCGTCTGCCGACGAATTCCCGCCTTCAACATTTCCGGCGTGATCGTTTTCTCTTCGAGAACAGCCTCGGCGATTTCGTCATCTAAATTAGAGATCTGCTCAACGAGAGTCGCGTAGGCCTTCTCAACTTGCTCCTTGTTCTCTTCCGGGATGTCACGCACTTCGTAGACCGAACCCATCGAGTCGTCGTCGAGATAAAAAACCGCTTTGCGATTTACGACGTCGAGCTGGCCCTTGAGATAATCTTCTTTTCCGAGCGGAATCAAAATCGGCCACGCATTCGCGCCGAGTTTCTTGTGCATCGAATCGATCGACGCATCGAAGTCCGCGCCGACGCGATCCATTTTATTAATGAAAGCGATGCGCGGCACGAGATACTTGTTGGCTTGGCGCCAGACCGTTTCGGATTGCGGCTGCACACCAGCGACCGCGTCGAAGACCGCGATTGCACCGTCGAGAACGCGCAAAGAACGCTCGACCTCGGCGGTGAAATCGACGTGACCCGGCGTATCGATGATGTTCACGCGCATCTTAATGCCGTCATACATTTTGTAGACGCCCGGCTCCGGCTTTTGCATCCACGCGCAGGTGGTGGCGGCGGACGTGATCGTGATGCCGCGCTCGCGTTCCTGCTCCATCCAATCCGTCACGGTCGTGCCTTCATGCACTTCACCGATCTTGTGGATCATGCCGGTGTAAAAAAGAATGCGCTCGGTCAGCGTTGTCTTGCCGGCATCGATGTGCGCAGCAATTCCGATGTTCCGCGTCCTTTCGAGCGGGAACTTGCGGTCCGGCGAATTCGGATTCGCCGACGCTTTGGGTTTTTCGAGAGTCGCAGTAGCCATGGCCAAAAATTTGTTACCAGCGGAAATGTGCAAAGGCGCGGTTCGCTTGCGCCATCTTGTGGGTGTCGTCGCGCTTCTTAATCGCGTTACCCTGGCCAGCCGCAGCGTCTTTCAATTCAGCTGCGAGCGCTTCCGCCATCGGCATGCCGCGACGATTGTCCGCGTAAGAAACAATCCAGCGCATCGCCAACGAAACCTGACGAGCCGGCGTCACTTCCATCGGCACCTGATAAGTCGCGCCACCAACGCGGCGTGATTTCACTTCCAGACGCGGACGAACATTTTCCAGCGCCTTGTTTACAACTTCGAGCGGATCAACCGCGTCGGAACCTTCGCGCGATTTATCGATCGCGGTATAAACGATCCGTTCCGCGAGAGATTTCTTCCCGCGCTTCATCACAGTGGAGATTAAGCGCGCGACCGCGGCGCTGCCGTAGCGCGAGTCGAGCTTCTCCTCTTTGTTGTAAACTTTCCGCCGACGAGACATGTGATTCCGTTTCCGTAGTTCCTAAAAAATTATTTCTTCTTGCCGCCCTTTTCTGCCGCGGCATCGCCGCCAGCCTTCGGACGTTTCGCGCCGTACTTCGAACGGCTGCGACGGCGTCCATCAACCCCGAGGCTATCGAGCGTTCCACGCACAATGTGATAACGCACGCCCGGCAAATCCTTCACCCGTCCGCCGCGCACCAGCACAATCGAGTGCTCCTGCAGGTTGTGCCCTTCGCCGGGGATGTAGGCTATGATTTCCTGACCATTCGTCAACCGCACCTTGGCCACTTTACGCAGAGCGGAATTCGGCTTCTTCGGCGTGCGCGTCATCACTTGCGTGCAAACACCGCGACGCTGCGGACAATTTTTCAGAGCCGGTGATTTCGATTTCACCGAAACTTTCTTTCGTCCTTTGCGAATGAGCTGATTGATGGTGGGCATTGTCTAAAAATGGTAGCCGCCCAAACCGGACGAAATCGTCTGGATTCGGGCGACAAAAAAACCGCGCTCAGGCAACGAACTTTTCCGCGCACCTGATGCGGGGGAGCGGGAATATAGGAATGAAAATCAGTGCTGCAACATTATTTTCCGCCCGGAATTACTGTGATTTGCGATTGTCGCAACGGTCGGAAATTCACCGGCCTTACGCGGTCAGATTCGCGATCGCGCCGAGTTCTGCCCAGCGCGCGTAAAGTCGCGCGACTTCATCACGCGCCGCGCGCAATTCCTTTTCATACTTTGGAAACTCAGCGCCGTGCTCGGCGAAAAACATCGGATCGGCAAACAGCATCTCGATGCGCGCGACTTCATTTTCCGCTGCGAGAATCTCCACCTCCATTCCTTCGAGTTCGCGTTCCTCTTTCCATTTCAACTTGCGCGGCTTCGCCGCCGGCGATGATTTCGCGACCGAGTCCGAGCGAAGGTTAATCGCATTCGCTTCCGCGGAACGCTTCTCTAAATAGTAATCGTAATTTCCAACCGCGTAGCGAACAACGCCGCTGTCTTCGAAGGCCAAGATCGCAGTGCAAACGCGGTTCAAAAAATAGCGGTCGTGACTAACGACCACCACGCTGCCGCCAAAACCAACCAGCGCTTCTTCAAGCAAGCGCAGCGTTCCCAAATCGAGATCGTTTGTCGGTTCATCGAGAATCAACACATTGCCGCCACGTTTCAGAATTTTCGCAAGCAAGACGCGACTGCGTTCACCGCCGCTCAGTTGATCGATCTTCGTGTTGATCCGCTCTTCCGTGAAAAGAAATCGCCGCAGATATCCGCGCAGCGTGATGTTCTCCTCGCCCAGCCGAACATATTCGCTTCCCTCGCCCACTTCTTCCCAAACCGTTTTCGCGTCATCGAGCAACAAACGATCTTGGTCGACGTAATTTATTTCCGTCCGCGCGCCGATCTCGACTTCGCCAAATGTCGGCGCGAGTTGCTGCAGCATGATCTTCAGCAGTGTCGATTTTCCGAGCCCGTTTCGTCCGACAATTCCCAACCGCTCGTTAGGCAAAAGATTGAGCGAAACATTTCGAAATAGCATGCGACCACCGAGCTCCATTCCGACATCGCGCAGTTCGATCACGCGATTCGCCAGCTTCGGTGCCGGCGGAATAATCAGGTCGACATCGAGCTCCGCTTCCGGCGCGGCCTGCGCGGACATTTCGAAATAACGCTCCACCCGATCGACCGATTTCGTCCGCCGCGCGCGCGGCGCCTTCCGCACCCACTCAAGTTCGCGTTTCAGAAATCGCTGCCGCTTGTGTTCCTGCATCTCCTCCACCGCGGCGCGTTCCGCACGCGCGAGCAGGTAATCAGTGTAGTTGCCGTCGTAGCTGTAGAATTTTCCACGCGACAACTCGACCACGCGCGTCGCGATGCGATCGAGGAAATAGCGGTCGTGCGTCACGAAAAGACATGTGCCCGAATAGCGCGCGAGAAAATCCTCCAGCCATTCAATCGAACCGGTATCGAGATGGTTCGTTGGTTCATCGAGAATCAAAAAATCCGGCCGCGCGAGCAGCGCACGACAAAGCGCGACGCGTCTTTTTTCTCCTCCAGAAAGATCAGCCACCACACGATCCGGATCTGGCGCGTGCAAATTCGTAATCAAACTCTTCGCGCGGTGCTCGAGGTTCCAGCCATCGAAGTGCGCAATCTGGTCGAGCACGATCCCGCTGCGCGCGCTTTCCGACGGCAGGCGTTCGTACTCCGCGATCAAATCGAGAACCGCCTGGGCACCCGCGAGAATGTTCGCATGCACGGTCGCCGATTCATCGAGCTCAAACATCTGCGGCATGTAGCCGGTCACGAGGTCGCGACGCTGATTGTATTCGCCCGCATCCGGCTTCATCGCGCCCGCGGC
The DNA here is from genome assembly GCA_038237435.1 of Chthoniobacterales bacterium. Classification (GTDB taxonomy): domain Bacteria; phylum Verrucomicrobiota; class Verrucomicrobiia; order Chthoniobacterales; family UBA10450; genus JACCTI01. The sequence continues at coordinate 5,220 of JBBRYT010000007.1, forward strand.
GATTTGCAGGAAGGTCGATTTGCCCGAGCCATTGCGTCCGACCAAACCAACGCGCTCGCCTTCCCGAATAGTCAGCGTCGCATGATCGAGCACGATCTGATTGCCAAAGCGAACGACGAGTTCACTCCCGCTGGCGATGGCATTGACGACCGGCTCCGACATCCGTCCAGCTAGTTCGAGACGCGCACCAGTAGCTTGCGGCCCTTGAACTGAATCCCGTTTAGTTTTTTCAAGACCAGAGGCACACGCGCTTCGGCGACATCGACCAGCGTCTTCGTCGCCTGCAAATGAATTGCGCCGATCTCGCCTTTCGGGATCGCAGTCACGCCAGCGATAACGCCGACGAAATCGCCCGGTTGCACCGAGTGCGCACGGCCCGCGTTGAAGGCGAGTCGGACCATCCCGGCTTCATGCGAAATCATCCCCGCTTCCTCGCGTGGACCACGGCGGGAGGGCGTTTGGCTTCCTTCGTAATCCTGACGGGTCTGCTCACGTCGCTCACGCGCGCGTGGAATGCGTTCTCGCTCCCCGCGCGGTCGGTCCTCCGGAATCGCCTGCTGTGCGCGTGGTTTGTCTTCGCCTAACAAGTGGATCAACGCGGACGCGATATCGGTTGGCGAATAATCCCGTGCCAAAAAACGGTCGAGCAATTCGTCGTGTCGTTTGTATTCGCCCTTTTCGAGCGTCTCGCGCAGCGCTTCGGCAAAGGCGGTCGCTCGTTTCCCTTCCACTTCTTCGGCAGATGGAATTCGCTCCCGGCGAATTCGACTCTTCGTAAAACGCTGAATATTTTCCAGCCGATAAATCTCCCGCCCGGCGACAAACGTTACTGCCTTGCCGCCCTTCCCCGCGCGCCCCGTGCGGCCGATGCGGTGGACGTAATCTTCGCCATCGTGCGGGAGGTCGTAATTGAAAACAATCTCGATGTCGTCCACGTCGAGCCCGCGCGCCGCCACGTCCGTTGCGACGAGAAATTCCACCTTCCGTTTCCGGAACCGGCCCATGACGCGTTCGCGCATGGCTTGCGTCATGTCCCCGTGCAGCTTGTCCGCGCCGTAGCCGCGCGCGATCAGATGCTCGGTCAATTCGTCGACCATCATCTTAGTCGCGCAGAAAATGATCGCGAGCTTCACGTCCTCGAGATCGATCAGGCGACAAAGAACTTCGAGTTTCGAGCGCCGATCCACTTCGTAATAAACCTGATCGATCGCCGGAACGGTCATCGCCTCCGCCTCGACGCGCACATTCACAGGATTGCGCGTGAAGGTTTGGATTAATTGTTGGATGGGGCGCGGGATAGTGGCGGAAAAGAAAACGGTCTGGCGCTCGTTAGGCACTTCGCGCAGGATCGTTTTGATGTCATCGACGAAGCCCATGTCGAGCATGCGATCCGCTTCATCGAGGATCACCATCTTGATTTGATCGAGCTTGAGACTTTTGCGCTCAAGGTGGTCCATCACTCGGCCTGGTGTGCCGATGATAATTTGCGCACCCGCGCTCAAGCCACGGAATTGCCGTTCGTAAGACTGCCCGCCGTAGATTGGCAGTTCCCGCACGCCGCGCTTAAAAAACGCGAGCTTCGCAATCTCTTCTGCGACCTGAACGGCGAGCTCGCGCGTCGGGCAGAGGATGAGCACCTGCGGCGCGCGGAGGTTAGCGTCCACCAAATGAATCGCCGGAATCCCGAAGGCGACGGTCTTCCCCGAGCCAGTCTGCGATTGCCCGACCACATCTGCGCCTTCAAGCAAAACGGGAATGGCTGCGGATTGAATCGGCGAAGCCTCCTCGAAGCCCATGCGCTCAATCGCCTCGAAAATTTCGGGGGCCAGCCCGAGCTCCGCGAACAACTTCTTTTTCACAGAACACTAAACCACGTTTCCGCGGCGATGCGTCGCCAGAGTTGCGGCGGGCGCAAAGTAGCAGAGGAATCGCGTCGGATGCCGCGACAAGGAGAAAGAAGCGACACCTTTAATAGGCTTGACTTCACCCAGCCAAACCTCCTACTCGCAGGCATGCCTGCGCCCCGCAGCTGTTGGCGCACGGTGGTCTCACGACTTGCCGTCGTCTTGCTGCAGTTAACGGTCGCTTATCCCTTGGTAGCGGTCACCACGGACTACTTTTGGAACACCGGTACCGATGGCTCATGGAACGATCCTTCTCGCTGGACGCCCGTTGGTGTCCCCAGCAGCTACACCGACAATCCGGCTAATGCGACCATCGGAGTAGGTAGCGCGGCTCCATACACAGTTACCCTGGACACCTTCGTGGCAGTTAACGACCTAACGATTAACTCATCCAATGCCATACTTAAGCTCCGGGGTTACAGCCAATATTTCGGCGGCCTTCTAGCGGGGAACATTCACTTGGAAGCGGGCACTCTCGTGCTGCAGGGTGGGACTCTCCAAGGCGCCACCATTACCCAAAACGCGGGGCTCGGGCAGCTCAAGTTCGCCTATGGCGGGAACGCCAGCAGACTAATCGATGTAACCGTGCATGGGTTACTAACTGTAAGCGATAGCGCGCTCGCAACCTTGGAAGGGAGCAGCCTCAAGGACGGACTGCTCGTGAACAACAGTGCAGGCATCAGCTTATCTGCTGATTCCAGCGGCCACAATGCTACCATCGCGGGCGCTACCGACATAACACTCGGCGGTAGTTACGATGGATACCTGATTTACAACCAAACGGGCACACTTGATCAGAACATCATAACTCTTGGAGGTCTTTTCCCCACCATGGGCCCGGGCGGAATCAGTATCGGGGATTCCGCTCATGCAGATCAGTCTTACACGCTGACCTTCGGCTCAAACGTCTTAGTTAAAGGAGGGTATGGCCAGATAACTAGCTCTAACTACGGCTTCTACCCTGCCGTCGCTACCCTGGAGAGTTATGCCGAGGTAGCTCCCGATGTTGGCGGCGTCTTCTACCTTCGGCCGATGGTTTTGCACAATCACGGCGCGATGAAAGCCAACGGTCAGGGCACGCAACTTTACCTCGGCTATACCTTTCCTTCCCCACTTAACCACACCACCACCTTAAATGATCTTTTCGGGATCATTTCGGCAACCAACGGTGGCACGGCCTTGCTCGCAGGAAATTGGTCGAACCTCGGGGCTCTGAAAGTAGACTCAAGCAGCACCCTAGACTTAGGTGGGGTTTTCAACACCTCTGCCATCGGCACTATCACTCAACTCGACGTCCCTCTTGGCGGTGCTCCGGGAGTTGTTCGAATCTCCGGGCAATTGAATAACACCAGCGCGCAGCTAACTCCCGGCGCCTCTGGCCCGTTCACGCTTTACACCGGCAAGATCAAGAACGGAACGGTTGACGGCTCGAGCCTGCTTTATTCCACTCGCGGTGGCACGCTAGACGGCGTGAATTTGGTCGGCGGCATGAACATGACCAGCGGCTCCGTGCATCTGATCAACGGCACCACGGTGGCCGGTAACATGTCGATCTTGGGTGGAGGTTCCGGGGGTAGCACGGGCTTCGGGGATGTTTACTTTGATGAGACTGCCTTCCTCGATGCGCAGACTATTACCTTGGGCCAGGACGTTAACCACCTCGGTCGGCTCCTGATTATTGATCCTTCCGATCCTACGGCCGGGGCCACGTTGACACTAAGCAGCAGTGTAACTGTCCGGGGTCTCCATGGAGCCATCCAACCTGGCTACGATTCCGGAACTGCCAAGGCAACCTTGATCAATCAAGGGACCATCGCTCCGGATCTCGGTGGAACTCTCTTTCTAACAACTACCACGTTTACCAACTACGGGATGATGACAGCCGACGGCGCCAACACCGTACTAAGTATCGGACGAAGCTCTCCTTCGGTCTCCGCCGTGGTGAACGAAGGTCCAGGCATTATTTCCGCCCTTCATGGCGGGACGGTTTTTTTCTCAGGTAACATCACTAACCGCGGCCTGCTGCGCGTAGATACAACGAGTAACATTCAGTTCGACTACGGTACCACCTACAATCAGATAACAGGGAGCATTGAGCTCTCAGGTACTCTAACCGGCAACATCTATGTCATTGGAGGCATCCTTGCGGGCATTGGTCATGTAGTGGGTAACGTGACCAATGGCGGCTTGATCTCGCCCGGCTTCTCGGTTGGAAGCCTTACTATTCAAGGTAATCTTACCGATCAGTCGTCGTCGCAGATGCGCTTTGAAATCGCCGGCCGCGTTACTCCAGGGACCGACTTCGACCTCCTGACTGTCCAAAGCGGAACTGCCACCGTGGGTGGCCAACTCTTGTTGGCGTTGCCCGCCGCCTTTATCCCGAACGCGAGCGATGTTTTCCATGTATTAATTTCCCCCGCCAACATCCTGGGCTCGTTTACGAATGTCGCCAGCGGTGGCCAACTGCTGACCACCGATGGCCGCGGCTCATTCCGCGTTTCCTACGGTGCCGGGAGCGCCTTCCCCCAGGATGTGGTCCTCAGTAATTTCGTGGCCTCGAGCGCGCTCGAACTCTGGCGTTTTCAAAACTTCAACACGACCGCGGGCACCGGCGATGCCGCGGATACCGCCGATCCGGATCACGATGGCATTCCAAATCTACTCGAATTTTTTACGGCCCAGGATCCGAACGTGGCTAGCTTATCACCCGGCATAGGCGCGAAGAATGGGGCCAGCTTCGAGTTCACTTATTCGCGTAAGGTGGCCGCACTCTCTGAAGTGATGCATCAAGTGGAATGGTCCGCCGCCCTCGACGGGACCTGGAGCGCGAACGGCGTTTCCGAAATGGTCATCGGCGGTGATGCTGTCGTCCAGCAAGTGCGGGCCACCATTGCCATTCCAGCAGGTCTCGACAAACTATTCGTTAGGCTGCGGGTCTGGCACTAGGCCGCGTCGCGGTTGACCAAGAACCAAACACCTCGCCAGAAAGCGTTGTCACGGGGATTAGCGCGGTCGCGACTTGCCAGAGTTCAGCTGTAATCGAACGTAGGCGCGCAGGTTCGAGCTTCTCGGAAGTGACGCCAGTTCCCGGGCCCGGCGCGGTCGCCTAACGACTGCTCACGCTGTGATCGAGACGCCGGAAGATCACGGACGAAGGCCACATTTTCAAAATCATCTCCACGCCGCGCCGACGTTTATTTCGCCGGAAGTGGCGATGGAAATTCAGCACTCGTTAGGCGAACCACAGGAAAGATGCGGCCCATGCGAATGGACAACAGACCTTCGGGATCGTGCGGGGCGTTAGAGATGGGAGTCTTCCAGCTTGCAATCTCTTGAGACAACCGGTTATCCCATGGTGATCACTTCACGTCGCCATTTGAATTAAAACTTCCGTGTCTAGATTTCTTTGGACTCAAAAACAGCACACCGGTCCTAAGTCTCGTTTTGCGCACAGTGTGGCTTTCGACGCGGAACACGCGCACACGTTACTGTTCGGAGGCGACGCATCAGGCGGTCACTTCTTTGGCGACAGCTGGGGATGGGACGGCGAGCACTGGACACAACTGGCGGATATCGGACCAAGCGCACGTTCGGGCCATGCCATGGCTTACGACAATGTGCGCAAGCGCGTTGTCTTATTTGGAGGAGCTTCGCGCGAAGGTCATCGGGATACTTGGGAATGGAACGGGGAGGAGTGGACGCAGGTCGCCGATGACGGACCTGCCGCGCGTTTCGCTCACGCCATGGCCTTTGATAGCTCTCGCAATCGCGTTGTTCTTTTTGGCGGCCAGACCCCGGAGGCTAAGATGCTCGATGATACCTGGGAGTGGGATGGCGAGGTTTGGACACAGGTAGAAGACACGGGACCTACCGCGCGCAAAGCCAGCGCGGGGACTTTTGATAATGCGCGAAAGCGGTTCGTCCTTTTCGGGGGCGACGCTGGGAAGGAAAGCTTCGGAGATACTTGGGAATGGAATGGAACTGTCTGGACTGAGGTCGCTGATTTCGGCCCGGAGCCGCGCACGGCGGCAGCGATGGCGTTCAAGGGCGACCGAGTTTCTCTTTTCGGTGGGGTGGGATCCTTGCAGGCGGAAGGACAGCCACAAATATTTGCCAATACCTGGGAGTGGGATGGAAAGCATTGGACTCAACGACAAGACATCGGGCCGGCCGGACGCTGGGCTCACGCGATGGTCTTCGATAGTGTACGAGGTGCGGTCGTCATTTTCGGCGGCGCAGCCGTCTTCCCGTTGGAGGCGCCGGAACTAATCTTCGGCGATACTTGGGAACATGTTGAAGGCGCGATTGGCCAACCACCACCACCGCCCGCGGGCGGCGAGTTGGAATCCTTTGTTATTCAACCGGCGACGGTGAGACAAGGCGAACGGGCAACCGGGATCGTGACCTTGGGCAAAGGTTTTCCACGGGCGGAGGTTCTGCTCACACCAGACGCGAACGTGAAGTTCCTCTTCGATCCACCGGTCGTAAATCAACCTCCCGGCGGCCACCTAATATTCCCACCTGGAACCCAGACCCTTCAGTTTCGATTCAGAGATCAACCCGGTAGTCCAATTCCTCTTAACGTTCCGATCTCGATCAGAGCCGATTTCGGTGATAGCTCGTTAACGGCGAGCATAACACTGACTTAGTAAGAGTGGCCGGTGGCGCGGATGAGGTGTCGGCCGAAATTCTTCTCGCCTGTCCCGCCGATGTTCGAACTTCTAGTTTCCGATACTGAATCAAAAGCGCGCCGTGGTCGCCTAACGACTGTTCACGGCGTGATCGAGACACCGGCCTTCATGCCGGTGGGAACGCAAGGCAGCGTGAAGGCGGTCAGTCCGCGCGAGCTGCGCGAGATGAATGCGCAGGTCGTGCTCGGCAATACTTATCATCTCTTCGTTAGGCCGGGGCTGGAGGTGATCGGAAAATTCGGCGGCCTGCATCGGTTCATGAATTGGGGCGGACCGATTTTAACCGACAGCGGTGGTTACCAAATTTTCTCGCTGGCGAAGCTGCGCAAGATCACGGAGGAAGGCGCGCATTTTCAAAATCATCTCGATGGGACGCCGACGTTTATTTCGCCGGAGATCGCGATGGAAATTCAAGCCGCGCTCGGCAGCGATGTGGCGATGGTGCTGGACGAATGCCCGCCGTGGCCGTGCGAAAAAGATTACGCGGCGCGGAGCCTGGAGATGACGATCCGTTGGGCCAAGCGATGCAAGGAGGCGCCTCATCCGGATGGACAATTGGTTTTTGGAATTGTCCAAGGCGCGACCTTTGCGGATCTGCGACGCGAGAGTGCGGAGGCGTTGGTCGAGATTGGATTCGACGGCTACGCGATCGGCGGCGTTAGTGTGGGCGAACCGGAATCTGAGATGATGCTCGCGGTGGAAAACGCCGCGCCGTTTTTGCCTAACGACAAACCGCGTTATGCCATGGGTCTGGGCTCGCCGCCGCAAATGCTTGAGCTGATCGCGCGCGGTGTGGACATGTTCGATTGCGTGCTGCCGACACGCGTGGCGCGAAACGGCATGGCCTTCACGAACGCGGGCACGACGAATGTGAAAAACGCGGTGCACACGTTCGAAACCGGCCCGATCGAAGAGGGCTGTACTTGCGAAGCATGCGCCGGAGGATTCAGCCGCGCGTATTTGCGGCACATGTTGAAGTCGGAGGAAATTCTCGGGCTGCGCCTCGTTTCACTGCACAATCTTCATTTCTATCTGGACCTGATGAAGCGCGCGCGCGTTGCAATCGAGAATGGCACCTTCGCGGATTTCCGCCGCGCGTTCGTCGGCAATTACAAACCGCGCGAGTTGCCTAACGAGTAGCGACGCGCGGACGCAATCTTGCGTCGAGCAACGGATTCAACTTCGCCGCCCATTCGCGGGACGCTTCACTATTATAGTGAACACCATCTCCGCCGGTCCTGCCACGTCGGTAACTGGTGATCTTGCTTGAATCAATGGTCGTAAAACCGTCGCGGGCGGCGGCTTTTTTGATCGCGTTGTGCACGCGGTTCTGCGCGGAGCGTTTCATCGCGGAATGATCAGGCGGTTCTATCCAAACAATTTGCGTGATACCCCCGATACTGCGCGCCCCGCCGATCAACTGATCGGCGAACGCCCCCATCTCTGGCTCGCTCAGATTTCGGTCCATCCAGTTCGTGCCCTGCTGCACGATCACGATCGTCGGATGAAATCGCCTAACGAGTGTTTCGATCTTCGGTGTAGAGGTCGGCCGCGGCTTCCGGCCGTTGAGGAAATCCCGCATGATCGCGGTATCGGGCGTCGCTTCGCGGTAACCGCATTTCGTCACGAAAAACGGTTGGCTGCGCAGCCAGTTTTCCGGAGACGAACCGCATGACGCGTAGGCCGCGACGTTTTGTGAGCCGTAATTTTTCGCGAGATGAAGTTGCACCGCTTCGCCAAACGCACCGACCGAAAGCGAATCGCCAATCATCAAAACGCGCGCCGTTTGCGCCGGCGTTTCCGCGGGACTCGATTTTTTCGCGGCGCGCGCGGTTTTCGCCATTCCATCTGTGGCCAACAAAAAACATCCGACGCACAACGCCGCGGCCAAAACGGTGACGATAGAACGCGTCATCGTGTTCGCTCCCCGGGATGACGCTTCAGGTCCTCCAGGCGCATGTAGGGCTGCAGATCCACCTGGTTGGTTTCGTCTTTTGCCTTGGCTGTCTCCCACAATGTTCCGTCCATGGGATGGAGCCGGAGTTTGTAATTTTTTCCAATTCGAAACTTATCTAGCTTCTGTTTTTTCAAGGCGATGAAGGACGGATGCATGACCAGCACCTGTCGCTCCGGGTAGTTTCCGCGCACGACTTTTTCGATGTCGTAAACGTAAGCGACGAGTGATTCCTGGTAGGGCAACAATTCCTCCTGCGTGATTGGTTCCGATTTAAAAACGAGTTTCGCCTTCACGATGAGCGGCTCATCTTTTTTTCGCGGCGCAGGAATCGAACCGACGGGCTCCGCCGGGAGCGCGGTGGCCAGGTCGCAAAGCAGCGGCGCGGTCGCGAGTGGCTGCGCGGCCAGATCTTTTTGGATGATCGAGTAAACGTTGTCGGCCCACAAATTCATGTCGTCGCCGAGAAAATGTTCCTTGTCCGGATCCATGTGTTTATAAGGATACGAGACGAGCATCCGGCTATCGATCACCGTGCCTAACGACCCGAGCTGCCGCCGCGTTTCCTCGAAAAGAAAATCCTGCACCGGCTTTGCCACGCGGCCGGATGTTGGCGGGCTGAGCCAATAGATTTTCTTTAGCGACGATGGACGCGCGACCGCCTTGTGGGTGAACGGCATAAAGTAAGTGCGCAAGGCAGCGGCGTTTTGCGACGGATGCACCGTCTTCGCATCCGGGAAGAGTCCGAAGAGGTTGCTGCCGGTCTGCACCACGAGAATGTCCGGATGGAGCGTACTCAACATGTCTTCTAATTTCGGGACAGGATGCGGCTGCGGCACGTGACCGCGCGTCATGCCGTAAGTGTCCTGCATTTGCCGCGGCTGTTTCGCGCCCGCGCTGGACTCGATGCTCCAATAACCGCAGAGCGCTTTGATACTGTTGTAAGGTTTTTCTTTTAACCAACTAAGCGGGTTCGTGCCGCAGGCCATGTAGGTAAAAGTCGCGCGGACATTTGGGTCGTTGCGAAAATGTTCGTCGAGTCGCTGACCCAATCCGCAGAGAGCGAGCGAATCGCCGAGGATAAGAACGTTCATGCCCGCGCTATTGGTTAGCGGCACGGTCGGCAACAGGGCAGTTTGTTCTTTTGGCTTGGCCGCTGGAGTCGAGGCGATGAGCGCGAAAACCCAAAAAACACTCGTTAGGCGCAGAAAGCGTCTTGTCATTACTCGCTAATTATTTCGCGATTGGCTGCGGTACCCAACCTTGATCCGTCTCGGTAAATTCGCGAGCGGCGAAACACCAGATCACCATTTTTTTCTTCACCAGATAATCGGGATCGCTTTTGCCGCGGCGATACAACGTGACTCGCACGGCCGTGGCACCAGAACCGCGCGTACCGATCAAATCGGGCGCGTAACCTAATTCATTCGCGAGTTGATCGATCAAGCCCGCGCGCTCGGCCAGAAATTCGTGAAAGACGAGCGTGTGACTGTCGCCCATGATAAGCAGTGGACTGTTGGGGTCAGGTTGCACCGCCGCGCCATTCCCCTTCTCAGAAATTACACGCAGAGAAATATTTTCCGGCGCGGGTTTGCTCACGTCATGCGGCAGCAGACTGCGCAAATCGCCTTCGATCGTTTCGTCTTTCCATTGCGTCGCACATTCTTTGGGCGACGCGGGCGCGGGAATTTTTGCACGCACACGTTCAGCGATTGCCGACGCCGCGAGAACGACTCCGGTGCCCGACCAATGACTGTCGGTCTTGCAATAAAAAGCACCGCGCGCGGTCTCCGGCGGTTGCGCGAAAGTCGTGCTCAAGTCGAGCACATCGACGCCCTGCGCGCGAAGTTCCTTGTAGAATTCTTCGAGATACGGCGCGCTCGCCGCAGGACCCGAGGCATTGGCCAAACCGAGTTTATCCGCGTAAATCGCCGCCTTCGGCGGAACCGGCACGAGCAGCAAATCGATTCCGCGTTCTTTAAGTTGCCGGCGAAAGTCAACGATCGCCGGAATCGGATCGCCTGCGCTCGATTTGTGGCGCGCAGCCTTCGCGGCCGCATTTCCCCAGAAAGAACCTTGCGCGAGAAAACGCAATTCGCTGGTGAGAAACAACCACCCATCCGCGCCCGACATCGCGTTAACGTTTCGTCTTTCCAGCGCCGAAACTTTGGCCGCGAGTTCGTTCCGAAATTTTTGCTGCGTCGGCGTGAGAGTGGCGTCGGTTTCCTCCGCCGCGACCAAGAACGGCGCGGCGAGAATCAGCAGCGCAAGCATGCAGAGGGAACGCATGGCGCATAAGGGAGACTGGATGAGACGATCTCGCAACATCGGTGGGCTTTTCTTTTTTCTTTATACGCGGCGCGGTCTAAGAGTCTTTCACCGACGTGGTTTTTAGTTCGCACGTTTTCATTTTTTATTTTCTGCCAGTCGCCCTGGCCGGCTATTACGCGCTCGCCTGGGCGCCGCAACGCTGGCGAAATTTCTGGCTCATCCTGACCGGCTATTTTTTCTACGGCTGGGCCGAGCCGCGCTTCATCGTGCTGATGTTTGCGACGACCTTTGTCGATTGGCTCATGAGTTTGGTCATCGCGCACGATTCGTGGAGCGTGTGGGGAAAGCCGGTTCACGTTTTGCGGAAACGCGCGCCGCGCTCGCGCCTTCAACGCGGCGCTATCGCGACGTCGGTGATTCTGAATCTCGTCGTGCTCGGCTTCTTCAAATACTTCAACTTCGGCGTTGATAGCTACAACGCGGTCGTGGACTCGTTAGGCGGGAGCCACGCGCATTGGGACACGGTGCTGCGAGTGGTCCTGCCGCTCGGGATCAGCTTCTACACTTTCCAGGCGCTTAGTTACACGATCGACGTCTATCGCGGCGAAGCGGAAGCGATGACCAACTTCATCGATTTTTCGTGTTTCGTTTCCATGTTCCCCCATCTGGTCGCGGGACCGATCCTGAAGTTTTCGTTTTTGGCCGAGCAACTAAAACATCGCCGCCTAACGAGTGATAAATTTGCGCGCGGGGTTGCCTTTTTTATGCTCGGCCTGACCAAGAAAATCCTGCTGGCGAATCCGTGCGGAAAAATAGCCGACACCTGTTTCGATGCTGGCTCGATCGGAACGCTCGATGCCTGGTTCGGATCGGTGGCTTATGCGTTTCAAATTTACTTCGACTTCAGCGGCTATTCCGACATGGCGATCGGTCTTGGTCTCATGCTCGGGTTCGTCTTCGCGAAAAATTTCGATTCACCTTATCGCGCGGAATCGATCACCGATTTCTGGCGGCGCTGGCACATCTCGCTTTCGACCTGGCTGCGCGAATATCTCTACATCCCGCTCGGCGGAAATCGCCGCGGCCTAACGAAAACTTACGCCAACCTCATCATCACGATGTTGCTCGGCGGATTATGGCATGGCGCATCGTGGAACTTTGTCATCTGGGGCGGAATGCACGGCGGCATGCTGGCCTTTGAGCGCAGCCAAGGTCGGGAAGGTTTTTATCACAGCCTGCCGAAGCCACTGCGCATTATTATTACCTTCATCATTGTCTTGTTAGGCTGGGTTTTCTTCCGTGCGAGCGATCTGCCTCGCGCGGTCGCTTATCTCGCGAGCATGTTCGGTCTGGCGCATGCGACCGCCAGCGCGTCGTTGCTCAGCGGCATCATTTATCAACGCTATTATTTGCTCTCGTTAGGCATCGCAGCGCTCGTCGTCTGGGCCGGCCGACAGACGTGGGATTGGACGCAACAACTCACGCTGCCGAAAACGGCCGTCTGCTTCGGACTTGGCTGGGTCGCGCTCATCGTGCTCGCGACTCAGGAGTACAATCCGTTCATTTATTTCATCTTCTAAATGGAACCGCGTACCCCAACGCATTCGCTTCCGAGTTACGATGAACCGACGCCGGAGACGGGCGGAAAAATTTCGCGCGAAGAAGAAGCGGAGCGCGCGCTTAAACACACGGAATTCACCGCCGGCGCGCGCGGAATTCTCATCTCACTTTTCCTGCTCACAATCGTCTCTGTGCCGACGATCCAATTTTTCGCCGGCACCTGGCTAAAGTTGAATGCAAAAATGTTTATGCGCGCAGAGACCATTAAATCTTTCGAGAAACAACTCGAAGAGGAGTCCGTCGTTTCCCGATGGCTTCTGCCGCGAACGCAATCGCTTCTCACCGGCAAACTCGGCGCGGGCAACGAGCAGGTTTATCTCGGACGCAACGGTTGGCTGTTTTATCGACCCGATGTCGATTATGTGACCGGGTCGCCGTTTCTCTCCGAGGCGTGGCAACGCAAACGCCTGCACGCCGCGAAGGTTCAGCCGGACCCGATCAAAGCGATCGTGCAATTTCGCGATCAGCTCGCGGCGCGCGGGATTGATCTCGTGATCGTGCCGGTCCCGGTGAAGCCGGCCATCGAAGGTGCGCAGCTCAGCACAAAAGCCGGCCCGCGATTGCAGAATGGGTCATTCGAGGAATTTAAAAATCGCCTAACGAGCGGTGGCGTAAAGATTTTCGATCCCGCTCCGTTTTACGTGGAAACCGAAAGCGAAAAATACCTGACGAGCGATACGCATTGGAAACCGGAAACGATGGAACTGGTCGTGCGGAAATTAGCCGGGACGCTACAACTTCCTGAAATAGAAAGTCAGAGACCGTTTCAAACTAACGAATTGGAAATTAGCGGCAGCGGTGATGTGGCGCGCATGCTGCGATTGGCGCCTGACGAGCAGTTGTATCCTCGGCAACGCGTCACCATTCATCAAATCACGAATGGCGATGCGTTTTGGCGACCAAGCGCGGACGCGGATGTGCTCGTGCTCGGGGATAGTTTCGCGAATATTTTTTCGCAAGAGGGACTGGGCTGGGGCGAATCGGCCGGCTTTGCCGAGCAACTCAGCCGCTCGTTAGGCGATCGCCCGCTCGATTGCATCCTGCGCAACAGCGACGGCGCTTTCGCCACGCGCGAAATTCTGGCACGTGATCTCGCGCGCGGTCGAGATCGATTAGCCGGAAAGAAATTGGTAATTTGGGAATTCGCCGCGCGTGAGCTGGCCTTTGGAAATTGGAAACTACTGGATCTGAAACTTCGCCAGCCTGGCGCCGCGCAATTTTTTTCTCCGAAACCTGGCGAAATGGTTGAGGCAACCGGCACCATCGAGAACCTCTCGTTAGTCCCGCGGCCGGCCACCGTTCCATATCAAGACCACGTGATGACGGTGCAACTTTCCGAGATAAAAATTAGCGGAAAAGCAAATGCCGGCGCGTTAAAGGCCGTCGTTTACCTCTTGAGCATGCACGACAATGTCTGGACGGCCGCGGGGCGCTTGCGCGTGGGCGATCAAATAACTTTGCGCCTGCGTGCGTGGGCGGACATCGCTGCGCAATACGAAGGAATTAATCGCAGCGAGCTCGACGATCCGGCGCTCCAACTAGAAGAACCGGCCTGGGGCGAAATTGTGAAGTGAAGCGCGAGCGAGCTCTCCTTGCAATTCCTTCGGTGTGGTGTTCAATTCCAGCCCGTTTCTCCAGCTGCGCCAGCTGAGAAAATTTTCCTCTGGTCATGTTAACTTTTTTACTCGCTCAAGCTGCCAACCCCGCGCCGTCTTCACCGGTCTCAAGTCTGGTAGGCATCCTCCCTTTCATCTTCATTTTCGTGATCATGTATTACGTCATGATCCGGCCGCAGATGCGTCGGCAAAAGGAACAGGCGCGATTGGTCTCCGCTTTAAAGACCGGCGATCGCGTGGTGACCGCTTCTGGAATTCACGGTCTGATTTCAAATGTGAAAGACAACACCGTGATCGTGAAGGTGGCGGACAACGTGAAAATTGAAATGGAGAAATCTGCCATTACCACCGTGGCCAAGGCGGAGACGCCGTCCGCTTAGTCGTCAGGCAATATGAGCGCTTCGTTCACTTTTTTCTTTCTACTGCTCGTTCTGATTCTGTTCGGTTGGTACTTCGCGACCGATCAGGGGCTGCGGAAACGTCTCATCGCCCTGACACTGACCGTTCTGCTGCTGATCCTGATGGTCATGCAAATTTGGCCACCGCAGAAAAAAATCGCGCTCGGTCTCGACATTCAGGGTGGGACTTCGTTTTTAATTCGACTGATCCCCGGCGACAAGCAGCTGACCAAGAGCACACTCGAGCAGGCGGTCGAGGTTATTCGCAAACGCGTGGATTATTTCGGCGGCGCGGAACCGGTCATCACGCCGGTGGGGACAGATCGGATTCTTGTTCAGATTCCCGGGCTTGATACCGCGAAAATTCAGGAAGCGCGCGAGCAACTTTCACGGGTGGCGAAGTTGGAGTTTCGCCTGGTTTATCCCGATCGCGGAGAGCGTTTGCGCGCGATTGATGCCGGCACCGACGTCATTCCACCGGAATATCGAATCGAGAGCTATAAGATTTCGCCTCGTCCGGGCAAGCCTGCGGAAGAGGAGCGTCTTCTCGTTAAAAAGAAAGCCGATCTCGGCGGCGATCACGTCAGCTCTTCGCATGCCTTTTACGGCAACAGCGGCTGGGGTGTGCAGCTCACATTCGACAGCGAAGGAGGAAAGCAATTCGGTAACATCACGGAAAAATTCAAAGGCTTTCGTTTCGCGATTGTTCTCGACGGAGTCATTCAATCGGCGCCGGTGATCCGCGATGCGATTTACGGCGGCAACGCGGAAATAACCGGCAACTTCGGCGAACAGGAAGCGCGCAATCTCGCCAGCGTCCTGGAGAATCCGTTGCAAACGCCGGTGAGTATCGAAGAAGAGCGAAGTGTTTCGCCCACGCTCGGTCTCGACTCGATTCGCTCGAGTGTCTTTGCCGGCCTGGTCGGTCTGGCGATCACGCTTTTGTGCGTCGTTGTTTACTACCGATTCGTCGGCCTGATCGCCAACATCGCACTGCTGGTCAATATCGTTCTCTTGATGGGTGCGCTCACGATGTTCCACTTCGTGCTCACCTTGCCGGGTATCGCGGGCATTATTTTAACGGTCGGTATCGCGGTCGATGCGAGTGTTCTAATTTACGAACGGTTGCGTGAGGAAATGGCGCTTGGAAAATCGCTGCGCATCGCGGTGCAAGCGGCCTACGACAAGGCCTTCAGCTCTATCTTCGATGCCAACGTTACGACTCTCATTACCGCCGCGATTCTGTTCTTTATGGCGAGTGGTCCGGTGAAGGGTTTCGCGATTTCGCTCACGCTCGGTATCCTGGCTTCTCTCTTCACTGCGCTCATTGTCGGCCGCAATTTGCTCACTTGGTTCGTCGACACCGGCGCGATTAAGAAGGTCTCGATGTTGCATCTGATTTCGTCGCAGCATGTGAACTTTCTCGGCAAAGGCCTAATCGCCGTCGCGTGTTCAGTCGCGCTGCTGATCGCGGGCGGAAGCGCTTTCGCAATGCGTGGCGATCGCAATTTCGGCGTCGATTTTAAGGGCGGCGACCTTCTGACCTTAAGCACGACACAACCAGTCTCGGTGCATGATGTTCGCGAAGCGATCAAGCCCTTACATTTTGACGACGCGCCGATTCAGCAGTCGCAACAGGCCGGAAAAAATTACATCACGATTCGCAGCCCGATTAACACCAGCGAAGCCATTCAGCATCAGGTTGCGCAGGCATTGCCCGGCGCTGCGTTCGAGGTCGAGCAATCCGACCGCGTCGGGGCCTTGGTTGGCGGCGAACTGGCTAAGCGTTCACTGTGGGCGCTCGGGATGGGCATTTTCGGCATCCTAATTTATGTCACGTTTCGTTTTGAATTATCTTTCGCGGTCGGTGCGATCGTCGCCTTGTTGCACGACGTGCTCATGACCGTCGGCGTATTTGCACTTCTTGGACGCGAGTTAACTCTCACCATGGTCGGCGCCATCCTCACGATTGCCGGTTATTCGATCAACGACACGATCGTCGTGTACGACCGAATCCGCGAAGGCTTGGCCAGCGGTCGCAAGGGTTCGATCGAGCAGATCATGAACGAAAGTATCAATCAGACGCTCAGCCGGACTTTGCTGACCAGCGGCGTGACCATGATCCCGATTCTGTGTCTTTTTCTCTTCGGGGGCTCGGTCCTGCGTGATTTCGCTTTGGCAATCATAATTGGCGTTGTGGTAGGCACTTACTCATCGATCTTCATCGCCTCGCCCATTGTTCTGTGGTGGACTAAAGCCCGTGGCGGCGGGGGCAGCAGTTTGCGGCGGGAAATCGCCCAAAAAGCGGCGCCGGCATCGCCCACGGCGGCCTAACGAGCGAAGTTATTCACAATAGTTGACGCTGCCCTCGCGCCCGAGTAGGCTCCGCTCACCAAGCCCTTTCCCATTTTATCTCGAGGAGAATCAAGCCATGCCAGAAGTCATTGTTCGTAAAGGTGAACCGGTCGATCGGGCGCTAAAGCGGCTGAAAAACAAGCTCGACGCGGAAGGCATCCTCGAGGAAGTGCGGCGTCTGCGGGCTTTCGAAACGCCCACGCAAAAAACCCGGCGCAAGGCGAAGGCCAATGCGAAGCGTGGGCGGACCAAGTTTCGCTTCAACCCTTCGTAGAGTCGCGTTTATTTCCGGCGCGCGTATCCGCCGACCGCGTTCTGTACGTATTTAACCGCGATCGGTTTGGCAATCGCTGCCGCGAAGCGCAGCAACCCCATCGCAAGACCCGCTTCGAGCAAGCCCTTTCTCTGCTCCCTGCCTTTTTTCCCGCCGCTTTCCGGTGCGCTAATTTTCATCGTCTTTTTCCCACCACTCGGTAGCCGCGCCATAAAAGCCACTCCAGTCAGGACCGCTGCGGAAATCCAGGTGAGGGTGTTGCGTTGAAACGATTTCCGAAATTTCAGCGGAAAATCCAGCTCGTAGGAAAGGCCGGTGAGATCTCGCGCCATGCGGTCCCGCGAGTGCGCGATTTCCTGCCTGATGTCCGTTAGCGATTTTTCCGGTCCAGATCCTTTAGCCATTCCCGATCCTTTTTAAGTTCCTGCAAACTGGCGTGGAAGATTGGTTTGGTGAATTGCATCTTCGCGAAAATAACGCAGCCGATCGCGAGCACAAAATGCAGCGCCGCGACGCAAAGCGCGACCGAAACCCACGACACGCCCAGCGCATGCGCAATGGCGAAGATCAAACCGACTATCAAAAAAACGTAGCCCGAACCGATCAGGACCAACGCCGTGATCAGCGCTGCCGCCAACAACAGCAGATGCACGAGCGCACCCTTGGATTCGCGCGCAAAAAGAGTGACCCGCGCTTCAAAAAAGCCCGCCAGCGAATTGGCCAGCGAGACGAGATTGTTGAGCAAGCCGGCGTGTCCCGCAGGATTGCGGAACCGCATGGTGTCGCCAGCCATTCAGGAAACTTTAGCGACGGAAAATGAGTCCGAGAACAAATCCGATTCCGAGCGCGGTAAAGACCGCCTTCGTGGGATTTTCACGCACGAACTGTTCGCCATCTTCCTGCAGCGTCCGCGCACGCGAAGTCGCATCGTCCCATGCCTGCTCGGCTTTGCCGCGGTATTCATTCGCCACGTCGGAGGCGGCATCGCGCAGATTCTCCGCCGCCTTCCGCGCGTGCGTTTTGCTGCTCTCCAGCTTACTCGCCGCGGCCGGCCCGCCCATGTTCGGTTGATTTTCTTCAGTCATATTATTTTCCTCTGAAAGAGTATGTGTCGCTCTCCTTCTCAGAGCAAATCGCACCTCACTAAACGATCTGCCTTATTTCTCTCGAAAAATAATTCGCGCCTTCGTCAAATCGTAAGGCGAAAGCTCAACCTCGACCTTATCTCCCGGCACAATGCGGATGAAATGTTTCCGCATCTTTCCCGAAATGTGCGCGAGGACATTGCGATTACCGGGCAGATCGACGCGGAACATGGTGCCCGGCAAAACCTGCGTCACCGTGCCTTCCGTCACGATCTGCTCCTCTTTCGGCATGCCCAACAAATACTCGGCTTTCGCTCAATTCTCAACTGGCGCACAGCGCAAATTCCGCCCAGATCGGCGCGTGATCTGAAGGCTCCTTGCCCTTGCGCATTTCACGATCGATTCCGGACGCGGAACACCGCGTCGCGAGGCTGGCGCTCGCTAAGACCGCATCGATACGCAGTCCGCGATTCTTCGGAAAAGCCAGCATTCGATAATCCCACCAGGTGAAAAGCCCCGTCTCGGGATGATGCAGGCGCAGCGTATCGACCAAACCCGCCTCGCACACCCTAACGAATGCTACGCGCTCGCCTTCCGAGCACATGATCGCGCCACGCCACAGTGCCGGATCGTGCACATCCTCATCCTTCGGCGCGACGTTGAAATCTCCGCAGACCAACAGCTCGCCGCTCTCCGCACGCAAACAACTCGTTAGCCGTTCATACCATTTCAGTTTGTAATCATACGCGGGCGAACCAACCGCCTGACCATTCGGCGCATAAATGGAAAAAATGCGAAGGCCCGCGATCGTGGCGGCGATGACGCGCGCCTGATCGTCCTGTGCCTCGCGGTCGCATAAACCGATGCGCACTTCGCGTGGCTCTTCTTTCGAAAGAATCGCGACGCCGTTATACGATTTCTGTCCGTGAAAAACCGCGTGGTAACCAGCGGCCCGCAGTTCCAGTTCGGGAAATTGGTCGTCGGTGCATTTCGTTTCCTGGAGGCAAACCACGTCGGGCTTTGTATCGCCCAACCAATTCAGCAACCGATCCTGCCGCCTGCGCAATGAATTAATGTTCCAGGAAACAATTCTCACTAATCACAATTCAATTTCGACGCCAGGCGGCGGAACAATCACTTCCGTTGCCGGCAATTCCGTGGCGAGCTGAGCGCGCACCCACGCTATTGCCGGCAGATCGCCGTGCACTAACACAACTTTTTTTGGCGCGAGTTTCTTCACGTAGGTCACGATCGATTCGCGCGTGGCATGCGCACTAAATTGAAACTTCTCGACGTGACAACGCAGTGTTTGCGGCGGCAGATCCGGATCGAGCGTGATCAGATCCCCGGTCTTCGCCTCGCGGAGAACGCCCGCGGGAGATTCCGGATCGGCGTAACCAACAAAGAAAATGGAATGCTTCGGATCTTCTAGCACGCGACGCGCGAAAATATTCGAGAGCGTTTTCGGCATCATCATCCCGCTGGAAAGCGCGTAAATGCGGCCCGGTTTAGCCGGCGCATCCGCGATCGTGTCGGCATTGAGCGTGAAGGGCGCGAGGTCTTCGAGTAACTGCAGGCGAGGAAAATTTCGACGACTCGTTAGGCTAAATCGATCGTAAATTTCCGTCATCTTCGTGCTCAACCCGCCGATGTAGAGCGGAAATTCGCCGAGGATTTTTTCGCGACGAAAACGGTAGATCATCGCCAGCATTTCCTGGGTTTTGCCGAGAGCAAACACCGGAACAAGAACGCAGCCTCCACGCTCAAACGCGCCCGTGATTGCTTCCGCGAAGCGTTTCTCTTCCCCCGCTCGAGTAAAGTGCGGCGGCGTCGCATTATCGCCTCGCGTCGTTTCGATGATCAGCGTGTCGATACCGGCTTCGGGAAAAACTGCCGGCTGCGCGATTGTTTGGCCATCGAAGTTTACATCACCGCTGTAGAAAATCGCGCGGCCCTCCGCGTGCAGAAGCACGCCGGCGGAACCGAGCACGTGCCCTGCGTCGAAAAATTCAAAACTGACGCGCCGACCGTTTGGGTTTTTCAATCGCTCGCTCGCGAGACTCATCGGTTGGCGAAAACGACATGCACGCCACAAATCCGCGGCGCGATTTGCTTCCTTGTGGGTGAAGAGCAGCATCCCCGGCTCCTGTCGCCGCATCACGTTGACGGAATTGTGCAGCAACGCGTCGCCAATCGCGGCCGTCGCTTCCGTCATGAACACGCGCGCCGTTGATTGGCGACGCATCAGCACTGGCAGCGTGCCGATGTGATCCTGATGCGCGTGCGAAATGATGATCGCGTCGATTTCGTTTCCGCCTAACAAGTCAAAGAGCGGCAGCGCTGCGTCGCCTTCCTCTTTCGGATGCATCCCGCTATCGAGCACGAAGCGTTCGTCCCCGCTTTCGAAGTAGTAACAATTCGCGCCGATCTCGGTCTGGCGCGTGAGATTAGTGAACTTCATCGTCCGCTATCACTTGTTAGGCGAACGGCGACGGAATCGAGATGGCGGCGTCACGCGCAAAGTTTTCTTTTGTCGAGAAAACATCGCGACCACGATGGCAGTCCAAATCGCAGCCAGTGGTACAACGCCGGGAAGATAGAGATTCCATTGCGAGATGGTCCCGAGAGCGACCAGGCAATAGGCCGCACTGAGCGCGATACCTAACAAGGCCAAATCGAAACGCATCATCTTGCGCAGAACACCGGCGCCTGCTGCGACCAAGAGCAGGAAGAGCAAATCAAAAATTCGACTGATGCGATGGATGTAGGAACCCGATTGAATGCTGGCAATCGTGGCGGCAAAAACATCCGGAGGAGAAAGTAGACTCGCGGGCGAACGGGCCAAAATAATCTGATCACGCAAATCCGCGAAGGCTGTGGCGTTGGAAGTCTCACGCTGTTGCGCGGCCAGCAGCAGCTCGTTCAGACTAATCCGCCGCGCGCGGGCCGTGACGCTCGGGTCGATCAGCAAGGTGCCATCCGCTGCGATCGGGATTTTCCGGTTCTGCGGAAGCGCGATGTGCGAGCCCAGGACGATTTGCACCTCCGACGGAACGATGCGCTGCCACAACATGATCGCTTGTAGCGGGAACGATGGAACGACTTCACCGCGAAAAGAAAAAAGCAGCGGCACGCGGATCGACGACGAAATTTCATCCGGCAAATTGGTGAATCCGTGCGTCGAAATCAGACGAAGATCTTCGCTGGGTTGCCGGCCAATCCCGGAGAACGCGACCAGGTCGCCGCGTTTTCCACTGACGTTTGGAAATCCGTGAATTTCCGTCGTCGGCGCGTCCGGATCGGGATTGTTGCTCAATTCCTCAGCGAGCAAAAGCTTCGGCACGCGCATGGCTTGATCGACAAAAACCTGCTCCTGATCTTTGTCGCGCTCACGCCACTTCAGAATGTTTTCGGCGGCGATCACTGTCGGTTGAAAATCGAGCGCTGATTGCAAGAAAAGCGCGTACTCAAGCGGCGAAATCGCCCCGACGTTCGCACCGGATTTGGCCTCGCCTTCGCGTGGCGAATCCGCCAGCGCTTCCTGACTAATCTCAACGACAGTGAGCGGAACGGGCGGACCACCGCTGTTTTGCGAATGCCCCATTAGCCACCGCAAAAAAATCTCTTCCAAGGCGCCGATGCGCGGCTCGCGCACCAGGACGAGGCCGAGCAAGAGCACGACCAGCATGAGCCATATTGAAGGTCGCCGCATCGCGGCAGGACACTAGGAACTCTCTCCGCAAAGACAAACCAAAAGGAACGCTGCTACTTCTCGGTCATTTCGATGACGCCCGACCAGTCGTCCCGCCGCCTTGCGGAGTCCATTGTCGCCATCTTCTGAAGATAAAATGCCGAAGGCCCATCGACACCTCCGCGGAGGGTTTGCGTTCGGTTCATCAAATCGCCGGCGCCCTCGAAATCGCCCGCGCGAAACTTCCGCAAACCCTGTTCGAAGAGCGCAATCCATTCAAGTTCGCTAGCGGCTGCATCACAGCGGCAGATCAACTCATGAATGAGGGCGCTATGCGTTTTGCCGGCTGCGCGAAATTCACCCAGTTGCCTGACGACAAATTTTTCCCCGATCTGCGCCCGCGTCGATTCGGAAATCAAAACCTGCGTCCCGAGAAATTTGTTTAACGATTCCAGGCGCGACGCGAAATTCGTCGTGTCGCCAATCATGCTATAATCGAAGCGATAGGTAGAACCGAGATTACCGGCGAGCACTTTGCCGGTGTTCACACCGATGCGTGTGCGCAAACGACGACCGCGCAATTCAATGTCCGCCAGACAACGCAGATCGCAGGCTGCCTCCGCCGCGAGCGTGGCATGCGCCGGATCTTCTATCGGCGCGCCCCAACCGGCCATGACCGAATCGCCGACGTATTTTACGATCGTCCCTTTTTTTTCCAAAATGCAACGCGTCGTCCGTTCGAAGTAATCGATCAACGTTGTCGAGACTTCCGCCGGATCGAGATCCTCGGAAAGCGCCGTGAAGTTTTCCAGATCGGTAAACATGATCGTGGCCTCGACTGTTTTGCCGCCGGGCGTCAGATCGAAATCGGAATTCGCAATCTTGTCCGCCATTTGCGGCGACAAATAAAAACCGAAGGCGCGCCGCAGTTCCTTTCGGCGGCGAGACTCGAGATAGTATTGCGAACCTAACGACCAGAAGAGACCGACTGGAATTTCGACTGCGACCGGAATGAGCCAGGCGAACCAAATGCGTTCGTTCCACGCCAGCCACCAAACGAAACAGGTAAAGGCGAGTGCCGTCGCAAGTGCGACGAGGGTGGCGAAGAGCGGCCGAATAAGTGCAAGCAAACCAAGCAACAGACCGACGACGATTACGAGAATGGTTTCTCGTTTCACCGACAGCCGCGTGAGCCACTCGCCCCGCAATAAATTGAGAAGAATGGTCGCGTGAATTTCGAGGCCGCTCGAAAGTTCACCGCTGGATCGCGAGTAGGGCGTGCCGAATTCGT
This sequence comes from Chthoniobacterales bacterium, assembly GCA_038237435.1. Lineage (GTDB taxonomy): Bacteria > Verrucomicrobiota > Verrucomicrobiia > Chthoniobacterales > UBA10450 > JACCTI01. The sequence goes on from JBBRYT010000007.1 coordinate 28,370, forward strand.
CGCGATTCGCGCCGAGATAACCGACCGCGGTGCGGCCGCCGACAAAAACAATTTTGTCTCTGAAGAAATCGGCCGGCAATCCTTCCGGCTCGATCGCCTGCACGAAACTGACGGACGAAAATTGTCCCGGTGGGCCATAGTAATTTACCCAACGCGGCCACGGCGTGTGGCGAGTTTCCTGCGCCACTTTCGCGCCCAATAGCTCTGCTGCGCGCCACGTGGCCGTCGGCAGGTCGTCCGTTCCTAAGTAAATTTGCCGCACTGCGTAGTCGGGATCGACCGGCCGAAAGGCAAGCAGACCCCACCCCGCCGCCGCTTTTCGCAAAGTTCGAATCGGGGGAAGAATCCGTTCCTGCGCTACACCGCCGAGTGGCTCAAAGACTTCCATGGCCGCGCCGAGAACTACGCGGCCGTTTCTCTGAATCGCTTCCGCAAGCGCTTCATCTCCGGCGGCGTCTCTTGCCGACGCATCGAAAACGATGTCGAAAATTGCCAGGCGCGCTCCGTCCTGCGTCAGGCGATTGATTAACTGCGTGTGCAGCCCGCGATTCCAGGCATCGCCTAACGACTGGTTCAATCTCTTGGCCGAGACGTCGTCGAGATAAACGAGAACGAACTTATCCGTGTCGAGCGGCGATCTCCAGGTGAAGGGCAGATCGTAACTGAGCCGCGCCAACGGATCGGCGTATATATAATAGAGTGCGGCCAATCCCACGCCCGCCGCGAGCAGACTTCCCCCGAAAGTCGCGCGCGCGCGAGTAAGGATTTTCGCGTTGCGACTTCGCATGCGATTCGCCGCGAAAAAACTAGGTCAGGGGTTGCCGACCGGAGTCATCTGACAGGCGCCGAGTTTGGCTCCGGGATTTTGTTTAAGAAACGCCTGCGCCGCGTTCGAGGTTAGAAAAATCGTTTGGCCATTATGACAGACGGCCACGAGGTTGCCTTGACCTCCGCCGCCGCCGTTCGAACCAGGCGGAAATCCTAAGGTTCCATTGTTGGTGCCGGGAGGACCTCTCTCATCGCCGGGTATTGCTCCTCCTCCGCCTCCCCCAAACGATCCCGCACAATCGGGTCCCAAGGCTATCGCCAGCTCGAGGAGTTTATCAGCATCTTTGGGATCGGCTTCCGTCACGCTTCGCAAGATTCTCGCGCGCATTCCACAATCAGGTCCGACGGCTTTGAAACTTTCGCGCAATATATCCAAGGCCCAATCTGTGCGCGCAATTGTCGAAGCCCCGGCTAGTTGGGGCGCGATCATTCGGAACCGCTTCGTCGCGTCGGGCAAGGCCGAGAAAAATTGCCGGCGCTCCGCGTTACGGAGCGGTCGCGGATGGGCTAAATGATTTTCCAGAACCAAATACCACGGCGCTGCGTCACCGAAATCGCTCAGGGTGTTCTGTGCGGGCGGTCCACCCAAAGCAGCATTGGCGCTCTGCCCTTCCCGCGCCGTGACTGCGCCGCCGCTATTGCTCAAACCGAACGCGCCTTCGATCATCGAAACCGCAGTTTCCGCCGAGGTCACCTTTAAAACAAAAGCCGTCCCGCGAATCGCTCCATTCGCCGCCGGTGTTTCGATGCGCACTTCCCGCGACTTGCCGCGACTAAAGAAAAACGCCGAGCCCTTCGGCATATTCAGTGTGGCATTGCTCCCCGCCGCGCTGGGAGGTTTGATCTCGATTGTCGTTAGCTCGTCGAGTTGCAGGACGCTGCCATCGCTCATCCGCACAGTCGCGCGGCTCTCTTCACCGGTGCGCAACTGATCACCCACGTTGAGTTTCTGACCTACACTGGCGACTAACCACCCGGCGCCAGGCCGACCGACCTCCACGCGATTGTCTTTGCTGATCAGACTGGCTGTTTGCGCCGATTCCTGAGCCGCGAGCGGGTTACTCAGCAGAGCAACCGCTGTTAACACCACCACGATGGGTGCGCGTCTCACGGGCGCAGCCTAACGAGAACACACCATCGCTATCAAGCGCTAACTGAACTTAGCGACTCAACTCCAGCATGCGTAGCAGAGGAACTTCCGCGCGTTTGCGTAGCGCTTCCGGCAAAGTGATCTCCGGCTCCAAATTCAGCAACGCGGAATGTGCTTTCTCCAGCGTATTCATTTTCATGAAACGACATTCCGCGCAGGCGCAACGATCCGTGGGCCCAGCGATGAAATTCTTATCGGGCACTTCTTTGCGCAGGCGATGGAGCATACCCGCTTCCGTGACAATGATGATGTCGTGCGCGGCGCTCTGCCGGCAGTAGCTGACCATCTTTTCTGTCGAGCAGACTTCGTCGGCCAGCAGACGCACGGCGAAAGGACATTCCGGATGAGCGACCACAGGCGCGCCGGGAAATTCTTCGCGGATCTTGCGAATGCTCCGCGCGGTGAATTCAACATGCACATAACAATTCCCCTGCCACAAATCCATTGGCCGCCCCGTTCTCTCTATGACCCAGGCGCCCAGGTTTTGATCCGGGACGAAGAGAATGTTGCGGTCGGCCGGAGCGCTGCGCACGATTTTTTCTGCATTGCCGCTGGTGCAAATGACATCGGAGAGCGCCTTCACGCCCGCGCTGCAATTGATGTAAGCAATGACGTAGTAATTTTTCTCAGTGTGTTGTTGGAGAAATTGTTCCAGCTTCTCCGGCGGACAGGAGTCGGAGAGCGAACAACCCGCATCGAGGTCCGGGAGCAAAACCTTTTTGCTCGGATTAACGATTTTCGCGGTCTCCGCCATGAAGTGCACGCCGCAAAAAAGAATGACGTCGGCCTTCGTTTCCGCCGCGTGGTAGCTTAAGCCTAACGAGTCGCCAACGTAATCGGCGATGTCCTGCAACTCCGGCGCCTGGTAATTGTGCGCGAGGATGACCGCGTTGCGTTCACGCTTCAGCTCGGCGATCTCCTCTACCAAATCGAGACCGAAGTTTACACCGCTGCTAACCATCGGCTAACTTCGCCGGATTCCCTCAACTTCTCAAACCACAGGCGCAGGTTACCGACTTGGATTTATCGGCGCCGGTCACCTGGCGAGCTCGGTCATCCGCGGACTTCTCCGCACAAGATCCTGCACGCCTAACGAGATCATCGCCAGCCAGCCGATCGATGAGCTGCGCGAAAAATTGCAAACCGAGACCGGCATTCGAGTGGTCAGTGGAAATGAAGAGATCGTTAGGCTGGCAGAAATCGTCTTGCTAGGGGTGAAGCCCACCGTTGTCCTGCCGGTGATCCAGGAAAACTCTGCGCGCCTGCGCAACAAGTTGGTGATTTCTCTCGCCGCCGGCATTCGCATCTCGAGCATGGAGCCGCTGGCCGATGCGCGATTCTTACGCGTGATGACCAACACACCAGCCGCCATCGGCCAGGCTGCCACTGCTATTGCCGTCGGGAATCGCACGACCTCGAATGATCTCGCGCGCGCGACAGAAATTTTTCGCGCGATCGGTTTGGTGGTTACGATCGAGGAAGATCAAATCGACGCTGTAACCGCGTTGGCCGGAAGTGGGCCAGCCTTTGTCTACACCGTGATCGAAGCGCTCGCGGAAGGCGGACGGAAAGTGGGTTTGCCTAACGAGACGTCGCTCAAACTTGCCACGCAAACCGTCTTGGGTTCGGCGCAACTCGCATCCGAAAGCAACTCGTCGCCGGCGGAACTTCGGAGCGCGGTTGTCACACCGGGTGGGACCACCGCCGCCGGTTTAGCGGCGATGGAAGAATTACGGACCAGTGCAGGTCTTGTCGCGGCCGTGGAAGCGGCCACCGCACGCGGACGCGAGATGGCGAAAGTCTAACGAGACAAAGCCGCGCGCATCACCTCGACCGGCGCTTCGCGTTCGCACCACTTCTCAAAGGCGAGCGCGCCTTGATGCAGCAACAGCGAACGACCATTGGCGCTCCGCGCGCCAGAGTTGATGGCCGCTTCAATTAATAGAGTGCGCGTCGCGGTATAGACCGTGTCGAAAACCATCAAATAAGGTTCGATCCATGATGCGGAAATCATTTCGGGATCGGTTCCTTTCATTCCCAGGGAAGTGGCGTTCACGATCAAATCCGTATTGGCAATCGCCGCCCGCAGTTCATTTTCGCGCCACTCGACCGCTTCGGCGCCGAGACGCTTCGCCAAATTTTCCGCTTTCGAAAAGTCGCGATTCATGAGCACGAGATGCTTGCAGCCTTCGACCGCGCACTGTTGCGCAATCGCGCGACCAGTTCCGCCGCCTGCGCCTAACAACAGGATGCGCAGGTCGCGCAGTTCCACAGAAAATTCTTCACGCACCGCGCGCGCGAATCCCGGTCCGTCGGTGTTACTGCCGATCGTCCGGTCACCTTCGATTTTAATGGTATTGATCGCGCCGACGTCGCGCGCGAACGGTTCGAGTTCGTCCACAAACTCCACCGCGCTCAACTTGTGCGGCATGGTCAGGTTGATTCCGACGAATCCCCGAGAAGGCAGTAGCATCAGCGCCTCGGACAATTCGTTAGGCAAAATGTGAAAAGCGGCATAGCGCATTTCCTTGCCGCAAGCCATGAGCGCGGCGTTTTGCATTTTCGGCGAAAGCGAATGCGCGATCGGATCTCCGAAAACGCCGAGACGAATCGGCGGCGTTTCCTCTTTCCAATTCCGCAAGTCAGTAAGTGTGTAGAAATCCTTCATCGCCGCATGTAGCGTTGCCGCCGTCTCCTACTCTTTACAATGCCGAACGAAAACGAAAACAAACCGTCGACCGATTTCATTCGCGAGATCGTGACGGAAGATGTGCGCGGTGGAAAACATTCGCGCATCCAGACACGCTTTCCGCCCGAGCCCAATGGTTATCTACACATCGGCCACGCGAAATCGATCTGCTTGAACTTTGGAATCGCGCGCGAGTTCGGCGGCGTTTGCAACGTGCGCATGGACGACACGAATCCGACCAAGGAAGAATCGGAGTATGTCGAGTCGATCATGGCCGACGTGCATTGGCTGATTGATGGCTGGGCCGACAAAAATCTCGGCGGCGCGCCGTTCTACACTTCGGATTATTTCGAGAAGCATTACGCATACGCCGTCACTTTGGTGCGCAAAGGCAAGGCTTATGTCGATGATCAGTCACCGGAAGAAACTGACGAGTATCGCCGTCTGGGAAAAGAGAGTCCGTTTCGCAGTCGCAGTATCGAAGAAAATCTGGACTTGTTAGGCTGCATGAAGGTCGGCGAATTTCCGGATAACAGCCGCACTTTGCGCGCGAAGATCGATATGCAGGCGGCCAACATCTGGTTGCGCGATCCAATACTTTATCGCATCCGACACGCTGCACATCATCACACCGGCGACAAATGGTGCATCTATCCGATGTATGATTGGGCGCACACTCTCAGCGATTACATCGAAGGCATAACCCATTCGCTTTGCACGCTCGAGTTCGAGGTGCATCGCCCGTTTTATGAATGGATTTTGGACTCGTTAGACCTGAAGCCGCCCCTACCACGCCAGATCGAGTTCGCTCGGCTGAACATCGACTACACTGTCATCAGCAAACGCAAATTATTGCAACTGGTGAACGAAGGGCACGTCAACGGCTGGGACGACCCGCGCATGCCGACTCTCTCTGGGTTGCGACGGAGGGGACTGACGGCGAGCGCGATTCGTGATTTTATCGCCGAAATCGGTGTGACGAAATATCCGAGCCTGACTGAGTTCGGTTTGCTCGAACATGCGGTGCGCGCGGAATTTAATCGCACCGCGCAGAGGCGTCTGGCGGTATTGCGACCGATCAAAATCGTGCTGACAAATTATCCGGTCGAGAAAGTCGAGCACCTGAGCGCGACCAATAATCCCGAGGATCCAAGTGCCGGGACGCGAGAGATACCATTCGGTCGCGAGCTGTATATCGAAGGCGCCGATTTCATGGAAACGCCGCCGCCGAAATATTTTCGCCTGAGGCCCGGCGGCGAGGTGCGTTTGAAATATGCTTACATCATCAAGTGCGAGGAAGTGATCAAGGACTCGTTAGGCAACGTAACTGAACTGCGTTGCACGGCCGACCTGGAGAGTAAATCCGGCGGCCCAACTTCGAACCGCAAGGTGAAAGGAACGATCCACTGGGTGAGCGCGGCCCACGCCATCGAGGCGGAAGTGCGGCTTTACGATCGCCTCTTTGCTCTGCCGGAGCCCGACGCGGACGGCGAATTCAAGAAACACCTGAATCCCAACTCGCTCGAAATCGTCCACGCGAAATGCGAACCGTCGTTAGGCGCGGCTAAGTCAGATGAGCGTTATCAATTCGAGCGGCTCGCCTATTTCGCGCTCGATCCCGATTCGCAGCCTGACAAGTTAGTTCTCAATCGCACCGTCACCTTAAAGGATGCCTGGGCGAAGCAGACTACCAAAAAGTAGTCAGCGCGCGATCTATCCGCGCCAGCACTTTTTCTTTCCCGAGAATTTCGAGCAGATGATACAGGCTCGGGCCGGCGCTGCTTCCGGTCATGGCCAACCGTGTCGGATGAACGAGTGGGCCGACTTTGATCTGCAGGTTCGCGGCGATGGTCTTGAAGAGCGCTTCGAGTGATGACGCATCGAAGTGCGCAGATTCATCGAAAGCTTCGCGCAAAGTCGTAAGAAGCTGTCGATTCTGCGGGGTGAATTGTTTCGCCGCAGCCTGCGCGTCGTATTCGAAGTCATCACGAAAATAAAAGCCGCAATACGCCGGTAGCTCCGCAAACGTCCGGACCTTTCCGACGCAGGTATCAAGAGCGGCGCGAACATATTCGGGCGAAAACTGCGAGAGATCGATTCCGGCGCGGACAAGGATGGCCCAGGCCAGCTCTTGGAACCGCTCGTTAGGCAACTCCTTCATGTATTCGCCGTTCAGCCAGCTGCATTTCTCCAGATCGAAGTGCGCGCTCTTGCGATTGATTTTTTCCAGCTCGAAGAGCCTAACGACTTCTTCGATGGCGATTTTCTCGCGGTTATCTTTGGGCGACCAACCGAGGAGGCAGAGATAATTGCGCACCGCTTCCGGGAGATAACCGCTCTCGACGTATGTGTTGAGGCTCGCGCCGACATCGCGCTTGCTCATCTTTGATCCATCCTTGTTCAGAATCAGTGGAATGTGGGCGAAGCGCGGCGGCTCCGCGCCTAACGAGCGGTAGAGCTCGATGTGTTTTGGCGTGTTGGAAAGGTGATCTTCCCCGCGCACGACATGACTGATCTTCATCTCGATGTCGTCGACCACGTTCACAAAATGAAAAATCCAACCTCCGTCCGGACGACGAATGGTGATGTCCGGATGCGTCTCAGCATTCGTCAGGTCGAAATCAATTTTGCCGCAGACGATGTCGTCCACCACGACGTGTTCGCGGGGCGAACGGAAACGGATCGCGCCGTTGTCTTCGTAAACGTGCCCGGCGTCGCGCAACTTTTGTAGATAACGTTCGTAAATCTCGTCGCGCTGACTTTGGAAATACGGGCCGAAATTTCCGCCGACCTGCGGACCTTCATCCCATTCAAGGCCTAACCAATGCAGCCCTTCGTAAATTGCCGCGGCCGCTTCCTCGGTATTGCGCGATTTGTCCGTGTCTTCGACGCGCAGAACGAATGTGCCGCCGGCGTGTTTGGCGTAGAGCCAATTGAAAAGTGCGGTGCGCGCGCCACCGATATGGAGAAAGCCTGTCGGCGATGGAGCAAAACGAACGCGGACGAGATTCATCGGGCCGCTACCCTACTCGAGTCCGGACCTTCGAGAAAAATCTTCTTCGCTCGGCGGCGCGCATGCCGATCGCCGGGCAGATTTGTTTTCGCTACGCTGCCGGCGGTATCGAGGAGCGAACGCACACGCTCAATCGATTCGAAATCAATATTGCTAACGTTTTCTTTGCGTAACCACTCGCGAATGATACGCCGCTGCCACGCGATGGGCCGCCCGGCGAGCTCCGCGACCGAAAGTTCACGCGAGGTTTCCGGAAGCAATGAGCGAAGCCATTCTTCCTCATCGGCAGCGATAGATGCTGCGCGCCAAATGCTTTTTCGAATACCGCGACCGAATTCCTTTTCCAGAAAAGGAATGATGCGATGACGGAAGCGATTGCGCGTCGGCTTCAAACTTCGATTGCTCGCATCGTCGCGAAATTTTAGCCGATGCCTTGTGATGTAGCTGTCGATCTCTTCGCGCCAGGTTCCCAACATCGGTCGCACGACTGTTAGGCCTTCACGTTTGGTGATTGGTCGAATAGATCGCAGACCTTCGTTAGCCGCTCCGCGGAAAAGATTAATCAAAAACGTCTCGACCAGATCGTCGGCATGGTGTGCGAGAAAAATCTGTGCGCAATGCCTTCGGCGCGCGATCTGCGCAAAAAAAGCGTAGCGCGCTTCTCGCGCGGCCGTTTCGATTGATCGCTTCTCGGCCTCGGCGCGTCTCGTCACATCCACGGAACCCAGTTCGAAAGGGAGATTATTCTTCTTTGCCAAGCTCGCGACAAAACGCGCATCCGCTTCCGAGCTGCGTCCCCGCAGACGATGATTGAGATGGCAAACGATAAGCTTCCGATACCCGCGTGCGAGCAAAGCATGGAATAACGCCACCGAATCACGCCCGCCTGAGACTCCGACCAAATAGCGGCTCTCGCCAGGATAATCGCGCAGGACTTCCGCATTCAAAATTTCTGTGTCCTTTACCGCTCCCGCCATTCGTTAAGAGAAAGAAATAAAACGACGAATGTCGAATGACGAAACATGGAGAATTAAGTGGGCAATTTGACATTGAATGAACGTTCATTCATCTTGCGCCCTTCAACTTTCTTAATGGCTAACACACGGACCGAGCTTCCTGCTGATCGTCGCGACCAAATCCTGGCCGCCGCCATGGCTGCTTTCGCCAAACGCGGTTTCCACCAGGCTAGCATGCACGACATCAGTGCTGAAGCTGGCATCAGCGTCGGCCTGATCTATCGCTACTTCGCGAACAAGGAGGGGGTTATCGCCGCCATGGCCGACGAGCACAAGCGCCATATTGCTAAGGTGCTCGAGCAAGCGCGCCAAGCGCCGTCCCTGTTGGAGTCATTTGAGATTCTTTTCACGGCGCACTGCTGTGAGGAATCGCCGAAACTGCAATCTGCCTTTGTGATCGATCTTTATTCGGAGGCTTCCCGCAATCCGCAGGTTGCGAACCTAATCCGTGATGTCGTCGGAATGGCGATGGCCGGCGTGACTGACTTGATCGCGCGCGCGCCGGAAGCCGCAACCGGTTCGCATGATTTTTCGCCCGAAGAAATGGCCGAGTTAATCTATGCGGTCGCGCGGGGAATGTTGATGCGCGACATCTTGCAGCCAACGCAGATGACCGCTAGTGAACGGCGGACCAGCCAATTAAAAGTCGCGCGACGCTTGTGGCGCCTACTCTTTCAAGCTGAACCGGCCCTCGCCTAACGAATTGTATGCACGCTACTGCTTCCCAGGTTTCTGATCTTACCCCGAAACGCGCCCGCCGGTCCGTCGTCAAAATTGTTCTCGCCGTCATCGGTCTGTTTCTCGTCATCGCCGGCATCAAGGTGGCGCAGTTCGTCACCATGATAAAAGCCGGCCAGGCAATGGTGCTGCCGCCGACAACGGTGACAAGCGCGAAAGTCGGCCAAGCCAACTGGGTGCCGATGCGCACTGCGGTCGGCTCGATTTCGCCGGTCCAAGGCGCGACGATAGGAGCTGAGCTCGCCGGCATGGTGAGCAAGGTTGGATTTCAATCGGGCACGCCAGTGAAGAAAGGCGATATGCTGATTGAGATCGACGCCTCGGCCGAGCAGGCGCAATTGCGTTCGGCGGAGGCAGACGGGGAGTTGTCCAAAGCGGATTTCGAACGCGCGCGCGGCCTGGCGGAACGGAAAGTTATCTCGCAGGCCGAGCTCGACACGGCGTCGGCGAAATTTTCGCAGAAGAAAGCCGCCGTCGATAACGTGCAATCGCTCATCGACAAAAAAGTAATCCGTGCGCCGTTCGACGGGATCGCAGGCATTCGCGAAGTAAACGTCGGCCAGATGGTGCCGATCGGACAGAAGCTCGTCACTTTGCAGGCGCTCGACCAGGTCTATGTGGATTTCTCATTGCCGCAGCAGCAACTTAGCGACATCACCGTTGGCATGCCGGTGAAAGTGACGACCGATGCGATTGAGGGACGTCAGTTCGAGGGCAAACTAACGGCAGTGAACTCGGCGGTCGATCCGGCAACGCGCAGCGTGGCATTGCAGGCTGCGCTGGATAACGCGGATCACGCGTTGCGGGCCGGAATGTTCGCGCGCGTCAGCGTGATCCTGCCGGATTCAAAGCCGACGCTCTTCATCCCGGCGACCGCGGTTTTGTATGCACCCTTCGGCAACTCCGTTTATGTAATCGAGAAGAAGCACAACGATAAGACCGGCAAGGACGCGCTCATGTTGCGCCAGCAATTTATCCGCACCGGCGAAACGCGCGGTGATTTCGTCGCCGTCACGGAAGGTTTGAAAGAAGGCGATGAAATTGTCAGCACCGGCGTTTTCAAAATGCGTAACGGGATGGACGTTGTAGTGGACAATAAACTCGCGCCCAAAGCCGAACTCTCACCCACGCCCGCTAACAGTTAGGCTTTGAAATCTTTTACCGACATTTTCATTCGCCGGCCGGTTCTCGCGCTGGTCGTCAGCCTTGTCATTGTCATCGCTGGCGCGCAGGCGATCTCCTCGTTGAACGTGCGCCAGTATCCACGCACCGATGTCGCCTCCGTCACGGTGACGACGATCTACGTCGGCGCGAGCGCGGAGTTGGTGCGCGGATTTATCACGACACCGCTTGAGCGCGCGATCGCGGCCGCGGACGGAATTGATTATCTGCAATCGCAAAGCGCGCAGGGCGTATCGACGATCACGGCGCGGCTGAAGCTGAATTACGATTCGAACAAGGCGCTCTCGGAGATCAGCTCGAAGGTGAATCAGGTGCGGGGTGACCTTCCACCCGAAGCCGAGATCCCCGTCATCAACATCGCTTCGGCCGACTCGCAGTTCGCCTCCTGTTACCTCAGCTTCACCTCGGATATTCTCCAAGCGAATGAGATCACTGATTATCTCAGCCGCATCGTCCAGCCGCGCCTGACTGCGATCGCAGGTGTGCAGAAAGCCGACATCCTCGGCGGCCGCACTTTCGCCATGCGCATTTGGCTGAAGCCGGACCGCATGGCCGCGCTCAACGTCAGTCCCGCGCAAGTGCGAAAAGCGCTCGGGAACAATAACTACCTCGCCGCGCTCGGTAGCACCAAGGGTTCGCTGGTGCAGGTGAACCTGACGGCGAACACAGACCTGCATACGGTCGAGGATTTCAAGAACCTCGTCGTGCGCGAAGAGAATGCAGTACTCGTTAGGCTAGGCGACATCTCCGACGTCGTGCTCGGCGCGGAAGACTACAACACAGAGGTGCGTTTCTCCGGTCAGCGTGCCGTCTTTATGGGCATCTTTGTTCTGCCGAATGCAAATTCGATCGATGTGGTAAAGCGCGTCCGTACGGAGATGGTGCAGATCCAGAAAGAGCTCCCCACCGGCATGAAGGGGCTGATCGCTTATGACGGCACAGCCTACATCAACACCGCGATCAAGGACGTCTTCCACACCCTGGTTGAAACGCTGCTCATCGTTATCGTCGTCATCTTTCTCTTCCTCGGGTCCGTGCGTTCCGTGCTCATCCCGGTGGTGGCGATTCCGATCTCGCTCATCGGCGCCGTCTTCCTCATGCAGGTCTTCGGCTTCAGCGTGAACTTGCTTACGCTCCTCGCGATCGTGCTCTCGGTCGGTCTCGTCGTCGATGACGCGATCGTCGTGGTCGAGAACGTGGAGCGACATTTGCGCGAGGGCTCGGCACCGCTTAACGCCGCTTTGCAAGGCGCGCGTGAGCTTGTCGGTCCCATCATCGCCATGACGATTACGCTCGCCGCGGTTTATATTCCGATCGGCATTCAAGGCGGATTGACCGGCACATTGTTCCGCGAATTCGCCTTCACCCTTGCTGGCGCGGTCGCAATTTCCGGTGTCGTTGCGCTGACGCTCTCACCGGTGATGTCGGCGAAATTCTTGCGCCAGGGTGCCAGCGAGCGCGGCTTTGCCGGCAAAGTAAATCATATTTTCGACCGCATTCGCGACTGGTACGGCCGCCACCTCGATGCGACTTTGCGGGTTCGACCCGCGGTTTATGCAGCGTGGATCGGCCTGACGATCATCGCGGCAATCATGTTTGTTCTCATGCCAATGTTCGCGGCCAAGGAACTCGCTCCGACCGAAGATCAGGGCGTCATCTTCGGCATCATGACCGCACCAGCAAATTCGACCATTGAACAGACGTCGGCCTTCTCGGATGCGGCCGGCCAGGTGTTTCGAAGCTTCCCGCAATGCGACTTCACATTTCAGCTCACGTTCCCGAGCAACGGCTTCGGTGGAATGGTCCTGAAGCCTTGGGATCAACGAAAAGAAACTGCCTTTGACTTGATGCCGCAGGTGCAGGCAAAAATCGGCGCTATTCCTGGAATTGAAATGTTCCCGGCCATGCCTCCTGCATTACCTGGCGGCGGAACTTTCCCGGTCGAATTTGTGTTGCTCTCGACCGAAGAGCCAGAGCGGATGCTCGAGTTCGCCAATCAAATCAAAGCCAAGGCGATGGAGAGCAAAAAATTCTTCTTCCCGCCAATCATCGATACGAAGATCGACCAGCCGCAGGCCGAAGTGGTCTTCGATCACGACAAGGTCGCGGCGCTCGGGCTCAACCTGACGCAAGTAGGCGCCGACATGTCGGCCATGCTCGGTGGCAACTTCGTCAACCGTTTCAACATCGCGGGCCGCAGCTACAAAGTGATTCCGCAGATCGAGCGCAGCGAGCGCTTGAATGCGAAACAGCTCGAAACCATTTACGTCACTGGGCCTAACGACAAGTTGATGCCGTTAAGCACGGTCGCGCATATCGAAGAGAAGACGGTTCCGCGTTCACTGAATCGCCTGCAGCAATTGAATGCGGTCACGATCAGTGGCGCGTCTGCCTTGCCGCTCGATCAGGCGCTCAAACTTCTCGAAGGCGAAGCGATCAAGATTCTGCCGAAGGGTTATACCATCGATTACACTGGCGAGTCGCGGCAGCTTCGCGTGGAAGGCGACAAGTTTTTGCCCGCGTTCGGTCTTGCCGTGATCCTGATCTTTCTGGTTCTGGCCGCGCAATTCAACAGCTTCCGCGATCCGTTCATCATTTTGCTCGGCTCCGTGCCACTCGCGCTCTTCGGCGCAATGATCTTCATGTTCGAAAAATCACCGAACCCAAACCTGAAATTTTTCACTAACGCGTGGACCACCAGCTTTAACATCTACTCGCAGGTCGGACTCGTTACGCTGGTCGGCCTTATCTCAAAGAACGGAATTCTCATCGTCGAGTTCGCTAACAAATTGCAACAGCAAGGACGCGACAAAGTTCACGCCGTAGCGGAAGCGGCGCGTACTCGTTTGCGTCCCATCCTCATGACCACGATTGCGACCGTCGCAGGTCACATGCCTCTCGTCTTCGTCACGGGCGCCGGAGCTCGTGCGCGTAACTCGATCGGTCTCGTGCTCGTCGGCGGGATGACCATCGGCACGATCTTCACTCTCTTCATCGTTCCATCGCTCTACGTCCTGCTCGCCAAACAACATGATCACGACTTCGACGGAGTCGATCTCGATGGCGACAACATCGGCGACGCGCAGGCCCTGCCGGAATTTGCCATGGCGGACGGCAACGGCCGTTGGTCGAATGGCAACGGCAACGGCGCCTAACGAGTCCTAATACTCTTTGGTGCCGCGGCCGGAAGTCTCTACTTCCGAGCGCTCGATACAGACGGCGTACTTATTGGGCTCAACCTCTCCGCCGTTCCGATGCGCGTAAACCTGGGTGAACTCCGCGCCGAAAAGCAGGATCTGCGACGAGTAGTAAATCCATAGTAACAACGTGATGAGCGAACTGGCCGCGCCATATGCCGAGCCAGCCGCGCCGCTGCCCAGGTAAAGTCCAAGGGCCCATTTACCGACGAGGAAGAGCGTGGCCGTCAGAGCGGCGCCGATCCAAACGTCGCGCCAGCGTACGATCACATCGGGCAAAAACTTAAAGATGATGGCGAAGATGCAGATAATGACGGCCAGGTCGAAAACCAGATAGACAACAATCGCTAAACCAAGACCGCCGGGCATTGCACTTTGAACGTAATGGCTAAACGCTTTCAGCAGCGTTTCGATCACGAGCGAAACGAGAAGGAGAAAACAAACGCCACCTACCATCGCAAAAGAAAGGAAGCGCATCCGCAAAAATCCCCAGATGCCCGCACCCGGTTTCGCTTTCACTCCCCAAATGGTGTTGAGCGCGTCCTGTAACTGACCGAAAACCCCGCTGGCGCCGAAAAGAGCGAGCGCGATACCGATGACCGTGGCGAGCGCCCCTTTAGAAGGTTGCGCCGCAGTCTGTGCAATGTCCTTCACCACTTTGACCGCGCTCTCATTGAGAAAAAATCCCATTTGCTCGGTGAGCTTCTCCCATGCGCCGGCTGGATCGTGCCGAAAAATTAGACCCACGATCGCGAGCAAAACCAGGATGAGCGGCGCCAGCGAAAAGACGGTGTAGTAAGCGAGAGCGGCACCTTGCGCCGGAGCTTTGTCCTCCAGCCACTCGTTAAAGGTCGTCGTGAACAACGCGACGATCTTGTTCGAAGTGAGGCTTTTAAAAAACGAGGTTTGCGATTTGGCCATGCGAAAATCCAAGTATTAATCGCAGCGCAGCTCACGAGAGGATGGCGCAGAATGAAAACGCTTCGCACACTCATAAGGATCTGCGCGCACGTTTGCGGTGTGTGGATTGGATGAGACAACTGCAATGGCCGGCCATGATCGCCACCCTGCTCTCGGCCTGGCTGGTGGCGGCGCAGGCAAAAGGGCGCCGCAAAGTTGGCTTCGGCATTTTTCTTGTCAGCAATGTTCTCTGGATAGCGTGGGCCTGTTACGATCACGCCTACGCGCTCATCGTTTTGCAGGTCGGACTTATCGTCCTCAACATCCGCGGCGTAGCGAAAAACGAGTCCTAATTCTGCCTAACGAGTCGTTGGTAAAGTTTTTCGTAAAGCGGCACGATTCGCTCCGCGGAAAATTTTGCCGTCGCCTCACGCAAACCGCATTCACCTAAACGGCGGGCGAGCTCAGGTGATTCGGCCAGCCGAGATAGCGACGCCGCCATCGCTTCGATATCGGCAAACGGATGAAGAAATCCGCTCTTTCCCTGGGTCACGACTTCTGGAATTCCGCCCACCCGAAAAGCCACGACCGGACGCGCGTGAAACAATGTTTCAAGAATACTCAGGCCGAAACTTTCCGTTTCCGATGTGTAGAGACCAGCATCGGCCGCGCTCAGGTAATCCTCTACCTCGATCACGTTTTCACGCACGATGACGCGACTGCGCAACGCAAGTTCATCGATAAGCTGGTCGTAGGGTGCAAAAGAGTTACCCGCCAGAATAAGCAGCCGCATCGCGTGCTTCTTCTGTGCAGCCGCGAAAACGCGCAGAAGTAAATCAATCCGCTTGAGCGGTCGCACATTCGACGTGTGCACAACGAGGAACTCCTCATCACCCACGCCGAGCTCACGCCGCAATTCGCTCCGACTCCGCTTTGGCGCGGAAGGAATGAAAAAATTTGGAATCACTTCCACTTCTTTTTTCAGTCCGAAAGTCGCGAGGGTTTCTTTGCGCAAATTTTCCGACACAGTCGTGATCGCGTCCGATTCTTTCAGCGCATGCTCGATCGCTTCCCGATAACTCGGGTCCTGTCCCAACAAGGTCGTGTCCGTGCCATGCAAAGTCGTGACGATCCGCGGCGAATTTTGCCCGAGCATCTGACGCGCGAGATAAGCCGCGGTCGCGTGCGGCACCGCGTAGTGAACATGAAAAATGTCGAGCTGCTTCTCGCGCGCGACCTTCGCCATTTTTACCGCGAGCGGCAAAGTGTAATCGGGATAGCGGAAAAGACTGTATTCGTTCACCACCACTTCGTGAAAAAAAATGCGTGGTTGCGAGAGATCGAGACGCACCGGCTTCGATGAACTGAAGAAATGAACTTCGTGGCCCGCACGCGCCAGCTCGTGCCCCAGCGCAGTCGCGAGAATTCCGCTGCCCCCGATGAGCGGATAACAAGTGATTCCGATCTTCATCAAAATAGTCGACTGCTCTTCGGAATCTCGTCGAGCGACTTCACTAGGAGATCGTCTGCGAGGAATATTGCCTGCGCATATTCCACGCCGGCTTCGACGCCGAGTAATCGCGCCCGCGCCGTCTGCAGCTCGATGTAATTTCGTGTGCGCAGTTGCGTGCGATGACATTCCATCAACGCCTTCCATTTTTCGAAATGCGCACTGATATCGACGCGAATTTTCACACCACGCGGTTCGGCCGATGGCGTCACCGCGTATTGGAAATGCCGGGTGACGGCGTGCGACGCACGTTCGAGCAACTCCTCGATTCCACCGTATCGCGCGAAACGCGCCGCTTCGCGTGCGAGCGAACCGACCACATGATGATCTGGATGTTGCTCCGCTGAAGTTACCGAACTGAGTAGTATATCCGGCCTAACGAGTCGTATTTGTCCCGCGATGGCAAAAGCATTTTGTCGCGTCGCCTCGATATGTGCGTCGCCACCGAGATCGAGAAATTCAATCTTTGCGCCCAACAAGTCTGCCGCGGCGCGCGCTTCCGCTTCGCGTTCTTCCGGCCTGCCATTCGTTCCCGATTCACCGCGCGAACAGACGCTGAGAAAAATTTCACTGCCGCTCGCTGCTTCCGCGAGCAGAATGCCGCCGCAAGCGAACTCGAGGTCGTCCGGGTGAGCTCCGATCGCGAGAATCCGTTTAGACTTCCGGGACATAGGCACGGTCGGATTCGGAAATTTCGTCGCGAGTGACAAACTGCACTCCCGGCGCTTCCTCTTGCTTCAAGTATTTCATCTCGCCCGCACCCGCGACGTAATGTGTGCACTGGATGACCGATTGCATCCAGCGCAGCCGCGTGTCGCGCGTCGGACTGATTTGGGCCGGGCAGAACTGCTCGTCAGGCAAACGAATGTAATTGTCGCCGCCTTTATGCAGAAGCAGACAACCGTTGCCGCGTCGTGCGCGCACGAGTTCGCCTTCGTATTTCACGTCCACGAAATAATCGTCGATGGCAACGGCGCGCTCGCGAAAACTCTTATCGCTCGAACGCATGACGCGAATGCTCTCGAGCAGGTCAAGTCGCCGATACATTTCTAAACAAAATTCCGCGACGTTTTCCGCCGCGATTGAATTGAAATGGTTAACCAGTGCCGCGGGCACACATTGTGGCAATTGCGCCGAAAGGTTTCGTTTTGATTCTGCCAGGACACGTTTGGCAAAAAGCGGCGAAAACAGCTTCTGCAGTTGATTGGCAAAGATGAAATTCAGCCGGCGTTCTTTGCCAGTGTGCTGGTCGCGTAGAATCGTGGTCGTCTCTCGCGGATCGTGATCGCTGTCGTGATAAAAAAAAACGATCTCTCCGCCGATTTCCTTTTGCAGTCGCCGCGCCGTTTGCATCTTGGCGAAGAGAAAGCGCCGAGGAAAAATTCCGCACGGTTGTTGTCCGAAACAAATTCGCGGCGAGCTCATTTCCCGGCGCAGACGGTCTTCTGCAGAACGAGCGCGAAGAAACAAACGGCTCCGCAACCGATCGGATTCAACCAAAGGTAACCGAGGTTGGCCTTCCAAAATAAAATGAGGACCAACGCTTGCGCGAGAAGCGCGCCGAGGAAGACGGCGGTTCCCCGAACGGAGCGCAGAAAAAACGCCGCGATGAATAATCCCAGGATCGGCCCGTAGAAAATAGAACCCAGGATATTGACTGCTTCGATCAGGTTCTCGACCAGATTGGCGAAGAGCGCGAAACCGATCGCGACTAAACCCCAGGCCGCGGTCAGAACTTCGGCTACGAAAAGATAATGCAGTTGACTGGCATTCGGCCTAACGAGTGGTCGATAGAAGTCGACCTCCGTGGTGGAGCCCAGCGCATTTAATTCCGCGGCGGTGGACGAAGCGGCTGCACAAAAAATCACCGCCATAAGCAGCCCGATCACTCCGTGAGGCAAATATTTAAGGACGAAGGTAATGAAAACATAATCGGAGTCTTTCGTTTCAATTTTTGGATTGATCGTCCGTAAGACCGATTTTGTTTCGTTGCGAATTTGCTGCACCTCCTTTTCTTGCCTAACGAATGCTGGAGTATTCCCCGCGCGGATCTCGTTTTGCTTCTGGGCAAAGGCGACATCGTAGCGCGTCTGCAATTGGGCCAGCTGGCCGGTTTCATCCTTGCGCAACGCCTCCTGGTAAGCCGGCTGATTGAAAAATATCGGCGGTTTTTCGAACTGGAAGAATACGAAGACCATCACGCCCGTGAGGAGGATGAGGAATTGCATCGGCACTTTCACCACGGCGTTGAAAAGCAAACCGAAGCGACTGCCGACGAGTGAGCCGCCGGCGAGATACCGCTGAACCTGCGATTGATCGGTGCCGAAATAGGAGAGCGCGAGAAAAAATCCTCCGAGCAGGCCCGACCAGAAAGTGTAGCGTTTACTTGGGTCTAACGAGAAGTCGACCGCATTGAGCTTTCCCATTTTGCCTGCGAGGGAAAAGGCGCCGCCTAACGAGAGATCGGCCGGCAGTCGATGGATGATCATGCAGAAGACAACCGCCATTCCAAAAAGGATCACGGCCATTTGCCACTTGCCGGTAATGCTGACCGCCTTCGTGCCACCAAAAGCGGTATAAATGAGAATGAAAAGACCGGTGAGGATGATCGTCAACTGCAGGTTCCACCCGAGAATGGCGGAAACGATAATGGCCGGCGCGTAAATGGTGATCCCGGCGGAAAGCCCGCGTTGCACCAAAAACAAAAACGCGCCGAGCAAGCGCGTCTTCTGATCGAAACGTTGTCCGAGATACTCGTAGGCGGTGATGACTTTGAGTCGATGAAAAATCGGAATGAAAACTCCGCAGACGACGAGAAGAGCGAAGGGCAGCCCGAAATAATTTTGCACGAAACCCAATCCGCTTTCGAACCCCTGCCCCGGCGTGGAAAGAAAAGTAATGGCGCTGGCCTGCGCCGCCATGACTGAAAGCGCGATCGTGCCCCAGCGAATTGTTTCGTCGCCGTGCAAGTAATGGCCGAGATCGTAATCGCGTCGCGTCCGCCAATGCCCGTAAAGCGCAATGACGAGCAGCGTGCCCAGGAGCACGACATAGTCGATCCAGCTCACGAAAAGTAGCGGCTGAAGGCGTAGAAAACGACAACGTCGATAACGAAGAAAATTACGACGGCCAGATAAGCTTTTCGCCAGGTGCCAAAAAGCGGAACGCCATCGGGCGTATCCTCCGCCGCGGTTGACTCTTTCTTATCGCGGTTCATTCAACTCGGAATCACCGAAACAAGATCCTGGGTGCCGTGAACGGCGACCCGAGTATCGAGTGTTACGAACCGACCGCGCCGACGCCTAGCCACTTCCACGAGATAAGCATCGTTGACTTGTTGATGTCCGAGCGTTCGAAAATAAATCGTCGTGACGCTCGCGGGAGGCGATGGCCAAAATTGGTGTCGCTTGTGTAAAAGGAATTGCCGCAGCAACTGCACCGCTTCCTGCGGAGTTACGGCCGACGAGGTGTAGGCTGGGTTGGACGAAAGCCGAATAAACCCCAACTGCGTCACGGCGCAGGTAGCCCAACCATGGCGGGATTGCTGGCGAAACCATTCATGCGCTAGGCCGTGATGCTGATGATTCGGCCAGGCCAACGCCAGGAGCACGTTGATATCGAGAAGAGCAGGTTTCACGTTTCATCTTCAGCCAGGAGTTTCTGCGCACGATTGCTCGGAATAACCGGAGCGTCCGCCGAGACTTGAAAGACCGGCAGGTTATTTTTGCGATCGGTCCGGAGTTCCGCCCTTAACCCGCGGCGGGCAAGTTGCGACAAAACCTGTCCTAGCTTTTTCCCGGAAGAAGCGGCCAGCGACTGGGCTGCTTCAAAGACATCATCGTCAACGGTGACCGTGGTGCGCATATCTAAGGGTGATACATTGATACAGTGATGTCAATCACATCAACGAGGCTTTGGTTCAACGTGTCCCAGCGAAATCATGTTGGCGAAAAGTCGATATGCCCCCGGCACTCCCGCGGGCAGTTCGCGAAACCAGGAGTAGCCGGTGTAGATGAACCAGCCTTTGCCCAGGTGTGCGATGAGTAGCCCGCCGTCGAGCGTCTTTTCGCCGGGATCATTCGAGGACAAGATCGGTTGCCAGGCCTTGTCCCATTCGCTCGCGAAATACAACCCGCGCTCCTGCACCCACCCGCCGAAATCGGCCGGCGTGATTTTGTTGGGAAAATTCAACACCGGATGACTGGGCGCGAGCAAACGAACTTCCGCGTTTTCATCGGTGACGCGGTCGCGCGAAATCTTGAGCGGAAACGGCAAATGCTCCGGCTTCGGGCCGGGCGTGGTGTTGTATTGATAGATAACGACGCCGCCATTTTTCGCGTAAGCCACTAACTCGGGCAGCCAGGCGGCAACGCGCTGCGGATAAACATTGGCCGCGCGCACACCGACCACAATGGCGTCGAAATGCGAGAGATTCGGCGCTTTCACTTCCGCATCGGTGAGCACTTTCACTTCCGGTCCGATTTCGCGCAGGCTCGCCGGAATATCGTCGCCCGCTCCGGGCAGATAACCAACCAGCGCAGCTTTGTTCTCGATATTTGCCCTAACGAGCTGTGCGCGCGCGGGGGAGATCAATGTTTGCGACTCGATGTGCGGGTATTCGATACGCTCTCGACTGAATGCTTCACGCGGCGTTTCTTTTCCCAACCGCAAACTGGCTTGCAACGCTACTTCGCCCGGTTGCGCCGGCGGCGTGATGCGAAAGATGCACGTGACTTCACTGTCCGCGCCGTAGAGTTCCACCGGAGCGGAAGCCGGCTCTATTTTCCAACCCGCGGGCGCTTGCAACGAAACTTCGCCTTTCACTTTATCGCCGGAAGCGATCACGCGCACATTCACCGTCTTCGGCTGACCATTCCCAAAAACGAAAACGGGACGCGGCAGCTCCACGAACGCCGGCGACGCGACCACGAGCGGCCGCATCGTTTCGCCTTCTACGCGATCGACCTTTCGAAAACGCGGCGCGAGCGTGAATGAAATATCCTCGCCGCCGATCTCCATCGTCGCTTCGACGGAAAACGGCGGCGGACTTTCCGGCTGACCGATCAGCGTTTGATCGGCCACGGCATATGTGCCAACCGTGCCCGGTTCGCGCAGCCAGTACGGTTGCGAAAATGGCGTATCGTTAGGCAAAAGATATTGCAGTTTGCGCGCGATCAATTCGTTAGCCGGCAAATTTGTTTCGACCAGTGTCATGTCACCATTCGTTAGGCGCATGGTTTTGAATTTCACGGCCACGTCGGAACGATTGATCGCTTCGACCTGTAGGTTCACAATTTCGCCCGGCTGTGCGGCCGGTTTTTCCACGGCCGCTTCTATATGAAGCCCGAGGCAGGCCGCGATCAATCCATCCAATTGCGAAGTTTTTTCCGACGACCAAAATTCATCCCCAGATTGCGGTAATATTTTGCGCAGCTCGATTAACGCTGGCACGCTCGCGGCGGGATTAGTCAGGTCGTATTCCTCGATAATCGTGCGCAGTTTTTCGGCGATGCCGCCTGGCTGCGAAACCCGCGCCCAACTCGTTTCGATGCCGCTGAACAAGTTCGCGTCGTCTATGGCCGGGCCCTCGAGCGGTTTGAAAAATTCTTTTTGCGCGCCGCGATCGATGCTCACACCGAAGCCCTGGCTCTTGTGCATGGTGCGACTGGCTGCGGCCAGTTCGGGATAAGATTTTCCGAGGAGCGGCTGATAACCGCCGGCCTCGATTCGAATCAATCCCGCGGGATCAAACGGAATGTTGCGCGCGCGGAAGAAAAATTCCGATGTGTTCCAGAGCAGACGCGTCGCTTGCCAGGCCTGCACGTATTTCAATTGCTCGGGAAATTTTTCGGGATCCGCCGCCGCGCTGAAAGCTTCGTGCGCCAATTGCGCGGACGCCGTGTGATGTCCGTGCGTTACGTCATCTTCCAGCGCAAAGCGCGTCACGATTACATCGGGCCGAAATTTCCGAATCACCCAGACGACATCCGATAAAATCTTGTCGCGGTCCCAGATTCGCAGCGTTTCGCCGACCGATTTCGAATAACCGAAATCGTTCGCACGGGTGAAAAACTGCCGGCCATGATCGATGCGTCGCGCGGCCAGAAGTTCCTGCGTGCGAATGACGCCGAGCTGCTCGCGCAATTCCGGCCCAATCAGATTTTGGCCGCCGTCACCGCGGGTCAACGAAAGATAGCCGGCATCGTAAAGCGCGCCGTTCGCCCAGAACGCCATCAGGTCGGTATTCTCATCATCTGGATGGGCCGCGACATAGAGGACCCGACCGAGCACACTCAACTTCTCCAAGCCGAGACGGATCTCGGCCGCGTTCATCGATTCCGGCGCGGGCGCAGCTTGAGCAAAATGAATCGCCACAAAGATAAAAAATACAGCGGAGACACATCCGCGGAAGAATCGCAGCATGAGCAAGATTGGCGGTGAAGATACGCGGTGCACCGCGCTGTCAAACGGCGGGTTTGCCTAACGAGTAGTAGAAATGTCCGAAATCATCGTATGCTCCCGCCATGGCTCACACTCCACACGTCGAACATCATTTCACCGCCGGCCCGACCGTGCGCGACATCGTCATCGGGATGTCGGATGGATTAACTGTTCCCTTTGCTCTCGCCGCGGGGCTAACCGGCGCGATCGCCTCTTCGCGCCTCATTATCACGGCAGGGTTCGCCGAGATCGCGGCCGGCTCCATCGCGATGGGCCTGGGCGGTTACCTAGCTGCGCGCAGCGAAGCGGAACATTACGAGAGCGAATTGGAGCGCGAGCGCCTCGAAGTGGTCGAGAAACCCGACGTAGAAAAACGTGAAGTGATGGATGTCTTTTTGAATTTTGGCCTAACGAGTGATGAAGCTGTTCCCGTAGTCGAAGCGCTCAGCCGCCGGCCAGCGGCGTGGATCGATTTCATGATGCGCTTCGAGCTCGGCCTCGAAAAACCGGAACCGCATCGCGCTTTGCAAAGCGCACTCACCATCGCGGGGGCCTACATCGCCGGCGGCTTCATTCCACTCGTTCCTTACATGCTCATTCCGCATGCAAAATCCGCGCTCTGGTTTTCCGCGCTGATCACATTGTTTGCGCTGCTCATTTTCGGATTCGTCAAAGGTCGCTTCACTGGCGTCAATCCGATGAAGAGCGCGATCCAAACTGCCATCATCGGCAGTCTTGCGGCCGCCGCGGCTTTCGCCATCGCCAGCGCAATCGCCTAAACGTTACTTGTTTTACCCGCCGAAACTTTTTTCTTGTTGCCGCGAAAACTCTACTGGCGCCCCAAGCGGAATTTCGCTAAACGTCGCCACCCAAAAAATGAAACACCGCCTCCTTACCACCGCTTTTGTCTGCGTTCTCCCTCTTCTCTTCCAGTCGTGCGCGACGACGAGCGGAGTTGAACCTGCCAATCCAGCCGTCACGCAAAAGCTCAGCGCAATTGATAAGAGCGCGATGGCTACCGTGATTATCTACCGCGAAAGAAATTTTATGGGCGCGGCCTTGCGACCCACGGTGATGTTGAATGGCAAAGATTTTGTCAACGTCGGCAACGGTCGCGTGTTCGTCGGAGCCTTTCGACCGGGTCATTACGTTTTCCAAATGGACGACAAAAAATCCGGCACTGAACTGGATCTCCGAGCCGGACAAGCCATCTACATGAAGGTCGATCTCGTTGCTGGCATGTGGAAAGGCGGCGGCCGATTATCGCAAATCGCGCCCGAACAAGGCCGCTTCGAAGCGCAACGATCACAGCTGATGCCGGCGAAAGAAATCGAGATTAGTTCCTACCGTTAGGCTTTCGCGAAAGACATTCGGAAGAACCCCTGCCAGATCTGGCGAGGCGCGACCTGATCAATCGGACCAAGCGAGTTCGACAATCAAACTCGTCACTCGTCAACGTCACTGATCACTCTGCCAAATGTCCTCGCCGGGAATCGAACCCGGATTTAAGGTTTAGGAAACCCTTGTTCTATCCGTTGAACTACGAGGACGAATGCTCGGATTGTCCATTCGTCGCGATGTGTTGTCTAGCGTCGCGACGGCGTCGCACGCGTCCGCGCCGGCCGGGCGTACGCGTGTGACACCAGCCAAAGACGACGATAATTTCGGTAGTCGGCTTAGTTAAGGGCGCGCCCCGGATCGCGTCCGTCCTTGGGTTACTGAGACATCGTTACCGTCTATCAGGCCGCTGAGGTCGACATCCATGTAGAAAGTGTTGTCGTCGGCAAGTTGACGTGTTTGAGCCTGCACGGCCGAGACATCGTTACCGTCCACAAGACCAGTTCCGTTCACGTCGCCCAGGATGAAGCGAATGGGCAAGGAGATATCACCAGTGTTTGTGCCATCGCTCACGCTGAAGAGAGTAAGAGCGATCTTCTGCGCGTCACTGACTTGAGTGAGATCCACGGTGACTTGTGCGCCACTAACCGTGACGTTACTTACCGTGCCCGTGCCGGAAGTAACCTGTGCTTTCGGGTTCCCGTTTACACTAACCGCATTGGCAAAGGTAAAGACAATCTTGTGGTTACCATTTGCTCCGCCGGTGCGACATTCGACACCGCTCGGGTTGGTAAGTGGTAAGCCGATATTGAAATCACCACGGCCGGTATGAGTTTTCCTGGACTTAACATTGATCAGGCTAGGTGGTGGTGGGGCATTTACGACGATATCCTGGACGTTACTATTCGCGGTAATGGAGCCATCGCTATAGACGCCGCGGACCCGGTAGTAGTAATGGCCATTGGGCTTGTTCAGGATGTTGGTGGATGTGGCATTCGCCGGCGTAGTATCGATTTGTGTCCAGGTCGCGCCGTCGATGAGAATGTCGTCCACCCACCAGCCGATGGTGCGAATGAGGAAGTAAATGAGTGAGCCGTTGTTGAAGCGGTAGCGTAGCTTCATCGGGACGCCTTTGTATGCGGACAGATCAACTTCCAGATCTTGCATGCGCGTATTAGCAGGAGGGACTGTGGGTGCGTCATTCAAGACCAATAGCGAAGTCCATTTCGTGCCGCCATCCGTCGAGACCTCAACGTTACCGGTGTCATCACCATCATTGTAGTAACGACTCCAGAAATTGAGCCGCGCTGAACCGACGCTACCTGGAATCGTGATCGGGTTCTTCAGTGTCAGACTGGTGTCAATCCCGGTGAAGTCGCCGACGGGTTGTTCCCCATTGGCAAAATAACTAAACGGCGAGCTGTGATTATAGAGCGGGTTTTGAGTCCACGGATCGGTCGTGCTTCCCTTGTTCCAAGGCGAAGCTGCATCACCCGGCATGGCGCTGCCATCCGCGTTATCGAAAAGCGGAGCTACATAGTCGGTGGACTCTTCCACGATGTAGCCGGCGAGGCCGGTCGTAACTTCGGCTGGAGTCCAGGTTACTGGATAATGGTTAGTAGCAATAGTAGAACCCGGATCGTTTAAGGACGGTGGGTTAACAGTTCGAAGCGGGACCGGCAAGGGAGGAGGCGTTGGAGTAGGCTCGGCCAGATTGCGCGCGAGCGCGAAGTTTTGCGTGGTCGAGCCGCCATTGACGACGGTAACTCCCGGAACAGAACTCGGGAAGTATCCTGTGGCTGACGCACTAACGGTATAGGCACCGGGTGCCAATGGACTGAACTGATAGACACCGCTGTTGCCCGTGATCGCCGTGTAACCACCCGCGGTTACCTTCGCTCCAATGATTGGCTGGTTCGCGCTGTCAGTTACTTTTCCAGTTAGAAGGCCGGTCGGTCGCGGCGTGCAAGTCGGGAACTTGAAGCTACCGATGCGGGTCTGCCAGTCTGCGGTGGGACCGACCGGAGTTCCGAAGTATTCGTTCGTGTACCAGAATGTGCAGTCGTCAACCGGGTCGACGGTCATGGTCGTGTAATCGCCCCATCGACCGGTCTGTGGCGCGAATGCCTCTCCATGTTGAGGGCCGCCGCCCGCCTGCAGAGTTACTTCAGCCGGCCCCAGCGTGCTAGCTGGGTCGCCCACGAGCCGCCCCGTGTAGGCGATGGAAGGAAAGCTCGCGCTCGAAGATGTGCTATAGCCGATGGCCATATCGCCGGCACGATCCATGGCGATACTACCCATGAACCGGTAGAGCAGATCGGTCATCCCTGTAGGTCCAAACGTGCTTTCTTGGGCTTTAGTAGGCACACCGCCCGGATCTCGCACTTCGTACCAGCGCGGGCCCGTTTGCATGGTAGTTGCGTTCGCAATCACGGTATGAGTCAAGACGAGTGATTCGTGGTCGCCAAAGTTGCGATAGGCCAGACGATACATAAGTCGGTCGCCGATCGGATCCAATTGCGATGGATCGCCTAACTGCGGTACGCAGCCAGACACATAAGCGCGGTTCCCGGCCAGACTACAAGGAGGACGGGCAAAGTCTGTCACCGGTAGGATCGAGTTAGGCTGGGTATCCAATCCAAAAGTCGAGTTCGCCGGGGTCGCCCAGTCGACGTGAAACTTCCAGATACGCAAGGCGGCGCTTGGTGGCAGATCTGCCGCGTTGTCCGCTTCCATGAAATAGTTAGGCGCGCCGGCGGGTGGCAGAGTGTATCCGTCGAGATTTGCAGGCAAATGGCCGCCGAAGGACGTGTTACCATGGCCGAGATCGAACATAACTAACTGCGCAGGTAGGCCGGCCAGCATCTTGTCGCGCTCAAACGCAATAGCCCCCGCTCCTACATAGCTCAGGGCCGGCGCGAGAAACTCGTGCGTGCTCATATAGTACCCGTCCGGCCACAAGCCGATGTGCGGATAGTCGTGAAACTTCGTAGTGCTCAGAGGAAAGTCGTAGATGTAGTAAGAGCCGGTGGCATCACCGCTTTGCGAAATCGCGACGCATTCATGATAGGGCCCAGTGGAGGCAGATGGGAATCCGAACTGGCTCAAGAGCCAGCGATCGGCTAGCTGGTCGTAAACAACGATCGGGTCGCCATCGTTGGTGTCTCGACAAACATTGCCTACGGGAAAGTTCTTGAATAACTGATTGATCGGAGTCGGTCCGGTTAAGCGCGTCCCGTTCTTCGCGTAAACGGAAAAGGCCGAGTTTACCATTTGCACATACTGGCTCGCGCCGACCGCGCCAGTGGTGTCCGGAGGAATGCAGCCGCCACAGCCCTCGGATTGGTTCATTCCGTCAAAACTCACATTGGGATTAGGGATGACTACATTGGGAGTCGGCAAGATCGCATTCGGACCGGGAAGGTTCTTTGTTGTCGCCAGCGCTTTTTGCAGCGCTTGATCGATAAAATTCGCCGGCACTTCCCGAGCCGGTTTCACCTGTGGTAGTTCAGTTTCGAAGTCGCGCGCGGTCGGCAACGCTGGTGGCAGAGCGCGCACTGAGTCCGAAACTCCGTTTACCAGCGACTGAATGACCGTCGGTTTCACAACGGTTGAGCCAAATCCTGCGGCAGAGCGGCGCGCGGATGCTTTAGGCGCGGCCAAAGTTACTACGGCCAACAAAAGACCTATCAAACATAAAGTTAGGCCTAGGAGCGCGCGGGGAGTGAAAATGCCGGATTGCGAAGGGGACTTTTTTTTCATGGCCTGGTTCCTCTATTACCACCGCCCGGAATGCCTGCCTTCGTTCCCTCGGGATATTCTGGGCTGCGGGCTAACGCGCTTTTCTTGTCAAGTCGGCGTGGAAATGTCCAGAAAATTTCCGGACGCGAGAGTTAGAATAGATCCGCAAACAATCTTTCGTATGAAAGACAAGCCGTTAGTCCGGGGCGCACGGATGAATCCGTGCCCAAAAAAAGCTGGCGCGCGCGCAGTTTAGGATGACACTACTTCCATGATCAAACGCACGACTTCTGTCCTGCTTGCCTTCTTCTGTGTCTGTCTGCCGCTCGCGGCACAGAGCGAGGAGGCCTTCACGCGCGAACAACTGCAGCAGACGGGAGAGATCGATGCGGGCCCCGCGCTCGCGCTTTATCGGCCCGATGTTTTCAACAGCGTAGACGGCTCGGTTTTGATCCACGGTCTTCCCGTGCTCGCGCTTCTGGATGGCCGGCGCATTTTGGCTTCGAGCGCGCTTGGGCGAATGGGCATGACGCCGCTCGATATATTTCCAGTCGCTTTACTCAGTGGCGTGGACGTGCAGCGTTACGGCTCTTCTCCAAGGGTTGGCTCGGATGGGACCGGCGGCACGGTCAACCTTCGTTTGAGACGCGACTATGGTCTCGGCGGTGAGGCGGGCGTCTTCTTTGGCAAATCGGGCGGCAGATATGGCCGGGAGGATTTCGAGACCTATATGGTCGGCACCGTGGGCAATGACAAAGTCCAGATCACGGCCGGCGCCTCCTACCGGGAAACGACCATCCACACTCCGCGTTTGGCTCGCTAGGGATACGAGAGCCGATAAAATCGGCGCGTCATGTTAGCGGCGCTATTGTCCTGGTAGTCGATCACTCCCGAATCGCTGGCCGTAGTTGAAGCAGTTGCGACGAAGCTGCCTGTGACAGGGTTCGTGGATGTCTCAACGTGATAAGTCCTGCCAAAGACACCTCTCCCTTGCAGGTAAGTGGGACCGTTTCCGGAATGTAGGACTGCAGTTACTTTCACTTCGTGAGCTTCCATGGGGAACGACGAGTTCGTCTGCGGCCAGTTCGCCGTAGCTCCGCTGAGGTAGGTATTCTGATAGTTGTGCATCGCGAACCCACCTAGCCCGCTCAGAATACCAAAATGATCGGCTATGATTTGCGCCTGAGTATTCAAGGTTCCTTGTCCTTCTTCGAAAAAAGTCTCCTTGTTGGTAATGCCAGTAGAAGCAGGGTCGCTCGTCTCCAGGCCTGTCAGGATAAGGTCAAGCTTCCCAAGGCTACGGGCGCTGGCGATTTCATCCTGGTCCAGACAAATGACGCCATCATTACTGCAATCGCTCGGGCCGGCAAAATCCCGATAACCCATCACGACAACGTTACTCAGGCTCATCGCTATGACATGGGAATAGACCGAACGAGTAATTCCGGACCCGACCGGGTACTCGATGACATCATCCCAAAAAAACCGAATAGCTACGGACAAGCCTACCTCGGCGGGCAAAGCGTCCCGGACACATTGATATTGTGTTAGTAACGCTTGATAAGCCGAGACGCTTTGCGGTTCCGCGGGTTCTACGTCGAGGATAACGCCATCGAACTTCGCCGAAGGATTAGCTGCATTGTAGGCAGCTACCTCGGCCATTCGTTGTAGCGGGAATCCGTTCGGATTACAACCCAAGCTCGGCCAGTCCGGAGCGCCATAAGCGGCGTAAACTTTGGCTCCGGCAACATGAGCCTTAGTGATGAGGTCGCCGATAGCTGCTTCATCATACATCAAGCGCCCATTGGAATTCGCCGTAGAGCTATAGACGCTGACGTAAAGTAACTTCACGGCGCTGCTCGAAGCACGGCTGATCAAGGCTTGCCGCGCCGTAGCGTCCGTGACCGTGTTAGTGGCACCGCCGGGAAACACCCATAGAGCCTGAGTAACTGCGCGCAAAGACGAGATTGGAAGACAGAGCACGGTAAGAGCTACCAGGATCAATCTCATACTCGCGCCGAAGACAACTGCCCGGCAATCCCAGCCCCGACGCCTACTTCGCCCAGCCCTTCGGAGTCTTAACAGGCTTGCGATCGTCCTGATAGTGGACCGGCGGATCGCCCGCCGTGATGCGACTGGCACTGACGCCATCTGTGCCAAGGGTTACGCTGACGGCCATACCCGGTTGCAGATTCGCCAAGGTAGCCCGCTGTCCTTTCAGGGTAATTTCAGTGAACTGGTTGATCGGAAAAGTCTTGGTCGTTTTGTCTTCGGTAATGGTAATGGAGTTTGCCGCGACCGAAGCGATAACAGTGTCGTGATATTCCGATCCCTTCTTCTTCCCGCCCGCAAAAGCAGGCGCGACAAAAACGAGCGCGAGTAGGGCAACGATTATTCGGTTAAATGTTTCGTTCATAGTTTGTTATTTATTGCGATACCTTAGCGGATTTTTGAGTCGGTTTCGAGTCAAAAAGCGGATTATCTTTGGTTGGGTTGAAATCTGCCCGCACATAATTTTGCAGGAAAAATGTGTCGACCCGATTCTCGCTGCTGCTCAGTGGGATCGGACTACCACTCGTTAGGCCAAGCAGTGTGGTCAGCGGACTGCGGTTGGCCAATTGTAATTCGAGCGCGTGTTTAGCCTCATCGTGCTCGAGCAATCGGCGCGTGAACAAATCCACCGCGCGATCGTTCGCAAGCTCGAGCGGTGATACCCCTTCCACGCGCACCTCCTCCATGACCGCTTCCTGCGCGAAGGTCGGGTGAACCATCACGGCCACCGCCAGCATGAGGACAAAAACGAGCGCCCGCTTCATTCAGGGATCTTTTCGCATTTTCTCTTGCAGATAAGAAGAAAAATAGCCGGCGTATTTCTCTTGCACATCGGGCCGCTGCCAATCCTTCCCAGTGACGATGCCGCGACAGTTAGCCGCGCCACACAAGCATTTCGTCGAGGTACCGTCGTTATCGGTCGTCGCCCAATCGTGGGTCAATTCCTCGCCCGCCGCAATTTCACGCATGGCCACGAAAGTAATTTCGCCGCGCAAACCGAGGTTCGCGTCGCATGAGTGATTGCTATAAAGCATGGAACCCTCGCGTTCCTCGGGCGTCGTAGGCGCGATGTAGAAGTCATCCGCGATTTGAATCTCCACCGGGCCCAGAACTGGAGTTACACTACCTAGGGCCGCGCGCGAGATAATGTGACCGCCTTTGATCATGACAATCTCATCCCTGGCGATGGCTTCGCGTGTGAAAAGCCCGCGGCCGTGGATAGGACTCGCCCGTACCTCCGTTTTCGGCGAACGGTAAGATAACGGAATTGAGGTCTCGTTAGGCATCAGCGTAAACGCCGTTCCACGGCCGAAGCTTCAATTAACTTCGCCATCCGCTTCTGACGCGTAGCTTCCTGCTTAGCGCTTACTACCCACCAGGTTATCAACTTGCGATAACCCGGCGGTTGCGCTTGAAAGAATTTCCAGGCTTCTGGATTTGCCCGAAACTGCCTGACGAGTGATGGCTCGAGCGTTGCCTGCTGACGCTGTTCATAAGAATAGATGCCCGATTTCGCTTCTATCCTTGCGGCGAAGGCGCGCAAACCAGCCGGTCGCATGCGCTTTTGTTTCGTTAACTCCGCTACACGTCCCATGTTTACCGAGCTCCAGTTACTGGTCGATTTGCGCGGGGTGAAGCGAACCATGTAGCTCTCCGCGTCAATACCTTTGCGCAAGCCATCGATCCAACCGACACAAAGCGCTTCATCCACGGACTCCGGCCAGGTTATGCTCGGTCGTCCGGAAGCTTTCCGATAAAAGCCTACCCATTGCTCTTTCACGGTAGCGTGATTCTGCTTCAACCAGGCGCGAAAATCGTTCGACCTCGCAAAGAAGATGGGCGTCCTTTTCACTCTTCGCCATCGAAATAGTCCAGCGCTTCTCCGCGCATGATTCTCCGTTCGGGCGAACGCACCAGCCACTTCTTACTATCGGGATAGTAACCGGATTCACCGATCGGGTTATCGGCGATAACAAGTATGACGAGGTCTTCGCTCCCGTCATTACTCAGCTGATGCGCCTCCTCTGGAAAAAAAAAAAAGCATCGCCAGCCTCGATGACCGTACTTCCATCCTTATGACGGACCGAGCCTTTGCCCGACATCACATGGTAGAATTCCCATTGTGCACTGTGCGAGTGATACGGATACGGTGTCTGGCCTGGAGTAAGACGCAGTAGTTCCACATCAAAGGGATACCGCTCTTTCCAATCCGTAGAGCTAGACTTCCCACCTAAAGCTTCGCAGAGTCCTTTCCTCGCCCCGCCGAATTCCCTTTTGGGCGAGGTCCAGGTGTATTCTTCCAAGTCCTTTAGATTAACTCTGCGCATGATCGAGTTGAGCTTGTCGAAGATAGAGAAACAAAGGCAAGCCTAGAGACACACCGACGAGCAATGTCGCGACGATCGGTAGCCAGCTGTAACGCAGCTTTAGTTTCGGTGCATCGCCCAAGACGAAAACGATCAGCGCAACCGCAGAAATCAGAACATCCATCACAAAAAAGCCGGCAATACGATTCACGAACATTTCGTGAAAGAAGAGCGACGCATGCAAGCCATTCGTTATTACCCATGGGACAAACTGTGAGTAAGGCAGGATCAATCCGAGGATCGCTAAAATGAGATAGGTGTGTCTTAGCTTCATGATTGCAGAGGAGGAGCTAAAGAACGCAGGCTAAGTATTGAAGCTGTCACTCGTGCGCGGGGTGCGGCCTTCATCGACATCATGAAAATCCACCCAGGTCTGAACGTCGGCGCGGCCTTGGAAGCCGTTTGTTTTCTTGACCTCTTCAAGTTCCTGGCTGCTCTCATCGCGCCAGCCGCGTTTGGTAATAAAGTTATTCCAAAATTCGATTTTCTCCTCGGTAGGTCGTCCGAATTTTTCGAAGCACCACTCGAGAATCTCTTCATCGGTTCCACCGCTTGAGACGCGTTCGACCACCTGTGGCACGTCAACTCCGAAAAAGCGACAGAATCGCGCGTCGAAGCAATCCCAGACCCCGCAACCCGCGTAGTTGTAATCGCCGGGAAGCTCTCCTTGATCCTTCAGGCGGAGCTTATCGAGCATGCGCGCGAAAAAGATTACGCCATTAGTAGGAATGTAATCGCTACAAGGTGTCTTCATAATTCGTTAGGTACTAGCTTTTAACGGTCTTTGCTTTCGGCAGGTGCTTCGACGCTCGTTTCTTCCACGCGGCTGTCATGGCTTCGCGCAATATTACGCCGGTTACATTATCCAGGTGAACCCGGGTGCTGCCTTTTCGCCCCCAGCCTCCGGGCACAGACGAGAAACCAGCGGGCTCTGCGGCAAGATAATGTGTCTGTTCCTCGGGCGAGAGGAGAAGGACGCCATATTCTTCGTCCGCAGAAAGGGTGGCGAAGATTCTTCCGCCTACCCGGAAGTCGGGATGATTCATATGCGATTGTTCAACCGCCTCCGGAAAGGTTAGAGCCAGCCGACGAAAATCATCCGCGGTCATGGTTCCTCCCCGACATTCAAAACGACTTTGCCACGTGTGTGATGAGTCTCGGCTTGTTCGAGTGCTTTGACTCCTTCGCTCAGCGGCAAGACCTGCGAAACAATGGGTCGGAGCTTCTTCGCCTCGATTAGCTTTGTAATCTCATCGAGGTCATGAGAATTCGGTTGCACGGCGATGCCCAGGCCGCGGATCCCATATTTCTGCAACTGCGCCGGGTCGATACTTGAAACCAAAGTGCAGAGGATCCCGCCTTTCTTCACCACGGCATAGCTACGTGCGAGGGTGTCGCGCCCGACCGGGTCAAGCACGACGTCCACGTCTTGCGCGATCTCTTCGAATTTCTGCTTCGTATAATCGATCGCTACATCCGCGCCCAGTTGTTTGAGCAAATCCTGGTTAGCAGTGGAAGCAGTCGCGATTACTTTCGCTCCCAGCGCCTTTGCGATTTGCACGGCGAAACTACCTACACCGCCTGAGCCACCGTGAATCAAAACTGTCTGACCACTCGTTAGGCCGGCGTTGTTCACTAATGCATCCCAGGCGGTAAGGGCCGCCAGCGGAACAGCCGCAGCGTCGACGAAACTAAGCGACTTAGGTTTCAGTGAAGCTTCGTTTTCGGTGACGACCGCATGCTCGGCCCAGCCGCCGCCCATCAAGGGATAAGCGTAAACTGCATCGCCAACCTTCAGTCTTTTAACCGACGAGCCGATCTTCTCTACAATGCCGGCAATGTCGTAACCTGGTATCAAGGGAACGTGGGTGCCGAACTCCTTTGCGTATTTCCCGCCAACGATGAGCGGATCGGCCGGATTCACGCCGCTGGCGATGACCCTGACCAGCGCTTCGTTTTCCTTCGGCTCAGGTCGCGGCGCGTCTTCGTATTTTGCGACTTCGGGTGTGCCGTATTCATGAACCACGATCGCCTTCATAGTCGCGTTTGAAGCTGCGACTGCCGTTATGCTTGCCGCGCCGCCGATGAGGAGCATGCAGACTCCGCGAGTTAGCTGTGTTGTTTTCAATAGGTCAGCAACAGCTTATAGAAACGGCGCGTCGTCAACGACGAAACTCCGACTGGAGCGGACGTGGCGACATCGGAAGTCGGATCGACCGCCGCCCCATCGTTGGCAAAGCCGGACGACGGACTGCTCGAGCTTTGTGGCTGGTAATGAATCCCGACCTTGCCCGCAAAACTTAACTGCACCTGACTCATCGACGGTCCACCGGTAATGCTGACTGTTGGATTCTCATCCGGAATCCTCGAGAACATGACTGATCTCATTCCCGTGGCCAGATACCACGGGTTACCGGTGCCATTCACCAGACCGCTCGCCCAATTGACTTGTTGCTTCGCTTCGCAACGGCGGGCGAAGAAGTCGTAGAGCGAAATGGCATAGGGATCGAGCAATTGCTCGGAAAGGACAACTGTCGCGCAATGGAAGTTCTTTTGCGCCGTCGTGCTACTCGGGACGCGCGCGCCCTGAGCACTAATAACATCGTTAGCAGTCACAAGCGTTATCTCGGAAGGTTGTAAGATCTGGCCGTTAGTGACGTTCTGGTTCTGGTCCTTCAGGACAAAGAAGGTTCCTACTTCCGCCGGGGCCGCCAGGCCCATCAGGTAAAGCTCCATACTATTAAAAGTGGTTAGGTTGATCGAGTTACCCGGGCCTACTACGTATCCCCCCGAGCCGTTGGACGTGAAGGTGAATGAGTATTGGCCACCGACGCCACCCGTAAGCGAGAAGCCCATGACATTGATGGCAGCGTTACCTTTCGCCCAATGCGGCACGCCGGGCGCGAAGGCCGTGGCGCTGAGGAAATCGATCCATTGATGTGCCGTCTCGTGCTCGAATCCCTGTTCGCCGCCGTCGAAAAAACTGGGAATGGGAAATGTGGTAATGCCCTGCAATTTCCCCGCACTGCCGTATTGCGAATCGTTATCGATGATCGCGACGCCCGTTCCTTGCACGGTGTTCTTCGCGGAAAAGTGCGTGCGGTTATTTACGGTTCCGCCGATGAGAACGAAGTTAAAGAAGTCATATTTGTCGCCGTGGGTCAGATAGAACTGCTGGGCCCACACCTTAGGATCGAAGCTTAGTAACTGAGCCTTAGTCGCGACGTAGTTGGTAATGTAGTCGGTCTCCTGCCCGCTGGCATCGATGGGACGAATAGCAGCTATCCCAACCGCGGACGTCCAGACCTCACCTATGACGTTGAAGGAGCTGCTAGGTGTCGGTTTGCAAGCGCCAATGATCGGCCGAAAAACACGCGCGGCGCTGTTCTTGCTCAGTATTTCAGTCGGCGTGAACTGGATCGACCAGGTGCCATCCCCGGCGACCAAGTCTCCGTGCGTCCCATCGTCGTACATCTGGCGATCGACCGAGTTGTAGTTGAAAACTACTGTGGCCGGACTGCCGCTGACGGTTGCTTCATACAAGACCGGATTCACCTGAGTCTCCGGCACCACCGGTGGCGTGAACTTCGTGCGCGTGACTGATTGCGCAAAAAGCTCACCCGCCATAACCATTGATCCCAAGCTAACGAGTGATCGCGCGATCGCTCTCATGCGCCGACTCTGACAGGCGGCCACCCTCTTGTCATGAACGAAAAATGTCGCAAGAGCTGGCCGCTCTTGCTTTGCTGGTGCCATGAAAACTGTTTTCTACCTGGGCTGCGCCGTGCTGCTTCTCTCTGTCTTCAGCGCCACGGCGGAAGATCCTTTTTCCGGCACCTGGACGATCACCGATGCGCGCACCCTCGCGGACAAGCCTTACAGCGGCACGGTGCGGATTGCGAGCATCGGAGCCGTTTACGAACTGGAATGGAACACAACCGTGGGAAAATATCGCGGCCTGGGTCTGGCGGAGGGCAACAAGCTCTGCACCGGCTGGGGGAAAAATTTCGGCGTTGTCCTCTACAAGATCAATGGCGATGGCACACTTAGCGGACGTTGGACCATCCCCGGCGCCAACGAAGCCGAAGGCAAAGAAGAAGCGCGTGGCGGCACGCCTAACGAGCTGGAAGGCGAATATAGTATCAAGGGCTCTAACCCCGGCGGCAAAGGTGGCTACGAAGGTAAACTGCGCATCCGCAAAACCGGCGCGACTTACCAGCTACGTTGGACCGTTCCCGGCAATCAGCCCTACTTTGGGATCGGCTTGCGGGTGGGCGATTCCCTGCACGTCGGCTGGGGTTCCGGCAAGGACAGCTACGCGGTAATATCTTACACCTTTGAGGGTGCGAGCGCGGAAGGCTTATGGACGATTAGCGGCTCGGATAAGACAGCGAAGGAGTCGCTAGCTAAGAAGTAGATATTAGCTATGGGATAAGAGCCGGGGTAGGACGACGCCTAGGAAGTCGATGAGAAAATGACCAATCATGTTCGCAAGCAGATCGCGTCGCCAGAGATAGACTACCATTAAGACGGCCCCGAGAGCCAAAGCGAGTAGGATATTGGCCCAGCCGTTAGTCCCGTGAGCGAAGGCGAAGATGAACAGCGGAATCAAACCCGCTAACCAACGATTCAAGCCGAGCGCTTGCAGTCGTTCGATAGCATAACCGCGGTAGAAAAGTTCCTCTACTACGCCGGCGCGCAGGACGACGAGAAAGACTAGCCAAAGCGGAAGCTTCGCTAAGCCTTTTCCCATCTCGCCGCCGTTGAAATGAGTAAGATGGGCCACGATACCTCCAACCAGTGCGCAGAGAAGGACGAGGATACCTCCCCATAAGATAGAGTTCTTCAGTGGGGCAGTCCCGAGATTAACAGAGCGGAGCGATAAGCCTTCGCCGCGCCGGATAACCAGGACCAGGCCAAGAACGCAGAGCCAGATGAGCGATTCCTTCCAAAGTGTAGCGGTGAAGCTAAAACCAGAATAGAAAGGCCAGAGGGTCCATCGCACGATTAGGATGCCGAAGAGCGCGATAAATAGACCTACAAAGGTAACAACCGGCCTCGTCAGTTTGTCTGGTTTGACGTGACCTGAATCGTTCATCATCCCTCTACTATAACCGACCCCACGCTCGCGTTAAGACCTTAAATCCTTTCCCAGAATTCCCCTTGCCTGAATTTCACCATTCTCCCTACCATCGTCCCACGAGAAAATGAACGAAACCCGGACCATCGAAATTCCAGCGCGAGGAACGTTTCCTGAACAAGAAAATCACCTAGCCGACGGCCACACCGCAACGTCATTCGCGCCCGACACAACATCGCCGGCGTGAAGACGACGCCTCACGCATCTTGCGCCACATCTTCGGTCCGCACTAAGTTTAACGGGTCGTAACCACTCGTTAGGCAAATGCGCCCTAACGATTGCGCGTCGAAGCCGGTGCTTCGGCTTCGCGTTCGTGTTCGCCGCCCGGACCAAAAAGCATCGAGAAAACGGCGAATACTTCCGCGCGTGGTGCATCATCTGTCGCTCCGAAAAGCGGCGAGATATCGAGCCGCGTGTTCTTCGTCGGCTTCCAGGCGATCGTCGGTCCGATGATGAAACGATGCGAGGGCATGTCGCGAATGCCCTTGTCGGTGAAGGTGGTCAGCTGCATTTCCACGCCTACCTTCAGGCGTTCCTTTGGCAGGATCACAGGGATCATCGCGCTTTGCGCAAAGCCGTACTCGCGACCGCGATCGCCGCCGACCTCCTGTTCGAAGAATCCGTTTAAAGCCCACTCCAATTTTCCGAAGAATTCCTCCGAAAGAAGCAGCCGCACTTCGAAGGCGTCAGGCAGCGGATTCATTTCGTGCAAGAAATCGAGCGCTTCGCCCGGGCCTTTCTTTTCCGGCGGACCTTCATCGTGCAGGATGTGGCCAATGCCGAACTTATATTCGGCGAAAATCGTCGGATTCAGCGGAATCTTGTCCCAATCGGCAAAGGCATAACGCGCTTCGACACTGAAACTTCTTTCCTGCGTCGTGCCGCGATAAGTCTCGACCGCGTTCTCTATCGCGAGGCCGAAACGATAAGGAAGTCCAACCTCGATTTCCTCGGTGAAATTGTGATCGGGCCGGTCGAACTTCAGTGCATCGCCTTCGTAAATAAAGCCGGCATAGACCGCACCCGCGGGCAGCACATAGGCCTTGACCAGGTTGGAAAACCGGCTGCGCGAAAGCGCTGGCGGAGCACCGTAAGCAGTCGGCACTTCTTCGCCGCTAACGACAATGGTTTCAGCGATTGCCGTCTGGCTCGTCGCTTTTCCGACAAAAATTTCAAGCGAACTGCCGACAGTCAGGGCGACGACGAAGCAGTACCAAGGGTGAGAAAATAAAACGCGCATAGTGGTAATTACAAAATTATCATCTTCGTGACAATGATAATATTGTAATATTCGAACTTTTCGGGAAGTGCGGTCGCTGCGGAAATACTTGTCGCAAGACGCCACCCGGGTGATTCTGTTTCGCAGATGAGATCTGTTGTCCCAGCTTTGTTTTTTTGCTTCGGCCTTTCTTTCATTACACCCTCGCCCGTCGCCGGTGGAGAAAGACACGGGAAGCATCAAAACTTCCGGGAGTGGCTCAGTATTTTGTCGGAAAACGACAGAGCGAAATACAAGGCGGCGAAGAAGCGGGCGTTACTCAATCCTGAAGTTAAGGCTGCGAATGAACAGCGGCGAAAGATCGATGCAGATTACAGGCGCATACTACATGCCGAAATGCTTCGGCTCGATCCGTCGGTTAAGCCTCTGCTGGAGAAAGCAGAAGAGTTAGGACGACACAGCGACTACTAAGTCGAATACCCTGGAGCGAGCTGGGAGTGGTCCGTGACCGTGATGGACAACCAGCCGCTAAAAATTAGCAAGCGTGCGGCAGCGTGATCGAGTTTCCTTGCTATTCTCTGTGAGATGAAACCACCGGGTCACCATTGCG
Organism: Chthoniobacterales bacterium; assembly: GCA_038237435.1. Lineage (GTDB taxonomy): Bacteria > Verrucomicrobiota > Verrucomicrobiia > Chthoniobacterales > UBA10450 > JACCTI01. The sequence continues at coordinate 67,500 of JBBRYT010000007.1, forward strand.
CGCCCCTCGTTGTATTCGCGATCCTGGCTCTTCTCTGCTGCGGCACCTCTTCCGGACACGCCGGCGCTCGCCGGTTCACCTATGTCTACGAGGCAACGACCTCTGCGCCCGGTGCGATTGAATCGGAAAACTGGATAACCTGGGGCACAAGCATGCGGGATGACCGCAGGTTCAACGAGGTGAATTTCAGGCACGAAATCGAAGTAGGAATAAGCAACCATTTCCAAGCCAGCCTCTACCTGGCTGATTGGTCCTACCTGGAGAGTCCTTCTTCCCGCCAGCACGGGTTCAGCTACGATGCTTCGGCCATCGAACTCATCTACAACCTCACTAACCCTACGACCGATCTCGTCGGCTCAGCAATCTACCAGGAACTCCGCCTCGGACCTAAGATCGTTGAGTTGGAATCAAAAGTTATTCTGCAAAAGAATCTCAACCCATTCGTTCTTGCCTATAACGCGACCTTGGAAGCGAAATGGGAAGGCGCCGAGCGAAACGAGCGCGCCGGAGAATTCTCCGAAAGCTTCGGCCTTAGCTACGAAGCTTCACCCAGCCTATCCTTCGGGGCAGAGCTGCTACATGAAATAGATATCCCGGACTGGAAGCATTCATCTCCTTCCATTATCTATGGCGGACCGAACGTTTCCTGGCGGCGCGGCCATTGGTGGATAACTATCACCCCGCTAGCGCAGCTAACTAGCGTTGGTTCCGAAGTAGCTGTCCGGACCAGAGTCATTGTCGGTCATAGCTTCTAAGGCATGAAGGCGCGACTTCGCTTCATTAGTCTTATCCTAGGGGCCGCCCACCTAGCGCTCGTCTCGTGTCAGACCGATAACTCAAAGACCGCACCGCAAGTCAGCGCCTTATCCCCTGCGGCGCGCCGGAGCGCTGCCACCGCTACCTTGCAGGCTGGTCGGCAAGTTTTCATCACCCGTTGCGTCGAATGCCATCTGCTACAACCCATCGAGGAACATTCCGAGGCTGGCTGGCATGAGATCATCGCCACGATGGCTCCGCGCGCAAAGTTAACGCCGGCGGAACGTATCGCTTTGGAGACTTATCTCACTGCCGCGAAAAGATCGCAGAACAAGTAGCTGTTATGCATTTGTACGAGACTCATCTGCCTGTTCAAAGCACGGAACGCTCGCTGGCATTCTACCGGGATCTGGTCGGCTTGCAGTTAGCCTACCGGGATCCGTCGCGGGATATTGTCTTTCTGTGGCTCGGTGCCGAACGACGTTCTATGCTAGGTCTGTGGGGACCGAGCACTTCCCTGGGAAAACAGCCATGTAAGCATCATCTCGCTATGGCGGTGTCCCTCGATGAGCTAGTTGTTCTCGGGCCACAGCTCCAGGCGCGACGCGTCGTAACTACTAACTTTCTTGGGGAACAAACGACCGAACCCTCGGTCATTGGCTGGATGCCTTCTGCCCAAATTTATTTCCCCGATCCTGATGGTCACGCGCTCGAATACATCGCGTTACTGGACGAAACTCCTGACCCTTCTTTTATCGGCACACTTTCGGCGTGGCGGGAAAGGCCCGGCGCGGCTGGCTCTAGGTCTCGTTAGGCTGAGCGCTCTTCGTTAGGAAAGGTTAGGCTTACGATTGTGCCGCGGCCCGGCGCGCTCTCGATGGCCGCCGTGCCTCCGTGCAGTCTCATGATTGATTTGACGAGCGCCAGGCCAAGGCCCGTTCCCTGAGAACTGCGCGATGAATCGGCGCGGTACAAGCGATCGAAGACGCGTGGCAAATGTTCAGCTTCAATACCGGTGCCGTCGTCTTTCACAGTCACACTGTGGGCCGCGCGATTGGCTTCGAGAGCAATCTCGATCCTGCCGCCGTCGGCAGTGAAGCGCAGGGCGTTCTCCGTAAGATTGCTGACCGCGCGACTGAAGAGAAGTTGGTCGGCCGAGATCTTCCCATCCCCTCGCACCACGAGTGTTATGTTTCGTTCTTCAGCAACGCTTTCATAATAGGCGACAACTTTTTCTACCGCCGCGCGGCTATCGAAAGTCTGACGCGCAATTGGACTACTGGAGGCTTCGGCTCGCGCAAGAAAGAGAAGATTCTCGATAATGCCGGAGAGCCGTTCGCACTCGGCCACGCTTGATTCGAGCACTTCGCGGTATTCATCGGCCGTACGAGGTCTCGTTAGGCAAACTTCCGCTTCGCCGCGCAAATTTGCCACGGGCGTGCGCAATTCGTGCGCGAGATCGGCCGAGAATTGAGAGAGACGAGTGAAGGAATCTTCCAGACGATCAAGCATCTGATCGAAGGCGAGGACGAGCGGCTGTAATTCGCGCGGCCATCCAGTGGGCGGGACGCGCTCGTGCAGGCGTTTCGGCCCAACCCGTTCGAGCGCTTGTGTCATCGCGGCCAGTGGCTGAAGTCCGCGCCGTGTAACGCGCACAGCGATCAAGGCGGATGCGGCCAAGCCGAGCCCGACCAGACCAAACAAGAGTATGCGAAGCCAGCGCGCGAATTGCTGATCGCTCGATCGATCCTGCGCAACCTGAATGACGTAGCTCTGGCCATTGACTGTTTCGGCAGCACTCGTTAGGGCAAATAAATTTTTACCGCGATGAAGTTCCTGCACGGCCGGTTTGGATGACTCGTTAGGCCGCGCAAAAACTTCCGCCGGAAGTTTTTCCTTCATGCTGCCGGTTTCGGCGCGCACGTTGCCGTTGGAGTCGAGCACGCGCACCCAATGCACCACGCGTTCGCCCTTGCGCGGAATCTTTAATTCCTCCGCCAGCATTTGCGGACCGTGAGCGCGCTCGAGATCGGCGCGAACCACAGCGACTTTGTCGGCCAGGACTACGTTGTCCTCTTCGAAAGCGTGCCGGCTAACGATGAAATAAAAAATCGCAAAACCGCAGCAGAGCAGAAGCGTGGCCGCAAGGGTAAAAAGGAGGACGAGCTGCGAAGCGATCGAGCGCGTCCTAGCCGTCTTTGAGGACATAGCCGACGCCGCGAATGGTTTTCACCAACTTGGTGGCAAACGGGTCGTCCACCTTCGAACGCAACCGACGCACGATGACGTCGACGACGTTTGTTCCCGGTTGAAAACCAATATCCCAGACCTGCTCGATGATTTCCGAACGCGAGACCACTTCCCCGGGGGAACGCGCCAAATGTGTGAGCAGGAGAAATTCTTTCGGCGTTAGATTGAGCGCGGTCCCGGCGCGCGTCGCTTTGTGCCGGCGCGTGTCGATTTCCAAATCGGCCACGCGCAGATGCTCATCTTCCGGCGCCGGAGAACGTCGCAGAAGCGAGCGCACGCGCGCGAGCAATTCCGCAAACGCGAAAGGCTTGATCAAATAATCATCCGCGCCCAACTCGAGACCCTTCACACGATCCTTCACACTATCGCGCGCGGTCAGAAACAGAATCGGCGTTTGCATTCCGCTGCCGCGAAGTTCACCGACCAGAGTCCAACCGTCCTTTTGCGGCAGCATCACATCGACGACGAGAAGATCGAATCGACCCGAGCGCGCGAGGGCCAACCCTGCTTCCCCATCTTCCGCGACCTCAACCGTGAAGTCCGCTTCGCGCAGTCCTTTCGCGAGAAAAGCGCCCGTCTTTTTTTCGTCTTCCACCAGCAGGATGCGCATCAGTTACCTATCGTATCGGTTAGCGGTGGCGCGCTCAAGATTGTGCGCAATGCTAATCCCACGGCGCAATTCGCAGTTGCCTTCGCGCGATTCCGTTCTAAAAGGAAAACATAGTCGGGCCCATGCGTGACGGGAAGCACGCGGAAGGAGTTTACCATGACTCGATTCATTGTTGTCTCAGCTTGCGGCGCTTTGCTAGCGCTCAGCAATTCTACGCTCGGCCAGCCGCAGCCTACGGCCACGCCCGATCCAAAGAGCAAAAAATTTAAGCGCAATTGGGACCGTATGGTCGTTGAGAAATCCGTGCGACCTTCGATCACGCCCACGCCGGCACCAAATCTACAGCACATTCGAACTCTGGTCGGCGAAGTCGGAAGAGCCCCTACGACTTCGTCGCGAACCGGATCGGGCCAAAGCATTCCGGCAACGACGCCTACGCCGGCGTCGGCCCCAAATCCAAAACACAGTCGTGGTTTTGTAGGTGAAATTGGAACGGCCCCCACCACCACGTCGCGAACTGGCTCGGAGCAGAACATTCCCGCAACCAGAGAGCTGCATACTTATCCGCCAACTAGAGAGACACATGTCTACGTGCCTAACGAATACTATGAACCCGAACCTCCCAGCTCGGGCCCCGGTTTTAAAAGCAGTGGCACGCCGCCGGGTTCGTTCAAGACAAGAGCGTCCAGCAGCGTTGCGACGCCGACTCCGGCCCGGAAAGTTGTTGCGACGAAGGTATTAATTCCGGCGTTGAGCAAAAACAGTAACGCGGCCGCGAGCGAAGAGGCGAACGCAGATATCGATGCCAATCCTCCCGCACCGAGTGAACTCGGCGCGCCGGTTGTGATTCCGATGATCCCTCGTTACGACGCCGTCCCGCGCTCGAAAGCGCTTTATTTACCCGACGGGAACGCACCTATTCCGGTTGATTACACTCCGCCGACTGCTGACGGACCGGTGCAAGTCAGCCCGACATCATTGCGCGCCTGGAATGGCGAGATGACGCGTGAAACGCGCACCTTCGATCAAACGCGCGCGCAGGTCACGACGGGCGCTGATGACGCGAAACGCTGGCAATTTTTCTGGCGAACTGTCGGTGCAAAACCGCGCGCGGCGCGCTGGGAAATTTCCACGGTGCCGTTCGTTGACGACGGGAATACTTTTCCACCGGCTGGTCTCGTTGCCTACGGCGATGCCTCTGTGGCCGCACCATCGCCCGCGATGGAAAATTTTTTCGCGGTCGAATTTAATTCCCTCGCTAAACATTTCGGCGACGAACCAATGCCGAACCGGTTCTACCTGCGCGTCGTGCCGGTGGATGGGAGTGGACATCCCGCCGCTCAACCTTCGAACTGGGTCCGGGTCGATCTTCCGTAGGCGCTACTTAGCACTCGTTAGGCGGACGATAACTTTTCCCGTCCTCTAGAGCCAAGCGCAGAAACGTGGCGCGGCTGGTAAACAGGAGCGTGCTCATTAAGATGCAAGCGCAATGAGTCGGATGACGCAAGAAGAGCGACGCGCGCTGCGCGAAAAAGAGCGTCGCGCAGCGCATGAGCGCGGGGAAACTTCCATGGCGCGGCTGCCGGAAGAGGGGCTCAGCACCGGTCCGATCATTCGAGCGGTGGTGGAGAAAATTCGTGAATTGAATCCGCAGTTGAGCGGCGATTACCTCGATGTGGGCGCGGGTAATGGCGAGTTAATCGATCGCGTCATGCGCGAGTTCGAAGTAAAAGTACGTGCCTGCGATTATCGCGACGATTTAATGACGATCGGCGATCTGAAGGTGGACGTGGTCGATCTAAATACCGGCGCGCTGCCCTATCCTAACGAGTCGTTCGATCTCGTGACTTGCACGGAAGTGATCGAACACCTGGAACATTATCGTTCCGCCCTGCGCGAGATTAGTCGAGTGTTGCGGCGGGGTGGAATTTTTGTCGTCAGTACCCCGAACGTTCTCAACCTGCGCTCGCGTCTGCGTTATTTGCTCTTCGGTTTTTTCAATATGTTCGGGCCGTTGCAGCTGGACGACGACCGCCACCATTCGACGCACGGACACATCAATCCGATCGGCTATTTTTATCTGGCGCATGCGTTGAATAGCGCGGGGTTCACCGCCATCAGTCCGTCGGTCGATAAACTGCAGCGTCGTTCGTGGATTGCGCTGGCGCTGCTTTGGTTACCGATTCGCATTTACGAAGCGTGGGCTATGCGAAAAGAACGGGCGAAATATCGGACACTCGACGAACGGAACGAACCATTCGTTAGGCAAATGAATCGCAGCGACCTCTTGTTAGGCCGAACCATCGTGGTTGGTTGCCGGAAGTTGTAGGCCGCGTCTCCCGACGCGGCGGGGATTGGCGTAACCGCATCACACCGCGCCCGGTCGGGAGACCGGGCCTACATCGCGCGCGACAATTTCTCGAAAGCGGTGCTAATTACGCCCATGTCGCGTCGTATTTCTCTTCTTCTCCCATTTCTCATCCCGCTGTGCGATCTGTGCGCGCAACAATCGCCCGCTCCGCAGATTCAGCCGGAAATTCCCGCGCCGCAGCCCTCGCCGCCGCCGATGACGGAAGTTTTGTTCAAAGGTTTAAAAGGGCGCGCCATTGGGCCTACCATTATGGGCGGCCGTATTTCAGACATTGCGATCGATCCGCGAAATCCCGGCTCCTTTTACGTTGCGACCGCGACGGGCGGCGTTTTCAAAACGAACGACAACGGCGCGACCTTCGATCCGATTTTCGACAAGGAAAGCGCACTCTCGATTGGCGCGATCGCGATTGCGGCCTCTGATCCTGATATCATTTATGTTGGGACCGGCGAAGCGAACGACCGAAATTCCTCCGGTTGGGGCAATGGCGTCTATCGCTCGAATGACGGCGGCAGCACCTGGGAAAATATCGGTCTAAAAGATACGCGCGCGATCGGGCGGATCATCGTACACCCGAAAGATCCGAATATCGCCTACGTCGCGGCCTCAGGTCATCTGTGGGCCGATAGCGGCGAGCGCGGTCTTTTCAAGACGACCGACGGCGGCAAGAATTGGAAACCGATTTTGCAGGCGCAAGGTCGCGCAGGTGGGCGCACCGGTTGCAGCGATGTCGCACTCGACCCTTCGAATCCAGAAATAATTTTCGCGACGCTTTATGCGCGGCAACGCACGCCGTGGAATTTCACTTACGGCGTGGCCGCGACTGACGGCGAAGATGTCGGCGGAATTTTCCGAAGCACGAATGGCGGAGCGGCTTGGAAAAAATTAGCAAACGGTTTGCCGACGCAGACCGGCCGCATTGGTCTCAGCGTCTCCGCGAGTAATCCGAAGATCGTGATGGCCGTCGTGCAAAGTGATGAAGGCGGGGCGTCGGATATTCGTGATATCACGAGTAAACGCGGGGGAGTTTTTCGTTCGGAAGATGGTGGCGATAAATGGACGCGCACGAGCGATGTCTGTCCGCGTCCATTTTATTTCAGTCAGATCCGGATCGATCCTGTGAACGATCAGCGCGTCTACGTGCTCGGCTTCGCCCTGCTGGTTTCGGACGATGGCGGGAACACTTTTCGGGAAGATTTAACCGACAAGATTCATCCAGATTGTCACGCGTTAGCCATTCAAGCGAACAGCGCACCTCCGCCAAAAGCGCCGAAACCAGAGGACAAAAATAAACCGCCGAAGCCGCCGGTTTGTCAGCGGCTCGTGTTAGGCAACGACGGCGGGGTTTATCAAAGTTACGCCGGCGGAAAAGGCTGGGACCATCTGGCGAACATTCCAGCTGGCCAGTTCTACCGCATCTCTCTCGACGATTCACAACCGTTCTATCGCATCGCCGGCGGATTGCAGGACAACTGCAATTTCGTCGGACCGAGCGGCGTGCAAAACAAAGACGGCGTGGTCAATAACGATTGGACGAATCTCGGTGGCGGCGACGGATTCTATGTTCTCTTCGATCCAACTGACCGCGACACGTTCTACGCCGAGAGCCAGGAAGGTTCGATGCACCGCATGAACACGCGCACCGGCGAACTGCGGCAGCTACGCCCCGCGCCGGCCGAAGGTCAGCCGGCTTATCGATTCCATTGGAATTCGCCCATGCTTTTGAGCAAGCACGCGCCCGGTGTTCTTTATCTCGCGGGCAATCGCGTTTTCCGCGTCACGAATCGTGGCGAAGATTCCACGCTCATTAGTCCCGATCTCACGCGCAATGAGCCGGGCAAAACCACCGCGACCGGAAGTGGGGCGGAAAATTATGGCGTCGTCTACTCGTTAGCCGAATCGCCGCTCAAAGCTGGTTTGCTCTGGGCCGGAACAGATGATGGACGGCTCTGGATTACTGAAAACGACGGCGCGAAATGGACCGAGCTAACGCAGAATTTGCCCGAGGGATTCCGCGATCAATGGGTCGTGCGCATCGAGCCCGGACATCAGGATCCGAAAGTCGCGTATATCGCGCTGAATGCTTATCGCACTGGCGACGATCATCCGATGATCGCGCGCACTGCGGATGGCGGTGCGACCTGGCAGAGTGTGGTGGGCGAAGGGCTGCCTAACTATGCGCCGGTCGAAGTTATTCGCGAAGATCCGGGCAATCCCCGTCTGCTCTATGTTGGAACGCATTTTGGTTTGTTCGCGTCGTTTGATGGCGGCGCGAAATGGATGCGCCTCGGCGACATTCCGGCAGTGCGGGTGGATGATCTGCAAATTCATCCGCGCACGAGCGATCTCGTTATCGCCACGCACGGACGCAGCATCGCCATTATCGATGACACGCGACCGCTTCGCGAACTAACGCCGGAGATGGCCGCGCTGCCGGCGCATTTATTTCCCGTGCTGCCGGTGAACGGCGCCTATCAACTGCCCGGCTGGAATGAGTGGGCGGGGAAGGCGGAATTTCGTGGAAAGAATCCACCGGAAGGCGCGGTCTTCACTGTCTGGGTGAAGGAATACACCGGCGACGAATTGAAAGTCGCGATCACAAATGCCACGGGCTCGCCGGTGGCGAATTTGAAAAGCACGCCGGCACAAGGCCTAACGAGACTCAACTGGGACCTCTTGCCGACGAAGGATGTGTTAACGCAATACGGCGGAATCGACGCGAAACGCCTCGTGCCGAGTGGCGATTACACCGCAGAGTTAACGTTTGGGAAAACGAAAGAGAAACAGACCTTCCATGTTAACATCGCGGAAGGAATCAGGACTCGTTAGGCATTCTCTGGCTAAAGAGAATGCTCCGGCCGAATCCGCCGCTTCAATTCCCAAACGCGGAGTGCCGCGTTGAGGATCTCTTTCGTCCGAATGAGTGAATCTCTGCGCGCCCGTCTGGTGCCAACGCTTCCCGCCGTTCCGTTTTCCCGGCGCTTTGGGCGCCGCACTTTATCGCCGTTAGTTTTGTCCATTTTGACTGGTTTTGCGAAATTAGACGTTAATGATGCCGGATTGTTCACCATATTTACAAGAAATACAATACTTGCTGCGTTTTTACCCAGCCGAACCTGTGGAAATCTCCAGTGACCGGCACCACGGTCTGGCGCGTAGTTGCCCGAAAAAGGACTGGGGAGCTAATCGCCCTGACGCACGGCTTCGGCGAAAGCAACATCGCCGGCCGCGAGGTCGAGTTTCATTTCTTCCGCCGTGCCGAACACGCGAGCGCGTTTGTCGTCGAACTCGCCTTCCCAACGCGCCACGACGGCAGTGGCGAGACTGTTGCCGATCAAGTTCACCGCAGAACGTCCCATATCCATCAGCGCATCGATTCCCAAAACAATTGCCACTCCGAGCGCGGCGACCTCCGGCGGCAACATGTTCGATAACGTCGCCAACAGAACCAGAATGGATGAACGCGGCACGCCGGCGATTCCTTTCGACGTGACCATGAAGGTCACCATCATCATGAGTTGCTGACCGAATCCGAAATGCATTGGCATCGTGTTGGCGGCGGCCTGCACGATAAACATCGAAGCAACTCCAAGAAAAATCATGGAGCCATCGAGGTTGAACGAGTAACCCGTGGGCATGACGAAGGCGACGATACGTTTCGGCACGCCGAGTCGTTCCATCGCCTCCATCGCTTTCGGCATGGCTGATTCGCTGCTCGTGGTGGCGAACGCGATCGTGGCCGCCTCGCGGACCGCGCGGATAAATTGCATCGCCGGCACGCGCGTAATCGCAATGACCAATCCGAAAATCAGGCCGATGAAAATCGCCAGCGCCAAGTAGAACGTGAGAATGAGATGCCCCAGACTAACGAGTACTCCTGGGCCTTGCGACCCGACCGTGTGTGCCATGGCCGCCCCGACACCGAAGGGCGCGAAACGCATAACGTAGTTCGTCACTTTAAACATCACCTGCGACAAACTTTCCATCGCGCGCAGAATCGGTTTTCCTTTTTCGCCGACAGCCGAGACCGCCATGGCGAAGAGCACGGCGAAGGCGACGGTTTGCAATATATCCCCGCGCGCAAGCGCATCGATCACGCTCGACGGAAATACGTGCGTCAGCGTTTCGATCAGAGTCAACGGATGCGCCTGGCCAATCTTCTGCGTCAGCTCGCCCGATTGGCCGACGAGCACCACACCGACTCCCGGCTTGAGAAGATTGACGACACCCAAACCGATGAACAGTGCGGCAGTCGTGACGACTTCGAAATAAATGAGCGCCTTTACGCCCATGCGTCCGACTTTTTTCAAATCCCCGCCGCCAGCGATGCCAACCACGAGCGTAGAAAAAACCAGCGGACCGATGATCGACTTGATCAGGTTGAGAAAAATGTCGCGCAGGAAAAAAACTTTGTTGCCCCACTCCGGTTGCAGCCAACCGATGAGCCCGCCCACGACCAATCCGATCATGATCTGGGTCGTGAGCGATGGCCGATACCAGGGTCGCAGAGCGGTGGGAGTAGATGCGGAGCTTTGCAACTTAAGGCGACTTTCTTACAACCTGAGCGGCAAAGACAAAGAATAAACGCGCCCCTATATTCCTTTTTAGTCGAATGCGAAAAAATGCGCGCTGGCAAAAAATTGCCGCGGGCTCTGAGCCGAAGACGGTGTATCAGTAAATAATGCGGCTCCGAAATTTTCGTTAGCTGAAGGGTAACTCTCGTGGCGGCTAGCGACACGACCAAGCATCACAAACACAACAAGAGCCTGCTCATCATCGCGATTTTCAAATTCGTGAAGGCCTGCTTACTCTTGGCGATCGCCATCGGTCTCCTGCGCTTGTTGCATCACGATGTCGCCCACACTCTCACCCGGATCGCGAATGCTTTGCGCGTCGATCCAAATAATCGCTACCTGCTTGATTTGCTGGCTAAGGCGAGTTTGATCAGTGACAAGAATATCGGAGTGGCCAGCGGTCTTACCTTCGTCTACAGCGGGCTCTTTTTTGTCGAAGGCATGGGCCTCTACTTCGAGAAAGTATGGGCGGAATTTCTCACCGTCATTGTTACCTCATTGTTCATTCCGCTCGAACTCTACGAAATTGCCCGCCATCCCAACTTCTGGAAGATCGCTACTCTATTTATCAACCTCGCCATCCTGGCCTATCTTGTCTGGATTATTCGTAAGCAGAGATCATCAACATCTCACTCTAAGAGCTTGTCTAATCCTGATATACCTAACCACTCGTTAGGCACCGATTAATTATTCCCGCGTGACTTCCGCGCCAGCTCGTTCAAGATCAGCGCATGATTACAAAGAACCTGGGCATGCTTGTGCTTGCTATTTATCTCATTTTGGTAGGCCTGATCGGAATCTTCGGCATCTCTCTGGGCGCCGCCGCAATCCTGCTTCCTATCCTTGCGCTAGTGGCCGGCATTTTGATCCTTCTCGGGAAATAGAGGCCTACCGAGTGGCGCTTCGCCGGCGCCGCTGGTTTTTGCGCGGGTAATGACTTAGAGGTAGCTATGCTTCTCTTCCGAGTAGCCGCTTTGCTTTGTTTCCTCGCGGTGGCGCTGGGCGCTTTTGGCGCGCATGCCTTGAAAGGTTTATTGCAGTCGTACGACACGCTGGAGATTTGGAATAAGGCCGTCTTCTACCACTTCATTCATTCTGTGGCCTTGCTCGCGCTGGGCTTGAATGTCTCAACTAACCGCTTCGCGTGTTACTTTCTCGTAGCCGGCATCGTAATCTTCAGTGGCAGCCTTTACCTGCTCGCCTTAACGAACGTGCGTTGGCTAGGCGCGATCACACCGATTGGTGGTCTTTGTTTTCTGATCGGGTGGGCCTGGCTCTTTCTCACACCGGTTCAATAGTCTTCGTGCTCGTGCCCGGCTAGGACAGCTGGTAAGGTCTGCCCTCTCACATGTTCCAAACCTTTTTCGAACAACAGAGGCCGCTGGCGACGTTCGCCATTTTCGTCGGCACTTACCTTATCTCCCTGGCGATTGGTCGCGTCTTGAAGCGGCGCGCCGGCGTGCCGTTTGGAATTCTTTATCAACTATTCTGTCTAACGCTCGCCTTTTTCGTCGCGGTTAGTCTGTGGGATCTGCACGTTTCGTGGCGCGGGCATGTTGGTTCGATCCTGGCATTGCTCAGCACGGGTGTAGTGGTGGCGCTACTGGATCGTTATCTCTGGGATTATTATTTCGAGAAAAGGCGACAGATCGTTATCCCCAGGTTGCTCCGCGATACGGTCGCGATGTTCTTGTTTCTGATCGTCCTGTTGCTGGTTCTTAGCATTGGCTATCAGGCGCAAACACAGTTGAAAGGCTTGCTCGCCGGTTCCGGTGTAGTCGCGATCATTCTCGGTTTCGCCGCGCAAAATTTCCTAAGTAGCCTGGTGGCAGGCCTGTCGCTGCAAATCGAGCGGCCCTACAAAGTCGGCGACTGGCTCAAGCTGGGCGAAATTTATGGGGAAGTGATGGAGATCCATTGGGGCTCCACGAAACTGCGGACCAACGATGCGATCACACTGCACATTCCGAACAACCAGATCGTCAAGGAGACGATCACGAATTTGCACTACCCGAGCGCGCTACATGCGATGCGGATTTTGGTTGCGGGCGATTATTCCGTTCCGCCGAATCGAGTGAAGGACGCGCTCATGCGCGCAACCACTCACGCGGCTGGCGTGATGCCGGAGCCACCGCCCAAGATCTTTCTGAAGGACTTCGGCGACTCAGCCATCCTCTATGAAGTTAAGTTTTGGATGACGAATCACGCTGCCTACAACGACATCTGCGACGCGATTCGGACAAACATTTGGTACGAATTTCGCCGGCGAAAAATCAATATCCCCTTCCCGATTCGCACCCTGCACATCGAGCGCAAATCATCCCAATCACAACGCGACGCGCAGGCGCGCGCACAAAAAATGTTACGCGCGGAGCCGCTCTTCTCCTGCCTGAGCGACGACCAGCTCGAGACGATGTTGAAGACGGCGGAGGAGAATCAATTTGGCCGGGGCGAAGCGGTCATCGAGGAAGGAACGGACGGCGAGTCCATGTTCATCCTTTTGCGTGGGACTGCGCAGGTTTCTGTCGCGAAAAACGGCGCGCTTGTTCGTGTGGGGATTCTCCGGCAAGGCGATTGTTTCGGCGAGATGTCATTGCTGACCGGAGAACCGCGCACCGCTACGGTGCGGGCCGAAAAAGACTGCGAAGTCCTCGAGATCAGCAAACCGGTCATGGCGGATTTACTGCGCCATTCGCCCGAATGTCTCACGCAGCTCAGCTCGCTTCTGGCCCACAGAAAAATGGAAACCGAGGGAAAATTAAAGGAAGCGCAGCTGCCTGAAGAAGAGGCGAACATGGAACGGGAATACACCGCTTCTTTTATCAAGCGATTGCGTTCGTTTTTCGAATTGTAGCGACTCGTTAGCCCGCGGCGATAAGGCTGTTGCCAGCGAGGGAAAAGTCCATAAAGTCCCGCACTTCCAGTCGGACTTTTCTATGACGTTTTTTGCTTTTTCCTTGCTCGAATCCGGTGTGCCGATCGCGCTCATTTGCGCTGCGGCCGGCCTGCTCTTCGCCTTCTTTCTCATCAAGGCTGTTATGAGCCGCTCACCTGGAAACGCGCGCATGCAGGAAATCGCAGCCGCGATTCAGGAAGGCGCGAAGGCGTATCTCAACCGCCAGGTCATCACGATCAGCGCCATCGCGGTCGTCATTTTCATTTTGCTCTGCATCTTCAAGGACATCACGAATGGCATGGGATTTATCATCGGCGCGTCCTGTTCCTTAGCCGCTGGTTACATCGGCATGCGCATCGCCGTGATCACGAATACACGCACAACACAGGCCGCCACCACTTCGCGCACGCAAGCGTTGCGAACCGCATTTAACGGCGGTGCCGTGACCGGACTTCTCGTGGTCGGATTAGCCTTGCTCGCCGTCGGACTTTTCTACCTTCTCCTGGGTCACGATCGCGCTGTCAGCAGCCTCATCGGTCTCGCGCTTGGCGCGAGTTTGATTAGCGTCTTCGCGCGATTAGGCGGCGGCATTTATACAAAAGCCGCCGACGTCGGCGCCGATCTTGTCGGAAAACTCGAGAGCGGTCTGGAAGAAGATGATCCGCGCAATCCGGCCACGATCGCAGACAACGTCGGCGATAACGTCGGCGATTGCGCAGGCATGGCAGCCGACGTTTTCGAAACTTACGCGGTAAGTTTGATTGGTGCGATTTTAGTCGGCGCGCTCACCATCGCGGGAAATCGTGCGGCCGTTATTTATCCTTTTATCCTCGGCGGAATTTCCGTTCTCGGCGCGATCATCGGGATCATTTTCGTGAACGTCACCAAATTGAAACCGGGCGCAGCCCTGATGGGATCGGTCGCAGCGAGCGGTCTGGTGTCAGCGATTCTCTTCTGGCCTGCGACGCAGAAATTTTTCCCGGGCGGCGTTTCCATCGCCGGAACGGTGCGCTCGGCCAACGCGATTTACTACGCTGCGCTGGTTGGCTTGTTCATGACTTTCATTGTTGTCGTGATCACGAATTATTTCACTTCGACTGCCTATCGACCGGTGCGGAAAATCGCCAAGGCCTCGGAAACCGGACACGCCACCAATATCATTGCCGGACTGGCGATTGGTCAGCACGCCACCGCGCTGCCGGTCGCATTCATTGGGCTTTCCATTTTGTTCAGTTATCACTTCGCCGGCCTCTATGGCATCGCCATCGCCGTCATGAGCATGTTGTCGATGGCCGGAATCATTATTTCGTTAGATGCCTTCGGGCCCATTACCGATAACGCCGGCGGCATCGCAGTCATGAGTCAGTTGCCCAAAGAAGTGCGCGATACCACCGACGAACTCGATGCGGTCGGCAACACCATGAAAGCGGTCACGAAGGGTTATGCGATCGCCTCCGCTGGTTTAGCGGCGCTGGTCCTTTTCGGTTCTTACGTCGAAGAATTGCGCGCGCATTATCTCGCGACCAATCGCGCTTACACTTTCGATTTTTCGCTGAGCGATCCGAAAGTCATCATCGGACTTTTCATCGGCGGTCTGCTTCCGTTCATCTTCACCGCCTTTAGCATGGACGCAGTCGGCAAGGCAGCTGGTGCGGTTGTGCGCGAAGTGCGCCGCCAACTAACTGCCAAGCCCGGAATTTTGCGCGGCGAAGACAAACCGGATTACGGCATCTGTGTCGATATCGTCACCAAAGCCGCGCTGCGCGAGATGATCATTCCCGCATTGTTGCCGGTGCTTTTCGTGGTCGCGGTCGCGTGGTGTAAATGGCTCGGGCCGGTCGTGCTGGGCGGCCTGCTCGTCGGCACCATCGTTACCGGTTTGTTCGTAGCTATCGCGATGACCTCGAGCGGCGGCGCCTGGGACAATGCGAAAAAATATATCGAAGAAGGAAATCTCGGCGGCAAAGGATCGTTCGCGCACGCTGCGGCCGTGACTGGCGATACGGTCGGCGATCCCTACAAAGACACCGCCGGTCCGGCGATCAATCCGATGATCAAAGTCACAAACATCGTGGCGATTTTGATTATTCCCATCTTCTTCTAGCGCACGTTGGCCTTCGGCCTGACAATACTTCATGGCTGTGGAACCCGGTGATTATCGCATCGCGCCAGCGGCGCAACCGTTAGCGCGCAAAGAGCCGCACCGGCCTGATCCCGGCCAGACGCCGTTTAAGATCGTGGTCGATCCTGAGATGCGCGCGAAATTGCGCCGCGCACTTTTCGAATTGATCGACTACCACGATGAAGCGCTCGCGGAACATTTCGCCGACGGCAAACTCGAGCTCGAATCCTACAAGGAATACATCGAGCTCTTCGCGCGCAGTTTGAAGGAAACAATGGAAAGTCGAGAAGGCGTCGGTCATCTCCTGCGCGCCGCCGGTTTCGAAGTCGCGCCCAATGAGATCAATCTCAATCCCGAACTGCGCTGGAAACGTGGCGTGCCCGGCTCATTCGGCCGCACTTTGTTGTAACATCTGCTGGGCTGTCATCCTGAGCCGCTCACCTGGCAAAGAATTTTACGACTGGCCGCCAAAATTTCGGTCGTCAAAGGCGTGGGGTCACCTTTACTCGACGCGTAGTTGAAGCTCATCTTGCCAACCTGGACAAGAACACTAAAAGGTAGGCCTCTATGAAAGGTGTTAAAAAAGAGTTGTCAGCGAAGCAACGCGAAGAGCTTCTCAAAACATTGAAAGGGCGTTTTGAGAAGAACCCGTACCGGCATAAAGGCGTGGAGTGGGTCAAGGTGCAGGCAAAGCTGGGAGCGAAGCCAGAGAAATTGTGGTCACTCCATCAAATGGAAACGACCGGCGGCGAACCGGATATTGTCGGTCAGGATAAGAAGAGGGGTGATTACATCTTCTTTGATTGTTCCTCGGAAACTCCCAAGGGCCGCGTGAGTGTTTGCTACGACCGGGAAGGATGGGAATCGCGCAAGGAACACCGACCGAAAACTACGGCGATCGATATGGCCGCAACCATGGGCATCGAGCTTTTGACAGAAGAACAATACCTCCAGCTACAGAAGCTGGGAGACTTCGACACAAAGACGTCGAGCTGGGTGAAGACGCCTGCTGAGATCAGAAAACTTGGCGGTGCCCTTTATTGCGATCGGCGCTACGGCCGTATCTTCACGGGTCACAACGGTGCGCAGTCTTATTATAGTGCGCGAGGCTGGCGTGGCTGGCTAACTGTGTAGGTCTTCGTATTTGCCCCCGCGCGCTGTCTTCAAAGCGGGATTGGTGTGAACCCGACGCAACAGGCGAAGGCTCCGGCGATCGCCGATAAGAAACTCAAGAGAGCTAGCAGGCGGTGACAGTATTTCGTGGCCATTTCCGAGGCAACGGGCAAATACTTTAGGTAAGCAAATGGTTACAGCATCCGCCGGGCTGTCGCTGGCCGCGCTTGCGGTCATCGCCAGTAATTGTCTCGCTCAAGTACCTAACGAGAGGTTGGTCGTCTATTCGGGAGCGACTCTTATCGATGGAACCGGCGCGTCAGCAAAATCCGAGATGGCGATTGTTACCAAGGGCGAACGCATTGTCGATGTCGTTCCGGTTAGTGAACTAGAAGCCCTGAGTGGCGCGGAACTCGTAGATGTGAAGGGCAGCTACGTCCTACCTGGACTCATCAATGCCCACGAGCACTTAGCGACTCCGCCCGATCGCCACTTCGCCGAAGCGATGATGCGCCGCGATTTGTACAGCGGAGTGACCGCAGTTCGTTGCATGGGCGATGATCTTCGCGCGCTTTCCGACCTGGCGCGCAGCGCGCGTGTCGGGGAAATTCCCGGGCCGGATATTTTTTATGCGGCGCTCTTCGCCGGTCCGGAATTCTTCAAAGACCCGCGCGTGCTCGCCTCAACCCAGGGTGCGACGCCGGGACGGACTCCGTGGATGCAATCGATCGATGACAAAACCGATTTGCCCACTGCTATCACGCTCGCGCGCGGAACAGGTGCGATTGCGATCAAGATTTATGCTGACCTTTCGCCGGCACTCGTCGCGAAAATCGTGAAAGAAGCACATCGACAGGGAATGCTGACTTGGGCGCACAGCATGATTTTCCCGGCTACGCCGCAGCAAGTGATCGATGCCGGTCCCGATGGAATGTCCCACATCGGTTACTTCGGCTACCAAGCCATGCAGGTGCGTCCATCGCTTTACGAAGAGCGGGAGAAATTTCCGATTGATCCGGCGCCATTTCGCGATGCAAAAAATCCCGTGATGGCCCATCTCTTCCAACAGATGAAGGAGAAAGGCATCATTCTCGACGCGACAATTTACGTTTATCACACGATCGAGCGCATGCGGGCGAAGAATCCGGACAACGCTCCGCCCCCGCCTTTTTGTTCGTCGGAGCTCGCGGAAATCCTGACGCGGCAGGCGCACAACGAAGGCGTCGCCATCGCTGTCGGCACTGATAGTTTTTTTCGAATTCGACGATCCCTACTCCGCCGAGCAAGCAGAAATGGAACTTCTCGTGCGCAAGGCCGGCATGACAACGCTCGAAGCGATACGCGCCGCGACCTTAGTCAGCGCGCGGACGATGAAGTTGGAGAATGAAATGGGCACGATCGAGGATGGCAAGCTCGCTAATTTTGTTTTTCTCTTGGCCAATCCGGTCGATGACATCGGCGCTCTGCGAAAGGTCACCCTGATCGTGAAACGCGGGGTGCAATACCCACGTAGCCAATACCGACCGATCGAAAAATCCGAAGTCGAAAATCGAAGGTAATGGTGCGCGCGCAGTCTCTGCAAACTCCTTGGCGTGCGATTAGCTTTGCACTAGCCTCGCACGCAAAGTTCCCATGCCCACAGTCTTACTGATCGAGGACGATGACGAAAGTCGCCGCACCACGAGCGATTTATTTTCGCGCGACAAGTGGACTGTGCTCGAGGCCCGTGACGGCGAAGTGGGAATCGATCTGGCGCTGAAACATCGGCCGGAACTCATCCTGTGCGATTTGCTCATGCCTAAGGCCAATGGATTTCAGGTATGCCGCGCAATTCGTCAGCAATTGCAGCCGGCCAAAATCATTGTGATTTCCGGCCGTGATTACGGCGTGGATCGCGCGAGCGCGCTCGAAGCGGGCGCAGACGAATACTTGGTCAAACCGGTTACGTGGGAGCTCCTCTCCGCGTCGATTGATCGCGTGTTACAAGAAATGCCTCGGCAACCGCGCAAAGCTCTGGACGGAGTTGAATTTCACACGCCTTCAACGCGCCTGAAATTGTGGGGAGTACGCGGCTCGATACCCGTTCCGGGCCCCTCCACCGTGCGGTACGGCGGAAACACGAGCTGCGTCGAACTGCGTGCGGACGGCGAGATCATCGTGCTCGATGCCGGTTCGGGCATTCGCATGCTCGGCACGGAGTTGGAAGAGGAATTCGGCGACCGCTCGGTGAGATTAACATTGCTGATCACGCACACCCATTGGGACCACATCCAAGGTTTGCCGTTTTTTCTGCCGGCCTACAACCAGAAGAACCAAATTCGCGTGCTCGGTTACGAAGGCGCGGCGGCGGGATTGGCTACGATTCTCGCCGGCCAAATGGAAACGCCATTTTTTCCGGTGAGCCTGAAGGATTTGCCGAGCCACATCGCCATTGAAGAATTGCGCGAGATGGAATTCTCCATCGGCAAAGTGAAGGTGCAATCGCGCTTCGCCAATCATCCCGGAATTTGCGCCGGTTATCGCCTAACGACTAGTGGCGGGTCGATCGCCTATTTCCCGGACAACGAACCGTATGATCTACTGAAGCTGCACGTAGCCGATCGAGCACCGAGCGCCATTGAGGAAGCGCGTGAGTTTGCCAAGAACGAACGCGACAAGCTGGTCGAGTTTCTGCGCGACGTCGATGTTCTTATCCTCGACGCGCAATACACGGACGAAGAATACGAGAAACATATCGGCTGGGGCCACGGTTCGCTCAGTCGCGTGGTCTCGCTCGCTTTAGACGCGAAAGTGAAGCAGCTCATTCTGTTTCATCACGACCCAGGTCACGACGACGAGAAAATCGATGAAATGCTCGAACGCGCGCGGCTACTCGTGGTGGAAAGCGGACAGCCACTGGAAGTGGAAGCCGGCCGCGAGGGCGCGGAAGTCTGGTTAACGCGAAAATAAACGCGAGCCGCTCCGACTTGCTGCGTGCAAGCTGAGGCGATAAGTTCCGCCGCACTTGCCTCGTAGTGTAACGGTAGCACCAGAGATTCTGGATCTCTTTGTCAAGGTTCGAATCCTTGCGAGGCAGTTTGCTCTTCTGTGTTTTCTTTTCGGCGCGCACCAAAAAATTTCTGCAGAAGCGATGCGCATTCCTGTTCGAGAACGCCGCGCGTGATTTCGCAGCGATGATTCAAGGGGGACATCTGCAGAAGATTAATTACGCCCCCAGCCGCGCCGCCACGTTCGTCCGCGCAACCAAAAATGACGCGCCGCACGCGCACATGCACGAGCGCGCCCGCGCACATCGGACACGGTTCTTTCGTCACGTACAGCTCGCAATCGTTCAAGCGCCAGTCGCCGACCGCCGCTTCTGCTTGCGTGATGGCCAGCATCTCTGCGTGCGCCGTCGCATCCTTCAACATTTCGACCTGATTCCAGGCGCGTCCGATGATTTTACCCGCACGCACCACGACGGCGCCGATTGGCACTTCGTCGGACTCATAAGCTTTGCGCGCCTGTCGTAAGGCTTCGCGCATGAAAAATTCATCGGAATCATCGACCACCATTGTTCTCACCAATACAACCGCCGACCGCGAAACCCACGATCTTTATTCGTATGAGAAAATTGCTGTTCGCTGCGTTACTAGCATTCTCCGTCGCGTCGATGGCTTCGGCCACCGAACAAGATGTGGTCAATCGGTCGGCGACGATCATTCGCGAATTTCACGCCATGCCGGAGAGGGACATTCCGCGTAGTGTCATGCGCAATGCCAGAGGACTCGCCATCATCAGTGTTCTCAAGGTAGGGTTCGGAATTAGCGGTAAAGGTGGAGAAGGCGTGGTCGTAGCACGGACCGGCAATGGTTGGTCGGGTCCGTCCTTTGTTGGAACGGGCGGAGCCGGCGCTGGTTTTCAAATCGGCGCGCAAGTAACGGATTTTATTTTTGTCCTGAATACAGATGCGGCCGTGCGCGCGTTTTCCAAGGACGGCAATGTGACGCTCGGCGCAGATGTGAGCGCCGCGGCCGGGCCGGTTGGTCGCGATTTACAGGCGGGCGTCATTCCCACGGCCGCCGTTTTCACGTATAGCCGAAGTAAGGGGCTCTTTGCCGGCGCGTCACTGGAAGGCGCTGTTATCGCCACCCAGAAAACGGCTAATGCACGTTACTACGGACACCTCGTTTCTGCGCGCGCCATTCTTTCCGGCGGCGTGAGCGCACCGGCGGGGGCGCATCGTTTGCGCTCACTCCTCAATCGCTAGGACGCGCGATATTGTCTTTACAAGGCCGACGCCGGTTCGCACGTTCGCAGCCGTGCGTTGCGCGTTGATTGTTTGCTTCCTCTTTTTCGTGGCCGCGATCGCCCGCGCGCAGGAGCAGGAGAAAAGATTACTCGATCGTTTATTGAAACCGGACATGACGATGCAAAATGACGCGGAAAAAAAACAGTTTGTCGCGGGCGGCAAAACCATCACCAAGAAGGTGCCGACAAAATGGTTTTTCTTTGGCAAACGAAAACCGGAGAAAGGTTTTTGGAATACTCATCAAATCGCCGCCAAGGAATTTTCCACCGCCAATTCGCGCGATGCGACTAAGACGGCCAATCTTTCCACCCGCACGCGAATTGCTAAAGCCGATGTCGCCTACTCTGCTCCGATGTACGGCGATATTCGAACCGCGCGCGACGGGACGAAGTCCATGGCGACTTCCGATTATCCAGCATCGCGCCCTTTTATTCTCAAGGGAAAAAGCCAGAAATCACTCAGCGCCCAAGACCAGCCATTGACGATCGATCAAGTGCGCGAGCTGTTGAACAAGAATAAGTAGACCTCGAATGCTTTCGAGGTTCGCTCCACATCATGCAGCCTGATGAAGCCCTTCATCTTCTCAGCCAGGGTGCCGCGCAGATCGTCAGTGAAAACGAACTGCGAGAAAAGCTCTCGTTAGGCCGCCCGCTGCGGATCAAACTCGGCGTCGATCCGACCACGCCGGATCTTCATCTCGGCCATTCGATTGTTCTGCGAAAACTGCGGCAGTTCCAGGACCTCGGCCACGAAGCAATCCTGATCATCGGCGATTTCACCGCGATGATTGGCGATCCGAGCGGTCGTTCGGTGACACGCCCGCAACTGACACGGGAACAGGTTCTAGCGAACGCAGAATCGTACCGTGCGCAGGCATTCAAGATTCTCGATCCGAATCGCACGCAAATGGTAAACAACGGCGATTGGCTAGCGAAGATGAGTTTCGCGGAAGTCATCCGCCTCAATAGCCAGGTCACATTGCAGCAAATGTTGCAGCGCGAAGATTTTCGCGAGCGCATCGATCAACAGCAGCCGATTCACGCGCACGAAATTCAGTATCCGATCATGCAGGGTTGGGACTCAGTCATGATCAAAGCCGATGTCGAACTGGGCGGAACCGATCAGCTCTTCAACAATCTCGTCGGTCGCGATCTGCAAAAGCATCAAGGCCTTCCGCCTCAGGTTGTTTTCCTGCTGCCGATTCTGGAAGGCCTCGACGGCGTCAAGAAAATGAGCAAGAGCCTCGGGAATTACGTCGGCATCAACCAAATTGCGAGTGAGATGTTCGGCAAACTAATGAGCATCTCGGATGAACTGATGGCGAAATATTATTTGCTCCTGTTAGGCCGCGCCTTGCCTACCGAGTTGCACCCCCTGCAGGCGAAGAAAAATTTGGCCGCGGAGATTGTTCGCACCTATCACTCCGATTCGGCGGCGAAGAAAGTTGTGGAAGATTGGAACGCTCGCTTCAGCGAAAAACGTTTGGCCGACGCCGAGTTGCCTTTTTTTCATAGTCAATCAGGTGATGCCGTTACGATCATTGCCGCGGCCTACTCCGCGGCATTTTCCATGGCGAAATCTCGCACCGAAGCGCGTCGGCTCATCGAACAAGGCAGCGTGCAATTAGATGGCGTGAAGGTATCCGATCCGAAGGCAGCCTTGACTCTGCAATCCGGACAAATCCTGCGTCTCGATAAGACGCGGGCCGTGCGCATCCGCTAAAAAAGAAAGAGGCGCAGAGACCCCGACTCCGCGCCATTCCCCCAAATCTTTCTTTAGCTTTCTCGTTAGGCCGTGGCCGTCTCCAGCATCGGCATCATCACCGGACGCTCCAGCACAGGCGCTGCAATGCCTTCGAAATGAGCGCGAATACTGCGCAATTCCGAAGTCACAAACGCATCGACAAAATTGAAACGATGATCGAGCCAAGCGAAGAGCTTGTTCTTAATCTCGTAATGCACCGCTAACGTCACTTCCGTGCAATACGGTCGAACCTCTGAGAAATCGACGATTCCCATGATGTCGATGTTACCGCCGGTCGACTCGAACGCGAGCTCATCCGGGCTGTCGCAATCGGCTGCAAGCAAAACCGTCCGTGCCTCAAAACCAAGCGGGCCGCGGAAGCTGAAATCGACGGTCTTTGACGAGGTCACAGTCGCCTTCGTCACCATTAAAAACTGGCGACGATAAGATTGAATACTGGAGAGACGCGTTTTGCATTCGGCCAACGACTGACTCATGTGCAAGGTTTTTTGTAGGAGCATATGTGAGTTGGATGGGTTGTTGGCCCTTTTCGAGCAACCCATATGCCGTCAGATGCTTACGAGGGAAGCGGCGCGGCCCAAGTGGCATATCGTGTAACGGTTCAATACACTTGTGTTCAATACGTGAACTTTTCGGCGATTTTTTGACGGTCGATAAATTCGCGCGACCCATCGCTCTTCCACCGCGTCGGACAACGAATTCGACTACTCGTTAGGCCGCGCGGGCTTGCTTTCGCGCAACCCACTCGATCATCGAACGGAAAATTTTCGCACCATCCGAACTGCCGAGTCGTTCTTCGCAGGCGCGATCCGGATGCGGCATTAAGCCGAAAACATTTCGCTCGCGATTGCAAATGCCGGCGATGTCCTCGATCGAGCCGTTCGGGTTTCCATCAACGTAGCGCATGATCACCTGCCGGTTTGCATTTAGCCCGCACAACGTCGGCTCGTCGGCAAAGAAACAGCCTTCGCCGTGCGCGACCGGGATGCGCAGCTCTGCCCCTTTCGTTAGGCCGAGCGTGAAGGGCGAATGATCGACTTCAATTCGCACCTTGGTCATCGCACAAACGAATCGCAGCCCGCGATTGCGCACCAACGCACCAGGCAACAGACCCGCCTCGCACAAGATTTGAAAACCATTACAAACGCCGATCACCAATTTTCCCTGCGCGGCCTCGTTCCTTACCGCCTGCATGATCGGCGAAAAACGTGCGATTGCGCCGCAACGCAAATAATCGCCGTAGGAAAATCCGCCCGGCAAAACGATCGCGTCGTAGCCAGCTAACGACGTTTCTTTGTGCCAGACATATTCGGCGTGCGCGTCATCAAGTCCGTCCAGCGCCGCGATGCAATCCTGGTCGCAATTTGATCCGGGAAACTGGATGACCGCGAATTTCACGCCTTCTCCAATTGATAGTCTTCGATCACTGGATTCGAAAGCAGGTCGCGACACAATTCGCGCAGCTTCGATTCCACCTGCGCCGCATCGCCGTCGATATCGATCTCCAAATACTTTCCGATGCGAACGCTGCGCACCTCCGGCATGCCAAGATGTTGCATGGCGTCGCGCACGGCCGCGCCTTGCGGATCAAGCACTGCGGCTTTCGGCGTGACGAGGACCTTCATTTTCATGGCTCCATTATTCCCGCGGGCGCGCCGCCAACAAGTTCATTGTGCTATCTCGCGTTTCACTTTATTCGGTTTTTTGTCTTCGCGTAAAGCGAGGAAGACCGGCTGGCGCAATTTCGCGTCGCGCGTCCACTCCGCGAAATTGATTTGGCAGACGAAAACCGGATTTACCCAATACATTTTCCGCATCATCGAAGGAGTGATGCCCTGCACCCACTGACCATTCAGTTTCGAAGGAAGATCGGCGAAGGGACAATCGTGACGCGCTTCCTTGCGCAATTTTGCGTGCAGCGACGCGAGCGATTTCGAATCGAATCCCGTTCCGACCTTGCCAGCGAACAAGAGTCGATTGCGCTCGTAGTAACCGACGAGCAGAGCCCCGAAATATTTTCGCGCACCCGCCGGCGGCGTGTAACCGCCGATGACGAATTCCTGTTCGTTGAGCACTTTAAGTTTGATCCACGCCCCGCTGCGCCGGTCCGATTCGTAAACGGATCCGCGCAATTTTCCGATCAGTCCTTCCAAGCCGAGTCGCTGAACCTGCTCCAACAATTTCGAAACAGGGCCTTTGATTTCGCCGGAATAACGAATCGGATTGGCGGCACCCGCACACAATTGTTGCAGCCACGCTTTTCTCATTTCCAGCGGTTGATTAAGCAGCAACCGATCTTCCGCCTGGAGCAAATCGAACGCGTAGAAATAGACCGGATGATTTTTCCCGCCCGGCAATTCACGCCCCTGTAAAAGTTGAAACGATGATCGACCACGCTCATCGACGGCCACGACTTCGCCATCGATCACGCAATTTTTCACCGACAGCGAAGCGATCGCCTCGACCACTTCTGGAAACCGCGCACCCAATTCGTTCTTGTTCCGCGAAATCAAATTCACTTTCGTTCCGTCCTTCACGGCCATGAGTCGAATTCCATCGAACTTCAATTCGTAGGACAAATCGCCTCCCGTCGGTGGCGCTTCCGCCAGCTTCGCCTTCATCGGCGGAATGAAGCGCGGCTTTCCCGCTGGCAAATCTTTTGGCAGCGAAAGCGACTTCCGCTTCACCGCTTCCTTTTCTTCGCTGCGCGATTGGATTCCCATTCCGCGTCGGAATCCGCTGCGATTTGTTTCATCGTGCGCCCGCTCGCGACCGATTGATCGTCGAGCTTCTTCGAGAGCGGTCGAACATTCTCGCCACTCTTCAAGAGCAACCATTGCGTCTTGGCGCCGCCCATTTGAGTGCGCACGAGCCGCCATTCGCCTTTGGCTTTTTCGCCTTCTAAAAGGAAATGCAGTTTCCCTTCGCCTAACGATTTCAGCGGATCTTCGCCGAAGACGCGATACGTCCCGCGGTCCCACAACATCACGCTCCCCCCGCCATATTGGCCTTTCGGGATGATCCCTTCGAAGCCTCCGTATTCGACCGGGTGATCCTCCACCTCCACCGCGAGATGCTTCTCGCCTTTCCTCCAGGGCAAACCTTTCGGCACCGCCCACGATTTCAACACGCCTTCCATCTCTAGCCGGAAATCGTAATGCAATCGCGTCGCATCATGTTTTTGAATAATAAAACGCGACGCGCCCTTTACCTTTTTCGGTAAGACTTCACCGGCAGGCTCTGCCGTGACCGAAAAATTCCGTTTCGCTTTGTATTCTTTCAGACCCATTGCGTGACGTTGATCTCATTAAAGCAAAACGCCATCGTTGTCGCACGGACAACGATGGCGTAGCAATTTTATCAGACCCGGTTAACGGCGCGCTTTACTTTTCTTGCCGGCGGATTTCCGGCCCTGAACGCTCGAACCGTTTCCTGATTCAGCTTTTGGATTGATGATAGCTTCTGCCAGTTCGGTCAATTTTTTGTCCGCTTCGCCCTCTTCATCGAGCGTTTCCTGCAGCAGCTCGGCCGCTTCTTCCTGCCCGCACAACCGCGCCCACGTCCGCACCGTGCCGTAGCTCGCGATCTCATAATGCTCGACCTTTTGCGCGGCGGCGATGATGCCGGCGTCCATCACGGAATCCTCCGCATCTTCCTCCATGATTTCCTTGCCTTCTGCAATGAGGCCCTGCATCGCTTTGCAGGTTTTCGCCTTCGCGGTTTTGCCGAGAGCTTGGAACACTTCCTCGAGTCGGCTGACCTGGCCTTTTGTAACTTCGAGATGCTCCTCGAGCGCGCTGCGTAATTCTTCCGACGAGGCGGTTTTCGCCATCTTCGGCAACGCTTTTAAAAGTTGTTTCTCGGCGCTGTAGATGTCCTTCAGTTCCTCTTCCAACAATGTTTCCAATGAATCGATCTTTGCCATATTCGTTTCCCTCCTGTTAAAGATTTCGACCCCGACGAGGAATTCGTCACGGCCCGGCGCAGATTCGCGCCGCCAATGAAACGTTCCGCCGCGCGAAAGTGCGCGTCTCTTTTTGAACAGAAAAACGACGACTTACGCCGCCTGTTCAGCTTCCGAAGAGACGGATGATTCGTTCCCGAGCGGCTCGCCCACGAGATAGCGTGTGAAGCGGCGAATGATGATGTTTTCGCCTAGCGCGGCAATCTTGGTCGCGAGCAATTCCTTGATCGTGTGATCGGGATCCTTGATGAACCCCTGCTCCAAAAGGCAGACGCTGCTGTAAAATTTGTCGAGCTTACCTTCGACGATTTTTGCGACGACGTTCTCGGGTTTGCCCTTCACTTGGCCAACAAAAATCGCACGCTCCGATTCAACCATTTTCGCCGGAACTTCATCGCGCGAAACGTAGATAGGATGCGCCGCGGCAATGTGCAGCGTGATGTCCTTCACGAATTCGCGGAAATTTTCGTTCTTCGCCACGAAATCGGTTTCGCAATTCACTTCCACCAGCACGCCCACTTTCCCCTGCAAATGAATGTAAGAAGCGACAATGCCTTCCTTGGTCGCGCGCGAGGCTTTCTTGCCCGCGCTGGCAATTCCTTTGGTGCGCAGAATCGCCTCGGCTTTTTCCAAATCGCCGGCGGACTCTGTCAAGGCGCGCTTGCAGTCCATCATACCCGCGTTGGTTTTTTCACGCAGTTGCCTAACGAGTTGTGGAGAAATCTCAGCCATAAGAAAATTGTAGGGCAGGCGCAATTGCCTGCCTTGGGAGCATTCGACCGCTTAGGCCGAGACGCCGGCCATCTCGACTTCCTCGCGCTGGCGCGCTTCGCCCGTGGCGGAAACGATTGAGTCGACCAGCTTCTGCAATACAACGCGAATCGCCCGAATCGCGTCGTCGTTTCCGGCAATTGGATAATCGATCAGCTCCGGATCCGCATTCGTATCGACGACCGCCACTGTCGGAATTCCCAAACGCTTCGCCTCATTAACCGCATTCTGTTCGCGCGTCGTGTCGATGATCACCATCGCGTCCGGCAACTTCTGCATTTCTAAAATCCCATCAAGATTTCGGCGCAGCTTGGCCGCTTCGCGATTCAAAGCCGCCAATTCCTGCTTGCCCATCTTCTTGTAATCAGGCGATTGCTCGATCTCCTCGATATACTTCAAACGACCAATGCTCTTCCGGATCGTCGCCAGATTCGTAAGGGTCCCGCCCAGCCAACGCTGGTTCACATAAAATTGTCCACAAGCCTGCGCCGCTTCCTTGATCGCTTCCTGCGCCTGCTTCTTGCAACCAACAAAAAGAATCTTCCCGCCACGCCGCGTCACTTCCTGGAGAAAATCGGTCGCGCGCTCCAACTGCTTCACCGTCTCATCGAGATTGATGATGTAGATCTGATTACGCTTCTCGAAAATGAACGGCTTCATCTTCGGATTCCACCGCTTGGTCTGGTGACCAAAATGGACACCGGCTTCGAGCAATTCAGGAACTAATTCAGTCATTGATGCCATAGGTAAAAACGTGAGCGCTCCGCGCAAGCGGAGCGGACGTGGAAGATGCCGCAAACCGAGCGGTTGGCAACCGGAAATTCCGGCGCTTAGTGCCGCTGCTCTAGCTCAGGGAAACGACACCCCTGTAAACTTGAAGGTCGTTCCCGGTGTGTTCGTAAACGAGTAGATACCCGCTGATGTTTCTGTCAGCGTTCCTGGAGCCGGTTACCAGGTGGGGCTGACAAGAGTGCTCGTATACTCGACTCGATATGCCGTGGCCGGCGTTCCCGCGAACACAATACGAATGGTCGTAGTGGTTGGCTTATCGATGCTAAGAATTTTCGCCGCGTCCCTATAGTTAGACACCAGCCGCCGTTGATCGAGCCCGAATCGCCGAATGAATCGTCCAGGACGCATCGGCACTCATGCTCGTGCTCCTACTCCTTCTCGAAATTTTTGAGCCGCGCTAAATCGCTCTCGTCCCACGACAAGTCGGATAGGTACTGCAACCCCAAAACTCCGATCCGGCATTAACGCCGCGCTTTGCCTTTCGTCTTACCATAAGCGAGTTGCATGAAGAACAGTGCGGAGCATTAGCCGCGTCCGTCTGCATTTGTCTAAGAGCCCGAGTCTTTCCAATGCTCTTCCCGAGACGTACGGCACGACGCTCGAGCCATTTCACGGCTGCGCCGAGCACGCTGCCAACGATGGCGCACCCGATAAGAATCGGCACCACCATCGCGAAAAGAGAATGAATCAGTTGATCGAGCGCTGGATTTCCCATGCAGCACTTGCTGCTGATTTCGTGCCAGCGAATCGAATCTCTCTGCGCCTCGTCACTCGCTACTTGTTCGCGTTTGGACGAACCCGCCATGAGGCGCGTCTCAAAGAAAGGCCGTTGCGACTATCGCGTCGAGCGCAAGCGCATCCCTGGGACGCGTTGCATACCCAAGACGCCGGCCAAGCCGAGGGAAAGCAGCAAGACACTGGTGCCACTCTCGGGAGCAGCAACCGGAGCCGCCACCACCGGCCCGCTGGCAGAAAAATAACCGAAAGCATTGGCCGTGTCCGGGCTGAAGCGGCTGTTAGAATACACACCGAGGTCTCCCACAGTGGCAAAGCTGCTTGCGTTCGTCGAGACGATCAGCACGTCGGAAATCAAGCCTCCGGTCAGCCCGGCAGAGAAGTTAAAGCCGACCGCGTTGTCACTATAAAGATCAATGAAACGTTGAGCGGAAGCAGGCACAACCGTGCCGTTGGTAAAGCCCGCCGCGGACGGGAGACTGGATCCGTCGGGACGGTAGCCCACGCTGGTCGCGTAACTGCCGAAGTCCCCGACAAAAACCTGGCTGAACGAAGCCGTTGAGCTGTTCGTCTTGAGCTGAAAGTAGAAATCCACCGCGCCGAAACTGTTCCGGAATATAGCTTCCTGCAGGACGAAATCGATCACCCGGGTACCATCAAAATACTGTGCCGAGAAACTGTTCTGTGCCAGGAAAGTGCCCGGGGTGGCGACGATAAGCGCCGGCACAACCGTCTGGCCGGTAGTCACCGGGACAGTCCCGGGGAGTTGCTGGCTAAAGGCGAGTGCCGGGGCCAGGGTTACGATCGCGGCAGTGAGGAGAAGGCTTTGTTTGATTGTCATGGGGGGGATAGAGGACCCCTCTCATAGCAGGTGGAAGACTAATGTCTACTTATCATTCTGGGCCCGAGCCTATCGTGGTCGCAGCAAAGCCGAATGAGCGAGTGAGACGAGCGACATTCACAACGAACTAACCGCTATCTTCGTCACGATCATAAAACGCTTCAAAGCAATCTAAATTTCATCCTTCTAGAGCGCACTTGTCAGAACGCAGCGGATTCCTCATCATGGGTCGTTTATGAAACGATCACTCCCGTTCCTTCTCGCTTTTCTCATTAGCTGGAGCGCCGCGCTTCCCGCCATGCACGCTGCCGGGAGTGAGCGCGAGAACAAACGGTTGCAGGAAGGCAAGGTCACGAAAAACGAGGCCCAGCATCTCGTGCTCCAGAAATTCCCCGGCGCCAAAATCAAAAAGTGTGTCCTCATCCAGGACAAAGGTCACGGCGTCTGGATGCTCGACGTGGTCAAAGCCGGAACCCTCGAGACCAGCAAAGTCCAGGTCGACGGCCTTAGCGGTAAAATCCTGCCATAAGCCGGTGGCCTGCACTGCCGTGTAGAGGCGGGTGTGTCACCCGCAAGAGTTATTAGCTAGCCCTTTCGCCGAGCGCTCCAGGTGCGAGGCGATCAGCCTGATCTCTGATCGTCTCAGTTCGGGCTGTTGCTGCTCAAAGTACCTAACGAGTCGTTCCGGTGTAAAGACGCGCGCATCGGTCGTCCGCCATTCGTCCTTGATTTTCCAGTCACCGACGAAAACAACTAGCGGCTTTACTCAGTTCATCAACGAGATAGTCTGGAAGAGGCAGTCGTTTCCGGCAAGAGAGGATCACGCCCGGTTGCTGATTTGGGTGTCGCAATCACATCTGAGCGGGGTCAAGACCGCCAACAGCGCTCTGGCTGCTTACCTGCGCACCCGAAAGCCGCCAGCGAGTGGCGATTGGATCGGACAGGTTGGTAATTTCTTCTCGATCGAATTTCGACGGCGACCTTTCTGGATCCCGACGGTGAATTCTTTAAGAACAACACGGACAGAATTTCGCAAGCTGAGATGTTTGCCGGTATGAAACGATTATTCAAGGGGAACAAGGTCGAGGCGGTACGTCACTTCCAAGATTGCGTCGCCCAGAAGCAAACCAATTACATCGACAGCTATATAGCCCAGGCCGAACTAGAGCAGTTGAACCAATAGAGCGATCTCTTTCGCTTCGGATGTTAGTAGGACGCTAACTCTTGAGTAAAAGTGATGAGAGCTTATTGCCCCAAGTCTCCAAAGCGCAGTCTCGATTTGCGGATATCTAAGGGTGCTTTGGAATACCGACAGAATATTTGCTGCTGGTAAGATGGAAGCTCAGAGCCAGCTCCATGATCATCGGCCCGCGCCGCAGCGTGAAGCAGAACGAGGTCGTCCTAGACGGAAGTAGTCTCGCGCTGCTCGCCCTCTCCGCTCGAAGCATCCCCTGTC
This sequence comes from Chthoniobacterales bacterium, assembly GCA_038237435.1. Classification (GTDB taxonomy): domain Bacteria; phylum Verrucomicrobiota; class Verrucomicrobiia; order Chthoniobacterales; family UBA10450; genus JACCTI01. The sequence goes on from JBBRYT010000007.1 coordinate 98,806, forward strand.
TTAACCGGGAGAGCATTGTCCAATTTTCGCTGTTTCTTCGCTTCTTTCTTCTTCTGCTTCTCCAGCTCTTTTCGGCGCTTTTCCCCTGAGTAATTTGGTTTGGCCATAATCTAATCCAGACAGCCGCTCGGGCGTAGACCAGATCTACCTCTTCGGTTTCGGCACATTCTTCGCGGCTACGGCAGCGCTCCTCTGCTGCGTCGCGCTGTTGGCTTTCGCTTTTTGTTGCGCCTTCTGTTTCTGATTCGCTTTCGGTGATTTGTCGCCCATGATGCACCAAGGCTCCGCCTCGACACGCCCGGTGTCAACGTGGCCATCCCGGCTAGCTTAGACAATCATTCGTCATTAGGGGTCAGAGCTCTGAGATCGTCAGCTACGAATGGGTTGGGATACCGACGGAATATTTGCTGCAGTTAAGATGGAAGCTCAGGGGCAGGTCGATGATCATCGACCCGCGCCGCAGCCTCCGAGATATCTGGGAGGCTCTTCGCGGTATTGCGAAATCCTTTCGGAATCGCTTTAAGTGTCCTCGGCGGCGCCTAGATGGATCCCGATCTGGGCTAACTCAGAGACTACGGCTTCCGCGTAATACTGAAGGGATTAAAGGTGACCTTGCCGGCACCTGCTCCAGTAGATTGCGAGCCAATACTACTACTTGGCGCTGCGTCCCCGCCTTTCGGGTTTTTCGCAGGCTTAAGGTCTCGCACCTTACTTGCCTTCGTGGCTTCCTTTTTCTTATCTGGCATCTTCGACCTTCCCTTACCCGGATGCTGGGCTTACCTCTGAGCACTGTGAAGTCCGCTTGAGTAGCAACTTCGCCACCCACCTTAGCTACTAATGTAAAGCATCGTAAGCGGCTTACGATAACAGGATCGCGCGCGCACATGAAGCCATTGGTATCCGTCTCCACACCTATCACCCGCTTCTTTGTCCCGATCCGCTTGAGCACATGAACACTTTAAGCATTCTAATTTGCTTCCCAGTTGCCATGTTGATGCATCATAACCGGCTTACGATAATGACTGGTCTCGATGCCCCAGCCAACCATTGCCCCTTTCTAAGAACCTGCTCGCGGAAGCGATCAAGTTATTCCGTCGATCGATCCCAACATCATTGCCGCGCCACAGTCCGTTACTGTTATTTTCAACGCGCGACTTACACAGTTATGCATCGTAAACGGCTTACGATAACTGTTATTTCCGTTCGCTCGCGGGCGCCGGTGCTGATATACGTTACTCAAAGCGGTCAGGCTAGCGACGCGTCGTTTTCGCTCGTTAGGAATATTCGGGTGCGTTTGGTTGATCGGTGCAGAAACGATCCCCGACACTCAGTGCGACCCGCCGGGCTTTTTGGTCAGCTCGGCGTAGCGCGCCAGCAACCAGCAGAGATCGGACAGTCGGTTTAGATAACGCAGGATCTCGGGGTTGACCGCCTGCTCAGACCTCTCCGCCAGCATCGCCACTCGCCGCTCGCCGCGGCGGCAGGTAGTTCGCGCAACATCGAGCACGGCGGATAGGTGTGTGCTGCCCGGGATGGCCCAGCCTTTGTAGTGGAGTAGCTTGTTTTTCTCGAGGTCGTCAATCAGAGCCGTCAGTCGATCTACCATTGCCGACGACGTGAGTTTGTAGCCGTCCTTTTGATAACGCGGAAGGTCTTCTGCCGCGGTCGCAAGCTCTCCCATAACGAGAATGAGGTCCTTCTGGATCGCGAGAACCTCATCGGCGATGAATTGATCGTTGGCGGTCACACGAACCACTCCGAGCGCTGAATTTAATTCATCGACGCAGCCATAGGCATCGACGCGAGGATCGCTCTTTGGCACACGCCGTCCATACATGAGAGAGGTCTCGCCTGCGTCGCCCGTTTTGGTTGCGATCGACATGTCTTAAAATGCGAATGACGAATCAGCTCTCGCCAATTCGTCATTCCACATTTCTTGAATTTGCCTAACGAGTTATCCGATGGCCGGGACCTCGGCATCTTCCATGACAGAAGCGCCGACTGGCTCGCCCTTCTCGATGAGCTTGATCTCGCGCACATCCGGGAAGCCGGTGCCGGCTGGAATCAAGTGACCCATGATCACGTTTTCCTTGAAGCCGCGCAGGCGATCGACCTTGCCGAGTGTCGCTGCTTCAGTCAGGACGCGCGTCGTGTCTTGGAATGATGCGGCGCTGATGAAGCTATCGGTTTCGAGTGAGGCCTTTGTGATACCTAACAAGACTGGCGTTGCCTCAGCAGGCTTACCACCTTGCTCCACGACCTTGGCGTTTTCGCGCTCGAAATCGAGTCGATCGACTTGATCACCCCAGAGTAATGACGTGTCACCAGGATCGGTGATCTTCACTTTGCGCAACATCTGACGAACAATGATCTCGATATGCTTGTCGTTAATTTCGACGCCTTGCAGCCGATAAACTTCCTGCACTTCGTTGACCAGGTGTTCCTGTAAATCCTGCGGTCCGCAGACTTCGAGAATTTCGTGCGGCACGACCGGACCTTCGGTTAGCTGCTGACCCTTCTTCACGAAATCGCCTTTGAACGCGATGATATGTTTGGTCAGCGGAATGAGATGTTCCTCTTCCGATCCGGTCTCCGGATCTTTCAGAATCAGCTTCCGTTTTCCACGGACCGTTCCACCCATCTCGACAACGCCATCAATCTTCGCGATCTCGGCCGCGTCTTTCGGTCGGCGCGCTTCAAAGAGCTCGGCCACGCGCGGCAAACCGCCAGTGATGTCCTTCGTCTTCGCGATTTTGCGCGGAGTCTTCGCGAGCAAGGCGCCCGCTTGAATTTTTTGTCCTTCGTCGACGATGACGTGCGCGCCCGCCGGAATCGAGTAGCTGGCAACAATTTCTTTCTTATCGCCCACCACCACGATCTGCGGATGCAGATCTTCTTTGTGTTCGATGATGACCGTGCCCATGAGCCCGGTCGCTTCATCAACATCGCGCTTGATCGTCACCCCCGCGATCATGTCGCGGAATTCGATCTTGCCGCTCTTGTCGGTCAGAATCGGAACGTTGTACGGATCCCATTGCACGAAGGTTTCGCCCTTCTTCACGCTCGCGCCGTCGGCTTTCGAAATAACCGAACCGATGACAACATTATAGCGTTCGAGCTCGCGACCGTCGGCGTTGTGCACACCGATCGAACCGTTCTTTGTCAGAACGATCCAGCTGCCGTCGAGCGCCTGCACTGTGCGCAGATCGTTGAACTGAAGCGAGCCGTCGTTCTTCGCTTTGATGATTGGCTGCTTGAAGGTCTGCGAGGCCGTTCCCCCGATGTGGAAGGTGCGCATGGTTAACTGCGTGCCGGGTTCGCCGATGGATTGCGCGGCGATGATGCCGACCGCTTCGCCAAGCTTGACCTGCTGGCCAGTCGCCAGATTTCGACCGTAACAAAGTCCGCAGACTCCCCGACCCGTCTCACAAGTGAGGACAGAGCGAATCTTCAGACTCTCGACGCCAATTTTTTCGAGCGCCGCCGCAGTCGCTTCGTCGATCAGGTGGTTCGCTTTCACGACCTTCTTCTTCTTCTCGACCGGATCCGCGATCGTCTCGCAGCTTACCCGACCAACAATACGTGTCGCGAGATCGACGACTTCTTCGTCGCCTTCGTAAATCGAGCGCACGGTGATGCCGTTAACAGTGCCGCAGTCTTCTTCATTGATAATCACGTCCTGCGACGCGTCCACGAGTTTGCGTGTGAGATAACCGGAGTCGGCCGTTTTGAGTGCGGTATCGGCCAAGCCTTTACGCGCGCCGTGGGTCGAGATGAAGTATTCAAGCACGCTCAGGCCTTCGCGGAAGTTCGAGGTGATGGGTCGTTCGATAATTTCGCCCGATGGTTTCGCCATCAGACCACGCATGCCGGCAAGCTGTTTGACCTGCTGACGATTACCACGCGCACCCGAGTCCACCATGAGGTAAACCGGGTTTAATTCCTTACGACCCTCGTTGTGTTCGAGAGTGCGGAACATGACGTTGGAAATCTCGTCACCAGCGTGCGTCCAGATGTCGATGATCTTGTTGTAACGCTCGCCGTCCGTGATGATGCCTTTGCGATATTGCTGCTCGACGGTCTTGATCTGCTTGTAAGCATTGTCCAACTCCGTCTGTTTCTCTTTCGGAATGATCATGTCCGAGATTCCGATGGAAACGCCGGCCTTAGTCGCCCAGGTAAAGCCGAGTTCTTTCAGGCTATCGAGCGTCTCGACCGTCCCGTTCTGGCCCGCGACCTGGTAGCAACGCCAGATGATATCGGTGAGCTGTTTCTTGCCGGCGGCCTTATTGAAAAAGCCCATCGCCTTCGGCCAAATTTCATTAAAGATGACGCGACCCGCCGTGGTCTCGATGATGCGATCGTTCTTGTTTCCGTAAACGGTGTCCTTGCCGAAATCCGGATTCTTGAAACGGATGCGATCGTGCGTTTTAACCGACAAGTCCGACATCGCGAATTCCACTTCGACGGCGTCAGCGAAAAGCGACATGCGCCCTTCCTTGGTATCGCTGCCGGCGGCGCGACGCGGATTTTGCGTCAGGTAATAACAACCGAGCGTGATGTCCTGCGACGGTGTCGTGATCGGCTTTCCGCTGGAAGGCGAAAAGATGTTGTTCGGAGCTAGCATGAGCATGCGCGCTTCCATCTGCGCTTCGACCGAGAGCGGCACGTGCACCGCCATTTGGTCGCCGTCGAAGTCCGCGTTGTAAGCGGTGCAAACGAGCGGATGAATGCGGATCGCTTCGCCTTCAATCAGCAACGGCTCGAAAGCCTGGATGGAAAGACGATGCAACGTCGGCGCGCGATTCAGAAGAACTGGATGCCCCCGCGTTACTTCTTCGAGAATGTCCCAGACCTCTGGCGTCTGGCGCTCAATCATCTTCTTCGCGCTGCGCACCGTGTGCACGTAGCCAAGATCTTTGAGTCGGCGAATGATGAAGGGCTCGAACAAGACGAGCGCCATCTTCTTTGGCAGACCGCACTGATTCAGTTTCAATTCCGGACCAATGACGATGACGGAACGGCCTGAATAATCGACGCGTTTGCCTAACAAGTTCTGACGGAAACGTCCGCCCTTACCCTTGAGCATGTCGCTCAAAGACTTCAGCGGACGATTACCGGCACCGGTAACGGCGCGGCCGTGACGACCGTTGTCGAACAACGCATCGACGGCTTCCTGCAACATGCGCTTTTCGTTTCGGATGATGACATCCGGCGTCTTCAGCTGAAGCAGGTTCTTGAGTCGGTTGTTGCGATTGATGACGCGACGATACAAATCATTCAGATCGGAAGTCGCAAAACGTCCGCCTTCTAACGGAACGAGCGGCCGCAGATCCGGCGGAATTACGGGAAGAACATCGAGCACCATCCAATCAGGACGGGCATGCGAGGAGGCAAAGCCTTGCACGAGTTTCAAACGTTTCGCCAGTTTCTTGCGAATCTGTTTGCTCTTCGTATTTCCCATCGCCACTTCCAGCTCCTTGTTGAGCTTGTGGAGGTCGATTTCGGCTAGGAGTTTTTTCACCCCGTCCGCGCCCATGCCGGCGACAAAATCTTCGCCGTACTGTTCCTGCGCTTCGCGGTATTCTGCTTCGTTTAGCAACTGCGTTTTGGTCAGCGGCGTCTTGCCTGGATCGATGACGATGTAATCCTCGTAATAAATGACGCGCTCGAGCTGACGCGCGCTCATGTCGAGCATGAGGCCAAGACGCGATGGCATGCATTTGTAGAACCAAATGTGCGAGACCGGCACGGCCAGTTCGATGTGGCCCATGCGTTCGCGGCGCACCCGCGCCAGCGTTACTTCGACGCCGCAACGATCGCAGATCACTCCTTTGTGCTTGATGCGTTTGTATTTTCCGCAGGAGCACTCCCAATCACGCGTCGGTCCGAAAATGCGCTCGCAAAACAAGCCGCCCTTTTCGGGTTTGAAGGTGCGGTAATTGATCGTCTCAGGGTTTTTGACTTCACCCTTGCTCCACGACCGCATCGTGTCCGAAGACGCGACGCCGATCGCAACTTGATCGAAACCAACAGGGCGTTCTTCGCCCACTAACTCACGCCAGGAATGTTCGTTCATTAATTTCCGTTCTAAAAAAAGTTGTTAAAATAAATTACGCCACGTTTTCTAGGAAGGTCGGGGCCGAGCCGCCTACTTTGACGTCCAGGCCTAACGACTGCATTTCCTTGATCAAAACGTTGAAAGATTCTGGCGTCCCCGCTTCGAGCGAGTTGTCGCCTTTGACGATGGACTCGTAGATGCGCGTCCGACCTTGCACGTCGTCGGACTTCACCGTTAGGAGTTCCTGTAAGGTGTAAGCCGCGCCGTAAGCTTCGAGCGCCCAGACTTCCATTTCGCCGAAACGCTGCCCGCCGTATTGCGCTTTGCCGCCGAGCGGTTGCTGCGTGACTAACGAGTAAGGTCCAACTGCGCGGGCGTGGATCTTGTCCGCGACCAAGTGGCCGAGCTTCATCATGTAGATGTAGCCAACGACAACTTCCTGATCGAAAGCATCGCCGGTGCGGCCGTCGAACAAACGCGACTTGCCGTTTTCCTGCACCCAGGTGTAGCCCTCTTGCTTCTTCGCATCCTTCAGATATTCGCGAATTTTCGTTTCTGAGATTCCGTCGAACACTGGTGTGGCAACCTTGAAACCAAGCGCTTTTGCGGCCACGCCCAGGTGAGTTTCGAGAACCTGACCGACGTTCATACGACTTGGCACGCCGAGCGGATTTAAGACGATCTCGACCGGCTGTCCGTCCGCCAGGTAGGGCATGTCTTCTTCCGGAACGATCCGTGCGACCACGCCCTTATTTCCGTGACGTCCCGCCATCTTGTCGCCGACCGAAAGCTTGCGCTTCGAGGCGATGTAAACTTTGACCTGCTTGATGATGCCGGGGTCGACGTCGTCGCCGCTCTCAACGCGATCCATCGAACGTTCGCGCTCGAGTTCGAGCTCCGCGAACTTGTGTTCGTAGGAAGCGATGATCTCGCGGATCTTGTTGCGGATCGGCGAGGGATCGATCTCGATGTGATCGTATACCATCGCGAGTTTGCGCAGGAGCGTCTTGGTGATCTTGCGATTCGCCGGGATGATGATCTCGCCGGTCTCGGCGTTCACGACATCGAGCGGAATTTTTTCGCCTAACAAGATGTTGGAAAGGGCATCCGTCAGTTGCTCGGTCAGCTCTTCTTTTTTCTTGCGGTGATCTTCCGTGATAGACTTGAGCTGGCGCTTCGTTTCGATCGGCGTCAGTTTCTCGCGCGAAACTTCGCGGCGCGATGAAACCTTCACGTCCATAACGATGCCGTAAGTGCCCGACGGAACCGTCAGTGAAGTGTCTTTAACGTCCGCGGCTTTTTCGCCGAAGATCGCGCGCAGGAGCCGTTCTTCCGGCGCGAGTTCCGTTTCAGACTTCGGAGTGATTTTGCCGACGAGAATGTCGCCTGGCTTCACTTCCGCGCCGACGCGAACCACGCCATCGGTGCCCAAATTGCGCAACGCTTCCTCGCTGACGTTGGGAATGTCACGCGTGATTTCTTCAGGCCCGAGCTTGGTATCGCGCGCGCCGATTTCGAATTCGTCGATGTGAATGGAAGTATAGATGTCTTCCTTCACGACCTTCTCCGAGATCATGATCGCATCTTCGAAGTTGTAGCCGTTCCACGGCATGAACGCGACAAGCACATTGCGGCCAAGCGCGAGTTCGCCTTGATCCGTATTTGGACCATCGGCAATGACTTGACCCTTCTTCACGTGCTGGCCTTTCTTCACGATCGGCTTTTGGTTCACGCAGGTGCCGGCATTCGAGCGCATGAACTTGCGCAGCTCGTAAACGTGGATGCCTTCTTCGTGATCGGTCTTCAATTTCTTCCGGCTCTCCGGCATGTGGCCGTCTTTGGTCACGACAATTTGGTCGGCCGTAACCGAAGCGACTTTGCCCGATTCGACGGAGATCAAAACCGCGTGCGAATCGCGCGCGACTTTCGCTTCCAAACCAGTGCCCACAAGCGGCGCCTCGGAAACAATCAACGGCACGCCCTGGCGTTGCATATTCGAACCCATGAGCGCGCGATTGGCGTCGTCGTGTTCGAGGAACGGAATCAATCCCGCAGCGACCGAAACCAACTGCTTCGGCGAGACGTCCATGTAGTGAACCTTTTCCGGTTCCACTTCGAGGAAGTCACCACGATAACGCACGGAAACTTTTTCCTGCGTTAGATGGCCTTTAGCGTCCATGGTCGCGTTTGCCTGTGCGACGAGGAAATTCTCTTCGCGATCGCCGGTGAGGTAATCAACCTCTTCGGTCACGCGACCCTTCGTCACCTTGCGATAAGGCGTTTCGATGAAACCGAATTCGTTGATGCGCGCAAAGGTGCTCATCGAACTAATGAGACCAATGTTCGGACCTTCCGGCGTTTCGATCGGACAAATGCGGCCGTAGTGCGACGGATGAACGTCGCGCACTTCGAATCCCGCGCGATCGCGTGAAAGACCACCAGGCCCGAGGGCGGAGAGACGACGCTTGTGCGTTAATTCCGCGAGAGGGTTTGTCTGATCCATGAACTGCGACAGCTGCGAGCGGCCGAAGAAATCTCGGATTACAGCGCTGAGCGCCTTCGGATTAATCAACTTCTGCGGCGTCATGCCGTCGATGTTGATGTCGAACAATGTCATGCGCTCTTTCACCAGACGCTCCGTGCGCGCGAGACCGACGCGGCACTGGTTGGCCAGCAATTCGCCAACGGTGCGGACGCGACGGCTGCCGAGATGATCGATGTCATCGAGCGTGCCTTCGCCGCGACGGAGACTGATCAGATATTTGATCGCGGCGATGAAATCTTTGTCGGTAACGATGCGTTCGCCGAGGTCGACATCGATGCTGAGCTTTTGATTGATCTTGTACCGGCCAACACGACCGAGATCATATTTCTTCGGATCGAAAAAGAGTCGTTTCAGCAGCGCCTTCGCGTTCGCCACGGTCGGCGGATCGCCAGGACGCAGCTTGCGATAAATATCTTTGAGAGCTTCTTCAACATCATGCGCTGGATCTTTCTTCAGCGCCTTCACGACGGTATCGTCGTGCGAAATGTCGATGACCTTCACGTCCTTTTGGCCGAGCGCCATGATTTGACGAACGGTCGCGGCGGTGAGCGGTTCGTAGGCGCGCGCAACTGTCGCTTCGCCATCGAGCACGTCAGCGATCAAAACTTTGGTCGCGAGTTCTTCTTCACCAAGTTTTTCACTCAGTTTCAAAGTCTCGATGTTGTAGAAAAGTTTGATGACCTCTTCGTCCGTGCCGTAGCCGAGCGCGCGCAGGAACGTCGTCGCCAAGAATTTCCGGCGGCGTTTGCGACGATCGAGATAGATGTAAAGCAAGTCGCTGGTATCGAATTGCACTTCGATCCACGAACCGCGATCCGGAATAATCCGGAAGCTGTAGAGAACTTTACCGTTGAGATGGATGCTCGATTCGAACGCAATGCCCGGCGAACGATGCAGCTGCGAGACAACAACGCGCTCCGCGCCATTGATCACAAACGTTCCCTGCGGAGTCATGAGCGGGATTTCGCCCATGTAAACTTTCTCTTCTTTCGTCCCCTTCTCTTCGCGCAATTGGAAAGTGACGTGCAGCGGCGCGCTGAACGTCTGCCCTTCGCGCTGCGCTTCGAGCGCGCTCAGTTTCGGTTCGCCGATCTCGTAATGCGAAAAATCGAGCGTCGCCTTTTCGTCGTAACTCTCAATTGGAAAAACTTCTTTGAAGACAGCCTGCAAACCGGACATTTTCCGCTTCGAGGCCGGCACGTCTTTCTGGAGGAAATCGACGTAAGAGTTTAGCTGGACCTCGATCAGATTTGGCGGCTCAACGCCTTCTTTGATTGTCCCGAAGTGGATACGTTCTGCGATGCGTTCTGACATATTAGGACTTGCTGATGCAGCCAAGCGACACCGGTGACCTTGGCTTTATGTGGGGTTATCGCTCCGGCCGGAAGAAGCGAAGACAGCAAAAATGGCAGCGAAACGACTGCCTGTCAAATCGGCGGCCGTTTCGTTGCCAGTCCTGAATTATTCCGTCGCGGGGCGGGTTAAAAATAGCGTCTCGCTGTTTCTAACGAGAAGGATTGTTGCCACAGACGCGAACGGCGCGCAAGCGATTTTCTTGCGCGCCGCTGCGTTGTGAAATTGATTTACTTGATTTCGACCTTCGCGCCTGCCGCTTCGATCTTCTTCTTGATTTCTTCGGCTTCAGCCTTGGTCACGCCTTCTTTCAAGGTCTTGGGAGCACCTTCGACGAGGGCCTTCGCTTCCGCTAGACCGAGGCCTGGGACCGCGCCGCGAACTTCTTTAATCACGCCGATTTTGTTCGCACCCATCTCCTTCAAGATGACATCGAAGGTGGTTTTCTCTTCAGCCGCGGGCGCTGCCGCGCCACCGCCGGCTGCAGGAGCTGCCGCTGCGACCGGAGCCGCTGCGCTTACGCCCCATTTTTCTTCGAGCTGTTTCACCAAGCCAGCGATCTCCAAAACAGTGAGTCCGCTGAGTTGATCTACGATTGCATTTGTATCCGCCATTTTTATTTCCTCTGAATCGCCGTCTCCGAAAGCCTTCGGGGAATTAAGACCGGCAGCCGCCAGCCCGGACAGTGTTTGTTTGGTTGATCGCCCGACTACTCGTTAGGCGAAAATTTGTTAGACCGTGGGTTCTCCGGCTGAAGGTTCGTTGGTCGCGGCTGGTGCTGCTTCCGCTGGAGCCGCATTTTCGACAGGCGCCTCAACTGCCGCGGGTTCGTCGGTCTTGACCGCTTCAGGTTCGGGAGTTGACTCCGCCACCACAGCATCGTCACCGCCTTTTTCGCCTTTCGCTTTCAGCAATCGCGCAAAGGCGGAAGCAGGCTCGTTCAATACGCGCACAAGTTGCGTCGCCGGCGCCAAAAGCAATCCGAGAAGTTTCGCGAGAAGAACTTCGCGCGATGGCAATTCCGCCAATGCTTCCACTTCGGCCGTGGACAAAATCGATTTGTCCACCAATCCGATTTTTAGCGTCGCGATTTTGAACTCGGCTGCGAAAGCTTTGAGAATTTTGGCGACCGGCGCGACGTCTTTGTCCCCGGTCACGACGGCGGTCTGGCCGCTGAGATGTTTTTCCACATCCGGCAAGCCGCTTTCCGACAAGGCGCGCTTCAAAAAGCTGTTCTTCACCACACGCAATTCCGCGCCCGCCGGCGCGAGACGATTTCGCAGCTCGCTAAATTGATCGACCTTCATCCGCTGGTAATCGGTCACCAGCGTGAACGACGAGCGGTTCAGTTTTTCCGAAAGGTCCGAGACGATGTTGGCTTTTTCAGGTCTCATATTTAGAAGGTGAGATAAGGTGACGGATCAACCATGATCCCGGGCGACATCGTCGCACTCAAAGTTAATCCATCGACAAAACGGCCCTTCGCCGTCGCCGGTCGCGCACGCACGACCGCCTCGATAACCGCCGTCCCGTTTTGCACGAGTTGTTCTGCGGCGAATGAAAATTTTCCGACTGGAACCGCGACGTTGCCATTCTTGTCGAGTTTGAATTCAACACGTCCCGCTTTCACTTCCTGCACCGCCTTCGCAGTGTCGTCAGTAACCGTGCCGGTTTTCGGATTCGGCATTAATCCACGCGGACCTAGAACTTTGCCGAGCTTGCGCACTTCGGCCATCGCGGCCGGAGTCGCGATCGCGACATCGAAATCCTGAAAACCTTCCTGCGCTTTCGCGATCATGTCTTTGAAGCCGACATATTCCGCGCCGGCTTCTTTCGCGGCGCGCGCTGCATCGCCTTCCGCAAAAACCAGGACGCGCACCTTTTTCCCGCTGCCATGCGGAAGCGGACAAGTGCCTCGCACCATCTGGTCGGATTGCTTCGGATCAACGCCGAGCCGGAACGACATCGTCACCGTCTGATCGAATTTCGGCGGCGAAAATTTCTTCAGCGTCGCGACAGCTTCGGGAAGATTGTAAGCCTTGTTGCGGTCAACCTGCTCGGCGGCCGCGCGATAACGTTTGCTACGATTTTTTTGCATGATGTTTTGCAGTGCGAACGAGCTTTTGGCTCTCCTGCGGTGAAACGGGACGGGAAAGTAGCGGTGAGCCGCAGCTTGTCAAAACCGAATTTCTAATTGGCGCCCGAGCACACGTTCCAAGGATTCACAAAGTAGAACTATTCCTGCGGATGCGGCTCTGGTAAAAAAGAAGTGTGCGGCTCATCACATTTCTTTCTTGGTTGGTCATCGGAGGGTCCATTTCGACGGCCAGCGCCGCGAACAAAATTTTCTCCACCACGACTGGCGGCAATTGGAGCGCGACCAGCACCTGGGTCGGCGGGGTTCTGCCAGCTTCGGCCGACGAAGCGGTGATCGATGATGGTGCGACGGTCACGATCGATACGAGCCCAACCGTGGGTTCGGTGGTGGTCGGTCGAGGCGGAGCAACGGCGATACTTCAGTTTGAGCAAACGACCGCTCGCACGCTCACGGTCACCACTGACGCAGTCATCGGTACTAGCGGTGTTCTCCGTTCGAACCTGGCGGGAACGCAGAGTGGCCACTTACTTTCCGTCGGGGGTAACCTAACGAATGGTGGCATTCTGAGTTTCGCGACCAATGCGGGCGCGACCGCCGGGGCCACGCTGCAATTCACCGGCGCGAGCAATAACACCTTTGGCGGGAGCGGATCGACCACCAACATTCGAACGCTAGTCATCAACAAGGGCAGTTCGAACGCCAACATCCTGGAACTAAATCCCGCCCACTTCCTTGTCCGCGGAATCGATTTCGATGGCGCGGGCATGAACTTCCTCACTCTGACAAATGGCACCTTAAAAATCTCCGGCACTTTCCCGATGTCGGCCCGCACCTTCGGCGCGGCGAATTACAGCATCGCATCGAGCGCCGGCTTTTGGCTGAACAATCCCAACTTCACCGTCGCCGGCCAAAATGCCTTCGCGACTAACTATGGCTTACTGCGGATTTCGCAGGGCACTTTCAACGTCGGCACGGCGGCGAACAATTATCTGGCCGCAGGCTCCACCAGCATCGTTTCCGGCGGAACATTTTTAATCGAAGGCGGCACACTCAATACTGCAGGCGGCTTCTTCGGCACGGTCAATTCTTACAGCTACACCCAAACTGGCGGAACGGTGAACGTAGCCACGCTGGGAGTTACTTCGACTAGCTTCTACTTTGTCGTGACAAGCTTCAGCGCCTTCACCCTGAGCGGCGGTGCGCTAAATCTCGTCCAAGCCACCACCGATCCGAGTGGACTCGACTATTCCGTGCAAGCGATCACGACCGCGATCACCGGCGGTATAGTTACCGTGGGCACGAGTGCAACGGCGCCGAACTCAATCTTCAAGCTCCAGGGTAAGTTGCCCGAGTTAGTGATCGATAACACAACTAACGCCAAAGAAGCTGATGTTATCCCGGGCGGGACCGACATTCCCCTCACTATCAATGGTAACCTGACGATCAAGGCGGGCTCGACGTTGGCCTTTCCGACCTATGCTCTTTGCAACCTTATAGGTCCTACCCTAACAAACGACGGCATACTTAACGGCTCCAGCGCGCGCCTGCATTTTGGAGGACCCACACCTCAAAGCCTGACCGGCAGCGGCATGATAGTTGGTCCTTTGCTTCGACTGGAAGTTGATAACACACAGGGCCTAACCATCGATTCCGGCTTTACTCCATTTATTGTCCTGCAAGTGTTTCTTCTTAACGGCGGGATAACTCACTCTAACAAACTTACTCTTGGCAATGCTGGCTCAACTACCGTGTTTATTCAAATAGGTAATCCGAGCGCGAGCGGGGCGCCGGGTTCCTTCGATGCCGCGCCCAGCTTCAATCTCGGGAGCGGCGGTGAGAAACTATACTACTATAACATCACTACTCCCCGGATAATGGGCTTCGAGCTAAGCCCTGGCCGTGTCTTGACAGACTTGATTATTAGTGGCGGCAACAGCCAAATCATCGATACCACTAACAGTGACCTGACAGTTACCGGCACCACGAACCTAACGAATACTAGCCTGGTTAAGACGACCAACAACCTGGTTATCGGTAGCAGCGGCACGCTCACCACCAGCCTGGCTTTTGTGCAAGGTAACCTGCAACAAACATTGACCGCTTCCGGCGCGAAACATTTCGACGTCGGCACGGTCGCGGGTGGCTACCTGGGACTGTATGTGAATGGCTCCGGTCCTTTCCCCGCCACAGTCACCGTCCGCGCTAACGATGGCACCCTGCCCAACTACCCCGGCATCTCGCTCAAGCGCTATTGGACCGTGATCGCTCCACCCAGCCTCACCGCCAGTCTTACTTTCCTCTACCGTGCCGGTGACCTGGGGCCGCAAGATTTTACCCAGCTGCTAGCTGCACGCTACTTCGGCTCGTTCACGGCCTTTAGCGGGACGGCCAGTAGCAATACCGTAATTATCTCAAACGCTACTGCGCTAACCGGCCTTTGGACTCTCATTAATCCCGATACGGATTTCGATGGCATCACCGACACTTACGAAGACGCGCATGGCCTAAGCAAAAATAATCCCGCCGATGCAGTGGGCGACCTCGATGGCGATGGCCTCTCCAACCTCGGCGAGTACCTGGCCGGCACCGACCCGCAGTTAGCTACCAGCGTCCTGCGCATTACTTCCTTGGCGAAACTTAGTGGAACTGTCCCGGTTCATTTCAATGCCATCGCGGGCAAGACCTATCGACTCGAATACGAACCCACGCTGCCGGGGACATGGATGACACTCCCGATTGCCGACCTCACCGCACCGGCCACGGGCGACCAGCAGATCTCCGACAACACCGCCAGCGGACAAAGCAAAAGATTTTACAGAATTCGGACGGTTTACCCCTAGACCCCGAGGATTCGCGCAAAGGGGGCTTGCTAATGATTGCGGAGAACTGATATATCTCTCGCCATTATGAAAACTCTACCCCAGACGTTTCTTTGGCTCGCAGTGGTTTTTTGTTCGCTCGGCGCTCGCACTGCCTTGTGCGAACCGATGGATTTCCGCGAAGTCTCCCTTTGGGTCCGCAACCATCAAAGCGAAGCCGCGATTACCGCGGAACTTTCGCAGCGCAAACTCTTGCGGCCTCTAACACCGGCGCAGGAATCGACCCTAAAAACGCAAGGTGCGAACGATTCGTTAGTCCAAACCCTGCGTCGTTCCGATTTGATGTTGGCCCCGGCCGACGCGACCGCGTATGAAGCTCGCCGCGCACAGTTGCAAAAACCACGCGAAAACGACGAGCAGACGCGCGATTCACAACAAGTGCACGTCTTCAACGTCGCCTACGGGCAGATGATCAATCTTAGCCAGTGGGGCGGACTCGATTATGAGATCGCGTTCTATTCCTATCGCTTCGCCGGTGAAGACCACATCGAACCAGTCATGATCGATAACGTTCGCAGCGTTACGGAAGTCACGCGGCCGATTCGTTTCACCAGCGAAGACGAAGCCTTCTCGCGCGATTTCTTCCTGACGAACTCAGTGCGCAATCAGCGCTATTCTCCTTACGACACACGGATTGACGAACGCGATAATCGTCTCGAGCAGAACGACACTGTTTCGGTTCGTTCCAACTCTGCCTCGCGGCGCCTGATGATCGATTGGCAAAATCCAGTCTACATCCACGGACAGCCGTATGCCTTCTATCCGGTTTATGGCGCTGGCGACGCGTCGCTCTACTACATCGGCAAAGCTAACGATCGCACCGCCCGCGTCGCGGTCGTTTCACGTCGGTAACTAAACTAAGGCTTACCCAAGGAGTGGTCTCCGCGAAGTGGACGCGTCGGGTGATGCGTCACTTCGCGGAGTTTTTTTGCTTATGCAGTTGCTCCAAGATCGAACTGAAATCGAACCAATCTACCCTTCCGGGCCGGATTGGTTGCAAATCCCACGACCCTAGCTCCAGCTTGGGCGCCGGTCCGTCTAAGGCGGTTATACTTGCGGAGGTAAGGACTAGCTTGGTCGGGTTCCGTCCTTGCGATATCAGGACAAGAGACGCGATGCTCCAATGATCTAGCGCAGTGCTGTGCGGTGACTGAAGAGATTCGAAAGTAACTAGCGGACCGCTTCGGCTTCCCACCTCGGACATCAATCGGCGTGTTAAGTTCGACCAAGTAAGTGCCTGCCAGGATAACACCACCGCAAAGACGAGACCGCATCCTAACATCAATCTTGAGCGCGACCGGGACAACAAACCAGCGTCTCGCGGCGGATTCAATGTTTCAAAGAAGGCCAAAGCAAACACTGGCAGCGTTAGCGGGGCGGCCCATCGCCGATAGTTGATAGCCGAAGCCCATCGCTGCGGTTCGGCAGCCCAAATAATTAGAGCTAACCCGGCAAATACAAGAGCGGCCGCAGCGCATAGCCTCAGCTTTCGCCGGAGTGAGCCGTTAGTGGAATGTTTTCCGGCGCACCATGCGCAGAGCGCACACAGCCAGATACAGACGATACCTATCACCGGCCAGCCAAGCACTCCGTCGTGGAACCTGCTTCGCGCCATCTGGAACGATGCCTCCTGGTAAGCATAGGGATCCGGCCATAATAAAATCTTCCCCCAAGCAGCGATACACAAACCAAGCACGAGCAAAGTCCGAGCTAGCCAGCGCCGCCGGTTAGGTATGTCTAGTATAGCCAGGCTAGCTGTGGCGATAGCCGCTCCCAGAAGTAACAACCCACCCAGTGGATGCGATAATTGGAAAGCGGCCAGAATAACAAGAACGGCTATCTGCAAAGGCGTTAACGGAACAAACAAGCCGAGGTAGAAAGGCCAAAAGAGGTGCTGCTGAAAAATGCTATCGTTGATTAAGAACATTTGTCCTGGTAACGCGGTCGCATAGGTTCCGAGCGTTGCCCAAAGGATCAGCCATGGTGCTGTTCGCCGCACAAACCACCAGGACAGCAGTAGACTAACTGCGGGCGTCAAACAAAAAGGAAGTCCGAAGGCAAAAACTAGCGCGTGCAGGTTATCAGTAACTCTACTTAACCATACTACCGGCCACCAAAGCGGGTAGGAATGAAAGCGGGTGTAGTAGAAGAAAGGGTGTTGATCGATTAGCGTCCGGCAAAGCTGATAACTGCCGTCCCAGATTAACGGCGCATTGAACCAGCAAAGAACGAAAGCAGTAAAGAGAGTTAGTAACGCAACGACCCTAACGACCGCGTTATAACTCACACTTCCCTCTCCCGACGGCCGTGAATTCAACTAGCGCGCCGCGCCTTTCACGACCTGGCCATCTTTCATCACAAACATTACTCGCTCAGTCGCAGTAATGTCCACCGTCGGATCGCCCGGCATGGCCACGATGTCAGCTGCTTTCCCTTTCTCAAGCGTGCCAGTGGTAGCCGCGATGCCTAACAAGTCTGCGCAAACGGAAGTCGCCGCGCGCAAGGCATCGAGCGGTTGCATGCCCAGATCGGTCATGAGCTTAAACTCCTTGGCATTCTCGCCATGCGGGTAAACGCCGGCATCAGTGCCGAAGGCTATCTTCACACCTAGTTGCACAGCGTTGCGAAACATCTCGCTGCGCGCGCTTCCGGCCGCTTTAGCCTTCTCCTGAATTGGTGCCGGATAAGATCCAATCTTGCCCAAAACATATTCGGTCGCTTCCAACGTTGGAACAAGATAAGTGCCCTTCGCCTTCATGAGCGCGAGCGTGTCCTTCTTTAGAAACGATCCGTGCTCGATCGAATCCACACCAGCGTTGATCGCATCTTTCGCCGCCGTATCGCCATGGCAATGCACGGCCACCTTCTTGCGCAGGCGATGTGTTTCGTTCACCAGCATGGCGATTTCTTCTGCCGATAGTTGTGGCACATCGACTTCATCTTTCATCGAAAGAACCCCGCCGGAGACCGCCGCTTTGATAACGTCCGCGCCGTTCTTGATTTCGAAGCGCACTGCTTTGCGAATAGCTTCCGGACCGTCGGCGATACCATCAGTATAATCTTGTTGGCGACCGAAGATGTTATCACGGTAACCATTGCTATCATCGAAGTGACCGCCGGTGGCACCTATGCCTTTGGTCGCAGCCAGAATGTGTGGCCCGCGCACGATCCCCTGCCCGATGGCATTGCGCAGTGCCACATCCATGAAATTTTCGCTGCCCAGATCACGGACGGTTGTGAAACCAGCCATCAAGGTTCGCTCCGCATTTGGGATGGCGAGATAAGCCGCCATCGGCACTTCCGTTTCAAAGTCCTTCAAGCGTCGTTCGTTGTAGGGCTTCGAGTAGTCCGAAGTAAGATGCGTATGCGCATCGATAAATCCCGGTGCCAACGTCGCGTCGCCGAGATCGATGACTTGCGCACCTTGTGGAATCGCGACATTCGCGCCGGCGTCCATGATCTTTCCGTCCTGCACAATCACCACGCCGTTCTGGATCAACGTATTCGATTTGCCGTCGAAAAGCCGCGCCGCTTTCAACGCCATAACGCTGTTCTCTGCGAGACTAAGCCGAAGTTGAAAAGCCAAGGCGAGGGCGATGGTCAGAGCGAAACGCGCAAAGTTCATTCCCGCGCATAACAAATTGCCCGGTGGAATGGCGAGCGATTTTGCTCCTCCCAATTCTTGTGGCCGCTAGATTGCGATTCGTCAGGAGAATCCACCGTGAGAAAAATCTGCATCGCCGTCATCGTTATCTCGCTTTCAGTTTGCGCAGCTAACTCACAAACCACCGATAGCGAATTAGAAAAACTCGCCGCCGACTTCTGGAGTTGGCGCGCGCAATACGCGCCCTTCACCGGCGATGATGTGAATCGCCTCGAACGCCTCGGCGGGATTCGTGATTGGTCGGCTGCTTCCATCGAAAAACGGCGCAGTGAGCTCACGGGCTTCGAGACGCGCTGGAAAACGATTACGCCTAACGAGTGGCCAGTTGCACAACAAGTCGATTATCGACTGATCGGTTCCGCTCTCGCGCGCGTGCATTGGGAATTGGAAATTAATCCGCGCTGGAAACGCGATCCGAATTTTTACATCGAGCAAACCCTCACCGCACTGGAAGAAGCGCTGACCGTGCCTCCGCCGTTCGATGATGCGCGCAGCAAAGAAATTTTGACGCGCGCTGAAAACATTCCCGCGATTCTCGAGAGCGCGTTGGCCAACCTGGAGAATCCGCCCGCGCCTTTCGCGACGGTCGCAGTCAAAGCGTTGGAAAATATTCGGCCGAAACTACAGACAGCGGCGAAAGCCTTGCGTCCGGTCACGACGCTTTCCGAACAACAATTAACCGACGCGGTCAGCCGTGCTGCCGAGGCGTTGGAAAAATTCCGCGCGCAACTGCAGGAGCGGTTGCCGAAACTTCCGCAACAAACCGCGCTCGGTCGCGAGGCTTATGTTTTTTTTCTCAAGAATGTCGCGTTCTATCCTTACTCGCCCGAGGAAATTCTCGCGATGGGCCAGCAGGAATGGAATCGCGCGGTCGCATTCGAAACCTACGAGCGGGAACGTAACCGCAATGTTCCGCCTTTGAAGCTAGCCGACAACCTCGATGCCTGGATCAAAGATGCGGCGGCGAAAGAGAACCAGATTCGCAAGTTCCTGGACGAACACGGAATTCTGACCGTACCGAATTGGGTACAACACTACACGCTGCGACCGATGCGGGAATATTTGCACTCGTTAGGCTTCACTGAAGCCGACGACTTCACTTCGTCATCGCGTTTGAATGAAAACTGCATCCGTTGGACCGAATCGCCGTCACCGAATCTAGGCTATTTCTGGCGCGCCACCGCGCAAGATTCCCGTCCTATCTGCGTGCACGAAGGAATTCCCGGCCACTACTTTCAGCTTTGTCTCTCCTGGAAACACGAGGACCCGATTCGCCGTCACTACTACGACTCCGGCGCAAACGAAGGCATCGGCTTTTATGCGGAAGAAATGATGTTACAAGCCGGCCTCTTCGACGACAGCCCACATACGCGCGAGATCATCTACAACTTCATGCGCCTGCGCGCGCTCCGCGTGGAAGTTGATGTAAAACTCGCCCTCGGCGAGTTCACCCTCGAACAAGCCGCAAAATATCTCGAAGAAAAAGTCCCGATGGACGCACAGACCGCGCGCTCAGAAGCGATCGCATTTTCCACCGGCCCTGGCCAGGCGCTCACCTATCAAATCGGCAAACTGCAGATCACGAAATTTCTCTCCGAAGCCCGCATCAAGCAGGGCGACAAATTCAATCTTCGCGCCTTTCACGATTTCGTTTGGAAAAACGGCAATGTGCCGATAGCTCTGCAGCAGTGGGAGTATCTCAATGAAACGCCGAATAAAACGAATTGAACCCCTACAAGCGGGCAAGATGCTCGGCGTGCTTTACGGCTGTATGGGCTTGATCTTCTTACCCTTCTTCGCTCTTGCTGGCGTGGCCGGTGCATTCGCTCAACACGCGCAACAGACTCAAAATGCGGCGGGCCCACCGGCCGCGCTCATGGCTGGAATGATGTTGGGCTTCGGCATTTTCATGCCGGTTATCTATGGCGTGATGGGATTTATTGGCGGGATTATCATGGCCGCCCTCTACAACCTCACCGCGCGTTGGATCGGTGGCATCGAAGTAGAAGTAGAATAGGTAGTCGACGAACTCGAGGCCAAGCTACTACTTAGTTGTCTAATGAATAGATCTCCACTATGCCGACACCGGTTTCTCCATTCGGGCCTTGCACGATAGCTGTGTATACGCCAGGTGGCAGTGTTACAATCATTGCTGATTCTTTCGGACCGCCAGGGGCGAAGGTACTGTTCTGTATATCAACCGCCTGATCTGCGGTGATAACTCCACCGATCTGCGTCGTCTGCCAGTCATCGTTTCTCGCGATCACTTGATTTTGCTGCTGCGGATCATGCAATTCGATAGATGGATTCGTGATCCTAGTCCCGACCGAAGAAGGTAGCGACGGACCTTGCGCACGGATTAGAACTTTCTTCGGTGCCGTTCCTCGGACGATAAACCCACCAATCATAACGTTACCCCCCGTTTGAACCTGTCCTCTCGTGCTGATATTTGTTAGCGATGAAGAGCTGGTCGGATCCACATCGTACGCTTCTACTATGCCGACACCGGTTTCTCCATTCGGGCCTTGCACGATAGCTGTGTAGACGCCGGGGTTAAGAGTTACGATCATGGCTGATTCTTTCGGATCCCCAGGCGCTAAGGCGCTATTCTGGATATCGGCCGCTTGATCCGCGGTGATGACCCCACCGATTTGCGTCGTCTGCCAATCATCATTTCTGGCTATTACCTGATTTTGCTGCTGTGGGTCATGCAATTCAATCGACGGATTCGTGATCCTAGTCCCGACCGAAGAAGGTAGGGACAAGCCTTGCGCGCGGATTAGAATTTTCTTGGGTGACGTTCCCTGAACAATAAATCCACCGATCAGGACGTTGCCGCCGGTTCCGACGTTCATGCGGGTGGATAGATTTCCTATTTGTCCAGGCGCGGTTGGACTTACGTTTACCGTCCAATTTCTCACGGCAGTTAGAACATGGTTAGGATCGCTCCGCACTAATAGTGTTGGATCATTCGCGACCGCGGCAACGTTATGGACGCCATTCCCAAGGCGACTCGAGTCGAAAACGAATGTTGCGCCAGTAGCTTTCTGTTGGTCGTCAACCAGCCAGCTAACGTTTAGGATGTGAGTAAGCGGCGCGGGTGTTGAAACAACAAAAGTCTGAAGCTGACCGTTGCTTAGTGTAATGTTGCTAGTCGCGGGACTACTTGAGTCGATCGGGGAAACATAGTTGTAAATCCGCCTGACTAGTTGTTCGACATTGATCTGTTCATAGGGCTTGCCCAAAGATCGCATTTTAGAATTATACGTCGGCCGATATAATCCCGAATCACAGTAACCAGCACCGAGATAAAGGCCGGGGATTCCGGCAACAGTCGAAGTTGTTGGAATCGGAGTAAGCGGATCAATCCAACGAGCCCATTTTACCAGCGTTCGACTGCTTTGCTTGGTAACGTTAGGCCAGGAAGGCTCCGAAGATTTATCACAAACGGGAGGTGGAGGGCCTCCATATTCATCTCCGAGCAATCCGAAGCTATGTCCTTCTTCGTGAAGAACCAATTCGATAACTGCCTCGTTAGTTGAGGCCACCGCGGGCTGGCCCCCTGAGCCGCCATACTCAGGATCGTTAACTAAGACCAAGGTCACGTCATGCTGAGAAGCGTTAAGCGTATTATACAAAATAGTGTTCACCTTTGTGTTATCCACGCAAATCAGTCGCTCGACTCCACCGCAGCCGTAGGTGGCATCAAGGGCTGTATCTACAAAAATTCCCATCGCAGGATGATCCGCTCCGGACTGGTTACTGATAACGTCGATCCGATGAACATTGAAATAGCGTTGATACTCTCGAAAAGGTTCCTGACCGAAGAAGCCGTTTAGGAAGTTCTGCACATCACTCTGGTACCTTTCCAGTTCGCTTGCAGTGTAGCCATCGCCCAGAACAGCTATATCAATGCGATTTAGTGGATCACCATTGTTGAGGATCTTTTGAAAAGGTTCAGCCAAAGCTGAAACCCAGCTCATGCTAGTCAATAGCCCCGTGATAAGTGCGATGAAGACAACCTTTGTCATTCGCCCGCTTAGATCATTCCGCTCTAGGTGAGCGGCAAATTGCTGAGCAACTCCAAATCAAAGTTCTCTCCGTTCCACACCGGATGATAAAACCTCAATTCGGTAATTGTCCGATCATCTGGATAATCCAACTCAAAATCCACCTGGCTCCGATAGTAGTCTTCACTCCGAGTCAGTTCGCCAGTGCCGCTACTGGTTTCGCTGCGAAGTAAACGCGGATCGAGGATAAGCTTCCACCAAAGGAGGCTGTAACTCTTATCCATAGCTACTACTAGGATTTGGTGGGCAGACAGATCAAAAGTACGATCATGGGGTAGAACACCCTTACTTTCGTGCAGCGCTAATAGCTTGAGAACCCCGGGTGTCGCCTCTCTTCGCAAGTCAGAGTTTGCCGTCGACCCGCTCGAACCCACGCCCTGCCAACGAATCATGATCCTCCTATGCGAGGAGGAATCTGAAGGCGAGTTTCCTTCCTTCACTTTGATGCCAAACTTGGCGAGCAACCCACCAAGGGTTTCCCTGATCGTCGCCATTCTCTCAGGTTCCGATACCTGGGATTGAACCTTCAAAGCTTCGACCGCCCCGTTCTTCTGAGTCTGCGCGAAGGTTTGCAGCACGCCAGCGCCGCCGAGAGCGATCGCTAACAGACGACCATGGCTACCGCTTCTCATTCATTCGTAACAATAATTAAAAATCCATCTATTAGTCGAGCGTGTTATGCGCTCGTAGATCTTACCAGAGTGGCGGCGACCGTCAAAATGACACTCTTGCGGGCAAGTCGCGCCCAAAAGAACGCCTTCCGCGCAGACTAATCGACGATCTCGAGACCCATCTGCCGCGCGGTGCCGGCGATAATCTTGAAGCCGGCTTCGTCGTTGCGTGAGTTCAGGTCTTTGCCTTTCAACTTCACGATGTCCATGACTTGCTTCCGCGTGACTTTGCCGACTTTGGTCTTGTTAGGTTCTTTGGAACCGGCCGCTATGTTGGCGGCTTTTTTCAAGAGGATCGCGGCGGGCGGGCTCTTCGTGATGAAGGTGAAGCTCTTGTCTTTGAAGACGGTGATGACGACGGGCAGAATGTCGCCGGCTTGCTTCTGGGTGGCAGCGTTAAATTCTTTGCAGAACGCCATGATGTTGACCCCGCGCGGTCCGAGCGCAGTGCCGACGGGCGGTGCGGGATTTGCCTGACCTGCAGGGATCTGCAGTTTAACAAAAGCGACGATTTCTTTAGCCATGTTCTAAAAGTTTTTCTGATTAACCGCGCTCGACTTGCCAGTATTCGAGTTCGACCGGTGTGGCGCGGCCGAAGATGGTGACCGACACGCGCAACTTGCCGCGTTCCGGATCGATTTCTTCGACGATGCCGTTTTGGTTTTGGAACGGGCCGTCGGCGACCTTGACCGTTTCGCCAACTTCGAAGCTAACTTTCGGTTTCACCTTTTCTTCACGCTCCCGCATTTGCGCGAGCATGCTGTCGACTTCGGCTTGCCGCATCGGGATCGGGCGATCTTTGGTTCCGGCAAAACCTATTACTCCGGGCGTTTCGCGGATGAAGTACCAGGTGCGGCCGACGAGCTGATTGTTTTCGTCTAACAAGTGCATGTTGACGATGAGATAGCCGGGGAAAAATTTTCGCGTCGTTTCGCTTTTCTTGCCCTTTTTAATTTCGGAGACGCGCTCGGTCGGGACGAGCACTTCGAAGACGACGTCGCTCATCTCCTCCGTCTTGACGCGCTTGGCGATGTTATCGCGCACCTTGTTCTCCTGGCCGGAGAGCACATGCACGACGAACCATTGATCTTTCGGAGCGAGAACGTGAGCCATGATCAATGCAGTCCGGTGAAGAAATGAATGACGTTTACGAGAATGAAATCAAAGAGCGAGACGTAGCCGCCTAACAAAAGCATGGCGATGATGACGACCAGCGTCGAATCGGTCAGCTCTTTGTAGCGCTTGATCCCCTTCTCTTTCGGCTCCCATGGCCACGACGCCTTCTGCAGCTCGACTTTTACTTCGCCGAGAAAGCTTTTTGTTTTCGTGATCATGAAATTTTTTCAAAACACGCCAGGAGGGACTCGAACCCCCAACAGGCGGTTTTGGAGACCGCTACTCTACCAATTGAGTTACTGGCGTTCTGGGCAACTAACTTAGTCCAAGATATCGCCAACGCGACCCGCGCCGACGGTCTTGCCACCTTCCCGGATTGCGAATCGGATTGTTTTTTCCATCGCGATAGGAGTGATCAACTCGACTTCAACCGAAACGTTGTCGCCGGGCATGACCATCTCGACGCCATCGGGCAACTTCACCGTGCCAGTCACGTCCGTGGTGCGGAAATAAAACTGTGGGCGATAGTTGGTGAAGAACGGCGTATGACGGCCGCCTTCTTCCTTCGAGAGGACGTAAACTTCCGCTTTGAATTTCTTGTGCGGCTTGATCGAGCCGGGCTTGGCCACAACCTGACCACGCTCGACATCTTCCTTCTTCGTACCGCGCAGGAGTAGACCGACGTTGTCGCCCGCGCGCGCTTCGTCGAGCAGCTTCCGGAACATTTCGATGTCGGTGCATGTCGTCTTCGCGGTGTCGCGAATGCCGACGATTTCGACTTCCTCCATTTTCTTGAGGATACCGCGCTCCACACGACCGGTCGCAACCGTGCCACGACCTTCAATGTTGAACACGTCTTCCACCGGCATGAGAAACGGTTGATCAATGGGGCGATCCGGGACGGGGATGTAATCATCAACCGCCGCGACGAGCGCGAGGATTTGCTTCTCCTGCTCGGGATCGTTATTCAGTGCTTTCAACGCGCTGCCCTTCACGATCGGAATTTGATCGCCAGGAAATTCATATTGCGTGAGCAGATCGCGCACTTCCATCTCCACGAGATCGAGAAGTTCCGGATCGTCCACCATGTCGACCTTGTTCAGGAAAACAACGACCGCTGGCACGCCCACCTGGCGCGCGAGCAGAATGTGCTCACGAGTTTGCGGCATCGGGCCGTCAGCCGCGCTAACGACAAGGATCGCGCCGTCCATCTGCGCCGCGCCCGTGATCATGTTTTTCACATAATCAGCATGGCCGGGGCAATCGACGTGCGCGTAGTGACGCTTGTCGCTCTGATACTCCACGTGCGCAGTGTTGATCGTAATGCCACGCTCTTTTTCTTCCGGCGCGTTATCGATCGAATCGTAGGCGCGTGCTTCGGCGAAACCCTTTTTCGCCAGCACGCTGGTGATTGCGGCGGTGAGAGTGGTCTTGCCGTGGTCGACGTGACCGATCGTGCCGACATTGATATGCGGCTTATCGCGTTTGAATGCTTCCTTAGCCATTTCGTTTTCCTCTTTTTAACTAAACTTCGTCTTGGTGTTGTTAGGCCGGCTGCGCGCTCACTGGAGCCCACAACCGGGATCGAACCGGTGACCTCATCCTTACCAAGGATGTGCTCTACCAACTGAGCTATGTGGGCCGCGTTGTTTCGCTGCTTGCCCTCAGCTCGCCTAACGAGTCTAACGACAAACCGGTTTGCTCCTCGCTGAGATTCAAAAGTCCCAAAGCCGCGTCAAACTTTCGCAAGTTGAACGACCGTGGGACCTCCTCGTTCCAGGAAAAGCCGAGCAAGCTAACAGCGCGCTCTGGAGTGTCAAAGAAATTTCTGGCGCTCGCCGGCCAGAAATTAGTGCGGGCTGGCCGCGGGCGCGGGCGACGCTGCACCCTTTAATTTCGCCTGCGCGGCCTTCAGACGAGCCTGCGCATCGGTGTCGTTAGGCTTCATCTTCAGCACCGCTTCGAAATCGGCCACCGCCTTGGCGTTGTCGCCGGAAAGTGTGTAGGCATATCCGCGTCCGCGAAACGCTTCTGGATCTCTCGGAGTTTTCGCAATTGCCTTGGTGTAATCGGCAATCGCCTCATCGTATTTCTTCAGGTTTCGATTTGCGAAACCGCGGCGTTCCAAGGCCTGCGCGTCATCCGCTTTTTTCTCCAGCACCGAAGAATAATCCGCGGCCGCTTTCTCGTAATCATTCTTGGAAAGATAGGCGAAGGCGCGGAAACGATAAGTATCGACATCATCATCATTCTCGTCGATCGCCTTGCTCAAATCCTCGATTGCGCCGTCGAAATTTTTCTGTGAAAGCCTTGCTTTGCCGCGACCGGCGTATCCCGCCGGACTCTCCGTCTCCATCTCGATGTATTTGGAGAAATCCTTTTCCGCGTCAGCAAATTTTCCGCCCGCTTTGTAGGCGTTGCCACGATTCAAGTAATGCTTCGAATCTTTCGGATCGGCCTTCATCGCCAAACCGAATTCCTCCGCCGCCTTGTCGTATTGTTTCGCTTTGGCCAGTTCGATTCCGCGCTTCGTATGCGCCGCAGAATCCTGTCCGCGGACCGACGTAGAGAGCGCGATCGCACCGACACAAACCAGCAAAAATTTCGCGAATTTCATAGAGCCGAAAATGGTAACCGACACGACCGAGCGCGGCAAGAAGCGCGACCCGCTAAATTCGGACTAATTCTAATCGATCGGTTTACGCGTCGTCGCCATCTTCCCGATGACCGCGCCGAGAATGATCAAGACGAGCAGCGCACCCATGGCGATGAAAACATTTTCGCGCGTCAGCAACTTCGTCTTGTGCGGCGGTGTCGGGGTCGGCGGCGGTGTCGCCACCGCGTTAGCGGCGGCCGGTGCAGCTGCGCCAATTCCGGCGCGAGCACGCGCCTGCATCAGTCGATCCTGAGCATTGAAATCGTCCGGCTGGCTCTTCACCACCACCTCCAAATCCGTCACCGCATTGGCCCATTGATTCATGGCCGCATAGACGTCAGCGCGCCGTTTTAGGCCAAGGCTGCTCGTCGGGTTTTGCGTCAGCGCGTTGTTCAAGTCAGCCAAAGCCGGGTCGTAATTCTTTTGCTTGTAAAAAAGATAACCACGCCGTTCCAGAGTTGGCGGGTCGTTAGGTTTAAGCTCCAGCGCCTTGTTCAAATCAGCCGCCGCCGGATCATACTGCCCGAGCTCGATCTGCGCCGCCCCTCGCAGGGAGTATCCGCGAAAATCTTTCGGCGTCAGTTCGATCGCTTTCGAAAAATCCGTCGTCGCTTCCTGGAATTTTTTCATCGTCAGGTAAACCCCACCGCGATCGTCATAGAGCCGCGCATCTTTCGGACTGGACTCGATCGCCTTGTTGAATTCCTCGATCGCCTGATCGAACGCGCCTTGTTGCGAAAGCTGCACCGCTTTGTTCGCATGCTCCGCCGAGCTTCCGCCGGCTCCTTTTTTCTGCGCCAGAACCATGCTGCCCTGCGCGAAGCAGAGAAGCGCCACCGTTACGGATAATAGGATTTTCGTCTTCGCCATATGCATTGTCGTTTCTGTCTCTTCGTTTTAGCGCGAGTAATCGATTGCAGGCGAGCAGAATAAACTTCTCTATTTCCGGAATGCCCAAGGCGACGCCACCTCCGGCCAATTTTTCCAAAGGCTACGCCGCCGTTCTCGGCACCGTCGTCATTTGGTCCACTCCTTCACTGTTCATGTTTTATCTGAACAGCTTTTACGATCCATTCGCGCAAAATTTCTACCGTTACTCGATCGCGTGTCTTGTCGTTGTCCCGTTTGCTTTTTTCTTTTTCGATCGCAATGCCGCTCCGCTGAGTGCGCGTTTGCTCCTGGCCTGTTTCGTCACCGCATTGCCGAATGTGATTCATCAAATCACGCAAGTGGTGGCGCTTCACCACGTCGGTCCTGGCGTATTTACGATTTTCATGCGCAGCAGTGTGGTCATGACCGCTATCCTCGCGCTCATTTTCTTTCCCGAAGAGCGCTGGATCATCCGGCAATGGCAGTTTCAGGTCGGCACTATCTTCGGCTTACTCGGCGCCATCGGTGTTGTTTGGTTTCAACCTGGCGCGGAAAGCACACACATTTCGATGCGCGGCTTACTCATCGTTTTCACCGCCGCGCTTTGTTGGGCCCTCTACGGCGTGCTCGTAAAACGGCCCAGCGCGCAACTCGGCAGTGTGCGCAGCTTCGCTGTCATCAGCTTCATCACTTCAGCTTTGTTGCTGCCGCTAACGCTTGCCTTTGGCAATATCGCCACGCCCTTTCAAGTCACTACACGCGTCAATGCGATCCTCGTCGTCTCCGCCGTCACCTGCATCAGCCTGGCGCATCTTCTCTATTATATAGCGATCCGCAAACTCGGCGTCGCGCTTTCGCAAACCCTGCAACTACTGTGTCCCCTGGCCGCACTCGCCCTCTCCGCCTGGATTTTCGGCGAACAGCTCACCCATCTGCAAATAGCCAGCGCGATCCTTCTTCTCATCGGGGCCTTTCTCGCCATGCAGGCAAAACCGCAACGAACTACGGAAGCGGCCGAAGCGTTGTAGGCCGCGTCTCCGACGCGGCGCCGTGCGACATTTCTATAATCAATCCCCGGCGGGCCGAGAGACCCGGCCGACAACGCGCGGAAGTACAAACGTCGCACGAGCAATGGAGGAATTCAGCTCAGACGGGTGGTACCAAAACGCGAGAATATTTTTGTCCGCTAAATCGTCATTGTCCGAGATGAACTGCGTCCAGGCGATCTGCGGTTCGCGCGCGAGCCGTTCTCCGATCAATGACAGAAACGCGACCGTGATCGTCTCGTTGTAAACCTCCGGCTCTCCCGCGTTCACGGTGATTGCACGCAACCCTCGGGCAAAGCGCGCTGCCGCTTCCGCAAAAGAATGCCGCCGCAACATTTCAAAACCGAGTCGCACATGCTCGCGATGCGGGAACACCTTCTGATCGATCCGACCTTCTTCCAGCGCACAAAGTTCATCTTCGATTGTCGGAATCGGCGCGCTCATTCTTCCACCAATTTGTGACTGTCGTTCGCGGTTAGCGTCAGGCCGTAAACGGAGCGCAAGCGTTTCACCTGCGCGAGGGTTTCAGGACTGAACGGCGCCTTTCCTTCCACGGCATGCAAGACGATGCCCTCGAGCAAATCGCCTAACGAGAGGTCGAGATACTCCGCCAATCCTTTCAGGACTTTCACCAGCGTCTTCTCCATCCGGGCCCCGACCTGCACGCGCTGGACCCGCTTGCTACCGGCCGTGTTTGCTTTCATGTTATTATGTTACACTGGTAACAACCAGAGAGCAACTTTCTGTTTGCCATTCCCCGATCGAGTTTCACAGTCCGCCGGTGGATTTGAAGAGTTATCTCGTTCGTCGACAAAAGCAGATCGACCGCGCCTTGCACCGTTATCTTCCGCGCGAAACGGCGCGCCCGGCCACCATTCATCGCGCCATGCATTACAGTCTGTTCGCCGGCGGGAAACGTCTGCGTCCCATCCTCTGCCTCGCGGCGGCCGAAGCCTGCGGCGGAAAAATTGCGCCTGCTCTCCCGCTGGCTTGCGCGGTCGAGTGCATTCATACCTACTCGTTAGTCCACGACGATCTGCCGAGCATGGACAACGACGATCTGCGCCGCGGTCGTCCTACGTCTCACAAAGTTTTCGGTGATGGTATCGCTGTCCTTGCGGGCGATGCGCTTCTCACGATCGCATTCGAAATTGCGACCTACGCTCAACCGACGCGCCGTTACACTTTGCGCGACATGCTGCGTGATCTCGCGGTCGCCGCCGGTAGTCGCAAACTCATCGCCGGTCAGGTCGCCGATCTCGAGGGCGAAGGGAAAAAAATTGATCGAGCCGGCTTGCGTTACATTCACGAAAACAAAACCGCCGCCATGCTTGCTGTTTCCGTTCGTCTCGGGGCCATGAGCGCGAATGCTTCTGGCAAACAACTCAAAGCCATCACGGATTTTGGCCATTCGTTAGGCTTGGCCTTTCAAGTGATCGACGACATTCTCGACGTCACCCAAACCTCGGAGAAGCTTGGCAAAAGCGCGGGCAAAGATGTCGCCGCGCAAAAAGCCACCTATCCGGCGGTGATCGGATTGGATGCGTCGCGGATTGAAGCGAAGCGACTTACGCGCAAAGCACACGACGCAATTTCAAGCTTCGGCGAGACGGGCGACGCGTTGCGAGCGCTCGCGAATTTTCTCCTCGAGCGCGATTATTGAATTCTGGGGCCCGCCAAACAAATCACGCCAACGCGAGATTCGGATCGATCTCTTCGGTCACGTCTGAGGTGAAGCCTTGTTGAAATCGCAGCAGCCCAGCGAATGCAATCATGGCGGCGTTATCGGTCGTCAGGGCGTTCGGTGCCGAAACGAAACGCAGCCCGCATCGCTCGCATTCCGCTGTCATTAGATCTCGCAGCGCGTTGTTGCAGCTGACGCCACCGCTCAGAGTAACGAGGGACACGCGCGCTGCTCTTGCAGCGGCGATCGTTTTCCGCATCAGCACATCGATGACCGCCTTCTGGAACGAGGCGCACATATCTGCGAGCAACTGTTCGTTAGGCAAACTCAGCTTGGCGAGCGTGTATCGCACGGCCGTCTTTAATCCGCTGAAGCTGAAATTGTGATCGCCGGAATCAAGCATGCTCCGCGGAAACTCAAAACGTTTCGGATCGCCGGCGCGCGCCTGCGCTTCAATTTCCGGACCGCCGGGATAACCGAGCCTGAGCATTTTCGCTACTTTATCGAATGCTTCGCCCGCGGCGTCATCGACTGTGCGACCCAGCACGCGATATTTTCCGACGCCTTCCACTTCGACCAGCAAGGTGTGACCGCCGCTCACGACTAACGAGACGTTGCGTTCGATTTCGCCTAACGAGTCAAAAAACGGCGAGAGTAGATGTCCTTCCAGATGATTGATCGCCAAGTAAGGTTTTTGGAGGCCGATCGCTAATCCCTTCGCGACCGACGCGCCGATCATCAGCGACGTCGCCAGGCCGGGCCCGCTCGTTGCGGCGAAGCAGTCAATTTCGCCTAACGAGACCTTGGCACTGTGCACCGCCGATTCCAGTAATCGCGGCGCATGCAAGAGATGATTCCGTGAAGCCACTTCCGGAACGACGCCGCCGTATTTTTGGTGCAGCAAAGTCTGCGAGGCAATTTCGCTCGCGAGCAATTCGCGCCCGTGCATGATCGCGACCGCGGTTTCGTCGCACGAAGTCTCCAGCGCGAGGAGAAGGGCTTTCAGAATTACTTCTTTGCCGCCTCGACCTTCGGGCCGGTTTCCTGCGCGTAGATCATCACGCCCTTCAGCGCATCGATCGCGCGCAACATCTGCGGGTCTTTCTTGATAGTGTTTTTTTCTTCGTCCGCACCCAGGCTATCGTTGTTGCGCGCGGTAAAAATCACACGCTCCTGTTCCGCGGTCAGCGGCACCTTGATATTCGGAGCTACGCCGTTGCCGTGGATGACCTGTTTACTCGGCGTGTAATACTTTGCCGTGGTAAAACGCAACGCCGATCCATCCGGCAACTGCATGACGTTTTGCACGGAACCTTTTCCGAACGTCGTCTCGCCCACGATGATGGCGCGCTTCAAATCCTTCAATGCGCCCGCGACAATTTCCGCACCGCTCGCGCTCCCTTCATTTACCAACACCGTCATGGGAAAACGCGGCCGCTGTTTGGCGGCGCCGGAAGTGGCGTAATCGCTTTGTTGTGAGGCCACGCGGCCCTGCGTTGAAACGACGCTCGTGTTCGGCGGCAAAAATTGCGCGCAGACATCGACGGCGCTGTTCAGTAAACCTCCGGGATTATTGCGCAGGTCGAGCACGAGCGCCTGCATCCCCTGCTTCTGCAAATCGTCGAGCGCGTTTTGTAATTCTTCCGCGGTCGGCTCGTTGAATTGAATCAGACGAATGTAGGCGATCTTGAACGGCCCACTCAATTCCGGATCGAGCAGCTTCGCGTTTTTCACGCTCTGCACTTTGATCTCCGCGCGCTCGAGTGCGTAATCCTTCACCTCTTTGGTCGACGGACGCATGACCGTCAGCGTGACTTTCTGGCCAGGCGCCCCGCGCAGAACATTGATCGCATCCTGCAATTCCATCTTCTCGGTCGAATTGCCGTTGATCCGCAAAATCTGATCGCCGGAAAGAATTCCCGCTTTAGCGGCCGGTGTATCTTCCATCGGCGTGATCACGGTGAGCAATCCGTTCTTCACCGAAACCTCGATCCCGAGGCCGTTGAAGCGACTGCGCGTGTCGTCCTGCATGTCGCGGAAATCATCCGGATCCATGAACTGGCTGTGCGGATCGAGCGAGGCCAGCATGCCTTTCATCGCCGCGTAAATCAGATCGTGATAGCTGACCTTTTTGCTATCGACGTAATCCTGCCGAATGAGCTGCACGGCGCGCGCGAAAACAGAAATTTGCGCGTAACCGGTGTCCTCTTCCTTCTCCTTTTCCGCCGCCTGCGCGGAGCGGACGCGCATTCCAAAGAAAATGCCGATACATAGCAGTGTCGCGCTGGTGTTGACCAATAGCCGTCTTTTCATATTCCCCCGCCTTCGCTTGGGCGAAGAGCATCGTGCATGGCGAAATTTTTGGCAACGCGCAAACCGTGCGTAAGCTAGGCGCTCCGCCATGAAACTCGCGCGCTTCTTTTTGCTCATTCTCTTCGCGTGCACTGTCGCCGCTGAGGAAAATCAAAACAGTGAGTTCCAAAAAGTCGCGGATGAATACGTCAAAGGCTGGTTGGCGGCGCATCCGTTGCAGGCCACCTCGCTCGGTTTTCATGAGTACGACGGCCGCATCAACGATTACACGCGACTTTCAATCGACGCCGAACTCTCGCGCCTGAAACGCTTCGACGAACGGCTGAAAAAATTCGACCCCGCGAAACTAAACGCCGCTTCCGCGCTCGATCTCCGCATCCTGCAATCCGCAATTAGGAAAGATCTCTTCGATATTCAGGACATGCAGTCGTTCGACCTGAATCCGATGACTTACGCGCACGCGCTCGATGTGAACGTTTACATCAAGCGTGACTTCGCGCCGCTGAGCGATCGCCTAAAGAGCATCATCGCGCTGGAGAATCAGCTGCCGAACATCATGATCGCGGCCAAGACCAACCTCGCGCCGGTCTTGCCGAAACCGTATGTCGAACTGGCGATTGAAATTGCGCGCGGCGGCGCGGATTTCTTGAAGAAGGATTTGGTCGACGCGCTCAAGGACGTCAAAGATCCCAAACTGAACGCAGCTTTCGCGATTGCGAATAGGAAAGCCTTCATGGCGCTGAGCGAATATGCATCGTGGCTGGAAAAAGATCGGCTGCCGAACGCAGGTGCGCCCTGGGCGCTCGGCGAAGAGAAATATCGCAGGATGCTCGCGGAACAGGAGCTGGTCGATTTGCCGCCGGAGAAAGTCCTCGAAATCGGTCTGGCGGAATTGAAACGCGAACAACAGGCCTTCGCCGACGCCGGAAAACTCATCGATCCGAGCAAACCCGCGCCGGAAGTTTTCAAAGACATCCAGAAAGAGCATCCTACGGCGGAGAACTTGATCCCCGACACGGCGAAGGATTTGGAAAATATTCGCCAGTACTTGTTAGACCACGACCTCATTTCGCTGCCTTCCGAAGTGCGTGCGCAAGTAAAGGAGACCCCGCAGTTCGCGCGCGCTACTTCCTTCGCCTCGATGGATACGCCTGGTCCCTTCGAGAAGAAAGGAACGGAAGCTTATTACTACGTCACGCCGACGGAGCCGGATTGGCCGCCGGAGCAAAAGGAACAGTGGCTCACGGCGTTTAACTTTTTCACCACCGACGTCGTTTCCATTCACGAATGTTATCCCGGCCATTATGTGCAATTCCTGCATTTGAATGCGTCGCGCGCGTCGAAAACCGCCAAGCTTTTCGGCAGCTACGCTTTCGTCGAATGCTGGGCGCATTACAGCGAGAAAATGATGATCGACGAAGGCTTCGGCAAAACGACGAACACCACCCCGAGCGACGAGGAAACGAAACGCGCCGCGAAGTATCGCATGGCGCAATCGGACGAAGCGCTCCTGCGTCTCTGTCGGCTCTGCGCCTCCATCCAGATGCACACGCAAGGCATGAGCGTGGAAGAAGCGACCAAATTCTTCGTCGACAATTGTTACTACGAAGAGAAGACCTCGCACTCCGAAGCAATGCGGGGCACTTTTGATCCCGGGTATCTCAATTACTCGTTAGGCAAACTGCAAATCCTGAAGTTGCGCGACGATTACAAGACGCAGGAAGGTCCGGTTTACACCCTAAAAAGATTCCACGACGAAATGCTCAAGCACGGCATGCCGCCAATTCGTTTACTCCGCCAAATCATGGTGAAGGACAAAACGAAATGGGGCGAAGCCCTCTAGCACTCGTTAGGCAATCAAACGTGTCATCCTGAGCCTGCGAAGACGGCGAAGGATCTCACAACAGCTATCGGGCAACGCGTTATCTGGCGCGTGAGATCCTTCGGCGCGCTCCGCCAGCCTCAGGATGACAACGCGCGAGCGTTTTCACAACGTCAGCTCGCGCGGCACCACCATGCAGAAAAGTTTCTCGGTCTCGCGCAGGAACATCATCGGTGACGGCACACCGATTTCCGATGCGACCAGACGCTTGTGCAGGTCGTCGATCGTCCCGATGGCGTGACCTTTGAAACCAAGAATGATGTCGCCTTTGCGCAAACCAGCGACCGCCGCCGGACTTCCGTTTTCCAACTCCGCCACTTGCACGCCGCGATTCGTTTCCAGTTTGTGAAAACGAATCACCCGCGGATGTAGCGGGACGTTTTGTCCAGCGACGCCGATCGAGCTGCGGCGAATTTTTCCATCGCGAATCAACCAGCCCGCCACGAGATGCGCGGTGTTGCCCGCGATCGCAAAACAAATTCCCTGCGCCGGCAAGATCACCGCCGTATTCACGCCGATCACTTCGCCCGCGCTGTTCACGAGTGGGCCACCGGAATTTCCCGGATTCAAGGCCGCGTCGGTTTGAATGATGTCGTCCATCAAACGCCCCGATTCCGCGCGCATCGAACGACCGAGCGCACTGATCACACCAGCTGTGACCGTTTGCTGAAATCCGTAGGGACTTCCGATCGCTACCGCGATTTGGCCCACGCGAATCTTCGACGAATCCGCAAAACGCACATGATGCAAATCCGGTGCATCAATGCGAATCACACCGAGATCGGTGTGCGGGTCAGTCCCGATGAGCTGCGCGGGAAAAACTCGCGCATCATGCAACGTCACTTCTAACTCACGCGCGCCGTTTACGACGTGACTATTCGTTAGGATGAAACCGTCGCGCGCAATGATGAAACCAGAACCGCCGCCCGGCCTGCCATCGCGACCAACGACACGAATGTTCACGACACTCGGCGCGACGCGATTCACCACCGCCGCGATCGTCTTTGAATAGCTATCGAGCAGGATGTCGTCCGACTGCTCGTTAGGCGACGAAACAAATTGCGTGCTTACCATGGCAGCACTTCTCCCATGTGAATGTAGGCGCCGCTCGGCCCGCCTTCTTCCAGCGTGGCTAACTCGACGCTCGTGCGGGCGCCATCAGGAATTTCCATCTGCGCACCTTTGCCACCCATGTCGGTTTTTACCCAACCCGGATGCGCTGCGTTCACTTTGATTTTCGTGTCCTTCAACTCGTAGGCGAGCTGCACCGTCCAGGCGTTCACGGCCGACTTCGAAATGTTGTATGACGTGTAAGCCTTCGAATCGTAAACCGGCGAGCCGGGCGTCGCGTGATATGTGATCGAGCCAAGAATGCTGGAGAGATTTACGATCCGGCCGGCCTCGCTTTTGCGCAGCATCGGCAAGAAGGCCTGAGTGGTTGCAACCACGCCGAAAAGATTCGTCTCGAAAGTTTTCCGCCAGGTCTCGAGCGATTGTTCGCTCGCCTTCTTCTTTTCGTCATCCGCCATCACACCGGCGTTATTGATCAGGACATCGAGATGCCCAAACTCGCGTTCCACTTTCGCGGCGGCTTTACGAATGCTAGCCGCATCGTCCACATCGATCTCCAAAAACTGCACGTCGAGTTTTTCCTCGCGCAGTTTTTCCGCGGCCGTTTCGCCCTTCCTGGCATCGCGCGCGCCGAGCAGAACCGTCATTTCTTTCCGCGCCAATTGCTTGACCGTTTCCAAGCCAATCCCTTTGTTCGCTCCGGTGACCAGCGCAATTTTCTTTGTCGTCATAGATTTTGTTCTTTCCTAATTGTAACTAACACAATTACAGTTTCGCACTGTGGTCAACCAACAATTCGCTTTCGCCATCCACATCATGACCGCGCTGGCCTACTCCGGCGAAGTGATGGATTCGCAGATGCTCGCCCGCAGCGTGAATACCAATCCCGTCGTCGTCCGCCGCATCCTGCTGGCCCTGCGTGCCGCCGGGTTGGTGGAAACGATCATCGGCAAACACGGCGGCTCGCGTTTGTGCAAACCGGCCAGCGCAATTTCTCTGCGCGACATTTACGACGCGGTCGCGGCGCAGCCGATTATTTCCGTGAGCCAGCGCAAAGCCTGGAGGCATTGTGAGGTCAGTTGCCGCATGAGAAAAATCATGAGCGCCGTGGCGGACGAAGCCGAGCGAGCGATGCGTTCACATCTCAAGGCCGTGACCCTACAACGACTCGTTAGGCAAATTCGTTAGGAAATTCGCGTGAACGTCGGCACCGCGCCTTGCGCGAAATCTTCGCAACCGTGGGTGCTAGCCGCCACCATTCTCGGCTCAAGCCTCGCGTTCATTGACGGCACGGTTGTAAATGTCGCGCTACCCGCGCTGCAAAAAGATCTCAATGCCACCGTGCTCGACGTGCAATGGGTCATCGAAGCGTACCTGTTATTTCTCGCCGCGCTCATTCTCGTCGGCGGTTCGTTTGGCGATCGCTTCGGGCGACGAAAAATTTACCTGCTCGGTATCGCGATCTTCGCCCTCAGTTCCGCCTGGTGTGGATTTGCGCCGAATATTGGACACCTAATCGTCGCGCGCGCGGTCCAGGGAATCGGCGCCGCGCTCCTAGTTCCCGGAAGTCTGGCGATAATTGGCAGCGCATTTCGCGAAGAGGAACGCGGACGCGCCATCGGCACCTGGTCGGCCTTCAGCGCCATCACCGCAGCGATCGGGCCCGTTCTGGGCGGCTGGCTCGTACAAACCATTTCCTGGCGCGCGGCTTTTTTCATCAATCTTCCCATCGCGATCATCGTCATCGTGATCGCGTATCGACATGTGCCGGAGAGTTGGAGCGGCGAACGCGAGCCGCTCGATTATCTCGGCGCATTTCTGGTCACGATCGGTTTCGGCGCTCTCATCTACAGTCTGATCGAATCCGCGCGGCTCGGCTTCACAAGCCCTGCGATTATGATCTGCGCGATCGCCGGCATTCTTTTCATAGCCGCATTTTTCTTTGCCGAGTCGCATCTTCGTCATCCGATGCTGCCGCCCGCATTGTTTCGCTCGCGCGATTTTTCCGGCGCGAACCTACTCACCCTCCTGCTCTATGCCGCGC
The DNA here is from genome assembly GCA_038237435.1 of Chthoniobacterales bacterium. Classification (GTDB taxonomy): domain Bacteria; phylum Verrucomicrobiota; class Verrucomicrobiia; order Chthoniobacterales; family UBA10450; genus JACCTI01. The sequence goes on from JBBRYT010000007.1 coordinate 136,829, forward strand.
TTAGCGCGACGATGTTTTTCCTGCCGCTCAATCTCATTCAGGTGCAGCATTACACTCCGACCGCAGCGGGCGCCGCGATGCTTCCGCTCATTCTCATCATCTCCGGTCTCTCGCGCTGGTCCGGCGGATTGATCAATCGTTACGGCGCAAAACTTCCGCTCGTTGTCGGACCCACCATCGCCGCACTCGGCTTCGCACTATTCGTTAGGCCGGACCTCGGTGGCAATTATTGGAGCACGTTTTTTCCGGCGGTGGTTGTTCTCGGTCTGGGAATGGCGATCAGCGTTTCGCCATTAACCACCGTCGTGATGAGTTCCGTTTCCGGCGAACGTGTCGGCACCGCTTCGGGCGTGAACAACGCGGTCTCGCGCGTGGCCGGTCTTCTCGCCATCGCTGTTTTCGGCGTGGTGATTCTGCACAGTTTCAACTCCGAATTGGATCGACAGCTGAAGGGCGCGCCGTTTCCACAAAGCGAGCGAGTCAAGCTCGGCAGCGCCCAGCCCCCACCGGGAGTAGATGCTGCCGTCATCGACCGATCATTCGTCCACGGTTTTCGCGTCGTCATGATTTCATGCGCGCTGCTCGCCGTCGGCGCAGCCGCAACTTCCGCGCTAATTATTAGCGGACGGCGTCGAAACCCGCCTCGATCCGTTTCGTAATTTCGACTGCTAACTCGAGAGCCGCAGTCGCCTGTTGACCGGAAACTTTCGGGGCACGTCCGGTCGCGGCGCATTCTATGAAGGAAGCGAGCTGGCGTTTGAGCGGTTCTTCGCGATCGATTTCCACTTCCTCGCGCGTGATTCCGCTCGCGGAACGCCGATAAATTTCTCCGCTCTGACTTCCGTAGTCTAACGAGAGGTAGGCGTCTTCCTGAAAGACGCGAATCTTGCGCATTCTTTCCGGACTGATTCGACTGGAAGTAATATTCGCAACGCAACCATCTTCGAAACGCAGCCGGGCATTCGCGATATCTTCGCCGCGACTCAAGACCGGCACGCCGACGGCGTCGATCGTCTGCACCGGGGAACGCACAAGATGCAAAATGATTTCCAGATCGTGAATCATGAGGTCGAGCACGACGCCGATGTCGGTGCTGCGATTCGGGTAAGGCGAAAGACGATGCGCCTCGATGAAACGCGGATGCGTCAACCGCGCTTCCAGCGCGCTCAAAACGGGATTGAATCGCTCGACGTGTCCGACTTGCAGGATGAGGTGACGTTGCGCCGCGAGTTCGGCCAGCGCACTCGCGTGCGCGGTGTTTTCCGCGATCGGTTTTTCGATGAGCAAATGTTTGCCGCGCTCGAGCAAATTTTTTGCCACCTCGAAATGGCTGCTCGTCGGCGTGGCGACCGATGCGACATCGATGCGTTCCGCGAAATCCCCTAACGAGCCGGCAATCGGGACCCCAAACTCGCGCGATATTTCTTCCGCCTTCGCGCGATCTGTATCGTAAATCGCGGCAAAATCCGCTGCGGCAGTTTCGGCATAAAGGCGCGCGTGATTTTTCCCGATGTGTCCGACGCCGACCACACCGACACGCAATTTCTTCATCGCGCGCTCAACGCCGGCGCTTTTTCATTCTCGAGAAACCACTCGTAGGTGCGCGTGATGCCGTCCCGCAGCGAAATCTTCGCACGCCAGCCGAGCGCGTTAATTTTCGAAACGTCGAGCAACTTCCGCGGCGTTCCGTCCGGCTGACTTGGATTGAACGTTAGTTCCTCTTCGAATCCGACAATGTCGCAAATCAACTCCGCCAACTCGCGAATCATCACATCCTCGCCAACGCCGACGTTAATGATTTCCGGCGAATCGTAATTCTGCAGGAGGAACAAACATGCGTCGGCCAGATCATCGACGTGCAAGAATTCGCGACGCGGTTTTCCGCTTCCCCAAACTTCCACTTCGCGCGCGCCAGCGAGTTTCGCTTCGTGCACTTTGCGCAACAAGGCCGGCAGCACATGCGCGGTTACAAGATTAAAGTTGTCGTTAGGCCCGTAAAGATTTGTTGGCATTAAAGAAATGTAATTCTCGCCGTACTCTTCGGCGTAGGCCTGGCAAAGTTTGATCCCGGCAATTTTGGCAATGGCGTAGGCATCGTTAGTTTTTTCCAGTTCGCCCGTGAGCAATGCGCTTTCTGGAATCGGCTGCGGGGCAAACTTCGGATAAATGCATGAGCTGCCCAAAAAGAGAAGTTTGCGCACCCCGCTTTCGTGCGACGCGCTGATGATGTTGTTCTGGATGCGCGTGTTCTCGAGCAGGAACTCGACCTTGAAATCGTTGTTGGCTTTGATCCCACCAACTCTGGCCGCGGCCAGAATGACGACCTTCGGTTTTTCATTTTCAAAAAATGCGGAGACCGCCGCTTCGTTGCGCAGGTCCAGTTGAGCACGGTCACGAAGCAAAAGATTGCGAAAACCCTCCGTCTGCAGGCGACGAGCCACCGCGCTCCCGACCAGCCCCTTGTGGCCCGCTATGAAAATCTTGTCGTTTTTATCCATCCCCAGTTTGGAGGTTTACCATTTTCTTTTTCGTGATGTTACGCAATTCTCACTTCGTGCCCGCGCGACCTAACAGACTCGCAGTCCAGAAAACCTACAAGCTTTACATCGGGGGGAAGTTTGTCCGCAGCGAAAGCGGACGGGTCGATGTCATCCGCGGCGTCAATTATTCGCGCGCCTCGCGCAAGGATTTTCGCGACGCGGTCGTCGCCGCCAGAAAAGCGCAAGGCGGTTGGGCCAAACAGAGCGCCTATTTGCGTGGGCAGATTTTATATCGCGCCGCGGAAATGTTGGAGCGGCGGCGCGGCGAGCTTGAGGCAGAAGTGGCGCAATCAAATGGAGCGAAGAAATCGCGTTTGCCTAACGAGACCACACTCGCGATCGATCGGCTGGTTCACTACGCGGGCTGGACGGACAAGTTTCAACAGGTTTTCAGCGCGGTGAATCCGGTGGCGAGTTCGCATTTTAATTTCGTCATGCCGGAACCAACAGGGGTGGTCGTGGCGCTTTGTCCTGATGAACCGCCGCTGGTCGCGCTGGTCTCGTTAGTCGCGCCCATCATTCTCGCGGGTAATGCGGTCGTTGTACTAGCGTCAGCGATTGATCCTCTTCCCGCACTCACTTTCTCGGAAATCATCGCTACGAGCGATCTGCCGGGCGGCGTGGTCAACATTCTCGCGGGCGATCGTGCGGAACTCGCGTCGCATTTCGCCAGTCACATGGATGTGAATGCGATTGTCGACGCGTCCGGTGACGAAAAGATTGGGAAGGAATTGCAAAGTGGTGGGCATTTCAACGTGAAGCGTTACGTCCGGCGCGAACTGACGCCGGCGCAATGGCGTGGCGATGACGGCGAGAATCCGTATTGGATTCTGGATACCGTCGAAATGAAGACCGCCTGGCATCCGATTGGTCTCTGATTGGTAGTGCGCGCGCTGCTTCTCGTTCTCGACAGCGTCGGCATCGGTAATGCACCCGACGCCGAGCAATACGGCGATGAAGGAGCGAACACGCTTGGACACGTTTTCGAGCGCACGCCGGATTTGCGCCTGCCGAATTTGGACTCGTTAGGCTTTCGCGCTTTGTTAGCTGGCGAGCATGGAAAATTTCGCGCGAGCTACGGACGGATGCGGGAACGTTCCGCCGGCAAAGACACGACGACCGGCCATTGGGAAATCGCCGGAGTAATTCTTGACGAACCGTTCGCGACTTTCGAGAAGTTCCCCGAAGAACTCGTTAGGCCAATCGAGCACGAAACGCGCATAGAATTTATCGGCAACTACGCGCGTAGCGGCACGATCATCCTCGAGGAACTCGGCGCGGAACATCTGAGAACGGGAAAACCGATTCTTTACACCTCCGCTGATTCCGTCCTGCAGATCGCCGCGCACGAAGAGATCGTTCCGGTATCGCGGCTCTACGAAATTTGCGAAGTCGCACGCCGGCATGCGGACCGTTTTCGTATCGGCCGCGTGATCGCGCGGCCGTTCGCGGGTGCAGCTGGGAATTTTCACCGCACGGAACGCCGGCACGATTATTCGATTAAACCGCCACCCACTATTTTGAATGCAATCAGCGAGGGCGGAGCGGAAGTGATCGGCGTCGGAAAAATCAACGATATCTTTGCGGGCGAAGGCGTGACGCAATCGCATCCGACTTCTTCAGATGAAGAGGGCATGGAACGGATTTCCACTCTTTGGTCGCAACTGAACAATGGCCTCGTCTTCGCGAACCTGGTCGACTTCGACATGCTCTTCGGCCATCGCCGCGATGTCGCCGGTTACGCGCAGGCCTTGCGCGAGTTCGATAGCTGGTTGGGAACATTCGTTGGGCAAATCACCTCCGAAGATCTGGTCATCATCACCGCCGATCATGGCAACGATCCGACCTTTCGCGGGACCGATCATACCCGCGAAGAAGTTCCGCTTTTTGTCCTGCACGGAGGTGAATCTCGCGATCTGGGAACGCGCGCGACATTCGCCGACGTCGCGGCTTCGCTCGCAGAATTTTTTGGCCTAACGAGTGGTTGGCCGGTCGGCACTTCTTTCCTGCATGCACATTCCATCGCTCATTGAGAAGAAGCGCGATGGCGCGGAGCTCAGCGCCGAAGAAATCGGCTGTCTGATCGACGCCTTCACGCGAGGCGAAATGGCGGACTACCAAATGAGCGCGTGGGCCATGGCGGTTTTTTTCCGCGGGATGACGCCGGGCGAGACACAGCATCTCACAACGGCAATGATGAACAGCGGCCGCGTCCTGCAATATCCCGCCGGTTCGCCACCGAAAGTGGACAAGCATTCGACCGGTGGCGTTGGCGACAAGGTCTCGTTAGTCCTCGCCCCGTTACTCGCCTGTGATGATGTCTGGGTGCCGATGATCTCCGGGCGCGGTCTCGGGATTACCGGTGGAACGCTCGACAAACTTGAGAGCATTCCCGGTTTCAATGTAAACCTGGATGAGAAACGTGCGCTCAAACAGCTCGAGCGCATCGGCGTTTTTATGATCGGGCAAACTGCCGATATTTGTCCGGCCGACAAAAAACTCTACGCATTACGAGACGTGACCGGAACTGTTCCGTCACAACCATTGATCGTCGCCAGTATCATGAGCAAAAAGCTGGCGGAGAACCTCGACCGTCTTGTCCTCGACGTGAAATTCGGTGCGGGTGCATTCATGAAAACGCGCGCCGAGGCGGAACAATTAGCCGCTTCGATGAGAGAAGTCGGAAAACTCATGGGCGTGGAAACAAGTTCTCTGCTCAATCCGATGGACGAACCGCTCGGCCGAGCGGTCGGTAATGCGCTCGAAGTCGCGGAGTGTGTGGAAATTCTTCAAGGTGGCGGGCCGCGGGATCTGATCGATTTGACACTCGACCTGGCAAAGAAAATTTCGACGGCGTCGCGCGCGCAACTAGCGGCTGGGCTGGCAGAAGGCCGCGCGTGGAAAAAGTTTATTGAAATGGTCGAGGCACAAAACGGAGACGCGAAAGTCTTGGAAAACATCGAAAACGCACATCGCGCTCCGATTCGCGAACCACTGCTCGCGAAGAAGACAGGCGTAATTCAAAAGATGGATGCGGAGTTGATTGGACGGGCTTCGGTCTTACTTGGAGCCGGTCGGCAAAAGGCGAATGATCCTATCGATTTTGCGGTAGGTTTCTCCGCCATCAAAAAAGTGGGAGAGAGCGTGGAAGGGAAAGAGCCCCTGCTCATGATTCATGCGCGCGAGCGCCGAGCGCTTGACCTCGTCCGCCCCTTACTTGAAGAAGCGGTCTCTCTGGTCTAACCACACTTCATCGGGCGGGTCGTCACTCCACGACTTCCACTTTCAGCTTAAAGGTAGAAGCAGTGTTTTCGTCGTTCTCCCAGGAACGCTTATAACCAAGGTGAATGGAAGTTTCGCCCTTCGCTCTGCCCGAAAAAATAAAACGCCGCGTCCCGCCCCCACCCACCCCTACGTGGTCCTCGCGTTGGAATTCATCGGCTTCTAATCCAAGCAACCGCGCGTCAAAGACCGGTCCGGTCCATTTATAGCCTGTAGTCGGATTCTCCTTCAGCACGATTTCAAATGTCGCGCCGACGGAGATGCGCGCAGATTTTCCATTATCCTGGTCACGAAAAGCGGATGCAGACACAGAGGTTAAGATACTATCAACGGTCGAACATCACTTCGAGGCGACATCTATCACGTCTCGCCCGCATTCATGAAGCGTCGGATTAATTCAAAGAGCGGACGGTCCAGAAGTCGTCCGAGAGATTGCGGTCGGATAGGTATTCGTAAGGCATGGTGAAATAGCCTTTCATACCCCAATCCGTGTTCCAGGAATTGCGGATGATAAAGCGCTCCTGCGAGTCGTTGTAGCCGACGGCCATGACCGCATGCCCGCCGAGCACTTTCTCTTTCGGCAACGGCAGATTCAACACCCCCGATTTAGCGACGGCGGCCGATTCGAACGAATCATAAACCGTAAAGCCGAAAACGAACGGAAACCCGTCGGCCAGACACGTGCGCATCTCCACGAGACTATTGATGCGGCGATAGGTGGTGATGCGATGTTTCTTCGCCTGCGTGTAACAAGCCGGAGTCGGTTTCTTTTTGAAACTCGCGATCTTGTAAGGCCATTGTTTCTCCGGGCAAACGCCTTGTTTTGAGAGCGACTTGATGCCGTCGCGGATAAACGCACCGCTGTCCTGATCAACCGTCCCTTCCATGACGCGCTCGTTGTAATAAACAAAAAGGCGACTCAAATCGGTGCAGGCGACGCCGTCTTTCTTTTCGAGAAACTCAAGCACACCGACGAGTGCGTTAGCCGTGCAGCTGCCGATCTGCCCTTGATCTTCCACGGGCGAACAATCGGGACGCAGATCGACTTTCGGCGGGAGTTTGGTCAGCTTCGGCGCAACGGCCGAGTAAAGAAAATCGCGGTGATCAGGCAGATCGGGGAGCCATCCATACCATTTAGTGCAGCGGGCTTTTATTTTCGTGGGCATAGGAGACCTTCGGTTAGAGGAGAGACTACGAATCGGGAAAATTCCCAGCAAGGCTTTCCTGAGGCGGCGGGCGCAATAATTACCAGAAACACTGCGTTTGGCCTAACGAGAGGTCGAATTCTCAAATAAAAAATCATGTGCGACCTTTTTCTTCGGACTATCTTTTCTAAACTCCGCGAATAACTTTTTCGATGCCTTATCCGACCGAGCTGACCAAAGATTGTTTGGGGATTGTGCACGCCGCCAGCGGCGTCGTCACGGGAGAGGAAATGCTCGAGGCGAGCGTGGCCGGAACCCAACTGGTCCAGAACACGGAAAACTTTCAATACGAGTTCGTGGATTTTACAGACGTGACTGAACTGCGCGTCGAACCGTCGCATCTCCAGAAAATCGCCGCGACTGATCACGACGCAGCGCGCTTCCGGCCGAACGCCATTATCGTGGTCGTCGCGCCCCAGGATTTTGCCTACGAAATGGCGCAGCAGTGGCACGAGAAAGTGAGCGATCTAAACTGGACGATACACATTTCGCGGGAGCGGACCGAGGCCGTGCGCTGGCTGCGGCAACACATCAAGACGGAGCGACCGGAATTGCTCGCGCAACGGAACGAAAGCGCTGCTTGAAGTCGAGGCGAGGGCGCACGCTTTTCGCGGCGTCACAAATCCTTTTGTTCGGCGCGCTGCCCGCTCCGCCGCCCAAGTCGATCGTTGAAACGCTCATCCCCTGGCTGTTGCAGGAAGATCAGGAATTGCGTGCCCTTCCGCTCGATGAAGTCATTTTCGCGGCCACCGGAAAACATGTGCGCGCGATCGACGCAAAAAATGAAACCGATCAACGCGTCATCAAACAACTGAGCGCCGGGCTGGACGAAGTCGTTAGGCGCATGAATGCGCCCGATAGTTCGATTCAAAATATCGCGCGCATCAATGAAGTGAGTTCGCATTTCGAGGACACGGTCCGCGAGGTAATGAGCGCGGCGCCGGGAATTTCCTGCGATTTCCCGAAAACCGCCACGGACAAAGTGCAGCGCTCGGGATATCCGGACTTGCGTTTGATCGATACCGCGACGCAGCGCGTTTACTATCTCGATCCCAAACTTTACGCAGTGGGAAGTCGGGCGAGCAGTTTTCGCACGTTTTATTTCGAACCGAAAATCGCCACGAACAAAGTGCGCGAAGATGCCGCGCATCTAATTCTCGGTTTCGAACACGAACCGCGCAAAGCCGGACACTGGAATTTCACGCGCTGGGACATTGTCGATCTCGCGCATTTCAAAGTGAAATTGAAAGCCGAATTCCAGGGAAGTAACCGGGACATGTATCGGCCAGACGCGATTGTGGCGACGAGCGCCGAAGAGAAGCAATAGCCGCGGCCTAGCGAGTGCGGTCATCCTGAGCCGCGCAGCGGCGAAGGATCTCGTAAGTGCTATCCGATTACGCGTAAGGAAAATACGTTGAGCGCTAGCTAAGCGCGAGATTCTTCGGCGCGCTGCGCCAACCTCGGAATGACAAGGACTCACGTCTTATGAATAGACGTTGCCGACGCGGGCCTCGGAAGTAACAGTAAACGAATGCTCGCGGAAGCGCCTCCAGCTCTGGAATTCGATACCATCGACGACGTCGTGCGCGACATAGCGGACGGAAAACTCGTGATCGTGACCGATGACGCTGATCGCGAAAACGAAGGCGATCTGGTGATGGCGGCGGAGAAAGCCACGCCGGCGGCGGTCAATTTCATGAGCAAATTCGGCCGCGGTTTAATCTGCGTTCCGGTTTCGAACGAACGGGCCGAGCAACTCGGCCTGCAGCGAATGGTCGCGCAAAATCGCGAGATGTATCGAACCGACTTCACGGTTTCGGTCGATGCCGCGCGCGATGTCACGACCGGAATCAGAGCGCACGATCGTGCGGCGACTATTCAAACAATCGCGAATCCGAAATCGAAACCCGAAGATCTCATTCAACCTGGTCACATCTTTCCCTTGCGCGCGAAAGACGGCGGCGTCTTGCGCCGCGCGGGACATACCGAAGCGGCGCTCGATCTCGCACGGCTGGCCGGCCTGCAACCGGCCGGCGTGCTGTGCGAGATCTTGCACGACGACGGGACGATGGCGCGTTTGCCGGAGTTGATGGAATTCAAACGCAAACACCGTCTGCGCATTTGCACGATTCAGAGTTTGATTGCGCATCGCCGGCTCACCGAAAAATTAGTTGAGCGCGAACAAGTCGTTAGGCTGCCGACTGATTATGGCGAGTTCGATCTGCATCTTTATCGTTCGCTGCTCGACGGCGCGCATCATCTCGCGTTGGTGAAGGGAAAAATTTCGCCTAACGAACCAACGCTCGTGCGTGTGCACAGCGAATGTCTGACCGGCGATGTTTTCGGTTCGAAGCGCTGCGATTGCGGGAATCAATTACACGCCGCGCTCCGACAGATTTCCGAAGAAGGTAATGGCGTGCTCGTTTACATGCGGCAGGAAGGCCGCGGCATCGGATTGGCGGCGAAAATTCACGCTTACAAATTGCAGGAGGAAGGTCTCGATACAGTCGAAGCGAACGCCAAACTCGGATTCGGCATGGACTTGCGCGATTACGGATTGGGCGCGCAAATTTTGTTCGATCTCGGCGTGCGCAAATTCCGTTTCCTGACTAACAATCCTAAGAAGGTTGTCGGTCTCGAGGGGTATGGAATCCAAATGGTCGAGCAGGTGCCCATCCGCAGCGAAGCCAATCCGCATAACGCCAAGTATCTTGAAACGAAGAAGGTCAAGATGGGCCATCTGCTTTAGTCCCGCATGTCGTTTGCAGTTCCGCCCCGGCCGCGCGCAATGGTCGGCACCAAGCGCCACTTCACTTTGGTCGCGAGTCAATTCAACGCGCGTTATGTGCAAGGCCTCGTTAATCACGCTTCGGAAGAATTGCGCTCGCTCGTTCCTGGTGTGCTGCTGAGTTTGCATCAAGTGCCCGGCGCTTTTGAGATCCCTATTGTCGTGCGCGAAATCGCGCTGAAAAAACAATCGGACGCCATTCTGGCGATCGGCGTCATTCTGCAAGGAGCGACTTCTCACGCGGACCATCTCAGCCATTCCGTAACAAACGCATTGCAACAAATCGCGATCGAATACGGAGTGCCCGTGATCAACGTCGTCCTCGAAATGGAAAATGAAGAGCAGGCCCGCGAACGTTGTCTGGAAAAAGGAATCAACCGCGGCATCGAAGCGGCGCGCGCCGCAGTAGAAATCGCCAACATCATGAGCGAGCTGCGCGCGAAATAGTCATGGGCAAGCGACGTAATGCGCGGCAGGCCGCCATCCAATTTCATTTTTGGCGCGACCTGCATCACGGGCATGCCCCGGAAAAAATGGATGACTTCTGGGAGTTTTGCCCGGCGAAATCTGGCGTGCGCGAATTCGCGCAACCGCTCATCGACGGCATGGTCGCGCATCAACCAGAGATCGACCAACGGATCGCGCGCTACTGCGAAAACTACGATCTTAATCGCATTTCGCCGGTCGATCGCGCCGTCCTGCGGCTGGCAATTTTCGAAATGCTTTTTCGCGATGATATCCCGCCGGTGGTTTCGATTAACGAAGCGATCGAGCTGGCGAAGACCTTCGGCGGACCGGACTCAGGCCGTTTCGTGAATGGAATTCTCGATCGCGTGAAACAAGACCTTTCGCGGCCTTTGCGCGAAGCAGTGCAGACCCAGCCTAACGAGAACTAGCCGGTAGGATTTTTCCGGTTACTTCGCCAAAACCAATCCGATATCCGTCGCCTTGCGTCCAACCCGTAACCGTTAGGCTATCGCCGTCTTCCAACCATTTGCGCGTTTCGCCATTTGGCAACGTGAGTGGATTCGCTCCGCGCCAGGTCAGTTCCAACATGCAGCCGCGAGATTCTTCCGTTGGTCCGCTGATGGTTCCGCTGGCGAGCAAATCTCCTGGCTGAAGGTTACAGCCGCCGATGGTGTGATGCGCGAGCTGCTGCGCAATGCTCCAATAAAGATTGAGAAAATTGGTTCGCGTGATGACGTGCGGTGAATCCATTGTGGAAGTGCGCAGCTGCGCTTCCAATTTTATGTCGTAGGTGAAGTCGTTAGGCGCGCGCAGATAAGAGAGGGGTGCCGGATCTTGTGGCGGCAGCGGTTTCCGAAATGGCTCAAGCGCATCGAGCGTCACCACCCATGGCGAAATACTTGTGCAGAAATTCTTCGCCAGAAACGGACCGAGCGGTTGGTATTCCCAAGCCTGCACGTCGCGCGCACTCCAATCATTCATCAGAACGAGTCCGAAAATATGGTCCTCGGCTCCCCCGATTGGCACCGGCTCGCCTAACGAGTTCCCCGGACCGATGAGAAATGCGGTTTCCAATTCGAAATCAAAACTGCGCGTCGGACTGAAGATCGGTTCGGCCGCGTCCGGCGGTTTGATTTGCCCCCACGGGCGACGCACATCCGTGCCGCTGACGACGATGGAACTGGCGCGGCCGTGATAACCAACCGGCAGCCATTTCCAATTCGGCATAAGTGCATTTTCCGCCCCGCGCAACATGGTGCCGACATTGTGCGCGTGATGATAAGATGAATAGAAATCCGTGTAGTCGCCGATTCGCGCCGGAAGTTGCATCGTTACTTCGGCCTGCTTGTGAAAAGCGCGTTCGCGCAAAGCCGCGTCATCGCGCAATTCCGCAGTGTTCGCACTGAGCAGACCTTGTAAAATCTCGCGCGTCTTTCGCCAGGCAGGTCGGCCTAACGAGAGAAAATCATTAAGCGAATCATTTGCGAAAACCTTTCGCTCCAACGCCAGTTTGCCCGCTTGCTCTAAAACAGATAAATCGAGAACCAAATCGCCAATCGCCACCCCGACTCGCGCTGACCCACCGCGCGGTTTAAAAATTCCAAAAGGAAGATTCTCCAGGGAAAAATGTGAGTCCGGCGAAACCTCGATGAAAGATTGGAGAGCGTTGGGCATAAGGAGAAGCCCTACAAATCTGCGACCTACCGCAAAATGTCTAGGAGCCTTCTGCGGTCATCTTTATGCTTCGAGGCCGTGAATTTCGCTTCTGTTCTTTCGCTGCTCTACTTGCTCTTTCTCCTCGGCCTCTTCACCTACCTCTTAATTCGCGGCGTGACGCACTCTTTCATCGCCTGTTTTGCGGCGGGCGCGTTGCCCTCATCTTGGTTTTCTCGCCATGCAGGAAATGCCGGGAGGCTTTTCCGCTAATCGAGCCTACTACCCGATCCTAGTGATCTTCGGATCTGTCGGCACAATTTGTTTTGCGGCTGGATTCCTGTTGCTCGCGAAATTCTTGCTCAGTCCTGCGAAGATTGCCGTTTAACGGCGCCAAATGCGGTGCGTTTACGGCCACAAAGCGATGGCGCTGCGATATTTTGAACGATGCGAGTAGCGGCCAACAAAAATCATTCACGGAACGGAAAGCCCAAGAAGGTTCGCGTGGGAAAATCCGGTGTGCACGGCCGCGGCGTTTATGCGACGGCGGCGTTCCGCAAAGGAGCGCGTGTTATTGAATACACCGGCCGCCATTTGTCTTGGAAAAAGGCGATGGATTTGCCGCCACACCGACCTGACGAACCATATCATACATTTTTTTTCTCGATTGATGACGGCGATGTGATCGACGCCAACGTCGGCGGTAACGAGTCGCGCTGGATCAACCATTCCTGCGCGCCGAACTGCGAGACGGAAGAGGAGGACGGGCGGATCTTCATTCTCGCGCTGCGAACCATCAAAGCGGGCGAAGAACTCTTCTACGATTATCGAATCGAGCCAGCGGAACGACGCACAAAAAAATTAGAACGCGAATTTGCCTGCCGTTGCGCAGCCGCCAAATGCCGCGGCACAATGTTGGAACCGAAGAAGAAGAAAAAGTAGGTCATCGATCTTGGTTTCCACCGTCGCGCGGACCTTCGTTCGTCGTCAGACCCACTTTAGCTTCCGTTCCGGCACAACCGCTCGCGCAGAATATGAGGACGACGCAGACGAACACGTGCCCCGCGCACAGCCATCGTTTCACGCCTTGCCTTTGACGTAGGCGAGAATCTTGTCCTGATTTCCTTTGGCCGCCCAGACGTAGCGCAAGAAGTCGGCAGGATGTAGATCGTGCGTCCGAAAAAATCGCCGATCGCCACCGCAGCAATACATCAACTCGTTCGGCAATTCGCCCCGCAATCGCGCCTTCGCTTTTTCAATAATCCGCGGCAGCCAGACCACGCCGCCGAGTGCTGCGTCCTTAGCCGGGAGTTTTTCCATCGCAATTTCTTTTTCCGACCAGTTCCCCTGTTGCTCGACCAAAAAATAATCGCGCCGCACCGCCGTGATCAGCAACGCCGTTTCCGGGTCGAGGTCGGACGAGTCTTCCGCGTAATCGAAAAGCTCCATCGGCTTGGCACCAAACGAACGCAGCACACCAACTTCGCGCGGAGTGAAAAAGCTATTTAACTGCCGATGCTCATTACGATATTTGACCAGCGCCTTGTCGTAGAGCTCGCGAAATCGCTGATGCCAACTGTAGTTAATGCTTTTCCCAGACATGAGGTTCCTAACTGCGCGCGCAGGGTAACAGTATACTTGCAGGAATGCGAGCGATGGCGAAAGCTCGCCGAGCAGCGCTCATAGCTCAGCCGGATAGAGCATCGGATTTCTAATCCGACGGTCGGAGGTTCGAGTCCTCCTGGGCGCGCGAATTATTGCGCATCGGTCGGACCGGCATCGTAAACCTCCACCAGCGCCACGCCGGTCTTGTTATTTTTCCCGCGCACTATCGCAGTGTAGGCACCGGGCTTTAACGTGATTACGATCGCCGACTCGACGTCGACGGTCGGGGCCAGATTCAAGGTTTGCAGTGCGGTCGCGTCGCCGGAACGCCAGCCATCGTTCGTCGCGATCATGTCATTTCCGGAGTAGAGCGACAGTAATGGATCGGACAAGGTTCCGCTCACACCGGCACGACTTAGTGAAGGCCCGAGAGCGCGCACGATGACTTTCTTCTCGCCCGTGCCGCCGACGATGAATCCCGCGATCATCACTTTATCACCCGTCTGCACGAAGGCGCGCGTCGAAAGATTCAACAGAACAGCGGGGCTAGGCATGTAATGAAACTCCTCCGAGGCGTCGCTCTCGTTGCCCTCGGCGTCATAGGCAGTGACGGTGAAGTAATAAGTCGTGCCATCAATGAGATTGGCGACATCAGTCGTTAGGCGCTTCCCCACGTCCATCGTATTCGCGTAGTTGCCGCTCTGCTGACCATAATGCAAACGGTAGCCGGCAACGTCGTCCGACGGCGACGGATCCCAACTGAGCGTGACGGTATGCATGACCGTTTCGCCTCCGCGTAAAGGCGAAGCGCAAAGCGAAAGCGCGAGCAGTGCGGCGCCGGCGAAAATTACCAGCGATGAAACGCCGGATGACCTTCCGTGACGGCGACGAATGTGCCACGACAAGTCGCGCACACTTTTCCGCCAGCCGTCAAAGTTCCTTCGACGGTCGCACGATTTTCTGTGGCCTCGACGATTGTCGCCGCGAGATGCACCGGGCCGTTTGAAGGCGTGGGTCGCAAAAGCTTGATCGCGTAATCGGCTGTAACTGTGCACGGGGGGCGCTCCTGGCGGGAAGCGCGCATCAAATGCCAGGCGGCAGTCCAATTGCAATGACAATCTAAAAGCGTGCCGATTATCCCGCCGTTCAGCACGCCGGGAAAGGCCTCGTACTTCGGTTCCGGCTGCCAATCCGCTACCACTTCCGCGTCCTGCGCGAAACTGCGGATGCGCAAGCCTTCCGCATTCGCGGGGCCGCAACCCCAGCAATGATTCTGCGGCGCAAACTGTTCCTGAAGAGATTGCGCCACGATCACTACTCGTTAGGCGCCGTTGTGCGCGACCCCCTGATACGGCCGCTCTTCCGGCCCGACATAAAGCGAACGCGGACGAATCAGACGATTGTTGTCGTGCTGTTCGATGACGTGCGCCGCCCAACCCGCCACCCGCGACGCCGCAAAAATCGGCGTATTCAATTCCGGCGGGAATCCGAACATCGTGAAAACAGGCGCGGCGTAGAGATCAACGTTCGCGCACAGACCTTTCTCGCGTTCCATCGTCGCTTCGAGTTTCTCGCAAATCGGCACCCAGTTTTCTTTGCCGATGCGCGTGCCGTAATCGCGCGCGATCTCGCGCATAATCGGAACGCGTGAGTCGCCCTTTTTGTAAACGCGATGACCGAACCCCATGATCTTCGCTTTCTTCGCCAGCGCGTCCATCATCCATTTTTCCGCGCGATCCGGAGTCTTGATGTCATCGAGCATGCGCATTGATTCTTCATTGGCGCCGCCGTGCAGCGGACCTTTCAACGTCCCACATGCGGAAGTCGCTGCGGCGTACATGTCGGCCAAGGTCGACGCGGTCACGCGCGCCGCGAAGGTCGAAGCGTTGAATTCGTGATCGGCGTAGAGAATAAAAATCGTATCGAGCATTCGGATCTGCCAATCGGGCGGAACCGCGCCAGTCAATTTGTAGAGAAAATTTCCCGCGTGCGTGAGATCGGGACGATGCGGAATCGGATCCTGCTTTCGCGAAATCCGCCAGCCGTCGGTGATCAACGTGCTCACTTTCGCAATCAACCGTTTTCCTTTACGCACATTCGCGTCGTGCGAATGATCGTTTAGTTCCGGATCAAACGCTCCCAGCACCGAGACGCCCGTGCGCAACATATCCATCGGATGCATCTTCGCCGGGCACAGCCGCAGCATATCGAAAATCTCTTTCGGCAATTCGCGTTCCGCCGCGATTTCCTTCGTGAATTTCTCCAACTGTTCGATGCTCGGCAGCTCGCCGTTGATGAGCAGATACGCGACCTCTTCGAAGTTCGCCTGCTGCGCCATCTGGTGAATGTCGTAGCCGCGATACAATAAGCCGGCGTTCGGGTCGACGGCGCAAATAGCGGTTTCGCCCGCTACCACGCCCGCAAGTCCGGGGCTGTAGGCTGGTTTGGTTTCTGTGCTCATAATTTATTTCGTCGGGTCGTAATCTAGCAGATCGTAAAGTTCCTTCCGCGTCTGCATGCGATCAAGCCATCCTTCCTGCGTTCCGGCGGATTTCAAATCGCGCAACATCTGCCCGGCCGCGAACATGGAAACGCGAAATGCGGTCTGCGGATAAATGACCATGCGATAACCGAGGTCGGCCAGTTGGCCTAACGAGAGCAAAGGACTCTTGCCAAACTCCGTCATGTTCGCGAGCAGCGGTGCTTTCACTTCCTTCGCGAAATCGCGGAACTCCTCTTCGTTTTGTAAAGCTTCCGGAAAAACCGCATCCGCGCCGGCGGCCAAATAACTCTGCGCGCGTTCGACTGCTTTTGCGAAACTCTCCACCGCGCGCGCATCGGTCCGCGCGATGAGCAAAAAATCCTCGTCGCGTTTCGCCGCTGTAGCGGCCGCGATTTTTTCATTCATATCTTCAACAGTCACAAGCGATTTACCCGCGAGATGTCCGCAACGTTTAGGAAATTCCTGATCTTCGATATGGCAGCCGGCCAATCCCGCGCGTTCGAATTCTTGGATCGTCCGCGCCGCGTTTTCCGCTCCACCAAATCCCGTGTCCGCATCGACGATTGCCGGGATTTTCACCGCGCGCGCGACATAACCTGCAAGCAGTGCCACTTCCGTCAGCGTGAGCAAACCAATGTCCGGCACTCCCGCGGTCGCGTTACAAAGACCCGCTCCACTAATATAGAGTGCGTCGAAACCCGCACGCTCGACCATGCGACCCATCGAGGCGTTGAATACGCCCGGCATCGCGACGCAGCCTTCGCGAATCAGTTCGCGCAACTTTGATGCAATGGTCATTTGGACAGGATGAACAGGATTTTTTCAAAGGCACACAGAACGACATTCTGAATCCTGTAAATCCTGTCTCACTTTATCCTGACTTCACAAAGCTTCATCAGCGACGAAATATCGTTCGCTTCATCCAGCTTCCAACCAGCCGCGACGATTTTGTCGGCGGCTTCTTTCCCAATCTTGGCGTCGGCTAACGAGTGAAACTTTCCTTCCAGCTCCGGATCCTTCAGTCGGTTCTTCGCGTTGCCCAACGGATAATCGACACGCTTGGTTAGCGTGCGTCCATCGTTCAGCGTCACATGCACGATGTTCGCGACAGCTTCAGCATAAAGCGCAGTGAGTTCGTTATTCCGCTCCACTTTCACATTCTGCAAAAACGAAACGATCTTCGGTTCGGTGAATCGCTCCGGTGCGAATTGTTTGTCCGTCACGTCGCCGTCAATCAACGCCACCGCCGTGATGTACGGCAAACTGTGGTCCGCCGTCTCTCGCTGCTGTGGTTTCCATTTCTCCGGCTCGCTGCCAATAATATCGACCGACGCATCATGACTCTCGATTCGCATCGACTTCACCTGCGAAATATCGCCGATTTCCTTGCGCAAAAAGAGCGCCGCCTCGATCGCGCTCTGGCTGTGATATTCCGCCGGCCAGAACTTGATGCTCGTCTTCAAAATCATCGAGGCCGGACCTTCGCCCGGCATCGCTTCCTTCTTCTTGTCGAAAACTTCGGCGACGTTGCCTAACGAGACGCCAAGTTCCTTCTCGAAACCCATCGCGCCTTCAAAAATCGGCGCCGGTCCAGTCATGCCCGCGCGCGCCAGCAACGCGGCGTAAACGCCGAGTCGCGATGCATTCGCAAACGCCACACCTTTCCAATGAGAAAGCTCCCCCACTCGCGCCTGCCGAAAAGCCGCACAGTGAACACCGGCGATGTTGATCGCGTGTCGAGTCCGTTCCGGATCGAGTTTCATCAACTTCGCGCAAGCCAGCGCCGTCGAGAACGCGCCGTAAGTCGGATGATCCCAGCCGCGCGTGCGGATACTGGCCGCATCACACAAGCGACATTGCACTTCATAGGCAATGGCCGCGGCGAGAATCGCGTCGCGTCCAGTCGCACCGACACTTTCCGCGACCGCGAAAACCGCCGCGAAATTATCACTCGGATGCGCAGGTTCTTTCGAAAGATAAGTGTCGTTATAATCGAAATAGCGAATGCAACAGCCGTTCGCGAACGCGGCCCAATCCGGCGGCGCCTTGTGTTTCGTTCCTAGAACAGTCGCGCCATTCGTCGCCGAAAAATCCAAGACCACCTTGCGCGCAATTTCGCATGGCTCCTCGTTCCAGGCGCCGAGCGCGCAGCCTAACGAGTCGATGACGCGCCGTTTCACCTCGTGCACAACATTTTTCGAAAGATCTTCGAAGTTTAGTGAACAGGCGTAATTGGCGAGCTGATGAGCGAGAGTCGTCTTGTAGGTCATAGAAAAGTGAAGCTGCAAAGTGGCGAGGAATTCTCGTGCGGCAACTCGCAGAACGCTGCGGAGCGCACGCGGCTCGCGTGTAGAGAAAGTGACTCGGCATCGCACAATTTTTTCGCGGTTGCGCGCGAGCCTGCTGTCACATCCCGGCGGAAAACGAAAACGCCCGCGGTAATCGACGCGGGCGTCTTCTTACATTCTTGCGCTTCCGTAGATCGAAACTGTGCGCCACTTCAGTTAAAGGAAGCCGGCTCGAATGGGTCGCTACTTCCCGATTAAGGCCCCCGCGGTCTCTGCCAACTAGCTTCAAACTGCGCTCGCCTCCCGCCGCTGGATCGAAACTTCGGTCGCAAGACTGATCGCTTGGTTCAGTGCCGAAATGAAATGCCGTCCACAGATTCCAGGTTGGTTGCGCTCGCTTTCCTCTGCTTTAGAAGCCAAGTTGCGGCCCAAGACGATGCTGAGACTTTCCAAGCAACATGAACCAAAACCCCCGCGCGTTCGGCGCTCTTCGATCGCGCTAAAGTGAGAGCTCCTTTTGTAGCCTTTCTCTCTGCGTTTTTTTTCGCCGCTGGCGGGCTCGCTCAAGAAACGCCAGCGCCAGACGCACCCGAAAAAACGCACGTCATCGCTGCTGCGGAAGATCACTGGTGGAGTTGGATCGAGGAACACGACAAACTCGTTGTCGCGGCCGGGACAATCGTGATCGCGGCTTTCACCGTGGTCCTTGCTGTTGCGACTTACTTATTGTGGAAAGCGGGCGAGAAACATTCACGGCGGGAACTGCGGGCGTGGATATTCATTACCAAGGCCGGAGTCCACGGATTCGTTGCCGGGCACCGCCCAAGCGCCTCGGTAGAAATCACAAACATGGGTAAGTCTCCTGCACTCGATCTCGATATCAGGATGACATTCGAAACATTCGACTGGCCGCGCACTGTATTTACGCATCGGCCCGCTGTAGGAGGATTAAGTAAAGCTAGCCTAGGCGCAGGTGGCTCTGTCGACTCGCACGGCGAGATTTCTGAACCACTAGAGGCGGGGACTGCGGCCGAGGTGCAGTGCGGCAAGAAGGCCGTTTTCGTTTTCGGCGAAATCACTTACCGGGATGTGTTTGATTACGAACGTCGCACCAATTTTCGCTTTTATTTTCGCGGCAATGGATCTGCCCATTCCCCGAATCTGCTGCTAACGCCTGCCGAGCAAGGTAACGAGGCAGCGTAAGCGTCGTATCAGAGTAGTTTGAACCTACTATGCTCCCACGGAGTCGACGTACCCCCTCGGTATGCGTTCAATGGTTTCCCGGACTTGTCGCTCGCGCCGCACACGCGCAAAGTCTTGTCCAACATGAGCGACAAAGTTTTCCCGGACGCAAAATCTGCCCTCGACGGCCTCCTCCACGACAACATGACCATCGCCGCCGGCGGTTTCGGTTTGTGCGGCATTCCGGAAAATCTCATCTCGGCGTTGCATGACAGCGGCGTGAAAGGCCTGACCATCGTAGGCAACAACGCGGGCGTAGACGGCTTCGGCATGGGCGTTTTACTGACGACCCGGCAGGTGAAAAAGGTTATGGCTTCGTATGTGGGCGAGAACAAGGAGTTCGAGCGGCAAGTGTTGTCCGGTGAACTGGAGCTGGAGTTGATTCCGCAAGGCACACTGGCGGAACGGTTGCGCGCGGGCGGCGCTGGAATTCCCGGTTTCTACACGCGCACCGGTTTCGGGACAAAGTTAACCGAAGGAAAGGAGACGAAAAATTTCGACGGCAAAGAATATGTGCTCGAGCCGGGCATTCGCGCAGAGGTCTCGATCGTCAAGGCATGGAAGGGCGATAAGTCTGGTAATCTCGTTTACCGAAAAACGTCGCGGAATTTTAATCCGATGATCGCGACTTGCGGCAAAGTCTGTGTCGCTGAAGTCGAGCAACTGGTCGAGGCGGGCGAACTTGATCCCGATCAGATTCACACGCCGGGAATTTTCGTCGATCGCATCATTCAGGGAGCGAAATACGAAAAGCGAATCGAGTTCCGCACCGTGCAAGGCGCGGCGGTCGCGAAGGCCGGATCAACCGTACGCGATTTGATGGCGAAACGCGCCGCGCAGGAATTGCGCGACGGTTACTACGTCAATCTCGGCATCGGCATTCCGACCTTGGTAGCTAACTACATTCCGGAAGGCATGAACGTGACGCTGCAATCGGAGAACGGCTTGTTAGGCATCGGCCCATTCCCCAAGGCCGGCGAAGAAGATCCCGACCTGATCAACGCTGGCAAACAAACCATCACGAGCATGCCCGGCTCCGCCTTCTTCTCTAGCGCCGATTCCTTCGGACAAATCCGCGGCGGTCACATCGATCTCGCCATTCTCGGCGCCTTCGAGGTCACGGACTCCGGCGACATCGCCAACTGGATGATCCCCGGCAAAATGATCAAAGGCCCCGGCGGCGCCATGGATCTCGTCGCCGGCGTGAAGCGGGTAGTGGCGGTGATGGAGCACACTTCCAAAGACGGTAGCCCGAAGATTTTGAAGAAATGTACGCTGCCCATCACAGGTCTAGGAGTCGTGAATCTCATCATCACCGACCTATGCGTGTTTGAAGTGAAGAAAGGTGGCGGGCTCATACTAATCGAGCTGCATCCGGACGTGACTGTTGACGACGTTCGCAACAAGACCGGTACGCCGTTCGATGTTGCGCTTAAGAGCTAGCTCGCAAAATAAAGGTGATGATGATTTGCGCAGCCGGGATTGAATTGCCGGCGGCATTGCGGACAAACTGAGTGGCAATGGAGATATCCGCGGATAGTTAGTTGATGTCCGCATCCGCCGCACAAGATCGCGCGCGCATCGAATTCCTCCGTCGGCCAAACCGCGGCCGCGTGTCGGGCCAATTCGGCGTGGCATTCGAAACAACAAAACCATTTCCCACAGCACTTGAATCTGATCGCGATGATATCGCGCTCGTCGTGGTAATGAGCGCAGCGCGTTTCTTCGTCGACATCTACACCGATGACTTCGACGCCGTGAATCGTTACCTTCAACTCGGACGCTCTCGCGGGCATAACAGCACCAACACAGACGCGATTACCCAGCACGCGCTGATTACAATAAATCCGCCATCGAACGAGCCGCCGCTGCGCTGGCTTAGTTCGCCGACGATTTTCGGTCCCACGTAGCCGCCGATGCTGGCAGCGCAGTTGATGAAGCCGACCGCCACGGCCGCTGCTGAACTGCTCAGGAATAAACTCGGCAGCGACCAGAACGCCGGGAGATAAGCGATCGTCCCAAAGACCACGAAGGTGAAGACCAACACCAGCATCACATTGGTGTGCGGAATAAAAAACCACGCGGCCAGCGCCAGCGCCGCAGTTAATTGTGGAATGGCAAAATGCCAGCGCCGTTCGTTGGTGCGATCGGAGTTCCAGCCCAGAACCAGCATTCCTACCAGGCCCGCAATGAAGGGAATCGCACCGACCAAAC
Source organism: Chthoniobacterales bacterium (assembly GCA_038237435.1). GTDB lineage: Bacteria > Verrucomicrobiota > Verrucomicrobiia > Chthoniobacterales > UBA10450 > JACCTI01. Next base: position 158,617 of record JBBRYT010000007.1, read on the forward strand.
CAACGCGCTGCGGACTCCAGCCCGTCATCCGCTGCAGCATGGTCGGAAACCAAAACCACATCGCGTAGCCGCCGCAGTAACAGAAGAACAAACCAAGCATGAGCAAGACGATCGGCGGATGCCGGAGTGCTTGCCACACCGACAATTGCTCCACGCCCGCCTTTGCTTGCCGCTCTTCCGCCAGACGCGCACTTAGCCAATCGCGCTCGTCCGGCTGCAACCAACTTACGTCCTTAGGCCGATCGGGCAGAACAAAAAGTGTAACGATTCCTAGTAGAACCGCTGGCACACCTTCCACCAGGAATAACCAGCGCCAGCCAGGAATACCTAACGAGTGGATACCTAGTATCCAACCAGCTAGCGGTCCGCCCAGAATGTAAGCAATCGGAATAGCTGACATGAACCGCGCTACCGCCTTGGCTCGATCCTCATAAATGAACCAATGTGAAAGATAAACAATCACGCCGGGAAAGAACCCCGCCTCCGCCGCACCTAACAAGAAACGCGCGCCGAAAAGTTCCATCGGCGTGCGCACAAAGCCGGTCAGTGTGGTCAGCACGCCCCACGTGATCAGAGTCAGCGCGAGCAAGCGCCGCGCACTCCAGTGTTCGACCAACAGCGCCCCGGGAATCTGCAGTGCGAAATATCCGATAAAAAAAATCCCGCTCGCCGTCCCGAAGACCGAGTCAGTCAGACCGAGGTCGCCTTTCATTCCGAGCGTGGCGTAGGCGATGTTCGTGCGATCGAGATAGTTCGCGACGTAAAGAAGAAACAAAAACGGCAACAGTCGTCGCGAAATGCGGCGGCGCGCACTTGCTCCAGTTTCTGTTTGCGCGGAAGCCATCGCAGCGGGCAGCATAACGCGCGGCCCACAAGGCTCACAATTTATCTTATGATGACACTCGAACACCCGCTGGATGACGTATCGCGCGCTTTTCTCGGTAAACTGGAAGAATTTAATCAAGCCGAGGTCGCTCCCTATGCCGACCAATGGGATCACGACGAACAACTGCCGCGCGAAATCTTTTCCAAGGCGGGAAAGATCGGGTTAATGGGAATGGTCGCGCCAAAGGAATTCGGCGGGCGGGGGTTGAGCTACGTCACTGCAGCGCTCGCGGTCAAAGAATTAGGCAAAATCTGCGCCTCGCTCGCGATGGATATTGCCGCACATAACGCGCTGTCCGTCGGGCAAATCAATTTGTTCGGCACGGAAGATCAGAAGAAGAAATATCTCCCGCGCCTAACGAGTGGTGAATGGATCGGCGGCTGGGGTTTGACTGAACCGAACGCAGGCAGCGACACAGGCGGGATCGAGACGCTCGCGACGGCGCACGACGATCATTGGCGCGTGAACGGAATGAAACATTTCATCACCAGCGGACGCGTGGCTGATTTGCTTATCGTCATCGCGACGACCGGCCGCACCGACGCCGGCAAGAATGAGATCAGCGCCTTCATCATGATGAAGGACCAAGTGACGCCGGTGCGGAAAATTCACACCTACGGAATGCGCGCGAGCGAGACGTCCGAGCTGCGTTTCACGGATGCGAAAGCGGAAATTCTCGGCGAGCGCGGGCGCGGACGGGAGCAGGCACTAACCGTTTTGGATCGCGGACGAATCAGCATCGCGGCGCTGGCAGTCGGCATCGCCGAAGCCGCGTTCGATCGCGCGAATTCCTACGCGAACGAACGGAAGCAATTCGGTCACCCAATTGGAAGTTTCCAGGCGATTCAGTGGATGCTGGTCGATTCCGCGATGGAATTGGAAGCAAGCGAAGTAATGACGATGCACGCCGCGCATTTGCAGGATCAGGGAAAAAACACGACCAAGGAATCGGCCATGGCGAAATTGTTCGCCTCGGAATCGGCCGTAAAGATTTGCGATCGCTCGATGCAAATTCACGGCGGCTACGGCTACAGCCGCGACCTTCCGATTGAGCGTTATTTGCGCGACGCGAAACTCTGCACCATCGGCGAAGGAACTTCGGAAGTACAGCGTCTCGTGATTGCGCGCCACGTTCTGAAGGAAGCGAAGCCACTTATCCTGGCCCACCGGGAGCCACGTAACCCAAACGTGTAACGCGGTTCGTCGCATCAGACAGTCCGTCTCGGCTGTCGTAACACTGGGCACATAGTTTTGAAGTTAATGCAAGACAACGCCACCACGTGGCATTTCAACCGACATGAGAAGATCGCGCTGGCCATCGGGCTTGCGCTTGTTCTCGCTTTCGGCGCATACGTCGAAAGAAAGACTGCCTTGCGGCGCCGGCCGAACACCGATCTTTCCGTATTCACACGTGCGGCCTGGGCGGTACGGAATGGGGAGAACCTTTACAACGTTACCGAAAGCCACGGCTGGCATTACGGCTACCCGCCTGCCTTTGCCATTTTATTCACGCCGCTGGCAATCGCACCTCCAAAGGTTCTCCCTCCTCTTGCTCCGGAAGAGGAGCGAACCGAAGCTAACACTCCCTGGGGTTACCAGGTCTCCCATGCCAACTCAGTCTACGGATTGCACCGGGAGAACTTCCCGTTCTTCTGTATCGTCGCTCTTTGGTTCGCCATCAGCATTGCCCTGACCTGCTTGTCTTCTCATCTCCTGGCCTGCGCGCTGGAGGAACGCAAATGGACCCAAGGCCCTCCACGCGAGCCCGGACGGCGCCGACGTTGGTGGGCCATCCGCGCCCTGCCGGTTCTAGCCTGTCTCGCCTCTCTCGCGACAAGTTGGTCACGGGGTCAGGTAGATGTAGTAATGCTAGCCGCCTTCTCATTAGCTATCTACCTGGCGGTGAATCGCCGCGAAATCCCGGCCGGGATGTTCCTCGCGGTTCCGGCAGCGATAAAGCTCTTCCCCGCTTTGCTGCTACTATTCCCCGTTTGGCGCGGCCGATGGCGAATGGTTGTCGGTACCGTCTTAGGATTATTCCTCAGCTTTGTCGTGCTACCAGTAGTTACCTTCGGGCCGGGCCGCACGGTTGAGCTATATCACACTTGGCGACATGTTCTGATCGAGCCGGCTTTAGGCCAGGGGACTGATTCTTCCCGGGCACTGGAACTAACTCAGATGAATCTGCGCGATAACCAGTCGCTCTTGTCCTTCATCCACAATTTGCGATATCACCACCTGTCACGGGATCATCGTCCCCCGGGAGCGCCGATTTCATGGCGCCTAGCAGTTGGTCTCCTCGGTACACTGATTTTGCTAGGAATCGGAGTTATCGCGGAACTACGCCGCAGAGATTCGCCTCCACAGGTGCTAATACTTTGCGGGCTTCTGATTGGATTGGCCATGTTAGTTACTCCGGTCGTTCATCACTGCTATTACCTTCTCCTACTGCCATTGCTCTGCGCCTTGATTGATCACAAGCTTCCCGAAGTAGTAGCAAGTATTCGTGATCTAAGACTGCCAAAGGTAGTTACCTTCTTTATGCTTACGGACATGCTGGTGCGCGTCCCGCCGATCGGCTTTTGGTTAAGAGACATCGGAGTGCCTTTGCTAACCTTAGTCTGTCTTACGACCGCGGGAGCGTGGTTGCTGTGGCGACAACGCGCGACCGAGCCTCAGCTCCGAGACAGCCAAGCGCTACCTAACTACTAGAGCCGATGCTAAACCATCGGCCGAAAACGTCCGACCACTTCCTGCAAACGTCCGCTGATTTGGCCTAACGAGCAGACTTCCGCGGCTTCCATCAGCGCCGGAAAACAATTCTCGTCCGTCTCCGCTACGGCGGCGAGTTTGGACAGGGCTGCCTCGGCCTTGCGCGTGTTCTTCGCTTTGAATTTCTTTAGGCGATCGACCTGCAACTGCTGCTTCGCGCGCGACGTGCGCACCAACTCCACTTCGGGCATTTCTTCGTCACCGTTGCGATATTTGTTCAACGCGATGATCGGTCGTGTGCCGTCGTAAATCTGCTGTTCGTAACGATGCGCCGCGTTTTGAATTTGGCTGCGTTGATAACGATTTTCGACCGCGCCCATCACTCCGCCTAACGACTCAATTTGCCGAAACTCATCGAGGATCGCTTTCTCCACTGCGCGTTCGACTGCCTTCATTCCGGGCGACCCGCTCAGCATGTTCATGGTGTGTTTGAAGATGCCGGACTCGTCGAGCAGAATGGCCTGGCCATGCGCGGAAAGACGGATCCATTCTTCGCTCGGGGTGGTGAAGGGCTCGTCCGCGCTGTTCGAATGACAGGAGTTAGTTCCGTTCATGTAGGCCAGCATTAGTTCGGCCGCAGTTCTGGTTAGGTTGTTCCGGTACTCGGCCGCGATCAGTGAACGTCCGCTCGTCTGCGTGTGCACCTTGAACATCTGCGCGCGCGACCCCGCACCGAACGCTTCGCGCATTCCGATCGCCCAGATGCGGCGCGAAACTCGGGTAAGCGCGATGTATTCGACGTCGAGTCCGCAATCGAGGAAGAAGGAGAGGCGCGGACCGAATTCGTCCACGGGAATTCCGCGATTCGCCATCATCTCGGCGTAAGCGAAACCGTTCGAGAGCGTGTAAGCCGCCTGCTGCACGGGCGTTGAACCCGCCTCGCCGATATGATAACCGCTGATCGAAACCGGATACCAACGCGGCATGTTCTTAGTCGTCCATTCCATCATGTCGCCGAGAAACCGTAGCGAAGCTTCGACCGGGAAAATGGTTTCGTTCTGCGCCTGAACTTCTTTGAAAATGTCAGCCTGAATGGTGCCGCGAAGTTTCGGCACGACTTCGTTACCGAAGCGACGTTTCGCGGCCGCGATATACATCGCCATGATGATCGGTGCCGGCCCGCTGATCGTCATCGACGCCGAAAAACTGGGCGCGCCCATATCGAAGCCCGCGTAAAGCCGCTCCATATCTTCGACTGTATCGACTGCGACCCCGCCTTCGCCGATTTTTCCGAAGACGCCGTCGGCGTCAGAATCGATGCCGTAAAGCGTCGGACCATCGAAGGCGGTACTCAGTCGTTTCGAACGCTGATGCGCGCCGAGATAATGGAAGCGCTTGTTCGTGTCGTCGGGCAAACCCATCCCGGAGAAGAGACGCGTCGGCTCTTCGGTTTCCGCTAACTTCGCGACGCCATTCTTGCCATTTTTCGCATGACCGTTTTTGCCGTGACCGTTCTTCTCGAAGCTTCCGACTTCTACCGGCGCTTCCTGAAGCGTCTCGAGATACATCTCTTTGTAAGCTCCGTTGAGAAACGGAAATTCGCCCGGCAAACCATCGCCTAACAAATAACGCGCGATCTCACCCGGTTCGTCGATTTCCGGAAGCGCGAGCCGCGGCAATTCTAATCCAGTCGGCGCCTTACCAACTTTAACGCTGCGCTTGATTTCATCCCAGCGATCGAGCAGTTGTTTTCCAAATTTCTTGTCGGTGCGCGCCCGTTTCACTTCGGCGAGCACGTGCTGGTTATATTTCTCTACCGCTTCAACAACGCGTCCTAGTTTGCTCATTTCTTTCCGCCTTTCTTCGCCGGCTCACGCATCAGCAGATCGCACAATTTATCCACGCCCTGATCGCGATGACGTTTCGCCACGGTCGAGATCAACTTCTGCTCGCGCCTGCTTCCTTCAAGTCTCCGTTCGATTTCGCTCATTGCCGTCTTGGCGCGATCGAGGTCGCTCTTGTTCACGACCACGATGTCGGCCAGATCGAGCATGACAATTTTTTGCAGCTGCAAACGCGCGCCGTAATCCGGATTCATCACCAGCACGGTTTGATCGACCAGCTTATCCTGGAACGGCATCGCCTCCTGGCCGGTGCCAACGGTCTCGATTATGACGTAATCGAAATCGCTCTGCGCAAGCAGTCGCAAACAATTTTCTGTCGCCGGCGACAGACCACCGGCCTGTCCGCGCGTCGCCATGCTGCGCATGAAAACTCGATCGTCCTGCGAATTGATCATGGTCGCGCGATCACCAAGGAGCGCGCCTTCGCCGACCACACTTGGATCGTGTGAAAGAATTGCGATGCGCGCTTTGGGTTCGCGATGCAGGAGACGCAGAATGATTTCATCAATCAGGGTCGTCTTGCCCGCGCCGCCCGGGCCGGTAAAACCAAGCACGCGTGTTTTGCCTAACGAATCCTTCACTTTACCTTTAGAAGTTTTCTTCGGTCTTTTACCATTCGTGTAGCTGTCTTCAATTTCCGTTAGCTTGCGCGCGAGTTTCATCTCCGGCGTTTTTCCTACGGTGCGCTTCGACGTTTTGCCGTAGCGCTCACGAACCCACTGCGTCATGTCGGTTAACGAAGTACCGGCGAAGAAAATCTTGTCGACGCCGCGCTTTTGCATGACGCGCTGGTCGTCGTGCGTGATTGTTCCCCCGCCTCCGCCGAAAACCTTGATGTTGTTCGCGCCGCGCTTCTTCAGTTGCTTAACAACTTCCGCAAAAAACTCCACGTGGCCGCCGTTATAACTGGAAATACCGATCGCCCGCACATCTTCCTGAATGGCCGCGCGCACGATGTCCTGCGCATACCGGTGATAACCGAGATAAACGACCTCGATCCCATGCCGAATGAACTCGAGGTTGATAGTGTTGATCGCGCTGTCGTGCCCATCGCAAATCGGCACGGCAGTGAGAACACGAATCGGCCCTGGCATAAGCCGCAAAACTTAGCGGCTATCGCTTGTCCGGCAACGCGTTTCCAGCCTAACGTCGCTCATGACTGATCCTCTCGATTTTTCCGGCAAGGTGATCCTCGTCACTGGAAGTTCACGCGCGCTCGGCGCGGAAATGATTCAAGCTTTCGGCGCGCACGGCGCGCAGTGCGTCGTTAACTACATCGCCGATGAGAAAGGGCAGAACAAAGCGGACGTCGACTCGGTCGCTGGCAAACTCAAAAACCCGCTCGTGGTCGAGTGCGATGTGACAAACTCAGCTCAAACCGAAGCGATGATGAAACAAATCGGCGAGAAATTCGGGGGGCTGGACATCTTAATTAACAACTCCGGAATCATTCGGGACCGCACGATCAAGAAACTCACGCTGGAAGATTTCGAATCCGTCCTGCGCGTGAATCTCGCCGGCACATTCAACGTCACGCAAAAAGCCGCCGCCATTCTGCGCGCCGGCGGACGTATCGTGAATATGTCGTCGGTCAGCGGACAAATGGGTTTGTTCGGACAGGCGAATTATTCTTCGAGCAAAGCCGCCCTTATCGCGCTCACGAAAGTTTCCGCGCGCGAATTCGCGCGTCAGCAAATCACGGTCAACGCCATCGCCCCCGGCTTCATCGACGTCGGCATGAGTAAAGGCATGCCCGATGAGGTAACCGAAACCTTCAAAAAACAAATTCCTCTTGGCCGTCTAGGCGATGCGCATGAAATCGTCGATGCCGCATTGTTCCTCGCTTCGCCAATGGCGAGTTACATCACCGGTCACATCCTCAACGTGAACGGCGGATTTTACATGGGCTAACGACTCGTTAGTCGCGTCCCCAGATCATCGCGGCAGCAGTCGTAAGGCTGCCGCCCATGTTGAAGGTTAGGAATTTCTTGCAGTTCTCGATCTGCCGCGCGCCGGCCTGGGAAGTTAATTGCTGATAGCCTTCGACGACCTGGCGCACTCCGGTCGCACCCACCGGATGACCGTCGCCGATCAATCCACCACCAGCGTTGACCGGAATTTCGAAGTCGAATTTTCCGCTGACCTTTTCGTTGCGCACTTGCGGCAAGGCAGTCGCGCCACTTCGGGCGAGCTCGGCGCCTTTGCCATTCTCAGCCAGACCGAGAATTTCGTAGGCGCAGATTTCCGTGATCGAAAAACAGTCGTGCACTTCTACGCCGTTCATGTCGCGCGGTTTGAGATTCGCCATGCTGAAAGCTTTCGATGCGGCCTTGCGTGCAGTGGAAAACGTCGGCACATCTTTTTTCTCGAGCGCCAGATAATCGGTCGAGAGACCGAAACCAAGCAGACGCGGCAGCTTCGCTTTATCGATGCCGTGCTTCTGCAAATATTTTTCCGAGACGATTACGAGCGCGGCCGAGCCATCGGTGATCTGCGAACAATCAGATACTTTCAGCGGCGGTGCGACGCTCGGATTTTTGTCCGAGACCTGCGAGGCGGAATCATAAGTCAGATCGGCCTCACGCATTTGCGCGAGCGGATTCAGGCGCGCATGTGCGTAGTTTTTGTAGGCCACCCAGGCGAGCGCTTCTTCCGAAGCGCCATATTTCTCCATGTAGATCTGCGCGATCTTGCCGAACAATTTCGGGAACATGAAGTCGCCGTACTCCGGTTTCTCGACGTGATAATCAGCCGCGGCGCCGAGAACATCCGAGCCGTCGAGCGACGACATCGTCTTCTGTTGTTCCGCGCCGACCACGAGCACCGCGTCGTGGAATCCGCCAGCGATCCATTGCGCGCCGAGCACGACGGAAAGCGCGCCGCTCGCGCAGGCCGCTTCGGTATGCATGGTCGGAATGCCGTGCAATTTCGGGTCGATCTCCGGGACGAAGGCGCCGAGATGCAGCTGCTTGGTGAATTGTCCGGCGTTGAAATTTCCGACCGCGGCCGCTTCGATTTCGCCGGCGTCGATCTTCGCATCCGCGATCGCTTTGCGCCCCGCTTCCGTGATCAGGTCGCGGATGGTTTTGCCTTCCTTCTTCAGGTTGCGCTTAAAATCAGTGCGGCCGGCGCCGAGAATGTAAACAGGTTCCATAAAGTTCTTTGTTCCAGGTTGTCATCCTGAGCCGCGCAGACGGCGAAGGATCTCGCAATAGTTTTTGCGCGTCCGAACGATCAACAACTGACGCGACAACTGCGTGGTGAAATATTCCTTGGAACCAAACCACTCGCAAGTGCGTGAGATCCTTCGTCGTCTCCGCGACTCAGGATGACAGGCTCGACTAATGCCCCGCCTGCTTCCGCGGATCCGTCTCCGCAATAATGATGCTGACCGCGTGCTGATTGAATCCCTTGAAGCCACCTTTGCGTTGCAGAGTTTCGAGGTGACTTCCGATCGCGCCATTGGTCGTGAACTCCTGAATTTGGTTCTCCGTGATCGAGCCCTCTTGCATGAGCCGCTCCGCCTGTTCGAATCTTCAAAATACACTGGCCGCGAACTTGCACCTGCATCGTTGCACTTTTGCGATCAATGAGTTCATCCAAAGTTGAAGAGTCGATGACGCACGATCGACCTTCGCCACAAAATGCTGTAGGATGGGGATCATGAGCGTAGAAATGGGGAACGGATCGATAGACATTAATTCTTTCCCCGCAATGGAGCCCGAACAATGACACAGCCACAACCCTACGTCCCCACCGCACGCGAGCAGAAGTTTCTCGAGAGCGTCGAAGAAGCCCGCTATGAGCGGGAAATTATCAGTGGGCTCGGCCCCTTCTTCAACGAGAAGGCGCCGGAGGACATGCTCA
>JBBRYT010000008.1:0-160095 GCA_038237435.1 Chthoniobacterales bacterium
CGCTCGTTGCGCTCATCCAGCTTCTGCGGACAGACCACATAGCACCTGATCCCCAGCTTGGTTAAAGTGCGTTGCAGCCCAAAACCAAAACCGCACGCCTCATAGACCGCATGCACAGCCTGGTTCTGTGCTTTGAGCTTCGCCACCCAGCTTAAGAACCCTTCTTTTGTAAAACGCTGCGCCGGCTTGGGATTAGTCCCACCCTCCTGGGTGACCACGACTAAAAACTCTTGTGCAGATCGATTCCGAGCTTGATCGTGCCCGTGCGGCCATTAAACTGGCCGCGGGTTTCCTCGTGTGAGGTCAACTCTGACTTAGTGTCATTATTATGCATACTTGTCGGGTGTAGGTCCAATGACCCGCACCCGGCAACTCCCCTCATGTCATCTAGGCGATGCAGCGAACCGCTGGCCGTCCCGCGTTCTAGCTGTCAATGACTACAACCTCTTACCAGCAGCCACGCTCGCTCTCGCCAGCGGTCGCTGATCTTGGTTCTCGTTAGGCCCAATACCGCGCTCGCTATGATACCATCACAACTCGTCCTTTGTTCTTCCGTCGTGAGCTTTCTCGCGACGGATCCACTATTGCCTATACGTATCCTTGCGTTCGTCGGGCTCATAGCGGTTGTCTTCACATTCATCTACGTGCTGCGGCATCTCCAGAAGATCGAGCGCATGATCGCAGGGGATGACCTCGTGCCGAAGCAACGTGGTCCGCGGAACAATGTTGTTCTGATTATCTGCGCGGTGCCGATTGTGCTCACACTGCTGCTGCTGTTTCTACTCTTCAGGGCCTGACCTTTGTGCGAGGGAGAAAGGTATCGACGCGCCCTACTGCGTTTTCAAATATGCAAGCAATCGGCCTAACCAGGCGATGCAGCGAACCGCTGGCCGCTCCGCGTTCTAGCTTTCGATGACTTCCACATTCAACCTGCAGCCACGCTCGCCCTCGCCAGCGGTCGCTGATCTTGTGTCTCGTTAGGTCTCATGAAGCTCTCGACCACAGCCATCATCTTCATTGTTGTCGGCGCCGTGATCATGTTTTCGAATCTGCTGCAGGAGCCGCTCGGCTGGCCACGCTGGACCGGCCCCGTTCTTTCCATCGGAGGCGCTTTGCTCATTTGGTGTGGTGTTTGGGCGTCACGCCGCGCGAAGAAGCGCGGCGAGATCTCGCCGCATCCACTCACACTCGAGCAGTACAACACGCGCCTGAGACTTGGCTTGATTGCTGTCGTGCTCGCGTCGCTCACACTTCCCTTCTACGCCTCTTATACCGGTGTCACCCTGCCGTTCCCTCAGCTGCTTATATGCGCGCTCGTGAGCTGTGGACTTTGTATAGCGATACTCTTGCTCGCGTTCCGGCGCTACCGACCCAAGACCTAACCATGCGATGGAGCGAACAGCGGGCAGCCTCGCGATCTACGTTTGAGATGACTACAACCCTTTCGCTCCGGGCCACGCGCCACCCCGCCCGCTGTCGCTCATCTTGTTCTCGTTAGGTGACTTACCCATCGTGTTTCGTGCGGCCAAAACCATATAATGAAAATGATTCCTTCAGCCACCCAGCGACGATGGTTCAAGAGAGCACTGCTTCTGACGTCAGTTGCCGGACTGTCGCGTCTGGTGCCCGCTGCCACAGCTCCGTATTACGACAACTTCGATGGTTATTCTGACGGCTCCGCTCCAAGCAATTTCGTAACAACGATCAACGGTCCTTTCCCTGCGGCTCAAGACTCCTATTGGCGCATCTCGAATCCTTCCGGCACTGACGGTAAGTATGTGAATGTTGTTGAGGGCTACAGCGCCTCTTCCTCTGCCGGTTTGGCGATCACAAATCTCGCGAGTTCGGACTTTCAACTTTCGACCACGTTCGTTTTGGGCACGCCTTTCACCTCGAGTCCGCTGAACCAAGGTCAGGCAGGCTTGGCTGCGCTATCGACGGGGCCGGACTTCACAAACAACGGCTATCGTCTCTCGTATCAGGTATACGGTCCAGGAGCCGGCGCGACGGGAAGCTATAACAACGGCAGGCTAATTCTCTACGGGTTAACGACCGGGTTTACGATCAATGCGCCGGGAATACTTCCAGTGGTATTTGGGACGTCGTATACGATGGTCTTGTCAGGCGCATACTCTGCGGCGGGGCTTTCCCTGACCGGTACACTTACTGATGGCACTCAGACAGTTAGTTTATCTGCGTCCGATCCGAGCCCTCGAAGCGGAACATACTTCGGATACTATGATAATATCGGTGGGAGTACCCAGCACTCGACAGCAATGTTCGTCACATACGACGATTTTTCGCTCACCATTCCCGAGCCCGCGACGACGACTATGTTGATTTTCGCTGGCACTGCTCTGATTGTCGCGCGACGTAGATTTCGCGGCGACCTGCGAAATTAACCGATGCGCCTACTATCAAAGTCACCTAACCAAACGATGCAGCGAACGGCGGCCTGTCCTTATGCCTGCATCTTATAGCATGCGCTCGGCAGTCGTTACTCGCGCCGTCGCTGATCTTGGGTCTCGTTAGATCTATGAAGCGTGCGCTGTTCTTGTTTCTGCTGGTGATGAACGCCGAATTCGCGTTTGGCCAGACGCCAGCATCGACCACTTCCAATCAAGTTTTCCCACGGGCTCATACCAGTGAGGGATTTGCGATTTGCGGCTCCTGCAAGGTGCCCAGCAACATATCGTCGAAGGTGACGTTGGCGCCGTTGGGGGAACCCGGTGAGCGCATCGTGATTTCCGGAACCATTTACCAAGCCGACGGGGTGACCGCTGCGGCCGGGATCACCCTTTTTCTCTATCAAACGGACGCCGGCGGCTATTACCACCGACCAAAGGAAGATGTGTTTTCTCCGAGCCTTCACGGCTGGTTGCACACCGGGGCCGACGGACATTACGAAATCCATACTATTCGACCAAAGCCCGAGGTGTTAGCGGAGGATGAACCTGCCCACATCCATGCGCAGGTCTTTGGAAAAGGCATTCCCGAACATTTCCTGCACGAGTTTTGGTTCGCGGGTGATCCGCGAATTAAGACCGGGGAGGCGAAAAAACTCGGCCGCTTAGGGCGGTTTTCCCCTATTCTCCGGCTTGAGAAAGACCCCGCAGGATTGCTCAGCGCCGTCTGCGACATCCGATTGAAACCGACTGCCCCGTGGCAATACGAGAGCCCATAAGCTTACTGAAGATCTAACCAAGCGATGGAGCCAACCACTGGCCGGCGTACGCCCGAGTTTTCCATGACTCCAACCTCTCCTCCCGCCGCGACGCGCGCTCTCGCCAGCGGTGGCTGATCTTGTTCTCGTTAGGCGACTACGATGACCATCCGCTATAGTACGCTTCGAAACGTAACGGTGGTGCTTTTACTAGCCGCAGTGTGTGCACTTGCATACCTTTACTTCTTCCATCCTAAGGTAGTCACAGTCGCCGTCCCCGCACCACCTCCGCCGGAGTTTGCTCGACTATCCGCGCTCGTCGACGCACACATTGACACGATCTTCTCTCCACTAGACGCGCAAGTTCCCCCGATTCCGCATCAGGAGCTACGCATGCTGCGGGAGCGCTTCGCGGATGGACGCGTTAAGACGTCAGTACGGGCACAGCCGATGTATCGGACGGCCACACAGGTGTGCGACGCGCTTCTTTCTGCCATTCAGGAGCGCGAGCGTGCATCGGTGAGTCTCGCAGACACCCGCTCAAAGCCGTACGGTGTGGAGCTATCGCTCGATAAGAAGAAGGCGGAGGAAGAACAGCGCAGGTTCTTCGAATTCAATATTGTCCGCCGATGGGCGGAAAAAAGTAAACCTCACCGCGACCGAGTCGTTAATCTCTATTCGCAGTTGCGCGCGCAGGAGCGGGACTTTGTTTCTCGCACAGCCGGAGACTCAACAGAGGCTGACGGCACGATAGTATTGCAGCATCCTGCGAGCGTTCAGTTACGTTACGGCAGTGCCACGTTACCTGCTGGTTTGCGTTTGCGCGTCATTGAGCGCAACCCAGCGGGGCTCGTCGTCGATTATGCAGGAGAACATATCACCCTGCCGCAACCGTAGCCTAACAATGCGATGGAGCGAACGGCGGACCGCCGTACGCTCCACTTTTGAGATGACTTCCACACTTCCACTCCGAGCGAGACGCGTCCTCGTCCGCCGTCGCTCATCTTGTTCTCGTTAGGTGCTGAAGACGCGTCTTGTGTTTTCACCGCATTTCGAGCATTGTTGGTCGTGACGTTTACCGTTGAGACCGAGCAAGAGGCCGATGGGCGCTGGATCGCGGAGGTTCCGCAGATACCCGGCGCCATGTCGTACGGCAGCACTCGCGAGGAGGCTGTCGCCCGCGTCGAAGCGCTCGGCCTGCGCGTGTTGGCGGAGCGTATCGAGCAGGGTGAAAGTTCGCCCGAGATTCAGCAGGTGTTCACAGTTGCGGCAGCATGAGTCAGTGGGGCTCGGCCAAAGCGCGTCGAGTTTTGGCCGCGTTGCTGCGGATCGGCTGGAGCATCAAGCGCGAGGCTCACGGTTCACACCGCATTCTGTCGCGTGCCGGCTGGCCAGACACAGTCTTCGCTTTTCATGACAGCGAGGAAATCGGTCCACGCATGCTCTCGCGCATCGCAAAGAAGACAGGCCTTACTCCACGCGACTTGTGAAGCCACGCGAAGCATCTAACCAGGCGATGCAGCGAACGCCTACCCGCTGTGCGCCCCACACTTTCCATGACTACACCATTCCACCTCCGAGCCACGCTCGCTCCCGGTAGGCGTCGCTGATCTTGTTCTCGTTAGGTCTTTCCGATGACGTATCTCGATCTAGCGGACACCGCTCTCAAGATTGGTCTCGGTGCAGCGGTTGCTGGGACATTCGCGCTTCTATCATCCCGTCGACAGCACGTTCATGAGCTGGAACGTGAACGTATGAAGCGTCGCGAGCGCGTGCTCGAAAAGATCGCAGAGGAATTCGAGTTCACATATCAGGCTTTGTCCGCAAAGTATGAACGGGTTGTTGGGTTGGCGCGGGTCGTTCGCGACCCGCGATACCATCCAAACGCGCAGGACAGTATGAAAGGTGTCGAAGATTTCCCGCGCCTGCACATTGTTGAGAGTCGGCTTCTGTTGCTTGGACTACGTCCTGAAGCCGAGATGATCATGCGATTTAGACATTTGGCTGGAGAGTTCGAGAAGATGGCACTTCCGATGGATCAATCGCATCCGGACCCCAAAGTCCTGAGCAATCAGTTGGAAGCATTGTTTCAGCAGCGCGTCGCCGTCTATAGTCGCCTCTCTGCGTTTTATGATGACCCGCGAAAGAAGGCGTAGCCTACCAAGACCTAACCAGGCGATGCAGCTAACCGCTGGCCGCTCCGGTACCTCGCTGCACGTGACTTCCACATCCAGATTGCAATCAAAGCTCGCTCTCGCCAGCGGTAGCTGATCTTGTTCTCGTTAGGCCTATGAAAGTCACACTTCTTCTCATCGCATTGATTCCCGTCGTCGCTGGCGCGCAGCCACTGCCAGATAAGCCGTCACGGGCGGCCGGTCAGAAGCAAATCGATCAGTTGCTCGAAGCCGAGAAGCCATACATCGCAAAAGGTAGAGCGACGTATCCCGCAGCAAAGAAACGATACCTTGCCGGACTTCCGCAAGGATACACGTTCACCGTTCGGAAGCACCTAGCAGATCGGGGCGGCGATCGAAATGAAGAAGTGTTTGTCTACGTCGACGCCATCAAAGGTGGCAAGGTCTCTGGTCGCATCGCGAGCGAGTTAACTGCCGTTCGCTCATATCGCCAGGGGCAGCGTATTTTCTTTTCCGAGTCTGAGGTTCTCGACTGGACTATCATTCATCCCGACGGCAGCGAGGAAGGCAACTATGTCGGTAAGTTTATCGACACATATAAACCGCGCTAGGCCTAACCAGGCGATGCAGCGAACCGCGGGCCGTCCTTGTGCCTAGATTTGAAAGCATGCGAAGATCATTTCTAACTCGCGCGGTCGCTGATCTTGGGTCTCGTTAGGCCTCTTATTCGCGTCTCCACTGCCAATATGGACACAACAATCAGGGTTGCGAAATCTGACGCCGAAATCGACATGTGTTTTCCGATTATGTCGCTGCTCCGTCCGCACATTCAACGCGACGGTTTTGTCAAATTGGTTAGGAAAATGGCGAAGCAGGGCTACTGCCTCGCCTATCTGACGGCAGATGACACTGTTCGTGCAGTAGTTGGTTACCGCATTATTGACATGTTACGGACTGGTCGCATGCTCGAAATCGACGATTTAGTTTCGGAGACATCCGAGCGGTCGAAAGGGTACGGAAAGCAGTTATTGGACTGGTGCTACGAACTCGCGCGCGGCAAGGATTGCAGCGTCGTCGAATTGGATTCAGCGGTCCATAGAGCCGACGCTCACAAGTTTTATTTCCGAGAGCGGATGTCTGTGCTTGCGTTCCATTTCAGCCGGCCACTGGCCTAACCATGCGATGCAGACAGGCTATGACTAGTTGCAACTATTTTGTTAGCCGGAATCTTGAGGCAGAACACTTGCGTTGGTCTGTAGGGTTGTCGGGAGCGCAGAACGGCGACTAACCTGCGGGAGGATGCGCATGAGGTGACTTAAGGCCAGAGGATGACCTTAGCTTGGGCGCGTTTGTGCAGGTAGTAGCTTCTTAGTTCGGGATCGCTCTGGCTGGCGCTGAAGGCGTGCGCGGCCGTACCGTCTATCCAGCGGCTGCCCCGCCGTTGTATGGTCCTCGCGCCAGCCTAGGTGCAGCGATTGGCAACACTTGCGAAGCGCGAGTAAGAAACGGTCCGAGCCGGACTGGCATCACTGAATCGGTTATCGCGAACCTTAGACCATCTTCGCGATGAAATCGCGGCCATCAAAGGACGCAAGGTCTTCCAGTTTCTCGCCCGTGCCGACGAAGCGCGTGGGGATGCCTAGCTCGTTTTGAATCGCGATGACTACACCGCCCTTGCCGCTGCCGTCTAGCTTAGTCACGATTAGGCCGGTTAGACCTACTGCTTGATGAAACTCGCGCGCTTGTGAAAGAGCGTTGCTACCTGTCGTGGCGTCGACCACGAGCAAGGTTTCGTGCGGAGCCTTCGCATCGTGTTTCGCCAGGCTGCGTTTCACTTTGTCGAGCTCGGCCATCAGGTTTGTCTTGGTGTGTAAACGGCCGGCGGTATCGCAAAGCAGAAACTCGATGTCCTTCTTCTCGGCTGCTTGATAGGCATCGTAACAAAGCGCGGCGGGATCGGCGTTGTATTGGCCTTTGATCATTTCGACGCCGATGCGGTCCGCCCAAATACCAAGTTGCTCAATGGCCGCTGCGCGAAATGTGTCCGCGGCCGCGAGCAAGACCGTGTGACGATTGCGTTTAAAATAATACGCGAGCTTCGCGGTCGAAGTTGTTTTGCCTGTTCCATTCACGCCCACAATCAAAATCACTTTTGGTCCGGAGGGCAGCACCCGAATCGGCGGCGGTGCGATCGGCAGGACGCGCGCAATTTCATCGCGCGCCACTTCCGAAATATCGTTGGCCGTAATAGGCGTGGTCGCGGCGCGTTGTTGCAGCGCTTCCAAGATGCGCAAACTCATCGGCACGCCGAGGTCGGCGCGAATGAGCGATTCTTCCAGCTCGTCCCAATCGACCGGTTTGCCGGTAAATTTTTCGACGAGCGAACGCAGGAAATTCATCGGCGCTCACGGTAACGCATCCGCGGAAAAGCGCCGCGAATTTTGCGTGTTCGAAATCGGCCGGCGCGGCGCGCGTATGCCGCCGCATTTTAAGGATTTCGCCTAGGTCGCGCTTAGGTCGCCGCCCAATTGTGCGATGAATTCGTATACCGGAGCCTCTTCCTCATGCGGAGGAAGAGCCAATGATTGCACCGACGATCGATCTTCAGTTTTGTGAGGGACCGAGTGATGAATCGCTCATGCGCTCGATCGTGCAACAAGATGAATCGGGTCTGCGTTCGCTCATTCAGCGGCATCAGAAGATGCTGAAAAAAATCATCTACCAGGTGGTGCAGGATGAAGCGGAGACCGATGATGTTTTACAGGAAAGCATGCTGCATGTTTGGCGTGAGGCGCAGAGTTACTCGGCCGCGCTGGGCAAACCGCTGGGCTGGCTGGTAACGATCGCACGTCGGCGCGCGATCGATCGCGTGCGGCGCCGCGCTGCCTACGCGCGGGCGAAAGATCGATTCGAAGTTTACGTGGAGACGGAACCGCGCTCGTGGCTGCAGCATCACACGTCGCAGCATATTTCGACCACCGACATCCGCCATTACCTCGAGCAGGAAATGGCGCGTCTCCCGGATTTTCAGCGGCAAGCCGTGCAGCTCGCTTTCTTCGATGGAATGAGTCATCGCGAGATTGCCGCGCGGACCAAGACACCGCTCGGCACGGTGAAGACGCGTCTGGAATTAGGTATGCGCAAGCTGGCCAGCCGTGTGCGCGCGCAAGGCAGCAAAATTTAGCGCTATGGGCGACTCGAGTCGCGCGTCGGTGACGCAGTAATGCGTCCCGACCGCGGCCGAGAAGGGTAATTAACGCTGGCTATCGACCCATTGCACCGCGAAGCGCGCTACTTCGCGCGCGTTCTTCAAGTCGAGCTTCTCTTTAATGTGCGCGCGATGCGCTTCGACCGTCTTTGCGCTCAGGTGGAGTTTGGTGGCAATCTCTCGCACTTCGATGCCTTCGCCGATTAACTGCAACACTTCCAGCTCGCGGTCGGTCAGTTTTTCAATCGGCGAACGCGTCTGGCCGTTGACTCCAATGTGATCCGCGATCATGCGTTTCGACATCGCGGCGCTCACATAAATGTCGCCGCCCAGGACCGTGCGCACGGCCGCGATCACCGAGTCGAGCGCTTCCCGTTTCATCAGGTAACCATTTGCTCCGGCGCGCAAGGCTCGCTCGGCATAAAGCGATTCATCGTGCATCGAAAGGACCAGCACGGGCAGGTTCGGATGCTCGGCCTTGAGTGACTTAGTCAGCTCGATCCCGTTAGTGCTGCCGTGCAATCCGATATCGACAATCGCGAGATCGACCGGCGTTTTGCGCAGCGCGGCCAGGGCCGCCGGGCTGCTTTCCGCTTCCGCGCGCACTTCCAGATCCGGTTCCTGGCTGAGCATCTGCACCACGCCCTTGCGAAAAAGCGGATGATCATCCACCACCATGATACCGCGCTTGCCGTTTTTCTCTGGGATGCGTTTCATCTTGGATTAAGGCGGCGATCAATCGCCGTCATAGAACTGCCTGGAGCGAAGGTAAGCATGAGGCGTCACACTTCAAAAAAAGAAACGTCGCTCATGTCGGCGGCGGTCGGGAGAAAACTCTTAAACCTGGTCTGACTCTACGCAGGCAGAGCGATCAGTCTGCTGTCTTAGACCTGACTAATGTCAGTGATAACCAGGTGCTACCCGTTAATCTGGTTAGCGTCGTGGACGGTGGGAAGACCGGAAACGTCTCAGTCCCGATGGAAGTATTGCTGGGCGACGTAAATGCCACCGGCCTGGTTGACGGAAACGATGTCTCTACCGTGCAAGGTAAGACGCGCCAATGAGCCGATCTAACCAACTTCCGCTCGGACGTAAATCTTACCGGCTTGATCGACGGCAATGACGTTTCGATAAGGCAAGGGCAAACTCGCGCGCCGGCTGCTATCAGTAGGCCAGCAGAACGCAAGACAAAGGCGATTCGCGCCACTAAGTCTACGGCAAGGTCGCGCGTGAACCAGAACTACACGGCCGACCCGCTAGTAGTTTAATTCAGACGAATAGACGTCCGCAGGAAACGCTCGGCTTATTGCTTGAGCGGAATCTTGCAGGTGACATCCATTCCGCCGTTGCGTCGCTTTTCGATCTTTAATTCACCACCGAGTGCGTTGGCCCGGTAGCGCATGATGTGAAGACCCAAGCCTTTACTGCGTCGTTTCACGGAGAAGCCTTTGCCGTCGTCCTGCACACTAACGCAGACGTTAGTCTCGCTCTTATCGAGATGAATCAGAATATTTTTGGCGCCGGAATGTTTGACCGCATTTTTCAACGCTTCCTGCGCCACCCGATATAAGTGTAAGGCAACAGTGTCATCGGTTACGCGAACGCCGCGCGCCGCTTTGAAATGACATTTGATTTCGCTGCTTTCGCACGCCTGGTCGGCCAAGGCGCGCAGGGCCTGTTTCAATCCCGGACCTTTCAGGTCGGTCGGTTGCAAACCGCGCGCAAGATCGCGCGTCAGCCCGACGTTCCGATTCACCGTCTGGGCTGATTCTTCTAAAATCTCAGCCGCAACTTTACTTTCGGATTCAATTTTCTTCGCCTTCGATTTGAGGAGCAAAGCCGTGGCGGTCAGTTCCTGGCAAACCATGTCGTGCAAATCTTCGCCGATGCGGCGCTTTTCGCGTTCGCTGATTTCGAGCAGCTCTTTCTCCAGTTGCTGGCGCTGCTTCATGGTTTGCTCCAGCTCAGTGTTGGTGGCGAGAAGGTCGCGCGTGCGATCGAGAACCGCTTGTTCCATTTCATCGCGCGCATGCCGCAATGCTTCTTCGATCGTCTTTTGATCGGTGGCATCGCGCGCCACTTTCGCAAAAGCCCGTAACTCGCCGTTCTCGTCGTCCAGCCGCCGCATCACGCCATCGACCCAGATGCGTGAACCATCTTTGCGCAAATGCCAGCGGCGGTCCGGCGCGACGCCGTTGACGCGCGCGATTTCCATTTCCTTTTCTTCCCGCTCACGGGCGCGGTCTTCCGGCGTGAAAATAAGTTCGCCGCTTTCTCCGAGCGCCTCATCTGCAGTCCAACCGAAAACGCGCTCCGCACCCGCGCTCCAGTAAATGATCGTGTTACTCGGATCGACCATCATCATCGCGTAATCGCGCGCTCCTTCCACCAGAAGTCGGAAACGTTCCTCACTATCTTCCAACGCTTCCGCACGATTGCGGTCGTCGGTCACGTCCTGCGCGACACCGGCGATACGGAACACTTCGCCCGCTTCATTGCGAATCGGAAATCCGGTGTCACGAATCCAGCGCTGCTCGCCGTCGGTCGGTCGCACGATGCGATAAATTCTCGTGAAGGTCTCACCCGCCATGGCCCGTGGAATACCCGAAGCCGTTTCTTGGCGATCCTCCGGTAAAACCAGCTTAAGCCCGCGCTGTGGGTCGGCCATGACTTCTTCACGTGGGAGGCCGAACATTTTTTCGTAAACCGGGTTTAAATATTCGAGCAACAATGTTTTGGCATCGAGTATCCAAAAGACATCCGCCGAGTTTTCCGCAAACTGCCGGAACCGTTCCTCGCTCTCACTCAGAGCCTGCTCATTTTTTCTGCGATGAGTAACATCGCGTGTCGAGCCGACGACGTTTTCCACCTTCCCATCCGGGCCGAGCAGCGGCTGGAAAATGTACTCGTAGTAACCTTCCTGACCGCCTGGGTTGGTGAATGGAGTTTCGTCACGGACGATTTGTTTTGTCTCAAAGACGTGGCGGATTTGTCGGTGCAATTTCTCCGCCAGTTCCGGTGGGTAGTTTAAATCAGAGAAATTTTTCCCCACCATTTCCTCCGGTTGCAATTGCAACAGTCGGGCCAGGGGCTGGTTGGCAAAAACGAATTTTCCTTCCTTATCGAAGATGTAGGCAAAATCGGCGATGGACGAGAGTGTGGTGTCGAAGATGCGCGTTTGCCGCGCGAGCGCGGCGGCGGATTCCTGCAGTTTTTCTTCTGCGCGCTTCCGTCGCGTCACGTCGATAAAGGTCGCGACCACACCGGCGCTGCGATTTTCTGCAGTGCGATAAGGCGCGATCCGCGCCAGATACCAGCTCGTTTTTCCCGCGCGCACTTCCCGTTCGATCAGTTCGAGATCGTGCAGCACTTTTTCGGCGTCGGAGATGAAGTCGGCGTAAGTGAGCTTGTGCGTGATATCGGAAAGCGGCCGACCCAAATCGCCCGGGATGAGATTGAAGATCTTCTCCACGCTTGGCGTGAAGCGTTGAATGCGCAGGTGTCGGTCCAGGAAAATTGTCCCGATGTCGGTGGAAGCTATCAGGTCGGTGAGATCAGCGTTCGCCCGGCTCAATTCGTCCACGCTCTTTTTCAGCTCGTGATTGACCGTGCTCAGCGCTTGGTTGACCGACTGCAATTCCTTCTTACTCGTCTCCAATTCTTTCGCCGCCGAACGTGTCTCCTCTTTCATTGGCTCTAGTTCTCCGTCGGCAGCAGTCGCGGCGGGATCGATTGGCTTGGCTGGCGAATCAGGCATGCGCGTGTGCTTGCAGGTTAAGTCCGGCGGTAAATTCTTCCCAGTGGAAACGGTGGAACGTTTGTCCTGGTTTTGATTTTTGTCATTAAGTTGTCTAGGAATTTCCCGACGATACGATTTGTTGGTAGCCCAATTGTCGGGTCGTGGGACATTCGAGGGAGCGACAGCGTCGAGGCCAATGGCGGAACTTTGACGGTGCGTGATCGGCCAAGTTTGGACGTGTATTCCTCCCGGTTTCGAAGAAACGAATCAGCGCTACCATTACCGCGACAACTCCGGCGAAGTGAAGGAGCGATTTCTTAGTAGCGATATGACAAGACGTGCGAGAGTGGGTCTTGCCGACCTGACGTTTGAAATGAAAACCCGCTGCTTTTTCGCGCACGTTGCCTTTGGACTTAGCTCTAAGGTTCTCGCGACACCGCGGGCCACCGCTAACATGTTGATCGAAGTCAATGGGACCGCCCTGGGCCTGGGCGGTCGAAAAAGACATCTCAACCTTCCTAGGTTAACTATGCGGCAAAAGATCAAACTAGCTGGTGCGATAGCGAAAAGTGCCGCTCTTAGCTACCTGAAATCCGAACTGGAGTTCCGCAAATTTCCGGTGCGACGGTTCGTAGATTTCCGTCTCACTGAAACACCCACTTACATTTCAACTCGTCCTCCGCCGACAAAGACCTTTCCGGACGACTGCAAGGTATGGCGACTAGCTCAATGTGAGTCAGATAAACTGAGGGGTGAGCCGCTAATCTGAAATCATAGGCACAGGTAGCATACCATTCAACTCCGCACCCATTATGCCGAAACCAAAACCGAATAAGAAGACCGATAGCGGCAGTTCAAGGCCGAAGCAGACGGCGCAATCAGCGAGCCTCAGCCCTAAGGACCGCAAACAACTAGCGCACACGGCTCCAGTGCGCCGCGCCGCGAGCAAGTATCGCGAATAGTGCGGGCAATATGCAGGTGCCGCCGGAGCACATTGCGGATGAGTCGGTAGACCTGATCTATCTCGATCCGAGGCGCTTGAGGTCTTAGCCTACGAGAGTCGAGATCATCGACCGCCTGCACTACAAGGACGTTCGTAACATGTCAGGGCTACCCATAAGGACGGTCCGCCATTAGTAACTGTCTTCGCCATCGCGGCTGAGCGACGCGTGATCAAAGGTCTCTGCCTTGGATTGAAAGTCGACAACTTCAAGACCGCCCATACTTCTTTTGCTCACCGCATCGAAATGCTCTCGGAGCCAGGTCTCTTCCAGCACGGAGGGATGAAAGTTGTGCGTGTTTACCAAGAGTATCCGACGGTAACCGTGACTGAAAGGGATTAACGAGTCGGGTATCTTGCGTGTTCCCAAGGGCTCAACCCAGGAAGTTATTTCCGTTGCCTTATTCGCGTACCTAGCAAAGCCCAAGACACCGGAAGGAATTGAATCGACAATGACTGCTTCATCCTTCGCACCGGTCAACGCCATGGCCTTGGCTAGTCTCCGATATGGTTCGCCAATACGGGCGTCCTGCCGCCATATACTCAGGATAGAACTGCTCCAGCTGCAAACAATTACTAACAGTAAGGCATTCCGAACCTTTCCCAGGGAGGTCAGGCAAAAGCTGGCGAGGAGGTAGGCGGCAGGAGCAGCGCCGAGAGCATAACGAGGATGGTGAGACATATAAGTCCCGTTCACAAGATCCAAAGCCGTTGGTGCGAGCGCCGCTCCCACAAACCACAGCCAAAGAAGGAGGCGCGGACCTTGAAAGAGTTGAAGACGGCGGCGGAAAACGGCGACTAAGAAGACACAACCAAATAACAACAGGGATGCGGTTGACCATTCGGGTTCACTTCCCCAAATGCCGTAGCCGCTGGCGGAGAAAGACTGGAGAACCTGATCCCGGGCGGCGCCGATTAGGTCGTAATCAGGCAATCGATATTTAAGCCATGCCCCACTACTGCGCAAATGATGCTGGTATTCAAAGGCCGCTACATACCATGGTAAGATAATCAGACTTACCGCAAGAAGAAGTAGCAGGATATTTTTTCGGTTTAGCTTGCCGGGCCTAAGCAGCTGAAAGATGACTATACCTACCCACGGAAAAACGAAGAAGTAATGAGTAAGCAGACCAGCAGCACTGCTTCCGATCCACATGAGATTGCCCGATAAGGAACCACCTTTCTCTTGTAGTTTGAGTGCTGCCAAAGCTGTGGCCAGCAGCGCCAGGAGAAGGAGCGAGTACATTCGCCCTTCCGTCGAGTAGTAAAACAAAAGCGGAGCGAGCGGGAAGAGAAGACAGGCCGGCCCCACGCTTTGCGATCCCCCGGTTCGGCGAGCTACCTTCACTACAAACGGAAAGCAAGCTAGGGAACAGAGAACCGAAAGGGACCGGAGAGCGAAATCACTTGTTCCCCAGATTAGAGTCCAAAGGTAGAGCAGAAGGTAATAGAACGGCGGGCTGGTGTCCGATAACAAGACCGCTCTTAGAACGCGCCCAGGACTGACCGGCCATGCGTCGTGTTTTAGATACTGCTGCCAGTCCGCTGCCGGCATCGGCAATAAAGGTTCAATGAAATCGCCTTTCGTCTTGTCGGCCGTCGCGGCGGGATGCTCCAGACTATGCCCAGTCGCCATCGCCAGGGAAAAAATCTCGTCAATCCACAGAGATTGGCGGGGAAGCAGGCTAAGTTCGAGGCACGCCACCAGCGCGAAGACAATAAATAATGTCCATCGTCGCTGAGGTGGGACTTCTTTCTCGGTCAGATTATCCTGGGTCGCTTCCAAAGTCCTTCACAAATTAACGCACCGCGGTCACCAGGGCCGGCTTATCTAGGTCGCCCTCCTTCCGATGCAAATCGCGGTAGGGCCCAATATTGAAGGCAGACTTAAGCCATAATTCAGCAAGCGCTCGCCAGTAACCGCCGCCTTCTTTCAAGAGATGAAAGGATGAGCTACCCATGCCAGAAGTTCTGTTAATCCAGGAGATCGGGACCTCCTTAATGCGATATCCAAGGAGCAACGGTTGTAAGCCCATCTCCGCATTGACGGCAAAACCAGGTTGCCTCAGTAGTAAGCTTCCTGCCACCTCCCGACGCATAATCTTCAGGTTATTTGTGACATCGCGCAAGCACCGCCCGAACAAAAGAGCTGCCAGGACATGAAAGGCGCGGTTGGCAACAATCTTTAGGAATGGATAATTCAAGAGGACGCTGTGGCGCGAGAATCGGCTTCCCACTACCACATCAGAGTCATCAACAATTGCATCGAATAGATCACGAAATTCCGGAAGCAGATGTTGGAAATCGCAATCCATTGTAAAAACGTATCTGCCCGTCGCCGTTCCGAGGCCATCTCTTAGAGCATACCCCACTCCTCTTGGCGGTTGGCGATGAATCGCCCGAACTCGTTCATCCTCTCCCGCCAGTTTATCTATCGTTTCCGCAGTCCGATCGGTGCTGCCATCATTAACTAGAACGATTTCATGAACGTACTCGCCGTATAGGTTCAGAATACCAGAGACCAGCGGGCGGACATTCATCTCTTCGTTGTAACAAGGAACTACCACAGAAACTGCCTTTCGAAGAGAATGATGCGTGGAGAGAGGAACGCTGGGCGGTAGTTTCGTGCTCGGCGGTTTTTGCGCACTAACCAAAATGGAGCCGGCCATCGCGCGAACCATCGGGGTGTTTTCGAGAAGGATGGATAAGTTCCGCAACAGCCAGATCAGCGGGCGCGTTAAGGGAGCAAAGACAAAATCGTTGAAGACTGCATCGACTCGAATGAAGCCGATCTCCGAAAGAAGGTCGCAAAGACTAGGGCGATCAAGTAGGTTGCGCGGATCGCGCTGGCCGACAAGTCGCAAACAGAAGCTCCGGAGTTTATGCATCGGGTTCCACGGATTGCTTTCGTAGAATACGATTTCGCCACCCGGCACGAGTAACTCATAGACGGCAGAAAGGAAAGCGGCACAACTATCGCGATCCAGCAGGTCCATGGCGATGATACAATCAAAGGCGCGGCCGGCGAGAGACCCGGGGAACGATTCCAGTGGGTGCCACTCGATTTTCGCGCTCGCGAATGCGCCGGCTTGTCCTTGAAAGGTAACCGAGGTAATTGAATTCTCGCCGCGAGTAACATGAAGAAGGGCGCGAGTCAGCTCGCCCTCCCCGCAGCCGAGCTCCAGGATAGTCTGTCCAGGTAAGAGATGGACGCTATGCCGAAAGGTATTCGCGCGCCAAAGGAGCCGGTCATTCAGAATAGGATCGTGCCTTCGCCAATAGTTGTCCCGGTAGCGCTCCCGTCTGCCAAGCGAATCACAAAGCATGATTTCCTCCTGCCTCAATCATAGTTTCTAATTCCCGAGATGCTTGTTGGTTAGTGATTTGTTAGGCAATGGTTTACTGAATGAATGGTGGCGGCAAACTCCTCAAAGGCGTCGCCAAAGACCTGGATAAGGCGGAAGTAGAGTTCAAGCGGTCGCGATTTATAACGGACCGCGCCGGAGAAAAGAAGGAGAGAGAATGTCGCGCCTTCTTTGCAGCGACACGGCGCCGCCGCTGGATACCGTCGCCGCTTCAGCCCATTCAAGAGAGCTTGAGACGATAAAATTGGCGTGGCACCGAGGGATCGATTGGGACGGTGATGACTAGATCCTTCGCGGTGCCGACCTGAGGCGATCCTGAGTCCTGCCAGTTGGCGGTCGCGAGATCGTCACAGACTTGAAGCTGATAAGTGCGGCCTGGGATCGATGCTTTCACGGTGAGGTTCACATTAAGACCGGTAACGGCAATGAGCGGGCCAGCCGCTTCGCTGCTGCCAATAGCCGACGCTGCGATGGTCGCGATACGAAAGCCGTAGTCCTCACGCACGGTGCTTGGATCAACGCCCGGACGGTAGGAAGAAAGCAGGAAGGTGGCGCTGCCGGGCCAGGACCCGCCGCGCAACCCGCGTCCCGGGCTGATTACGCCGTCGTTCCATTCCAAGACATCGCCTCCCTGATCGAAGGTGCCGTAATAGCTGGCCGAGCCTGAGTAGGTGCCGACGTCCGTCAGATAATTCTGCACATTGCTGTAGGTCTTACTTTGCGTGACCGAGAAGCCCGTTCCGTTCGTATAGATGTTCGCCTGGTTCGCGGCTGGGCCTACGATGTTTCCCGGTGCGGTGTTACTGCGGGTCGGGTATTGCCAGTAACCTCCCGCGCCGGAGCTGAGCGACTGGTCATAGAAGGCTGCCTTATACCATTCGTCTTCGCTCGGGATCCAATATTGCGCCGCGGCGTTTTTGAGTATCACGCCGGAGATGGCGCCATTGAGCGGGTAGGCTCCTTGTTCCGTCGTCCCCGCGGCCTGCGCGCCGGTGGGTTGTCCGTTGTGTAACCAGTTAGCGAACCGGGCGGCGCTGAACCAGTTTAAATAAGAAGCCGGTTTGTTTCCGCTCCCGATGGCGGCGTAGGTGTAGGCGCCGCTTGCTCCGGCGCGGGAAATGCCCGCGACGTTCTGGTCCGTCGCCATTCTGGTGTCGTAGAGGGCGTAAGTGTCCGTCGCCGCCACCGCGTTCAGGAATGCCGCATATTGACCCTGCGTCACATCATATTTATCGATCCGCATGGCGTCGGGCACCGCGCCGAACCCGGTGATGTCCGCGGGATTTCCGGCGTCGCCGACGACGACCATTTGCAGGTAAACCGATTGGTTCGCCCAGCCGACATCCAGCAAAATGAAAAGCGCGCACGACGGCGCGAGGATGAAAAATAAGCGATGCGTAAAACTCCTGCCCAGCCTCACGGAGAGGAGCAAGTCGATGGCCGTTACCTTCATTAGCGTGAAGGCAGCGTGAGAGGAAATCGGCGGCCGCCTGTCGAAACCTATCCTAACGAGATGCCGGACACGGGCAATCGGAATCCGCCCAGCTTAATCACCTTTGCGCTCGCTGAAGAAGTTGGTCGCCGGGTTCGGCTTCAGGTCCCGGAAAAACCGAAAGCTGGTGCGCTCTTGTGAGCGCGGTCGCGGCCGGTCAAGAACCGAATGCACGAACGAGCTCTACTACTGCGATAACTTGCAGGTGCTGCGCGATCATATCGCGAAGGGGCCGGTCGATTTGATTCATCTCGATCCGCCGTTTACTCGCTTCTCTGAGACGTACAAGTTTTAGTCCACGATCACGACATTCTTTCGAACGGCGGTCGGGCGCAGAACCCAATTACTAAGACTAACTGGGAAGTAAGTGCGCACGCAAAAACGGCAAACTCTGCTATTTTGACTTGTGGTAGACATCCAGCATTCAGCGTTTAAGAAGCGATTGTGAAAGAAATGAGATGGGTGATCGGGTTATTATGTTTGATCGGAACGGCGGCGGCTTATGCTGAGGAATTAACGATCGCCGCCGCCGCCGACCTAACATATTGCCTTCAGGATTTGAATACGGCCTTCCGGCAAGCGCACCCGGAAGCTGTTCTTAAAGTGTCGACCGGATCGTCGGGAAATTTCTTTGCCGAGATTAAGAACGGCGCACCATTCGACATCTTCCTCTCGGCCGACATGAATTATCCGCGCGAGCTAGTCAAGGCGGGTTTGGCGGAAGAGACGAACCTAGTGCAATACGCGGTCGGGCGCATCGTTCTCTGGACCAAGAGTGAGAAGGTGGATGTTTCACGCGGACTCACCGTGTTACGAGATGCGCAAGCGATAAAAAAGATCGCGATAGCCAACCCCGAACATGCACCTTATGGCCGGGCCGCGAAGTCAGCCTTGGAACATGAGAAGCTTTGGCAGGAAGTACAGAGTCGTATAGTGATAGGCGAAAACATCGCGCAAGCCGCGCAATTTGTAGAAACGGGAAATGCCGATGCAGGGATCATAGCGCTTTCACTGGTTATGTCTCCGAAGCTCGAGAAAGTTGGCAGATACTTTGAGATTCCCACCGACAGCTACCCGCCGCTGGAACAAGGCGCTGTCGTAACGAAGATTGGCGCGGCCAAGCCACTGGCAAAAGCCTATCTGGAATTTCTGCGTTCGCCGGATGCCCGGAAAATATTTGATCGCTACGGTTTTCGTTTGACGAAGTAACGTCGGCCCGCAACCCGCATCGAGATGCAACTACCCTCGGAATTCTGGGAGTCGATCTGGCTGACTCTACGATTAGCCTTCTTTACGACTCTCTTTCTGCTCCTGTTCGGAGTTCCGCTCGCGCACTGGTTAAATCGTTCACGGTGGCGCGGTGTTCTAGTAGTAGAAACAATCCTAACTCTGCCAGTGGTCTTACCGCCTACTGTTATCGGCTTCTACCTCCTGGTCCTCTTTGCTCCCCAACGCACCCTGGGCGGTTGGTGGCAGTCGCTTTTCGGCCACCCCCTGGCGTTTAGTTTCACTGGACTGGTAGTAGGTTCAATGATTTATAGCCTGCCCTTCGCGCTGCAGCCGTTTCAAGCGGCCTTGCGCACCGTGCCCAAGTCTCTGGTCGACGCAGCCAGGCTCGATGGAGCGTCGCCTTTGCAGGCCTTTCGCCATGTCGTCCTTCCCTTGGCCGGGCGCGGCCTTGTCGTTGGTATCGTCTTAAGCTTCGCCCACACCGTGGGAGAATTCGGAGTAGTCTTGATGCTAGGTGGAAGTATTCCAGGTAAGACTAAAGTCGCTTCGATCGCGCTCTACGACGAAGTGCAAAAGCTAGACTACTCATCAGCTCACGCCTATGCGCTGGTTTTGTTAGGTATCTCTTTTGTATTGATTTTATTCATGTCTTTCCTGCGTCGTCATATACCGGAAAATATGGGCGGCTAGAATGCCAACCTTGGCAGGGTAGGCGAAGTCGAACAGCAGACGCTAAAAAAATCTCTTGGCCCTGGAACGGGTTCCACGCCGTAAGGTGATCGCGTGAGTAAGAGCAAAGAACCGAATCGGCTAACTGCCGGCTCGCTGGCACCAAAGGCGGGAGTGAGCACAGATACCCTCCGTCACTATGAAGCGAAGGGCGTTATCCAGCGTCCGCCACGGCAAGCGAATGGCTACCGGAGTCAGCACCTGGGTCATATCGCCAAGATGTTCGAGCATGGGAATTTTCAGATCCCTATGTTTGTGCACGGTAAGATGCCTGATGGAGCAAAGGTGATGCAGCAGCAGAAGGCGAACATCACTTACAAGTACGAAGAAACTAGGAACGGTGGCTTGGTAAGGATTCGGACGAGGAATCCAGAAGCACTCAAAGCGGTGCATGAGTTCCTGCGTTTCCAGATCGAAGAACATCAGACGGGTGATTCGACATCCTAAACAGGCCGCTCCGGTCGGGCTTGCAGCCACTGATTCGGAGTTAATTTAATGATCGCATAGGCACGCACGGCGAAGACGAGCTTCGATACTGGAGGGTGAATGTGCTTCTGGTGGAGGATCACGACGATACTCGCGTCGTGATGTCCAGGCTCCTAACACTCTGCGGCCACTATGTTGTGGCGGCTGGGAATTTTTCTTGCGCCGTGCAGTTGCTCCGCCACCTGAAGTTCGACGCGTTGGTGAGCGATTTGGGATTACCCGATCGCGATGGGCTGGGGCTTCCCGCGGAGGCCAAGAAACATCAGCCACTGAAGGTGAGTGTCGCCTTGAGCGCTCGTTCGGGAGACGACGATCGCATGTCGGCGCGGGCAGCGGGCTTTGATCATTACATGACGAAGCCTTTCGATTTTCCCCGATTGCGCGCGTTGCTGAGCGCTACGGCCAAAGGTGTCTGATCGCTCGGTCGCAACGATCTAGTCTGGCGAAATCTTCTTGGACATATCGTGCGGAGTTGTTCCTCCGAGCACTGTTCGTAGCTCGCGGAAGTCAATCGGTTTGGTCAGATAGTAATCGAAGCCAGCTTGCAAGCCATCGGCGCGTTCCTTATCTGAAGCACGTCCGGTTAAGGCAATCGCCTTCAACGGCTGAAGTCGTTTGGCTTCCGTCACGAGAGTTAGCCCATCGCCGTCCGGCAGGTTCAGATCGCTGATCAGGAAATTAAATTTCATTTCTTGCAGCCGCGAGCGCGCTTCGTGCAAGTTTTTCGCCGTCACCGTCTGACAGCCACAACGATTAAGCAATGTCCCCAGCACAGTCCGGGTGTCGGTATGATCTTCTACCAATAAAACATTCACGATATTTCCTACGAAACGTAACTAAGGGTGAGACTGGACGTAGAGGAGCCGTCGAGGCCAGGACAAAATGAAGGAACCACTCGGCGAACTTGCTGCGATTTCTCGGAGGAGGACTGGAGGCAAAATGGATACAACACCTTATTGGTTATCTAGTGCAACGGTTCCGCCTTTTCCCGCGCTGGACAAGGCAGTGACGGTGGATGTGTTAGTGGTGGGTGGGGGAATCACCGGAGTTACCACAGCTTATCTGCTGCGGCAAGCGGGTCTAAGTGTCGGTCTAGCGGAACGTGATCGCATCGGGCGGATCGATACCGGCCATACCACCGCTCACTTAACGGCAGTAACTGATACTCGTCTGCATGAGTTAGTGCAGGATTTCGGCCGCGATCATGCCCGCGCACTCTGGGATGCGGGCGCCGCTGCCATCGACCAAATCGAAGAGAACGTGGAGCGAGAGAACATAGACTGCGAGTTCACTCGCGTTCCTGGTTATCTGCATGCGCCAGTCGAAGGGGACAAAGAAGAAAGCCGAGCGAAATTTCAGGAGGACGCGCGCCTGGCGAATGAGTTCGGCTTCGATGCTTCTTATCTGGACAGCGTTCCGCACATGCAGCGGCCCGGAGTGCGCTTTTCTGATCAAGCAAAGTTTCATCCGATAAAGTACCTCCCAGCCTTGGCCGATCGTATTCCGGGCGAGGGGAGTTACCTATGGGAAGAAAGCGAGGCGAGTGAGTTTGATTCGAAAAAGCGACGCGCAAAGATCAACGGGCATTGGGTGAGCTACGGTACGCTCGTTCTAGCTACGCATAACCCGCTTACAGGAGAATCAGGCTTGGTAAGTAGCATGCTGTTCCAGACTAAGCTGGCTCTTTATACCACCTATGCGATAGGCGCTACCATTTCACGGGGTTCAGTTCCGGCTGCTTCGTTCTGGGATACGAACGATCCTTACCTTTACCTGCGCGTGGATCGGCGGAAGGATGAAGACTATGCCATCCTGGGCGGCGAAGATCACAAGACCGGGCAAGTTACTGATACGGAGAAATGCTACGAGCGTTTGCAAGACTCGTTAACTAAAATCGCCCCGGGCGCGCGGATCGATCACCGCTGGTCGGGTCAGGTAATTGAAACGAACGATGGCCTGCCTTTCATCGGCGAGAGTGAACCCGGACAATTTATTTCCACCGGTTTTTCCGGGAATGGAATGACCTTCGGCACCCTCTCGGCCATGATGGCGCGCGATTGGATCACGCAAAAGAAGAATCCGTGGACCGATCTCTTCGATCCCTCGCGGAAGAAGGTCAAAGGAGGGGCGTGGGATTATCTGAAGGAGAACAAGGACTATCCTTACTATCTCTTAAAGACTTACCTGGCCAAGCCTGAGGGTGAGTCGCTAGCTAGTGTCGGAAAGAACGAAGGGAAAATCTTGAAACTAAACGGCAAGAAAATGGCCGTTTACCGTGATGCCGAGGGCACGGTCTGCAAGCGTTCGGCTGTGTGCCCCCACATGGGTTGCATCGTGCGATGGAATCCGGCGGAAGCGACCTGGGATTGCCCTTGTCATGGGTCGCGTTTCAAGACGGATGGTTCCGTCATTTCGGGCCCCGCCGAGACTCCACTCGCTAAGTCTTAGCTCTTCTTGTTCGCCATCTTCTTCACCATCTCGAGGTGTTCCTTCATCACCGGGACGGTTTTCTCGATAAAGCTCTTGAGGTCGGCGTTCTTCACTTCTTTTTCCGCCTTCTCGAACTCCGAGATATCCATCTCATGGTCTTTCACCATGTCTTTGACGTAGGCCTTGTCGAAGGCATCGCCGGCGGACATTTTCGAGAACTTATCGATCATCGCCTGGTGTTTCGAGTCCACTTTATCTGGCACCGTCACGCCTAGGTTAGACGCCACGCTTTTCAGGTCGTTGTTCGCTTTGGAATGGTCGGTCACCATTTGTTTGCCAAAGTCTTTCACTTCCTGCATTTGCCCCTTATCCGCGGCGACCTTGCCGAGCGCTACTTCCGTCATACCGCCGTTCGCGGCCTTCATGATGAAAGTTTTTTCAGTGGAGGTGGCGCCTTTGCCGTTATCTTTTTCTTTGCCGAATGAGTTCTGCGGCACGGCGGCTAATACGACCGCTAATGCCGAGCCAATGAGTGCTGGTGTAATCTTCATGCCACAAAATCGCAGATGAAAGCCGTGATGGACGGAGGAAGTTTCGGCGCAGGGATCAACAGAACCACCGGGCGAGGCGCATGCGATTCTCAATGTATGAACGGAATCGAAGACCGTTATCGGCTGACTATTCCCGTAGAGGAGGCGCTGAAATTTGCCCTCGGCTCTTCGGATTTGGACTACGCCGCACCCAGCGACGAGCTGCGGCGCGTCATGGGCGCGCTGGCGGTTGACAGCCTGGAATATTCCGAGGAATGGCGCGCGGCCTCCATCGCACGCAGCCGACTCCAGGAAAAGTGGCCGGATGATTTTCTGGCGTAGACGTCAGAACAAGCAACGTCGTTGACCGGTGGCGCAATGCGCACAGCCGCTCTTTACGATATCCACGGCAATCTGCCGGCGTTGGAAGCGGTGCTGGCCGAGATTGAGAGAGAAAAAGTAGACCAGATCGTGGTAGGAGGCGATGTCGTGCCGGGTCCGATGCCTAACGAGACTATCGCGTGTCTGCGTAGCTTAACTATTCCAACGCAGTTTATTCAGGGCAATGGCGACCGCGAAGTCTTAGGCTTTAAGGCTGGCATGGAAAACGAGGCTATCCCGGAAAATTTTCGTGAAAGTATGCGTTGGAACGCTCAGCAATTGGGTGCAGCGGAAACGGAATGGATAGCTGGTTGGCCTAAGTTACTTCGCACCGAAATTGAAGATATCGGTGAAGTTTTATTTTGTCATGCTACGCCGCGCAACGACACTGACGTCTTTACCAGGCTGACATCTGAAGACCCGCTCCGGGCAATCTTTACTGAGTTACGTGTGGCTTTGGTAGTTTGTGGTCATAGCCACATGCAGTTCGATCGCATCCTCGGAGAGGTGCGTGTCGTGAACGCCGGTAGCGTAGGAATGCCGTTCGGGGCGCCGGGAGCTTACTGGCTAATGCTAGGACCCGATATTGAACTAAGGCGGACAACCTATAACTTGTCGGCTGCTGCGGCGCGCATCCGCGCAACACGTTACCCACAAGCTAAAGAGTTCGCCGCGAAAAATGTCCTGCAACCGCCCACGGAAGAAGAGATGCTTAAGGCATTCAGTAACATCCAGCTAAAGTGAATCTGCTTCGTAAACAACCTCGCCGCCGATAACAGTCATCAGGCACTTCGTTTGTAAAATCTCCGGCTCCGGCACTTTCATGATGTCGGCCGAAAGAACGGTAAGGTCAGCCAGCTTTCCCACTTCAATCGAGCCTTTGTCTTTCTCTTCAAAGGCCGCATAAGCTGGCCAGGCGGTAAACATCTTCAGCGCCTGCTCACGCGTGAGCGCTTGCTCCGGGTGCCAGCCTTCACCGGTAAATCCATCAAGGCTCTTCCGCGCGACCGCGGCGTAGAATTCGATCATCGGCTCGCCGCGCTCGACGGGCGCATCGGAACCACCTGGTATGATCGCGCCGGCTCTAAGCAAGCTTTGCCAGGCATAGGCGCCGCCTAGTCGGTCGATGCCCAGCCTTTTCGGCGCGAAAAATAGATCGCTGATGGCATGGGACGCTTGCATGGATGGGATAACGCCGAGCTGCTTAAAGCGCGGGATGTCGGAGGGACTAATGATTTGCGCGTGCTCGATACGCCAGCGCGGATCGCGTTGCTTCCACTCGTTAGGCGGAACGGCTTTAAATGCTTTCTCGTAGAGGTCGAGCACGAAACGGTTCGCTTGATCTCCGATGGCGTGCGTCTGTACCTGAATGCCGGCCCGTAGTGCCTTCTTGAAGCAAGGAAGAAGCGTGTCTTCAGTATTCGTTAGGTATCCCGAGGTATCAGAGTCCGAATACTTGTCTAACAAGGCCGCGCCGCGCGAACCTAGGGCGCCATCGGCATAGAACTTAATTGTGCGCTGGGTGAAACGCTGGCCAATCATTGGTCCTTCCGCGATTAGCGTGTCAGCAGGCTCGCCTGGGCCAGAGACGCCATTATAAATGCGGAGCTTTACTTTGCCGGCGTCGATTAGCTTTCGCATGATCGCGACCTCGGTCAGGTCGCTACCGGGATTTTGGATCTCGCACCAGCCGAGACGCACACTTCGGTCGGCGCCTAACTGGAATGCCTTTTCTTTGTCACTGTTAGTCGGAGTGGGGATGTGCTTTTCCACCAGTGCCATTGCGTGATCGAGGAACATGCCAGTAGGAGCGCCACCAGTCTTCTCTTTCAAAATCTCGCCGCCAAAAGGGTTCGGCGTGTCAGCTGTAACTCCAGCTAGCTTCAACGCGGCGCTGTTAACTACCGCGGCGTGTCCATCGCCGCGGGTGAGATAAACTGGATTAGCCGGCGCGATTTCATCCAACTCGCGCGCGGTGGGAAAAGTGGCTGGTTGCCAGAAGGTCTCGATCCAACCACGGCCGGTAATCCACTCGTTAGGCGGAGTCTCAGCGACACGCTCCTTTACCTTGGCGAGGAACTCTTCACGCGTCTTCAAGCCTTCGAGATTCAAATTCATCTCGCGAAAACCGACGCCGAAAATGTGGTAGTGCGCGTCGGTTAGGCCTGGCAAAACAGTGTGACCATTCAGATCAGCAATCCGTGTTGTCTTAGTCGCAAGTTGCCGCGCATCGTTACTGGATCCAACGAAGGTAATGCGGTCGCCTCGGACTGCGATGGCCTCGGCATGCGGTTGTTTCTCGTTATCGGTATAGATGTTGCCGTTCACAAAGATGGTTTCTGGAGTCGAAGCAGCAAAGAGTTCGCCGGCAAAAGCGAAAAGAAGAAGAACGTATTTCATTGATGTTTTGCTCGCTCTTGCAAGCGTGCGCGTGTCATGCGCTCGCGCAACCCACCTTCTTGCAGGAACGCTTGCTCCAGATGTTGTAGCTGTTTGTCTAGGAGGTAGTTCGCTTGGTGGATCACGCAAATGAGAATATTCGCTACTATTTCTGGCGCGCGGGTCTCGAAATAGGACTTATAGGACACGTAGGACGAATCTTTCTTCGCTCCCAGGCGTCTGACGAATAATGCCTGACGGCTGTTTTTGTCCCAAGGACTCAGGCTTTTGCCACGCAGGAAATCTTTGTAGTCTTCCAATAACTCTTCCAGGCTGGCTCGGGCGACGTTGGTTAGCTTGATTTCGATTTCTTTCGAGGTGGCAGAGGCCTGGCTTGCTTCGAGAATATTCTGTTTTCCGGAGCGCGCGGCTTGCACCATTTGGTCGTAGGTGCGGTCTCTTTTCTCAACGAAGCGTTGGCAGAAGACCCTCGTCCCGTCGAAAACGATGAGCGCTTTTTGATAAGAGAGTAAGTCTTCATAACCACCATGCGGTGGGATGAAACCCGTTGCCTTCCTAAATCGTCTCGGTCCCATCGGTCCTATTCTCCCGCCGGCAGATGCGCCGCTTTCCAATCCATCGCCATGCGAATGCGCGCGCGGCCGCTAGGATGATCGAAGAAGATGAATTCCTCGAACGGAGTAGGATCGAGTTTGCGGTAAGTGCCGAGCTTCAACGCTACCGCGGCCATGCCGTCCGGCTCCCGTGAAGTGTTAATTCCGAAAGCGTCTGCCTCGACTTCAGCGACACGCGTGATCGTGTTCGTGATCGGTGTGGCGAGGAACGCGAGCGCAGTCAGGATTAGCGCCAAAAGCGGAAGCCCGGCAGGATCAGCGATCCCGCGCACCTGCCAGCCAGCGCCGTAACGGCGAACCGCCGCATCAAAAATAAAGCGCGTCAGGGCGAAGAGAATGAGCGCGAGCAGGGAAAGACTGATGACGAACTTGTAGATGTGATTCAGCACGTAATGTCCCATTTCGTGCGACATCACGTAGCGGATCTCGGGCAGCGAACATTGCTTGAGGAGGTTATCGTTCAATGCAATCCGGGTTGTGCCCAGGAAGCCGGCGACGTTTGCGCTCACACGATTTGATTGCCGCGAGGCATCCACTTCAAAGACTTGCTTCACCGGGATTTGGTTGGCGCGTGCCATGGTCAGGATGGGTTCGCTGATCGCAGGATTATCGAGCGGCTTATACTTATTGAAGAGTGGCTCGATATAGATTGGTGCGATGAGGGCCGCGACCATCATGAACACGACGACCACGCCTGTTCCCCAGATCCACCACGTCCGCGGCGCGCGCCGGAAGACCGCATACAGCGCGATGAGCAACACCGTTGTCCCGATGATCCCAACAACGAGCGCGATAAGCTGCTCGCTAAACCACGCGCCGAAGTCCTGGGTCGCGAGTCCGTAGGCGTGCTCGCGAAAATAATGTGCGTAGAGATTCAGTGGAAACGTCAGCACCTGGACGAGCAGGATATAGGGAATGGCGTAGAGCACTACTTGCAGCCAGGGCAGGCGCGTTTTGCGTTCGGCGAAATCGCGGAGACGAGTAGAGACGTGCGTCGTAAGAAGGACGAACGAGATCGCAATCCCGAGGAGCGAGTCCCAGAGAAGCAGCCAATAACCGCCTTCGAAGTAGGCATCGGACTTTGCTTTCTTGTCGGACGGCACGGTCTCGAGCCAGGCGCGGGTGGCCGTGGCAGGATCTGCATCCGCGGCAATGGCAGGTCCGACAATCGATGACGTCGGAGTTTGCGCCAAACTCGCGCGCGAACCACCAATGAACCAAAGCGCGAGAACGAAAAGACGAAGTGACTTCATGGGTGCGAAACTAGCATCGGCTTTGTGTTTGAGAAGCTTTGCCGCGCGCACGCGCCTGCGTATGTAGACGCTCTTGAAATCGCTCGCCTTTCTCTCGGCTGATAATCTCGAGGGTTATGTGATCGATGACGATCTAGCCTACGTCCCGCTGCGGGATTTGGGTTGGAAGGTGGAAACGATTTCGTGGCGCGAGACGCATGTCGATTGGAGCCAATTCGCCGGCGCGATCATTCGATCCACCTGGGACTACCAGAGAGATTTGCCGGCTTTCCTCGCCAAACTCGAGCGCATTGCAGGAGCGACGCGGCTCGCCAATCCAATCGAGATCGTGCGCTGGAATGCGGACAAGATTTATCTGCGTGAACTCGAGAAGCGTGGAGCGAGCATTACTCCCACCATTTGGAAACAGCCTGGCGCTACTGCCGCCGAAATCGATCTTTGCTTCGACGAATTGGAAACGAGTGAGCTTGTGCTTAAGCCGACCGTCAGCGCGAATGCCGAGAACACGATCCGCCTAACGAGAGGTGGCACTCATGATACTTCGATGTTCGCGACGCATTCCTACATGGTGCAGCCGTTTATGCGCGGCATCGTCGAGGAAGGAGAATTTTCCCTCTTTTATTTCAATCGCGAATTCAGTCACGCGATTTTGAAAACACCAAAACGGGGGGATTTCCGGGTGCAGGAAGAACACGGGGGAACCATTCGCGCCATCGAGCCGCCGCCCGATTTGTTAGCGGCGGGTGAGCGAGTCACGGAGCTACTCGACAGCAACTTGCTTTACGCGCGCGTCGATTTCGTCCGCGACGGCGAAGCGTTTCTTCTAATGGAGCTGGAGTTGATCGAGCCTTCGCTGTATCTGCGGATGAACGAAAACGCTCCGGCCCGTTTCGCCAGCGCGATTGATCGATGGCTGCGATGATTCATTCAACTACTCGTTAGGCAAAGACGTGCATAAAGGTTCAGGCAAAATCGTTTTCATCATCGCGGGCGTGTGGATTGTCACCATTACGTTTCTGCATGCGGTCTTGAATCTTGGCGTCTTAAGCGGCCACAAGACCGGCCGCGGGCAGAAGCAGCTGCGGGTAGGCTATCTGCCAGTTACTTGTCACCTGGCATGCCCGGTAACGGATTTCATCAATCGCAGTATCGCGGGCCAAAACATGTTCGATCCGATCCGCTTCAATGGCTGGCCGGAGCTAAAGGAGGCCTACTTGTCCGGCTATACCAGGGCCACCTTTATTCTTGCACCTATGGCCATGGCTTTGCGCGAACAAGGTGTGCCCATCAAGATCGTTTATCTAGGACATCGGGACGGGTCCGGCGTCTTTGTGCATAACGATTCGGACATTCGCGACGTGCACGACCTTCGCGGCAAAAAGATGGCAGTGCCTAACCGCTTCTCGAACGAGCGCCTTCTTATCTACCGACAGCTCAATAACGCTGGCATGAGTATCAACGATGTGAATCTGGTAGAGATGGCGCCGCCCGATATGCCGGCCGCGCTTTATGCCAAAGCAGTCGATGCCATTGCTACGGGCGAACCTTTTCTTGGCGAGACCGAGTTGGATGGTTATGGACGCAGGCTTTGGTTAACCAAAGATGTCTGGCCCAAATTTATTTCCTGCGTGTTGGCGGTGCACGAGAACTTGATCAGAGAAAATCGGCCGCTCGTGCAGGAGATCGTGACAGGCATAGCTAAGAGCGGAAAGTGGCTCGACCAGAAAATGGAGAACCGCATGGATGCGGCGCAATTCGTCGCCACGAAGTATTACAACCAGAATCCGCGCCTGCTCGAATTCGTCCTTAGCCGACCGCCCGATCGTGTGCCTACACGCAACTAACCCCGCTACGCCGAGATTTTGAGGAAATCGAGAAGCTAGGTCTGCAAGCCGGTACCCTCGCCGGCACCGCGCATTTCGAGGACTACGTCGATGACTCCTTTGCAGCGGAAGCGGGTAAAGCCGGCCCCTACGACTGGCGCGGTCACTAATATGATGAGTCGAATGAAGCGTCGTTAATCTTTGACTCTTGCTCGATCCTTCCTAATTCTTTTTCCACATGAGCAATCCGAACCAGCTTCCCGCGCGCAAACCCTCCATGTCGGCGGAAGCGATGATCGGGACGGGAATTACGATTTGGGCATTCGGGATTTTGTTTCTCCTGCTCGGTTGGGCGCAGCACATGCGTCTGGTGAAAGACGCTTCCCTCACCCTGCTGGTGATCGGCGCGGTGCTGTTTGTCGTCGGCGGGCTAGTTGCGCTGGCCGGTGCAGGCAAACGAAAGAGCAGTTAACCGCGCGCCGTTTTCTCCTTCGCCCGCAGAATCTTGTAGGTTAGAAAACATTCTTCGCCGACGGTTCGCATCTCGGTCAATTTGCAGCGCACACTCGCGGGCAAAAATTCTTTCCGCCTCCCCGTAAGCGTTGGCGCATCGCGGCCGCCGAAAAGAAATGGCGCGATCGTTAGATTTAATTGATCGACCAGGTCGAGTTCGAGAAACGAACGGAAAAGTTCGGCGCCGCCTTCGAGCGAGACCCACTTCACTTTGTACTCCGCCCGCAGTTGCTCCAGCATCCAGGCGAGATCGACAGACTCTTCCTCGCTAAGATGCAGCGTCGCCTTTTCGCGAAGCTTTTTCTGAAACGCCCGCGGCATGCGCGTGGTCGAGAAAATCAAAATCGGCGAGATGTCCGACTCGAAAATTTTTAGCGACGCATCGATCCGTCCATTGCTCGAGACGATCACGCGAATCGGCGCTTCTGTCCGTCCGCGCTGCAAGCGCCCTTCACGCAGTTCGCCTTTCGGTAAACCGAGCCGCACGTTGTCCGCTTTCAAAGTGTTGTGGCCGATCACCACCGCATCGGCCAGCGCGCGTTGACGCAGCAAATGCATTCGGTCCTCACGCGAAGTGAAATCGACCGGCGCATTCTTGTGCGTGGTGATTTTGCCGTCGGCGGTCATCGCAAAAGTGGCGGCGACAAAAGGCCGACGCGCGTTTTGCCGCGGCGATTTCGCCTTTGGTTTAATTCTCTTCCGCGATGCCATGTTCGAGCGTGGCGACTTCTTCGCGCATCTCGCGCAACTTCATGTGCCGCGTGACACCGCTCGGCCGGTAGAAGAAATATACGATGCCGCCGGGCAGACAGGCGAGCAGCATGACCAGAAAACTCATCGAGCCGATGAGCGCGGCCACGCTTTGCTCAACGTGACAAAGTTGCGAAAGAAGAATCTGCAAAACTTTTTCGCGCCAACCAATTCCGGCCAGACTGATCGGCAAAGACGAAACCGTGCGTTCGATCGGCATGATGGAAAAGAAATCTATCAAGCCAACGTGGTTGCTTCCGCGGAATGCCTTCGCCACGCAAAAAAATGTCAGGAAAGTGGAAAGGTGCGCGACGAGCGAAACGCCAAAAGCCGCGAGGGTAGCAAACCAATGTCGAGCGTAGAGATGATAGGCTACGGAAAGTTCGATCAATTTTTCGCGTCCGGGAATCTTCTGTGGAAGTGCATGGAAAAGATTGAAACCGCTGATGATGAAACTGGTTATTAAGAAGAGAACCGCCCCGCCTAGAATGATCAAGAGACCGAAGAGCAGCTGACGCGTCTCGGGTGTGCTGGCGAGAAAGTTATAGCGCAAGGCGATCAGCACGCCGGTGAGCGAAATCAGCGCGATCAAACCGATGATGCGGTCGAACAGAACGGCGAGGAGCGCGCCGAGTTTTTTCGTGGGAGCTTCCTTCAGCAGCAGGTAGGTTTTGATGATGTCACCGCCGGTGCCGCCGGGTAGGAACTGGTTGTAGAACATTCCGATCAAGAAAAGTCCGGTGGTTCGCGGAACGCTCAGATGGATTTCCTGCACGCGCAGGAGGATGCGCCAGCGTGCGGCGGCGGCGATCTCAACCAGAATATAGGCGAAGAGTGCGGCGACGACCCAGCGGAAGTTCGCGCTGCGCAATGCCGTGCCCATTTCCGCGCGTTTGGCGGGATCATGAAATACCCAGTAAAGCACCGCGACGGTGACGACGAGCTGTAAAAGTGTGAGCAGCGTTTTTTTCATTCGCCGAAATGTTTTTTCCAAATCACAACCGACTGGCGGATTTCTTCGGGCGTTTTGCGCGGACTCATTTCCCAAACGTACTGGCACTCGTTAGGCAAAAGCGGGACGAGCTTGAGCAAATCGACGTGGCCGGCAAAGGGCGGCTGATGATCCTGCGCCGGCCAGATGCAATCCTGCAAATGACAACCGAGCGCGCGCGGCCCGATGGTACGCAACCATTCTTCGTGATCGAGGAAGCCAAGATTTTCTTTGATCTGAATGTGACCGAAGTCGTGCCAGTAACCGGCGTGAGGTGAGTTCAATTCGTCGAGGAGCGCCGGCAGTTCGCGTTCGTTAGGCATTTCCTCGTAACCGCGCCGGCCTTCGATGCCAAGCCGGATATTTTTTGTGGCCGCATAGTCGACGATCGGTTTCAAACATTCCTTCACTCGATCGAGTCGCCAGGGTGCTTCTTCTTCGCGCTTTTTGACCGCTTTGATCTTGCGGCGGACGTAATCGCGCGAATTTAGTTTTCCTTTTTTGACGAGCGCGATCAGTTCGTCGGTGATTGGATTCATCGGCACCTGACCGCAATGCGTCACGACAAACGGCGCGCCGAGCCGCTCGGCAAAATCGATGGTCTGCAAAGTTTGTTTGACCGCGCGCTCACGCTCGCGCGTGGTGCCGGCGGAAAACTTGTAGCAATCTGGCGAAGCTTGCATGACCTCGACCGGTAGCGGACAAAAATTGTGCAGGCTGCTGATAGTCACTTCACCGGCGTCGAACATTTTTTGAATTCCCGGCATGAGCGAAATGCGAATGCCATGGCCCAGCTCGATGCGATCAAAGCCGAGCTCGCCTTTGATCTCGCGCAGCATTTCATCG
The DNA here is from genome assembly GCA_038237435.1 of Chthoniobacterales bacterium. Classification (GTDB taxonomy): domain Bacteria; phylum Verrucomicrobiota; class Verrucomicrobiia; order Chthoniobacterales; family UBA10450; genus JACCTI01. The sequence continues at coordinate 33,079 of JBBRYT010000008.1, forward strand.
CCGGACTTGTGCCGGCCGGAATTCCAGCAGGTCGAAAACGAAATCACTTGTTAGGCAGCAGGCGCCGCTGCGATTTGAGGTTCGGAGACTGGAGCGGTCGAGCCCGGTGGCGCATCGACCTGGCGGCCGGCGAGATTCAAGACAAACAAGGCACCGATCCCGAAAATTAGCGACGAAACCATCAACGCGGTCGGAAGTCCTACGAAATCGGCGAAAGCGGGAGTGAGCAGACCGGCGACCGGTTGCAGTCCGAAAAAACTCAAACCGAAGATCGCTGAAATGCGGCCGCGCAACGCTGACGGCGCGCGTTCCTGCACAATCGTTCCCGCCAAACCGAAATTAGCGGAGAGGGCGACAGCCAGCACAACCATGGAGAGCGCGGTGAGAGCGAAATCCGCCGAGCGCGACATGCAAAAAAGTGCGCCGACGACAACGAGCGCGCAGATAGACATGAAACGAAAACGCTTCTGCGGAGCGATTGCGAGCAGCGCTAATGATCCAATGATCGAGCCTATCGCTGAGATGGCCATGAGGTAGCCCATTCGGCTCGCGCCGAGATGAAGAATGTTGCGGACATAAAGCGGCAACATCACCGACAAAAACGGAAAGATAAAAATCGTGGTCAGGGCGATCAGGCCGATCATGCAAAGGATGATGCGATCGTGACGCACGTAGCGCAGACCTTCCTTGAAACCAGTCCGCCGCTGCTCTTCTTCCTCTGCCGTTCCTTCCTGACGCTTTGGCAACGTGATCAAGGCGATCATCAACGCGAGAAAGGAAATTGCGTTGGCGAAAAATGCGGCGGCTGCCCCGATGCCATTGACGAGCAAGCCCGCGATTGATGGTCCAACCAGACGTGAGCCATGAAAAACCGATCGATCAATGGCGATGGCCGTGGCGATTTGATCGCGCCTAACGAGTTCCGGCACGAGCGCGGAGATCGCCGGCATTTCAAACGAAATACAAATACCCAAGCAGCCGGCGAGCACGATGATGTGCCAGACCTTGATCACGCCGAGCAAAACGAGCGTGCCCAGAATCGCCGCCAAAATCATCTGCGCGACCTGCGCAGCGATTAGGATTTTTCGTTTGTCGTAGCGATCGGCGATCGAACCGCCGAACATGGCCAGCGCGACGGTCGGCAGACCCGCAGCAAACGTGACCATACCGAGCAGGACGGCTCGGTTCGTCAGCGAACTCATCACCCACGCCTGCGCCATGACCTGCATCCAGGTGCCGGTGTCGGAAATCGATGAACCGATAATGAAGCGACGGAATGGTCCGCGCCGCATTAACTCCAAGGCGCGTCGAGCGAAGGGCATTTCGGTATTTTCCACGGGCAAGACTGATACGCGGGGAGACGTGCAGCCGCAAAAAAATCTCGCCACGTCTGGAAGGGCGCGCATCTTTTCGCGACTCATCGGCGAATAACAACCCATGCACATCCGTAAAAAGCGCTCGTGGGAGCTGCCCGACTCCGCGGTGACGGACGAATCCCATTATCTCCAGCGTCGCGATTTTTTGCGCACCTTTGGATTTGGTTTGGCCGCGACTGCGATCTTGCCGGCGACAATGCGGGCGGCTTCGAGCGGATTTCCCGACTCGGTGAACTCCGCCTACAAACTCGATGGCGTAAAACTAACGCCGTACGATTCGGTCACTACCTACAATAATTTTTACGAGTGGGGTTTGGCCAAAGATCAGCCGTCGAAGTTAGCCAACAACGGTTGGCAGACAGAGCCTTGGACGATTGAAATCGGCGGCCTATGCGAAAAACCTGCGAAGTTCGAAGTGAACGAGCTGCTCAAAGCGATCGGCGGAATCGAGCAGCGCAATTACCGGCATCGTTGTGTGGAAGCATGGTCGATGGTGATTCCATGGGATGGATTTCCACTCGCGAAACTGGTCGCTCTCGCGCAGCCGAAAGCGGAGGCGAAGTTTGTGCAGTTCACAACCTTCTTCGATCCGAAAAATTGCGAAGGACAGCGCACAAAAAACTTCTCCTGGCCATACACCGAAGGTCTAACGATCGCGGAAGCGAACAACGAATTGGCCTTCCTCGCGACCGGCATTTACGGAAAACCGCTCAAGAACCAGAATGGCGCGCCGATTCGTTTGGTCGCGCCATGGAAGTACGGGTTCAAAGGCGCGAAGTCGCTCGCGAAAATTGATTTCGTTTCGGAACAACCAAAGACGCTGTGGAACCAAATGGCGCCGGATGAGTACGGATTCTATGCCAATGTGAATCCGGAAGTGGATCATCCGCGCTGGAGTCAGGCGAGCGAACGGATTATCGGTGGCGGATTTTTTGCCGGCAAACAGCCGACGAAGAAATTCAACGGCTACGAAGCGCAGGTTGCGTCGCTCTACGCTGGGTTGGATCTGCGAAAAAATTTCTGAGCGCGCTGATCAAGATTCTCAGCAGCAAAATTTTCGCGCTTGCTGTTCTCATTGGCATCGGGGTCTGGCTGCTCGTGATTCCTGCTCTGACGAATAGTCTCGGCGCGAATCCGCTCGAGAAACTCCTGCATCAAACTGGAGAGATCGCGATTTGGACTTTAGGCTCGGTGCTCGTACTCACGCCATTGCGCACGCTTTGGCCAAAATCGCGCATCATCAATGCGCTTAATCGACATCGCCGTTACATCGGGGTGAGCGCATGCATTTACGGTCTGCTGCATTTCACGTCCCACATTCTCTACGAAGGCGGGTGGGACGGACTGGTGCGCAGTTTTTCCAAACCATTCATCTGGTTTGGCGCGAGCGGCCTGACCATTCTCGTGCTTCTCGCCCTAACGAGTAATAATTTTGCCGTGCGCAAACTCGGCGGACGAGATTGGAAACGTCTTCATCGTCTGGCCTATCTCGCCGCAGCGATCCTGATTTTTCATCAATCGATTGCCGGCAAAGGGCACTGGTATATCGCACGCTGGCTTTTTTTTCCGCTCCTCGCTTTGCAACTGGCTCGGCTAACGAAAGTTTATCTGTGGCCGAAGCGCGCGACGGCCGCGACTTGAACGAAACGAAAAAAGGTTTTGTCTGGTGGCTGACAAATCATGCGACCGGATAAATTCACGCAGAAAATGCAGGAGGCACTGCAAGCCTCGCAGGATATCGCCGCGCAATTCAATCAACAGGAAATCACCAACGAACATTTCCTGATCGCCCTGCTCGATCAGGGCGAAGGCGTGACGCGACCGTTGCTGGAAAAGCTCGGGGCTAACTCGGCGAACCTGCGCGAGCAATTGGAAGCAGAAGCGCGGCGGCGTCCGCAGGTGCACGGCTCTTCCGATGTGCGGGTGGGAAACGAATTGCGTTCGACAATCGACGCGGCCGAAAACGAAATGGCGAAACTGAAGGATGAATTTCTCAGTGCCGAACATTACTTGCTGGCGCTGACGGACGGCGGCGGTGCGGCGGCGAAAATCCTGAAACAGGATAGTGTGACTCGCGCGAGTCTGATGCAGGCGTTGCAGCAGGTGCGCGGTTCGCAACGGGTGACCGACCAGAATCCGGAAGGGAAATATCAGACTCTGGAGAAGTATGGCCGTGATCTGACCGAACAGGCGCGTCGCGGGAAGATTGATCCAGTCATCGGGCGTGATGGAGAAATTCGTCGCGTTATGCAAGTGCTCTCGCGTCGCACGAAAAATAATCCGGTGCTGATTGGCGAACCCGGAGTGGGCAAGACTGCGATCGTGGAAGGTCTCGCACGCCGCATTATCAGCGGCGACGTGCCGGAATCGCTAAAACGAAAACGTCTGATCGCGATGGATATTGGTTCGATGATCGCGGGCGCAAAATTTCGGGGAGAATTCGAAGATCGGCTGAAGGCGTTCTTGAAAGAGGTGACCGATTCGCAGGGCGAGATTATTCTCTTCATCGACGAGTTGCACACAATTGTCGGCGCGGGGGCGAGTGAAGGCGCGGTCGATGCCTCGAATATGTTGAAGCCGCAACTGGCGCGCGGTGAATTGCGCACGATCGGCGCGACCACTCTCGATGAGTATCGCAAATACATCGAGAAAGACGCTGCGCTCGAACGCCGTTTTCAACCGGTGATGGTGGACGAGCCGAGCGTCGAAGATACGATCGCGATTCTGCGCGGATTAAAGGAGCGCTACGAAGTGCATCACGGCGTGCGCATTCAAGATGCCGCACTCGTAGCTGCGGCGGTGCTTTCGCATCGCTACATTAGCGATCGATTTCTTCCCGATAAAGCAGTCGACCTAATGGACGAAGCGGCCTCGCGCTTGAAGATCGAACTCGATTCCATGCCCACGGCGATCGACATGATCGAGCGCGACATCATGCAGCGTGAGATGGAGCGCCAGGCGCTGAAAAAAGAAAAAGATGCCGTGAGCAAAGAGCGGCTGCACAAACTCGAACGCGAGCTGGCGGAGCTGAAGGAAAAATCTTCCGCGTTGAAAGCCGAATGGCAGAAAGAAAAAGCGGTCATCGATGAACAGCGCAAAGTGAAGGAAGAACTGGATCAGGCGCGCACAGAATCGGAGCGTGCGCAGCGGCGCGGCGAATTGGCCAAGGCGAGCGAGTTGCAATATGGCCGGATTCCTGAGCTGGAAACAAAGTTGCAGGAGTTCGAAAAACGAATTCAAGAAAGCGGCAATCGGTTGTTGCGCGAAGAGGTCACGGAAGAAGACATCGCGGAAGTTGTCTCGGCCTGGACGCACATTCCGGTTTCGCGTTTGCAGGAAGGCGAACGCGAAAAGCTGGTGAAAATGGAAGAGCGTTTGAGCCAGCGCGTCATTGGTCAGAAACAGGCGATCAAAGCGGTCTCAAATGCGGTACGGCGTGCACGCGCCGGATTGCAGGATGAAGATCGGCCGATCGGTTCCTTCATTTTTCTTGGTCCAACCGGCGTCGGCAAAACGGAATTGTCTCGCGCGCTCGCGGAATTTTTGTTCGACGACGAGAACGCCATGATCCGCATCGACATGAGTGAGTACATGGAGAAACACACCGTCGCGCGTTTGATCGGCGCCCCGCCGGGATATGTCGGCTACGAAGAAGGCGGCCAACTTTCGGAATCGGTGCGGCGCAAACCGTATTCGGTCGTCTTGTTCGACGAAATCGAGAAGGCGCACTCGGATGTATTCAACGTCCTGTTGCAAGTGCTGGACGATGGCCGCATCACCGACGGGCAGGGGAGAACGGTCGATTTCAAAAATACGGTCATCATCATGACCTCGAACATCGGTTCCCAATTCATCAGCGCGGAAGAATCAAGCGAAGGTCGCACGCGTTTGGTCATGGATGCCTTGCGGCAACATTTCCGGCCGGAGTTTTTGAACCGCGTCGATGAGATCATAATCTTCGATCGGCTCAATGAAGAGGAATTGAAAAAGATCGTCGAAATTCAATTGAAACGACTCGTTAGGCGTTTGGAAGCACAGAAGATCACATTGCAATTAACCGACGCGGCTAAATCGCTCATCGCGCGCGAAGGTTATGATCCGGTTTACGGCGCGCGTCCGTTAAAGCGAGCCATCCAAAGGGAAATCCTCGATCCGCTCAGTTTGGATTTGCTCGAGGGAAAATTTGGTGGAGGCCAGATCGTGACCGTTAACGAACGAGACGGGAAACTGGAATTTTCCGCGAGCTAGCACTCGTTAGGCAAATAAGATGTAGGCCGCGTCTCCCGACGCGGCGGAGATTGGTGTGGTCCCATCACACCGCGCCCGGTCGGGAGACCGGGCCTACATGGCGGGCGACAAATTTCCGCTCGTGTTCGAGCAGCCATTTTTTGCGCCACAATCCACCGCCGTATCCACATAAAGTTCCATCGGCGCGGATGACGCGATGACATGGAATGATGAGACAGATCATGTTGGTGCCATTGGCGCGACCGACTGCGCGCATCGCCCCCGGAATGCCGAGTTGCTTTGCCATCCACAAATAGGAGCGCGTTTCGCCGAGCGGAATGGTTTGCAGGATTCTCCAGGCGCGTTGCTGAAAATCTGATCCGACCGGCGCGAGCGGCACGTCGAATTCGAGATTTTTTCCAGCGAAATAATCTGTGAGTTGTTTTCGAGTCGCAACGAGGTGCGGATGATCGCCTGGGACCACGTTGGTGCGCAGACGTTGGCGCAGAATTTTCAATTCACGTTCCGTCGCGCGGCGATCGACAAACTCCAAAAGACGCAAGCCGGCATCGTCCGCCACGGCTAACATCGCGCCGAGTGGTGTATCGATGCGTTCAGCCAAGAGGCAGGACTTTTCCTTGGCCTCGGTGGGTGTCGCGCCAAAAATGCGACTGAAGGCTTCGCGAAATCCGCTGGCCGATTCGAAGCCACTGCCATTTTGCGTTTCATCGACGCGTCCGCCGCGCCGCACTTCGCGCAACGCCAGACCCATGCGGCGCGCGCGATGATACGCCTGAAAGGTCATCCCGTAATGCCGTTTGAATTGGCGGCGCGCCGTCGATGGATCAATTTCCAGTGCACTTAATTCCTTGTCGGTTAAGCGACCACCGGGAGCGCGTTCCACCTCGGCGCGTAGGCGCTCGATCAACTTTGGCGGACGCTGGTCGGGATCCATCGGCTCGCAGCGCAAACATGGTCGATAACCGCCGTGCAATGCTTCACTGGTAGTGGCGAAGAATTCCACATTTTGGCGCGCCGGTTTTTTGGCGGAACAAGTCGGGCGGCAGAAAATTCCAGTCGTGCGCACACCGACAACGAAGATTCCTTGAAAGCTTGCGTCGCGATCAACCAACGCGCGATACATGACATCGAAAGAGGGAAGCAGTTCCATCACGTTATCTTTCATGCGCGCAGCCTAACCAAATGCGGTCGAGTCTGCATCGACGGAATTCGGGCAGCGAATTTCAGGACCGGGCTAAGAATTTCCGCTCGTGCAATTCCGCAACCGTGGTAGGAAGTCCGATGCGCAAATCGCTCTTCTCGTCGCTGTGCCGGGGCTTGCTCGCCGCGGCTTCACTGCTGCTTCCAGTCACTCTCTCCGGGGCTACGCCGCCGGGATTGCTCAACAACGAGCACGCCGCAGTCCGCGCGGTCGTTGCTGTGCAAGGTGAAGTGACGCCGGATTTGATGAAACAGGCTGGTGTGCTCGGAACTGCGGTCGGTCTCGATGCAGATGGCAATCCCTCGTTAGTCGTTTACGTCGATCGCGACGCTGATAATGCCGGCGACGTCGTGCGCAAGGTTCCCGGAAACATTCGCGGAACTGGTGTGCGCGTGGAATTGACCGACAAATTCCGCGCGTTGGCTCGCCCGAGTCACGGCGGAGCGGGTCACACCGCCAGACAAACTCCGCCGATCCAGCTCGGCACGTCCGGCGGTTGGTCGAAAGATCTGGCCAATGGTTTTTGCTGTGGCGGCACGCTCGGTTCGCTCGTTTCCATTGGGGGAGCGCAATATATTTTGAGCAACTATCACGTCTTCGAATCCGACATTGTTTCGGGTGGAAATGGAACGGTCGCGACGACGGGTGATCCAATTATTCAGCCGGGTCTCATCGATGTGAATTGCACCGCGGCGAATGCGCAGACGGTCGCGACCTTAGTGAAGAAGAGTTCGCTGCCGAACAGCAACGTCGATTGCTCGATCGGCAAAGTTGTTTCCGGAATGGTCGCGTCGGACGGCTCGATCCTCGAAATCGGCCCGCTTTCTTCCGCCACCGTGACCGCTTCCTTGAATCAGGCCGTTAAAAAGAGCGGCCGCACTACTGGCCTAACGAGAAGTTCAATCTCGGGTCTGAATGCGACCATCAGTGTGACCTACGATAACGAATGCGCCGGCGGGACCGCCTTCACGAAAACTTTTACGGGCCAGATCGTGATCTCGAACAGGAGAAGCGGTTTTCTTGATAGCGGCGATTCCGGTTCGCTCATGGTTGAAGATGTCGCGACGCGCCCACACGCGGTCGGTCTGCTTTTTGCCGGCAGCAGTTCGACGGCGATCGCCAACCCGATCGGGGAAGTGTTGGGCTTCCTGGGGGCGACCATGGTGGGGAACTAGCGCCTAACGAGTTTAAAATTCGTAAACACCCGTTCGTTCTCGTGCGAACGGGTGATTTGTTTTCTGGGCGGGACCAATTCGAGCTTGAGCAGAAAGCGGGTTGCGCGAAAGGATGATGGCGTGCGTTGGCTCGTTCTCATTTTGCTTTTCGCCACCGCTCACAACCAAATGGCTCAAGACAAATCGCCCGCACCGCGCCGCGATATCAACGCGGTTCTGGCGGATCATGACCAGAAGTTGATCGCGCTCAAAGGCGTCACTGGAGTTTACGTCGGTCTGCTCGAAGATGGCCGCACACCTTGTCTCCGCGTGATGCTCGTGCGGGACACACCGGAATTGCGTAAGGCGATTCCAGCGTCGATCGAAGGCTATCGGGTGGTAGTGGAGATCAGCGGGGAAATTCGTCCGCTTGGTTCGACGCCGCGAGGACGTAAAACAAATTAGCGCAACGAAATGAAGCCGACATTTTTCTCCGCTCTGCTTATTTCGATTGCCGCATTGGCTGCGGGCTCTCGCGCCGATCGCGTGCCGTTCGGAATTGTTTACGGACCGAAGGCCGCTTTTAACATTGCCGCACCGGATGGTTGGGTGATCGATAACGGGGTCGCGGTCGATCAGGGATTGCCCTGTGTGCTTTATCGCAAAGGCGAGAGCTGGGAGACGGGCGATCCGGTTATGTATACCAAGATCGCGAGCACATCGGTGGAAGATGCGGAAGCGTTCGCCAAGGCCGCGATCGAAGATGCGAAGAAACGTCGCGGAGAATACAAGACGAAGCGAATCGAGTCCGGTAAGACGAAGGACGGGCATGCCTGGTTCGTGAATGAATATTCGCCTAACGAGAAGTATCCGCGCTTCGAACGAGTCGCTTACCTCCAGTTGCCCAAGGCGGTGGCCTACATCGTTTACACAGCGGACAACGAAGCCGCCTTTCGCAAACATCAAGCTGCGTTGCAACAGGTGATCAAATCATTCACTTATCTCGAACCGAAGGGCGGTTGATTCCGTGCCTAACGAAAGCTGTTCTCATCTGGCGGCGTTGACCGCGATCAAGCATCCTCAGCGTCAAGAATGCGCGGAGTGCGTGAAGATCGGCGATGAGTGGGTGCATCTGCGGACATGCCAGGGATGCGGTGTGACCTTGTGCTGCGACAGTTCGCCGAACCGGCACGCCAGCGCCAGCGGCCATCCCGTGATTGCCTCGGCGCAGCCTAACGAGCGCTGGGTTTATTGTTATCCGGACGACGCGTTCGCGGAGTATTAATTCAACGCAGCACTTCGTCGTCGCTATTCCACATGATGTGGTCTGGCCCGGCGGAACGAACTTCCATTACGGTGGCTGAGAGTTGATGGAAGAAGAGCGGTTGATCCCAGCGATCGAGGAGTTCGCCTTTCTCATTAAGACGAACGTCGGCCGGCAGATAGTTGATGCCGCGGACGTTTTTGCCGAGAAGGATGCGCGTAATATCGGCGTTGTTACCGACGGGATTTTGGTTGAAGGCAACGCGGTAGTTACGCACTGAGGAGGCTGCGACCTGAAGCTGCGGATCGTTCTCGGCCGCTTTTCGTTGGGCCGGGGAAACTTCTTTGCCGGCGAGGTGCGGGCGATTCTGCTCGTGCGCTAGTTTGCTTTTTGTAAACAGATGCCGATGTCGCGGTGGAGGCGTGTTTTCAACGGCAGCCGCATTCGCAGGAGGGTGCGATGTCGAGACGTTATCATCTGCGGGAGGGGCGGGCGGCGCATGGAAGAACCAGGCGGCCGCCGCGATGACTACCGCCAAAAAGGAAAAGAGGAAGATTTTAGGTCGACCGAATCCCGTCATGCGCGCCGGCCTACCTTCAAATCATAAAACCTAAGTCCGGTCGCGCGAAGCGGCTCAGATTGGGAAAGACCGAGGACATATCTGTAGCGTTAACCCCAAACCATTTGGCGAGGGTCGCGGAATATTCGTCGACGGAGATGGTAGGTATCCAGCGGCCGTCGCTGGTGTCATCCGGACCGTCCACGGCGAGCGTGGGGATTTGACCGTAAAAATCGCCGCCACGGACGGCCCCGCCGAGAACGAATTGATGATTGCCCCAGCCGTGATCGCTACCATTACCGTTGTTAACCGGGAAGGTGCGGCCGAAATCGCTGGCGGTGAAAGTAGTTACCTGCTGAGAAACTCCAAGATCGACGGTCGCCTGATAGAAGGAAGCGAGAGCCGCATTCAATTCACTGAGAAGTGTGGCGTGCGCGCCGAGTTGATCGCCGTGCGTGTCGTAGCCGCCTACGGAACAGAAAAAGATTTGGCGAGTCATGCCGAGGCTGCTCCGAATCGAGATCAGTTTCGCGACCATGTGTAGTTGATCGGCCAGGTCGTTCTGGCTCGGGAAGAAAGTAGGAACGTTTGCGCCTTGCAGCGCGGTGGAGAGTAACGCGCTGTTATCGAGTGAGCGACGCGTGATCTTAGCGAACTCTGCTTCGAAAAGGTTGAGATGGGGAAGGTTGAGCAGACCGTCAATTGTGGTCGCGCTAGTATCTTCGTAACCGTCGAGGTTCACTACTCCATAAGGTGACGCCGCGTACTGAAAGACCTGATTGCCAATTTGAAAAACGTTGGTGCCCGCGACGGAAATCGACATGGAGATTTGCGCGGCGCCGTTCATTGAAATCAGGAGATCGGCCAGGCGCCCCCCCCAGCCGGTGCGGGGAGGTTGATCGGGAATGCTTGTTTGCCAATGAACCGACTGATCGTTGTGCGAAAAAAGCTGCGGCGGCAACGCGGCGGTGTCCGCCAGAAAATCCGCGCGGGTCACCGGCGCTACCAGAGTGCCCACGTTGTTCACGAAGGCTAGTTTGCCTTGCGCGAAAAGATTTCGTAGTCCCGGAAGATTAGGGCCATTCCCGGTAGGTGCATCTGTTAACGCCGGATGCAGACCGAAAGAGCGGCCGTCCGAATAGGTAAGAGGACTAATGGGAAGAAGCGATGCCTGCGGAAGCGCGAGAACTTGGCGAGCCGCAGCGTAGGCGTTGTAGTCACTGGTATCGGTCGGAACAATCAGATTGTTGGCGTCGTTCCCGCCGTAAAGAAAAAGACAAACGAGGGCTTTGAAATCACCCGGGCTGTCCAGCTCCCGATTGTTCGCGGTCGCGGCGCGAATGGAACGGAGATTCCAAACCGTAGAAGCGAGCGACGTAGTGCCGAGCGCGGCGCAGGCAGCTTGCCGAAGGAACTGGCGGCGATTGGTCATCATGGAAGAAGATGGTTAGCGCTGGATATTAAACTGCGAAGAACTGATGACCAAGAAGGTCGCGCGGCGCGCTCGCTCGAGGAGGTCGGGGTTTGGGTTACCTGAGTTCACCGTGATCGCGGCGACGTTATTGATAATAGAAGTGCGCATGGCCGCGGGCATCTCTCCGCTCATTAGTCGTGTGTTAAGCATATCGACGAAAGCCGAGGGTGTATTAGCGAGTGCGAACTCGTCGGAAGTCCAATTGAGCGTGATACCTTGCGGATAAGCAGGATCAGCGTCCAGGTAGATGAGGCTACGCAAGTAATTAACGCTAGTAACAACCTTCGTGTCGGTCGTGATCTGAAACTCCGGCGAAACGAGGCCAGCGGCGGCGATAGGACCTGCCTGCGCATAGTTAGGTTCGAAAAAATTAAAGACGCTCGGAGCATCGAGTGGATCTTGGCCGAGCGCGCCGTCCGGATAGGCGAAGTAGTGCGTGCCTCCAAGCGAAGTAGCATGAAAGGCTCGTATCAAGCTAACATAACGAACCAGGGGCTCGCGCTCTTTCCCGAAGCTATTTTGGGTGGGCGATGTTTGATTGCGCGCTTCGTAGTCTAGTAAGATCGCACGCAGCACCGCCTTGAGATCACCGCGCACGCCCTGCCCATTATTGGCGAATACTTTCGCCACTCGATAGACGTAGGCTGGACTGGGGTTACTCGTGACAAGGTGTTGAATGAGTTGACGAGCGACGAATGGCCCAACGTTGGGATGATTGAAAATAAGATCGAGCGCGTCCTTCAAATCCTGCGCCTGCGTCTGCCCGGCTGAGAGCACGACGTTATTAAGCACCCGCTTTTGTCCGGTATCATGATGCTCGGGAAAGGCAAGCATAGGCGCGCGGAAGTTCATCGGATAAAGCTGAAACTGCGGCTCACCTGTCGCTGGCGTAAAACCCCAGCCAGTGAAGACGTGCGCCAGACCTACCACTACGTTTTGATCGTAGGTGGAAATAGGACGGTTTTGGCTGTCGAGCAAAAGGCTACCGTCAGGATTGAGTTTGCTCAGTCCGATGGAGAAAAGCTGCATGACTTCGCGCGCATAGTTCTCGTTAGGCGAAGTCCCGGTCACGGGGTTAGGTTTGTCGTTCAGGAGCATGTTTAGGTACACGCCCATGATCGGATGGAGTGTAACGTTCTCGAGCAACTGGCGGAAGTTACCGAAGGAGCCGTTAAGTAGCAGGTCGTAATAATCAGACACCCCGAACGGTGCGGTAAAGACCGCGTCGTTTTCCATGGAAACAACGAAGATTTCGCTAAGGGCGAAAGCTACTCTCTGCCTTAACTGATCTGGCGCAGTAGCAGCCGAATGTAACCAAGCCTCCCAGACTTCGAGATACGAGGTAACAGTCGGGTTGGCCGCCTCATAAGCGTCTAACCTTGGTAATTGCAGTGTAACGGGCGCGGCGAATTGTTGATCAAGATAAGAAGCATAGCCATCCCGTTGCACCTGGGCGATAGAAGCTGTGTCCGGTCCAAAGGTAGCTTGAGTTAGGAAACGCGCGGCTGCGTTCGCGTTGGTGTGATCATCAGCCCAGCTAGGCGGATCGGGGGGCGGCACGAAGTTTCCCGTGCCCGCGGAGAGACCATATTGTCCACGGATTTCGCCGTTCGGATAAGCCGCAGTGTGCAAGTTAATGTAGGTCCGGCCGCTCTTGATGGCATTGACGATGTCCGCCACGCTATTCGCTCCGACCGGGGCGAAGACCCAAAGATAGGTTCCATCCGATTGCGGAGTAGCTGCATCAATATCAAAGAGAATGCCGCCGCTTTGCCCCGGGTCCGCCGGCCCGTGCACGTGCGCGCCGGAAAGCGGCCCAGTTAAACTAGAGTAACTAACCGAGATGATGGCGAAGGTTTCGCTGGCACTAAGACGAAGTGAAGACGCGCCCGAGCCGTTACTTGTAACTCCCGCCTGCGGTGTAAGATTTGTGAAGTAGAGAGTAGTTTGACCCGATGGAGCAGCTGGAGGGATGTAGGGCGCCAGAGCTGAACCGGGAACAATCTCACTCGGGAGCGTGCCTCCGCCGGAATCGGTAGGTTTAAACCAGCCTACGGCGAGGTTATCGCCGCCTTCGTAATCCCGCTGCAAGGCCTCGAAGTAGTATTTCTGGCCTCCGGTAAGGGCTAGCAGCGCGGATTTCTGATTGGGTTCCTTGGTCCATTCCCGCGAGTTGGTGTAGGTGTCGACATAGGCTCGGCGCACCAGGTTCGCCGGTTGATCATCGGTCGAAATGGACAACTGGCTTTGATCGTCGCTCGCGATCCAGAAGGTATAGTTACCCGTGACCGGCGCTACAATGTAACCGCGAATGCGCGTGCCATAGTCGTCGGCCCAATTGACAGGCATCTCCAAACTCGTGAGCACGCGCGAGGTCGTCGGCGGGGTAATCGTCGGAATTGAGTCGACTCCACCGTATCCGGTTAGGTTCGACCAGATTTCTTGGAGAACGGTGTGGGCCAGGGCTTCAGCTCCGAGCGTAACTGTAGCTGAAGCTGGCGAACCAACCGTGTAGCTCGAATTCGCCACTAAAGTAACTGTAATAGTGCGGGCTACACTCAAAGGTGCTGCATTTGCATTGGGCGTTACGATCACAGTCGCGCTGTTCACGCCGAAAGGCAGAGCAATACTGCCGGAGAGCGCAATGTAGTCGGTTCCCGATAACGCCGATCCACCTACAGTATAGTTAACCGTGATGGAATTGAGCTTGCCGCTGCGGGTAATGGTAAATGCTCCGGTGTCTCCGCCCAGACGAGTAGCGTAAGGATCGCTCGCCACGATCGTCACCGTATTAGCCGTAGCCTGCAAAGCATTTGTCAAGCGAGTCAGATCATCGATTACGCCACCGCCCGTGTTTGCCACCTGAGGGTTCAGGCCGGTGATGAATTCCTCCCAATCCGTCACACCGTCGTTGTCGGAATCGATGCTTCCCGGAAGTACGCGAAAATATTTTTGTCCAGCCACCAAGCCAAACGTTGCGCTCATCGGCTGACCAGTTCCGAGGAGCGGCGTGCCGAGAGTTTGCCACGAAGGCGCGACCAGGCTGGCACTGCTTTGCACCTGGTAGATTTGGTTAGAAACGGATTTCCACGTGAGACTTACATTTGCCGAAGCGAGACTAACGCTGGTTGTCCTGAGGATTGACATAGCGTCGAATGGGTTTGTGGCAGCGATGCTTTCGGCCAGGTTGGTCCGGCCGTCTCCGTCGCTATCGATATTCGGAGCAATGCCGACGGCGTCAAAGAATTGCTCCCACACATCACTCATGCCGTTGCCATTCAGGTCCACGGTGGCACGAGCGGACGCAGGACCCATCAGTAGGAGAGCGAGCGCGAAGATACCGCCTGCCAGTCGGAATCGCGGCTGCGTCATCATCGATTCTCCTCCACGATACGAAGTTGCACAAATTCTTCTCATCTGAGAAGCCTGAATCAGATAACCTCCTCCTCCATGCCGACTCTACGAGCCGAAATCCTACGATTGCGCAGCTTAAACTGGACCGTAATCACGTGGGTTTTGTTCACTAAACTGGCGCTCTTTTTCTTCGCGGCAGTTTCCGTAGCGGCCTTCTCGGGGAAGTCGCCGGGCTTTTGGGAAACATGGAATCGCTGGGATGCGCAGCGATACCTGCAGCTTGCGCGAGAAGGTTACCTAACCGCGGGTGACGCACGCTTCAATCTGGTAGGTCTGCCGCTCTATCCCTGGCTAACTCGGGCCGTGTCCTGGTCAGGCTGCGACATAAGGATCGCAGCCTTCCTGGTCTCCGGAGTAGCTTCGCTCGCGGCGGCCTTGTTACTCTTGCAGCTAGTCCGCTTCGACGAAGAAGAAGGAGTAAGCCTTTACGCGATCTGGTTCCTCCTAATTTATCCGACCAGTTACTTTCTAAACATCGCTTATACAGAGGCTACGCTGCTTGCACTTGTTCTAGGTAGTTTTGTCGCGGCAAGGAAGAAGGCATGGCTCTGGGCGGGCGTGTTGGGTGGCCTGGCCTCGATGACTCGGTTGCCAGGAATTGTTGTGCTGCCGGCACTGCTTTTCGAAGCTTGGGAACAATATCGCGTCGCGAGGCGTTTCGAATGGCGCTGGCTCTGGCTGGCTATTGTGCCTTGCGGATTGGGAATCTATCTCTGGATTAATTATGCGCTCACTGGCGACCCGCTCGCATTCTCGAAACTATTTCGTGAGCATTTTTACCAAAGTCTGGCTTCGCCCTGGATCGGACTGCGTAACGTCTTTAGAGTCTTGGACGGCGATCAACCAGACTTTGTCGTGATGAGCGGAGGAGCCGAAGCATTTTTCTCAATTCTAGCTATCGCCATGACAACCTGGAGCTGGTTCGTGTTGCGTCCTTCCTATTCGATTTGGATGACCGGGACGACGCTGTTGTGCATTAGTAACAAGTTCATTCAGGGAGTGCCGCGCTACACTCTGGTTATGTTCCCGATCTTTATTCTGTTTGCGCGCGCGGCGCGGGGACGTCCTCTTGTTTTCGCAATGATTTCCTTCCCCTCGCTTATTCTACTTAGCTTTTTCGTAAGCAAATTTGCTTTGGGGCATTGGGCTTTCTGATAACACGGCCATGGCTACTGATGCGCACATAGAATTTAAAAATGTCTGCGCGGCCATTCTTGATGATGGCGAAGTCACGGCGGCGGAGGCATACCGGATCACCGAATGGTTGAACGCGCATCCGGAAGTGGCTGGGGCGGCCGCGGGGCAGGAGTTAATCGAGCCACTGCGGCAGATCTGGAAGGATGGAGTAGCTAATCGACGTGAGCTGGAGCGATTGGCGCGACTACTCGTTAGGCTGCAACGGTCGAGAGACACTCATTTAGTGCAGCTAATCGGAAGTGGCAGTGAAGTCGCGTTACCACCTCTTGCCGCGCTTGAAGCCGGAGTGCCTCGGTTGCCACGGCTTCATGTTAGAGTGCAGATTGAGACCTACGAGGTCGATCTCGACGGTCCTAGTTGCACTTGTTCGGATTGGTCGGAACGACGTTCACAGTTACCGGTCGGACATCTAACCAGGTGTTGCCAACATATCTTTCTCGCTTATTCACAGCTACCTAAGCTAACTGCGGCGAACGATTGGTTAGGCAGTTACTTTGAGCTAGGCTGGCCAGTAACTCCTGCAACGGAATGGGAGCTAGTAGCTATCGATAAAGAGAAAGTCTTGATTTCGACCGCTTCAGACGAAGGCTGGGCGAATGTTTTTGCCAAAGATGAGACGCTTTACAAAAGATTCAGCTATCACCCGAAAGAACATCGTTGGGCTTATGATTCAGCCCCGCGCTGGGATTGGGTCATAACCGATGCGATTCGGTCTCTCACTTCGGCGACATCTAGCACTCGTTAGGTATCGCGTTGCCTCGCGCGGCCCATGGGACCTGCGTCCTTTGCTACCTTCGGCTTGGCGAAGAGCTGATTGATCTCGGCGAAAGACGCGGCCTCGGCAAAGGACTGAAAGGTTCCGCGCTCGGCTATTTCGCGCACGGACCGGGTGATTGCACCCCAGGCGACAGATGACAAAGCCGATCCGATGGAAATGCGGCTCACACCCAGATCGGTTAGCTGCGCCACGGTTAGCTCGCGGTTGAAACCGGAGACGAGAACGTTGACCGGCTTAGGCGCAACTGCTTTGACGATCTCCGAGATCTCGTTAGGCGATTTCACTCCGGGCGCATAAAGACAGTCAGCTCCAGCTGCGGCGTAGGCAACGAGGCGATCGAGGGCGAAGCGGAATGGATCTGCTTGTCCGACCAGCCATGCTTCGCAACGGCCAGTGAGAACGACCTGGCTACCGGAATCGTCAATGGCTTTGCGCGCGGCGCTCATTCTCTCAATCGCGATATCTTTTTCGTAAAGCGGCGCCTCGGTGCGTCCGGTATTGTCTTCGATGGACAAGCCGGCCACCCCCGTGGCGAGGCAGCGTTTCACATTGCGCGCGACTCCTTCGGGCTCAAAGGCATAACCGTTTTGGAAATCCGCGTTGATCGGCAGTGATGTGGCCGCCACTAGCTCGCAGAGGTGCGCCAGGACGAGATCGAGCGTGAGGTCTTCGTCGGAAAATCCGCGCGAGAAAGCGAATCCAGCGGAAGTGCTGGCGAGCGCCTTGAATCCGGCCTTCTGAAGATAAAGGGCGCTGCCGATGTCCCACGGATTTGGCAAAACAAAACAACCGGCCTGATGCAGGGCGCGAAATCTCGCGACGGATTGGGAAGAGGTTTTTCCGCTGGGCATGGGGGAACTTAGCGAAGGAGGGCGTGCTCGGGCAAAGCTTTTCCACGCGCTGGAATGGGGCGTGCTTGAAAAATGGTTCGGGCTTCGCCCGTAAGTCGTGCAAAAATTTAATCGCCCCTTTCTGCTTACCGCTGTCCTGGGAACGACGTGGCTCGCCTCAGTCGCGTTCGGCATGCGCGTTTTGCTCAACTACGACAACACGCCGGGCTGCGTTGCCGCAGTGCCGATCAAATTTCCCGCACAGTCGGCGCTGTTTGCCGCGACGGATCGACCGACGCTGGTGATGCTGGCGCATCCGCGTTGTCCTTGCACACGCGCGAGCGTTGGTGAACTGGCGCAAATCATGGCTGAACTTCAAGGCCAGGTGAAAGCTTACGTGGTGTTCGCCAAGCCTGCGGATTCCGGAGCAGATTGGAACGACACAGAGTTGTGGCGCAGTGTGGCGGAAATTCCGGGAGTGACACCGGTAGGCGATGACGATGGACGCGAATCGCGGCGCTTCGGCGCGGAAACTTCCGGCCATACGCTGTTGTTCGCGGCGAATGGGCGCCTTCTTTTTAGTGGTGGAATCACGCAATCGCGTGGTCACGCTGGAGGAAATGCGGGTGAGAGTGCAATCGTTTCGCTGGTGAAAAATCAACGCGCCGCTCGAGCGCAGACACCGGTGTTTGGATGCTCGTTAGTCGGAGCGGGCAGGATGGAAAAGAAGACGGTATGTCTGAAATAGCGCTACATTCCGTGGAAGGAAAAGCCTGTGCCGAACGGGCGGAGAAGCTTTTTCAGCAAAGTCTGGCGGAGAACTACCGCAACACCGATCAGCTGTTCGAGAAGGTCCTGCTACTGCAATGGCTTGCGTGCATTGTCCTCGCTCTCCTCATGTCGGCGCAGACATGGATCGGCGAGAGCAGCCAGATCACCATTCACGTTTGGGCGGCGCTGCTGTTAGGCGGCGCGATCACGATTTCCCCCGTTTGGATGATTCGCGTTTGGCCGGGCGCGCGGTCGACCCGCTACGTGGTGAGCATCGCGCAAATGCTCATGTCGGCTTTGCTCATTGGACTAACGGGCGGCCGCATCGAGACGCATTTCCACGTATTTGGTTCGCTGGTGATTCTTTCATTTTATCGCGACTGGCGCGTGCTCATTCCGGCGACAATTGTCGTAGGGCTGGATCATTTTCTGCGGGGGATTTATTGGCCTTACACGGTTTACGGTGTTTTGAATGCGAGTCCGTGGCGATCGTTCGAGCACGCCGGCTGGGTCGTCTTCGAGAATGTCTTTCTCGCTATCGCCTGTTTGCGCAGTGTGCAGGAAATACGCGCAGTCGCCAAACGCACGGCCGCTCTGGAAGCGAGCGAACGCGCATCGCGTCTGATTTTCGAACAAGCGCCCATAGGAATGATCGCGCTCGGACTTGACGAAAAATTCCTGCGAGTGAACGAGCGCTTCTGCCAGATGGTCGGCTATTCCGAGGAAGAACTTCTGCAATTAAAAGCCGAGCACATTACCGCGCCCGAGGACATCGAGCCCGCGCGGAAGTTGGCTCAAGGGCTTATTGACGGCGCAGCGCGCTTTACCAGCGACAAGCGTTACGTGCGCAAGAACGGACAGCCGCTTTGGGTTAGTCGCACCGCTTGTTTGATGCGCGATTCTGAAGGTAATCCGAATCATTTCCTGCTGATGGTGGAGGACATCTCAGAACGCAAACGGAGCGAAGCCGAATTGCGCGACGCCAAAGAAGATGCGGATCGCGCCAATCACGCCAAGAGCGAATTCCTTTCGCGCATGAGTCACGAATTGCGCACTCCGCTCAACGCCGTCCTCGGTTTCGGCCAACTGCTCGAGCGACAAAATCCGACCGACACGCAACGGACGCGTATTCGTTACATCATCAGTGCCGGACGTCACTTGCTGAATCTGATTAATGAGGTGCTCGATATCAGCCGCATCGAAGCCGGCAACTTGCAGCTCTCGCTCGAGCCCGTCGCGGTGGCGGAAGTGTTGCATGAAGCGCTCGATCTGATGCGCCCCATGGCCTCGGAACGCGACATCGAACTCAGCGTCTCAACGCAATTGGATAGCAGCTGTTATGTGTCGGCGGATCGCCAGCGCTTGAAACAAGTGCTGCTGAATTTGATGACCAATGCGGTCAAGTACACGCCACGCGCTGGAAAGGTGAATCTATCCGATGAGTTCAACGGCGGACAGATCCGGTTGATCATTACCGACACCGGCGCCGGCATTCCGGTAGAGAAACTCTCGCGGCTCTTCACTCCTTTCGATCGTCTCGGCGCCGAGCATTCTGGCGTGGAAGGGACCGGCCTCGGTCTTGCACTTTGCCAGCGACTGGCTCACGCGATGGGGGGAACGCTCGGAGTAAAAAGTTCGGCCGGCAATGGCAGCACCTTCTGGGTAGAATTGCCGCTGACGGAATCGCCGCTGGATCGTCTCGCCGGTCAAATTAGAGAAGCGCAGGAGCGCCAGCACATCGTCGAAGAGCGCAAGATTCTCTATATAGAAGACAACCTTTCCAATCTTACCTTGATCGAACAGCTGCTGATCGATGAGCCCGCGGTGCATTTGATCACGGCCATGCAAGGGCAACTGGGACTGGATCTTGCTCGTCAGCATTTGCCGGATTTGATTTTGCTCGATCTCCATCTGCCCGATTTACCGGGATGGGAAGTGCTCGCGCGTTTGCAGAAGGACAAACTCACTGCCGGAATTCCGGTGGTGGTGATCAGTGCGGACGCCACCGCGCGCCAGATCGAACGGCTGCTCACCGCCGGGGCACGTAGTTATCTGACCAAGCCGATCGACATGAGTGAATTTTTGCGGGTGGTCGCCCAAACCAAAGCTTCGCCAAACACCGGAGAGGTGTGCGCCGCGGCCTAACGAGTGATCGCAACAGACTCATCCACTGTGCTTCCGGGCGATGCCGGAAAGAAGGATTCTACGGCGCTCGCGGTCGCGGTTCATCCGAAGATGAAAATTCTCATCATCGATGACGAGCCGCTCAACATCGCTCTGCTGGAAGACATGCTCGGCGGGAGCGGTTACACTCGCGTGCAATCGCTGAACGATTCGCGTCTCGCGCTGCAAACCTGCGAGACTTGGACACCCGATCTCGTTTTGCTCGATCTGATGATGCCGTACGTGGATGGCTTGGCCGTTCTTGAATCAGTTCGCTCAGCGATGCGCGACGTTTTTCTGCCGATCATCGTCTTGACGGCAGACGCCGCCGAAGACACAAAGCGACGCGCCTTGCGCGCGGGCGCGACCGATTTTTTGCTCAAGCCGTTCGACGAACTCGAAGTTCTTCTCCGCATCAACAACATGCTGGAGATGCGTCGTCTGCATCTCCAACTCGACATGCAGCGCGCCGCCTACGAAGAAGCCGTTCGAGCTCGCACTTGCGAGCTGCGCGAATTACGCGCGCAGATGGAAACGCGCCCGTAATTACACTTTCTTTTTGGACGGTGCCGCTCGGACTGCGCGCGCCACGTTAACCGCGCGGTTCATCGCCCGTGAAGCTTCGGCGTAATTCCCCACACTGCGTTCGGCCTCGGCCAATCGCACCCACGCCGCAGGTTGTTGCGGAGCAAGCGCAATCAGCCGACGCGCTGCGGTTAAACCTTCCTGCCGTTGACCGACCGCCTGCGCACACATGCTGCGCACGGCCCAGCCACTTGCCGCCTGCGGTTCCAATTCTGTGACCCGCCGAATGTGCGGCAGCGCTGCTGCGTAATGTCCGCGTTTATACTCGGTCGCAGCGATGCCGAAATGACATAGGGCAAACTTCGGTTGCAGAGCGACCGCTTTGCGGAAAGCAGCAATCGCTTCCTCATCGTGATGCAAGGCGTCGGCATAAAGTCCGTGCAAGGCATGCGCGGATGCGCTCGCTGGATAACGCGCGGTTAATTGCCGGGTCAATTCCATCCCGCGCTTGAACTGCTTTGTCTTCGAAGCCTGCGCGATCTCCTTCACCAACGGATCGCGCATCGCCGCGTCGGTCATGCGCCAGACGCGTTCGTCGGGCTTGACCAGTTTTTCCGGAGCGGGCAGTTTTTTTAAGAGTCGATCGATTTCGGGATCGCTCGCCGCCGACGCATTAGACCTAACGAGTGCAAGAACGAGAACGGCGACAAAGAGCGCGCGAAAGCGAAACTTCATAGTGAATCGTAACCGAAAAGGTAAATCTTCGTCCAAAGTAAATTATGCCCCTTGTTAGGCCAAGGGCCCGCTGCTACAGAGCACAAGTGTCGCGGGTTTTCGTTAAATTTTTCCTCTTTCTGGCTGTTTTCTGCGCGTCGGCGATGCATGCCGCCTGCGTCTGGAAAGTCACCAGGGACGATGGCAAATTTTTGTATCTCGGCGGTTCCGTCCACGCCTTGCGCAAAAGCGACTATCCGCTGCCCGCTTCGTACGCACAGGCTTTCGACGCTTCATCCCGGCTCGTCCTGGAAGTGGACAAGCAAAGTTTATTCGGTCTCAACAAGGTTTTAGACAACGAAGGCAAATACCGGCATGGCGATAGTTTGAAAAATCATGTCGATCCGCGCACCTACGCGTGGCTTCGCCGGTTATTCGAACTCATGAATATTCCCGAGGAAAACTTCCTGCAATACAAGCCGTGGTACATCGTGGAGATCTTACAATCTGGTTCAACGCATCGAGCCATGCCGGATATGGGCGTCGATGAATTCCTCATGCGGCGCGCGGAAAAGAAATCGATGCCAGTCATCGGTCTCGAAAGCATGATGGAACACGCGCGCGTTTTTTCCGGCTTGAGCGATCGCGAGAGTGAAATTCTCTTGCTCACCACCTTCATTCCCACCGCCTCCGACCCGGCACTGCGCGACAAATTGATTTCCGCCTGGCGACGCGGGGACTGCGAAGCCCTCATGCAAATGACCAAGAAAGGCTTCGATGAATTTCCTGCGTTTGGCGAGCGGCTGCTGGATGCGCGCAACCGCGCGTGGATCCCAAAGATCGAAAGCTATTTCGCGAGCGGAAAAGTATATTTCGTCGTTGTCGGCAGTGCCCATTTCGGCGGCAGTAACGGCGTTCTCGCCCTGCTCCGCGCGAAAGGTTACCAGATCGAGCAGATGTAAGCGGCGCGAGCGCGCCCACTCGATAATTTTCTTGCAGCGAAATTCTGCGCCGGACTAAATGCCGGTGAGTGAAATTTTTCCGCAACGCAGGAGTTTGGCTCGGTGCGTTCGGGTGCGCACTTTTGTTCTCGAATTGCGCCAAGAAAAATCCGGAAGACGAAGCGAAGCTCGCCGGTCTAACGACTGCTGATTTCCCGCAGATTACCGCCGACGTTTTCAAAGAGATGGATGGCGGCATCGCTCTCCCGCCGGATGCGATCATGGGCCGGAATGCCTGGAATCTTTGGACGGGCGGGAACCAGCATTTTTGGAATCACGTCGCGCAGGACAGTTACGGCCTGATGGATTTGCTCAAGATGCTCGACAACCGCAAATACAAACGCGGCGAGCGTTTCGCGACCTTGGGACTCTCGAACCAACCGGGTTTTCACGCGCCGGATAAACCGGATGAATACGGTCTCTACCTCGATCAGCCTAACGACACCTCCAATCCGGAGCCGGCCGGCGTCGACACGAAAGTTTACGGAAAACCGTCCGGCGTGATGGGCTTCCGCTTGTTCCCGAATCCGGAGTTCGATGAGAAAGCCAAACAGCGCTGGGGGGACGGCAAGGCATACATGGACAAGCCGTCGTTCTACAACGACAACACACTCGTTAGACCATATCGCGTCGGTGTTGCCTGCGGCGCTTGTCACATCTCGCCCTTGCCGACAAACCCACCGGGCGATCCCGCGGAACCGAAGTGGGAGAATTTAGCGTCAGCAATTGGCAATCAGTACTTCCGCGAAGGAAAAGTTTTCGCGGCCAACGTCGACAAACAAGGTTTCTTCTATCAAATGCTGCAGGCGCAACCGCCCGGCACTTCCGACACTTCGCGCATCGCGACCGATCACATCAATAATCCGAATGCGATCAATCCGATTTTCCTCCTCGGCGAACGGATGCGCATTCAAGTTCCCGAACATTTGGCTGGCGGAACTTTAGCGCTCCCCGGCACAAAGGCGGAGATGCCAGTGGCTCACATCCTGAAGGATGGGGCGGATTCCATTGGCGTGCCCGGTGCCACCATCCGCGTTTACGTCAACATCGGAATGTTCTCCGAGTATTGGCTCACGCGACACAATCGGCTGATCGGTCTGTTTCCGCCGCAAAAGCCATTTGAAATTCCGTATGCGCGTGAGCATTCCGTTTTTTGGCGTGCGACAGAGGAGCGCCTGAACAACATCGCGGCCTTCTTCACGCATTTGCAACCATTCCATTTGGCCGATGCGCCGGATGGACCCTCGTTTGTCACTACCGATCAGGCCGTGATGACTCGCGGTGGACAAGTCTTTGCCGAAAGTTGCGCGTCGTGTCATTCCAGCCAGCAGCCGCCGAATGGCGTCGATGCGCAATCGGCCGAAGGTAAGGCATGGTTTCGCGACAAAATTGCCAAGAACGAATTTCTTAAGGACAACTTCCTTTCCAACGAAGCGCGCATTCCGCTCGCGCAAATAAAAACGAATGCCGCACGCGCCTTCGGCACGAACGCCAAGCGCGACCACATCTGGGATAATTTCTCGTCGGAAGATTACAAGAAACTCACCCCGTCCGAGGAAGTGGACTTTTTCAATCCGTTCGATGAAACGCAGCCGATTAAATTCCAACCGGCGAAGAAGAACACCGGACCGGGTTACTATCGCGTGCCATCACTCGTTAGTCTGTGGAGCTCAGCGCCTTTCCTTCACAACAACTCGTTAGGCAAATTTACCGGCGATCCTTCTGTGGCTGGACGAATGGACGCCTTCAACGACGCCGCGGAGAAATTGCTCTGGCCGGAAAAACGGCTGGGTAAAGACTCCATCTGGCGCACGCAGGAGGAATGCAAATTACAGCTGCGAAAGGAATACCTCCCGGCGCCTTTGCAAAAAATGGCCGACCCGGACGGTTACGTTAGGCTTGGTCCGATTCCCAAAGGCACGCCGATTAATCTCATTGCCAATCTCGAACCCGATCTCGTTCAGGCGCTCAAGCTCGCGACCGAGCTGGCGCCTACTTTGCTCGGGGCCGATCCGGAGCACGCGCGCGCTCAGATGATGAAAGCGGTTCCGGATTTAATCGCGGCCAACAAATGTCCCGATTTCATCGAAGATAAAGGTCATTATTTCGGAACTGACTTGCCCGACGATGACAAACGCGCCTTGATCGAATTTCTCAAGACCTTGTAACCTAACGAGTATGCCAACCATTACCGATCCGCACGAGTTTCTGAAAATGTCGGGCGATCAGCTCGACGAAATCTTTCGCGATAGTGACGCTGGAAATATTCCGCAAGGGGAAGGGAACGGCGTCGCCATCATCGCACCGGGCACGGCTGTCTCCGACGAGATCGCTTGGTTCGTGAATGTCTTCACCTGGAAGGGTAAAGTCTTCGATCCCGTAAAAGGCGAATTGCGAAACAAGATTCTACCGATCGGCGTGAAAGCGATCGTGGCCAAGGTTTACAAGGACAAGAGCTGGTTCGACCAGAAAGAATGTATCGTGCTCGATTACTCCAAGACTTCGCTGGTGGCGCATTGGATCCGCGATGAAATCCGCGAGGTCAGTCCCGGGATTTATCTCGGTCTTGTTTATTGGAGCAAGAAAAAGCTGATACACTTCGCGTTGCAGTTTCCGAAGGCCTAACGAGTAGTTAATTATGGCTGGCGTTGAAGAAAATCCGCCGCCGCCGATCATCAATCAAAGTCGGCCAATGCCGAGGGCCGACACCGGCTCGGCCTTTCTTAACTGGCTGAGCGAGACTTCGACGTTCCTCCTCCACATGGAACGGCGGATCGATCCGTGGATTCGCCCGGTCTTCGACGAAGTCTTGCGCGATCCGCTTGCGCGCCTAACGACTGCTTTAATCAACCTGCAGCGGCCTAACGAAGGATTGAAACTCGCGGAAGAAAAACTCTTGCCCGGCGAAGAAGAGTTTCTCGACTCGATTATCAACAGTTTCACGCAGCAGATGCAAAAATTGTGGAAGCCGGGCGGCATGGAGCGTGGCGGGAACACGAAGACGCAAGGTATCTGTCGCGGCGAGTTCATTGTGCACGACAACTTGCCGCCGCAATTTCGCCACGGGATTTATGCGCAGCCGCAGAAGTTTCCCGCCTGGGTTCGCTTTTCCGGTCCCGGTCCCTACATCACGCCGGACATCGACGACGTCGGCTTCATGAGCATCAGCATCAAACTCATGGGGGTGCCTGGTCCGAAGTTGGTCGATACCGAAAAATTCACGCTCGATATGTTTGGCGTTTCCACGCCGACCTTCGTTACGCCCGACACGAAAGCGAATGCACAACTGCAAATACAGAGCCTAACGAACGCACAGATTTTCTATTTTTTGAATTTCCACCGGCCGCATGTCTGCGATCTCATCATGCAATCGCTCTTCATCAAAACGCAGAGCAGTCCCTTCGAAGCGCCCTATTTTAGCTGCGTGCCTTACTTGTTAGGCGAAGGCCAGGCCATGCAATATTCCGTCTGGCCGAAGTCGAACAAAAAGACCCCGATTCCAAATCTGCCCAACCGGCCGCCGGATAATTATCTGCGCGAGGCGATGGTAAAGTCGTTAACCGAAGGCGATGTCGAATTCGATATTCGTCTGCAATTGCAAACCGATCCGCATTTAATGCCGATCGAAAATAACGCCGTGCTTTGGCCGGAAAAAATTTCACCACGCGTTTCCGTCGCGACCTTGCGTCTCCCGAAACAGAAATTCGATTCGCTCACGCAATTGGAGTTCGCGAAAAAACTTTCCTACAATCCGTGGCATACCATTGCGGAGCATCGGCCGCTGGGAAATCAGAGTCGCGCGCGCAAAAGAATGTACGAAACGCTTGCGCAATTGCGTCATCACTTGAACGCGGTGCCCCATTACGAACCGACCGGCGAGGAGACTTTCGAGTAACGCGTCGTGACGCCGCAATCAAACTTCATGGTTCTGGGGGCGATTATTCCGTCGCGCGAAGTCGAGCTGAGGCAGTTGCTCGATTCGATGAATGACAGTCCCGGCATAGTAAACGTGAACAACGCCCTCATTCCTTTCGCGCAATTCGATAAGCTGCACTTATCGCGCCTGCTTATTCTCGATGACAAGACTCTGGAAGACGCGCGCATGCACGGCAGCGGCCCAACGCCGACCTATCCATTGTATCTCGCTTTTTTGGGCGACATCGATGGCGAAGAAAATGATTTTCTGGCCGAGCTGGCGCAGAAAGCGGGGGACGGCCTGCGCAAAATTTTTGCCTGTGCGGGCTTCGATCCGCAGACCGATCTGCTTGCGTTTCTGAAGCTGCACCGCGCCCCGCCGATTGCGAATTACATCAACTGGCGCGGCCGCACCGTTCGCCGCATCCAGGAAGAAGCGGGCTTGCGCGAAGCACTCGTTAGGCAAGTGGGAGGCTTACCCGCGCAACAACTGCACACGAAGTTGCGGCAATTTGTTCAAGCTGAGCAAGCGGCCGGTCGTCTTGGGTTAACTCCCGAACAGCCGACGCCGTCCGATTGGTCCATTAAGAATGCGCTCCACCTGATCGCTGTTCCACTGCTCGTCCTGCTTTTTTTGCCGCCGCTTATTCTGATCCTGCCCTTGTATATTTTGTGGTTGCGCCACCTCGAGAAAACCGACCCGGAACTTGTTTGGCGGGTGGATCAGAAACACGCCGATCATTTGTCGTCCCTGGAAGACCACGACGTCACCAATCAATTCAGCTTACTAGGAAGCATCAAGCCGGGCCTCGTCCGGCTCGCGACCCTGGTCGGCGTTCTCCTCTCGGTTGATTATGCCGCGCGACATCTGGTGAGACGCGGCCGCCTCGGACGTGTCCGGTCGATTCATTTCGCGCGCTGGGTTTTCCTCGACGGCACCAAGCGAATGGTCTTTTTCAGCAATTACGACGGCACGGTCGAGAGCTACATGGACGATTTCATCAACAAAGCGGGCTTCGGTCTCAACGCTTTTCTCGGTAATGGAATCGGCTACCTCAAGACCAACTGGCTCGTGCTCGATGGCTGTAAGGACGAACAAAAATATCGGAACTTTCTGCGCCGTCATACTCTGCCGACGCAGGTCTGGTACAAAGCTTATCCCGGTTTGACCGCCATCGATTTGGAAAGAAATACCCTCCTCCGGGAAGGGATCGAGTCCTCGCACTTGAGCGAAGAGGAAGCGCGCGCCTGGGCCGCACTTTTATGAGCGACGACGATTACAGCGACGCGCAGGGACTGATCCGGTTCGGCTTTGGCGAGATGAAGGAAGCGACCTATGCGCTCTTGCGGGTGCGAAACGCAGCCGCCGCGCGCGCGTGGTTACGCAGCGCATCGATCACCAGCGCGGCCGCGACGAAAGAGGGGGAGCCGCGTCCATCCACCGCTTTGCAGGTCGCCTTCACCGCGGAAGGCCTAACGAATCTCGGGGTGGCCCCTTCGATCGTCGACAGGTTTTCGCCGGAATTTCTCACCGGCATGACGGAAGAGAGTCGGGCGCGGCGTCTCGGCGATGTCGGAAACAACGCGCCCGAAAAATGGGAATGGGGTTACGAAGCCCACGTGCCCCATTTGCTCGTGATGTTTTTCGCCAAACCCAACCAACTCGTGAGTTTTGTGGAAACCGCGAAAGGCCCGCGATGGAATGAAGCCTTCGAAGAAATGCGCTGGCTGCCAACTGGTGACCTCGGTGGTCTCGAGCCGTTTGGCTTCGCCGACGGCATCAGCCAGCCGAAAATAGATTGGGAACGCGAGCGCAACGTGACGGAAACGCGCTTGGACTATAGCAACTTCGCCGCGCTCGGAGAATTCCTCCTCGGTTACCCTAACGAGTACAACAAGTACACCGAGCGGCCGTTGCTCGATGCCGACGCGAAGAGCGCGCAGCTCTTTCCCGCAGGAGATTCACCGGAGAAAAAAGATCTTGGCCGCAATGGAACTTATCTGGTCATGCGCCAGCTGCGGCAGGACGTGCGGAAGTTCTGGCAGTTTGTCCACGAACGGAGCGGTGGCGATGCGGCGGAAGCGAACAAGCTGGCCGCGGCTTTCGTCGGTCGCACGCGCGCGGGCGATCCGCTGGTGTCGCCGCAATCGGAACCGATTCCCGGGATCGATTCGAAGGACTTCGCGAAAAATCAGTTCACCTTCGCGCAAAACCCGGACGGCGCGCGTTGTCCGTTCGGTGCCCACGTGCATCGCGCCAATCCTCGCAACGCGGATATTCAGGGACATCCGACCTTAATCAGGAAGCTCATCACCATGATCGGCTTCGGTCCGAAAGGATTTCGCGACGATCTCATGTCGTCGGTTCGCTTCCATCGCATCCTGCGGCGCGGTCGCGAGTATGGGCCAGAATTGAAACCGGAAGACGCGCTCGCTCCAGCGCCGCCGGACGACGCGGAACGCGGGCTGCATTTTGTTTGTCTGAACGCCAACATCCTGAGGCAATTCGAATTCCTTCAGAACGCTTGGATCATGAACACGAAATTTTCCGGCCTGACCGGCGAGAGCGATCCGCTTCTCGGCAATCGCGAAAAAATTCCCGGCTGTCCGATCACGGGCGATTTCACCGTGCCGCGCAACGATGATGCGCCGCGTCGCGTAAGTGATGTGCCGCAGTTCATCACCGTGCGCGGCGGCGCGTATTTTTTTCTGCCGAGTCTGCGGGCGCTGCGCTATTTCGCCGCCGAGTGATGCGCTACCTCGCATTCCTGCGCGCAATCAACGTGGGCAAGCGCCAGGTGAAGATGGAGCGTCTTCGTTCGCTTTTCGAAGAATGTGGTTTTAAAAACGTCGAAACTTTCATCGCCAGCGGAAACGTCCTCTTCGAGACGCGATCGCAAAATGCGGAGGCGTTGCTCAAGAAAATCGAGAAA
This sequence comes from Chthoniobacterales bacterium, assembly GCA_038237435.1. Classification (GTDB taxonomy): domain Bacteria; phylum Verrucomicrobiota; class Verrucomicrobiia; order Chthoniobacterales; family UBA10450; genus JACCTI01. The sequence goes on from JBBRYT010000008.1 coordinate 62,596, forward strand.
CATCTGCAGACTTCGCTCGGTTTCGAAGTCGTCGTTTTTCTTCGCAACGAAAAGGAACTTGTCGCCATGGCCAAATATCAGCCATTTACGCCCGCGGCGATGAAAGGCGAAGACCCTAAACTTTTTGTCGGATTTCTCGCCAACGCGCCCGCCAAAGAAGCCGCTGCTGGCCTAACGAGTTGTTCTGACAAACTGAACGACTTCCGCGTGCATGGCCGCGACCTGTATTGGCTGGCGCGGGGCAATATTTTGGAGTCAGGGTTTTACGGTCCGCGTCTGGAGAAAACGATTGGGATGCGCACGACCCTGCGCAACATCAATACCGTGCAGCGCCTCGCTGCTAAACTAGCTACTGCCCGAGCGGCGTAGTAATGTTCGTGCCCGGTGGTGGCGTGAATTGGAACATTGCCGGATCGATCGGCGCGCGCGATTCGTTGGTGTAAATCGTAATGATGCGGTCGCCGTTAGGCTGCAGCATTTCCGTGCGCTCGACTTGGAGCGCTTCGTTGAAATGAATGAGGAAGCGTTGCAGCAATCGCTTCATCGAGGGCGCGCGCGGCAGCAGCTCGAGCGTGTAGGTATTGCCTTCATGCGCTCCGGTGATGTGATAAGTCTGCTCAACGCCTTCTAGATTGAGACTAGCCGTGATCGCAGCAATGCCAGCATCGAGCGGCGAACGTTTGCCTAACGAATAGCGTTCGGCTGATTGAAATTTCGGATAATAAATCCAGAGCGTCTGTCCGTCACTCACCGTCACGCTAGGCGAGTTGCCGGTGACTTCGCGCTTGAACTTGTTAGGCGCCTGGAACCAAACCTTGCCCGAACTCGTGACCGGCTTGTTCATCATCCGGATCGTTTTCTCTTCCTTGAAATCCGCGTGGACCTGCGGCGCGCCGGCCCGTTTTTCGCGAATCCGACCGAGCAGCGCCTTGACGTCGTTTGCCGCAAGCGGCTCAGCGGATAGGAAACCGCAGCCTAACGAGAAGATGAGTAGCGCGAGAAAAAGCTTAGACATGTTCGATCTGTTCGACGCGAGACTCTACAGATTCTTCGCGCCATGTCTTGGGCTCAGCTGCCGCCGTCGCTGGCAGTGTGAAAAAAACTGTCGCGGCCAGACTCCAGAAGATTCCGATCGCACAAGCGATGCCGAGGCCGGCCAACGTCGGATTATTGGCCAAGCCTAACGAACCGAAACCGGCAATCGCCGTTAGTCCTGCCAGGATGACGGGCTTCACGACACCCGCGACATCGTGCTCAAGCTCGCGCGCGCGTTGCCAGACGAGAAGAACATAAATTCCGTAGTCGACTCCGATCGCGAGGACGAGACGGAAGGCGAGAACGTTGAGAAGATTGAGCGGAATCTGCAGCAATTTCATCGAAGCGATCATCGCCGCGACAGCCATCGCGAGCGTCGCGATTTGGATCAACCACAACCGCCAATCGCGATACAGAAGCGCGAGAAGAGTCGCGTCGAAAATCGCCATGAGTGTGCTGATGAAAATGAGTTGATGACGCGACCACGGGACGAGATCGGTGAGGGTGAAACTCCAACCGGAAAGAACGATTGGCACACCGGCGACCGGTAATTCGCGGTGCAACATTTCCTTTTGTTCCTGCGTGGTGATCGGTTCATTCGTCGTGACAAATCCGGTCGTGAGCAGGGGATCTTCGGCGAAATAGCGATCGACAAGGAACCACCAACTCGAAGTCGTCGGTAAAAGTCTTCGCCAATCCGGAACGGTTGCGTTCGCCGGCGCGACGCGCGCCAGATCATCCAGAAGCGTGAAGGCGGAAGCGAATGTTTCCGCACTGAATCCTTCGGTCGCGATCGCCGATTCCAGCGATTGGCGGGTCGCGCCAAAATCAACCGCGCGCAATTTCTCTCGGTTCGTTTCCACGCGCTGCGGGGAGAGCGCGAGCGCGGCCGGAGTGGAGAACCCTTTGATTTTTCCCGCGGACTGGAGCTCGCTCCAATGAGCGGCGATTTTTTGCCAGTCGTCGTGCAACTCCTGCGCACTCGCGGCCTGCACGATACCGAGCGCCGGTTCCCAGCGCATCGGCATTTTTTCCATGATGGTGTGGAGCGCGTAACCGGCGGCGCTGCGTTTCGGCTCCATCGATTGCGTGCTCACATCGAAAATTAACCGTGGGCGCGGCAGGAATGTGATGGTGGTGAGGCCGAGCAGAATCGGCGTCGCGATCCAAAGCATGATGGCCGGCCGGCGCACCGTCCAACGCACGTATTTTTTCACGAGCGTGAAAATCCAATCGGCGCGGACGTTATGGGTCGCGTTGCGCAGAAAGAGAAAGAAGATCGACATCATGAAGAGGCCGGCGAGAAAAATGCCGATCGCGATGAGGACGCCCAGTTGCGTGAATCCGGCCGAGCCGCTGAGAAGCAACGCGAGAAAACCGACGGCAGTCGTGAGGGCGCCGAAAAAAACTGCGCGGCCCAGATTCTTCACCGCTTCGCTGACCGCGCCGGCGTGATCGCAGCCATCATCGCGCGCCTGCTGGTAGCGGCCGAAAATCAAAATCGCGAAATCGACACCGAGCCCGATTAGGATCGCGCAGAATCCAACGGTGACCATGTTGAGTTCGCCGAAAATGAGCAGACCGGCGGCCAGGGCGACCAGGCAGCAAAGCAGCAACGAGAATCCCATTCCGATCAACGGAACCCAGCGCCGGAAACCGGCGTAGAAAACGCCGCCGACTAAAATGATCGAGCCGAGCACAGTGATGATGATGTCGTGTCGCATGCTCAGGGAAATTTCTGCGACGTAAGCGGAGCGACCGGTCACGAGAATTTCGAGCGGGCCGCCGTCCCAGCCCTCATGCGCTTTCGCGCGAAATGCATTCACCTCGCGCATCAATCGCTGGCAATCGAATGCGCCGATGCTCGGCTGATTCGTCACGGTCAGAAACACTCGCATGGTGCGATCGGGGGAAGTGAGCGGCTGGTCTTCTTCGATCGCGGCATTAGTCGCAAATGGTTTCAACGCGGGCGCAATCACACCGAGCGGGTCTAACGAAAGCTCCATTTGCGGGCGTGGTGAGCCAGCCTGGATTTCTTGATGCAGCCGACGGAGTCGCTCTTGAATTTTCTCTGGTTGAAGAAGGGCGACGGTTTCGTTGAAAGCGGCCGGCTCGAGATTTAACAGCAGCGGTACCGCGATGGATTGTAAATCACGCACGCCTTCGGGCGTCTCGATCGGTGCCCCGGAAAGAATGCGTGCGCACCACGGTTGCTGACGAAGCGATTCGGCAAATTGCGGAGCAAATTCTTCCAGACGATCTGCGTCCTCTGGTTGGCAAAGGATCGCGAAAGTCAGCGCGCGAACTTGCGAAAAATCACGGTTATAAACTTTCAGGCCTTCGGCGGACTCGAACCCGCGCGGAAGGAGGTTGAGGACTTCCGTATCCAATTTCATTCGCGTGACCAGAATGAAAAGCGACGCGGCCGCGATCAACACGATGCCGAACCAGACAAGTCCGCGCCGTTGCGTAACGAGACGACTGATCGATGAATGAAGCGCCATGCGACTGAATGAATCGCGGCGTTAGAAACGCACGTTAAAAATTTCCGCGCCGCTGGCAACGCGAACGGATGTTCCGCCCGCGATAATTTTGTCCCGCAAACTAAACCATCCGCGCAGGCGCTCGGGCGCATTAGCCACCGGGCCGGACCATTGCCCGCGGGCGAGCGGACCTTCGGCGGAGGCAAAGCTCGCATCCTGCCTAACGACCAGTAGCTTCACGCCCGGACCTTTGGTGAAAGTCAGCTCGAAATCGCCGGCCTTCGAATAACGCACGAGCACTTCACCGATGAGCGAAACTCGTGGTCCTTTATAGGCGAGCTGGCCGGCTTTCGTTTGCCAGTCGCTGGCGGGCGAGGCGATTTGATGCGTGGAAGTGGTGGCACAACTCGTTAGGCAAAGAAGGAAAACAAGACTGATATTTCGCATAAGATTTTTTGGATCAGGCGGTGGCAAGCTCCGCTAATTTCTTTAACGGAAGCAAAGTGCGGCGCGGTGCGAGTGGAAAATATTTTTGCAGCCTAACGAGAAGATAAAAAATTTCCATGCGCCAGCTGACCGCGAAGCTGCCGCCGACGTTGCCGCCGAGAACGGCATTTACCGCCGGCGGAATCTGCAGGAGATCCTGCGGATGTAGAAAAATCTCGATGAATTCTTTCGAATACCAAGCCTCGACGAAACGCAAATAGACGTCCATCGCCCGGTTGATGTTTTTTGCGTAGCGCTTGAAGAGCCTTGCCTTTCTGGCCGGCCGATCGAGCACTTCATGCAAAATATCGGCACATTGTTCGCCGCCGAGCACCGCGAGGAAAACGCCGCTGCTGAAGACAGGATCGATGAATCCAGCGGCGTCGCCTGCCAGCATCCAGCGATCACCCGTCAGTTGCGAACTCCGATAGGAAAAATCCGCGGCGACATTAACGGGACCGACACGCTCCGCGGACTCCATCTGTTTCATCAGAACAGGTTGTTCGGCGATGGCTCGCTCGAGAAATTCTTCCGGACTTTGTTTCGCGTTCTTAAAGGTGGCGGCATCGAGCACGACCCCGATGCTGGTGCGTGTTTCCGAGAGAGGGATGATCCAGAACCATCGGTCAAGAGCGCGCACCATCTTCGTGAGAGTGCCGTCTCGGCCTTCGGGACGCACGACACCATCGTAGTGCGCGAAGACGGAAAATTTCTGCAGGTGGTTGTAATTTTTCTTTAACTGGAACTTGGCGCCGATGATGGAATTCCGACCACTGGCGTCGATCACGTACTTTGCGCGGATTGCACCGCCAGACGTCGTTAGGCGAACTTCGTCGCGATCGAACTCAATTTGTTCGACCGCAGTTTCTTCGCGCACTTCGGCGCCTTTTTCGCTCGCATTATCGAGCAGCACTTTGTCGAAAGTCGCACGCGTCACCTGATAGGAGTGATCGGTCTGCGAGCGGAAGCCGTCTTCGAAATAAAACTTCACGCTGTCGCTTGCGCAGGCGCTGCACATTTCGCCACCGAATTTTTCCATGAAGCCAGCACGCTTGAATTTTTCATGCAGACCGAGCCGCGAAAAGGCTTTCATGCTGAAAGGCAGCAGCGATTCGCCGATGTGAAAGCGGGGAAATTTGTCCCGCTCGAGAACGACCACGCGACGACCGGCGTGCGCGAGTAACGCACCGGCGGTGCTGCCGGCGGGGCCACCACCGATGATTGCGACGTCGTAAAGTTCCGCCTGCATGCGGCGAGCAAGGTAGCAAAGATGTCTGAAAATGCACTTGGCGAGAGAGGGAGGTTCCTGCTTCGCTGGTTAGATGCGCTCCCCTGGAAGTTCCGCCGCACCTTTTAAACGAGAAAACGGCTCGGTCATTGTTCTGATCCTGGTCGTCCTGGCTGCGCTCGGCGTTGGTTGGTATTTTCTCCGGTCCTCCCGCGTCAAAACCGAAAAGGGCGGCCGCGCTTTCGCCGACGAAGTCGCACAACGCGTGGTCTTGCAGCAGGACGCAAAGTTTCTCGCCCGTGCGCTCTCACAGAAAGCGCAGATGCAATACCCGCCCTCATTCCAAATGCGGCTGATGGATTACGTGCGCGAACCGGGAGTGCCCAGTCCGCAATATAAAATGAAGGGAGAAATCGTGTTTACCGATCAATTTTTCGATCCGAACGGAACCTTCATCGCCGAGTTCGCTTATCCAACCGGCCCGGCATTTTTTGAAATACATATTTCCCATCCCGCGGCGCTCTGGCAGATCGATGATATCAACTGGACTTGGCAACCGCCGGTGCCGACCCCGACTCCAACTCCCAGCGTAACACCGACGCCAACGCCAACTCCGACGCCGTCTGCCACGCCGAAGGGAAAAAAGCGGCATTAGCTTATGTCCAGTAATACGCTGTAAATATAAAAATTATAAAATAGCTTGATAAATATGGATTCATTTGTGTTACACCAAAACAGAGATGAATCGTCATATTTTTCGCGTCGTACTTGCTGTCCTCGTTTTCCTTTCGGTTAATTCCGCGTGGGCCATCGTCGTGCAGGACCTGGCGGTAACGCCTGCCCAAATTGTTTCAATTTCTGTGACCGGATTTTATTCCGGCAACGCTCTCGCTGGAATCAACAAGCTGGTAGTCGATGGTGCCGCCATGAATGGCTTTTGCATCGATCCATTCCATTTCAGTCTTCCGTCATCGCCCAATTATCAATACGTCGCGCTGGCCAGTGCTCCGAAGTTGCCGGGCACAATGGGGGCGGTGAAAGCCGACCAAATCAGTCGGTTGTGGACGATGGCCTATTCGACGAGCATGACTGCGTCGCAGGCCGCGGGTTTTCAAGTCGCCATCTGGGAAATTATTGGCGGCTCCAACTTCAGCATTTTCGGCACTGATTACGGCGCAAGCGCTTTGCTCACCAGCCTGGCCAGTTTCAACGGAACTGGCGCGAGCCTGATCGGTTTGAGCGGTCCGGGTCAGGATTATGTGGTGCAAGAATTTCGGCGGCCGTCGGCCGTGCCGGAAAGCGGGACAACCTTCATTCTCTTGTTCGCGTCAGTCGCGGCAGTTGTCGCTCTGGCGAAGCGCATTCGTGTCGCGTAGGGTAACTCCGCGCGGGACCTTTCGCGCTTTCTATTTGTCCCGCCCGCGCTTCGGTCGAAGGTAAGCGCGTTGAAAATAATCGACCGCCAAATCACCCGCGAGTTGCTGGTGAATTTCTTTTTTGCGGTGGCAGTGCTCAGCCTCGTACTCGTGCTCGGAAATATTTTCCGTCGCCTGCTGCCTCTCCTGGTTAATCACGATGTCCCGGTCGAGTTTCTCGTCACCTTCATCGCATACGTCCTGCCGTTCTCGCTCATCTTTACCATCCCGTGGGGATTATTAACCGCCATCCTGCTCGTCTTCGGCCGACTCTCCGCGGAGAACGAACTTGTCGCGCTGCGCTCCAACGGCGTCAGCATTCCGCGCATCTGCATACCGCTCGCCGTCATCGCTATTCTCAGCACGATTCTTTGCCTTTGGCTCAATGTGCAGGTTGCGCCGGCGGCCCAATATAAAGTTCGGCGGACGATTTTCGATTTGGCCACGAGTAATCCGATGGCGCTTTTCGGGAGCGATCAAGTGATCGACCAATTTCCCGGACGCAAAATTTACGTGGGTAAGAAGGAGGGTAACAAACTCGAGAACATCATTGTCTTCGAAACGAACGAGCAATCGATGCCGATGCGCATTACTCACGCCCGCACCGGCACGCTCGAGGCCGATTTACCGAACCAACGTATCCTCATGCACCTTTATAATGCGCGTTACCAACAACGGGACGAAAACGATCCGCAAAATCTCCAACGCATGCGCGATGGAATTAGTATGGTTGAAGGCACTTTGCCGATCGGTTTGGAGGAACTTTATCAAAAAGAAAAACGTCGCACCGGCCGCTCGGCGCTTTCGCTCCAACAATTGCTCGAGCAACTGAACACCGGCGACAAAGATGAAAAAAGCGCGAGTCGCACGGAAATCAGTAAACGGTTTTCTTTTCCATTTTCCTGCCTCGCCTTCGCGCTGATGGCGGTGCCGCTCGGCATCACCGCGCATCGTCGCGAAACATCGATGGGTTTTCTTATCAGCTTGTTGGTGGCTTTTGGTTATTTTCTTTTCGTCATCGCGGCCGATGCTTTACGAGGTAAAGCGTACTTGCATCCGGAGTATCTCGTTTGGTTTCCGAATCTTCTTTTCCTCGTTCTCGGGGTGTTCTTGTTTCGCCGTTTGGCTCGGCAATAATCGACGCCAAAGAAGCGTTGCAGAAGCGGGACAAAAAAATCCCGACGCTGGGACATTGCTGCCGGCAACGCTCCTAGAACTCATCAGCTAAACATCTGCGTCGCAAGAGTTAGCAAATAGCCGATCGCGCTGGCACGCGCCGTGCAAAGGGAACCGTCATGCTCTCTCGAATCGTGCTACTCCTCGCGCTCGGCACTTCGGTCGCGTTTGCCTCCTCCGAAGAAAGTGTTCACCAGGACCTAGACATAAAATCGGGCGGCAACCTCGTGGTCGATGTGGCCTTCGGCACGATCGACGTCGCCGGCGCGGCCAGCGACAAAGTTACCATCGACGCGCATCGCAAGATCGAAACAAGCGACGAAGCGAAAGAGAAACAGTATCTCGCCGAAGTTCCGATTGTGATCACGAGCGAGAACAACACTGTGACGGTGCGCGCGCGTCGGACGGAAAAGGATTCTTGGTCGTGGAATTGCAACGGCAACACCTCGATGGATGCGCGCTACACCATTCGCATTCCAAAAAATTTCAATCTCGATCTGAAAACGGGCGGCGGAATGATCACGGCGAACGAGGTAGCCGGCACTTGTAAGATGTCGACCGGCGGCGGGAAGTTGCGGCTGGCGCAACTGCGCGGTCCGCTCGAAGCGAAAACCAGCGGCGGAAGTATTCGACTCACGGATTGTCAGGGCGTGCTGAATGTCAGCACGAGCGGCGGCGAGATTAAGGCGGAAACCGGCAGCGGAAGTCTTGATGCGCGCACGTCGGGCGGTTCGATTGTCGTCCGCAATTTCGGTGGCGATACGAGCGTGAAAACGAGCGGCGGTCAGCTCACGCTCGAGAACGTTCGTGGAAAATTGAGCGGAAAAACCTCCGGTGGTTCAATCACCGCGGCGCTGGTTTCTCCTTTGCCGGGCGATGTTGATCTGGCCAGCTCGGCCGGAAGTATTTCACTCAGCGTTCCGGCTGATGCAGCGATGAACATCGACGCGTCCGCCAGTGTGGGCGCGGTCTCGACCGATCTTCCCTTTGTTGTGACGCGCGCGGAACGCGAACAACTGCGCGGCGCGTTGAATGGCGGCGGCAAGTCCGTCACTTTGCGTTCAAGCGCGGGCAGTATTTCTATTCGCTCGGCTGCGGCAAAAACTGCGATGCAGTAACTGCCTAACGAGTGCAATGAAAGACCTGCGCTTCGCTTCCACACTTGCGCTCGCTCTCGCGCTCGCTTCGATTTCGCGGGCGGCCGCGCCCGAGCCGCTCGGTCAATTTCCTTTCAAACGCGATGGCGCATTGATGCTGGTTGAAGTCCGCATCAATAATTCCGCGCCCGCTGTTTTCGTGGTCGATTCCGGCGCGCGGCATACGGTCCTCGATCCCAAATTCGTCCGCGAACTCGGTTTGAAAACACAAGCCGCCGCCTCGGTGACCGGCACCGGTGCTGTGGAAACTTCCACGACCACGCCGGGAATCATGAAAATTGGTGAGGTGAAGATCGATCTTCCCGAGCCGTGGGTGATCGATCTGAGCAAAGTTCCAATTTCTTCGAACGCGAAGGGTTTGGTCGGCGCGGAAATTTTCCGGAAGTACGTCGTCCGCATTAATCCGATTGACTCGACCTTTACCGTTTTCGACCCCGCGACATTTCAATACACCGGCGGCGGCGCTTCGATTCCGCTGATCGTCGAGCGGGATAAACTTTTTCTCGAAGCGGAGCTGGAGGTGCCCGCGGGAAAAATCAGCAAGCACAAATTGCGTATCGACACCGGCTCGGAGTCGTCAGTGAACGACGAGATCGTCAAAGAATCAGCAGAGTTACGCAGCACGCTGGGCGGCGGGCTGGGGGAGAGTTTCCAATCCTCCTCCGGTGTTTTCACTTCCGTGAAAATCGGACCGCATGCCATCAAACATGTCTGGGGACCAGGTGGTCCAGGGCCGGCCATCGGCATGGAAATTTTGCGGCGCTTTGTTCTGACCTTCGATGCCTCACGCGGTCAACTTTATCTCGAGCCAACAGCAGCCCTTACCGAGCCCGTTCCAACTCCACCGGAATAGGAAAGAAAAACCATGAATGATCTCCGCTTCGCCTTTCGCCAATTAGTGAAGTCGCCCGGTTTCACTTTCCTCACCGTCGCTACGCTCGCGCTCGGCATCGGCATGAACACCGCCATCTTCAGTTTGATCAACGACATTTTCCTGCGCGGGCTGCCTTATCACAAACCGGAACAGATCGTCAGTCTGCAAGCCGAAGCGAAAGAACGAAATTTGACGCAACTGCCAATGTCGGTGCCGCGCTTCTGGCATTTTCGCGACGGGCAGACGGTCTTCACCCAACTCGCCGCCGACACGGGCAATGGTTACATCCTGACCGGTCTCGGCGATCCGGTGCAGTTGAACGGCAACGACGTTACCGCGAATTATTTCGACTTGTTAGGCGTGACGCCGATTCGCGGTCGGCTCTTCTTGCCGGAAGAAGAAATGAAAGCCGACGTCGCGCTCGTGAGCGCAAATTTCTGGCGCAATCGTCTCGGATCCGATCCAAATGTCATCGGGCGCAGCGTCACTTTGAATGGCGTCGCGACTACCATCGTCGGCGTTTTACCGAACATGCCGCTGGCCTGGTGGGGACCGAACACGGAAGTCTGGACGACGAAACCATTTCAGCTCACTGGCGTGGCGCCCGAACGCATCATGCGCGGCGTCAGTTTCATGCGCGTGATCGGGCGAATGAAACCGGGCGTGACCATCGATCAGGTGCGCGCGCAGTTGCCATCCTTGCAGGCAGGTTATCGCGAAAAATATCCGGAGAACGCCGACAACTCCTGGTCGCCCGTCGCGCTTTCGGCGATGGAAGATGCCACCGGAAATCTGAACCGCCCGTTTCAGATCTTGGTTGGCGCGGTTTGCGCGGTGCTGCTCATTGCCTGCAGTAACGTCGCGAATCTACTACTCGTTAGGTTCACTGGTCGGCGTCGCGAAATCTCTTTGCGCATGGCCTTGGGCGCGTCGCGCGGAGGTGTCGTTAGGCTATTCGTCCTTGAGAGCACGATGGTCAGCGTAATTGCCGGCAGCGTCGGATTACTTCTTGCGGTCTGGCTCATTTCGATTCTCCCGAAGCTCTCGTTAGACAATCTGCCCATCGATCTCGCCGCCATCTCGCTCAACCGAACCGTGCTCTTCTTTACTCTCGGGCTTTCCCTGATCACCGGCGTCGCGATGGGACTTTATCCGGCGTGGCAAAGTTCGCGGGCCGATCTGGTCGATGGACTGAAAGACGGCGGCCGCGCCATGACCGGCAGTCGTGGCCAACAGCGTTTTCGTCGCGGTCTGGTCGCGACCCAGGTTGGTTTGTCGGTCGTTCTCCTCGCCGGCGCGGCGTTGCTCATCACCAGTTTCCTGCGCCTGAGCCGACAGGAAGCCGGTTTCCGTTCCGACCGGATGTGGGTGGGCGCAATCGGACTGCCGGAAGCAGCTTATCCGGATAACCCAGCGCGTGCGCGCTTCGTCGAGAAGCTGCAGAAGGAGTTGGAAAACATGTCGGGTGTGGAAGCAGTCGCGAGCTGCGATGGTGTTCCGCTCGGCGGCAACAACAGCAGTTCGCCATACGCGCGCGTTGATGGAAACGCCCCGCCGCTCAATCAACGTCCGCTCGGGAGAAATCACAGCATTTCGCCAGGATTCATGAAGACCTTCGGCATTCCCTTTCTCGCGGGTCGCGATTTTGATGAACACGATGGCATCGACAAACCGCAAGTGGTTTTGATCAGCAAATCAGCCGGGAAAAAACTTTTCCCGAACGAAGATCCGATCGGCAAACAAATGTATTTCGGGACCGATAACGGCATCGGACAAGTCACCGAAGTCGTTGGTGTGGTCGGCGATATTCGTTCCAATCGGCTCGATAAGACAAACGATGTCGAATTTTATCGACCATTCCCGCAACGCACCGCCCCCTTCGAGCAGGTGGTCGTTCGCACGCCGCTCAAACCGGAAGCAGCCGCGACAATGGTACGAACGGCTTTGAATCGCATCGACCCGAGCTTGCCGATTATTCAACCGACGACGATGGAAACGATCGTTAACCGCTCGTTAGGCCAACAGCGTCTCACCATGACTTTGCTCGGAGTTTTCGCCGGTGTCGCGCTCGTTCTCGCCGCCGTCGGAATTTACGGCGCCGTTGCTTACACCGTCGAACAACGCACCGGAGAGATCGGAGTGCGTATGGCGCTTGGCGCGCAAACCGCCGATGTCCTTCGACTGGTCGTTAGGCAGGGAATGATGCCGGTCTTAATCGGATTGGCGCTGGGAATAGCCGCGGCGCTCGCAATGGGACAGCTGATCACCACACAATTATATAACGTCTCCGCGCACAACCCCGCGTTGCTGGCCGGAACTGCCGTCATGCTCGGCTCGGTCGCACTGTTCGCCTGTCTCATGCCGGCGCGTCGCGCCACGCTGGTCAATCCGATTCAAGCGTTGCGGACGGAATGATCACCGATCTTCGATACGCATTTCGTCAATGGCTGAAGTCGCCCGGCTTCACCATCACCGCGCTGCTCACGATTGCGATTTGTCTCGGCGCGAACATCGCGATTTTCGCTGTGATCAATTCCGTGTTGCTTCGTCCGCTGCCGTTTCCAAACGCGGACCGGCTCGTCAGTATCTACAACGCCTATCCGAAAGCGGGCGTTGAGAATGACGGCTGCTCGCTGCCCAATTACTACGAGCGCCGCGGCAACATCCCGGCCTTCTCCAGCCTCTCGATTTACAATAATCGGAGTGAAGTCGTCGGCGAACCCGGTGCAACCGAGCAGGTCGAGATCATGCGCATTTCGCCAGAGTTTTTCGCGACGGTCGGCGTGGGCCCGGCGATGGGTCGCAGCTTCACGGAGGAGGAAGCGACGATCGCGGAAAACAACGGCGTCGCCGCCATCGTCACCGATGCCTACTGGCGTCAGCGCCTCAATGCCGATCCGAATATTCTTGGCCGCGACATCCGCGTGAACGGTATCGCAAGAAGGATCGTTGGCGTGTTGCCGCCTGATTTTAGCTTTCTCTCCTCCGAAGCGCGTCTTTTCCTGCCGATCCGCTCGCGCTTGGAAGACCGCACTCCGAAAGAACGCCATTCCGGGGGCGGTGCCAGGCACATGATCGCGCGTTTGAAACCGGGCGCGACCATCGCGGAAGCGCAAGCGCAGATCGATGTGCACAACGCCGCCGTCGAGAAAGATAATCCGGAAGCGAAGATGATGGCGGAGGCCGGCTTTCGTTCGCCCGTGCTATCACTCCATGCGGATCACGTTCACTCCATTCGGCCGACGCTTTTACTGATGCAGGCCGGCGTGTTTTTCCTCCTGCTCATCGGCGCGGTCAATCTGGTGAATCTGCTTTTGATACGCGCGAGCAGCCGCGCGAAAGAAATGGCGATCCGTCAATCAATGGGAGCCGGCTGGCGGCATGTGGTGACTCAGGTGATGACGGAGACGGTGTCGCTCACGTTCGCGGGCGGCGTGCTCGGCGTGATTGCAGGCGCGTGGGGAATTCATCTCCTCGAGCTTCTCGGCGCCAGTCGCTTGCCGCTCGGCGCGCACATCGCGTTTGACGGCTGGCTCGCGTCGATTGGTCTCATTGGCGCGGTGGTTCTCGGGATTGTGATCGCCGCGCCGATCGCCTGGTTTAATCTGAGCAGCCATTTAGCGAATGCGCTCCAATCGGAATCGCGCACGGGCACCGTGAGCCGCGCCGTACAAAGTCTGCGTCACGGGTTCATCATCGCGCAGATCGCGCTCGCGTTCGTTCTCTTGGCAGGCGCAGCCTTGCTCGGGATGAGCCTGAAAAAAGTCATGGCCGTTTCTCCGGGCTTTCAGCCAGATCACGTCCTTACCGGCGAGTTCACGCTCCCATGGCAACCTCATCCGGATCACCGCGTCGAGGTCGCCGATCGCTTGCTGGAATTGATCCGCCAGCAGCCGGGTGTGACCGCAACCGGAATAATCACGAACATGCCGCTGAGTGGCGATGACGGCAAAACTGCGATCGCACCAAAGGGCTATGTACCGCCGTCCGGCCAATCGCTCCAAGGTCATTATTCCTATGGCGTGGCCGGCGATTACTTCGCAGCGCTCGGCATTCCGTTGCGCGAAGGACGGTTTCTGACTTCAGCAGATTCGTATCGCGCCGAACGAGTCTGTGTCGTGGATGAAGATTTTGCGCGACGTTACTGGCCCAACGGTGGCGCGCTTGGCCAGCGGGTGTTTGAAGGCAACGAATCAGACAACGCGCAACTGTTCACGATTGTTGGTGTGGTCGGCCGGGTGAAACAGACGGCTCTCACCGAGCCGCACGGCCGGGGGGCGGCTTACCTGCCGTTCGCCTATCGAGAGAACTCCTATTATTTCGTGGTCACGCGCACAAGCCAGCGCCCCGAAGCGTTCGCCGAGACGCTGCGCAAAGTGGTCCGCGCAGCTGATCCGGAGTTAGCGATCGATAACATCCGCTCGATGGAAAGGCGGATTGCGGACAGTCTCATCACGCGTCGCTCGCCCGCGCTGCTCGCCGGAATTTTCGCCGGCGTCGCACTGCTTCTCGCGGCCATCGGCACGTACGGCGTGCTCAGCTACGCCGTCGCGCAACGCCGCCGCGAGATCGGAATTCGCATGGCGCTCGGCGCGCAAACCAAGCAAATCCGGCAGCAGTTCCTCTCGTTAGGTCTGCGCCTTTTCGCCGCCGGAACCTCCTTCGGTTTGATCGGGGCGTGGTTGGCGGGACGAGCGATGCAAAGCGTTCTCTTCGGCATTCCCGCCTTGCCCGTCGTCACCCTTTTGTGCACGGCCGCTGTCATGAGCGCGGTCTCGCTCGTGGCCTGTTTCATCCCGGCGCGCCGCGCCAGCCTTGTTAATCCCATCGAAGCTCTGCGGACCGAATAATTCAACCACTCGTTAGGCATATGATGACCGATCTTCGTTACGCGCTCCGACAACTGCTCAAGAATCCTGGCTTCACTGTCGTGGCCATTCTCACGCTCGCGCTGGGGATTGGCGCGTGCTCCGCGATCTTTTCGGTGGTGAACGGCGTTCTCCTGCGCCCGCTCGATTATCCAAACGCCGATCGTATCGTCGTCATCCGCGAATCGCAGCCGCCGGAGTTCCCGGAATTTTCCACCGCGCCGCCGAACTACATCGACTGGACACAGCAGGCGAAATCATTTGAAGGCATTACCGCCTACACAAATGCGCAACTCAATCTCACCGGCGAAGGCGAGCCGCAGCGCCTCACCGGCATGCGCGCGACCGCAAATTATTTCGACGTTTACGGGGTGAAGCCATTTCTCGGTCGCTGGTTTTCCGCAGAAGAGGATGCGCGCGGAAAAAATCACGTCGTGATTTTGAGTCATTCATTTTGGCAGCGCGTCTTCGGCGGCGCGGCCAACGTCATCAACCGTGATCTGCAGTTGAACGGGGAGCCTTACTCGGTGATCGGTATAGCGCCGCCGGGATTCGGACAACAAAACAAGACCGAGGTCTGGACGCCGATGGCGTTCAAACCGGAAGAAATTTCGAATGACGGGCGGGGCGGGCACTATGTGAGTACTGCGGCCCGGCTCCGGCCGGGTGTGACGGTTGCTCAAGCCGATGCGGAAATGCGCGTGATCGCTGCGCAACTCGCCAGGCAATATCCGGATACTAACAAAGGCTGGACCGTTTTCGTGATGTCGATGCTCGATTACAGCGTCCGCAATGTGCGCGTTGTTCTCTACACTCTGTTCGGCGCAGTCGGTTGTGTGTTGTTGATCGCCTGCGCCAACATCGCCAATCTTCTGCTGGCGCGTGCCACGGCGCGTCATCGGGAAATTTCTATTCGCGCCGCGCTCGGTGCCGGTCGTGGACGACTCGTTAGGCAATTTTTGACGGAAAGTGTGTTGCTCGCGTTTTGCGGTGGAGTGGCGGGATTAATTCTCGCGCATTGGGGATTAGCCGCGCTGCTCGCGCTCGCGCCGGCCACTTTACCGCGTGCGGCTACCATTCATCTCGACGGGACCGTCGTGGCATTTTCTCTCGCGCTCAGTTTGCTCACGGGCGTCATCTTCGGCGCGGCGCCTGCCTGGCTGGCCGCGCACACCGATGTGAACGAAGCGCTCAAGCAAGGCGCGCGCGGTTCCACGGAAGGAGGCGCACGCGGTGGATTCCGCAGCGCGCTCGTTATTTTGGAACTGGCCTTTGCCCTCGTTTTATTGGGCGGCGCCGGCCTGCTCGCGCGCAGTTTCATGCAGCTGACGCACGTCGATCCCGGATTCAATCCGGAAAACGCCACCGTTCTCCGCCTTTCCTTGCCCGAGAAAAAATATGCCAAGCCGGAACAGCAGGCCGCGTTCGTTGACTCGTTAGTCGAGCGCCTGCAAGCATTGCCCGGTGTGCAAGCGACGGGTGTGACGCATGCCATGCCGTTAATCGGCGATTGGGTAATGGTTTTCGCAATTGATGGCCGGCCCGCGCTTCCGCTGAATGAATGGCCGAGCGCGAATTACTACTCCGTGACTCCGGAATATTTTCGCGCGATGGGAATTCGTCTCGCGCGCGGCCGCGTTTTCACCGGCCGGGATGACGCGCGCGCGCCGCGCGTCGCCATCATCAACGAAACGCTCGCGCACCAATTTTTCCCGAACGAAGATCCGATTGGCAAACGCATCAACATTCCGCTCGGCGCGCCGGGTGAGCTTACGGTTTGGCGCGAGATCGTCGGCATCGTCGACGACATCAAACAGTACGGCGTCGATAAACAAACCACGAGCCAGTGCTACGAACCGTTCGCGCAGAGTCCATTCGACACGCTGAATGTCGTCGTGCGCACTTCCGGTTCGCCGTCGGCGATGTTGAGTGCGTTGCGTCCCGAAGTTTATGCGGTGGACAAAGATCAACCTATCGGTTCGATCCGGCCGCTCCTGGAAATCATGGCGGAAAAAATTTCACAACAGCGTTTCGCCATGACGCTGCTGAGCGTTTTTTCCATCGTTGCGTTGGTAATCGCCGCGGTCGGAATTTATGGCGTGATGGCTTACAGCGTGGTGCAACGCACCGGCGAAATCGGCATTCGCATGGCGCTCGGCGCACAGACTCGCGATGTTTTGCGTCTCGTTCTCGCGCAAGCCGGCAAACTTGTCGGCCTCGGTCTGGTTACTGGTCTCGTTGCGACTTTCGTGGTCGCGCGCGCGATGACCTCGATCCTTTACCGCACCAGTACGCACGATCCGCTCACCCTGGCCAGTATCACAATTTTGCTCGCGGCCGTCGCGCTGGTGGCCTGTCTTTTGCCGGCGCGTCGCGCCACGAAAGTTGATCCGATCGTAGCGCTGCGCGTCGAATAACCACTCGTTAGACCAACATGCTCACTGACATTCGTTACGGCATCCGCCAACTGCTCAAACATCCCGGTTTCACTTTCGTCGCCGTGTTTACGCTCGCGCTCGGCATTGGCGCGAACACTGCCATCTTTAGCGTGGTCAACGCGCTCTTGCTCAAGCCGCTGCCGTTTCCGGACCCGCAGCAACTCATGGCCGTCGGCGCACGCGATACGCGCCAAAACGCCACCGAGCTCAATTCGCTTTCCTATCCGGACTTCTTCGATTTTCGCGAACAAAACCACTCCTTTTCCTGCATCGCAGTTTATCGGAATCAAACGCTCGCCCTAACGAGTGAAGAAGGCGCGACCAGCATTCTGGCGGAAAAAGTCAGCGCGGAGTTTCTCGATGTGCTCGGGATCAAGCCATTCATGGGTCGCAATTTCGCGCGCGCCGATGAAGAGGCCGGCGGCGGACCTGGCGGATTCAAGCTGATCATCAGCTACGACTTTTGGAAAAAGCATTTCGGCGGCGAAGCCAATGTCGTCGGTCGAACGATAGAGCTTGATCGTCGCTCCTTCACAATCCTGGGCGTGATGCCGGCGGGTTTTCAATTCCCCATTCAAAACGATCCGATCGATTGCTACATTACGATCGCGGCGGACGCATTCACCCTTGATGGCGGAAAGCCGATGACGCAGGAGCGCGGCAGTCACAGTGTCCAGGGAATTGCGCGCCTTAAGCCGGGCGTCGCGATTGAGCAGGCGCTGGCGGATGTGGGGACGATCGCGGCTAATCTCGAAAAGGAACATCCGGATAGCAATTCCTACTTTGGCTTTGCCGCAAAACCGTTGCGTGAGGATTTGATCGGCGATGTGCGCGCGGCGCTTTATGTCTTGTTCGGCGCGGTGCTGTGCGTGTTGCTGATTGCGAATGCGAACGTCGCCAATCTTCTTCTCGCGCGTGCTTCCGTGCGCGGAAAAGAAATGGCGCTCCGCGCTGCGATGGGCGCGAGCCGCCTGCGGATTATCCGGCAATTGCTCACGGAAAGTCTGTTGCTCGCTGCTATTGGCGGCGTTCTTGGATTGCTTGTCGCGCAATGGGGCACGACCGCGCTCATCAAAACCGTGCCGCAAAATATTCAGCGCATCAGCACGATCGAACTCGATGGCGTCGTGCTAGCCTTCACCCTTTTCGTTTCGCTCCTGACCGGTGTCGTCTTCGGTCTCGTGCCTGCGTGGCAGGCCTCGCATGTCGATCTTAACTCGTCGTTGAAAACCGGCACGCGTGGCGGTAGCGGCGGCGAAAGCAAGGGCCGGTTGCGGAACGCGCTCGTTGTGGCGGAAGTCGCGCTTGCGCTCGTTCTTTTGATTTGCGCCGGACTTCTCATCCAAAGTTTCGCCCGCCTCGGTCGCGTGCAGCCGGGAGTAAAAACAGACCGCCTGCTCACGGCGCGCCTGCAATTGCCGGGTGCGGCTTATCCGAAAAACGAAAACATCATCGCGTTTTTCGATCAGTTCTTGGTGCGAATCCGGACATTGCCCGGCGTCGAAGCGGCCAGCGTGATCGTTCCCTTGCCGCTAAGCGGCAGCAATATGACGACGGACTTCGACATGGCCGATCATCCGCTGCCCGAAGGCCAACGCCCGGCCGCGCCGGTCCGGATCATTGGCACGGACTATTTCCAGACGATGGGAATTCCGCTCCGCCACGGCCGCGTCTTCAACGAGACCGATCGCATGGAATCGTTGGCGGTCGTGATCGTGAACGAACGTTTCGCGGCCAAATATTTCCCAGGACAAGATGTTGTCGGGAAACGCATTCAACCCGGCTTTAGCGCTGACGATAAAGGCGAGAAGATGCGCGAGATCATCGGTGTGGTCGGCAATGTGAAACATCTTTCGCTCAAGAACGACGACTCACCCGAGATGTATTTGCCTCGCACGCAAATTCCGTTCGACGTCATGACGCTCGCCATCCGCACGAGCGTTTCGAATCCGGCCGGGCTCACCAACGCGATTCGCAAAGAACTGACTGCGCTCGATCCGTCCATTCCCCTAACGAGTGTTCGTGTCTTTGACGAATACATTTCACGCTCGCTGTCCAAGCCACGATTTAACGCGTTGTTGCTCTCGATTTTTGCCGGCACCGCGCTCCTTCTGACCGCCATCGGGATTTACGGCGTGATGGCCTACTCCGTCGCGCAACGCACCAATGAAATCGGAATCCGCATCGCGCTCGGCGCGGCGCAGTCAGCTATTTTCCGGCTCGTGGTTGGTCAGGCCATGGCGCTCGTGGGGATCAGCGTCGTGATTGGTCTGGCGGGCGCCTTTGCGGCCACGCGTTTGTTGAGTTCGCTTCTTTTCGGTGTGGGCGTTTGGGACCCGTATACCTTTGGCGCCATCGTGCTTTTGATTTCGGTCGTCGCTTTCCTCGCGGCCTGGCTGCCCGCACGGAGGGCCGCCAATGTTGATCCCATCATTGCGCTGCGAACGGAATAATCGCCTAACGAGTACAAGATCATGAGCACCTTAATTACCGAGCTGCGCTACGCTATTCGGATGCTGCTGAAAGCGCCGGCTTTCTCGGTCATCGCCATCCTTGCGCTCGGCCTCGGCATTGGCGCAAACACCGCCATCTTCAGCGTCGTTAATGCGGTGCTCCTGCGTCCGCTGCCTTATCCCGACCCGGATCGTCTCGTGCTCGTGCGCGAACGTAGCTCGGCTTTCGAGAATGGCTCGGTCAGCTATCCGAACTATCTCGACTGGCGCGCTGGTCAGCACAGCTTCACCGATCTAGCACTCGTTAGGCGGGAGAACTTCAACTTCGCCACCAGCGGCGGGGATGCCACGCCGGATCGGATGAGCGGCGCGCGCATCACTTATAATTATCTAACACTCCTCGGGCTCAAACCGCTCATCGGGCGCGATCTCACCGAAGCCGACGATCAGGTCGGCAGCGCGCCGGTTATTTTAATTAGCGAAAGCGTTTGGCGGACGCGCTTCGGTCGCTCGCCGAAAGTGCTGGGACAACAAGTGGTGGTGGACGGTGTGCCGCGCGAGATCATCGGCGTGTTGCCGGAGGAGGTAAAATTTCCGCGCCTCTCGCAAATTTGGGTGCCGTTGGCAGACTTGCGCAAAGCGGAGAACAATCTCCATCGAGGAAATCATCCTGGATTCAGCAGCCTCGGCCGGCTCAAGCCCGGCGTCTCGCTCTCGCAGGCTCTGGCCGACTTGGACACGATCGCGGCGGCACTGGAAAAGCAGTATCCCGACACGAATGCAGGCCGACGACTCAATATGCGTCTGCTACTTGAAGCTTCCGTTGGTGAATATCGAAAAAGCTTAAACCTCTTGTTAGGCGCGGTGGCCTGCGTGCTTCTCATCGCCTGCGCGAATGTGGCGAATCTGCAGCTGGCACGCGCGCTCGCTCGCATGAAAGAACTGGCGGTGCGTGCGGCATTGGGCGCGAGCCGTTGGGCGCTTGCGCGTCAGCTTCTCACCGAAAGCACATTGCTCGCGCTCGTCGGCGCGGCCGCGGGCGTGATCCTCGCGATCTGGAGTTTGGACGCGATCATCGCTCTCTCGCCGCAAAACATTCCGCGCTTCAAAGAAACGCGTATCGATGGAATGGCGCTACTTTTCACTGGCATCGTCGGACTGGCCGCGGGAATTCTCTCCGGGATCTGGCCGGCTTGGCGAATCTCGAACGCGGCCGCGCTCTCGGTTGTTTTGCATGAAGCCGGGACGCGCGGCGGCAGTGGCGGCGCCGCCAGGCAACGGGCGCGCTCGGCCCTCGTCATCACGCAAGTTGCGCTCGCCGTTATCCTGCTCGCGGGCGCGGGCCTGACTCTGAAAAGTTTCTGGCGCGCGCAAAACGCGCCGCTCAATTTTGATCCGCACAATATTCTTCTGGCGGCGATCGATCTGCCGAAAGCCGGCTACGATCGCATCGACGAAAAAGGAAATTCGGTCGTAGACGACGAGAAGACGCGCGTGTTCTATAACCGGTTGCTCGATCGAGTCCGCGTCCTGCCAGGCGTCGAAGCAGCGGCAATCGGCGCGAATATTCCGTTTGATGAAAATGAATGGGACAGCGGCTTCCACGTCACCGGCACGCCCAGTGCCGAGCCGGGCAAAGAGCCATCGGCCGAGATCAACATCGTCTCCTCGGATTACTTCAAGGTGATGAAGATGCCGATCATTCGGGGCCGCTCTTTCGGCCCCGAAGATATCGCGGACATGAATCGCTCGCGCTCCGTCATCATCGACCAAACCTTTGCGCAGAAATATTTCCCGGGGCGGGATCCGATTGGTCTAAACATCGACGATAATCAACGGCCCAACACCGATACGCTGGCGGAGGCGGCGAAATATCCTCCGCTCATTATTGTCGGCGTGGTCGCGCGGACGCGGAACGAAGCGCCCGGCGAGGATAACGTGGAGAAGCTCGGCTTCGTGCACATGTATTTTTCTTCCGAGCAAAATCCGGCCAACAGCAACATGCTGATGCTGCGCGTAAGAGGCGGTGATCCGAAGGCGCTGGTTCCACTCGTTAGGCGCGAAGTGCAGGCGATCGATCCGGCGCAGCCGATCGGGTCAGTCGCGACCATGGAGGAAAATATCGGCGCCAGTCTCGCGACCCGTCGGCTGACGATGATGTTGCTCGGCACCTTCGCCGCTCTCGCACTTTTGCTCGCGAGCGTGGGACTCTACGGCGTGATGGCGCTGAGCGTGACGCAACGGACGCGCGAGTTGGGAATTCGCCTCGCGCTCGGTGCGGCGCGGGCGGATGTCTTCCGGCTGGTGCTCGGGCAAGGCGCGGCCCTGATTGCGATGGGACTTCTGCTCGGTTTGGTCGGCGCGCTCGGAACCGGTCGCGCCCTAACGAGTGTTCTTTACGGCGTCGGCGCAGTTGACATACCTGCCTTAACGACCTCGATCATTTCACTGAGCGCGGTGGCGATGTTGGCGTGTTTCTTCCCGGCGCGAAGGGCGACGCGCGTCGATCCAATGGTGGCGCTGCGCGAAGAGTGAAACTTGCGGCACTCATTGCTGCGGAATTTCGTCGCTGATGATGAAGAACTTCTTCAGAATGGCGCGGCCGAAATTAGTCGTCAGGGCAACGTCGGCTGCGTCACGTCCAACGGCCATGACGATGCGGCCAATGCGCGGTTTGTTATGTCGCGCGTCGAACGTGTACCAGCGTCCGCCGAGATAAGCCTCAAACCAACCGCTGAAATCCATCGGCAACACGACCGGCACGCCGATGTCGCCCATATATCCAGTGACATAACGCGCGGGAATATTCATACAGCGCATGAAGGTCAGAGCGAGATGACTGAAGTCGCGGCAGACACCGCGGCCATCGTTGTAAACATCGAAGGCCGACTTGGTCGCATCGGCGTGTTGGTAATTGAAAGTGATGTGGTTATGCACCCAATCGCAGATGGCTTGCGCGCGTGGCCAACCCGGCTGCGTATTGCCAAAAAGTTGCCACGCGATTTCCGAGAGCTTGTCGACTTCGCAATAACGACTCGTTAGGAGAAACGGCAGCACCTCATCCGGCAGATCTTCAATGTTCGCCTGTGTCGCATCCGGTATTCGCGCATCGGGCAGGCCACTGTCTTGGATCATTGTCTCGAGCGTGAACCGAATGTTCCCGGCGGGCGCCACGATGCGGGCGCAGCGATTGCCGTAGAGGTCGGTGAAATCGTGCAACGGAATATTCGGCTCGAGCACGATTTTTTCCTCCGCGAGCAAATCTTTTTGCCGCGACGGATGCACATAAAGCATTAGGATCATCGGCGTCGGACCGACGAGTTCGAACTCGATATCGAAACCGATTTTGATCTTCATAAGTGCGCGGCGAAGTTGCCACACAATCGGTTCTTAGCTAACTGACGGATGCTTCCAAAATTTAGCGGCACACTTCCGAACAACGCCTCCGAGCTGGAGCGCGCGCTAAATGAAAGTCTGGAGCGGTTTCTCGGTGTGCAGAAAAAAATTGTAATGGTGACGAATCCTTCGCCGCGGCAGTTGGAAATATCTGCGGACGTTTCCGATTTAGAAACGGCGATCACGCAGATTGCAAAACGCGAAGCGGGCAAACAAGGCGTCGCGCTTGAAGAGCTGCGTTTGAATTTCCGCCAACTCGGTCCGCGCGCCTTGGAAGTGGAAGGAAATGTCCGCGCGAAGAAAATGGTTTTCGAAACGACGGTTCGTATCACGGGACGATTGGAAATCAGCGAGCAACTAACGGCCACGATTTCAAATCTCCATTGCACCGGTGAGGGCGCGATCGGTTCGATGGCCTGCGCATTTATTTCCCCCCACTTGGCGAAGTTGAATGGACAGAGTTTTCCGCTAGCCGCGTTGGTCAGTAAGGAGAAGCCGCTGAGCGATGTGCGCCTCAGCTCCGGGGAGAAACTCTCGATTACAGCGGAGTTCGCCGCCTGAAAAACCGCTTGCAAATTCGGCCTTTCCCTCTACTTTCCGCGTTCCTTTATGGCGAAGACCTCCTGGATTAACCGCAACAACCGCAAACGTGACACGGTGAAGAAATACGCCGCGCTCCGCGCTGAGTTGAAGGCGAAGAAGGATTACGCGGGGCTGACGCAGCTGCCGCGTAACGCGAGCCCGACTCGGGTCGTGAACCGTTGCGAAGTCAGCGGGCGTCGTCGCGCTTTCATTCGCCGTTTCAAAGTCTCGCGTCTCACTTTTCGCGAGCTGGCTTCCGCTGGGTTCATCCCCGGTGTGACCAAGTCGAGCTGGTAATTATTTCGCGCGCGCAGGGTTCGGGTGCGGGGCGCGCATCCGTCTGATGAGTATTTTCTTTTTTGCATCCGTTGCTTTTGCGCCGCTGGCGCAGGCAATTATTGAACAATGGGATTCGCCAGAGCTCTTGCTCAGCAAGCTCGCTGCGATTTTTGCGTTGGTTTTGCTCAACGGCTTTTTCGTCGCCTGCGAATTCTCCATCATCAAAGTTCGCATCAGTCAGCTTGATGCGCTGGTGGAGGAGGGGAACACGCAGGCGCTTTTCGCGCGGCACGTGCGCAGTCATCTCGACGCTTATCTCTCCGCGACGCAACTCGGGGTGACGCTGGCGAGTCTGGCGCTGGGCTGGATCGGCGAAGAATTTCTCGAGCAAATGCTGGAGCCGTTCTTCGGTTTGGTCGGCGTTCACTCGCATGCCGTGGTGACGGCGATCGCAGTCGCGCTGGCGTTTTTCGGAATAACCTTTTTGCACATCGTTTTTGGCGAGTTGGCGCCGAAGTATATTGCGATCGCAAGTCCATTGCCGGTGGCGCTACGACTCGTTAGGCCGCTCGGCGGATTTTATGTTGTGTTCAAGCCGGTCATCTGGCTGCTGCATAAATCCTCGAATTTCTTGCTGCGCGGACTATTGCGTATCCAGCCGGTGCCGAGTTCCGAACTGGCGCACAGTGAAGAAGAGCTGCGACTCATTCTCGATCAAAGCGAGAAGTCCGATGAAGTCTCGACTCTCGGCCGCGACATCCTGGTCAATGCGCTGGATATGCGACGTCGCGTCGTGCGCGATATCATGACTCCGCGCGGCGATGTCATCTACCTCGATATTGAGAAGAGTTTCGATGAGAACGTGCGTAACGCACTGGAATCACGACACACACGTTTCCCGCTTTGCCGTGCGCACCTCGACGAAACGCTCGGCCTCATTCACATCAAGGAGCTGGTGCCGTTGATGCGCGCTCCGCAAGCCGATCTCATGAGCATCCGGCGCGATGTGCATTCCGTTCCGGAAATGATGTCGCTGGAAAAGTTGCTCAATCTTTTTCTGACTAAGCACGCGCATCTCGCGATGGTAGTGGATGAATACGGCGGCTCAGTCGGAATGGTTACGCTGGAAAATGTGCTGGAAGAATTGGTCGGCGACATTCAGGACGAATTCGACAAGGAGAAGGAAGAATTCCGCGAGCTGAACGAGAACGAATTCGTTATCGAAGGCGCGGTTGGTCTGTATGAATTGCAGGATCTGGCCGGGCTATCTTTGGAGAGCGCCGACGTGAGTACCATAGGCGGTTACGTGACGCATTTGCTCGGTCATCTGCCGAAGCAGGGCGAGCAAGTTCAGATCGAAAATTATCTCGTGACCGTCACAAAAACTGATGGCCGCCGCGTCGAGCAACTGCACTTCCGCAAGTTGAGCGAAGCAGCCCTAACGGAACAGACCGCGAAGTCGGACGCAGCCTGACGAGTCGTTGGTTCGCTCATGGAACTCAGGGTCGAAACCGATGTGACTTGCCCGCATTGTGGCGAATCATTCCCGTTGCTAATCGACACCTCGCAATCCTCGCAATCGCTGGTGGAAGATTGCACCGTTTGTTGCCGGCCGATTCAATTAACGATTCTCTGCCAACCCGGCGAAGTATTGGAAGTGAACGAAGGCGTCTGAGATGTCTAGGATGCCGCGCCTAGCTTCGCGAGCAATTTGGGACGGCCACGCAATTGTGCGATCAGCGTTTCGATGGCGCGCAAAGTTTGCGGACTGATGTGATGCTCCATTCCTTCGACGTCGTGATCGATGACGCGTTTGTCCAGACCGAGTAGTCCCAGGAAGTCGCTCAAGAGTTGATGCCGGCGCGCGATGTTGCGCGCGAGTCCTTCCCCCGCGGCAGTCAAAACCAGGCCGCGATATTTTTCGTACTTGAGCAAACCGTCGGCATCGAGTCTTTGCACCATATTGGTGACGCTGGCTTGGGAAATTTTGAGACTGCCGGCAATATCGACCACGCGGGCGTAACCCTTGCCTTTAATCAATTCGAGGATGCGTTCAAGGTAATCCTCCACCGCTGTCGAATTGCGAGCTGCTAATTTCTTGCGCGGCGCCACGAGAGAATAGCTAGACGCGATCCTCGGTATTGGTCAAACAAAAAATATTTTGGCGTTGACATATTAGTAGTAAAAGACAACTAAGTTAGTCATGCCTAATTTGGAAACGAAGGCAGACGAGCTCCATTCGCAAGTGGGCTTTCGTTCTCAGCCGCAGCGGCCCTCACTCTCCGAAGTGCATCGGAGCCTCGTTGTGCCGACCGGAGCGAGTTTCTGGCGCAAGCTCGTCGCTTTTGCTGGTCCGGGGTTTCTGGTCGCGGTCGGCTACATGGATCCGGGAAATTGGGCGACCGATCTGGCAGGCGGATCGAAGTACAATTTCACGCTCCTCTCGGTCATCATGTTGTCGAACCTGATGGCGATTCTCTTGCAGGCGCTCTCGCTCAAACTCGGCATCGTTACAGGTCGCGATCTTGCCCAGGCTTGTCGCGACCATTACAGCCGGCCGGTTTCGTATTTTCTTTGGTTCGTCTGCGAGTTAGCCATCGCCGCCTGCGATCTGGCGGAGGTGATCGGTTCCGCGATTGCGCTGCAACTTCTCTTCGGAATTCCTTTGCTCGTCGGCGTCTGCGTGACCGCGCTGGATGTGCTGATCGTCTTGTTTTTGCAGAACAAAGGCTTTCGCTACATCGAAGCGCTCGTCATCACGCTCATCGCCGTCATCGGGGGATGTTTTGCCTGGGAATTGATCGCATCCCGGCCGGACTTGTTAGGCATTGCGAAGGGCTTTCTTCCTGCGCCGCAAATCGTCAGCGATCCGGGCATGCTCTACATCGCCATCGGCATTCTGGGCGCGACCGTCATGCCGCATAATCTATATCTGCATTCGTCGATCGTGCAGACACGACGCTATGAGTTGAGCTCTTCCGGCAAACGCGAAGCGATCAAGTTCGCCACCATTGATTCAACGCTCGCGCTGATGTTCGCGCTCTTTATCAATGCGGCGATTTTGATTGTCTCCGCCGCTACGTTTTATTCGCGCGGTCGGAATGACGTCGCGGAAATCCAAGATGCTTACCAACTACTGTCGCCCATGCTGGGCGTGACCGGCGCGAGCACGCTCTTCGCGCTTGCGCTGCTGGCTTCCGGGCAAAATTCCACTCTTACCGGAACTCTCGCGGGACAAATAGTGATGGAAGGATTTCTCAACATCCGCATGCGGCCGTGGCTGCGTCGCTTGCTCACGCGCGGGATCGCAATCATCCCGGCGATTATCGTGACCTTGATTTCCGGCGAACACGGAACGACCAACTTGCTTGTGCTCAGTCAAGTGGTGCTGAGTTTACAGTTGAGCTTCGCGGTTTTTCCGCTGGTCATGTTCACGAGCAGCAAATTGAAAATGGGTGAATTCGTGAACAGCGCATTGACAAAAAGTCTCGCGTGGTGCGTTGCAGTCGTGATTGCAGCGCTCAACGTTTGGTTGTTGGTGCAGACATTTCGCGATTGGTTCGCTTAATCATGTATCAAACCATTCTCGTTCCGGTGGAGAATCGCGAAACCGATCGCACCATACTGAAGCATGTGCGTTCGCTCGCGCGCCTGGCGAAGTCGCGGCTAATGCTGATTCATGTCGCGGACGGATGGGTCGCGCGAAATTATGAGCGGTTGAAACTCCAAGAGAGCGAAGAGATGAAAGAGGACCGCGAGTATCTGGAAAATCTCGAGCGCGAACTGCAGAGCGAAGGATTTGAAGTCAGCTCGGTTTTGGCGATGGGCGATCCGGCCGAGCAGATAATCCAGACTGCGAGATCAGCGGGTGCCGATCTCATCGCGATGACCACGCATGGTCACAAATTTCTCCGCGACTTCCTTTACGGCAGCACGGCGGACAAGGTGCGTCATGAAGTAGATATCCCGGTGCTGCTCTTGAAGGTGAAGGATTGAAGACGCTTTTCCTGACGAACGAATATCCGCCGAACGTCTACGGCGGGGCAGGGGTGCACGTCGATTATCTCTCGCGCGAATTGGCAAAATTGATACCGATTGAGGTCCGTTGTTTTGGGGAACAAGATTCGCATGACGGAAACTTGCGCGTGATCGGTTTTGGGTTGGACACGGAAAAGTTCACCTGTCCGAAACCGTTACAATCAGTTTTCGGAGCGGTGCAACGCTGCACGAATTTCAACACCGTGAATATCGATGCCGATCTCGTGCATTGTCACACATGGTACAGTCACTTCGGCGGAATTTTGGCGAAGATGAATTACGGGATTCCGCTCGTGATCACGGTCCATTCGCTCGAGCCGCTGCGGCCGTGGAAGCGTGAACAACTTGGCGGCGGTTATGATTTCACCGTCTGGTTGGAGAAAACCGCGCTCGAAATGGCGGACGCGGTCATCGCGGTTTCGGGGGAAACGAAACGCGACATTGAACGTCTCTTCCTAATCAAACCGGAACGTCTGCATGTGATTCATAACGGCATCGACCTCGACGAGTATCACAAGGTTACGACCACGGAGGCGCTGAAGCGTTATGCCATCGATCCGGCGCGGCCGTTCGTCTTGTTCGTGGGGCGTATCACGCGACAGAAAGGAATTATTCATCTGATGCACGCCATCGAACATATGGCGGCAGATTTCCAGATTGTGCTTTGCGCGGGCGCCCCCGATACGCCGGAGATCGGTCGCGAAATGGAAGAGGCCGTGCGGCGTGCGAACGAAAAACACGGCAGCGTGATCTGGATTCGCGAGATGGTTGATAAGCCGACGGTCATCGAGCTGTATTCTCAAGCCGCGGTTTTTTGTTGTCCTTCGGTTTACGAGCCGTTCGGAATTATTAATCTGGAAGCGATGGCGTGCGAGACGGCCGTGGTCGCGAGCGCCGTCGGGGGCATTAAGGAAGTCGTGGTCGATGGCGAAACAGGATTCCTCGTGCAGATGGATCCCGAAAATATGCAAGCATTCGAACGCGGACTTGCTCAACGCATCAATGAATTCATAGCCAATCCTGAACTCCGCGAAAAATTCGGCCGGGCCGGACGAAAACGCGCCGAAGAAAAATTCAGTTGGAGCGCGATCGCGCAACAGACGAAGGCGCTCTACGAGAAGCTGATGTAGCTTCCGGGATGTTCGTCGATCGGATAAAAGTTTTCGCGCAGGCCGGCAGTGGCGGCCGCGGTTGCGTGAGTTTCCGACGCGAGAAATTTGTTCCGCGCGGTGGTCCCGATGGCGGCGATGGCGGCAAGGGCGGCGATATTATTCTGCGCGCTGATGTTCACACCGACAATCTAACGAATCTTTTTTATGAACCGATCATCAAGGCGAAATCGGGTGGACATGGGCAGGGGAAGAAAATGCACGGGCGTGGGGCGCATCCGAAAATCGTGAAGGTGCCAGTGGGAACGATGGTTTATAGCACTAACGAGAGCCGTGAAGCTACCGGCCAGCTCGCGGACCTGACGAACGACGGTGAAGAATTCGTGCTGTGCCTAGGCGGGAAAGGCGGGAAGGGGAACGTCCATTTCAAGAGTTCTCGCAACCGGGCGCCGATTCAGTTCACCGAAGGCGAGGAAGGGGAACAAGGCGATTTTCTTTTCGAACTCCGCACGATTGCGGACGCGGGGCTGGTTGGTTACCCGAATGCGGGCAAGTCGACTTTGTTAGGTAAACTTTCCGCGGCGCATCCGAAGGTGGCGGCCTACCCGTTCACTACCTTGCGACCCAGCGTCGGTGTGGTGGAGTTCGACGAATATTCTCGCGCGACGATCGCGGATATTCCCGGGCTGATCGAAGGTGCGCATCGCAACATTGGGCTCGGTCACGATTTCCTGCGGCACATCACACGTTGCCGTTATTTGCTTTTCGTCGTTGACGTCGCGGGCAGCGAAGGTCGGCATCCGATCGAGGACCTGCAGAGTTTGCGGCGCGAAATCGATCTCTACGATCCGCAATTATCAAAACGGCCATGGTCCATCGTCGCCAACAAGATCGATCTCGACAGCAGTGCGGAAAATGTTGAGGCGATCCGTCAACGCTTCGCGTCCACCAAAGTCATTCCGATTTCGGCGCAACACGGCGAAGGCATCAACGAATTGAAACAACATCTTGCCAGCTGGCTCAGCGCAGACTTGATTTCGCAAGATGCAGGAACAAAAGGGGAACCTGTAAGCGCCGGGCTAACGTAACGACGGTTGAAAAGCTAATCGCGCCGAAAAACTTTATGCCCGAACCGGTCGTTGCGAGCTACTGCACTACGTTTCTCAAACGCGAGATGCTGCACATTTACCGGCAGGTCTCGTCGCTGCAGAATTATCGCACCTTCGTCATGACGAAGGCGGTGCAGAACGCGGAGTTGTTTCCGTTTCGCGACATCGAACTCATTCCGGAGCCTGGAATTAATCCAATTCGTCATGGTTGGCTGAAGTTCGTCAAGCGCCGTCCGCCGATTGTTTATCGCGGCGAATATCAAATGCTCGCGCGTCTCCTGGAACGCCGCGGCGCGGACCTGATGCACATTTATTTCGGACACACCGGCACGCATTTGCAGCCGTTCATCGAGCGCTGGGACAAACCGTGCGTGGTTTCATTCCACGGCGCGGATGTGGCGAAGAAAATCGACATCCGTGATTACACCGCGAAGTTAAGAAAACTTTTCGACTCGGTCCCGCTGGTTCTGGCGCGTTCGCGATCGCTCGCGGATCGACTTGTTAGTCTGGGATGTGCCCCCGAAAAACTGCGCATTAACCGCACCGGATTGCCCTTGCAGGATTTTCCTTATATCCGACGCGAGGCTCCGGCGAATGGGAACTGGCGTTTCTTGCAAGCGTGTCGGCTGATTCCCAAAAAAGGTGTCGCGACGACACTCTGCGCCTTCGCGATTTTTCAGAAACGGTTTCCCAAAGCGGAGCTGGCCATCGCGGGCAAAGGACCGCTCCAACCACACTTGGAGGAACTCGCGGAAGAGTTGGGGATCAGCGGCAAAGTTCATTTTCACGGCTTCGTCTCGCAGACGGAGTTGCTCGATCTTTACGCGCAAGCGCATCTCTTTCTTCATCCGAGCGAAACGCCGCCCGATGAAAACCAGGAGGGAATTCCAAATTCGATCCTAGAGGCGATGGCGACCGGTCTGCCAGTTGCGGCGACCAGGCACGGTGGAATTCCGGAAGCGATCGAACATGGACGGAGCGGATTGCTGGTCGAGGAACGCGACTTCGAAGCGCTCGCTAATGCCATGCAGGAAATCACGCGCTCCGCAGTTACATTTCGCGAAATGGGATTGCTCGGCCGCGAATACGTCGCGGCTAATTTTGAGCAGGGCGCGCAAATTCGTCAGCTCGAAATGCATTACGGCGAAACGGTTGCCTTGACCGCTGCGCGGCAGCGGGAACCAGCAGTTGCACGGCGACAAATTGCACACTCTTTCGCCGAGCAGGTGCCGGTGAAATAGCATTTGTTAGGCAAAACATTCCCGCGCGAAAATAGTCTCTTGTCAGCGCGATAAAATTCGCTTTGGTAAGCCGGCGTTAGCGTTTCTTTTGCGAGTGCGTGGTCTCTGCGACCAGCGCCTCGGCGATTAGCAAAAGAACGCTGCTTCCTTAACCAAATGTCGCTTCGTTTTCTTTTAATTCCGGCTTTGGCGCTCGCGCTCTTCGGCGCGGCTCCGCTGCCCGCCTTCGCCGCGGAAACGGCCGAAGGGCATGCCGCGACGGAAGAACATCATCTTCCACTTAAGCCGCCGGTGTTATTTCAGATCGGACAATTCACCATCACGAATTCCATGGTCGTAACGTGGTTCGTCGCGGCTGGAATTATTTTGCTCGCCCAATTAGCGACGCGCAAAATTCAAAAAATTCCCAGCGGTCTACAGAATTTTTGGGAATGGATGGTCGAGAGTCTCTACAATTTTCTCGAAGGAATGATCGGCAGCGCGTTGGTCAAAAAAACCTTTTGGTTCTTCGCCACCATTTTCATTTTCATCCTCTCACTGAATTGGTTCGGCCTTCTGCCCGGCGTCGGGACCATCGGCTGGGGACATCCGAGCGCGGGTGGATTTGAAGTCACTGCGCCTTTGTTGCGAGGCGCGAATGCAGATTTGAATCTCACGGGCGCGATGGCCTGCACGTTTTTCGCTTGTTGGTGCGTATGGGCAGTGCAGGCGAACGGTTTCGGCGGCGTGATCATGCATCTCTTCGGGCCGAAAGGCGAAACCACTGGCGTTTTGAAGGTGCTGATGATTTTCATTTTCTTCATCGTCGGCTGGCTGGAAGTGGTTTCGATTTTGTTTCGCCCGATTTCACTGAGCTTCCGACTTTTTGGGAACATCTACGCAGGCGAAATCATGCTCGAATCGATGAGTCACATGGTGCCGTCGCTCGCCTGGTTGATTCCAATTCCATTCTATTTTCTTGAGCTGCTCGTCGGCTTTGTGCAGGCGCTGGTCTTTATGCTTTTGACCGCGGTTTTCACACTGCTCATCGCTTCACACGAAGGAGGGCACGAGACGGCTCAGCATTAAAATTTTGGCCATATGACCGTGGTTCCCGCGGAGTGGCCGAAGTAACAAACCAAGAAAAAAATATGATATTACCAATGTTAGCGGAAATCGGCGGAAGCATTCACGTGGGACTCGCGGCTCTCGGCGCGGCCATCGGCGTAGGATTGATCGGCATGGGCGCGGCCTCCGCGGTCGGTCGCAATCCCGGCGCGGCCACTCCGATTTTAGTGCAGGCGATTCTCGCCATCGCGCTCGCGGAAGCGATCGTGTTCTACGCGCTCTTCCTCGTGCCTAAATAATATGCTCGCGGCCATCACCGACATCGCTCGCGACACGGGAGCGACCTTCGGATTCGATCTGAAGATGTTTCTCTCGCAAGTTGTGAGCTTCGTCATTGTTGCGTTGCTGCTGCGGAAGTTTGCCTATAAGCCGATTCTCGCCGTCCTGGAAAAACGACGCGAGCAAATCGCGGAAGCGCAACTGAATTCCGAGAAGATCAAGCAGCAGCTCGCGGAAGCGGAGCAGCGTTATCAGGAGATCCTGGCCAAAGCGAATGCGCAGGCGCAAAAGATGATCGACGAAGCGCGCGAAAGCGCAGGCTTGGTTGCCGATCGCAAGGAGCAGGAAGCAATTGCCACGGCAGAACAAATCGTGGCCAAAGCGCACGAAGCGACGCAACTGGAACGTGAACGCACCATGACGGAATTGAAGCGCGAGCTCGGTCGCCTGGTGGTGAACACTACGGCGAAAGTGACTGGCAAAGTTTTAACGAGCGACGATCAGCGTCGCTTGCAGGAAGAAGCTTCGCGGCAGATCGCTGCCTAACGAATGCCTAACGAATGAAGATCAACAAGGAAACGCGCCAGCTCGCCAAGGGACTGCTGCGCTCCAGCTTTACTGACGGACGGCTGGATAACGGGCGGATCAGTTCGCTCGTGAAATCGTTGATCGAAAAGAAACCGCGCAATTACATCAAGGTGCTCGACGCCTACAAACGTCTCCTGCGCCTCGAAGTGGAGAAATGCACCGCCACCATCGAAAGCGCGAGTGAGCTGCAACCGGAGGCGGCGCGCGAGATTATCGATAACCTGAAGCGAAAATACGGCGCTGATTTGAATCCGCGTTTCGTGACGAACCCCGACTTGTTAGGCGGAATGCGCATCCGCGTGGGTAGCGACGTTTGGGACAGCAGCGTGCGCAATCGATTGCAGCGACTTCAGCAACAACTTTAAGACCTAAGAAATTATGAGCAGCATCCTGGAAGAAATCGAAACGCAAATCGCGGGACTGAAGACCTCGACGAGCAAGAGCAACGTCGGCGTCGTCCGAGAAACTGGTGACGGGGTCGCGCGCATTGAAGGATTGAGCGACGTGATGTTGAACGAGATGATCGAATTCTCGAGCGGCGTTTTCGGACTCGCGCTCAACCTCGAAGAAACGGAAGTCGGCGCCATTCTTCTCGGAGACACGACCCAGGTAATGGAGGGCGACGAAGCTCGCACCACCGGCAAGCTGCTTCAGGTTCCTGTCGGCAAAGGTTTGTTGGGCCGCGTGGTTAATACGCTCGGCCAACCGCTCGACGGCAAAGGTCCGATTAAATCCGAGATTTCTTATCCGGTCGAAAAAATCGCGCCCGGCGTCATCAAACGTAAGAGCGTCAGCCAACCGGTGCAGACCGGCATCATGGCGATCGACGCGATGATTCCTATCGGTCGCGGTCAGCGCGAGCTGATCATCGGCGATCGCGCGACCGGCAAAACAGTGATCGGACTGGACACGATCATCAGCCAGGCGCGTCTGAACAAGGCCGGCGAAGACGGAAAACTGAAAGATTTTCGTCCGCTCTATTGTATCTACGTTGCGATCGGTCAGAAGAATTCGAATGTCGCGCGCGCAGTCGCGGTGCTCGAAGCGAACGGCGCGATGCCTTACACGACGATCGTTTCGGCTCCTGCATCCGACACCGCGACGAATCAATATCTCGCACCGTTCGCCGGCGCGGCCATGGGCGAATGGTTCATGGATAACGGCATGGATGCGCTCATCATCTATGACGATCTTTCCAAGCATGCGGTCGCGTATCGCCAGGTCTCGTTAGTCTTGAAACGTCCTTCGGGACGCGAAGCTTATCCGGGCGACGTCTTCTATCTGCATTCGCGGCTGCTCGAACGCAGCGCGCGAGTGACTGAAGAAGCGGGCGGCGGTTCACTAACGGCGTTGCCGATTATCGAAACGCAGGCCGGCGACGTGTCGGCCTACATTCCGACAAACGTCATCTCAATTACCGACGGACAGATTTATCTCGAGACTGATTTGTTCTATCAAGGTGTGCGCCCCGCGATTTCCGTGGGTCTTTCGGTCAGCCGTGTCGGTTCGGCGGCGCAGATCAAGGCGATCAAACAAGTTGCCGGCAAAATCAAACTCGACCTTGCGCAGTTCCGCGAGCTCGCAGCCTTTGCGCAGTTCGGTTCGGATTTGGATGCGGCCACGAAAGCGCGACTCGATCGCGGCCAGCGCATCGTCGAGTTGTTCAAGCAAGGCCAATACAACCCGATCCCGGTCGAGGAACAGGCGGCGGTCCTTTGGGCGATGCAGAACGGTTATCTCGATTCAGTTCCGGTCGAGAAGGTGAAGCAGTTTCAGGTGAAACTGCAGGATTACCTCCGCACGCGGAAGGAAAGTGTGCTGAACTCTATTCTCGCGAAGAAGGCATTCGATAAAGATCTCGAAGGCGAACTAGCTGCCGCGCTCGACGAATTCAAATCCAGCAATCCGGTCTAACGAATGGCTAACACGCAAGATATTCGGCGGCGGATCAAATCGATCCGCAACACGGCGCAGATCACGAAGGCGATGCAAATGGTCGCCGCCTCGAAGATGCGCAAGG
Organism: Chthoniobacterales bacterium; assembly: GCA_038237435.1. Taxonomy (GTDB): domain Bacteria; phylum Verrucomicrobiota; class Verrucomicrobiia; order Chthoniobacterales; family UBA10450; genus JACCTI01. Next base: position 97,897 of record JBBRYT010000008.1, read on the forward strand.
CGCAGCAACATGCGCTGGCCGGTCGTCCCTACGCGGCCTTGATGAACCGCGTTCTCGTTTCGTTACAACAGCGGACCGATCACAAGCTTCATCCTTTGCTTCAGGTGCGCGAGGTGAAGAAGGAACTTGTCATCGTCATTAGCACTGACAAAGGCCTGGCGGGCGCACTGAATACAAATCTTCTGCGTGAAGCCGCGAATTTCGACGCAGAAAAAACGGTTTATGTTGTCGCAGGTCGCAAGGCGCGGGTATTTCTTTCCCGTTCGCGCCGAGAAATTCTGGCGGACTTCGAATTGAAAGACGCCCCGACATTTCCCGAGACCAAACCAATCGCGCAATTCGCCGCGGAAAAATTTCTCAGCGGTGAAGTCGATCGCGTATCGGTTCTCTACACGCGCTTCATCAACACGATTAATCAGAAGCCGGTTCTGCGAACGCTCTTACCGATTTCCGATTTCGAAGTGACGCACGCGGAAAAAGAGACGCACAGCGGCGATCCCATGATCGGTTATGTTTTCGAACCCAACGCAGAAGCGGTGCTCGATTACATGCTGCCCTACTATCTGCAGTATCAAGTTTTCCAAATGATCCTCGACGCGCGCGCCTCCGAGCACAGCGCGCGCATGGTCGCGATGAAGAACGCGACCGATAACGCCAAGCAGTTCATCAAAGACCTCACGCTCGAATATAACAAGATGCGTCAGGCCAGCATCACGACCGAGCTGCTGGAAATTTCGACCGCGCAAATGGCGGTCGGCGCTTAACGAATTTATGAATACAGGAAGCATCGTCCAAGTCATCGGCCCGGTGGTTGACGTGGAGTTTAGGAACACAAAAGAATTGCCGCGCATCTACAACGCGCTCGAAATCGAGTACGAAGTGAATGGCAACCCGACCAAGCTGACCCTCGAAGTGCAACAGCATCTCGGCGAGAATTGGGTGCGCACGATCGCGATGTCGTCCACGGAAGGATTGAAGCGTGGAATGACCGTGACCGACAAAGGTAGCCCGATCACCGTGCCAGTGGGCGAGGGGACGCTAGGCCGCGTTTTCAACGTCACGGGCGATCCGGTTGATAATCGCGGTCCGGTAAATTTCACGAAGCGTTATCCGATTCATCGCAAGGCGCCGGAGCTTACTGAACAAGATACCGGCTCCACGATTTTGGAAACCGGCATCAAGGTTATTGATTTAATCTGCCCGTTTACGAAGGGCGGAAAAGTTGGCGCGTTCGGCGGCGCAGGCGTTGGCAAGACCGTCGTCATTCTCGAGCTGATCAACAACATCGCGAAAGGCCACGGCGGTTTTTCCGTCTTCGCTGGCGTCGGTGAACGCACGCGCGAGGGCAACGATCTCTACACAGAGATGAGTGAGGCCGGCGTTATCGATCAGAAGGATCTGAGCAAATCGAAAGTTGCCCTGGTTTACGGACAGATGAACGAACCACCAGGCGCGCGTTTGCGGGTCGCGCTTTCTGCGTTGGCCATGACGGAATATTTCCGCGACGAAAAAAATCAGGACGTACTCTTGTTCATCGACAACATCTTCCGCTTCTCGCAAGCCGGCTCGGAAGTGTCGGCGTTGCTCGGACGCACTCCGTCAGCGGTCGGTTATCAACCGACGCTCGCGGCGGAAATGGGTGATCTGCAAGAACGAATCACGTCGACCAAGAAGGGTTCCATCACGTCAGTGCAAGCCGTTTACGTCCCTGCCGACGACTTAACCGACCCGGCACCGGCCAATACCTTTGCGCATCTGGATTCGACGATCGTGCTCGAGCGTTCCATCGCCGAGCTCGGAATTTATCCGGCGGTGGATCCACTCGCTTCCACCTCCAAATCGCTCGCGCCTGAGATCGTCGGTGAGGAGCATTACAACGTCGCCCGCGGCGTGCAGAAAGTTCTGCAACGTTATCGCGATCTTCAGGACATCATCGCCATTCTAGGAATGGATGAACTTAGTCCGGAAGATAAACTATCAGTGCTGCGCGCGCGCAAGATTCAGCGCTTTCTCAGTCAGCCGTTCTCGGTCGCGGAAGTTTTCACCGGTACTAAAGGCCAGTACGTCACGATCCCGGAAACGATTCGCGGCTTCAAAGAAATCCTCGACGGCAAGCATGACGAAGTGCCGGAATCGAACTTCTACATGAAGGGTGGAATCGACATGATCCAGGAAGAGAAAGCCGCCTAACGAATCTAATGGCCGCCACGCTCAAACTCGAGATCGTCACACCGGAAACGGTCGCGTATTCCGAAGACGTCAACATGGTCACGTTTCCCGGAACGGAAGGTGAGATCGGTGTTTATCCGAACCATGTCCCGCTGCTCACGACCTTGAAACCCGGTGAGCTGCGCGTACTCAAAGATGGACGGGAAAGTTTTCTCGTTGTCGGCGAAGGTTTCGTGGAAATCAAAGCCGATGCGGTCTCCGTTCTCACCGATCTTGCACTCGAAGCCTCGAAGATCGACGTCGGCGCTGCGGAAGCTGCGATTGAGCGCGCCAAAGCGGCCATGAAAGAAGATCACGGCGCGGAAGAAGTCGCGGCCATACAGGCGAGCCTGCAAAAGGCGCTCGCGCAGCTGCACGTCAAACGCCGGCGACATTCGTAAGCGCGCCTTCGCGCGCGTCCTCACGTGCAAACGCCCGAGACGCTGGGAATCATCGCGGGCCACGGCGCTTATCCGCGCTTAGTCGCACGTGCCGCACGTAGCGCGGGTGTGAAGCGAATCGTCGCCGCCGCTTTTACGAACGAGACCGATCCCGGTCTAACGAGTGAAGTTGACACCATCAAGTGGCTGCGCGTCGGACAACTTTCGCGTCTGTTGGATTTTTTTCGCGGTGCTGACGTGCACCAGGCCATGATGGCCGGACAGATTGCGCCGAAAAATCTCTTCGATCTACGGCCCGATTGGAAAGCTCTACTTCTTCTCGCGCGACTCAAACGGCGCAACGCCGAAAGTATTTTCGGCGCGATTGGGGACGAACTTGCCGGCGCGAGCGTCGAGCTTCTTCCGGCTTCGACTTTTCTCGAAGACTTTCTCGCCTCTCCCGGTTTGATCGCCGGCCGCGGCTTGAGCTCCCGCGAGGAAGCAGACGTGACCTACGGATTTGAAATCGCGAAAGAAATTAGTCGTCTCGATATTGGCCAAACTGTTGTCGTCAAAGCTGGGTCTGTTCTCGCGGTCGAAGCATTCGAGGGAACGAACGAGGCGATCAAGCGCGGAGGAAGGCTCGCGCGTAAGGGTGCCGTAGTGGTCAAAGTGGGGAAGCCCAATCAGGATTTGCGCTTCGACCTTCCAGTTATCGGAGTCGAGACCGTGCGGACCGCGGCCGAGGCAAACGTGCGCGTTATCGCAATCGAAGCCGGCCGCACTCTACTCTTGGAAAAAGAAGAACTGGCAAGCTTGGCAGCCGATTTCAAAATCACCATCGTTGCCCGCTGAAATAATCTGTGTCTTACGGCACCGGCGTTGCCGAGGGTGACTGAGTCGGAGACGGCGTCGCGCCGCCTTGGGCCGCCGCTACTTCAGGCCGCAGTTTCGCAGCGTCCGTTCCGGTCGCGTCCGTGTCGGGCCGCCTCGAACAAGAACACGCCATCAGCGCAACAAACGCAAGCACGAGCAAGAGATCGATTCGCATTGTTGCAAACTTCCTCGTCGAAAAGTTCCTCGTTGCAAATGACAAAGAGGCATCGAAAATCAGCAGTCTTCTTCGGGGTCTTAGCTCAGTTGGTAGAGCACCGCAATGGCATTGCGGGGGTCAGGGGTTCGAATCCCCTAGGCTCCAGTCCCTTTTTGTGAGTTCTTTAGAAGAGGGGAGATAGCAGAGGTCGATCGTGATCCCTTCCTTGGAGATGACGATCTTGTTGGTGATAAACTCCACGATCTTCCGCTTCTCCGCTCGCTCCAAGCTAGGCCGCCTTTCTTGTAAAAAGACAGCGTTATTGATGACTTGGTCTGAGGGAGAAGGAACTGACCTTTAGGAAGTCAATTTCGGCCTGGAGTCTCACTTTCTGAAAGCTGCATAGGTTGATGATTTTGCATGATGCTTAGATTAATTGATAAATCGTTACATTGGTCGTTAGGCCAATTATATAGGGTTTCCGAATGTTTCGGAACGGCAGTTATCCACAATCAGCTCTGTGATGATCTGCGCAGCCGCAACGTAGCGGCCGGCGGTCCGCTCGGGAAAACAGGGAAGCGGAAAGAGCCGCGAGCGACATGAGGACGGCGCAGATGATCACACCTACAAAACGCAAACTCGCGAGTCTGAGCGCGGGGTCTCCGAGGGTAGCGTGCAGTCTCGCCGGCGCAGCCGCATCCTAAAACTGAACGATCCTTAGGAGGACGCAACGGCCGTCTTGCCATCGTGTCCTTGCCGCTTTCTCAGTCTTTCGACACGAGCGCTGGCTAGTCTTACGAGGATTGCGACCAAGCCGAACGATCACTAGCTCCGCCTGTTTCACGACCGACGCAAAAGGTGCGCTTGTAATGAACCGAGTATTGCAGTGACCAAACCACGTTCGCGAAGGTGCCGTCTTTTCTCGGGCATCGCGTGGTCGTTTCCCCTCTGGTAAGACCGGACTGCGCAGCCTTTAAAACAGCTTCTACTTTGGCGCGTTCATCCGTGGAATGCAGCTCGACGAATCCCTTCCCAATAATAAAGCTCGGTCGGAAGCCTAGCACTTGCTCAGCCGCCACGCTCATCGTCAGCACCTTCCCTCGGTCATCGATCGTGCAGATAAGCTCGCGCGCGTGATTAATGATTAATTCAGTTTCTCGCAGCGATTCTTGCAGCTCCAGTTTGCTCTCGATGAGGGCGCGATTCATGGCAGTGCGTTCCCGTTCTATTTGGCTCACTGTCCAGATGGTCCAGCGAATAAGAGCTACAAAGCAGATACTAAGAGCGATCGCGAAAAGCGCCGTCCCGAAACGCGCCTCATACCACCCGAACGCCTCGCCCTTTAGTCTTAGCCAGCCCAGGACTAAGACGAGAAGGACGGCGGATGGGAACATGCGCCGCGCCAGAACGCCGCGTGGCTCAGTCGTGGCAAACATTTGCGAGAGCGGCGTCGCCGATCGACTGAAAAAAAGACCTGCCGCCAGAAGAAGGAAAAGCACCGCAGTGTGGAGCGCCATCGGAATAAAGGTGGCCAACCCGTAGAACTCCTTTACTCCGTAGGCATAGCCAGTGAGAGAAAGGAGGGCGCAAAAGGCAACGGCCAGGGCAAAGATTTGGCACAAGGAAAAACGGACTACGCGAAAATCAACGGCAAGAAGTGAGAGCCCGACAAAGCTCAAAGCCACGGCGGTGTTTGGCGCCATGCGGTTAACTTCCGTCGCAACTGGAGGATTGAGCTTCGACGCAAAAAGAAGTTCATCTACGCCGGGCCGCCAGCCGAAAATTAGCCCGACGATCTTGGCGGCGCCGATAAGCAGAACCACGCCGGCAATGATCTTCACTGTGCGTGATGGCAAAGAGTGATCGCGTTCACGACACTTTAGCAGTGCTGTGCCGGCTAGGACAAAAGCTACTGCCGTCAGGGGATTCATCGCGACAAAGCCGGGCACGCCGCGCTTGAGCAACTCGATATCGAGCGTCCAGCCCGCCAAAACCAACGCGCCTACAAGAATGGTCATGGTGCTCGAGACAGTGGGCAGCGCGGCCAGCGCGGACGGCAAACTCCGGTGTTCATCCGAAAAATACTCGTCAGGTGTCTTGGTCAATCTGCGATAGGGTTGCTACTACTGTCGGGAGTTATCAACCTTTTTCTTGCAAACGCGTCGGCGTCCTGTGTTACAAAAAAAACGCTCCGCGCTGCATTACTTCAGACTCAGAGCGGGCTCAGATCTTCTAATGGTCAACTCAAAAGCGCCACCCGATTTAACGTAAGCGAAGTCGCGTGGTGTCGGCGGCACCCACAATTTTCGATGTCTTCGACAGTAAAGATTATCAGTCGCCTTCTTTCGGCAAATACTGCACCGCTTGCGCTTCGCCATTCTAAGTTGGTAGCGACGCTGCCGACTAATGTTCAGATCGCTAACTCGTCTTGAATTGCCGGCACAAGAATTCCATTAACTGATGAGCGCCCTCCTTATCGAAGACGGGCGGCAAACTCCATCTACAATTCGTTCTAGGGTGCCGCAAATCGGAACTGTCGTCTACAATTGCCTCCACCAAATGCGGGATTCGAGAGATTTGGTTCCCTTGACCAACAACGATGACATCGCGTTCTACTACACGCTTGTTAACGGCCGAGAAGGGATCGCGCGCGCAAAGATCGCGACGCCGAATACGTTAAGACCACGCGACACGAGCTTCGCATTCGGGCAAGGAGTCCCAGAATTCAGGTTCAGCACCCTAACCGGTCATCTCTACCGCGCCGAGTATAAGCGGAGGCTCAGCGATCCTCAGTGGACCACAGTGCCAGGCGCGGAAAGTGTGCGCGGTACAGGTGGCGTGGTGGAAGTTATTGATAATGATCCGAACGCGCAGTCAGCGAAAAGCTCCTACTATCGCGCCGTGCTAACGGAGTAAAGCAGCCTAACGAGTGCAAGGCACCGAGGCCTGTTGCACTTGGTTGCCGCGGCCTCTAGCAAGTAACATCCGTGTTACCTTTGTTCGTTAGCTGCCGACCCCGATTGTGTCTTAAGTTTCTTGCATGAACAAACCAACGACAAACAAATGTGCGACCGCAGTCTGCGCCCTCGCACTCACGATGCTTGTTATCCCAAGCATTGCACAAGCAGGCGGCCGCCGTAGCGGCTTCAACAATAATGTCGCAATTAACGAACGTGGCGCTAGCCAGAGCTCGTCCGCTCGTCGCGGCGGCACGGACGATCCCGCTAACCATGACGCAAACGATGATCGCGGCGTTCGTCGTAACGGTGCGGACGACCCGGCCGGGCACAATGTCGGTGACGACAACAACAAGAATCGTCGGGGCAGGGGTCGATAAAAGGGGCCTAACCCTAGCGCGGACGTCAGCGGCAACTAAGCCGTAGAAGCAGCAACCGAGGGCCGCGGAGCGCACGTCGCTCCGCGGTTCTTTTTGTACCGAGGACTACTCTCGCAGAGGAGAGTTTATCCCAAGTCAGCAAAAGTAACAACCGCGTTACTTTCCAAAGCTTGTGCGATGCACAACCGAATCATGATCTTGCAAGTTAGGGGTCATGGGCACCTTTTCAAATTAACAACAAGAAGGAGATATTCTCTATGAATAGACTTGATGATCAGATGTTATCGCAAATAGCTGGTGAGACATTGGCGGCGCGCGCTGTGCCGCGTCGATCGTTTCTGCGTAGTCTGGGTATTGGTGCAGCTCTCTTAGCGCCCGGCGCGGCGCTGTTGACTAGCACTAAGAAGACTCTCGCGGATGACGGGAGAGACCGTGATAGAAATCGCTTATCACGCGGCGATGCCGATATCCTGCGCTTCTTGGCAGCCGCCGAAATCATCGAGACCGATCTCTGGCAGCAATACACCGAGCTAGGCGGACAAGATGCTCCAGAGTCGGGTTACCGGAACGCCTTGGAAATCCTCGATGAAGATCAGCCTCAATATATCTCCGACAACACGGATGATGAGCAAAGTCATGTCGATTTCCTCAACGCTTATCTGCACTCGAAGGGTGAGAGGGGAGTTAGTTTCGATGCTTTTCGGACGCTTCCGAGTAGTAAGGCGACGGGAGCGAAACAGATCGGCCGACTAACTAACCTGACCCAGCTAACCGTGGATACCAGCTGGTGGACTCGTTACCGCAGCACGACTAACCCCGATCTCGGTGCAACCTTTCCCCAGGCCATCCCGAGTTTGGCGACCGGATTGCACACCGCGATTCCGCGGAACAACAACGAGCTAGGCGATCCGGATAACCCGAGCGATCATGTGAAGGCAATCGCGTTCACCGCAGGTTTTCACTTTGCCTTTATCGAGCAAGGCGGAACCAGTCTTTACGCTGCCATGGCGCAGAAGGCTAGTAAATCCGAGGTGCTACAAATTATTCTTAGCATCGGCGGAGCGGAGGTGATGCATTTTCAGACCTGGCAGGATAAAGCAGGCAACGCCACTTCCTTGACGGACTTTGATCCGATCAATCAATCGACAGTGACGTTCCCGGACTTGAAGACTGGTCAGCCGGAGACCTTGCAGGCCAACCTGATCATGCCTGAGCCATGTCAGTTCATTAGTCCGAACTTGCCTCCGTGCTCGATCATTCGACCGACGGGAGCAGCCCACGTGAGTGCAATGGGGGCGGTGAATAGCTTCACCGCGGATGGCTTGTTCCGCGGACAATCCGCGGGTTTTTTCAAGCTACTCAATTCGCTGGCACAGGCCGCCGATGCCGCTCGCCGGGAGGTAGACTAGAAGAGAGCTATCGACTCGTTAAGCATTAGCACCCGGAAGTAACGGCGGAAAACGAAAGAGCCCTCGCACAGCCGCGCGCGAGGGCTCCATTCTTTATCTACCCTGAGTAGTTTAGTCCCGTGCGATCTCGTATACTTCGACAAGCGCGATGCCGGTGCCGTTTCGCTTTGGGCAAAAGTAACTCGACTGTTACCTAACATGAGTCGTGAGATCAGCATCAGCTCACGGGGCGTGCCGCGACAAAGGTAACGATGTAGTTACTTTTGAGCCGTAGCCTGGCGAGACCCAGCCAATGGGATGTTGGATAAGCCTTTCGCGCGCTGAACTTGTTGATAACATCAACAAAACATGATCTGCCGCGCATTGCTTCTCACTCCCGTTACCCTTTTTGCCATCTGCCATTTAGCGTGCGCGCAGGCTGTGATCGAGGGACGGGTCGAATTACCGAAAACCAGACTCGCGCCTGTGATGACGAAGCGCTATGAGATCGTAACCAAAGGCGGCGTGCTGGCGACGAATCCGCCACTGGCGGTGGTGTACCTGGAAGGTGCGCCGGGGAAAAGCGCGAGCCTGCCGATGAAGCAGGTCGCGCAAAAGGACATGACTTTTGTGCCGGCTTTGCTCGCGATCCAAGCGGGCACGACGGTTGAGTTTCCAAATGAAGACGACACTTATCACAACATCTTTTCCTACTCGCCCGCGAAACGTTTCGATTTGGGACGTTACCGGCCGGATGAGCGTCCGATCCCATCGGTCCTTTTCGATAAGGCTGGCCTGGTTACTCTGCGTTGCGATATCCACGAGCACATGCGCGGATTGATTCTGGTGCTTAACACTTCGCACTTTGCGACCACCGAACCCGACGGACATTTTCGCCTAACGAATCTTCCGCCCGGCAAGTACACCCTCAAAGCCTGGGTCGATAGCAGCACGACGAAAGAGCAACCTGTGGAAATAAAAAACGGATCGACGCTCCACATCGATTTTCCTTGAAGCAACCGCAGCCATCGAATCAGACCGGCCTGCGCAGTTATCGCACGCGGCTGCTCGTCGCCATGATGCTAGTCGTGGTGGCGCTGACCACGCTGGGACTTTTCCTGGCGCAACGTAAAGTCGCAATCGAAGCGCATCTGGATCTTCTACAAGATTTCCGCAACGAGCTTGCCACGCTGCATGGCGTGCAGGAACTGCGACAGGCCGCGCTCGCGGAACGTTGTCGCACACTTGTTTTGCGTCCGCGCATTCACGCAGCGCTGGAGGATAACGCACTCGATCTTTTGTATCCGAGTGCGAAAGACGAATTGCGGGATGTAGTTAATTCTGGTGACGATGCGGAGACATCCGAGACTGCTTTAAGTGCGCGTTTCTACCGCTTTCTCGATGGTAAAGGCGCGGTGATTTCGCCGCCCGACGCCGAGCACGGCGGCGAGGTATCGCCCGAAGAAGAACGTGCGCTCACGCTTCCCGCGCTTACCGAAGAACAGCAGCTTGGTTACTTATGGCGCAACAATTCGAGCGCCCACGCGGTCGATGAAATTCTCACCATGCCGATCGTATCGACCGAGAACGGTGAAGTGATTGCCGCCCTCGTCCTCGGGGTTAAACCGGCCGAATTCGCGCGCAATCGTGGAGGTGAAATCAAAAGCGGCATCTGGCTAAACGGTCGGCTGCATTTACCGGCGCTGGCTGAAGGTGAACAACGAGCTCTGGCGAGTGAGCTCGCGCGCGCCGTGCCGCAGGCACCCGCGAGTGAACAGAGTTTCGAGGTGACGATCAACGGCGCGGCGCAGCTTCTCTTCTACAAACAACTCAATCCCGGCTCCCTTTATCCGCCGGTCTACGAAGTGGCGGTTTATCCGCTAGCCAATGCCATCGCGCGACAGCGGCAAATTCGCTGGCATGCCGTAATCGCAGGTGTGGCCTTGCTTATCGTCGGTTTGATTGCCAGTCATTTTCTTTCGCGACGTTTGTCGGCGCCGGTGGAAAAACTTGCCGTCACTTCACAGCACGAACACACCGAGCGCGTTCGGGCCGAAGCCGCGCTCGAAAGCACAGGCGTGGAGTTGCAACGCTCCGCGCGTTTCTCCGCCGATGCTTCCCACCAACTCAAAACACCGGTGACAGTTTTGCGCGCGGGGATTGAAGAGCTTCTCGGGCGCGAAGGTTTTTCTTCGGAAGTTTACGACGAGCTTTCCGCGCTGCTGCACCAGACCTATCGCATCACCGGCGTGGTCGATGATCTTCTCCTGCTGTCACGGATGGATGCGGGTCGATTGCAGATTCAAATCGAATCGGTCAACCTTTCGCAATTACTCGAAGAATGGATCGATGACATTAGTGCTCTTCCCGATGACTTGCATGTGAAGCTCAAGACGAACTTTCCGCCCGGCCTTCATGTCTCGGGGGAGAAACGCTACATCGCTTTGATCCTGCAAAATCTTCTCGAGAATGCGCGCAAATATAACGTACCCGGAGGCGACATCTGCGTGGCCGCCGAAGAGAAAGGCGAATTCGTTATCCTGACGGTTGAAAATACCGGACCGGCTATTCCCCTCGGGGCGCAAGAACACATTTTCGAACGCTTTCATCGCGGCGCGATGGGCGAGAATGTTCCAGGCCACGGACTCGGTCTAAATCTCGCGCGCGAATTGGCGCGGTTACAAGGCGGTGATGTCCGCTTGGTGCGATCGGATGGCGAGTGCACAGAATTCGAAGTACGCTTTCGGACTGCACAGCGAACCGCCGTTAGTGTAAACGGCGGTGTCGCCCCGCAGTCCGCATGAGATTTCGAAATCTGGTCCTTTTTCTTTTTTGCACAGGAAGCGAAATCTCGGCCCAGGATTTTTTCGAAAAGCTCGATCAACACCTGCATGTCAGCGCGTTTGACGATCAATTTCGTGTCCGCCTTAGCGGCACGCTCGACGTGGAATTTTATCAATTCGATCAACCCACGCCGGGATTGATCGATTCGAAGGTCGACAATCTTCTTAATCCGCGACTCACTCTTTTTCTCGACACGCAAATCGGTCCGGCGCTCTACGTTTTCGTACAGGCGCGCGCCGATCGTCATTTTGATCCCACGGACAAAGGTGCGCAGGCTCGTCTCGATGAATACGCGTTGCGTATCACGCCGTGGGAAGACGGCCGCTTCAGTTTGCAATTTGGCAAGTTCGCCACAGTCATTGGTCGCTGGGTGCAGCGGCATTTGTCGTGGGACAATCCTTTCATCAACGCGCCGCTCATTTACGAAAATATCACTGCTGTCGAAGATCGCGCTGCGCCGAGGTTCACGGCGGATTTCGACCCCGAATTAAGCGATGCGAAGTACGAATATAACCCGACCATCTGGGGACCGAGTTACACCAGCGGCGTTTCAGTCGCGGGGAAAATGGCGCAATTCGATTACGCCATGGAAGTAAAGAACGCCGCCCTCGCATCTCGTCCCGAAAGCTGGGATGCGACCCGCGTGGATTTTAGCCGACCGAGTGTGAGTGGGCGTTTCGGATTTCGGCCTAACGAGATGTGGAATTTCGATTTGTCCGGCAGCGTCGGTCCTTATTTTCAAGATCAGGCGCGCGCGACTTTGCCGGCAGGAAAAAGTTTGAGCGATTACGACGAGATTTTCATCGGCCAGGACGCGAGTTTCGAATGGCATCACGTGCAGGTCTGGGCGGAATTTCACGAGGTGCGGTTCCAGGTTCCGCTGGTCGGTGACGCAGATGTCTTCGGTTATTTTTTGGAAGCGAAGTACAAAATCCTGCCGCAACTTTTTCTCGCGATGCGCTGGAACCAACAACTTTACGGCACGGTGCCCAACGGGAGCGGCCCTCAGATCCCCTGGGGTCACGACGCCTGGCGCATCGATGCCGCGATCGGTTATCGTCTGACGGAACAAACGCAAGTTAAGTTGCAATACGATCTCGAACATGACGACAACGCCCGCCACGGCTTTGGACATCTGCTAGCCACGCAGCTGACGATTCGTTTCTGATCATGCGCGTATTAGTAGTTGATGATGAAGCTCGCCTGACGCGGCATGTCGTCTCCGCCTTAACGGAGGCGGGCCATGATCCCGTAACAGTCCATGAAGGCGAAGCCGCCTTGCGCAAAGCGACGGAAACAAGTTTCGATCTGATTGTCCTCGATGTCGGTTTGCCCGGGATCGATGGATTTGAAGTGCTGAAACGATTACGGACGCAGCATAATTTGACGCGCGTTTTAATGCTGACGGCGCGGGGCGAGTTAAACGATCGACTGACCGGGCTGCAGCTGGGCGCGGATGATTATTTGCCGAAACCTTTCGCGATGCAGGAATTGGTCGCGCGCGTGCGCGCCTTAAGCCGGCGCTTTGCCGAGGAACCCGCGCTCGCGCTGCGCGCCGGCGATCTTACTGTAAATCTAGCCGATCATTCCGTGCATCGCGGGGAAAAATCGATCGAGCTTTCCACGCGCGAATTGACGTTACTGAAAGTTTTGCTGCGCGAGCCCGGGCGCGTCTTCACCCGCACTGAGTTATGCGAGCGTGTTTGGGAACGCGAACATGAATACGACACCAAGCTGGTCGAAGTCTTTGTTGGCCGCTTGCGCAGGAAGATTGGACAACCGCCCTTAATCGAAACCGTCCGGCACATCGGCTATACCATTCCGAATACACAGTCCACGGCGTAGGCGTGCTAGAATCAATGAGTGCCGCGCGCGAATAGGAATTATGTGTTAGTGCCGTTCGGCGACTTTGCGCGAAACCGTGATTAGAGCGGTGACGAGCGGTGCTCTTTTACCGTTGCGCTTCAACATTTCCCAGGACACGAACCTTTCGTTTTTTGGTCTCGATCTTTTTTATGTTCTCGTTAGCGACCGCCTTTGCACTCGTTAGGTACTTATAGCTGCCGCTGTCTCAGCGGCACGAACGCATCGGACCTTCAGGCCTGCACTAGTCCTTAAGCTTCTGCCGACAGCACAGCTACATTATCTTCGGATGCCACGTGAGCATGAAGAGGAGGATGAACGCGAGAAAGCCCGCGCCGATCACGATCTGGAGCAGCGCGAGAATCAAAAGGAGCCCGTAGAGAAATGATTTTCGCCCGACCCAATACGCAATCACCCCCAGGACCGCGAGAGGCTCGAAGATCGCAAGGACCAGGTTAACTATGTTCGCGTCGTTGAGGTGATACTGATTCGTTAGCCATCCACCAGTAAGCAAGTAGCGATAGACAAGGGCTGCTCCCAGGAGGTTAAGCACAGACCAGAGCGTCGCTTTAGATTCCAGTGACATTTGAGGCGGCTAATCGACAAAACCTCCACGATGTGTGGAGGCCCCTATGTCTCCGATTTTAACGCTCGTTGGGCAAGGCGAGTGAGAAATATAGTAACGATAAGTGTCGCTAGTAGGCCGAGCGCGAGCGACCAATACTCCAGCGGGCTTTTCGCCGAGCGCGCGGAAGCTGCATCGATACCTATCTTCCCGATCGTCCCGAGATAAACGTATAGCAAGGTGCCGGGTAACATTCCGAAAAAACTAGCTATGATATAAGGCAGTAGTCTTATCGCCGTGAGGCCGTAGAGATAATTGCTGAGGTTAAAAGGAATGAGCGGACTTAGCCGCAGCAATCCAATCATCTTCCAGCCTTGTTCGCCAATCGCTCGATCGAGCGCGGCGAATTTTTTGTTCCTCGCGAAGCGCTTGGAAACCGCGGCTCGGGCAGCGTAACGCGCGATGAGAAAGGCTAGCGTCGCACCGATAGTAGCCCCGCAGAGAGCGGCGACGGTTCCCCAAAGCAAACCAAAAGCAACGCCGGCACCGACGGTGAGAATCCAGCCGGGCAGGAAGAAGACCGTGGCCAAGGCATAGAGGCCGATGTAAAGGAGAACTCCCCAAGTCCCGAAGCCTTTGATCCATTGGTTGAATTCATTTAACCAATCTGCGACCGGCAAAAATTTCACCGCGACAATCAGCGCGATGGTTGCCAGCGCCACCGCGATCCATTTCCACGGCCATGATGATGGCGATTTCATGATCGCGCCCGTCGATAAAGCCAGGCGAATAGTTTGCGCGCAAAGGGAGTGAGTCGCGCTTTGTTGTATTGATCGCCGGCCTTGCGCGCGACTTCGGAGAACGTCGGGTAGACGTGAATGGTCGCGGCGATTTTTCCCAGACCGATGCCGTGTTTCATCGCGAGGACGAATTCGTGAATTAATTCGCCGGCGTGTTCGGCGACAATGGTCGCGCCGAGAATTTTATCGGTCCCGCGTTGCACTAACACTTTGGCGAAACCGGCCTCTTCGTCTTCAACAACCGCGCGATCGACGTGGGCAAAATCCTGACGGATCACATCGCAGGCGATACCTTTGTCCTTAGCTTCCGTTTCGTTTATTCCTACGCGAGCGACTTCCGGATGGACGAAGGTGCACCATGGCACAACCGAGTAGTCGAGCTTCTGCCTAAGGAATCCAAAAGGCATGAGGATGTTTCGCACCACGATGCGGGCCTGATAGTCAGCCATGTGGGTAAACTGATACGGACCAACTACATCGCCCACCGCGTAGATATGCGGTTGCGATGTTTGTAGGAAGGCGTTCGTCTCCACCCCGTGCTCTGAGTAATTTACACCTGCGGTAGCGAGGTTCAGTCGCTCGATATTCGGCGTTCGGCCAGCCGCTATTAGTAAGGTTTCCGTGGTAATTGCCTCTTCCCGGCCGATGTCTTTCACGCGATAGGTCAGGCTGATTCCACCGCTTTCACGGATACATGAGATCGGTTCGACCTGATTAACGGTTCGGATGCCTTCGGCTTCAAACTGCTGCTCGATCAGGTGCGATATTTCCGGATCCTCCTTGGAGAGAAGATGCGAGCCGCGGTTCAAGAGCGTCACCTTTACTCCCAAACGACTGAAAGCCTGGCTCAATTCGCAGCCGATAGGTCCGCCTCCGATCACGAGCATGCTTTTCGGAGCGGCAGTCAGTTCATCGAAAATGGTTTCGTTCGTAAAATAGGGAACGCGCGCGAGTCCGTCGATCGCCGGCAGGGTCGCACGAGTGCCTGTGGCGATGACGAAATTTTTCGCGCGCAATTTGGTTTCGCCTACTAACAACTCGTTAGGTGAAAGGAAGCTCGCTTCGCCGCGAAAGACGTCGACGCCTAATGACTCGAAACGCTCCTGCGAGTCGTTAGGCGCAATCTTGGCGCGACGCGCGCGCATTCGTTCAAAGACGCGGTCGAGCGTGAATCGCGGCGATTGCTTCTCCAGTCCCCAATTTTCCGCGTGCGCGATATCGTAGGCGAGCCGCGCTGAGGAGATGAGCGCCTTACTTGGGACACAGCCGAAGTTCAGGCAGTCTCCCCCCATTTTGTTGCGCTCGACCAGAGCGACGCGTCCACCGAGTCCCGCGGTGCCCGCAGCAGTGACGAGCCCGGCGGTGCCCGCGCCAATGACGACAACGTTGTAGGGCGTCATTTCGAAGAGGTGGGCAATCCGCGCAGCAGGTAACGTATCGTTAGACCAAAATCGCGAACGGTTCTGCCGATAGCGCCACCCTGGAAACGCCGCGAAGAAGAAGTGACCCCCGGATGCAAGGTGACGACACGACCAAGACTCGTTAGGCGGCGTGAGAAATCCAAATCCTCGAACTGATCGACTTCGCGAAAACCGCCCAACGTCACAAATGCATCACGCCGCACAAACATTGCTTGATCACCAAGATGCCAACCGATCAGACGATTGCGGCCACGCGCCAGCAGACAAGTCGCGCGCAAGAATTTTGAGGATGAGGCGTAGCGCCTAACGAATGCTCCGCCGACAACCCTGGGATCTTCCAACTCTTGCGCGATTTGATCCAACGCGCCGGGCGGGAGCGAGGTATCGGCGTGAAGAAAGAGCAAAATTGGCGCGCGTGAATTTTGCGCACCCAGGTTCAATTGTGCCGCACGCTGCTGACGTCGCGCTGGCAAAACGCGGGCGCCCAAACTTTGCGCGATTCCGACTGTTCCATCCGAACTGCCAGCATCGACAATGATGATCTCGGATGCGGAATTGCCGATCGCGGCGATGGTTGACGCGAGGGTCGCCGCTTCGTTGAGCGCCGGAATGATGATCGACACCGTCGCTCTGGCGCGCGATGGATTCTGAAAGCCACGCTCATGGATCGCATCGCATTGATTAAGACCGCGCCGTTCCTCGATCAGTACGGCGGATTGATTTTCGGATCGCTCTTCGGCGCTCTGCTTTTCGTGCAATGGAGATTTCCCCTCCGCCGCCAGCGTTTCGCCGCGCTCCGCCGACTTGCGCGCAATCTCATTTTCTCCGCGCCGGGGTTCGCCCTCGCTCGTATCTCGCTTGTTCCAATTCCGCTGCTCATCGCAGTCTGGGCGGAGCATCATCATTTCGGTTTGCTCCATCTCCTGCCTGCGTCGCGCGGGCTCGCGATCCCGCTTGGCGTGCTGGTGATGGATTACGCCTACTGGTGGTGGCACGTCGGTTTGCATCTCGTTCCGGTGCTTTGGCGTTTTCACAATGTTCACCACTCCGATCTCGACATGGACGTTAGCACTGCTACGCGCTTCCATCTCGGCGAGGTAATTTTCTCCGTGCCCTTCCGCGTCATAGTAGTCGCGTTGTTCGGGATTGATTTTTGGGCGTTGGTTGTTTTCGAGATCATGTTCGAAGCAGCGAATATGTTCGAGCATTCCAATTGGCGTCTGCCGATTGGGGTGGAGCGAATCCTGAATCATCTGCTGGTCACGCCGCGGATGCACGGCATCCATCATTCGATTGTGCAGCGCGAGACAAACTCGAACTGGGGCACGGTTTTTTGCTGGTGGGATTTTCTTCATCGCACTTTGCGCCGCGACATACCGCAGGATGCCATCACCATCGGGGTGGCCGCGTATCGTGACGAAATGGAACTAACGGTCGGCAAACTTTTCGTGCTGCCATTTCAGTCGCAGCGGACGTGGAAACTTCCCAATGGCGAAGTGCCGGAACGCGAGCCGCAACCAGCAGACGAACTCGTCCCGTGAAAACCCTGATCTGGTTGGCGGCGCTCGTGATTTTTATTGCACTTCCAGTAGTTATTTACGCTCAGGGAATCGATTGGATGCTGGTGAATTGGAAAGTGCGTCACGATTTTCCGACCGTGCGTCGGCTCACGCCTAACGAGTTGTCGGAATGGTTGAACGAGAAGCATCGCATTCAGCCTGCGCTGCTCGACGTGCGGACGAAACCGGAGTTCGAGGTCAGTCAAATTCACGGCGCGCAGCGCGTCGATCCGGAGGGGGGTGCGAGCGAAATTAAGCTACCGAAAGACCAACCGATCGTTACCTATTGTTCGGTCGGCTATCGTTCTGGCGCTTTCGCGAAGAAATTGCAGGAGGCTGGTTACACCAATGTGCAGAACTTAGCCGGCTCGATTTTCCAGTGGGCCAATGAGGGGCGCCCGCTCGAGCACGCCGGACAGCCCGTTACGAAAGTGCACCCATACAACAGCTCCTGGGGCCGGCTCCTGAAGAAAGAGCTGCGCGCGGATATTTCCTCAGATACAAATAAGCGGTGAGCTGCGTTTCTAACGCATCCGTTCGTCAGTGACAGGCGGACAAAATCTTTAGCCATGCGCAAATTATGAAAACTTTGAATGCAGAAACGGCCGTGAGAGAGCGTTACAGCGCCGGGGCGCAGAACGCGGAAGCGAAGTTGTGTTGCCCGGTCGATTACAACCAGGAATTGCTCAAGGCCATTCCGCAGGAAGTGATTGAGCGCGATTACGGCTGCGGCGATCCGAGCAAATATTTGCGTGAAGGCGAGACGGTTCTCGATCTGGGCAGCGGTACGGGAAAAATTTGTTTCATCGCGGCGCAGGTCGTTGGCGCGAAAGGCAGAGTCATCGGCGTCGATATGACCGACGAGATGTTGGAAGTGGCGCGCCGGAATGCGCCCGTGGTCGCGCAGAAAATCGGCTTCGACAATGTGGAGTTTCGCAAAGGGCGCATTCAGGATCTGGCGCTTGATCTGGAGAAGCTTGACCAGGAATTGCAAAAAAGTCCGATCACCGACGCGGCTTCGTTCTTGCGCGCCGATGAGCTCGCCCAGGATTTGCGAGTGAAACATCCGCTGGTCGCGAGCGATTCGGTCGACGTGGTAGTTTCAAATTGCGTCCTTAATCTGGTTGAGCCGAAATCGAAGCGGCAACTTTTCGAGGAAATTTTTCGCGTCTTAAGAAAAGGCGGGCGCGCGGTGATTTCCGACATCGTTTCCGATGAGGAAGTGCCCGAACGTCTGCAAGAGGATCCGGAATTATGGAGCGGCTGCATCTCCGGCGCGTTGACCGAGGAAGGATTTTTGCAGGCGTTTAACGAGGCCGGCTTCTACGGCACACAGATTTTGAAGCGCGACCAGGAGCCATGGCAGACGGTGGAAGGAATCGAGTTCCGTTCCGTCACGATCGAAGCCTTTAAAGGCAAACAAGGACCGTGCGTGGAACGCAATCAGGCGGTGATCTATCGCGGACCTTTCAAGGAAATTCTGGATGACGACGGGCATCGCATGGAACGTGGCGTGCGCTACGCCGTTTGCGACAAGACCTATAATCTTTACCGCAAGGCACCTTACCGCGATTTCTTCGAGTCGATCGATCCTCTGGCGGAGGTGCCACTGAGCGAGGCGAAACCTTTCGATTGTTCACGTAACGCCAAACGCCATCCCAAGGAAACCAAGGGGCAGGATTACAATGTCACGACCGACGCCAGCTCGTGCTGCGATGGCGGGAGTTGCTGCTGAGTGATCACTCGTTAGACCGTTTCATCTCCGCGGCGAAGTGTCGCTTCAGGTCGATCAGCCGCCTAGCTCGATCCGGCAACAGCCAAATTCCAAAGCGCGTGTCGGTTTTCTCGCCGTCGCTTTGCGATAAATTTTGGGATTGATCGCGTAGTAGATGAACTTGCCTTCCCGTCGCGAATCCAGCAGACCGGCGTTCGCGAGGCAGCGAAGGTGATGTGAGATGTTTTGCAACGGAGAGTGCATCAACTCAGCCACATCGCCCACCGAGCGAGGCCCCTCCAGCAGCGTCTGGATAATCTTGAGCCGGTCGCCTTCGCTCAACGCCTTCATGTAGCGGGCGCAGCGCTCGGACTCGAGTTGATCTTTCATGCGGGGCTCATTTAGAGCGTCTGCGGAAACGACCGAGGGCGCAATCTTTTGCTCGTGGAATGCGAGGGCTTGACACTCGTCCCGCATCTCAGTCTAAAGAACGTCAGAATGTTTCAAGACAACGACCAACCGCTTTTCCCATGACCTTTCTGCCAAAGTTTTTTCTCACTTCAGCTTTCGTGTTGCTGGCCATGGCCAGTGCTCCTCCGCGCGCGCAAGCAGCGGGTTCCGATGCTGAGCGGCTGCAAAAACTCGAACGCGCGGTCGAGTTACTGCAGCAGCGTAACGCGGACCTGGAAAAGCAAGTAAGTTTGCTCAAGAAATCGGGCGGCTCGACTCCACGGGCTGCTCGTGAAACTGTCGCCACCGCGTCGAGTGACGGAAAAACCGTCGTCGAAAAAACAGAGGTCAAAGAAGAGAAGCCGTCCGTCTTTGCGATTGCTGCGGCCTCGGAGTTTAAGCTCACGCTCGGCGGATTTATCCAGGCGCAGATTGAAGCGGGCGATGTCTCCGCCTTCGAAGGCCGCTTCCAACCGGCCAGTGGCGAGATCAAGGACCGCTTCCGGATTCGACGCGCCCGCATCAATGTCAGCGGGGATTACAAAGAGGAATTCGACTTCAAGCTCGAAGGCGAGTTCGAGCAAAGCGATGTTGGCTTCACGGTGCGCGACGCCAACGGCCGCACGCTCGGATCGAATTCCACCCGCACTGCGTTTGGCGCGACGGATGTGTTCGCGAACTGGCATCGCTTCCCCGAACTCAACGTGAAGGTCGGCCAATACAAAGCGCCATTCGGGCTCGAGCAGCTGACGCCAGATACGAAGCTTTTCTTCAACGAGCGCAGTCTAGTCACGACCGCGCTCACACCCGAGCGCCAGATCGGCGTGATGCTTTGGGGCAAGCCGCTGGCTCGTCTCTGGCCTGAGCAGAAGGATTTGCTGACCTATTCAGTCGGCGCATTCAACGGCACCGGCCGAAACATCACCACGAACGACAACAACGAATTCATGTACGTCGGTCGTCTCGAAGTGATGGCGTTGAAATCGAAAATCCTGAATCAGGACGTGAGCGTGAAATTTGGCGCCGACGGTCTCTCCAGTCGCGATGAAGCCGGCAACACGATCTCCCCGGCCTTGCGCGAAAACAGCGACGGATCGCTCTCCAGTTTCAGCCTTCCCTCAGCCGGCGAACGGACCGCGTACGGCTTGGATGCTTCTGTGCGCGTCGGGCCGTTCGACTTCGTCGGCGAATATCTGAATCAACGCGTGAGCACCCGGATCGTGAATGGCATCGCACCACTCTTCACCGCGTTTCGCTCCGACGGTTATTATTTGCAGGGCAGCTATTTCGTCATCCCGAAAAAGCTTCAGCTAGTGACCAAATGGGAGAGCTTTAATCCCGATCAATTCGCGGACGATGACATCCATTCGATCACCGCGGGCGTGAATTACTACCTCAAAGGCGACGACATCAAGCTTCTGGCGAATTACATCCACACCTGGTCGGATTTTCGCGAGGGCAAACCTGCTTTCGAGCACTCCGAGTTCGATCAAGTAATCGTGCGTCTGCAAGTGATGTTCTAACGAACAAACAACCAATACTTCTATGAAATCCTACTTCGCTTTTCTCTCGTTAGTCGCACTGACCTCGTTCGCTAGCGCGGGCACGCTGAAAATTAATGGCTCAACCACCGTTAACTTGCCGGCCGCGGAAGGAGCGGAAGTTCTGCGCGCCGAAAATAAAATGGACATTCAAGTCGATACGCAGGGAGGCAGCTCCGGCGGCATCTCCGGCGTGGGCGATGGGCTAGTGCAAATCGGCATGTCGTCGAAACCGGTGAGCGATGAGGACCGCGCGAAGTATCCGAACGTGAAGTTTAACCCGATCCACATCGGCGAGGATGCGGTCGCGATTATCGTCTCGAAAGATGTCTGGGACGGCGGGGTGAAAGCACTGACCAAGCAGCAGGCGCAAGACATTTACGAATCGAAAATTACCGATTGGAAAGATGTCGGCGGCCAGCCGCAGCGCATCGCGTTCTTCAACAAAGAGCCGGGCCGCGGGACGTGGGAAGTGTTCGCGCATTGGGCTTACGGCGATCCGAAGAAAGCGCCACAAGTCAGCTTCCCGGAAGTGGGCGGGAACGAAGAGACACGCAACAAAGTGGGATCGACCCGCGGTGCGATGTCGCAGCTTTCTTCATCGTGGGCCGATGGCCAGAAAGTTTTCGCGCTCGGCATTAAGACGGACGCGGGCGATATCATCCAGCCGACGCCCGAAAACATCGCGACGCACAAATATCCGATGAGCCGTCCGCTTTTCCTGATTACCAACGGCGAGCCCACGGGCGAAGCGAAGACCTACGTGGACTTCATGCTCTCGTCGCGCGGACAGGAGTTGGTGAAGAAGCACGGGTATCTCGGGCTTGATCAATTGAAGGACTCCGCGGAAGCGCGGTGAGCTTCACCAAACTCGCAAGTTTCGCTTTCAGCGCGCTCGCGCTTTGCGGGCTCGCGCTGCTCGCGTGCATCTTCGTCGCGCAGAGTCTGCCGGTTTGGGGACACGCTGGGTTCGGCTACATCACGGGCGCGAAATGGTTCTATCGCGCGCACATCTTTGGGGCGTTGCCGATGATTTACGGCACGGTCATCGTCGCTTTGATCGCCCTCCTTTTGGCTGCGCCGATTGGAATTGGCGCGGCTATTTTCAGCTCTGAGTTTCTCCCCAATCGTCTGCGTCTCGCGGTCAAGATCACGGTCGAGCTGCTCGCGGGCGTTCCATCAGTAGTTTACGGACTGATCGGAATTCTGCTTTTGCGCAATTGGATCTACGACCTCTTCGCGAATTTCGATCCGCTCAGTGGCGACACCCTGCTCACCGCGGGCGTCTTGTTAGGCGTGATGATTTTGCCGACAGTCATGACGCTGGCGGATGATGCGTTGCGCGGCGTGCCCGCGGAACAACGTCGTGCCGCGCGCGGTCTCGGCCTGACCGCGACGGAAACGGTGCTCGCGGTGTCGTTGCCGCAAGCGCGCCGCGGCTTAATCGCCGCACTTTTGCTCGGTCTGGGCCGCGCGCTCGGCGAGACGATCGCGGTCTTCCTGGTCGTCGGCCGGCAGGATAATAATTTGCCCCGAAACATTTTTTCACCGCGCGCCTGGCTCTCCGCCGGCCAGACGCTTTCGAGCAAACTGGGCGGCTCGGAGACGAACATCGCGTATGGCGAGGCTCTTCATTGGGCGGCGATCGTCGGTCTCGCCTTGATCCTGATGGCGATGGTTTTGGCGGTAACAATTGCCGGAGCGTGGCAGCGAAAAATGAAGTATGCGCCGAGCGTCTAACATCCTCTTCCCCGCGCTCTGCGGCCTCTGCGCGTGGCTCGCGTGCGCCCTGCTCTTCGGGCTCGTTTTCGTCATCGCGCAGCGCGGCGTGCCGGCGCTGAGCTGGACTTTTTTCACCGAACAGATCCGCCAGGTCGGATCAGCCGGCGGCATTTTCTACAACCTGATCGGTACCTTGATTCTGATCGCGGCCGCGCTCGCGATCTGCGCGCCGATCGCGACCGGCCTCGCCCTTACCCATGCGGTTTACCTAACGAGTGAAAGAACGAAATCGCGGCTCGGCCTTTTCCTCTACACGTTGAACGGCATTCCCTCGATCGTCTTCGGCATCTTCGGGTTCATCGTCTTCGTAAAATTTCTCGGCTGGGGAAAATCTTGGCTCACCGGCGGCATTCTGCTCGCACTGATGATTCTTCCCACCGTGACCGTCGCTCTTATCGAACGCATCCAGGCCCTTCCGAAAAAATATCTCGAAGCCGCGGCCGGACTCGGCCTGCGCGAATCGCAGATCGTCTGGTCGGTGATCCTCCCGCAATCGTGGAGTGGGCTCATCACCGGCGCGCTCCTCGGCCTCGCGCGCGCTGCGGGTGAGACGGCACCGATCATGTTTACCGCCACGATTTTCGCTGGTGCCACCGTGCCGCATGGCGTCCGCGAAAGTCCGGTGCTCTCGCTGCCGTACCACATATTCATCCTCGCGCAGGACTCGTTCGATCCGGCCGTGGGTGCGAAACTCTGGGGCTCTGCCTTGGTCTTGCTTGCCCTCGTCTTTGCTCTCAGCATTGTGGCGCTGCCGATGCGTCTCCGGCTGCACGACGAAGCCCATGGATAACATTCGCACGAGCAAGCAGGCCGTGGTCGCGACCGACGAAGTCTTTCGCGTCACAAATCTGCACGTCACCGCGCGCGGCAAAACGATCCTACGCGACGTCAATGTCACGATCGACGCGAACCAGGTCTTCGGAATCATCGGCCCTTCCGGCGCGGGCAAGAGCACATTCCTGCGTTGCCTGAATCGCCTCACCGATCTCACTCCCGAACTGCAAGTACGCGGACAAATCGAATTCCGCGGCCGATCGATTCACGATTCCGCAGTTGATCCCGATACCTTGCGCGCGCGGATCGGCTTCCTGTTTCAACAACCTGTCGTCTTTCCGAAAAACATTCTCGAGAACGTCGTCTTCGGAGTGCGCCATTTGCGTCGACTCTCGCGCCGTGCGCTCGCGGAAGCAGCCGAACGCGCCTTGATCGAAGCCTCGCTCTGGAACGAAGTGCGCGATCGTTTGCAGGATTCCGCGCTCACGTTATCGGTCGGCCAGCAGCAACGCCTCTGTCTGGCGCGCGCGCTCGCGACCGAGCCGGAAGTGATTCTGATGGACGAGCCCACGAGCGCGCTCGATCCGAAGTCCACGCGGGCGATTGAAGAGTTGATCCTGAACTTGAAAAAGCGGCACACCATCGTCTTGGTCACACACAACGTGATGCAGGCACGCCGGGTGACTGATTGGCTGGCCTGCATCTGCGTGCGCGATGGCGCCGGGACCATCGCCGAAAGTGCATGCTGCGATGCGCTCCTTGAAAATCCGCAGTGCCAGGAAGTGGTGGAATACCTGAGCCGCGAATAGCTTCGAATCCAACGGATCGATCTCCGCCGCGATGATGGTTACCGACGGCAAAATACTTCAGATCGGCGCGCGGGGAAGTCGTGGACTATTTGGAAGGCCAAACTATTCTCCCTCCATGAACCGGTTTGCGGCGAAATTGAGCGAGTACGATCTCCCGCTCCAGCACGCGAAGACAGAAATCCTGCAGGTGAATGTGGGCAAGCTCTGCAATCTGACCTGCGTGCATTGTCACGTGAACGCCGGGCCGAAGCGCAAGGAAATCATGACGCGCGAAACGATCGATCGGATTATCGATTGGTTAGCGAAGACCGATATCCCCACGGTCGATCTCACTGGCGGCGCGCCGGAGATGATCCCGGATTTCAAATATTTCGTGCGCCGATTGAAAGCGCTCACTCCGCCGCGTCACATCATCGATCGCTGCAACCTGACCATTCTGCTCGAGCCGGGCTTCGAAGATTACGCGCAATTTTTAGCGGAGAATCAAATCGAGATCATCGCTTCGATGCCCTGTTACTCGCCGGAGAATGTGAACGCGCAGCGCGGCGAAGGAGTTTTCGACGGCAGCATCAAAGGTCTGCGGCTTTTGAACTCGTTAGGCTACGGACTCGATCCCGCGCTGCCGTTGCATCTGGTTTACAATCCGAACGGCGCGTTTCTGCCCGGGCCGCAGGAAGAATTGGAAGCGGAATACAAACGCGAATTGAAGGAACATTTCGGCATCGTCTTCAACAAACTTTTCACGATCACCAATCTGCCGATTGCGCGCTTCGCTTCCTATTTGAAGAACAACAACAAGCTCGGCGATTACATGCTGCTGCTGAACGACGCCTTTAATCCCGCGACCGTGCAAGGTCTGATGTGTCGCAACACGATCAACGTCAGTTGGACCGGCGAAGTTTTCGACTGTGACTTCAATCAGATGTTGAAAATGAATTGGCGCGAGAACGATCGCGCGCTTTCACTTTGGGACATCGATCCCGTGACAGTTGAGCATCGCGCGATTATGACCGGCGATCATTGCTTCGGCTGCACCGCGGGCGCAGGCTCGAGCTGCGGTGGCGCGTTGGTCGCGTAATACCAGGCGTGCAGGCGTTGCGGTGAAACGCCGAGTTTGAAAAGCAAAAGGAAGAGTCCGTTCTGAATTGTCGTGCGCCAAGCGCGATTGACGTGTTTGCGCGCCGACGTTTGCACCGGCGGGTCGAGAATAACCACGCGGCCGGCCGCGCGCAGTCGACGCGAAAATTCCACGTCCTCCATCAGCGGAATTTGCGCGAAACCACCCAGTCGCTCGAAAATTTCTCGCCTAACGAATACAGTTTGATCGCCGAAAAGCGTGCCACCATTGCGCGTGAGATTTCGCGCGAAGCCTTCCAGCCAAAATAGGTGTGGGTGACGTTCATCGAATTTTCGATAGAACGCGCCGCCGACAATGGCCGCGTCGCGCATGGCGTTTTCCACGGCGCGAAAATGTTCGCGACGAAATTCCGTATCCGCGTGTTGAAAAATAAGTACGTCGGAAGTCGCCGCCGCAGCACCGAGATTCATCTGCCCGCCGCGGCTCGGTGTCGCGCAGTGCAAGAGTTTCATTCGATTTTCCACCGCGGGAAATTCCAGCTCCGATTCCCCAGCCACATCCACGATGATGATTTCGGCGAGCGCATCGATCCGTCCCAACTCTTCGAGCGCTCGACGCACGTTCGCGCCGTCGCGCCACGCCGGGATGATGATGCTGACCGTCGGCTCCACGGGCGGAGCTAGTGCGAGAAAACCTGCGGCTCTTGCAAAAGCTCCGGGTCCTGCAAACGCGAGTCGTAGACTTCCGACCACGTCTGCTGATTCATCGAACACATGGGGACGGCCTGCCATTCGCCATTGCGTTTGACCGCGCCTTTGAAGACGCAGGAGTCCAGGCGCGCTTTGATGCATGAATCTTCATCCGCGCGCGCGACTGTTTTCGCGTCCATGAAATTGTGCATGCCGACGCCGAGCGTGTGCACCTGTCCGCGCAAGATGGATTGCAAAATTTCCTTGGGCGCGCCGCGTGACGAAAGGTAACGCGCCATGCGGTAAATCAACTTCACCGCGAGAATCGGATGCTGAAATAGAACGCCGGCCAGTCGGTACGGAGGCGTACCGGCGTCGTCGTTCACGAGCGAGAGGCCGCCGATTTTTTGCAACACTTCGCCTAACAAGTTGTCGAATTTTTTGTCGTCCGGCAGAAGCGGGAAGAATTTTCCGGAGGGCCGCGCGATTAGGAGCGACGCCCAGCTATTGCAATCGGGATGACCGAAAATGGAAACGTCGCGACGTAAAGGCAGCCCAACGCCTTCGCAGATTTTCACCCATACATCCGCAGGCGTGATTGGTTGCTGCGAAAAAATCGTGCGGCCGGTGTCGGCTTCCGGTTGAAAGCTCAGCATCCGCCAGACGTGTGTGCGCTCGGGATCGGCCAAATACCAGCGAATCACTTCGGGCACGTCGTCGATGTTGCGACGCGTGACCGTGAAACTGAGCGCGTATTCGAGCGGGAATCCGGTCTTCTCGCGAATGCACGAGGCAAGATCGGTGAAGGCTTGCCGCACTGGATGCAGATCGGCTTCGCATTTGATCCGGCCAATCGGAAAACCATGACGACCAGCCTGCGTCATATCAACGTGAACAGAAATTTGCCGCAGGCCGCCTTCCACAACGAGGCGCTCGAGAAATTGCGGCTGTTCGATCAGCGTCTGCCCGTGCGTCATCAACATCGGAATCGAGCCGACCGAGAATGCGTAACGGATAATTTCGATCAACTCATCCGCGCGTCCCGATTTCCAATATGCGTCAGCCACGTCGCCGCCGGTGATTTGCAATCCGCCGCCCGGACCTTGGAAACGCCGGTTCGCATCGATCTGTTCCTTCACCTGCGCGAGCGACGGAATCGGAATCTCGTTCGCATTTTTCGGTAGATAACAGTGTGTGCAATGAAACGAGCAGTAGCTCGCGCCGAGCGTGAATCCGCAATGCGTCAGATGCCGGCCGGAGATCTGATTGTTCGTTTGTAATTCCGCCGGCAACGAATCCCAGCGTTCCCGCAACACGCGCGCTTTCTCTTCGTGGATCGGCTGGCGAAACGCTTTCCAGCGCGCGCGCCAAAGCGATTTGGTTTCTGCGGGGGGATCAGTCGCCAGCGAAACCATATGAAGAGATGCTACCTCGCTTCGTTCAGCGACCAATCATATTTTTGGTAGCTAATTTTTGCGCCCTCCGGCAACGGCTTTTCGCGATGTTTGTTGATGAAGGCGAGCGCGCCACCGGGGAAGTCGTTTTTATACCAGTCGAAAATCGCCGAGGCCTGTGCGGTCTTGCTCGCCTCGTCGTATCTCACGCCCCTCTCGGAGTTGATAAAAGAGCGCGCGAGTTCATCCAGTTTCGCATCGAGGCTGTCACTCTTAAATGGCTCGCGACTGAGCGGCGGGCAACTGCGACTCGCGCAATTCAAAGCGAAGTGCACACCCGGGTTGTGAAACTTTCCGCGAATAACATTGTCTTCGAGCTTCTTGAAACTGGTCTGCTGGCCCGCGACACGAATGTTGTCGGCTGTGAAAAATCTGAAGAGCAAATCTTTCACGCTATTAGTTGGATACTTCTCCAGCGCGCCGTGCAGGATCCACGCGTTGTAAGCATTGATGTAAAACGCGAGCTGATCATTCCTGTTCATCGATTCCACCGACGCTTTGCTGATCGCGTCGGTGACTTCCCCTAACGCCGTCACATCCGCGCTATTCCGTTTCCATTCGGAATATTTCACGCCACTCGAAGTGACGTAGGTGTTCAACAACCGACCGTAGGTTCCGAGCCAATTGGTCTCCGCCGGTGCAGCGCTGACGGTGAACGTAATTGCCAACATTAGGGCCGAACAAAGAAGTGATAGTTTCATAGTGGAGTTCGTTGTTTATATAACACTCTCAGAAAATAGAATGCGTGTAAGACTTTTTCGCTCGAAACGGAGGATCGGATGCAGGCTGACCACATCGATTCTGGTTCTCCTGTGCGGACTCTTGCCTAATGCTCGTGCTACCACCGTTTGGATCGATGCCGACCCGTCGATAGGCTTGCCGTTCCGCGAAGTCGACGATGCTTTCGCGCTCGTCCTCGCCTTTCACTCGCCTGAAACCCGTATTGTAGGAGTCAGCACGACTTATGGCAACGCATCGCTCAAAAACACGACGAGGATCGGACAGGAGCTGGTGTCGCGGTTTGCCAGAAATAGGTGTGGCGTTTACGAAGGTGCTCGATCGCACGGCGATCTCGGCAGGCAAACTGAAGCCTCGGGAGCCTTGGCGACGGCCTTGCAAAAAGAACGGCTCACCTACATCGCTCTCGGACCACTAACGAATCTCGCGACTCTCCTCCGACTGCATCCGGAACTCGCGCAACAGATCGATCGAATTATTCTAGTCGGGGGACAAACATCGGGCGATGCGCTCCGCCTCGGCCCAAATCGGTGGCTCACGATTCATGACGCGAATATCCTCAAGGACTCAGCCGCCGTAGCGGAAGTAGTGAAATCAAAGTGTCCGATAACACTCGCTCCAATCGAAACCGGCATTCAGTTACAGATTACTGCGGTCGATCTGCAAAAAGCACGTCACACCGTGGCCGGCAAATATCTTTATCGTCACAGTGGTCTATGGTCGTGGTTTTGGCGGCGCGTTGTTGGCTTCGAAGGCGGGCCGATTTTCGACGCATTGCCGATTCTGGCGGTCGTTCGACCAGATTTGGTTTCCAGTGAGGAACGCTACTGCGCTTTAGACAACAACGGACAATTAATCGCAGAGAAAACTCGGAATGCCGGCGGGCGACCAGTACGCATCTATCGCGCGTTAAAGCCTCGCGCTAGACACTGGATCCGCGATCACCTGTGACAGCCTAATCTTTCGGATTTTCGGCGGTCTTCGCGGGTTTTACAAAAACGGTCTCGGAGGGGTTCGACTCTTGGGCACTAACGCTTCCGAAGCGGCTTTTCGGCAGATCAGGCGTATTTCAAAAAGAGAAACTGAGCCCGAGGAAGATACGGCGGATGCCCGCCCCTGCGACGTATGATGTTAGGAAATGTTTACGCTGCGACCCCAAGACGGCCGCGAATTATTGATTAACTCGGAGAGCTAATATGAAAAAACTCACGTCGAAGAAGACCAGCAGCAACCGTAACAATAAGGTAGACGCGCTTGCCGCCGTCACCTCCAGCGCGGATGGAGAGGGTCTCACCACTAATCAGGGTCTGCTGCTCAACGATACCAACAACTCGCTCAAGCTAGGCGAACGCGGGCCTTCCCTTCTGGAAGATTTCCATCTTCGCGAAAAAATCACCCACTTCGATCATGAGCGTATTCCTGAGCGTGTCGTGCACGCGCGTGGCGCGGCGGCCCACGGCTTCTTTCAGTGCTACGAAGGTAACTCAAATCTGACCAAGGCCGGCTTCCTTACCGATCCCTCGCGTAAGACGCCAGTATTCGTTAGGTTCTCCACGGTAGCTGGTTCGCGCGGATCGGCCGACCTCGCTCGCGATGTGCGTGGCTTTGCGGTTAAGTTCTACACCGACGAAGGTATCTTTGATCTTGTAGGTAATAACATCCCGGTCTTCTTCATTCAGGATGCGGTGAAGTTTCCTGATTTCATCCACGCGGTGAAGCCGGAGCCTAACAACGAAATCCCGCAGGCCGCTTCCGCGCACGATACCTTTTACGATTTCATCTCACTCGTGCCGGAAACCTTCCACATGCTCATGTGGGTAATGTCGGACCGCGCTATTCCGCGAAGCTTTCGTATGATCGAAGGCTTCGGCATTCATACTTTCCGTTTCATTAACGCCGCCGGGAAATCGCGTTTCGTGAAGTTCCATTGGAAGCCGCTCCTGGGTATGCACTCGGTCATGTGGGATGAAGCGCAAAAGATTAACGGCTGCGATCCGGATTTTCACCGACGCGATTTGTGGGACACGATCAATAATGGCGGGGTAGCGGAATGGGAGTTGGGAGTCCAGGTAGTAGAAGAAAAAGACGAGCACAAGTTCGACTTCGACCTACTCGACCCGACCAAGCTTATTCCCGAGGAAATGGTGCCGGTGAAACGCATCGGCAAGTTAACTCTTAATCGTAATCCGGATAACTTCTTCGCAGAAACGGAGCAGGTCGCATTTCATCCAGGTCATATCGTGCCGGGTATCGACTTTACGGACGATCCCTTGCTCCAAGGCCGTCTCTTCTCTTATACCGATACGCAGCTCACTCGACTCGGCGGCCCCAACTTTGCGCAGATACCGATTAACCGTCCGACGTGTCCGATGCATAATAACCAGCGCGACGGTCATATGCAGCAGATGATCAATCCCGGTGCTGCGAGCTACTTTCCAAATACCGTCGGTGGTGGTTGCCCGATGCAGGCCAAGGAGAATATGGGAGGCTTCGTTAGCTATGCGGAGAAGCTCAACGGCGCGAAGGTGCGCGCGAAGAGCGAGAAGTTCTTCGATCACTTCAGCCAGGCGGCGCTTTTCTTTCGAAGCCAAAGCGAGCCCGAACAAAACCACATTACCGACGCACTAACTTTCGAGCTAGGTATGGTAAAGCGAGCGGCCATTCGCGAGCGCATGCTATTCCTTTTAGCTAAGGTCGATAGCATCATGGCTAACAAGATCGCGCAAGGTCTAGGCATGACTGTTCCGAAGTCGATCGACGGTCCACTTAACCACGCCGTCGGCGCTGATGCGGGCCGAGAGACGGAATCGAAGCCGGTAAAGAAGAACATGGGAGCATCCCCCGCGCTGAGCATGATGAACACCGTCAAAGACACGATCAAGACGCGCAAGATCGCATTCCTCGCTGGCGACGGGGTAAACGAGGCCGACCTTTTAGCGATGAAGAACGCTTTGACTAGTAGAGGAGCTATCGTTGCCGTGGTCGCCCCTCATGGGGGCGCGATCAAAGGCTCGAAGGGTGGCTCGATCTCCGTTGATCATAGCATCTTGAATGCAGCCTCGGTTCTCTTTGACGCCGTCTACATTCCGGGAGGCGCAGCTAGTGTGGCCGCGTTTAAAGGGGATGCGAAGTCTGTCCACTTCGTCAACGAAATGTATAAGCATTGCAAAGCTATCGCTGCTACTGGCGAAGGCGCGCAGTTAGTCAGCGCTTCCTCCATTAAAATGCCAGACGGAGCCAAAGAGAAGAAGGCTCCAGGCGATCCAGCTTTGATTGTAGCTAAGGATAGCGCGGCTAAAGATGTTTCCGCGAAGTTCATCAAAGCGATCGCCCAGCATCGTAACTGGGATCGCGAGAAGATCGCGAAAGCCCAAGTCCCCGCTTAGTCCCTCCGCTTGCAGGAGAGCCGGTAGTCAGGCGAGAATCGTGCGCTGAAGAAGCCAGTAGGCGCCGGCCGCGCAGACTAGGAGGGAACATGCAGGAACACCGATGCGGACGAAGGACGGGCGGCGGCGCAGTTGCCAGATGACGGGAAAGACCAGTGCCGCAACCGCCAGCTGACCTAGCTCCACTCCGCTGTTAAATGCGACCAACGGCACGACCGCGCCCAAGCCCGTTTTTGCGATTCCCATCTCATGCAAGACGCTGGCGAATCCGAGACCATGCACCAGACCAAAGACGAACGTGAGCAGCCAACGGCCGCGCAGAATTGAGTCGCGGCGGATCAGGTTTTCCAAGCCCACGTAAAGGATCGAGGCGGCGATGGTCGCTTCTACGAAACGGCTCGGCAGATTAACAAGGCCGAAAGTCGAGAGCGCCAAAGTAAGTGAATGCGCCAGGGTGAAACAAGTGATGAGGAGCAGGGCCGGGCGCGGTCCGCGACAAGCGATCAAAAGCGCAAAGAGAAAAAGGAGATGATCGTATCCGGTAAGGATGTGCCGGATGCCGAGAAATAGGAATTCGAGAAAGCGGCTCTCGCGATTGTTAGAAGTATTCGCCAGCCGCTCCGAAACTGGAATACTCGTTAGGCCATCATGCGCGCTGAGAATCCGTCGCGTGATTTCTGTTCCCTGTTCATCGACCGCAGCGAAGGCCTGCCGATGACCGAAAGATAAATCCGGAAGGAGAAGCGATTGAAATTCGATCTGCCTGCTGTTGGGCGGTAACACGAAGGCATACTGAAATTCCACGTTGTTATTTGCGTCGATGTTGTGCTCGATCTTTACAGCCGTTTGCGCCTTACCATCGACCTGGATGAGCGCGGCGCGGCGCGCCGCGTGGTTTAGTTTTTCGGGGAGGTCTTTAGGAGCGGCGCGCATTTGCTCGGCTGAAACTCCGAGCAACCCTGCTATGTCGCGTTCATTGAAAGTAAGCTGGAGATGTAGCACTTCATGCGCGAATTCGAGATTGGCCGAGCTAAGGCCGGGATCGTGCGCGAACGCCGAAACGCGCAGGAAGATAGTGATGATCCCTACCAGGAGAGCCATCCAACCTCGCGTTGATAAGAAAAGAATCTTCGTCAAAGTTTTGCAGCAAAAATGCGGGCCGATCCAAAAGAAATCGGATCGACCCGCATAACCGAACGAGTAATTTTTGTTACGGCAATTCGTAGGCTTCGACTAGCCCAATGCCTGTGGTGGTGTCGTGGCTGCCGACGAGCATGGTGTAAACGCCGGGCGCGAGATCGATAACGATGGCGGATTCCGTGTCTTTCATTGGAGCCCGACCAGTCGCTTGGATTGCCATCTGCTGGCCACCAGTTTTCCAGTTATCGTTTTCCGCGATCTTGGTGCTGCCTTGATAGATCTGAAGAACCGGATCGGCCAGCGGATGAGGAACGGGAAGGGAAGGTCCGAGAGCACGCACGATAATGGACTTGGTGCCGGTGCCGCCGACAATAATTCCGCCGATGAGAATGTTGTCGCCGCCCTGGACGAAACCACGGGTAGAAACATTTTCGAAACGATCGGCCATCCCAGCGCCCGCCGCGGTCGTGTCGTGGTGATCGTGATTGCGGCCGTTATGCGGCGTGCCGGCATACGGGAACGTTTTACTGAAAACGCTATCGTTCTTACTCACGTTATCGATTCCATCGCCGGATGTAATTTTCGGATTCGCCGGATCGCGCAAGTCGCTCAGGATCGCGGTGACCGCGATGTCCAAGACGTCATCGCCGTAGCGGCGACCGTTGGGCCAGCCACCGGGTAGTGTTCCGTTATTGAAGAAACCGGTTTGGACCGTGCTGGTAAGTGTATCGCCGCCGAAAATTCCGAGCCGACTGAAGCCGGTATCGTCTGGGTTAGCGGCGAAGTTCGCGCCGCCACCGGCGAGCCGGGCGGCATTCGTGGAGAGGTCAACTTTGATTACGTCGGGAATAAAAATGCCGACGAGATCCGTACGATTCGTTTCCGGCGCAACCATCTGTCCTTTGAAGATGATGGCGTTGATCAAATGGGCCAACTCAGGTGTGCGCGCATATTTGTCGAACAAGGTCGAGTCCGAGCTCGGCTGCGTGCGGCTATAAAGATCCTTGTCCTGGATCGCGACCAAGCCTTCGTTGAATAGGGGATTGCCCTGGCGGCCGACTTGCACAAACGCGCCGCTATTGGCTTGGCCGACGGAACCTGCGCCGTCGGTTAAGACACGCATCGTCTGGCGGCTCGTCGTCGCATAAACCCCCACGACTTGTTGGTCGCTGCCGAGTTCACTCACCGGAATGCCCAGCACCATTTCGTGAACGTTGAAGCCAGCCTGGCTATCGAAGGTTGCTTTACCGGTCCGGAATTGCAGCAGATCAAAAACAGCTTGCACGTCCGCATAAAAACCATCTTCGCGCTGCCCGGCGAAAGCCACGTAAGAAGCGCTGCCGGCCGTGAAAGTTGAAATCGCTTGCTTGGTATATTTGTCGAGCGCGGTCGCGGAAGAAACTCCGGGTTTGGCGAGATTCTCGCCGTTATCTCCGGTGTTATAGAACGGCGTGGCGATGCCTTGATTATTCGGTGGGACAACTCCGGTCCCGAGCACGGTGCTGGTGTTAGTGCGGTGATCAACCTTGGTCAAGGTGTAATGCTGCGTCAGATTCTGATTGGCATCATCTACATCACTCACCACTCCTAGGTATGACTGTAGAATGGTGCCCTGATTTTTGTAGGTGGTGGTGAAACGAAATTGGTAGGAGATGGTCGGCAACCCTGCCGTCCGGTCAGTACCTAACGAGAGGTGAATCTGGTAGAGAACGTTGTCGTCAAAATTATACTTGTTAGGTCCGATGCCCGGTTCCTCGAACGGATAAACCGCCAGTGAAGTCACCAGCACTTTTGCGTTGTCCGAGGGTCGCTTTTGCAGAAAGGCGTAGACGTCGGTGGTATTGGCGGACGGATCGAGTGTGATGAGCGGCGCGTCCATGTGACTGGATGCGCGTGCCGGTGCAACCGCTAGCGCGAAGAGCGCAGCGATGGCCAGCGCTGCGCGCGGGCGATTGAATATAAACTTCATGTTGTTATCTCCTGTGGTGTTTTGCATTGGTCAGTTTGCTGACGAAATTTGCCTGGCGGAATCGAGTAGCGCTGCCGTGCGCTGAGCTAGCGCACGCCGTTCGGATGGCATGAGGGTCTGTTCGAGTGGGTGCGCTTTACCGAAGAAATCCAGCGCGTCAGCCGTCGCGCCGGCCGCGGTCGCGATTGCGCCGGCGTGATAAAAAAGCCGCGCGTCTTTCGTTCCTTCTGCCACGGCTTGAGCGATATTTTCTCGCGCCTTCTCGACCTGACCATTGGCCAGTTGGGCCCACGCGAGAGCGTCGTAGGTGAAAACGTCGTGGCGGGATTCCAACTCAGAAGTGGCGAGCCGCAAAGCCAGCGTGGCATTCTGCCCACGGCTAGCCAAAAATAGTGCGAAGGTCCGCGGGTCGGATACGGCGCCGGTTGCGTTCAGTTGAGTTTCAACCGCTTCTGCTTCGCTGATCCGATCGCTCGCGCGCAACGCTTCCGCCAGCGTCCAAAAATATTCTGGCAACGGACTGATCTCCGCCGCGCGCTGTAAGGGCGCGACTGCCGCAACAGTGTCCCCCTGCGCAAGGAGGATTCGTCCGCGCATGAGCAAGGCCGGCGCGTAATCCGGCGATGCTTGTAAGGCGAGATCAGAATTTCGCATGGCTTGTTCCGTTTCTCCTCTCTCGAGCTGGTAGAGAGCGAGGCGCGTGTAAGCCCACGCGGTTGGTTCCGGTTCGCGCGGACTGCCGGCGCTCACCGCCAGACCCGCGACGGCGATCGCGCCCGTGAGATCGCCTTTCAACCAGCGCATGTGCGAGACGCGGCTATAAGTTTGCAAACAAGGTTTGAGATCGATCATTTTTTGGTAAGCCCCCACTGCCTCGGAAAGTTTTCCTTGTTCCATCAAGGCGTCGCCAAGGAGCGCGTAATCAAAAACAAATTCCCGCTGCGCAATGAGACGGCGGGCGATTACTTCCGTTTCGGCGAATCGATGTTGCGCGTCGCGCACATGCCCGAGCAAGAGAAGCGCGCCCGCGTCCGTCGGCGCCGTTTCGATGATCACGCGGCCCGCCTGCTCGGCCAATGTGTAGAAACCTGGATCGCTGCTCGTCCGCGCCTTCGCGACGAAAGCCCAGCCAAGTCGCTCGAGAAAACTATTACGGTTGGTTGTCTCTTTCGCCTTCGCTTGCAGACGCCGGATTTCTTTGTCTAGCTCGCCGTCACCGGCCAATGGCGTGAGAACAATTTGCAGCGGATCGATCGATAGTTTGTTTTGCGTGCGATCGACGCGAGCCACCGATAGACTTCTGGAATTGAAATAGCGCAGAAGCACTAAGGCGACAGAAACCCCGATTGTCAGAGTTAAAACCAACAGTGAGACTCTTCGGACTTGGAGCATTGGCCCAGTAGTCCGCTTGCCGCACGCGATCGGATGCGCGAGGCGCAGAAAAAGTTTCGAAAAACTCGCGGAGGGCTTCGCCCGGTTTTATCCGGAGCCGGGGAAGTCGCTAGGTCGCCTGCTTACTGACCGGTGCTACGAAAGGCTGCTTACGGCCTGTTGCGCGGCTTTAATCCGATCCGATGGGACACGACGCAGGCCGCGAGCGAGTCGCAATTTAGATAGCGTCCAGATAATCCATTTGGTGGGATCGATCTGCCATGGTTTTACGCCATTGCGGTAGTCGTGCTGAAACTCGTGGTGATAGTTGTGGTAGCCTTCGCCGAAAGTGAAAAGCGCGAGGAAGACGGAATCGCGCGCACTGCATTTTGTCGAATAAGGCTGGCGTCCCATGGTGTGACACGCGCTGTTAATCAGGAAGGTGCAGTGCTGAAGGAAAACGATGCGCGTCACACCCGCGATCAGGAAAGCGCCTAAGGCTCCACGCCAGCCGTTCCAAAGAAAGCCGAGTATTCCTGGAAGGCCGAAGCTAACCGCCACTGCGATCCATTGGATATAACGATCCTGCCAGCAGATGAGCTTGTCCTTCTGCAAATCGGCAACGTTATCGAAAGGCGGAGCGGGGGTTAGTTTGAAAAGCAGCCAGCCGATATGAGCGTGAAAGAAACCTTTTGCGATGCAGTAGGGATCGTCATCGTGATCGACGTACTTGTGATGGCGCCGATGTTCGCTCGCCCACATCAAGACTGAGTTCTCAAATGCACCCGCGCCAAAGATGAGTGTGAAAAGACGAATTGGCCAACTAGCTTCAAAAGCGATGTGCGAGAAGAGGCGATGATAACCTAACGAGACGCTAAACCCGCAAGCGGCGAGCATCACGCAGAAAAGAGTAACCTGAAACCAATCGAGACCGAAGTGCCATAGGTAGAGCGGGACGGCAGTTAGGGTAAGAAACAGCGTCCCGATGAGAAAAGAACTTGTCACCCAATTAATGCGGTGGAGCGGCAGGCGAAAGAAAAGCCGCTCGGGTTGTTGGGTATCGCCACAGCTTGGGAAGGTAGCAGGCTCGCTGCCTAACGAGTTGTTGTTCATCGCGCACCACCGTTCCTGTTCCATCGTTCCGGCGTATCCAGCTGGATCGCGACCGCGTTGAGTCCCATGGTGTTCAAGGGTGGAAAACTAGTGTGGCGATTCCGTAGCGCAAGGGTTGATGACGCGAAGTAAGACGTCATCGCGGAGCTTTGATTGCAGTAGCTTGCGCTTCCAGAGCATGGAAACCCGATGGTACCGGACCTTGATCGAGCGATGGCAGCTCGTCCCTTGCCTCAGGACGTAAGGGGTTAATGCCGTTAAACTCCGCCGAGCTAGCGCCTTTCTCCGCAAAAATCCAGATGCGCGGTTGGAAGTGATGACCTGCGGAATAGCGGTAAATGAAACGCGGGACGAAGCTATGCTGCATTAGTAGCATAAGAAGATCACC
Source organism: Chthoniobacterales bacterium (assembly GCA_038237435.1). GTDB lineage: Bacteria > Verrucomicrobiota > Verrucomicrobiia > Chthoniobacterales > UBA10450 > JACCTI01. The sequence goes on from JBBRYT010000008.1 coordinate 135,691, forward strand.
TAGCACGGGCCAGAAGGCGTGGTCCTTGAGGCCGCAGGTATCGGTGTCCTGTTCGGGATACACCTCCCCAAGATACGGACCGCATCGATAGAGAGGTAACTCCGCATAGTGGGTATCGATGAAGAGATACTTTGCGCAGACCTGCGACATCCACGCCACCAGCTCCCAGGGTTGGGACAGGTGATAGAGAACCCCGGCGCAGAAGACTAGATCAAACGGCCCTTCTGCCGGCGGTGGCACCTGCCTGATCTTCTCGAGATCGTATTGATGAAACCTCACGTGCTCATAGCCGAGGCATTCGTTGACCAGATTAGCTTTCTCAACATTCCGTGCGCGACCTTCCAGGCCTACGACTCGTTCGACGCCGGGTAACTCGGCTAGCTGAAGCGAGTGGTAACCTTCGTATGACCCAAGGTCTACAGCCGACTTCATGGAACCTCCCAGCTTCTCGATACATTCCTTCACATAGGTCGTCTTTTCCCGGTCAATAGGAACATGACCGCCAAACTGAACGCCCGATCGGCTAACAAAGATGCGGTGCCACGGGGTCAACAGGCTCGCGCGGCGCAGGATTTCGTCTGGAGTTAATGCCATGTGCTACCGCGATACTTAACCGATTGCCTGCCTTTCGCCATCACCTATTGCAGGAGTGCCTTGCCACAGCCGACCGGCCATTTACATTAGCGAATGAAATCACCTCTAGTCGTTGCCTTTCTCGTTGCGGTCGGCAGCATTTCCTTCGCCTCCTCGGGCATATCTGCACCCGAAACCTACAAGATTGATCCGGTGCATTCTTCGGTCGCATTCAAGGTACGCCATCTCTTTAGCTATGTAACGGGCAAGTTCACTAAGTTCGATGGGACTTTCACCGTTGATTCGGATGCGGTCGATAAATCATCGGTTAAGGCAGACGTGCAGACGACTAGTATCGATACCGGCAATGAAAAGCGTGACGAAGATCTGCGCAGTGCGAACTTCTTCGACACGGTGAAATTCCCTGGTATCACCTTTCAGAGCAAGAGCATCAAAGCGACCGGGAAAGATACGGCCGATGTTTTGGGAGATTTCACCATGCACGGTGTGACCAAACCACTAACCCTGCACGCGCAATTTCTCGGCAAAGGAAAAGGCATGGGTGGCGAAGTCAGCGGCTGGCATCTTACTTCGGATCCGATCAAGCGAAGCGATTACGGCTTGAATTGGAGCAAGGCGATCGAAGGCACCGCAGTGGTGGGCGATGACGTAGAAATCACCATCGACATCGAAGCACACAAGGCGGACAGCGCCTAGCACTCGTTAGGCCAATCGTATCTCGACTCGCGGCGCAAGGGCGCGGCGGAAATCATCTTATGCTCATCGTCATGAAAAGCGGCGCGGCCGCGGAGGAAATCGACGGCGTCGTTCGCATCGTCGAACATCTCGGATTCCGTGCGCACGTAATGCCGGGCGCAACGCGGACGGCCATCGGTGTCACAGGCAACCGCGGAACGGTCGATCCCGCGCGCTTCGAAAATCTGCCCGGTGTTTTCGAAGCCATCCGCGTCAGCAAACCCTACAAACTGATCACGCTCGATTTGCAACCCGACCCGACGATTGTGCGGGTGGGCGACGCTGCGATCGGCGGCGATGAACTTGCGATCATTGCCGGTCCCTGTGCGGTCGAGAGTCGCGAACAAACTTTCGCGGTCGCTGCCGCCGTCCAAAAAAGTGGTGCTCGTTTCTTGCGCGGAGGCGCTTTTAAGCCGCGCAGTTCGCCCTACGATTTCGCCGGGCTGGGTGAGGAAGGTTTGAAAATTCTCGCGGAAGCGCGCGACGAATTTGGCTTGAAGATCGTCACCGAAGCGCTCGACGTCGACGGCGTCGAACTGGTGGAGCAATACGCCGACATGATTCAGATCGGCGCGCGCAACATGCAAAACTTTACGCTCCTGCGTCGCGTGGGAAAATCGAAACTGCCTGTTCTATTGAAACGCGGAATCGCAGCCACGATCGACGAATGGTTGCTCGCCGCGGAATGCATCATGTCGGAAGGAAATTATCAGGTCGTGCTGTGTGAACGCGGCGTGCGCACTTTTGCGCAACACACGCGCAATACTCTCGATCTCGCGGTCGTTCCGGCGATTCGTCACATCTCGCATTTGCCGATCGTGGTGGACGCTTCGCACGCCGCGGGCAAGAGCCACTTGGTCGGGCCGCTCGCGCGCGCCGGCGTGGCCGTAGGCGCGGACGGCGTAATGATGGAAGTGCACAATAAACCGGAAATGGCCTTGTGCGACGCGGCGCAGGCGCTGACGCCGTCGGAGTATTTGAAGACGGTGCGCGAAGTCCGCGGCATCCATCGTTTGCTCAAAGACGCAGAAAGTTCCGCAGCAAACTGAGACCGTCCGGCGTTCCGATTGATTCGGGATGGAATTGCACGCCGTGGATGGGAAATCGGCGATGCTGCAAGGCCATGATTTCGCCGCTTTCCGTTTCCGCGGTCAGCTGCAGACAATCAGGCAAGGATTCCCGCCTAACGACTAACGAGTGGTAGCGCATCGTCTCCATCGGATTCGGCAAGTGCGCGAAGAGGCCGGCGCCGTTGTGCCTAACGAGTGATGATTTTCCATGCATGAGCTGCGGTGCCCCGATGATTTTTCCGCCGAAGACAGAGCCGATGCATTGCAGGCCGAGGCAGACACCGAGGATGGGAGCATCAATTTCGCGAATGATATCGTTACAAATCCCGGCATTTTCCGGCCGGCCGGGGCCGGGCGAGAGGCAGATTTTTTCTGGACGAAGCTGGCGGATTTCGCCTAACGAGACCTGATCGTTTCGCCTAACGAGTAGTTTACAGCCAAGCTCGCCGAAATATTGCACGAGATTGTAGGTAAACGAATCGTAGTTATCGATAATCAGGATCATCCGCGCGTGCGATCGCGTGTAGAATCGCGTTCGCTTTGCTTATCGTTTCTTGATATTCGGCCGATGGAATGGAATCGGCCACGATGCCCGCGCCCGCCTGCACATAAACGCGCCCATCTTTCAACACCGCGGAACGCAGGGCGATGCAACAATCGAGCGCGCCATCGAAGCCAAAATAGCCGACCGCGCCGGCATAGCAGCCGCGCGTTTCTCCTTCCAGTTCGCGAATGATTTGCATCGCTCGAATTTTCGGAGCGCCCGAAACGGTCCCGGCCGGAAAAGTGGCTCGCATCACATCATAGGCGTTTTTCCCTGCGGCAAGCTTAGCTTTCACGTGCGAAACCAGATGCATGACGTGGCTGTAACGCTCGACCATCATCTGCTCCGTCACGCGAACACTGCCGAATTCCGCGATTCGTCCCAGATCGTTGCGCGCGAGATCAACCAGCATGATGTGCTCGGCGCGTTCTTTCGGATCGGCTAGCAATTCCTCCGCATTGCGCGCATCGGCTTCACTCGTTAGGCCGCGCCGTCGCGTGCCGGCGATCGGACGCACTTCGACCACTTCATCGGCGAGGCGCACATGCAATTCCGGCGAACTACCAACTAACGAGAAATCGCCGAAACGCAGGCAGAACATGTAAGGCGATGGATTGACCAACCGGAGACAACGATACAAATCGAGTGGGTCGCCGCGGAACTCCGTCTGGAATCTTTGTGAAACAACCACTTGGAAAATGTCGCCCGCTACGATGTATTCCTTCGCTTTCGTGACCGCACTCTCGAACCGCTCGCGCGAGAAGTTGCTCTCCATCGGGCGCGGAATCGTCTCGCGCTGCGCGTCGATCTGGCGAAGTTCGAAAGGCGAAGACAAGCGGGCCAGCGTGGATTCAATAAGTAACTTCGCGGTTGCATAGACCTTCTCCGCTTCCTCGGGCGTTTCCACGAAGGCGTTCACGATTAGTTTCATGCGGCGATCGCGATGATCGAAAACGATGAGCAGGTTCATGATCATGAAAATCATTTCCGGGACGCGCAGATTGTCAGTCGACGCACGCGAAACTGTCGGCTCGAAGCTCGCGACCGTTTCGTAGCCGAGATAGCCGACCGCGCCGCCGGCGAATCGCGGTAAATTCGGATTGTCGGTAAAACGGAACCGAGCCATCACTTTTTCCAAATGAAACAACGCATCCTGCGTGATCGGTTCAGCGGATGTTTTCCCACTTTCCTCGCAAGTGAACGTCTGACCGTTGCTGCGCATAACCACGCGTGGTTGAAAGCCGAGGAAGGAGTAACGGCCGGTCCGTTCCGTCTGCTCGGCTGACTCGAAGAGAAAGGAAAGTGTGCCGTCATCCAGCCGGCGGAACGCCGTCACTGGTGTGTTGCCATCGGCCAGCACGTCGGCGTAAATAGGGATAACGTTGCCGCGCTGCAACAGCGCAAGAAACTCGTCCCTTGTCGGTCGTAGACTGACGTCCATCTTCTTTATCTCGTGGCGACGCCGGTGCTCGGCGCGACCACTCGTTAGGCCGCTCCGCTAACGTGTCTTACCAGGTTCGTTCGCGCGCGGGCGCGGGCGGAGCTTCCGCGGGACGAACGCGTCCGAAGTTGAGACGCTTATCGTTGGCCCGCCGCATTTCGATCGGCGAACCGGTGGTGCAATTATCACACCAATGACGTTTGTCGCTGGGCAGACGTTTGCGCAGTCCGCAATTATCGCAGACGAAGACTTCGCTTCTTTTCTTTTCGCGCGGCAGGAGAGCCATTGGTTAGTTATCCTCGGTAGTAGTTGAAGGTGACATCGCAGACTGAAGGACAACGGTCAAGCCGGGCGGAACTCATTTACATCTTTTCTTCGGATCAGGCCTAACCAGTGGTTGCACTCCTGCATGAAAAGCGCGGCTCTTCTTGTTCTTGCCTAACGACTTCATACTCGCTTGAATGCCGGCATTAGTATTTCAAAACTTGTTTGCTGCTTTCCTTGGGTACTGCTCGCCGGGTGCGGGCATTTGGCACCAGTATATCAGAATATGACCGGCCAGGTTCCGAAATCGGTCAAACCAGGCACGGGTTTTAATATCGCCTTCATTGAATTCGGCGAACAAGGTTCCTACCTCGATACCTCGCAGGTAGAAGCGGCGGTTAAACTCGTTCGCACTACCAGGAAGCCGTTAGTGATTAGCTACGTGCATGGCTGGCATAATAACGCGAGTTCGGGCGATGTTCATCGGTTCTCGACCTTCCTAGCTCAGATTGCCGCCACCCCCTTAATTAGAGATAAGGGGTTCCAAGTCATTGGGGTTTATCTCGGCTGGCGTGGGGAGATCACTGACGTTCCCGTCGTTAGGCAACTGAGTTTCTACAGTCGCAAGGCTGCAGCCGAGCGGTTGGCGAGTAACTTCGATTGTTTCGATGCCATTTCTTCCATCGCCGAAGCCGCACGGAGTCACCCGCGCAGCGAGCAATACACAATCTTGTTAGGCCACTCCTTCGGCGGCTTAGTCGTAGAAAGAGCCGTGGCGCATGCCATCGATGCCGAGATGCATGGTCGCTCGCACAGGTATAACTCATTGCCGGCGGATCTAACTCTGGTGCTGAATCCCGCTTCCGATTCTATCCTAAGTCGCCAGATGATCGCCGCCCTCTACCAGGAGAAAACGGAAAATGCGCGACCGCTCTTCGTTTCCATTACTTCCACGGCGGACGCGGCCACAGGCAAGATCTTCCCGTTCGGGACATCGATCGCTGCTGTTACCAAGGCATTCAATCAAGTAGGCGACCCCGGGGCAGAGACGAAGCAGAGCGAACGCGCCTACTTTACTTCGACACCGGGCCATAACCGATCTCTTGTTAACCATGTGGCAAAGAAGCTCGACGAACCTTACAAGCCGCCAGCTGGCCTGACAGCACTAGAGATTAACCTTTCCCACTCGTTATCTGGCGACAAGGTTGTGCTACCCGGGCAAGGCGGCGCGCTGGAGCTTTGGCAACTACAAAGGATTTCTGCTGTCGATGTTCCCTATTGGGACCTGCAGGTGGATAAGAGTATCATCGCGAACCATGGCGATATCTGGAACGAGCGGACCAAGGCACTTATGGCGGGCGTGTTCAGCATCGCCAATCCGATAACTCCTCATCAAAGAAGACCCGAAGCTAACCTGCAAACGAAGCGCGATTACAAGCGCGCATCCTACAAACAGGATAAGGCGCCGCTAGCGAAGCCGTAATCGCTAGGAAATGGAGTGGCAGGCTTTGACCCATTGCCGCATGCAAAGAGTCATCTGATAGAAGAAACCGCGCGTCGCGTCAGTCCAAATCGCGCCGGTGAAATGGGACACCTGCGCGTCGATCGCATCGGCTAACGCAAGGTAGGTCTCCGGATAACTGGAGCCCGCGAGCCTGGCATCGTGCAGCCACTCGATAAAAGGCTCCAGGACTTGAATACCCCCGAATTCTCCCGCCAGATCGCGCAGGTAATTATGTGCATTGCGCTTATGGTCCGCAATAGGTGTGCCGACACGAATACGATCGCCGAGGTGGCGAATGCAAGCTTGTGAAAGATAACCGCTGAAGATATCGCCGAAGCGATCGATCGGGATACCACCCAGCGGATAACCCATGCGGACGCAGTAATAGCTAACGATGAGATCACGATGCAGCGCGGTGTTTTGAGTGTTGATAGGGCTCCAGGTATTCTGGCCCAGAAAACAGGCTTCGGCGGTGAATCTTTGCGCGCGCACCGGCGTGGCCAACCAGGTGATAGCGTCAAGGTCGGGCTCGTCCAACCAAAGGCCAACGTTCATGCGCACGCGGCCGGTTTCGTCGGAGTAGCTAACGAGCGGTGTTTCCGCGCGTCGGGCATAGGGATATCCTCGCGGAAACACGCGGGTGTTCGGTCGAAGCTCAAGCATGTCGCAGAAGTTAATCCAGCCGTTATCACTATGAACGGCAGGCATGGTTAAGCTGTCGCTACAAACCAGGCCGCAGGTAGTAAAGGTTTCGCCGGTGCAGTAGTTATCATCGTCGATGGAAAGCAGGACTTCCTAGCCCGATTCCAGTGCCATTAAATATCCGACATTGCGGCGATTCTCGGAATCGTGTGGAATAAGCGGTGCGAGATCGGGGAACTTCTTTAAATAACACTCCTGCTCTTCAAGGGTCGGACAACGAATATCAAAGCCGCGGGCGGCTAACTCGGCACACTTTGCGTATAGCTCGGAGGGTGTCTTTCGATCTGGAATTGCAATGATCCGCACGCGGTCGCGCACTTCCTCGGCGTCGATCTGGCGGCAGTAACCATCAAGAACGTCGCCCGTGTTGATTGTGGTAACGACAATGCAGGTGCGGTGCTTCATAAGCACTCGTTAGACCCGACCGAGCAGACGCAACCCGAAGAGTCGGTCAAGATTGCGCATGGCGTCGCTGATCGCTCGCCGCCCGACGCGATGACTAGCGGAGCTGTATTGGATAGGAACTTCCGCGACGTGAAGCCGGCGACAGTATGTTTTCATTTCCGTTTGAAAGAATGGTCCCCGTGCACGTATACCGCGGCGTAGAATCATCTTCAGCGCCTTGCGCGAGAAAAGCTGAAGACCACTGGTCATGTCATGCAGATTGGTGCCAAGGAAAAGATTTGTTAGACAAGTGCCGCCATAGCTAACTATGCGATGGCCGAGTGAGCTATCCTTCAGACTCCCGCCCGGATAAAAACGGCTCCCGAAAACGCAATCGTAACCTTCATCCATCTTGGCGAAGAGAAGCGGGATATCCGAAGGTTGATGGGAAAAACCAGCATCGATTTCCAGGATCCAATCTGCGCCGCGTGCGATCGCCTCGCGATGTCCACGCAGGTAAGCGTCGGCGATGCCGCGATTTTCCGGCGCCCAGATTACCTCCAGCTGTGGCGTGCTGCGCGCTAGTTCTTCCATCAGCTTGCGGGTCTGATCAGTGCTGACGCGGTCGAGCACGATTAAACATCTTCGTTTCCCGAAAGCGACGACACTGGTCGAGAACAGCGCGCACGAAATCGACCGCCGTGGCAGCTTCGTTGGCCATCGGACAAACGACCGCGAGAAAAGGATCAGCTCGAGTGCGAGCTTCAGGCATCGGGTTATACGCGCATAAGGGATCGTCGCTCGCAAGCAACAATCGACTTCCGCGTGGGGGCGGAAGACTAGGCGCGCGACGCGCCTGCGATACCGGATTACACCGTTGTTACATGTAAACCGGGACGATTCGGACCGATTTGAAATTCCTTCGGGGAACGTATTTCACGTCAGCCAATTCCTCCTCGTGCGAAATGATTGGTTGCCGTCTCTTCGCGCCGGCGAGTAATTTAGCCTTCGCATCAGCGGGGCCTATAGCTCAGCGGTTAGAGCAGGGGACTCATAATCCCTTGGTCCCAGGTTCGAATCCTGGTGGGCCCACATTTTTCCGAAGGATTGATTCCGTGAGGAGATTTGCGCAAAATCATCAATTCCCCTCGTAATCCGTTGACAAACGCCCGAGGCGTTTCAATAATGCGGCGTGCTGAAAAAATTCATCCCGCAGAAGCCCCTGTCGTCGATCGGAGAAGGATCGTTGAGCGCGGGCACTGATGATAACAACGGCCTCGCCTACCGCGAAGAACCAAGAGAGACACCACCACCAATCACCGATCACCACAAAATTATGGCAGAACACTCCGGCAAAGACATCCTTTCGAGCGACGTTGAAATCAAAGGCTCGATCAAATTTCAAAAGGAACTCCTCATCGACGGGAAAGTGGAGGGTGAGATTAACTCCGATGGCGTTTTGACCATCGGGGAAAATGCCGACATTCGCGGCGAGATTAAAACCAAGTCCATCACCGTTTTCGGCAAAGTGCAGGGCAACATCACCGTCGGCGAACGTTGCGAGCTCAAGTCGCGCTGCACGTTGCAGGGTGATTTGAAAGCTGCGCGGCTCGTCATCGAAGAGGGTGCAACCTTCATCGGCAAGTCCGAGGTGACCAGTGCGGGTGCGGGCAAGCCGAGCTCGAATTCGCGTCCGGAAATCGTGCGCAACGACGAACCGGCGACGCCAGTGAAAGCCGCTTTCGGCGCGCGCGCCTAACGAGAGCTTTTAGCTTCCGCGCCCAGTGGCAAAGCCCGGCCCTGCCAAGCTCAGTGTGGAATGTCCACACTGCGGCTTCAAGCAGATGGAATATGCTGCCGTCAAGAGCACCATGTGCCGGCAATGCGGTAGCGCTTTCGTTCCATCCGCGCCAAAGCAGGCCGAAATAAGATTACGCGCGCCGCGCGAAGTGCCGAACGCGCCGCCTTCGGTTCGCGAGGAACCGTCGATCCTTAATAAGATCGAAGGTTTTTGGAAACCGCAGCGCAGTTCTGTCGTCGAATGTTTCGAGTGCAAAGCGAAACAGGAAGTGACGTCGGCCGCGACTTCGACCACCTGCCCGAAGTGCAGCGCTCATCTCGATCTGCGCGATTACAAAATCACGACGAGTTTTAGCCGCGCCATTCGCACCCACGGCGAAGTGCATATCACGACGAAGGGAGATCTGAGCAGCAGTAACGTCGTCTGCAGCTCCGCCTTGGTTGAAGGAAAGCTGCGCGGCGATTTGCATTGCGCAGGCACGGTCACGATTAACTACAGCGGGAAAATTCCCGGTCGCGTTTCGGGCGGTCATGTCCTGATCGAACGTAAATCGGAAGTGCAATTTTTCCGGCGCGTTCGAACCAGAAGCATCGAGATTCGCGGACAGATGACCGGCGAAATTATCGCCGAAGGGGTGGTGGTCATTCATCGCAACGCAACACTCGAAGGAAACGTCACGGCTAAATCGATCTCGGTCGAAAAAGGCGCGACGTTTTCGGGTCAGCTGGTGATCGGCAGCAGCGGTCTGACGCAAGCGGAGTTGTTACCGGCGGAAAGCTCGGCCGCGCCGGAGGCACAACCCGAAGGTGTCTTGCCCGGAATCGTGCAGCCGCTTCCCGCTACCTAACCGGCCCTCGCGCTGAATGCGCAATAAGGTTCCGCGCAGTCCTTACGACCGTCTCGGCGGCTACGTGCATTTGCCGCGTCTCATAGACAAAGCAAAGCTGCATCGCAAAGGCCTGCTCAACGGTTACAACTACATGACGGTTGGCTTCGATAAGCATTTGCTCGCCTTCCTGAAATTAAATTCGGATGCCTTCGAAGAAGCGGCTCATCGTCTCGACAATGACGGCGCGATTCTGGAGTGGATCGAGCAGAACGGCGCGAAACATTCCTCAGAAGCGATCGAGGAATGGAATCACGCCATGATCGAACGCCATCCTGATACCGCCGTGAAAAAAGCACGCTTCCTTCATTTCCTAAAAGAAGCCGGCGGCGAAAATCGAAAAGATATTCGGACCTATTTCGATCTGATCGAATTCGACGAAGGGCGAAAGAAATAATCGCCTAACGGACGAACTTCTGAAAAAGCTGATTCGCTTCTTCCAGCGTTTCTTTGCTGCCGATGTCGAACCAGGTGCCGGCGATCTGGTGCGTCTTGACCGGCTTGCGCGTATGCAACCACTGGATAAAACGGCCCGGCTGATCGGGATTATTTCCCGCAGCGATGTAGGTCGTAAAAAGCGAAATTGTCTCGCGCGAAAAATAATAAAGAGCGATCCCGGTCAGTGTGCTTTTCGGTTCGGTCGGTTTCTCCTCGAAGGAACTTAACACTCCGTTCGCGTCGGTTGTGATCGCGCTGTATTTCTTGATCGCTTCCAAATTACCGACGTCGTAGGTCGCCAGAGTTGCCTCCGAGCCTTGAGCCGCGCGCACAAAATCCGTCAACGGCGCGCTGAAAAGATTGTCGCCCGCGACGACGAGCAAATCTTCCTCGGCCAGATTCTCACGCAAGACCGCGAGTTGGATGTCGCCGATCGCGCCTAGTTTATCGGAGTCGTCGTTCGAGCCATCGTTGATGATCTTGATTGGGTGCGATGGCTGACGCGCTTGATACGTCGCGGCCCATTCCTGAAAATCCCCGGCGAATTTATTGTTCGTCACGACGAAGATGCCTTTGATGTCCGAAACCGGACTCAGATTGTCGAGGACCCATTCGATCATCGGCTTCCCGGCGACTTCGAGAAGCGGCTTCGCTTTCGTCAGCGTCAGCGGATAAAGACGCGTGGCGTAACCGGCGGCGAGGATAAGAACATTCATTGGTTAGGCGAAACGTGGCCGCGAACCTTACCCGACCGCTGCTGCGCCGTCAGTTGCAATTTTTCCAAGCGCCGCTTGTTGCAGACGTTTTTGCAAAGAATCGATGCGCCCGGTCTCCGTGATTTTTGTGCGGGTTTCCGCGTCGACCACATAGAAGGTGTCGATGGCCGCGCCTTTCTCGGTGCTGACCCGCGAAAGCGCGATGGAAATTCCTTCTTCGCTCATAACGGAGAGCAACTCAAAGAGCAGACCCAGCTGATCGGGCGTTTGAATTTGCACCAAAGTAAAACGGGGATGCGTTTTGTTATCGATGGCGATTGAGGTTGGGATATCTAATCTCGGGCCCGTTCGCTTTTCGATTTTGCTTCTCGCTTCCGTAAGCAAAGGGTGGAAATCAAAATCCATATTCGCGGAGGCGCCTAGAGTTTCTTCCACTCGGGCGAAAACGGCTTCATCGCTGACCGCGCGGCCGCTTACATCGCACACGCGAAAAATATCAAGCACTACATTATCGCCACGCGTGTAAACATCCGCGCTTAAAATGTTAAGTGGGACGATAGAGAATGAACCCGCGATTCGAACCAAGAGGTTCTGCGCGTCCCATCCACAGAGCGACACGACGGAATGTCCTTCTTCCGGGATGGCTTCCCATTGCACGGCGGGAGCGAGCGGAGGCTTTTCCTGCAAGTAAAGATTCCGTAGAAAAGTGCGAAATAACTGCGCGTGCGATGCAATATCCTTCACGGAAAAGGCGCGAAAATAATTGTCGGGCATGAAATCGAAATGCGTTTCGATTTCCTCGACGAAGTCCGGAGGAAGTTCGGCGCTAACTTCATTCCGCAGTTTTTCGCGTTCGATTTTTCGCGCGAGATGAAAGGCAGCCTGGTCTGCCAGATATTGCGAAGTGGCGTGAAAGATCTGCCAGACTAACGACTCCTTCCAGTCCGACCATTTCTCCGCGCTCGTACCCTGGCCATCGGCCAGGGTCAACAACATGAGCGCATCGAGATTTTTTTGGTCACGCACCAGACCCGCTAATTCTGCGGCCGTTTCCGGATCATCCAGGTTGCGCTGCCGCGCGATGTTGGAAAGCATCAGATGATTGTCCACCAGAAGGATGAGCGACTTGCGTTGCTCCGAAGTCAGTTGCAGACGAACCGCGACGCGCTGGGCGAAAAGGGCACTGGCTTCCGCGTGCGGTTTGGCGCCGATGCCCTTGCCCGTGTCGTGCAAAAGTAACGCGAGATAAAGTACGAGCGGATCTTCCAGTTTCTCGAAAAGTTCGCGATACGCGCGCAATCGCCGGCTCGTGCTCGTGCACAGCTCGTCGAGCTTATCGATACAGATCAACGTGTGTTCATCCGCGGTGTAGCGGTGAAAGAATTCGTGTTGCACCAAACACGTCAGCGGACCGAATTCCGGAATATATCTGCCTAAAAAATCCACCCGATGCATCAGGCGCAAAGCAGCCGCGGCGCTTCCTTTGCGAGACAGGATGCGTTTAAAAATCTCGCGCGGTGCAGTGCCGTAACGAAAATCCCGCGTGACCAACGCTGGTTGGCGCGAGAGGTGATCTTCTAGCTCCGGGCTCAGGTCTAACGAGTGCAATTGGGCCATCTCGAAGATGCGCAGAATTGCGCTCGGTTCTTTTTTCAAAAGATCCAAATCATGGAGATAGAGCTGGCCCTGACGATTGATAAAATCTCCAAGCCTTTCTTCCTTGGGACGGACCATCGGTAAAAATCCGAACAGACTTCGCGAGCCGTTGATCGAGCGACCGGAGGCAAATTGTTCGGAGATGCGTTCGGTCACGCGATAGATATTTCGCGTGTGCTCATAAAAATCTTTCATCAACGCTTCGCTGGGAAGGGAACGCCCCCTGCGGGAGTAGCGTAATCGTTGCGCGATTTGTTCCTGCAGATTCAAATGCAGCACATCGGTCGCGCGGCCGGTGGCGTAATGCAGATCGGTGCGGAGACGTAAAAGGAAATCGTAAGCAGCTTCGATTCGGCGCTGGTCGGATTCGCTCAACCAATCTTTTCCGACAAGTTGATTGGTCGTTAGGGCGCCTTCCTTGAAATAAGTCATCCAAAGGAGATTTTGATAATCGCGTAATCCACCGCAGCCGCTTTTTAGGTTCGGCTCCTGCATGTAAACACTGTCGCCGAACTTCGCGTGCCGCTCCGCCTGATCGTGCATGCGTAACTCGACGTAATGCCGTTCGTAACCCTCGACGCACTTCCCGCGGAAGCTGGTCCGAAAAAGGGCTTCGACCTTCTGATCGCCAGCGAGATAACGGGCTTCCAGCATGGCCGTTTTCGTCAGCATGTCTTTGTTCGCTTGCGTGATCGCGCCTTTCACGGAACGCGTCGAGTGGCCGACTTTGAAACCGATATCCCAAAGTAAATACAGCACCTGTTCGATGACCTGCGCGGCGTAGGGTGAAACTTGCTCGCGGCTGTCGTTATGCAAAAACATCACATCGACGTCGCTCGAGGGATTTAATTCGCCGCGGCCATAACCGCCAAGCGCGAGCAGAGTCAGCGAAGTGGGTGGAAGATTTTTTTCCTGCCGGGCAAATGAATCGGCCGCCGCATAAACATGTTGCAGCAGGATGTCGATGAGATCACGGCGACGCGCGCAAATTTCGCGGCCGCCGCCGCCGGCCTGGTGCTTCAAGCGCAACCGATGTTCTTCGATGCGAAGAAATTTTTTATAGAGCGGCAGGACCTCCGTTGGGCGCGCGCTGCCTGCGGGTGCGAGTTGCCGCTCCGCGTGCGCGAGAACCTTATCGAGGTGCCGGGACACGCCCCATTGTAACGGCAGTCACAGACTGCCGCTACAGGTCACAGCTGGATCGCGTGCCGCTTCATCTTGTTATAAAGCGTGGGACGCTGAATGCCGAGAAGCTGCGCGGCTTTCTTTTTGTTGCCGTGCGATTGCGCGAGGGCCTGCAAGATCGCTTCGCGTTCGAGATTATCCAGACTTTGCACCCCGCCATTGTGGGTCGGGGGCGCGTGCGTGCTGCTCTGCAGGACGGACGGTAGTTGCACTTCCACGGGCAATTCTTTGATTCCAATTGCACCCGCGCGCGCGAGCACAACGGCGTACTCGATGGTGTTTTGTAATTCGCGCACGTTCCCGCGCCAGGTGTAATCGAGCAATTTCTGAAATGCTTCCGGCGCGATTTCCGGCTCCGGTTTCCCCATTTGTTGCGCAAACTGTTTCACGAAGGACGCCACCAGCGGCGGAATGTCCTCCTTGCGATCGCGCAACGGTGGCACCTCGATTTGAAAAGTATTGATGCGGTAATAGAGATCGGCCCGCAGCCGGCTTTCCGCCAGCGCCTGCGCGACGGGTCGATTCGTCGCTGCGATCACGCGAAAATCGGCCTTCAAAGTTTTCGTGCTGCCTAACGAGCGATATTCCCGTTCCTGTAAGACGCGCAAAAAACGCGTCTGCAATTCCAATGGCATTTCGGAAATCTCGTCCAGAAAAAGTGTACCACCCGCGGCGGCAGCGATCATTCCGGGAAAATCGTGCATCGCGCCGGTGAAGGCGCCTTTCACGTAACCGAATAATTCCGATTCGATCATGGTTTGCGGAAAGGCGGCGCAATTCAGTTTCACCATGGGGTTGTCTGCGCGTCGGCTGCGACTGTGAATCACATTCGCGATCACTTCTTTGCCAACGCCGCTCTCGCCCGTAACGAGAACATTCGCGTCCGAAGGAGCCATGGCCTCGATCAGCTCATGAATTTCCTGCATGGCCTTGCTCTTAAAGACAGGCGCAAGCCGCGTCTCGGCAATTTCCAGTCGTCGCTCAAGTTGGTGCGTGCGCTCGCGCAGCTCTTCCGTTTCGCGAAGAAGCGATTGTTTTTCCATCGCCTTTTCAATCAGGCTCAGCAATTCCTCCGGGGCGTATGGTTTGCTAATGAAGTGATAGGCGCCGCGTTTGATCGATTCGATCGCGTTGTTAAGCGAATCGTGCGCAGTCAAAATAATGACCTGAGTTTCCGCGTGCTCCCGCTTGATCTGTTCGAGCATTTCCAACCCTTGCGCGTCCGGTAATTGCAGATCGAGGAGAACGACCGTGGGGGAATTATTTTTGAGCGCGCGCAAACCTTGCGCAGCAGTGCCGGCCGCTTCGACTTGATAACCGTGTCGACCGAGGAGCGCCTGGAGCGTGAGGAGGATCGGCCGCTCGTCGTCGATGATCAGAATGCGCCGGTTCTCCGCGGTCATCGTGATTTCCGCTCCGACGACTTGTTAGACCTGATGAATTGGCAGCGCGATCGTCGTAAAGAGAAAGGCGCGAGCTGGATCAAACTGGGCTTCAAATCGGCCTCCATGGGCCTCGATGATAGAACGCGCTCGATGGAGTCCAAGGCCATAATGTCCGTGCGCGACTTTGGCGAACGGTTCGTGGCCCCATTTATCGGTGGAGCCCTTAAACTGAGTCTTCGGTTCGCGCAGGGTGAAAACAAATTCGCTCGTCGTAATGGCAGCGCTTGCTTCCATCGTTTCCCTGCTCCGGCTGTGTTGAAACGCATTTCCGAAAAGTTCCAGGAATGCCGCCTGCAGGTTTTGCGGGTCGATGTTCAGCTGCGCCTTTTCCACTTCGACAGTCCATTGCACTGACTTTGCTTCCTCGGGAAATTGCGATTGCAGTTTGCTCCGCAAATCTTCCAGGAACGCCGCGGCCTCGTATGGCATCGGGGTCAATCTTATCTCTGCCAGAGCACCGCTAAGTTTTTGCAGGCTGCGTCCCATATCGGAAAACATTCCGCGCAGCCTCTGCACCTCGCCTTTCATTTCCGCGTCAGTCGTCACCTCATTCATGTAGGCGGCCTGCAGCTCCGCGGCATTAAGGTGATTCCGCAGGTCATGGCTCAGTTGCCTGACGAAATGGACGACACGCGACATCGGTACGTGCACGGTGTCGGTTTGGTTGTTGGGGTTGGACGGTTGCGACATCAGGCGCGGAATTCGCCCCACAGTATGCATCGAAAGAAGCGCCTCGCTACCTTCGTGAAAATTTATCGGCCCCTGGGTTTTCGCCGACGCTACGACTGATCGTGGAATCGTTCGCCGCCAGATGCCGCAGCACGTGGTAAACAGCCTCCGGATCGGAGCCAAGTTTCTGCGCCAGTTCCTCGGCAGTTTCTGCGCGAGGGCCTAGGTCTTTCTGCAAACTTCGCTGCAATTCTAGCACCGCGGTGGCGGCTTTCTTGCCCGCCTCAACACCCGGCTGATGATAGGGATTTATGTTGACGAGCGATCCGTAGAAACCAACTGCGCGTTCGTAGAGCGCAATCAACGCGCCGATGTTAAAGGCATTCATTTCGGGAATCGCGATGGTAATCGATTCGCGTCCTTTTTCGTAAAGCGCGGTGCGTGTGCCGCGAAGAAAACCGTGTAGATAATCGCCGCTCGTCACGCCCGGTTCCGCCTCGAAGGCTTGTCCTGCGCGATCCTTGTGCACTTCGATAAAGGTGACAAAGAAGTTTAAGACGCCGTCGCGAAGTTGTTGCACGTAGGCATGCTGATCGGTGGAACCTTTGTTCCCGTAAACAGCAATACCTTGATGCACGACGTTGCCATCGAGATCTCGTTCCTTGCCTAACGACTCCATGACCAGCTGTTGCAAATAGCGGCTGAAGAGGAGCAAACGGTCCTTGTAGGGCAGGATGACCATGTCCTTTTCGCCCCGACCATTTCCGGCGTAGTGCCACATGAGCGCGAGCAACATCGCGGCGTTGCGCAGCGCGTTTTTCTCACGGGTTTTTTTATCCATGGCCGCGGCACCGGCCAGAAAGCTATCGATGTCGATCCCTTGCAACGCCGCCGGCAGCAAACCCACCGCGCTCATGACCGAGGTCCGTCCACCGATCCAATCGAACATCGGAAAGCGGTCCAACCACTTGTTAGACTTTGCGTAGCGATCGAGCTCGCTATCCACACCGGTGACGGCCAGGGCGTGTTCACCAAATTGAAGTCCGGCCGCGCGGAACCGCCCTTCCGTCTCCAGCATGCCGTTGCGCGTTTCTTTCGTCCCGCCGCTCTTGGAAATGACCACGACGAGCGTCGCGCCTAACGAGTCCTGAAGCTGCGCGAAGACGCGATCGAATCCATTCGGATCAGTGTTGTCGAAAAAGTAAGTCTTTAGTGAAGCATCCGCCGTCGACAACGCATCCGCTACGAATTGCGGACCGAGTGCGGAGCCACCGATACCGATCAGCAAAAGATTGCGGAATTTCTTTTCCGCATGGACGCGCGCGGCAAAATCTTTAATGCGCGCATTGGTTTCGGTGATCTCACGGCGCAACTGCTCGTTAGGCGCGAGCTCCGGAGTGCGTAGCCAATAATGGCCGACCATTCGCTTTTCGTCAGGATTGGCGATTGCACCGCCTTCGAGTTCATCCATGGCAACCACGGCCTGCTCGACCTGCGGCTGCATGCGCAACAGGAAATCATCCGGAAAACGCATCCGGCTTATATCGATGGAAAAACCGAGATCCTCGTAAGCGAGGAAATATTTTTGAAACCGATCCCAGAGAGACGACGAACTCACATGTGGTCAATAATGTTCTGTCCGAACTCCGAGCACTTGATCTCGGTCGCGTTCTCCATGAGTCGTGCGAAATCGTAAGTCACACGCTTGCTCGCGATCGCGCCGTTCAGTCCTTTAACGATCAAGTCGGCCGCTTCGGCCCAATTCATGTAGCGGAACATCATTTCGCCCGAGAGAACGACTGAGCCCGGATTCACTTTGTCTTGGTTCGCATACTTTGGTGCAGTGCCATGCGTCGCTTCGAAAACGGCGTGGCCCGTGATGTAGTTAATATTACCGCCAGGCGCAATGCCGATCCCTCCGACTTGCGCGGCTAGCGCGTCGCTCAGGTAATCTCCATTCAGATTCAAAGTCGCGATGACATCGAAATCTCCCGGCCGCGTTAGAACTTGCTGCAATGTGATATCTGCAATGGCGTCCTTGATAATAATGCCGGCGCCCGGTTTCCCCATCGGAATGCGGCACCACGGCCCGCCGTCGATTTCTTCCGCCCCGAAGTAGCTTTTCGCGATCTCGTAGCCCCAATCGCGAAAAGCACCTTCGGTAAATTTCATGATGTTGCCTTTGTGCACCATCGTCACGCTCTTGCGCTGGTTCTGGATCGCATAACTGATCGCGCTGTGAATCAAACGCACACTGCCGGAACGGCTCACCGGCTTGATGCCAATGCCCACCATGACATCGTCCTTTTCCGGCGCGCCCACCATTTTCCAAAAATCAGCCGCTTTCTCTTTAGTCCCGAAACGAATCTTTTCGAAACCCTTGGGAAACTCCTTCTCTAAAAACGCGAGAATCTTCTTCGATTCCTCACTGCCCGCCGCGTAATCAATACCAGCGTATATGTCCTCGGTATTCTCACGGAAAATAATCATGTTTACCTTCTCCGGATGTTTCACGGGTGAGGGGACGCCTTTGAAATACTGCACCGGCCGCAGACAAACGAAGAGATCGAGCAACTGACGCAATGCGACATTAAGCGAACGAATTCCGCCGCCGACAGGAGTCGTTAGCGGACCTTTGATTCCAACGAGGTATTCGCGAAATGCCTCCACCGTGTCGTTAGGCAACCACTCATCGAACTTATCTTTAGCTGCCTGCCCCGCGAAAACCTCAAACCACGCGATCTTCTTTTGTCCGCCATAAGCCTTCTCCACCGCGGCATCGAAGACGCGCTCACTCGCCGCCCAGATATCCGGCCCCGTCCCATCACCGCGAATAAACGGAATCACCGGCCGATCCGGCACCTTCAGAGTCTGGTCGCGCGTAATCTTTTCGCCGGCAGGCGGAGTGATGTCTTTGTAGGGCATTCGCCATTGTAGCGGCAGCCGTGGCGGCTGCAAAAAGGAAACGAATCAGAGTTTCGCTACTCAATACCTGAGCTGCTTCGTCTCTGCGACTGAGCGCCGCGACTGTCGGCAATCCAGCTGCCAGGTGCTTGGCTCGGGAATCGGAACGATCTCCCAATCCATGTCAGGGCAAAAGACGCTGTTCCGAGAAATCGGTGTCGAAGCCGCTCTAGAAACGAAATCGAATTCAGCTGTCCCTGAGTCGCCCCTGAGCCATTACTGCCGACTGGCATCTGTTCAGTCCCGTTTCCCGTAAAAGGTGTTCCGCTGTAGTCGTATCCGGACAGTGTCCGCTCCAGCTCTGGCCATTGCCAGCGGCGAAGTGCAAAATACTGATGGCGATCAATAGATAACTAGTGCCGGCAAGTTCCGCGCGTTCACATCCCCCAAAGAAGGTGAAAAGTGA
Organism: Chthoniobacterales bacterium; assembly: GCA_038237435.1. Lineage (GTDB taxonomy): Bacteria > Verrucomicrobiota > Verrucomicrobiia > Chthoniobacterales > UBA10450 > JACCTI01. The sequence continues at coordinate 155,095 of JBBRYT010000008.1, forward strand.
ACACTGGAAGCTCGCAGGGCCGACTCGGTCTGCAGTTTTGGGGATTGTTAGAAAACTCTACCGTTTTCCGCAGCGATCGGCGAGAATTGCAAACCGTCCGACGCGTTTTCTCGGAGGAGACGTCGTAGCTCATGCCGCGCCGCTTTAAACTACTCATTTTTGTGCTGCTCGTCTCCAATATCGGAGTAGGCAGCGGCGCTTTCTATTCTCTGCGCCTCCTCGACCGGAAATATTCGGAACTTGTTTCCCGTGCCGTTCCCTCGCTCAACGACTTACAGACGTTAACCGCGCTGGCCGTGGATGCAATGCGTCAAACAAATCCGAATGTGCTCGGCGCGCCTCCTGTAGTTCCGGAAAAGTTGCAACGGGCGAGGGAGGCGATCGGAAAGGATGGCGAACTCCGCGCTGGCTTACTGCGCCGGACCTTGCTCGGTGCGCAGTCGGTCGATCGAGTAGAGTTCGAACGCACCGGCGAAGAATTTACCAGCGCTGCAAATCATTTCGTCGACACCATAGGAGCGTCACCCGTAGTAGATGCGAATCGCCAGCGCGACGAGACATTGCGGCCGGCCTTCGAGAGATATCTTATCGCCACGACGAAGTTCGCTGACGCGGTGGAAGTAGACAGTCTCCAAACTAGCGACGCCTTAACGGTGAGAACCGGTAGCCTCGCACGCATGATGTTCGCCGCGGCTAACTGGCCACTGGCACTCCTACTCGTGGTACTTCTAGTAAGCGGTGTTATCGTTCTTTTCGTAGCTCGTAGCTCGCTCTTCGTAAAGGAAGAGCAATGGCGAACCTAACGAGTGCTCAATGGAAGGCCGCTGGAGATTGTGCGCTGGCAGGCAAGATCGCTCTTGGATAATTGCCCTTAGGGATGAGACGCATCCGGTAGGCGCGATCATCGGAATTGCGCCGCCCCAAAAATATTGCATGATCTGCCCATGGAAGTCCGCAGTGTCGAAGCGATCGTTCGTGCGTTGAACGACGCAAATGTCCGCTATCTCATTGTCGGAGGTCTGGCCGTGAATGCGCATGGATATGAGCGATTAACGGTCGATGTTGATTTAGTCATCGGCTTAGAGAGAGAAAACATCATCCGGGGACTGCGGGCTCTTGACGGAATCGACTATCACATGGCCATTCCTGTCAGCCCGGAAGATTTTGCCTCGCCCAAGCTGCGTGAAACGTGGCGGAAAGACAAAGGCATGGTTGTATTGAAGCTTTGGAGCGACACTCATCGACGCACGCCCAATTATGTCTTCATCTACGAGCCTTTCGATTTCGCGCGCGAATACGCGGCGGCCCTCAAGCAGGTGGTTTATGCCGATCAAACCGCTCCGGTGGTCTCTTATCAAACTCTGCTGGCGATGAAAACAGAGGCCGGTCGTGATCGCGACTTGATTGATATCGCGCAATTAAAGAAACTGGATCCTTACCGATGATTAAGGAAGAGCTATATGCCCAACCGGGATGGCAGTGGTGTACCTTCGAGGGTGCAGAGCTCCACACGCTGCTTTTAGGCCTGCGTTCCACCTTTCGCGAAAAGCTCGAGTGGCTGGAGGAAGCCGAGAATGTTAGTTTCCTGTTCAGGATCAATCGCGAAAAGAGAAATAACCCGCAAGCTAGCAAAGAAGAATAGGCTCGCGCGAAGTACGCAACGGAGCGGCGGGTTGGGATTGGGTAGGAGCAACAGACCTTAGCGACCGTTGCGACTGTGGCGTGAGGCGCCTACCGATGTTCCTGACTTAGCGCGACGAGCACCAGGCATTGGAAGGCAACGCCGCTGCCTTTAACTAAGCGGGGCGAAACTCGACAAACGCCCGGCTCACCTCGCCATGCGCGGCCTGGCAGACAAACCAGCCTTTCTCCTTTGTCCCATCGTGATTCTCGCGAATGCGCGAGCAGCAACGATCGGTCGTGAGCAAGGCTTGGCCGAAAGGACGCACGGTGAGGCCATGGAAATGTCCGCTAAAGACCGCGCGCAGATTGAGTTTGCCCAGCCGTTCCAGCAGAGCATCGGCATTGAGCGGACGGGCGTAGACAAAATCGCCCAGGGGAAAGTGCGTCACCACAATCGTTGGCTTAGCTGGCTCCAGTTGCGGAAGAGTTTCCTCCAGCCAGGCAAAGGTCTTGCGTGAAATCATGGTCTCCTTAGACTTCGTCCCTTCCGACGTATCCAGTCCCAGCACCTGCCAGCCGCGATGCTCGAAGCGATAGTTGATCTGACCGGGAAAAATCCGCTCATAAGCCGAGCGATCACTACTCGTTAGGTAGTCGTGATTACCTACTACGGCATGCACGGGTATCTCCAGTTTGGCAAAGGCCTCACGTATTCCGGTCAATTGCGCCGTCGTTCCCATATCCGCCAAGTCACCGCCCAGCAGACAGAATTCCGCCTGCGGCGCACTTAGCTTCATCTGCGCTACCACTTGATCGAACCACGGCCGGCAATTGGCATCGCTAAAGTGTAGATCGTTCACCGCGATGAAGGTGCACTTTTCGGATGCGTCCTTTTCCTGCGCCAACAAACGCCGCGGCCACAACCCAGCCGCCAACAAGCCGGCTGCCCCGAGGCGCAGTGCTTCACGGCGCGTGAATCTAGTAATCATTACCCAATTTACCACTAGCGTGCCATCTGGCTACGACCGATAAGAGAAGGCCGAAGCCGCCGAAGGCGCCGAAGGGGTCAGTCCTCACTTTTGACACTTACTCGCCTGAGCAAGTTGGACACATGCGTCCAGGTTCCCATCTGTAACCGCTGCGCAATCCACTGGAGGCTCACCGCAGTCTCCGCACGTAGGCGCCGCGCCAGAGCAATTTTCTTCGCGTCGCTCTTGCGCCGCGCGCCCAATTCTTCCTCCGGCCAGCGCAGTTTGCTGAGAGTTACACGGATTATCCGTTCCGCTTTCTGCTCCTCGGTTTCCGCGCGCTCGACCGCGCGATGGTGCGGGCCGGCTTCCGCCTCCAAGCGATCGAGTAACCGCGCGGCGAAGTCCTCCGCGCCAAAAAGCCAGCCGCGCCGCAGGCGATCATCGACCGCGTAAGGCTCCTCTCGCCGCGCCTCCAAGCGACGCGCAAATTCCAAGCGGTTTTGCCGGCTCTCCTTGTCCAAGCCATGCTCGCCCAGCAGCCGATCGCAGCGCAGCCAGTGCGGCCGGGCAGAAGGTTTCAGATAAGCCGCATAGCTACTCCAAGGGTAAGTCTGCAAGGCTTGTCGCCCCCGGGTTAATCTCGCGCGCACTGGATTCAAGTGCACATAGTCGCAGGCCACTCGCAGATAATCGGAGGAACTGCCATCGAGCAGGAGCGATTTATAACGGCCGGCAAACAAATGCCCCGTCAGACCGTGGCGGCGATTGAAGCGCATGGTGTAAGTGCCGAGGAACCATTTCATGCCGCTGACCAGGTTGGCCCGCGGCGTTTCCACCACCAGGTGAAAATGATTTCCCATCAGACAGTAGGCGTGCACCTGCCAGCCCGTCTTCGCGCAGACCGCTCCGAGCGTGTCGAGAAAACTGCGGCGATCGACCGCATCGCGGAAGATCTCTTCGCGCCGATCACCGCGATTCATCAAATGATAGATCGCGCCTTCATACTCCAGGCGCAGCTGGCGCGGCATGAAGCTCTCTTAAATGAGCGAAGTCTTTGTGTCAATAGTGAGGACTGACCCCTTTCGATTCCTTTGCCCTATCGACAATGGCGGCGCGCCCTGCAATCGTCTCGCAATTAATCTTCCGGATATTGGGCATTCCCATCGGCGTATCCAATCCGCTATAACTGCGGGTGCGGCGCGAACGTCGCTCGCTGAAAAGTATTGATTTGCTTCCTGTGAAAACCAAAGCCGATATCGTCGCCGACTGGCTTCCGCGCTACACCGGGACCGCGGCGAAGGAATTTTCGAAATACATCCTGCTCGTTAATTTCACCAATTACGTCGCGCTTTTCGCCCAGGCCTATGGTGCGCAAGTCCGCGGTCTTGATCGTCCCATGCCGAACGCTACCGCCAACGGCATCACCATTTTGAATTTCGGCATGGGTAGCGCGAGCGCGGCGACGGTGATGGATTTACTCAGCGCCATTAAACCGAAAGCCGTGCTCTTTCTGGGCAAGTGCGGCGGATTGAAAAAGAAAAACAAACTCGGCGACCTCATCCTGCCCATCGCTGCCATTCGCGGTGACGGGACCTCGGCCGATTACTTCCCACCCGAAGTCCCCGCGCTGCCCGCCTTCTCCCTCCAGAAAGCCATCTCCACCACGATACGGAATCATGGCTGCGATTACTGGACGGGCACGGTCTACACAACCAACCGGCGTGTCTGGGAACACGACGAAGCCTTCAAGAAACATCTCGCGCGCATCCGTTGCATGGGGATCGACATGGAGACCGCCACCATCTTCATCACCGGATTCCACAACGAAATCCCGACTGGCGCGCTCTTGCTAGTCTCGGATCAACCGATGGTCCCCGAAGGCGTCAAAACCGCAATTAGCGACGAGGTTGTCACATCACGCTTCATGGAAATCCATCTGCGCATCGGGATCGATTCGCTCAGCGAATTGATCAATCACGGTCTGACCGTGAAACACTTGCGCTTTTAGCAGATCGCGCCTTCGCACTCCCAGCGCAGCTGCCGCGGCCTGCAGCGTTCTTAAACCCGTGGCTTGTTCCTCTCATTTGTTCCCTAGCTAGGCGGCGCGGAGCGGTCCCGCCGCCACCAGCTTCTTCTTTCGGGGATCGACGGTAAGAGATAGGCCCTCGAGGGTGCGGGCGCCGAGCAGGGTCATGTCGCCGGGCTCGCCAAAGACCACCTCGTCGATGGTGAAAGATTTATCGATGCGAATGATGGCGAAGCCTACCCGTCGCGTGATTCGTTCCCCGTTTGCCATAGTAAAAGCGAGGTCTTTCTTCTCCACCGCAATCCCGATCTTTTCGAGCGTCTTTTCGGGAATCCAAGTGTATTCGCTGCCAGTGTCCACCAATGCCCGCGCCACCGTCGC
>JBBRYT010000009.1:0-144854 GCA_038237435.1 Chthoniobacterales bacterium
ATCTCGGAATTCTGATGGATCAGCGCACGAATCAGTCTGGTCAGGAGATGGATGGTGTGCCGGTGCAGCAGGTGGTGAAAGATTCGCCGGCGGCCGAAGCGCAAATCCAGCCGGGCGATGTGATTAAGAAATTCGACGGGCGCGATGTGCACAATTTTTCGCAGCTGCGCACTTTAGTCGCGCAGACGGAGGTGAACAAAAAGATCGAATTGGAAATTTCTCGCAATGGCAAACCGATGAAAGTGACGACGGCGATCAAGGAACAACCGGCTGATTATCTGACTGCCGGCGCTAACCCACGCCAGCCACAGCCGCTGGTTCCGCAGCAGCAGCGGTCGCCGCAACAGCAAGCTCCGGATAGTCGTGACAGCGATGATCTCCAGGACCAGGCGCCACTCGCCGGGGTCGAGGTTCAGGAATTGACGCCTGATCTGGCGCGCTCGCTCGATGTACCGAATAGCGTGCGCGGTGTCGTGGTGACGAACGTGAATGATCCTGCGGGCGAATTGCGCAAAGGCGACGTGATCGAAGAAGTGAACCAGCAGCCGGTCAATTCCGTGGCGGAGTATCGCAAGGTGGTCGGCTCGCTTGATCCGGAAGGCACGCATGTTCTTTCTGTTTGTCGAAAACGCACGCGCTCGTTCGTGGTTCTACGCGCGCGTTAGCTGCGGAAACACGCGCCGCCTCCGCGCGCCCCGAATCAAAATAGGGATGAATAACGGCGCCGCGCGCCGGGTCTAAATTCGAAACCATTACCATCTATGAAACGAATATTATTTGCACTGGCGCTCGTCGGCCTCCTTCTCCCCGCGGCTCCGCGCGCGGAAGCAGGCGTCGATGTCTCAATCGATTTCTTCTACAATAATCTCAACGACGGCGGCAATTGGGTCGACGTAGGCGATTACGGTTACTGCTGGCAGCCGAGCATTGCGGTCAGTAATTCGAAATGGCGTCCCTACTCCGATGGCTATTGGGCTTACACGGATGTCGGCTGGACCTGGGTTTCGTATGAAGACTTTGGCTGGGCCACCTATCACTACGGCCGTTGGGCGCGCATCCGCGGTCAGGGCTGGGTCTGGGTCCCAGGTCGTGAATGGGGACCGGCGTGGGTTTCTTGGAGAACAGGTGGAGATCATGTCGGCTGGGCGCCGTTGCCTCCGCGTTATTCCGACCGTGGCGGCGAAGTGGTGTATGAAGGCCGGCCAATCAGCGGGCGGGTCGACATCGATTTCGACATCGGGCCGGAATACTACAATTTCGTCGATGTGCGCTACATCGGCGAGCCAGTGTTGCGCGACCGCATTTACGAGCCTTCGCAGAACATCAATTACATCAGCAACACGGTGAATGTGACCAACATTACGTACAACAACTCGACCGTTTACAACTACGGTCCGGATTACAACACCATGAGCGCGTATTCAACGCGACCGATCCGGCGCATGCAGCTGGAGCGCCAGACTAACGTGGACTTTAACGCCGGCGCGCCGTCGGGTGGTTTTACCAGAGTGCAGGGCGATCAGCTCGTGGTGGCGGCACCGTTGCAGATCCAAAGAGCCACCGCGCAAGAGTTCGCTCCGAAAGTCGTGAAAACGAAGATTGAGAAAGCGAACGTGGAAACCGGATGGATGGGTGTCTCTAATCCGACCGCGAAAGCAGAATTACAGCAGAAGATGAAGACCGAGAATCTAAAAGCGGTTCCACCTTCACGCCTGCAACCGATTCATCCCGAGGAGTTGAAGAAAGCTGCCGTTGTGCCCGGTGCACCGCCCGTGGGTGGTGCATCGCTCGCACCGTCCGGTCAAGCCGCAGTGGGTGCTTCCGCCGCGCCTTCACCCGGTGTCGGAAACGCCGCGGACCAGGGCAAGTTGACGCGTGAGCAGATGAAGCAACAGAACGCGGACGCGAGAAGAGCAGCGCAAGGACAGCAGGCTGAACAGATCAAGCAGGCGACTGACGCAAAGAAAGCCGAGCGCGATCAGCAGATGAAACAAACCCAGGACGCGGCTGTGGCACGCAAGGCGCAGATGCAACAGGATGCCGAAGCGAAAAGGGCCGCGCAGGGACAGCAGACCGAGCAGATTAAGCAGGCTGCTGAAACAAAGAAGGCCGAGCGCGATCAGCAGATGAAACAAACCCAGGACGCGGCAGTGGCGCGCAAGGCGCAGATGCAACAGGATGCCGAAGCGAAAAGGGCCGCGCAAGGACAGCAGGCCGAGCAAATCAAGCAGTCGGCTGAAGCAAAAAAGGCCGAGCGCGATCAGCAGATGAAACAATCACGGGATGCGGCGGCTGCGCGCAACGCGCAGATGCAGCAAAACGCTGAGGCAAAAAGAGCCGCTCAATCGCAGCAGGCTGAGCAGATGAAACAGTCGCAGGAGGCGGCCTTAACGCGCCGGGCTCAAATGCAGCAGGAAGCTGAGGCGCGGAAAGCCGCCCAAGGTCAGCAGATGCAACAGCAGGCAGAAGCGAGACGCGCCGCGCGCGAGCAACAAGTGCAGAAACAGCAGGTACAGCAAGTGCCGCCGGAGCAGCAACAGGCTCAGCCTAACCAGGGCGGTGGCCAGAAGAAGGGCAAGAAAGCTCCGCCGCAGCCGGGCGAAACTCCGCAGCCGGATCAATAACCCGCCTAACGAATTTAGCGGCCCCGGAGCAATCCGGGGCCGTTTTGTTTTTTTGGGTAAAGCAACTCCGCGATCTGCACCGCGTTCAGCGCGGCGCCTTTGAGGAGCTGATCGCCCGAAACCCAGAACGCGAGCCCATTTTCCAACGCGCAGTCGAGTCGCACGCGGCCGACCTGACAATTGTCTTTCCCCGCCGCATCGAGCGGCATCGGATAGCGATTGCGCTGCGGCTCGTCTAACAAGTCCAAGCCGGGCGCTTTCGCGAGAACTTCGCGCGCTTCATCGACGGACACGCGCCTTTCAAACTCCGCACTGACCGCAACGGAATGCGCGCGATAAACCGGGACACGAACGCAGGTGACGGAAGCGCGAAAGTTCGGAAGATGCATGATGCGCCGGCCTTCGCTTTGCATTTTCATTTCTTCTTTGGTGTAGCCGTCGGCCAGAAATGAATCGACGTGCGGTAGGACATTGAAGGCAATCGGATGCGGATAGACTTTTGCGATCGGTATCGCGTTTTCCTGTGAGGCCACGATCTGCCTCTTTAGTTCTTCGATGGCACGCGCTCCGGTGCCAGAAACAGCCTGGTAACTAGAAGCGAAAATTCGTGTCACACCGAATCCGAGATGTAACGGATATAGCGCCATCAAGGTCACGGCAGTGGTGCAATTGGGATTGGCGATGACGCCGCGATGCGCCGCAACATCGCGGCCATTGATTTCCGGAATGACCAAGGGCACGTCGGGTTCCATGCGGAAAGTGGAGGAGTTGTCGATAACGACTGCGCCAGCGTCGCGTGCAATGGGCACGAACTCGCGCGAAATGTTTCCGCCTGCGCTAAAAAACGCGATATCGATTCCGGCGAAGGAATCCTTCTTCAATTCTTCGACAGGTATTTTCTCGCCGCGAAATGAGAGAGTTTTGCCAGCAGAACGCGCCGACGCCAGCAGGCGCAATTTGCCCACCGGAAACGAGCGGCGATCGAGCACGTCGAGTAACTCCGCGCCGACCGCGCCGGTCGCGCCGACAATGGCGATCTGGTAGCTTTTTCCCATGAGCGGCTGCACTCTATGTCCGCTCCATGGCGAAGAAAAGCATCCGCGTTTCGATTTCCAAACAGCAACTTTGCCTGAAAGACGGCCGCGCCACGGCCCGCACATTTCCCATTTCCAGTTCGCGTTTCGGAGTTGGCTCGAAAGAAGGGAGCTGCCAGACGCCTTCGGGAAAATTTTGTATCTCGGAGAAAATCGGCGCCGGTTTGCCGTATGACATCGCATTCAAGAGCCGCCAACCGCGCCGTGCCACGAAAGAAATGTTACGCGCGCAAGACCTGATCATGTCGCGCATTCTATGGCTTGAGGGTTTGGAGCGTAGCAACGCCAACACCCACGACCGCTATATATATATACACGGCACGAATCACGAAGAGACGATCGGCCGGCCCGACAGCCACGGTTGCATTCGAATGAAGAACGCGGATGTGGCCGAGCTATTCGAAATGGTCGAAGTCGGGACGCCTGTCGTCATTATTCCCACGAAGCGAAAAGTGCGGGCGCGGAAAAAGGCGAGAAAAGCATTGCGCAGACGAAGCTCCTTGCCTAAATGACGGCAGCAACTTGCTCGGAAAGGGGGCGAAACTATAGATGAAATTTTTGAAAGCGATTATGATTGTGGCCATTGCGGCCGGTGCGTTGAGCCTGGGGGCGTGCGCACAGCACAAAGAAGCCGCTAGCACGACGGCCAGCAGCAGCACCTACTCTAAGTAGTCTCAACCCTAGTTGTCCGTTTCCGGATAGCTTCAATTTAAAAGGTCAGGCCGTGATGCGGTCTGGCCTTTTCTATTATCCCTCGTCGTCTGGCATTGGTTAGACGAAAACCTGTTTAACGAAATGCGCTCCCTCACTAAGATGCCCCGATGGAACTGAGCGGACACCCGTTATCCCTAAACGCGATTTCCGCGGTAGCGATCGATCGCGAACCGGTCAGTCTCGCCAAGTCGACGCATGCGGGCATTGCCGCCTCGCGTGAAGTGATCGAAAAGATCACCGATTCTGACGCGATCGTTTACGGCGTGAACACCGGGTTCGGAAAGCTCTCCGAGGTTCACATTCCACGCGAAGATTTGCGGCAATTGCAATTGAACCTTGTGCGCAGCCACGCCTGCGGTATCGGTCGGCCTTTGAGCGAACCGGAAGTGCGTGCCATGGCCTTATTGCGCGCCAATGTCCTCGCGCTCGGCTTCAGCGGTATCCGCCTGGAAGTGATCGAGCTGCTGGTGCAGATGCTGAATCGCGGTGTGCATCCGGTGGTTCCCGAGAAGGGGTCGGTCGGGGCCAGCGGCGATCTCGCTCCGCTGGCCCACCTTTCGTTAGGCCTGATCGGCGAGGGCGAATGCTTTTACGAGGGCGCACGCGTCGAAAGCAAAGTGGCGCTGCAGCGCGCCGGTCTTTCGCCGGTGCGATTGGAAGCAAAAGAAGGGCTAGCGCTACTTAATGGCACGCAGGCGATGCATGCCGTCGGTGGTCTCGCCTTGCTGCGCGCGAAACGTCTTTCACGCGTAGCCGATGTTATCGGCGCGATGACGCTAGAGGCGTTAAAGGGAACGCCGACCGCGTTTGATCTGCGCATTCAAAACGCGCGACCACACGCCGGACAAATTGCTGTAGCGACACATCTCTGCGCTTTGCTCGATTGCAGCGAGATCAGAGAGTCGCATAAGACAGGCGATCCGCGCGTCCAAGACGCCTATAGTTTGCGTTGCATTCCGCAGGTACACGGCGCGGTGCGTGGCGCAATCGCGCATTGCGAAGAGGTTTTCGCTATCGAATCAGGGTCTGCCACTGATAACCCCTTAGTCTTCGCGAAGGAAAAGGAAGTTCTCTCGGGCGGAAATTTTCACGGCGCACCGCTCGCACTCGCGCTCGATTACGCCGCGATCGCGCTGACCGATTTGATGAGTATCAGCGAACGCCGGACCGATCGTCTGGTGAATCCGGATTTGAACGAAGGACTCCCGCCCTTTCTCGCACCCCATGCCGGTACGCATTCCGGCTTCATGATTCTCCACGTCGCATCCGTCGCGCTCTTGAATCACGCGAAGATTCTCGCGCATCCGGCCAGCATTGATAATTTGCCGACCTCGGGTGGAAAAGAAGATCATGTCTCGATGGGGATGACGTCGGCCTTGAAATTGCGCGAGATCGCGGACGACGCAGAGCATTTGCTGGCGATCGAGTTACTCGCTGCCGCCGAAGGTTTGGAATTTCGCCACCCGCTCAAAGCCGGCACCGGTGTGGAAAGCGCTTACGAAAAAGTGCGGACGATTTCCCCGGCGGTGGAAGAAGACCGCTCGCTCTCGCGCGATATCGAAGAAATCGCGGCTGCCATTCGTGCGGGTGACTTCGATAGCGCACACGAAAAAATATGAGCGGGAGACGATTGATCCGCGCTCCCCGCGGCGCACAGATAACCTGCCAGGGTTGGCATCAGGAAGCGGCGCTGCGCATGCTGATGAACAACCTCGATCCCGAGGTCGCCGAGGACCCCGACAGGTTGATTGTTTACGGCGGGACGGGTCGCGCGGCGCGTAGTTGGGAAGCATTCGACGCCATCGTCCATTCGCTCCGCGCGCTCAGGAACGATGAGACGTTGCTGGTGCAATCCGGAAAACCGGTCGGGAAATTTCGCACGCACGATGAAGCGCCGCGCGTTCTGATCGCAAACTCGAATCTCGTCGGACAATGGTCGAACTACGCTGAGTTCAACAAACTCGAACGACTGGGGCTGACGATGTATGGCCAGATGACCGCCGGTTCGTGGATTTACATCGGCAGCCAGGGAATTGTGCAGGGTACGTTCGAAACTTTCAGCGCCGCCGCTAAAAAACATTTCGGCGGTTCGCTCGAAGGAAAATTTGTTGTCAGCGGTGGATTGGGCGGAATGGGCGGGGCACAACCCCTCGCCGCGACGATGGCGGGTGCAGTTTTCCTTGGCATCGATGTCGATCCAGCGCGCATCGAGAAACGCCTAACGAGTGGTTATTGCGACAAGATCGTGCATTCGCTCGATGACGCGATGAGTGTAATCGACGCCGCGCGCCAAAAGCGTGAAGCGATCTCGGTTGGTTTGGTCGGCAATTGCGCTGATGTGCTTCCGGAAATGGCGCGGCGCGGAATCGTGCCCGATGTTTTAACGGATCAGACGAGTGCGCACGATGCTCTCAATGGTTACGTGCCGCACGGGATGAGTCTCGAAGAAGCTTCGCAGTTGCGCGCGCTGAAACCTGACGAATACATCGCATGCTCGATGCGATCGATGGCCGTGCATGTGGAAGCTATGCTCGATCTTCAAAAAAAGGGCGCGATCACTTTCGATTACGGAAACAACATTCGGACCCAGGCGAAAAAAGCCGGAGTCGAAAATGCCTTTGAGATTCCCGGTTTCGTTCCTGAATACATCCGACCGCTTTTTTGCGAAGGGAAAGGACCTTTTCGCTGGGTGGCGCTGAGCGGCGAGCCGGATGACATCGCACGCACCGATCGGCTCGCGCTCGAAATGTTTCCCGACAACGAGATTCTCGCGCGCTGGATGGAGCTGGCGCAAAAGCGCATTCAATTTCAGGGATTGCCGGCGCGCATTTGCTGGCTCGGCTACGGCGAGCGTGCGGAGTTCGGCGTAGCCATAAACGAACTCGTTAGGCGCGGCGAATTAAAAGCGCCCATCGTGATTGGCCGTGATCATCTCGACACCGGCTCGGTGGCGTCGCCCTACCGTGAAACAGAAGGAATGCTCGACGGCAGCGATGCCATTGCCGATTGGGCCTTGCTCAATGCGCTCGTCAACACCGCGGCCGGCGCGTCATGGATCTCAATTCATAATGGTGGCGGCGTCGGTATCGGCTACTCGCAACATGCGGGAATGGTGGTGGTCGCGGATGGCACCGATAATTCCAAGCGCCGGCTGGAGCGTGTCCTAACGAGTGATCCGGGGATGGGTGTCTTGCGTCACGCGGATGCCGGTTATTCTCGAGCCATCAAATTTGCTCGCGCAAACGACATAGATATCCCAACGGAAACGAAAGCACGCGACTGATTCGATTATGCAAAAAATTATCGAATGCGTGCCGAATTTTTCCGAAGGCCGTGACCTGGATGTGATTCGTCAGATCACGACTGCGATTGAGTCGGTCGATGGTATCTCGCTTTTGAACGTCGATCCCGGCGCAAGCACAAATCGGACAGTGGTCACTTTCGCCGGTAATCCGGACGCGGCGGTGGAAGCTGCTTTTCGTGGGATTCAAAGAGCCGCCGAGCGCATCGACATGCGGAAGCATTCGGGTGCGCATCCACGCATGGGTGCGACGGATGTTTGTCCATTTATTCCGGTGAGCGACGTGAGTTGGGAAGAGGCCATCGAATGTGCCAAGCAATTAGGAAAGCGTGTCGGCGAGGAGCTAGAGATTCCCGTTTATCTCTATGAAAAAGCCGCGAGCAATCCGGCGCGGGCTAATCTCTCCATCATTCGCGGCGGCGAATACGAAGGCTTCGCGAAGAAGATCAAACAACCGGAATGGAAACCAGATTTCGGGCCTAACGAATTTAACGAAAAATCCGGGGCGACAGTAATTGGCGCGCGGGAATTTCTTGTCGCTTACAACGTTAACCTGAACACGAAGTCGGCACGACGCGCGACTTCTGTGGCGTTTGATGTCCGAGAGAACGGTCGCGTTAAGACCGACGACGGCACGCCAACCGGCAAGCCGATTCTTGACGATAAAGGCGAGTCGGTGCGCGTGCCCGGAATGTTGAAACACGTGAAGGCCATTGGCTGGTATGTCGAAGAGTACGGGATGGCGCAGGTATCGATTAACCTGACGAATATTGACGAGACGCCGTTGCACTCAGCGTTTGATGCCTGTTGCGAATCGGCGATCAAACGAGGCCTGCGCGTCACGGGCTCGGAGATCGTGGGAATGGTGCCGAAGAAATGCTTGGTCGAAGCTGGAAAATATTTTCTGCGCAAACAAAAGTGGTCGGAAGGCGCGGCCGAAGAAGAGTTGATTGAAATTGCGATTCGTTCGATGGGCCTGAACGAGGTAAAACCTTTTGATCCGAAGGAAAAAATCATCGAATTGAAAATGGAAACGGCGGCCAAGAAATCGCTCGTGCAAATGAACCTGCGCGAGTTCTGTAACGAAACGCTGGGCGATTCGCCGGCGCCGGGTGGTGGTTCGGTGGCGGCGTTGATGGGCGCGCTTGGCGTCTCGTTAGGCGGAATGGTGGCGAATCTTTCCGCGGGTAAACGCGGGTGGGAAGATAAGCTAGGATATTTCAGCGGCTGGGCGGTGAAGGCGCAGCAGTTGAAAGACGAGCTGCTATTCCTGGTGGATGAGGATACCGCCGCCTTTAACAAAGTGATGGAGGCGTTTTCGCTTCCAAAAGATTCTCCCGCAGAAAAATCCGTACGATCGGCCGCGATTCAGTCGGCCAACAAATACGCTGCGGAGATTCCACTGCGCGTGATGACAACTGCGACCAACGGGTATCACATTCTCGCGGAGATGGCGGAGCACGGTAACCCGGCATCGATCTCGGACGTCGGAGTTGGTCTGTTGGCATTGCGCGCCTGCATCGAAGGCGCCGCCATGAATGTCCGGATCAACCTCGCAGGACTGAAGGACGAGAAGTTGCAAACCGATTTTCAGGGGCATCTCGCAAAGATCCGCGCGGAATCCGAAGCCGAGTTCGGGAGGATCAACCGAATTGTAGAAGGCAAGCTGGGTTAACTCGGCGTACGCGATTGAACCGGGAAGACTCCAACTGGCCGAGTGCTGGACAATGGCTCGCGGGCGGAGCGAAAAAGGGCGGCGACGGCGCGTCACTCGCGGTCTTGGGCGTGCCGATGAATTGCTCGGGCAACGGGAGCCAATGCCATCTCGCGCCGGCCGCGATTCGGGAAGCGCTCGCGCAATACAGTTTGCATGATAGCGACGCGGGCGTGGACGTCGGTCTTCTCGCCGTGCGCGATTTTGGCGACGCCACTTTGGTGGGGAATTCCGCCGAAGGAAATTTCTTCCGCTGTGTGGATGTAATGCGACGGGCGCACGTGGGCGACAGCACGATCTTGCTGGGTGGCGATAACGCCATCACGCGCCCGGGCTTGCACTCGTTAGGCTTTCCCATCGAGCGTTGTGGCCTTCTCACCTTCGGTGCGCACAACGACCTGCGCGATCTGCAACATGGTCTAACGAATGTTAACGTGGTGCGCGCGTTGCTGCGCGACGGAGTTCCTGGCGCGCATATTTTCCAAATTGGTATTCAGCCCTTCGTGAATTCGGCGGCCTACGCAAGGGTCGCGTCAGAGGAAGGCATTAATGTAGTCACGTCCGATCAAGTTTCTGCGCACGGAATCGAGCGCGTGGTGCGGGATGCTCTCGACACGCTCACGCGACAGGTCGATGCAATTTACGTCAATCTGGATGTCGATGTGCTGGATCGCGCTTTCGCTCCGGCCTGCGCGGGCGCGCGACCGGGTGGCTTGCAGCCGTGGATGTTGCGCCAGGCGGCGCGACTTTGCGGTCAGCATGAAAAGGTTCTGATCATGGACATCGTCGAAGTCGATCCGACCAAAGACGTCGCTGACGTGACCGTGCTGGCGGCTGCATCCTTCATGCTCGCTTTTGCTTCCGGCATGGCGAATTTGCGGTGAAGTGAAAACGCTCGCCGTTCTCAACGCCTCGCAACTTGTCACGCTCGCTGGTCCGAAACGGCCGCGCATCGCAGCAGAAATGCGCGAGCTCGGAATTATATCCGGCGGCGGATTGCTCGTGCGTGATGGAATCATTGTGGGCGCGGGACGATCGGAAGAGATCGAGCGGGCCGGATCGGAGGTGGTTGATGCGGGCGGACGCGTGGTGTTGCCGGGATTTGTTGATGCGCATGCGCATCCGGTCTTTGCCGGCAATCGCGTGGACGAATTTGAACAGCGCTCGTTAGGCGCGAGCTACGAGGAAATCGCGGCTGCGGGTGGTGGGATTCGGTCAACGGTGCGGCAGACCCGCGCGGCGACAGAACAAGAGCTCGTCGAACAGGCGAAGAAACACGCGCGTTGGTTTTTGCAAAATGGAACAACCACGGTGGAAGCGAAATCTGGTTATGGCCTAACGACTGATGAGGAATTGAAAATTCTCCGGGTGATTCGAACGCTTGGATTTGTTCCGACGTTTCTCGGCGCGCACGCCATCCCGGAACCGTTCGAAGCGAAGGAATACGCAGAGTTGGTCATTACTGAAATGCTTCCGCGTATCGCGGAAGAGAAATTGGCGGAGTATTGCGATGTGTTTTGCGAGCGCGGCTATTTCGACATTGAAACATCGCGCCGAATTCTGCGCGCAGCTCAGAAACTTGGATTTGGTTTGCGACTGCATGCCGATCAACTGACCAATTCTGGCGGTGCGCAACTGGCGGCGGAATTGGGGGCGGTCACGGCAGATCACTTGGAACAAACTGAAGCGGACGGCATCGCCGCGATGGCGCGCGCGCGCGTGCAGCCGGTGCTCCTGCCTGGTTCGGTTTACTCGTTAGGCAAAACGCGTTATCCGAAGGCGCGCGATATGATCGATGCCGGTCTGGCGGTCGTGTTGGCGACGGATTTCAATCCCGGTTCTTCGCCGACACCGTCGATGCCTTTGGTGCTTTCGCTCGCGGCGACGCAGATGAAGATGACGCCCGCCGAATGCGTGACGGCCTCCACGATCAATGCGGCTTATAGCTTGAACCGCGGCGCGCAGATCGGATCGCTCGAAGTTGGGAAGCGGGCGAATTTCACGATCTTCGATTGTGCGGATTATCGCGAAATTTCCTACTTCGTCGGTGCGCCATTGGTGCACTCAGTTTTTGTGAACGGCGAAAAAGCGTTTACCGTCGCTGCTTCATGAAAGTTGAAGTGGAACAGCAGCCGCAGAGCGTCGCGACTTTGCGCATTGAATTGCCGCCGGACGAAGTGCGCAAGGAGTGGGATGCGATCGCGCAGAATTACGCGCGCTACGCCCGCATTCCCGGTTATCGGCCGGGCAAGGCGCCCAAGCCGGTGATCGAGAAAAAATTTCGCAAAGAAATTCAGGACGAAGTAACGAAAAAACTCGTCTCGAAAAGTTATCACGAGGCGGTCGCGCAACAGCAATTGCGCGTAGTTAGCTTAACGAATCTCGAAGACGTCGAGTTCGGTGAAGATCACTCGATGCGATTTCGCGCGACGGTTGTAACTGCGCCCGAGTTTGAATTGCCGGAGTACAAGAGTATTGCGGTGGAAGTGCCGTCTGCGGATGTGAAAGAGGGAGAAGTCGATGCGGCGTTGGAACGTTTGCGGGAGCAATCCGCTGATTTTGTAGACGCGCCGGATCGCGAATTGGCGATGGAGGATTTCGCGGTGTTGGATTTTGAAGGCGCGGTCGATGGAATTGCGATTGCAGAGCTCGCGCCGCAGGCGAGCAAAAATTTGCAGGGCGGGAAAAAGTTCTGGTTGCGCGTCGCGCCGGGAAACTTTCTGCCAAATTTTTGCGAGCAGATTGTCGGAATGAAGCGCGGCGATACGCGCAGCGTGCAGATCGAATTTCCGGCGGAGTTTCAAGCGCCCGAGCTGGCGGGGAAAAAAGCCGACTACGCGGTGACCGTGAATGAAATCAAAGATAAGGTGTTGCCGGAGCTAGATGACGCCTTCGCCGCGAAGTTGATGCCGGAGAAAACTTTGGCCGATTTGCGGCATGAGATGGAACACAATCTCGAGCACGAGAAGGAACACGAAATCGAGCGCGCGAAGGAATCGGGCATCATCCGATTTTTGCATGAGCGGATTAGTTTCGATTTGCCGCCGTCGCTTTTGAAAAACGAAACGCGACGCGCCTTGAATGAGCTCGTGCATCGCAACCGCGAGCGCGGGGTGCCGGACGAGATGTTGAAAGGGAAGGAAAAAGAATTAATCGAAGGCGCGGGCGGTTTAGCGGCGCATAGATTGAAAACGAATTTCATTCTCCATCGCATCGCGGAGAAGGAAAAAATCAAAGTGACGCGCGAAGAAATCGACGAGCGTATTCGCGAGCAGGCGAAGCAATACAACGTTTCAGTCGACAAAATGCGCAAGGAATTAGAGGAGCATGATCGCATCGACGGCCTCGCGGAAGAGATCCTGCTGGGTAAGACCCTTGATTTGCTAAAAGCGAATGTTAGCGTCACGCCGCTTGCGGAACCGGTGGAGACGCCGGCAGCCGCGACATAAAAATGAATTTCAAAAACGAAAATCGCTCGCAATCCGTGCTCGTGCCGATGGTGGTGGAGCAGACCGGGCGAGGGGAACGCAGCTACGATATTTATTCGCGGTTGCTGAAGGATCGCATCGTATTTATCGGAACTCCGATCGACGATCACATCGCGAACCTGGTCATCGCGCAGTTGCTCTTTCTGCAGATGGAGGACGGAAAGAAGGACATCAATCTTTACATCAATACCCCCGGCGGCTCAGTCACCGCCGGATTGGCAATTTATGACACGATGCAGTTTCTGACCTGCGACGTTACGACCTACTGCATCGGGCTGGCTGCCAGCATGGGCGCGGTGCTTTTGTGCGCGGGGACAAAAGGCAAACGGTATGCGTTGCCAAATTCCGACATCATGATCCACCAGGTTTCCGGCGGGGCGCAAGGCCAGGCCAGCGACGTGGAGCGCACGGTCGAATACATGTTTAAGCTCAAGAAGCGTCTGATTAAAATCATCTCCTCGCACACTGGCCAGCCGGAGGAGAAGGTGAAACTCGACTCGGATCGCGATTATTTTTTGTCGGCAGCGGAGGCGAAGGACTACGGATTGGTCGATGAAGTGATCAAGTCCCGAAAAGAAGCAAAATTGCTAGACGGAGTGGTGGGGAAAGAGGCCACTGCGATCGCGGAAGCGGCCTTGCCGCAGAAGCTGACGGAATAAGAGTTGCTCTAAAAAGCGCCAAACTTCGATGGCACGCGCTTCCAACCTCACGATGTGTTCCTTCTGTGGCAAGAGCCACGCGGAGGTGCGCAAGCTCATCGCCGGTCCCGGCGTTTATATTTGCGACAGTTGCATCAACGTCTGCAAAAGCATTCTTGATAAGGAACTGAACGAGGACGCGCGGCGTCAATCGTCCAATATAAGAGTGCCCAAACCGGTGGAAATCCGGCGCTCGTTAGATCAATACGTTATTGGTCAGGACGTCGCGAAAAAGACGCTCTCAGTCGCGGTCCATAATCACTTCAAACGGGTGATGCAGAGTGCGCCGACAGGCGATTCTTCGGCGGCTTTTCAACCCGATCCGTTCTCCGAGGTGGAAATCGAAAAGAGCAACATTTTGTTAATAGGTCCGACAGGTTCGGGCAAAACGCTGCTCGCGAAAACGCTGGCAAAAATTTTAGATGTACCTTTTTGCATCGCCGATGCGACAACTTTGACCGAGGCCGGATACGTCGGAGAAGACGTCGAAAATATCATCCTGCGTTTGCTGCAAAATGCCGATTACGACGTTAAGCGCGCCGAAATTGGGATCGTTTACATCGACGAAATCGACAAGATCGGACGTAAGACCGATAACGTCTCTATAACGCGGGACGTTTCCGGCGAAGGCGTGCAGCAGGCGCTGCTGAAAATTCTCGAAGGCAGCACCTGTAATGTGCCGCCGCAAGGTGGGCGCAAACATCCGCATCAGGAATACATTCAGGTCAATACCGAGAAAATTCTCTTCATCTGCGGCGGCGCGTTCGTCGGGCTCGATAAGATTGTGCAGAAACGCATTGGTAAAAAGACGATGGGTTTCGGCAGTCCGTCGCTCGAGGTCGAAGAAGCGCTCGCCAAGGTCGCGGTGCGCTCGACCGAGCCGGAAGATCTTTTGAGCTTCGGAATGATACCGGAGTTCATTGGTCGTCTCCCAGTCGTCACCGCGCTCGACGCGTTAACGGAAGATGAGATGGTCCAGATTCTCACCGAGACGAAAAACGCGATGATCAAGCAATACACCAAGCTCTTCGCCATGGAAGGTGTCCGCTTGAGTGTCACCAAAGACGCATTGCGTGCGCTTGCCGCGCAGGCGGTGACGAAGGGGACGGGGGCGCGTGCGCTGCGTTCGATGCTCGAGCGCATCATGCTCGACATCATGTATGACGTGCCGAGCCGCGAAGACATCGCGGAAGTCACGATCAATCGCGCGGTGGTAGACGGAAAGAAGCAGCCTCTCATTCGCAAGAAACAGGACAAGGACGCCGCTTAAGTCTACGTTCGTCGCTTCGCGATGAACGTGGTCGTGATCAATACCGGGACCGAGCTCTTGTTAGGCAGCGTGCTTAACACGCACCTTAACTTCATCGCGCGACAGTTATTTCCTTTAGGGTTGCGCGTCGGCAAACAGTTGACAGTTCCGGATGGCGAAGCGATTCGCGAAACCGTCGCCGAATACATCGATCGCGCAGATTTGATTTTCGTCACTGGCGGACTTGGGCCGACAACCGACGACATCACCCGTGAAGTCACGGCAGAATTGTTGGGGCGACCGCTCCGGCGCGATGAAGATGTTGCGACGAAAATCACGGCGCGACTGCGATCACGCGGATTTCCCATGACCGATCGCATTCTTCGCCAAGCGGAAGTGCCGGAAGGCGCCACGGTCTTGCCGAATGCGAATGGAACCGCGCCGGGTTTGTATTTGGCTGCAAGTGGAAACGCGCCGCACATTTTTCTTTTGCCCGGGCCGCCACGCGAATTGGAACCGATGTTTAGCGCATCAGTCGTGCCAATTCTGCGCTCGCTCGCTTCGACAACGGCAACAATTGAATGCAGGACATTCCGCCTTACGGGCATCGGCGAATCCATGGTCGAAGCGGCCGTTGGCAAAAAAATTCTCGCGCTGAGCGATATCGAACTCGGCTATTGCGCTCGTCCGGGCGAAGTGGATGTGCGTCTCCTTGGAAAATCCTCGATCCTGAACGAGGCCGAAGCATTGATTAGGGATGCTTTTCCAAAAGCGATCTACACAACGGAAGACGAACAGCTCGAAGAAGTGGTGATTCGACTTCTAACCGCGAGCAAGCACACGGTGGCGACGGCGGAGTCCTGTACGGGTGGCTATCTCGCCCATCGCTTAACGAATGTTCCCGGCGCGTCGGCTGTTTATGTCGGCGGATTCGTTACTTACGCGAATGAATTGAAGATCGGCGAACTCGGCGTACCAGAAAAATTCATAGCCGAACATGGTGCGGTCAGTCGAGCTGTCGCTGGCGCGATGGCCGAAGGTGCCAGGAAAAAAACGAATGCGACACACGCATTGGCGACGACGGGAATCGCCGGGCCTGATGGCGGGACAAAAGAAAAACCGGTCGGAACAGTCTTCATTGGACTGGCGTCAGCGAACGGAGAAACGGAAGTGCAGCGCTTCCGTTTTTTCACCGACCGCGAAAGCTTTAAGCGCCTAACGAGTCAAACGGCGTTGGAAATGTTACGTCAGCGTTTGCTTGCCTAGTCGCGCATCACCACGACAGGCGTGCCGACTTTGACCTTGGCGTAAAACATTTCCGCACCCTGCGGCGACATGCGAATGCAACCGTGCGAAGCAGGATACCCAGGCAAAATCCCGATGTGCATGCCCACGCCATCGCCGGTCAGCCGCATGAACCACTTCATCGAGGCTCCCTCGTAGTGTGTGCCGCTCGGCGCGGAATCAATCTTCAAACTCACGCCCGAGCGCACGATGCGACCACTATGGTCCTTGAAATCGCCGTAGACACTCGAGTGATGATCCTTGTCCTTTTCCAAAACCGAGAAGTGTCCCATCGGCGTCATGCCCAGGCGTTTGCCGGATGAAATGGGCGAGTCGATCGCGATCTGATCTCCGTGCAGCAAGTAGGCGCGCTGCTTGGTCAGATTCACGATCACATGCGCCTGCTCGGAATTAAGACTGTCGTAAATGGATTTGTTAACAACAATAGCGGCCTGCCGACTGATTAACTCCGACGCTTTCTTCATCGGCTGCATGGGCGTCGGAGTTGACGCGGTTCGCATCGTGGGCGGCCGCGAAGGCGACGAACGTGCCATCTGCCCGGAGGCGAATTGAGTTACTCCGAGAAGCAAAAGCCCGGCGAGAAAAAGGCGGCAAGTTCGGGGCGTCACGCGGTTCAATTTGCGTAGCTGTGGACGCGCTGCAACCATCCCGCTAACCAACGATTTTCGTTTCTTTCCGGGGAAGAATTTTGCACTCGCAGGCGGAGAGCGCGCGCAGCCGAGGCGGCGAATTCGGCTGTGGGCGATTGGGCTTTTTCGTTCATTCCTGAAAGGACCTGGAGCAAGCCCCATCCTTGTCCGTGATAACGTTCCGTGTCGAGCACACCTTCACCTTTGAAATTCACATAATCGATCAAAGCATAACAACCGTCCGCTTTGCCGGCGAGGCGGTCGAACTCTTCCCGCACGTGAGCGCGTTCGGTGGGAGCTGCTGCGTCCAACATCTTCGGTAGCGATTTTTGCAGGCGCTGAATGAGGAAATCAATTTGCAGGTCAATCGTTCCGGCGAGGAACCCGCGCAGCTCCTTCATTTTCGAGTCGCTGATCGCGGCGAGAAACTCGGCGCGACTTTTCCATGGGCAGGCAGATTCGCCGTTCGGGGTTGCGACCGATGGCAATTTCGCGCCACGATTTGCGGCGAAACGAACGAAGTCTGGAAAACTTTCCTCGAATGGGCCGCGGGCGCCACGCGGATACCAGATGAAATGGCCGATGCCGAGCGAAGCGAAATTCTCGCCCGTATTCCAGGAAGTGAGGCCGGCGATCGTCCCGGCACATTCATTTTGCCAGACCTTGTGTCCGATGCGTTGTGCTTCCGTTTGGGACAGCGTGATCGCCTCGACTCGCAGTGCAGCGAGACAGACGAAGCCGCCGAGCAAAAATGCCCCTCGACGGTGGATCGATGCGCGTCTTGACGGGCTCCGCTTCTTCATTAGCATGCAGATTCCTTTTGCGCGGCCGCATCCCGTGGTCTCGAATTTCGGTCTACGTTTCCCATGAAAATTTTTTGTTTATTTACTCTGTCGGCTCTTTTTGCGGCTTCGATTTTTGCGCAAGACAATGCGCTCAAGGACGATCGGGACAAGGTTAGCTACAGCATCGGGCTCGATATCGGAACTACTTTTAAAAAGCAAGGCATGGACCTCAATCCCGATGTCGTTCTGCGTGGGATGCGAGACGGTCTGAGCGCCACCAAGCCGTTGCTGACGGAAGAAGAAATGCGAACAACGATGACGGAATATTCCAAGACCATGGTGGAAAAGCAGCAAACGGCCAATAAGGAAGCGGCCACGAAAAACAAAGAAGCGGGCGAGAAATTCCTCGCGGAAAACAAGTCGAAACCGGGCGTAAAGACGACGGCGAGCGGTTTGCAATACAAAGTTATCAAAGAAGGCACCGGGAAGATTCCGAAAGAAACCGACACCGTGGTGACGAATTATCGCGGCTCCTTAATTAGCGGCACTGAATTTGACAGCTCCTACAAGCGCAATGAACCGACCACCTTTCCGGTCAATCGCGTGATCAAAGGTTGGACGGAAGCGCTGGGATTGATGAAGGTCGGTTCGAAATATCAGCTCTTCATTCCGGCCGAGTTAGCCTACGGGGAACGCGGCGCAGCTGCCGGTGGAATCGGCCCTAACGAGACCTTGATCTTCGACATCGAGTTGCTTGATATCAAGAATCCAACGCCTGCTCCGAGCGCAAGTCCGGCCGCGAAGCCAGAGGCGAAAGCTTCGCCGAAAGAGGAAGCCAAACCTGCGGATCGCTAGCACTCGTTAGGCTACTTGTCCCAGGCGAGCCGCGGCGCGTCGCCCCACAGATCTTCCAGGCTGTAAAACGTGCGCTTTTCCGCGTGGAAGATGTGCACGATCACTTGCATGTAATCGAGCACGATCCATTGGCTGGCCGGAAAACCATCCACTGCTGCCGCGCGCGTGGCGTGATGTTGTTTCAATTGCGTCTCGATCTCGCCCGCGATCGCTTTCAACTGCGGCTCCGAGGCCGCGGAGCAAATAACAAAAAAATCGGTGAAGGTGGAAATTTCACGCAGATCCAGAACGACGATATCTTCCGCCTTTTTGTTCGACGCCAGTTCGGCGCAGAGTCTGGCTAACTTTTCCGAGTCTATGTTGACGGTTCCCGGTAAAGCTGATGATGCGCGATGATTTCTTCCACAGCCGGCGGTACGAGATAACGAATCGATCGTCCACTGGCAACTCTCTTTCTGATTTCCGTGGCGGAAATATCGATGTGCCGCATGATCGTCGGAAAATCTGAGCGAATCTCACCGACGCCGCGATGCAGGACGACGAACTGCGTCATCTCGCGTAATTCGGGGAAGCGGTGCCACGTGTCCAGTCGCGGCAAATTATCCGATCCGATCAGGCAGTAGAATTGGTCGTGCGGGTGGCGTTGCTTCAATTCCGTCATCGTATCGAATGTGTACGAAGGCGGTGGGCGATTGACTTCCAATTCGTCGAAACAAAATTGCGCTTCGCCGGCAATAGCCGCGCGCAACATCTCCACTCGCGTTGACGCGCCGGCGGACGTTTGCGTCGGCTTGTGCGGCGAGATTGCCGCAGGAACGAAAACGATTTCATCTAGCCCCAGTTTCTCCAAGGCCTCGCGCGCCAGAATTAGATGAGCGCAATGAATGGGATCGAAAGTGCCGCCGTAAACGCCGATCTTTTTCAATCCGACAAGGTAGCGCAAGCTTCCGGCTTGCACGAGCCACGCTGCAACCTCGAAGGTTGGGCGACCTTATGCTCGGCCAACTCCTCCTCACCGGCGTGCCTGGAACGGAACTGGATAGCGAAGCGGCCGCGCTTTTTCGTAGGGTGCAGCCGGGCGGATTCATCCTTTTCGGCCGCAACATCAGGAGCGCTCCGCAACTGCGGAAGTTGATTGATGATCTGCGCGATCTTTCGACCATCGAGCCCATTATCACCATCGATCAGGAAGGCGGCCGCGTTTCGCGTTTGCGTTTAATCGGCAACGAACCGCCGAACGCCCAGCAATTGCGCGACAGGAACGATCCAGCACTCGTTAGGCAACACGGCCAGATCACCGGCCGTTTGTTGCGTCTCTTTGGATTCAATCTCGATCTCTGCCCGGTGCTGGATATTTCTTTCGATGACGAAGCGGACAATTCTCTGCGCGGTCGCTGCTATGGAAAAGATGTCGAACAAGTCGTTAGGCTGGCGGGCGCTTTCAATGATGCCTTGCGCGAAGAAGGCATCGCGAGCTGCGGTAAACATTTCCCTGGCTACTCCGCTGCACAGCTCGATGCGCATCACGACTTGCCGAAGATCGATCGGACGCGCGGCGAATTAGAAGCGGATGAGATCGCTGTCTTCCGAGAGTTCGCAGGTCGCCTCGACAGCATGATGGTCTGTCATGGTTGGTATCCGACCTTCGACGCAGAAAAATTGCCCGCCTCGCTTTCGCCGCGCGTCGTGACGGAACTATTGCGCGACGATCTGGGATTCAAGGGCCTCATCATGACGGACGATCTCGATATGGGCGCTATTTATAATGAGTACGGTCTCGAAGAAACAATCCGGCTCGCGATCGCCGCCGGCAACGATCTCGCGATGATCTGCCACCGCGTCGATCAAATTGGCGAAGGGCTTGGTATTTTAGAGAATTTGCCGCGGCTACACCTCGAACGAGCGATGAGCAGCGTCGCCCGCTTCAAAACAAACCTCGCGGCCCCGACGCAATTCTCCGAGGAAAAATTCCAGGCAATCGATGCTGAGATTTGGGATTTGCGCGTCGCAACCCTGGGCGAGGAAGGCGCGGCGCAACGAAGCCCGGAGGATGGCGCGCGTTCGCCCGTAGAAATTTACTGACGTAGTTCCGGTCGTAAAAATTATTATCACGAATAACCGTCTCGATTTGCGTGGTGGTGCCGAGATGTTCGTGCGCGATTTGGCCCGTGCCCTGCAGGCGCGCGGTCACGTTGTTTTCGCCTACAGCAGCGATCTCGGCGAGGGAGAGCGTCTGCTGGAGAGCGATGTCCTGGGCGTATCCACGGACCTGGAAAAATTGCCGTTCCAGCCCGACATCATTCACGCGCAACATCATCTCGACGCCATGACGGCGTTGACCGCGCTGCCGGGCGTGCCCGCACTTTATCATTGTCACGGCGCCGTCTGGCGCGAAGCCGTCCCGAAACATCCGCGCATTTACCACTACCTCGCCATGTCGCGCACACTGGCCGAGCGCATCATGGTTGAATCAAATATTGCCGCGGACGATATCACGCTTTGGTGGAACACAGTCGACACCGCGCGTTTTCGCACGGTGCGTGAATTCCAAAATCCACGTGAGCATTGCGGTCGTGGTTGTTTTGCCAACACCACCGACAACAACCGCGTTACGCGAAGGCGTGAGAAATTCCTCGCGCAAAAATTCCGGAAACGAACGATGCGGAAGGCCGCGTCGGGCCGCCTCGATAAGCTCAAGGTTATCGGCGTTGACGCGTTTACCGACAATCACGAGATCGGCTTCCGCTGGAATATTGCTCGCGCGGTAGGGAGTGCGGATGCGCAGTCCGCGGCGATTCAACTCGTTAGGCATCGCGCCGTAGCATTGCTCGTCCGACCCGGTCACGCTCCAGCCTTCAGCGAGCAAGGCCGCGGCGATCCCGCCCATGGCTTTGCCGCAAACACCGATGAAATGAAGATGTGGTCGCGTTTTCACAAAAGACCGCGCACTTATAGCGATTCGGCGGGCGGTGTCGAGCAATTGAGTGAGGCAATTTGTATTGCCGATCCCCTCGATTCCACCTAGCAAAGCGCATGCGGACCTTGCGCGGACGAAGGGGTAATTTTGCGGCTGTATTTTTCTTGGTGACGGGCTTTACGCTCCTCGGGATTTCGTTTTGGCCGAAGGCTGAAAAGGAAGAGCGGGATGCGCAGCGCCGCCGCGCGGAATGGTTTTATCGTCAGCGCGCGTTTCCCCATCAATTGGTCCCGGCGGGCGCGCGGCAGCGTGCTCTGCAGCAGCTCGAGCAAAAGGTTATGGCGGAAAAATCTGCTCGTGCGTTGGATTCATTTTCCACCGCAGCGGCGGACCCTTCCTGGGTTTTCGTCGGCCCGCGGCCAATTCAATCACCATATTCCGCGCCGATTGTTTCCGGCCGGGTAAGCGCGATTGCCATTGATCCACGCAACGTCAACGTCGCTTATCTGGGTGGCGCGCAGGGCGGTGTTTGGAAAACGACGAACGGCGGCACGTCTTGGACGCCGATGACCGACACGCAAGCTTCCACCGCCATCGGTGCGATTGCGCTTTCGCCGACGAGCCCGGACACCGTTTATGTCGGAACGGGTGAGGAAAGTTTCGGCGGCGATTGTTACTACGGCGCGGGCATTCTCAAATCGATCGATGGCGGTAATAATTGGACGCACATCTGCGGACCATTCTGCGGGCCGATAGCGCCCGATCAATTTTACGGCGGCGGCGCGCGTATCGGCGATCTTTCCGTTCATCCCACGAACGACCAGGTTCTTTTGGCTGCAGTCCAGTTGGTCTTCGGCGATGGCATTTATCGTTCGAGCGATGGCGGGAATTCCTGGACCTCGGTCCTTTCCGGCAATCCCGGGATTTCGGTTATGTTCGATCCGACCAATGGGAACATTGCCTACGCCTCGTTAGGCGGATCTTTCCCCGGCGGAACCGAAGGCGTTTATCGATCAAGCGATGCCGGGCAAACTTGGACACCAATCAATGGGAGCGGCGCGAATGTTCTAACTCTCGGCACGGCGGGTCGCATCACTCTCGTCATGGCGCGGTCCAACACCGCCACTTTGTTTGCCGGAATCGCCGACGTGAATACAGGCGATTTGGTCGGCATGTTCAAAACTACCGACAGCGGCAACAACTGGACTCAGCTTTCGTTCACGCCCGATTACTGCACGCCGCTGTGCGGTTACAGCAACGTCCTCGCTGTGCAGCCGACGAATCCCAATGTCGTTTTCGCGGGGGGCGCATTCAGCACCACGCTGGTGCGTTCGCTCGATGGCGGGAACACATGGGCCACGCTGCAATCGGCGGAAAATTTTGGCTTCGTGCACTCGGACGTGCACGCGCTCACGTTCTTTCCCGATGGAAACACACTTTATCTCGGGAGCGATGGCGGTGCTTACGTCACGACGCAAATCACCGCGAGCAATCCTTCCTTCACTGCGCTCAACAACACACTCGGGCTTACGCAATTTTATCCCGGCCTCACGATGCATCCGACCGATCCGCGCATCGCCATCGGCGGCACACAGGATAACGGCACCGTGCTTTTCTCCGGCAACACGATGTGGAACGAAGTCGTCTGCGGCGATGGCGCTTATACCGCGATCGATTTCAACAATCCCTCCACCATCTACGCCGGATGTCAGGAGATCTATCTCATCAAATCCACCGCAGGCGGCGCCTTCAACACCTGGGGTTCAATTAATAATGGCATCGATACTTCCGATCGCGTCGATTTCATTCCGCCGCTGATCATGGACCCGTCGAATTCGCAGCAGCTTTATTTCGCAACCGATCGCGTTTACCAAACGATTGACGGCGCGGCCAATTGGAACGCCATTTCGCCCGACCTCACCACCGGCGATAGTTTCTTCGGCGTCATCAGCACGATCGCGGTCGCGCCGAGCGATGCCAACACAGTTTACGCCGGCACCTTGGACGCACGCGTGCAGGTCACAACTAACGCCGGCCCGTCGGCCACATGGACAGATGTCAGCGCTGGCTTACCCGGACGGGTCATCACGCATGTCGAAGTGGACGCGGGTCATTCCACTACCGCCTATGTTTCCTTCAG
This sequence comes from Chthoniobacterales bacterium, assembly GCA_038237435.1. GTDB lineage: Bacteria > Verrucomicrobiota > Verrucomicrobiia > Chthoniobacterales > UBA10450 > JACCTI01. The sequence goes on from JBBRYT010000009.1 coordinate 23,514, forward strand.
TGGGTTCACGGGCTTCGACGATCAGCTCGGTCACATTTTCAAAACCACCAACGGAGGTTCCAGTTGGACAGATATCAGCGGCGATTTACCAAACGTGCCGGTGAATTTTTTCGTGACCGTGCCCGATGCACCGAACACGCTTTTCGTCGGCACCGATGTCGGCGTTCTCTACACCACGAACGGCGGGACGAACTGGACTTCGCTGGTCGATGGATTGCCGCGCGTCGCGGTCTTCGGATTAACCCTGCAGAGTTCCACACGAATCCTGCGCGCCTCCACCCACGGTCGCGGCGCGTGGGACATCAACATCACCAGCATCGCGCCGCCGATTGTGAAATTTGTTTCCGTCACCCGCGCCGCCGCGCACACCATCCATCTGCAAGGCCGCGGCGTGCCCAGTTCGCTCCATAGTCTGCAATCTTCCGCCAGTCTCAGCGCCGGTAGTTTCACCACGCTCACGTCCCTTACACCGGATGCGAGCGGCGCTTTCACCTTCGACGACTCGAATGCGACCGCGACGAAGAAATTTTACCGGCTGAAATATCCCTGAGCCACGACGATCGCTTACCTAAACGCGCCGCATAATTGACGCGCTGCAAGGCAGCCCATAACCTTCGCGCGTGCAGCCGGAACTCGAGCAATTGCTCATCCTTCAGGATCGCGAACAGAAGATCCGACATATTCGCGCCGAGGTGAAATCATTGCCGCTGCAGCGCGCGCAATTGGAGAATCAAATCGCGGCCGGCGCCGCCGGTCTGGAAGCGTTGAAACAAAAAGCGATGCAAGTCGAAGTGGACCGCAAGAGGATGGAACTCGATGTCGGCACACGCACGGAATCGATCAATCGGCTGAAGACGCAGCAGTACGAAACGCGCAAGAACGACGAGTTCCGTGCCATTGGAAACGAGATTGAGCGTTACGAAAAAGAGATCCAGCAGATTGAGGATCAGGAACTCGAACTGATGGTTCAGGTCGACAAGCTGAAGGCGGAAGTCGCGGTCGAGGAAAAAAAATCGGCTGGCGCGAATGAATCGTTCGCACGGCAAAAGGCTGATCTGGATAGCAAAGACAAAGCGCTCGAGGTTCGCCTGGAAGAATTAATGAAGGAGCGGGCGGAGATCGCCGGCAAGATCGACGAAGATCTGCTCAGCCGTTTCGAACGAATGATCGCCAGCAAAGGCGACGCGGCCGTCGTTGCCCTCGAGCATGAAGTCTGCACAGGATGTCACATGAAGATCACCGCGCAGACCGTGCATCGCGTGAAGAGCAAAAAGGAGATCGTCAGTTGCGAACAGTGTGGGCGGATTCTCTACAGCGACGAATAACGGTGCTATTGTATAACCGCGATCCGATAAAAGCGCTCTGCCAGGCTTGCGCCATTTAGGTCCGTCGCGTCCCGGGGTCCGCTTGATCCGAGAGCAGGAAGAATGGCCAGATCGGTCCAAGCTGGACTCGTTAGGCTGGCACTCGCTTGTAAACGGTAGCGCTTGTCTACGACAGACGGAAAACTGATCACGACATCATTCCCCTGGCGCCGAATCCGCGTCACGGCCAACCGGCTGGTTGCATCAGTCGGGTTCGTGCCCGCGCGAAATTCATTCACGTTGCTCACACCGTCGCCATCGCTGTCCGTATTCGCATCACCGCCGGTTGGACTGCCGAAATAAAGCTGCTCGAAATCATCGGACATGCCGTCGAAGTCTGAGTCAGCGAGAACGGTCAGAATGGAACTGCTGACCACGGTCCCGTGGTTTGTGACGAGTGTGATGGGGCCGCTCGTCGCGCCGCCGGGTACATTAAGGATCACCTCTGTGTCGGACACAGAAGAAACGCCGTATGCGCCAACGCCATTAACTTGCGCACTTATGGCGCCGAGTAAGCCGTTACCGAGAACGGAGATCTGACTATAGACGGGTGCAGACACAGGAATGCTGGTGATCGTGGGCGGTGGCGCGACTTGAAATTGAGTGACGGAGACGTTGTTACCCGAGTAATCGACGCGGAATGAGCCCGAGCCATCAGCCGCTGCCACGCGCGCGCCGTTGGCGACATTCGTAAACGCGCCGGTCAGTGGCAGGTCCGAGGTAAGAATCGTAAACACATCGGTGGGCTGAATCGACGTCTCGAATCCGTTCACAAATGAGAGAGCGAGCGTGCCGTTGAGCGTGACACCGCCGCTGCCCGTGCTCTGCTGCACGACCTGGTCGTACTCCGTACCCGGGGTATGACCGCCAATCTCCATCTGCAACTGCGTCGGTGCGCTGAAGGTGAGGCTGCCATTCAACGTGACCAGACCTGGGGAATGGCCAGGCCGGAAGACACTCCCGCCCTGGGTAAAGATCAGATCGGCGAAAATCGTGCCGATGCCGGTTAAGTACGCGCCGCGGAACTCGATCCCGTTCTTTACCTCCAGCTTGGTGGTGTAGAGCGTGTTCACGTTCGGCTGGCCGCCGAGATCCATGCCACTCTGCGATTCGAACAGGACCTGGCCGTTCACCTTCAGTGTCGCGGCGCCGTTCAGGGCCAAGCCACCTGTGTTCTTGTTGATGAGGTTGCCGCCGATGGTGAGATGTGTGCCGACGGCGGGGTCGCGATCCTGCAAACTGATGAAGCCGTAGTTGGTGACGTTGCCCGCTATCGTGACCGTCGCCGGCGAGTCGATATAGAGCCCGGTGTTTGCAGTCGCATTCGTAAAGTCGCCCGGCACGGTGAAGGTGGAATCTGTCGCGCCGCGTGCACCCATATAAATCGCACCGGCGACCTGATTGGTGAAACTACCCGAAACGGAAAGCGCACCAGCATAAGTGATGTAAATATCTGCGCGATTCACCGCGAGATCGCGCAGAGCGTTAAGGCCGGTGTCCTGATCGAGAAATCGGCCACCGCCCTGGACGTAGAGAGTGGCTTCGGTCTCGATTACGTGCGCACCTTTGAACTGAATCGTCGCTGGGGCGTTTGGGCCGTTAGCGAAATATTCCGTGTCCGCGGTGCCGTGTAAGACGCCGCCCGAGAAGTTCGTCAGCGTTCCGAGAGTGTATGTCGCGCCACTTTCAGCATAGATTCCGCTCCCGCCAAAGGTCACTGGCGGCTGCACTGTCGTTGTCCCCGTAACAGTGAGCGCAGCGCCACCGGTCGTGACCGTATCGATCACGCCTCGTTGCACCGTCAGATTGGCAATCGTGGTATTGATATCCAACTCAGGACCGGCGTTCGCGTTGACGAAAACGTTATCGGCCATGCCGGGCACGCCCGTTGGGTTCCAGTTTTGCGCGGTGCTCCAGCGAAAGTGGTTCGGCGGATTCGCGACGTTCAGTTGCCAAGATACGTCCCCGGCCTGCGACCGCGTGCTGCTAATAAGGAGCAGGCCGAGAGGACAGACGAAGCGACGAGCGAGAGCTGGGAAAATTTCCATAGGTGAAAGCGGACACGACGGCATATTCCGTCACGTATCTATGCGGAATGACCGCTCGAAAACGGCCAAACTTTTTCCGCAGCCCTATGGATTAGACGTTCAAACGGAATTCGACGACATCGCCGTCCTTGACGACGTATTCTGTGCCTTCAATGCGCAGCTTGGCCGCCTCGCGCGCCTTAGCATGCGGGCCTAACGAGACCAAGTCGTCATAATGCACCACTCCCGCCGCGGCGGGAGCTTGTAGCCTTCGTGAATCGTCCAGGCCCGCGTTTCTTTTTCACCGGTCGTCAAATAGGTGCGCAACCCTAACGAGTGGTCGCCCGGCGTTACAACTCCCTCGTCATGAAAACGCTGTTCGGATCTTCTTTGTAATTCGCAAAGGACGCGCACGGACGAAAGCCAAACTTCGCGTAAAGGTGGCGCGCCGGTTCGAAGAACGGCATCGCACCTGTCTCCAAACTGAGCTGCCCATAACCTCGTTTTTTCGCCACGTCGATGATGTGCTCAAGCAGCATTGAACCGTTGCCACGTTGCTTATAGGAAGGGTGCGTGCGCATGGATTTGATCTCGCCGTGTTGCGCGTCCAACTCGTTGAGTGCGCCACAGCTAATCAATTGGTCGTTGTCCCAAACCGTCCAGAATGTGATCTCGGGTTTGCGTAAACCATCGAGATCGAGCGCGTGTTTACTCTCGGGCGGCGAGACCGATTTCATCTCGCGGATGTGATCCTCCAGGAACTCGGCAATCTCCGGCCCGGACAAATCATCGATGAGGATCTTCATTGGCTGCGTAGAGCATGCCTCTGGCTTGCGTCCTTCAATACGCAAGCGGGACGCATGCGTTAGACGTTGAAACGAAATTCGACGACGTCGCCATCCTTGACGACGTATTCTTTGCCTTCGATGCGCAGCTTGCCGGCTTCGCGCGCCTTGGCAGAGGAACCTAACGAGACCAAATCGTCATAGTGCACCACTTCCGCCGCAATGAAGCCGCGCTCGAAATCAGTGTGAATTACGCCCGCCGCGGCCGGAGCTTTGTCGCCTTCGTGAATGGTCCAGGCGCGCGTTTCCTTTTCGCCCGTGGTCAGGTAAGTGCGCAGGCCTAACAAGTGGTAGACCGCGCGAATGAGCGCGCTCACACCGCTCCCGGCCACACCGAGGTCGCGCAAGTATTCCTGCGCTTCCGTGTCGCTGAGATCGACTAGCTCGCTCTCGATTTGCGCACTGATGACAACCGCTTCGCTGCCGAAATGATTCTTCGCGTATTCCTCGACCGCGCGAACATGTGGTGAATCAGTCTGCGCCAAATCGGATTCCGCGACATTACAGGCAAACAGGGTTGGCTTGGAAGTGAGCAGGAAGAAATCACGCGCGATCAATTTTTCTTCTTCAGTGAAAGTGGCGGTGATGGCCGGTTTTCCCGAATCGAGATGCGGTAACAATTTTTCGATGACCACGTTTTCTGCTTTGGCGGTTTTTGATCCGGCGCGCACTTCTTTTTGCAATCGATCATGCCGTTTCTGCAAAGAAGCGAGGTCGGCTAGGACCAATTCCGTGTTGATCACTTCAATGTCGCGTACCGGATCGATCGAACCAGTGACATGATGGATGTCGCCGTTTTCGAAACAACGCACGACCTGCACGATCGCATTTACTTCTCGAATGTGGCTGAGGAATTGATTGCCGAGTCCTTCGCCCGCGCTCGCGCCTTTGACCAGACCGGCGATATCTACGAATTCGATCGCCGCCGGCACAATCTTTTGCGAGTGCGACATTTTCGCGAGAACATCGAGCCGCGCGTCCGGCACCGTCACGACGCCGAGATTCGGGTCGATGGTGCAGAAGGGATAATTCGCGGCCTGCGCTTTACGCGTTCGGGTCACGGCGTTGAAAAGAGTGGACTTGCCGACATTCGGCAGACCAACGATGCCGGCGCTTAACATGCGGGACGAACGTCGGCGAAAAGTAAGCGCAGACTATTGAGCACGACGATGACCGTGCTCCCTTCGTGCGCAACCACTCCTAACGAAAGAGGAATTCCCCTAACGAGTGCTAGGAACGCCATCACAATAACGGTGCCGAGCGCGATCGTGATGTTCTGGCCGATGATACGCTTGGCCCGCCGGCTTAATTCGTAAGCGATCACAAAATTCTCCAGGCGATCATTCATCAAAATAACTTCCGCCTGTTCCATTGCCGCATCGGAGGCGCGCGCGCCCATCGCCACACCGACATCGGCAGCGGCGAGCGACGGTGCGTCGTTCACGCCATCGCCGATCATTGCCACCTTGTCGCCGTGCGCTTTCAACTCCTGCACTGCTCGCACTTTTTCGTCGGGCGATAATTGTGACTGCACCTGATCCACACCGGCTTCCTGCGCGATCAGCTCCGCCGTGGCTGGACGATCGCCGGTCAACATCACGGTCCGTATTCCAGCCTTGCGCAATTCGCCCAACATTGCCCGTGCTTCACTGCGCAGTTGATCGCGCAAAAGAAAACGGCCGCAGATTCCTGGACCAGCGACCCAAACTTCAGCGACATCATGTTCTTCCGCGCGCGTCGCCTTGCAGTCGGCGGTCGGGATGGCCGCCTGTACGAAATCACGACTCCCCAGCGCATAGAGCAATCCGCGATGACGCGCAGTGATTCCGCCCCCAGAAGTGGATTCGATGCTCGCCATATCGAGGACAGCGGCGTCGCGTTGCGCGCAGATTTTTTCCAAGGCGCGAGAGAGAGGATGATTCGAAAGTCGCGCCAAATTGTAAGCGGCCGTGATCAGGTCATTCTCGGATCCGCCTAACGAGTCGATGTGCACCAGAACCGGTTTGCCGTGGGTGAGCGTGCCGGTTTTATCCAAGGCGACCGTCTTTACGTCGGCCAAAGTTTCAATGGCGGCGCCGCCACGAAAAAGAACACCGCGCCGTGCGCCGCAAGCGATCGCGGAAAGAATGGCGGACGGAACGCTGAGGACCAGCGCGCACGGCGACATGACGACGAGCAAAGTCATCGAGCGATAAAATGCGCTCGCTTGAGTCGCCTGCGTGAGAAAGGGCGGCCACTTCAAAACCAGCCAGCCGACTAGGAAAAACGCCAGGCAGCTGAGAAGAACAAAATAGGTATAGCCGGTCCCGAAACGATCGCTGAAACGCTGCGACGGCGCTTTCAAATGCTGCGCTTGTTCGATCAGGTTTACGATTTTCTGCAGCGCACTTTCGCTCGCCGGCCTAACGACTTGTCCGTCCAGCACGCCCCAGGCGTTTAACGTCCCGGCCAGGGCAATATCACCCGGCTGTTTCGGCATCGGTCGCGATTCACCGGTGAGATTCGATTCGTCGCAGGCGCTCTCGCCGGCGATCACACGGATGTCGACCGGAATTTGTTCGCCCGCGCGGACGCGCAATTGCATTCCGCGCACGAGCAAATCGACGGCATGTTCGTGTTCTTGTCCGTTCTCCAGAACGGTCGCGGTTTTTGGAGCACCGCGGAGAAGCGCGCCGATTTCCTGTTGCGTGCGTGCGTTGGCGAAATGTTCCATCGCACCCGCGGCGGAGAACAAAAAGAGAAGAAGTGCGCCTTCGCTCCACGCGCCGATCAAGGCCGCACCGAACGCAACCGCGAGCATGAGGAAATGAATTTCCAATTCGCCATGTCGTATTCGTTCGAAGGATTCTCCGGCCGCGTCCCACGCGCCGCAAATGTAGCTGAGCGCGAAGAGGGGAAGAATGATGGCGGGCGAAGCTCCAGCGTGTTGCGCGACCCAGCCAGCAAGACCGAAAAGCAGGCAAAGGCTCGCCAACAACGCAAGCTTCTTCCATTCGTTAGGCGAACTGTGTGTAGCCGGTTGCCCGCAACAGGAAACGCGCGGCCACCGCAAGTTTTTCCATTGCCAAAAATGCGTGGCCGTCCGGCATGTCAGTTTTTCGATGACCGTGCTGCCGAGCACATCTTTCACCACGACATTTGCGTCGCCGACTTTGCGCGAAGGCGCTTCGCCGCATTGCTCACAAATTCCACTGGCATTGACGATCCCGCATTGTCGTTCGCGTTCTGCGACTGCTTCCGTCACGCGGCCAGCCAGGCGTTCGCCGCGATCGGCGCCGAGTGTGGCGATGGAGAGCAACCGGTTCTTCGGTTGAAAGGCGACGGCTTCGAGCTGCGGCTCTTCCTGGAGCAAGCGCGCGACATTTCGATAAACGCAATGCTCACCTTCGCGCGACGATTCGTTAGGCAAATTGCCATTCGTTCGAGGCTGGTCGCGCATACCGGGGGAGACGATACGCGGGGAAGGGGAGGGCTCTAGCGAAATCGGGGCGGCGCGCTGTTTGTCGAGAGTCGGGACGACAGGATTTGAACCTGCGACTTCCTGGACCCCATCCAGGCGTTCTACCAAGCTGAACTACGTCCCGTGGTCGCTTCGTTTTCTCTATGCTGCGCGTGGCGGCGCGTCAATCGTGCGGAACTGCTTTTACGCCCGCTTCCTTCGCGGACCCGACTCCGGCGCGTCCGGCACCGGCATGACTTCGAAGGTCTGGAACAACGGCGCCAGATCGATCACCGTGTTGGCCGCAGCTTTGAGCAAGCCACTCAGGTTCGTCGCCACGGAAGCTACTTCCACGCGAATCCCGCGTCGACGCAGCTTCGTTGCGAGATAAGCAAAATCGGCGTCGCCGGTTACCAGTATCACGGCGTCAGGCTGCATCTCGACCGATAGCTCGAGCGCGTCGATCGCCATCATCACATCCACGTTCGCCTTGTAATGGCCTTCCTCGGCCGGTGCACCGTCCTTGGTCACAACCAGGAAACCATTCGAGCGCAGCCAATGCATGAACTTGTTCTTCTTGTCGCGCTCCTCCTGCCAAAGAGGAATAGGCGGTGGCAAGCCGGCATAGACCACCATCTCGATCAGCTCCCGTCCCGACTCCGGCCCAGCCAGAAAATTTCTTAGCTGCAACCAATCGAGCCCGCGTCCCGCTGTCCGCACCGAACTGCCGACATTCGATTCATCGACCAGGACTAACAGCCTCGGCTGACGTGAACTCTCCGGCTCCTTCTTTCGCATGAGACTTGGAATGGACTACATCCGCGCACTTCCGCGAGCTAGTTCTTGCGGAGGGCTTTTTCGCCGCTGATCGCTGATAGCCCTTCGTTCGCAAAATCGGAAATGAATTGAGCTAGCTTACTTAGGGCAGCTTGCGACGGAAGAAATCAGACACTTGCTCGCGCACCTGCTCCTGCGCCTTGAGCGAGAAGCCGTGGCCTTCCCCAGGATAGTAACGCGTCTCGATCTCTGTCCCATGCCGGCGCAGGAAGTTTCGTAGCGGCTCCTCATACTTCGCAAAGGGGACCCGGTGATCCGCCCGGCCGTGTATCAAAAGCGTCGGCGGCAGATGCCCGATTCGTCGCTCGTTATTATTCCAGATCCCGCCAGCCTGTTCTACCACAGCTCCTACCGCAGGATTATCCGAGGCCGCAGCTACCGCGAGAAAAGCGCCTAAGGAGTAGCCATAAATGCCAATCGTCTTTGAGCCATCGCCGCTTTGCGCTTGCTCCCTGGCCGCCCACATTACTGCGTCGCGAATCGTCCCGAGCCAGGTATCGAAATTTTTCTGCATTCCAGAATCGCCCGCGAAAAAATATGAGCCGGTGCGATTAAAATAATGCACGACGTAGACCGAACTCCCATCCTGCGCCAGCCGTCGGGCCACGCGTTGCATCTCCGGGCCATCGAAGAGCATACCTCCCGCGCCGTGCAGAACCAGAATCGTCCGGTGAGAGTTCCGCGCGGCCGATGGAGGATAAAAATCAGCCCGGACGGTCTGACCGCCGCTCTGGAAAGAACGGGTCTCACCTGCCAGTGCCACTTTGGTTGGTAATGCGCAGAGCATTCCCGTCGCGAGAAACAAGACAGCGAAGGTCGGACAGTAAGTTCTCATGCGCGATACTGATTCGCGCCCGCTGTGCACGCGGACGCAACTTCTTAGTCCAGGATAACGTCAATCGCACTACGCCATCATACTTTGCCATCTAATACGTTTTTCAGAAGGTGTCGGTGGCAATGCATTTCATCTTCAGCACAATGACAAAGCAGAGTCACCGAGCCGTTACTAGCGAGATGCTGCAGCAGTCGCAGCGTGAACTTCTGGCCATGGTTCTTAATGCGCCGATTTCGTTGATCGATCGCGCCGCCTTCACGCAGCTCTTTCAAGTAACGCCGGCTATACTCCGCCCAAGTGACCCTTCCCGAAAGGATCGCATCACGCAATTCTTCGCTCGGGCCGAGATTCGCCATCCAGACATCGTAACGGTCCTTCGGTAACCCGCGTCCCCGTCCGCGCGCCGCCAGAATTCGTAGCCCATCCTTCATCGGTTCGATCCGTGTATCGACCGACTTTGTCTTAACCATATCGCAACCTGGGCCGTGCCCGTGCGAACCGCAACGTGAAGTATCTTGTTCTGACCGCGTCGCATGCGGAACGCTCCGCTAGCTTGTAGCTATCGCTCGGGCTTAATTACTAGCTACTACCTAACGAGTACTGGCGTGCCAATGTGAACCGCGCCGTAGAATTGACGCGCCTTCCAGTAAGGCATGCGAATGCAACCATGCGAAGCGGGAACCCCAGGCAGATAACCGGCGTGCAATCCATAGCTGGGCGCGAACTCGACAAAGTATGGCATGGGCGCGCCGAGAAAATGTGCTCCGGGCGGCCGGGCCACTTTACGCACATCGACATTTGGCCTAACCACTCGTCCGGAGTCATCGACATAATCGCCATAGAGACCTGAGCGATGCTCCTGCTCTTTGTGGATGACAGTAAATTTTCCGATCGGTGTGCGGTGTCCTTCGCGTCCACTCGAGATGCGAGACGATGCAGTTTGGTATTTGCCGCGAAAGAGGTATACCTGCTGTCTGCGCAAATCGACCACCACTGAGGGACGACCGGCATGTCTTTCCGGAATATGTGTGGTCACCAGGTCCGTGACCGTACTGCAGGCGGTAAGGCCGAGAGATGTGGCCGCGAGAAAAAAGGAAACTATGTGTCGCTTCACCAGCTTGTCATCGCTGTGACTACGCGAGCGCGCAAGGCCGTTCAAGAGCCCGGCTTCGTCTCGGTCCGCGCCGGTAAAATACTCAGAGGTCCTTTGCCGGAAGGTTGCGAACCACTCCTTTTGATTTCCATCTTTTGTGTCCTTCTATGCCCTTACCGTTCCTGGCGCGTAGGCCGGAACAAGATTTCGTTTATATCCACATCAACCGGCTGACTCATGGCGTAAATGACGGCGCGCGCGAATGAATCGGCCGGAATCGCGACCTCTTCATAGAACTTCTGCATGCTGGCCGCGACTTCCTTCTCTGTGATGTGGTTCGGCAATTCGGTCGTGACCGCGCCCGGCGAGATGATTGTTGTGCGGATGTTGTAAGGCTTTACTTCCTGGCGCAGCCCTTCGGATAACGCCCGCACCGCATGTTTAGTCGCCGAATAGACTGCTCCTGAAGGAAAGACTTTGTGGCCAGCTACTGAGGAGACATTGATGATATGTCCGGCCTTCTGTCGCTGCATATGCGGCAGCGCGGCCGCGATTCCGTAAAGCACACCTTTGATGTTGATGTCGATCATGTTGTCCCACTCATCGATCTTCAGGCGCTCTAATGGCGACTGCTGCATCAGTCCGGCGTTGTTAATCATCACGTCGATGCGCCCGAATTTGTGCACGGCTTCATCCACCAGTTTCTTCACCTGGTCGCAGTCGGTGACATCAGTAGTAATGGCCAATGCCTTACCGCCATCGCGCGTTATGTCATCTGCTAATGACTTAAGACGATCGGCACGACGCGCACCAAGCACAACCGTTGCGCCTTGCGCGGAAAGAAGCCGGGCCGCGGCCTCGCCTAGCCCGCTGCTCGCGCCCGTGATGACGACTACTTTTCCTTCGATGTTATTGCTCATGCTGATAGCTCTCTTGATTGCGACTAGAACGCTCCTGGACGCGACCTAATCGGGAATTTCGGCTTCGACCAGTTTCGCCAGTAGAATAAGCGACTCCTGCCAGCCGAGGTAGCACATCTCGGCAGGAATAACATCCGGCACGCCCTCCTGCACGATGTTCAGCTCAGTCCCGCACAAGACCTTCTTCAAGGTCACGGTTACCTGCATTTCCCCCGGTAGGTTCGCGTCGTCGAATTTGTCCGTGTAGCGAATCCGCTCGTGCGGCGTCAGTTCGATGTAGGTCCCGCCGAAGGAGTGGCTCTTACCGGTGGTAAAGTTCGTGAAGGACATCTTGTGGCTCCCGCCGACTTTGGCCTCCATCTGGTGGACCTTGGCGGTGAATCCATTAGGCGGCAGCCACTTCGTCATCGCGTCGGGATCAAGGAATGCGCGGTATACTCTCTCAGGTGCGGCACGAAGCACGCGGTGAATGCGGATTGTGTTGGTTGCCATGATTGGTTGTCTTTTCGCCGTGGTCTCATTGCGATGCAACGTGGAAATCGAAAGCGACGCGCATAGAGTCACGGTTGCGATAGTGGCTTTTGCCTTTCCGGCCCTCACGCCCTGTGCTGCAATGGTTGCGTGGCAGACACGCAAGCGGACGCATTGATCGAGTTCTGCGCTTCTATCTTAGAAAACGGCGAAGTCACGGCTGACGAGGCTTACGCGTTAGCGGACCGGCTTAACAAGCACACAGAAGAGGCGGTGGCGTGGCCAGGGCGAGACCTTATCGCACCGCTCCAGCAGATCTGGGCAGATGGCAAAGTAACTACACGAGAGTTGCACAGGCTCTCCCGCATCCTGGTCAGCATCCAGCGCGAGTGGGCAAAGTCTGTTCGACACACGACTGCTCATAGTTCGCCAGAATCATCGTTCGAGATCAGCTATGATGAAACCGGCGAGCCACGACTACCGACCATCCGAACCGAATTGAAGATAGCGTCTCGCTCAACTCCTAATCTTTATTACAAGGTCGATCTGGTTGGGCCTACTTGTAGTTGTCCGGATTGGCATGGCCGTCGATCTCGTCTTCCGGTGGGTCATCTTACCCGATGCTGCAAACACGTTTTCGATGCTTACGCGCAGCTTCCGCCAACCGTGTCACTAGCGCCCTGGATGGAAGCGTTTTTGGAACTCGCATGGCCTGCAGCGCCCAACACTGAATGGGGATTAATGAGCGTGGGCGCAGATCAAATCTTGTACTCATCTGCAGATAGTCGTGGCTGGGCGAACTGCTTCGCCAAAGAAGGAGCTATCTATGCACGCTTCGGCTACAACACGCCCGACCGGCGATGGGCCTATGGATCGCAGCCTTCATTGCCGTGGGCGGTTGCGGAGGCGATCGCTTCGCTCGATTCAGTGGCGGACGCACCTCGAACCGTCTCAGAGCAATCGAGAGGAGCTCGACAACACTCATCGCGTACCCCCGCTGTTATCGCTGGGGCTATTGCGGTCGTGTTACTCGCCGCAGTTATTATTTCAGTGAAGCAACTTCAAAGACCGGAACCTGCCGCGCTAACGTCCGTATCTCCGCCGCCTACTGTTTCCGATCAAGGTCCCAACCTGCGACGAGTAACGAGCACGAATACTAAGATTGGAATGCAGCAACCAACCTCGCAGTCTTGGATTGCAACGGCCACTCGCCCGATCCGCGTCAAAGCCGGCGCGCACGAGATTGTAATTCCTGCGAAAGAACGTCTGCATGTAATTGGACGCGGCAGTACCGATCTGATGATCTCCTATCAAGGTCAGACATTCACAATCCCCGCATCAGCTACCGACTTAAGGTAGCGAACAACGCCGCGGACTGGGCAGTGTCCTGTGTAGGCGACCCCAAGCGTGATCTCGATAAGGCTGCCTGAGGATGTTCAAGGAGCAAAAGAAGGACGGAGCAAAAGTGGTCAGAGCTTGAGATCGTTAACTGAAGGTTCGGTTCGAAGAACACCAGCTAGATCGCGGGAGGCTAGAGGGGGGCAGAGCTTACTATTTATAACTAGTGACGATAGTAGGCTCTGACCCCAACTTAATTGGAAAACAATGAAAGAGGTCGGGGAGGCGAGAGCCTCGTCGACACATATCATCAACAGGCAGCACCTATTGACCTCACGCCCTGATATCATGGGCCACGCCTAATCGTCGATGTCCTTCTGCGCGATCTTTTGTGCACTGGTGATCTTGCACTTTCCTTCGAGATCGAACTTGAGAGTGAAAAGAAAAGCACTGGGCGAGTCGCCTCCTCCAGAGCTGGTCCCGGCGGTGTAGACGTAAAGAATGGCGCTGTCGGCATCAGTCCACTGGCGCACTTTGAAGACGAGCCTGTTGGGATCGGAGCGCCACAGACGCGGCGGCCGGACTCCTTTGGGCAAATGCTTGGCGAGTACCGCGAACGATTTCTCGGACGATTCCTCGTCAATCGGCGAATGGAGCAAGACCCACTCTTCACCGCGGAGCTGATAAAACGCGGTCGTGACAAACGTGCTGTGGGGCACGTGCGGCGGACTATAATTGAAGGCGAAACGTTTTGAATCCGGCGCCCACACGACTTCTGCGTCGTCAGCGTGCGGCACGGAACGCTCGTCGCCCATCAGGTCCAGGGCGCGTTTCGCCGTGCTTGTCTGATGAATTTCGGGCCAGTGACCCTCGACGCACTCGTAGCGCCATCGGCTATCGGGCGACAGCGGGTTCTTCTCGCCCTCGGCGCTGACCTGGGAAGGGATAAGCAGAAGAGCAGAGAGCAGATAGGCGCAAGCTACCTGCTTGTTCATGCCGAAAGCGTAACCTCCTCCGCATGGAAATGCTACGGCGATGTCAGGAGCGGCTGGGGAAGGATACGCGGCTACAAGATCGACGTTCGTCATCGGTGCGATAACTGAAGGCGAGCGCGCCGCCGGAGTTAAGGCCCGCTCTTACCGGGACTTCTACAATAACGGACGATGCACGCCTTAACCAGTTTTCCCGTGCTTCCCAGGACCGATAAAGATCGTCGTCCAGTTGAAATGGCATGCCGTTGCTTTGCCATCTCGAAAGGCCGGAACGAAAAGCGCGTCGCCGATATGTCCTACAATGATACCTCCATAATTCATTCCCGGCGGGTGTTCATAGACGACTTTTTTTCCCGTGACGTGACCTTTGGTATCGACGTCGAGGGTGACCACAGCTACTCCGCCCGGTGGTAATGCCATGTAGAAATTTCTGAAGGCGGTGTTGCCAGTGGCAAAGCAAAATTGTGGGGCGATGAAATCGTGGCCGGCTTTGATCTCGCTGTCTTCCTGGTTCAGAAAAACTCTTACCATTGGCTTACCATCGTGGATCAGGAACATGACGGTGCCCTGCATGTAGGCCGTGACATGGGTGTGATTAAAGACCGCCGGCTCGAACTGTGCCTGGTCGATTTCTCCCAGCACCTCCTTTTGCAGCATCTCCGTGTTTGCGCTCCCGCGATAACACCGGGAATTGTAGCCTTCACCTAGCTGTGTAATTCCGGTCTCGAACATAACTGTCCCGTCCTTTTGGCCGCGCTGCATGAGAGATTGCGCGTTGATCAAGTTGATCAGCGCCTTTTTGTGGTTGCCGATCAAAGCAGGTCGAAACTCGGGCAGGCCTTCTGCCGCGAGCGGAAGCGTCGAAGCGATTAGCAGCGCGACGTAGACACAGGAACGAAGTATCTTCATCTTACGAGTGAAGCTCATCAGGCAATTTCAAGTCAACACAATATGGCGGGAGTGAAGCTCCTTTCGTCCCGTGATCATCAATGATTGCACGTAAACGCACCTAGAGACCGCACGCCAACTGTCTACTTCCCGGTCCTTTACTAGTCGGAGCTAGCTGTCGTCGGCGCCTGCTCCTTGATCCATCGCTCCACCCGCTCTTGTAGCAGGTCGAGCGGCATTGCTCCGCCGTTCAGGATTTCATCGTGGAATGCTTTGATGTCGAACTTCGAGCCGAGCTGCGACCTGGCTTCTTCGCGTAGCTTGCGAATGGTTAGCTGACCCATCTTGTAGGCCAGCGCCTGCCCGGGCCACGCAATGTAACGATCGGCCTCGGTCTGCGCGACGGCGTCGTTCACGTCGTTGGCGTGCATGAATTCGATTACTTTCTCGCGAGTCCAATTCTTGTCGTGTATTCCGGTATCGACTACCAGGCGGACAGCCCGGAATAGCTCGGAGTTCAGCCGGCCATAGTCGGAGATAGGATCCGTATAGAAGCCGATCTCCTTACCTAGCTCCTCGCTATAAAGCGCCCAACCTTCGGCGTAGGAGGAGTAACCACCATGGAGGCGGAACTTGGGCAGGCCTTCCAAGGTCTGGGCGATACTTATCTGCATGTGATGACCGGGAACGCCTTCGTGATAGGCAACGGCCTCGTCCAGCACTAGCGTGCGCTTGGTTGGGTCAGCTACAGCTACGACCACACGCCCGGGGCGTTTCCCATCCGGGGTGCCATTAACATAGTGGGTTGACTCGGCCTTCGCGAAGCCCGGGATGGGCTCCACCGTTACCGGTCCCTTCGGCAGCAACCCGAAGAGCTCAGGTAGCTTCGGCTCCATCTGATGGATGTATTTCGCGAAATCATCGACGATCTGCTGCTCGCTCTTCGGCTTCCACTTAGGATCGTTGTTGATCGCATCGCGGAAGCTGGCCAGGTCCTTGTGTCCCTGTTCCTTCGCGAGCTTGGTCATCTCCGCTGTGATGCGCTCCACTTCCTTAAGTCCAATCTGATGGACCTCATCAGGCGTGACGTTCATAGTAGTCATCATCTTGACCGCTTCGGCGTAACGCCGCTTACCATCGGACAGGCTTTCGATCGATAGCTCGTTGCGTCCTTTCGGGTCGTAATCGGTGCGCAGGAATTCCGCGAACTTCTTGTAAGCAGGAACGACATCGTCGTTAGCCGCCTTAGTGATCTCGTCGGTCAGGCGCTTCTTATCCTCATCGGAAAACTCTGCGGGAAACTTCTTTGTTGGTAGAAGGAAAGGGTTCGCGTTAATGATGCCCTCGCATTGTCCTGGTAGTTTCTCGAGCACGAGCTTGGGCGGCATAAGTCCGTCCTTCATGCCCTGACGCAACACCTCCGTGGTCTGATCCATCACGCGCGGGATTTGGTGCAGCCGCGAGATGTAATCCTGGTAGTGCGGCACGGAATCGAAAGGCATGGACAGTGGCAAATCCGCCAGCCCGGTGTGAACGCCCCTCTGCTGGTTCACCGGCATCTCGTAATTCTTTAGCTCGTAATTCATGTCCTCGCGCTCGATCTGCCGCTCCAGCAGTCGATGGCTCAGCATGTCCTTGTCGCCCATTCCGTCGGTCGGGATGGCTGCTAGCCGCTTAAGGAAATCATCGGCTTCCGCGTGCTGGCGCGTAAGCTCCGCCAGCGAATACTGACTAAGCAGCGCGTTGTAGCGGTAGTCGCCAAATGCCGTCGCCCGCTCCGGTGAGTTCTTCAGGCTGGTTTCGTAAAACTCATCAAATAATTTATTCTGCTGATCAACGCGATCGGCCACCGAGGCAATCTCCGCAACGGCAGAGCAAGTCAGCGTGAGAAGAAACCCACAAATTAGATTTCGCATTGGCTAGACTAGCAGAGTGCGTCACCGGCGCGAGTTGGATTCACATGGTCAAGCAGCAGAAGAGACGGAGATTTGTGTCGCCCCGCACCTGTAACGGTTGACGAGTTACGGCTGCACCAGTGGCCGAAAAACAGCCCGAGTAGCTACCGCGGGTTGGATGTAAGTCCGACCGCTACTGAGCCTAGGGGGAAAGGTCGAGGCACCGCATCGTTCGTTACCCTACGGTATCGTGACGCGATAGAATCGCTGTCCGAGAGAAGCCGAAGCGGTCTGTGTGCCATCATCTGTCCACGATAAGACGGCGCCGGTTCCGACTTTATCCGGAGTAATGTTCTGCCAAGTGCCACCTAGCTCGCTCTTCCATTGCACGCGGTAGGTGATGCCCTGCTGCCCCAGCCATGCAAGACTGCAAGAGCCTGAGGTGTAGGTTATGTTCTGAATAACAATCGCCGTGTCGGCGTTTGGAATCGCATTAGGAAGAAAAAGATCGCTGAGGTCAACCGCAGCGGCCGCGTCACCCAGGAGTGGTCTAACTCCGAAAATCTTCTGCAGAGTGCGCAAGGTGGAGCTATGAGTGTAGTGGACGGCGTTGTGGTAACCGTTGCCTTTGGCTAGAGGCGAAAGCGCGATCATTCCAATCGGACCATCGCCGCTAACACCTTCATCCCAGGTGATGAGAACCAGGCCATTATCCTGATAGGCGCTCGAGTTCAGAATCATCGGCAGATTCTGCGCGAGCCAGGTGTCGCCTTGCTTAACTGGATTGTAGAGCGGGGGGGCCGAATCGTGCATGTCGTTAATCAAGTTCGGCGTGATGAAGCTGTAGTGGGCGGTTGCGTTGTTCGCGAGGTCGCTAGCCAGCTCGGTGAATGGACGCATGGTCGTAGTGCAGCCGCCGCTGGTAACGTCGTCGAAGTAAACGAAAGGGTTATGCTTCGGGGCGTAGGGGTAACTATTAGTGCTCGGACAGGTCGTGCCAGTAATGTTCTCCTGATAGGTGCGCCACGAGATGCCGGCATTCTTTAGTAAGGTGACGAGATGGCTGGTCGTAGACTGGTGATTTGAGGAAGGCAGATTATCGTTTGTGATGCCGAAGTTAGTGCCGGCTTCCAGCCAAAGGTAGTTCGGTTCGCTGGGATGAATGCCGGGCGGATTGTAGTATTGGTCGGTGTAGGAAGCGATCGGGAGCAGCGTGTTATTAATGTAGGGCGCATCGGCATTTCCTTTGATGCTGGACCAGTTGTGGTTCTCCATCAGGATGACGAAGACTTTGCTGGAAGAATTGATGCCACCGGCAGATGCTGTCGAAGCAGCAACGATGGCGAAGAGAGGGAGGAAACGGAGAACGGACTTCGGAAACACTTCGCACAATAGCGGAGGTTTCGCGGAATAAAAGGGGAGATGCGGCAAGGCCTCTGTCCGCGGAGAGAAAATCTCGCTAGCACGCAGGCATTTACATGACATGCATGTCCTGAGATGATAGCGCCTTCGTGGCATAGCTCTAGCCTCGGCAATGAAAGAAAAGCGATCTCTCCCGATGAACATTACCTTGATCCACCTCTTGATAGCTTGCGGGATGATGAGCATTTTCGAGACTTACTGTGCGGGTTCATTTGGCGGAATAAACTGTCCCCGCGGCCGACGGTAATGGCGCGCATGAGTGTGTTGATGGCGGCACATTGATAAATTCTTTGGGCGACGATAATGGAAACACTCGTTAGGCAAGAGCTATGCGGCTCACCTCATCCCAGTTTCGCTGAAGCGCTTCGGTTTTGGGTGAAGTTAGGCTTTATCAGCTTTGGCGGCCCCGCGGGCCAGATAGCGATCATGCAGACCGAGTTAGTCGACCGCAAGAAGTGGATCAGCCAGTCGCGATTCTTGCATGCGCTGAATTACTGCATGCTCTTGCCGGGTCCGGAGGCGCAGCAGCTCGCTATCTACATCGGATGGCTCCTACACAAAACGTGGGGCGGTATTGTGGCGGGAGCATTCTTTGTCATCCCCTCGATCTTTGTCCTCTGGGGATTGAGCTACATCTACATGGCCTTCGGAAACATTCCGTGGATCGCGGCGATCTTTTACGGACTTAAGCCTGCGGTGACAGCCATCGTTCTCGCCGCGGTTATTCGGATCGGACGAAAAGCACTTCGCAACGAGGTCATGTGGAGCATCGCAGCGCTCGCCTTCGTCGGGATTTACTTCTTCAAGCTTCCATTTCCGCTCATCGTTTTAAGCGCGGGGCTCATCGGTTTACTCGGCGGTCGACTCTGGCCGGCGAAATTTAACTTTGCCACAGAGCACGGAAGCAAAGGCGGAGAGGAATCTGTATTAGGCGACGAGCAAGCGTCAGCCGAACACACAAAGCCGAGTTGGCCGCGCGCCGTGAAAGTAACTCTCGTCTGTCTCGCGTTGTGGCTCACACCAACCGTCATCGCGGGACTCGCGAAAGGCTGGAATAGCACGCTCTTCAGCGAAGGACTCTTTTTTAGCAAAGCAGCCGTTGTTACTTTCGGCGGGGCATACGCGGTTCTGCCTTACGTCGCGCAGGAAGCGATGAACCATTACGGTTGGTTGAAGCCCGGGCAGATGATGGACGGACTAGGTCTAGCTGAGACGACTCCCGGCCCGCTCATCATGGTCGTGCAATTCGTCGGCTTTGTCGGCGCCTGGCAGAATCCGGACGGCTTGTCTCCGGTAGTAGCAGCAACTCTCGGCGCACTCATCACCACGTGGGCCACATTCACGCCGTGCTTTCTCTGGATTTTCCTTGGTGGACCGCACATCGAACAACTGCGCGGGAACAAGAAGCTAACGAGTGCTCTTTCTACGATCACGGCCGCGATTGTAGGTGTGATCCTTAATCTGGCCGTGTGGTTCGCACTCCACGTCTTCTTTCCGCAGCCGGGAAAAGTAGATTGGTTCGCTCTTGGCCTTAGCGCGGCGGCGCTCATCGGAATGTTGCGCTGGAAGTGGAGCGTGATTGCCGTCGTAGTTGGATCTGGCGCTCTTGGCTTAGCCTATCGAGCGCTAAGTTAGATCTCTCTGCCGGACGACTTCCGGTTGCCAAAAAAAAGTTTTACATGTTGTCTCTCGTCCGGAACCACACATGAACTATCGACAGCTCGGAAAATCCGGATTGCAGGTGAGCGAACTTTCTTTCGGCGCCTGGGTCACCTTCGCGCAGCAAATCAGCGAGAAAACGGCGGAAGAATTAATGACGATCGCTTACGACGCGGGCGTGAACTTTTTCGACAACGCCGAGGCCTACGCCAGCGGGAAAGCCGAGGTCGTGATGGGCAAGATTTTGAAACGAAGAAAATGGCCGCGCGATACCTTCCTCGTTTCCAGCAAAGTCTTTTGGGGTGGCGATCTACCGAACCAGGAAGGACTGAGTCGCAAACATGTTTTCGAAGCGTGTCACGCGGCGCTCAAACGACTACGCGTCGATTATCTCGATCTCTATTTTTGTCATCGGCCCGATCCGAAAACTCCGATCGAGGAAACGGTCCGCGCGATGTCTGATCTCGTTAGGCAAGGGAAAGTCCTTTACTGGGGGACCTCGGAGTGGAGCGCGGAGCAAATATCCGAAGCGCACAAGATCGCTCGCGCTTTGCATGACGTCCCGCCGACGATGGAGCAGCCGCAATACAACATGTTTCATCGCGAAAAAGTGGAGAAAGAATTCGCGCCGCTTTACGACACGGTCGGACTCGGCACGACAATCTGGTCGCCGCTCGCCTCGGGATTACTCACCGGAAAATATAACGATGGCGATCCTGGCAACACGCGCATTTCGCTGAAGGATTACGAATGGTTACGCGAACAATTCCAGGATGCCGAAGCGCGTCGTCGCCTGGCGAAGATAAAACAACTCGCGAAAGTCGCAGATGATCTCGATACAACGTTACCTAAACTCGCGCTCGCCTGGTGCCTGAAAAACCCGCGGGTCAGCACCGTCATCACCGGCGCGTCGAAGCCGAAACAAGTGCGCGAAAATATGAAAGCGATCGAAATCCTTGAGAAACTAGACGACCAAGTAATGCGGCGGATCGAAAAGATTCTAGCCTGACCAGGCGCTCAAAAAAGCGTCGATCAATTCCGGTAACTCATCGCTATAACCGCCTTCGAGAACCGCGCCGGCCGGGATTCCAGATTCGCGCAGCCACTTCCCGCAGGTTCCAAAATCTTCCGATTGCAAAGTCATCTCGGTGATCGGATCACCCGCATAGGCATCGAAGCCGGCAGAGACGAGCAGAAGGTCCGGCTTGAATTCGCCTAACGAGTGCAAAGCACGCTCGATGTCTTCCAAATGCTGCGCGCGGGGCGTGAGAGGGCGCACGGGAAAATTGCGGATGTTGCCGAAAGAACGCAGGCCTGTCCCGGGATAGCCGGGCGATTGATGAACGGAAGCGAAACTGATCTGTGGGTGGTTCGCGACAATCGCTTCCGTTCCATTGCCATGATGCGCGTCGAAATCCCAGATGGCCACGCGCTTCGCACCACTCGTTAGGGCGTCGAGTGCGGCAACGGCGATGTGATTGAAGTAGCAAAAGCCCATGGCTTGATCGCGCGTCGCGTGATGACCTGGCGGGCGCATCAAACTGAAACTTTTCTCGCCGCGCATGGCTGCGCGCGCCACTTCCACTGCGGCGCCGCTCGCCCTCGAGGCGTGCGCGAAAATATTTGGATACGCGGGCGAATCGGCATCGAAATCCTGCATTCCATTTTCGATCGCATCGACATGTTGCGGCGAATGGGCTCGTAAGAGCATTTCCTTTGTGGCGGGTTGTGGCTCCCGCCAATCCCAATCCCGGTGCCTTTGCGCCAGGAATGAAACCGTTGCGGAAATCCGTTCCGGTCCCTCCGGATGACCCGCGCGCGAATATTCCACGCAACGCGGATCGTGAAAAATTAACACGCGTTATTTTTCAGTCTTCGGTTTTTCCGGCGGAATATCTCCTGGTGCACCTGCCGCCCCACCACTCGTTAGGCCGCGGCGTTCCAAAAGCGGCTTCAGGTCAGGATCGCCACCGGTGAAATTCCGGAAGAGATCGAGTGCATCCTGACTGCCTCCGCGGGATAAGAGCGTCTGGCGGAATCGATCGCCGTTCTCGCGCTTCAAACCGCCATGTTGCTTAATCCAATCTACGGTATCGGCGTCGAGCACTTCGCTCCACAGGTAGGAGTAGTAACCCGCGGAATATTCGCCGGCGAAAGAATGGGAAAAATAAGGCGAACGATAACGCGGCGGGACGGGCGCGAAATCGACGCCGTCTTTTTTCAGAGCGGCGGCTTCGAAGGCCATCGCATCTTTCGGGATCTCGTTAGGCTTTAACTGGTGCCAGGCCTGATCGAGCAGCGCCGCCGAAAGATATTCCGTGGTTTTAAATCCTTGATCGAATTTTTGCGCGGCCAAAACTTTATCGAGTAACTCCTGCGGCATGGGCTCTCCGGTTTGATAATGCCTGGCGTAGTTCTTCAAAATTTCCGGCCAGCTCGCCCACATTTCGTTTACCTGCGAGGGAAACTCGACGAAATCTGGCGGCACACTTGTGCCGGCGAAGCGCGGATATTTCACATTCGAAAACATTCCATGCAGGGCGTGGCCGAACTCATGAAACATCGTCGTTACTTCATCAAAGCTCAGCAGGGTCGGCTCGCCCGCGGGTGGCTTTGGGATGTTGAGATGATTGGCGACGACGGGTCGTTCGCCTAACAAGTCGTTCTGCGAAACGTATTCGTTCATCCACGCGCCGCCGCGTTTCGATGGCCGCGCGTACATGTCGGAGATGAAGAAGGCGAGCGATTTGCCATCGGCATCGAAGACTTCAAAAACCCGCACGTCTTCCTGGTAAACTGGGAGGTCTTTTCGTTCTTTAAAGGTGAGGCCGTAAAGCTGGCCGGCAGCGTAGAAGACACCGTCTTGCTGCACGTGATTGATTTCGAGATACGGCTTCAGCTCGGATTCGTCGAAATTGAATTTGGCTTTGCGAACTTTCTCCGAATAGAAGCTCCAATCCCACGACGCGAGTTCGAAATTTCCGCCTTCATCTTTAATGACGCCCTGCATGTCGCCGGCTTCGCGTTTGGCATTCGCCACCGCGGCGGGGGCGAGATCGCCTAACAAGTGGTTGACCGTGGGAACAGTCTTCGCGGTTTGATCGTCGAGCTGGTAATCAGCATGGGTAGCGTAACCCAGCAGGGTGGCGCGCTCAGCCCGCAGGCGCGCGATTTTCATGATTGTTCCGCGTGTATCGAACTGACCGTCTTTGCTATTGCGCGCGAGCGACGCTTTCATGATGCGCTCGCGGAGTGCGCGATTTTGCAGGGAGCTCAGCGCCGGCTGCCCGCTGGTATTTTGCAAGGCGATGAGAAATTTGCCTTCCTTCTTTGCGTCCTTCGCGGCCTTGGCCGCGGCAGAAATTTCGTTTTCCGGCAAGCCGGCGAGGTCGGCGCGATTATCCACTAAAACGCCGTCGGCATTTTTTTCTTTCAAGATATCTTGTGAGAATTTCGTCTGCAGCGTGGCGAGTTCGGCGTTCATCGCCTTCAACTTCTTCTTATCGGCGTCTGAGAGCTTGGCGCCGGCGCGGACGAAATCCTTTTCGTAGCGCTCCAGCAAATATTTCGATTCGGCGTCGAGACCAAGCTGATCGCGCTGGTCGTAGAGCTTCTGCACGCGGCCGAAGAGTTTGGGGTTGAGCAAAATCTCGTCGCGATGCGCGGAAAGTTTCGGGGCCATTTCGCTTTCCACTTTTTGCAGGACAGGATTGGTATTAGCGCCGGCCAGATTGCTGAAAATGGCGTCCACTCGCGCCAGGCCGCGCCCCGATTTTTCCAGGGCCACGATCGTATTCTCAAAGGTCGGCGCCTCGGTGCTATTCGCGATCGCTTCTTTTTCCTTCAAATTCGCAGCCATCGTCTGCATATAGGCCGGCGCGTAGTCCTCATTCTTGATCTTATCGAAAGGCGGATAGTGATATTGCAGCGTGCTTTCCGAGAGCAGGGGATTGGTTGGGGATTTTTCTTTCACAGGCGCGGGAGACGTGGAACCGGCGAGGATGTTGGCCGCGAAAAAAATTAGAGGAAAGCTGATTGTCAAAAATCCAATGCGTTTGAAAGCGATGCGGAAGTGACGGCGATGTTTCATGCTTGATCTTGCTTCGTCCGCGAACGACGCGACGCGCGTAGATGACGAAGAAAATCGAGCTGCTTCTATCGCTTTGCCTCGGGAGGGGCAAGGGACTGGACAATCTCTTCGAAGCCGGCATCGCCGCGCATCGCGTCCCAATAAGGATGTAAACGCAGATGTCCGTAACTAATGTAGCTCGGCGCATCGACCACGATCTTTAGTTCGTTGTTCGCCTGTTCTTTCTCCCCGGTCCAGGCATACACAAGCGCGAGATTCTCGACCAAAAGATTGCCGTTGATCGCGTCCTTCTTTATCGGCAGCAGCTCGACGGCGCGTCGGCCTTCGCGGATCGCCTCATCCTTGTTTCCGAGAGCAGCGTCGGCCACGGCGAGAACTGAAACGGCGCCGGCATCGCGGGGTTGGTGCGCCACCATTTGTTCCGCTTCGGCCTTTGTTTTCCGGAAAGCAGCTTCGGCCGCGGCCTTGTCGCCGACGACTTGAGCAGCCATTCCTTCACACCAGCTGTGCGGAAAAGGAATGTCTTCGTTCTGGCAGCCATCCGGCCCGAGTAACGCAAGTGAGCGCGTGAGCGCCGCGCGATCCCGCTCGCACATCGCAAGATAAAACCACCAATCCGCCAGCGTCTTCTCCGCGGCGGGTGCAGCGGCGATGCTCTTCTGGATAAAGTCGTGCAACGGTTTGGTATCTCCCCGCCATTCGAGATCGACGTCGGCGCGTTCCGCTTGCAGGAAAATATTATCCGGCGCGAGCATGATGGCGCGATCGAGGGCTGCGATCATTTGCGGAAACTGCCGCAAGTTGGAATAACTCAGAGCAATCTGGTGAAGGATGAAAGAGTTTTGCGGATTCTGCGGATCAAGATCCAAAGCGCGCTGCAAATTGACGATCGAATCCTGCCAGTTTCCTTGCCGCCGATTAATTAAACCGTTGAGCAACGGAATTAACGGCTCGTTAGGCAAAGGTGGCCGCGCAATTGAGAGTTCGTCGCGTGCGCTTTCATAATCGCGGTTGCCCCAGTAGAGATGCTTGGCCAAAGCAAGATGCGTCTCGGGCGCATCCGGTCGCAGGCGTCGCAAATCTTGTACGGCCGATTGCGCGAGCGCGAGCCGGGCCGCGCTATGATCGAACCGCGCGAAGAGTTGATCGTGCACGTGCGCCAGCCAGTAATGCGCGGAGGCGAAACGCGGATCCCGTGCGACCGCTTGCGTGAGCAAACGCGCCGCCTCCTCCAGGTCTTCTCTCGGTTTTGTGCTGAAAGGATAGCCGTCGATCAATCGTTTGGCCGTGACGTAGAGATCGTTCGCCCCCAAATCGGTCGTAGCGCGATCTGCGATGGCCGCTTTCGCTTGCGGGGAAAATGCGGTTTCTAATTGGCTGGCGATCTGTTCCGCGATTTCGGATTGGATTTCGAAACTGTTCGTTAAGGCGCCGTCGAATCGTCTGGCCCAAATGTGAGAATCGGTTCGCGCGTCAATCAACTGAGCATGCACGCGCACCCGGCCTTCCACACGCTGGACGTCGCCTTCCAAAATATAAACAACGCCGAGGGCGAGCGCGATTTCGCGGACGTTCCGTTGCGTGCCAGCGCTGTATTGCAAAACGGAAGTGCGGCTGATGACCTTGAGGTCGGAAAGACGCGACAGATCGGTCAGAATTTCATCCTGCACGCCACTGGCGAAAAAGAAATTTTCCTTGTCATCGCTCAAGCTCCCAAAAGGGAGAACGGCGATGCTTTTTACCGGGATGAGAGCGAACGGATCGCCTGCTTGGTGCGGCCAGCGTAACCAAAGAATTCCGAGAGCTAGAAAGAGAACAAGGGCCGTAGCGGCTGCGACCTGCCAAAGAAATCTCTTTTGGCGTAAAGCCGCCGGGATTGGCGCGCCCGATCGTCGGCCCCACCAGCGGCGCTGGCACTTGATTTTTTCCGGCACGGTGGCATTGCCCACGCCATCCTTGCAGAGGTTGAAGAGATGGAGTTGCACGCCGTGCTTCACTTCGCACAGACCCAAATCGAAGAGGTAAGGATGCCAATGTTTGTAGGCGCGGAGATCTTCCGCTAATCGCTCCGAAAGCAAAATGTGTCCGGCGTCGCCGCAATCCAGAACGCGCTGTCCAACGTTGATCGCAGCCCCGGCGAAATTGACTCGGTCGTTTACATCCTGGACTTCCTTGATCGGACCGCTGTGCGCGCCCATGCGCAAAGCCATCCGCGGTGGCTGGCCGAGTGACTTACTGATCTCGAGGGCGCATTGCACGGGCGCTTCCGGACTATCGAAAAAAATAAGAGCCATGCCATCGCCCGTCGGCAGTCGGCCTAATTTACCGGTCGCCTCTGCCGCGCGGAAATGCGCGGTTTTACGGACGATGACGTTTAGTTCCTGGAGAAGCTCGATCTGCGTGTTGACCAGCAGCTTCGAGTAACCAACCACATCGATGAGCAAGACGTGAGCGATCTGGAGTTCGAGCTCATTCGTTGAGTCGATAGGCATAAAACAAATCGAAGAGCGATTCTGTCGGGACAACCTATCTATCGTCGAGAGGAAAGAATTAGTCGTTAGGCTCTTTCGAAAACCGCGCCGGCGGAGCAAAGGCCGCGAGATTGAGCACGATCATATTGAGAGCAAACAAATGCAGGCCCATGGCAAGACCAATACCAAGATGCATCAGGCAAACCAAGGCGAGCCAGATACGAGAGGTTCTGCGAAGCCAGATAAAGACTGGATAACCTATCTCGAGGAAGCAGACGGAAATGCCGACGATGGGTAGAAAGAAATGCCAGGATGCGACGAGCTCCGGAGATAGAAGATCAAAAGGCGGTCGAATGAGTGCGCGCCAAACGCTGGCGCCATTCCACCAGCCGCTTCCGAGTGACTTGGCCAGGCCACTGAAGAAATAAATTAGGCAAAGGTGGCATTGCAGGATTCGCCGAAAGAAACCGAACAAGCGGGGATCGGCTGCTCGTCTATTCCAGAGCTTGTGAGTGAGAGCAAAGCGATCGGGCAGCGGGGAAAGCATCAAATAGAAAAGACCGATGGTCATGAAGTTATCCACGCCATAGCCCAACAAGCCGCCGCTCTTGGCCGTGCAAAGATGCAGGAACCAGGCAGTAATTGCAGCGGCGCGCGGAACAATTCCCAGGAGTAAAAAAATTCCGGCGATGAGAAGAGTAAGCCACGTCGAAAAAAGTGTGACGTGTTCGCTTAAACCAAGCGCGGCACCGAATTGAACCAGCCATCCCAGCCGCGGAATGAATGGGCTTTCAGAAGCAAGAAAACTCTCCACTACGACACGCGTGTTGAGGCCCGGGCCGTTGCTGGCAAAGAGGTAGTACCAATCAGCGCGTAGCCAGAAAGTCTGAAGCGTGACTTCGAGACCCAGACCGATTCGCAGGATCGTGAGCCAGGTGTCGCGATCGCTGGGAAACAACCAGGCGATTACTTCTCGCCGCCAATTAGCTTTCAGAGACAACAAGGCGTCGGCTACGGAGATGCTTCGACGAAGCTGAAATCGTAGGCGTAACGAAACTCGTACGACCTCTTTGCGCCGGCGCGAAATTCATCCAAGGTAGGAAGTCGGAGCGCTCCTAAAATAGCGCGGACACTGGTGGCCTCGGGGTGATAACTCCAGATGGAATAGGTGGCCAGTTTCATGAGGATTTCCCGCCAGGCGTCCGATTTTGTGTTGCCGATCTCATCCAACAAACTAGCCAGACGGATATTCATCTCACCTGCTTCGTCGCCAAGCACATCGTGATCTATTGTTCCGTCGGGCAATTGTAACTCAAAAAGAATCCTGTAACTCGGCGGAACGTTCGGCGCGAAGTAGCTATAACCTGCTTCAATACCCGCGTAGTTGAGATAGGCGCGCACCTCCGGCCGGAATGGATTTTGAACTTCCGCGTGCCGTCCGATACCGGCGGCGAAGAAGTTGTTAGCTACTTCGGCGTAGGTGCGTGCGCTTCTGGGCAGCAAAGTCGGGGTGCTACTAATTACCTCGAAAATATCGGCGCAAGCTACCGCCAGAATGAGCGCAAAATGCAGTCCCCAAAAGAGCAGCCGCGTTCGAAGAAACGGCACCTGCGGTAACAGGCCGTAGCTATTACCTACAAGGTCGATAGCCTAGTCGCTATTTCTAGGGGCATCCATTACCTTGGATGCAATTGATAAAATTACGAAGGTCCTGCGCGCTGGCGAAGGCCACCACGTCGGTCTTAGTGGGTCGGGTCATATCCCATTTTCCAGAATCCGCCGTTTGGTTGTCCGTCTTGGTGGGATGATCTCCGACTGGACCTTCAGCGGGAGGCGCGCCCGCACTCATCATCCGCACCGTTTTCATGTTACCCAACGGCCAGATGATATGACCGTTCTCTCGCACTTTGCTCAAGCCCTTGACGGCATACTTATCCAAAGCTCTCTCGAAGATCCCGATTTGTCGGGCGGGCAAAGTAAACGGCTTGATAAACTCGAAGCTAATTACAAATGGTGCTTCGGTTGTTGCGTGGGGAGCGGTGGTGGTAACGCAAGCGGAGATAGCCAGCAGACAGCTAAGGCCGGCCAGCAACAGAAGCGGACGTTTATAATTTTTCGGGGAGAGTTCCATAGCAATCGCGGTTATTGCCTAACGAGCACAAGACTCCAAGCTTAAATTCACCGAAAAGGTAGACTTTGTCCGGCGGTGTCCAAATGTGTATACTGGCCGTATTCATGAGAATTTCCCCGCTTCTCTTCCTCCTTTGCGGCACGGTGGCGGTGCAGGGGCAGAGCATTGCCATTCCATGGAGCGGTCACGGACACGATCCGCAACATAGCGGTCTATCGAAGACTGCGTCGCGGTCGCTCGGCCAAATCAAGTGGCAGACTCTGCTGGACATGAATCGACAATATGTCGGGGATAACTTGTACATTCACTACGGGACGCCCATTCTTACCCGGGCAAACACGGTTATCGCACCTGTGAAGTTGGGCGCTGATGGAAATTTTCAGGTCACGGCCTTCCACGCTACGAGTGGCGCGGTCCAATGGACCGAACCGTCCGACTACATCCTGCCGCCGCACTCATGGACGCCGCCCTTTGGTATGACCTTGACGCCAAAGAACCGCCTCTACTTTCCGGGAAGCGGGGGCACGGTTTACTATCGCGACGCGCCGGATGCTGACAGCGGAACGAGAGTGCAGCTGGCTTTCTATGGCCTGACTTTCTATCAGGCCAATCCAACGAGCTTCGACCAGAATGTTATTATCAACACACCGATCACTTCGGATCGCTACGGTAATATCTATTTCGGATTTCAATCGGCCGGTGGCACCACGCCATCGCTTACCAGTGGCCTGGCGCGCATTGGGGAGGATGGAATCGCTTCCTTTGTCAGCGCTAGTTCTGCAGCAGGGGATGGCTCGATCACGAAGGTAGCTGATAACTGTGCCCCCGCCTTAAGTAACGACGGGAAGACAGTCTACTTCGCTGTAACTAACAATAGCTCGTCGATCAGCTATCTGGTTTCCGTCAATAGTAGAAGCTTGGCTCCCCAGAGCGCGGTTCAGCTAAAGGATGTAGCCGATCCTACCAGCCCTGCCCTGGTCATTGCCGATAGTAGTGCCTCGCCTACCGTCGGCCCCGATGGCGATGTTTATTATGGTGTCTTAGAGAATCAGTTAGGCTACCACAACGTGCGCGGCTGGCTCCTCCACTTCGATGCCTCGCTCTCCCAAACCAAAACGCCCGGCTCCTTCGGATGGGATGACACGGCTTCTGTCGTGCCCGCGTCGCTCGTGCCTTCCTATCATGGCACGTCCAGTTATCTGGTCCTTACTAAGTATAACAACTATGCCGGCCTCGGAAGCGGAGATGGAGTGAACAAACTTGCAATTCTCGACCCGAACGCGACTCAGAACGATCCAATCACGAACGGTGTGACCGTGATGAAGGAAGTGTTAACCGTAACCAGTCTGACGCCGGACGCGGAATTTCGTCCCACCTATCCCAATGCCGTGCGCGAATGGTGCATTAACATGGCGGTCGTCGACCCCTTCACTAGGTCCGCCATCGTCAGCTGCGAGGACGGCAAGACCTACCGCTGGGACTTTGCTACCAATACTTTGTCCGAGACGGTCATGCTAACTGACGGCCGGGGCGAAGCCTACACTCCGACGGTAATCGGCCCGGATGGGACCATCTATGCCATCGCCGACGGCACGCTTTTCGCCCTCGGACCAAGCACGCCATGAAGAGGCTAATCACGCTTCTCTATTATTCTTTAGGTATCGTTGCCTTGCGAGCCGACCTGGTTATGTCGCTCTCAGCTGATATCCAAAACGGTGCGCGTGGAACCGAGCTGGTTTTTCGAGGCACGCTGACGAACACTAGCGCTAGCCAAAAACTTTATCTCAACGACATCGTTTCGACTTTGAATGGCCCGTCGGCCACCCATCTTAGTTTTGAGTCGAATAGCTTCTTCTTCAATGTTCCCGGCATCCTATTACCTAACGAGAGTTACACCGACAGCGAGTTGTTTCGCGTCTTACTAAACGGTAGCGCGCCGGCCGGCGATTATACCGGGTCCATCACCGTCCAGGGAGGGACGGACATTCAGGCTAACGCCGTCCTGGCGAGCGCAAGTTTTACCATTCTCTCGCCGGATGTGACGATCGTCGCGACCGATCCGAATGCTTCGGAATTTGGTCTCGATCCCGGCGTCTTTACTATCGCGCGCACTGGCGGCACCGGAATCGAGCTACCAGTGTTTTTCGCCATCTCGGGCAATGCTGTTAATGGCACGAGCTACAACGCCATTGTTCCCATGGTCAGTATCCCGCCGGGAAGTAGCTCTGCCACGGTTACTATCACTCCTATTCCGGATAACGTCGCGGAAGGGGACCGTAGCGCCATTCTTTCTCTCACTTCCGCGAGCACTTACAACCTCGGACTAGCTGTGATCGACACAGTTACAATCCACGACAAACCTTTCGATGTCTGGCGTCTTGAGAAATTCGGCGCCAATGCCAACGACCCTGCGGCCGCCGACGGTGGCGATTGGGACGGCGACAGTATCCAAAATCTTTTGGAGTATGCGCTCGACCTGGATCCGACGGTAGCTAACGTCAGCGCGCTTCCAGTGGCTATCAATGATGCAGGCTATCTAACCATTAGCTTCCTTCCGAATAACTCCGCCATCGACGTTACCTTAGTCGTAGAAGGTAGCGACGACCTGACGAACTGGAATACGAGCAAGGCGGAAGTTGTTCCTGTGCAAAATCCTAACCCACCGAGCTTGCAGACCTATCGCTACAAGACGCCTATCGGCCAGGCCAATGTAGGATACTTACGTTTGCGCGGGCAGCGGCTGGGACCGTAGATCTTACAGAATCGAATCGAGCCGGAGCAATTCGCCCAACGACCAGGCTTGAAATGGGCAACCCGCCGGCGTGTGGGGTGGATCGCCGTCCGCAATTTCCGAAATGTGACCGAGGCCAGCTTGGTTTAGATGCTCGACTAGCGGCATGAGGAACCGCCCGCCGGCTTCTTCTTTTATTTCGTTCGAATTTCCGCGCACGCGCACCCAGGCCTCGACGAAAGCACCGATGAGCCAGGGCCAAACCGCGCCCTGATGATAACTCGCGTCGCGTTGCGCGACACCGCCGCCGTAATGACCGACGTAATCTGCTTCGTTAGGCGCGAGCGAACGTAAACCGATGGGGGTCAGCAATCGCTCTCCCACGGCATCAACCACCATGCGCGCGCGATCGATTGGCAAAAGAATCAGTGGCAATCCGCCTACGGCAAAAATTTGGTTCGGCCGGAAAGTGCGATCGACCGTGCCTGCTTGATGATCGCAATCGACCACGTCGTAGAGATACCCGCCTTCGTCATTCCAAAAACGCGCGCGAAAAGCAGGGCGCGCTTTTTCGAAGAGCGCTTCCCATCGCTCGGAAAATCTTGCGCCGATGGCGAGCGCGTTCAGCCAGAGCGCTTCAATCTCGACCGGCTTCCCGATGCGCGGCGTGATCTCGCGACCTTCGACCCGTGCATCCATCCACGTCAGTTGATAACCGTGTTCTCCGGCGCGCAGCAATCCATCGTCGTCGACACGAATCCCGAAACGCGTGCCGTCGTGGTAGCCGGTGAGAATAGCTTCGACTGCGTCGCGGAGCTTTTCAGTGTGGCAATCACTCGTTAGGCCAGTCTCTTTCGCGACTGCTCGCAGGTAATCGCCGACCGCGATGATATACCAAAGAGAAGCGTCGACAGAATTGTATTCCGGTTCATCTCCGGAATCCGGAAATCGGTTGGGCAACATCCCTTCCGAAACGAGGCCGGCCCATTGCAGCAGAACATCGCGCGCTTCCGGCAATCGACCGGTGGCGATGCAGAGCCCGCGAATGGCAATGAACGTGTCGCGTCCCCAATCGCCGAACCACGGATAGCCGGCGATGATGGTTTTACCTTCGCCGCGTCTAACCAAGTAAGCATCGGCTGCGCGATGCACCGGCGTGGGAAAACGACTCCGCCGTTGCAGCTCACTCGCACGAATCTCCGCGTAAAGCGTCTCCACTGAATCGATTTCGCGTCCGTCGGCGGCGAACATCAGCACGGCTGGCTTTTTCGAAAGATCGAATTCGAAAACACCCGCGACGGCAAGATCCTCGCTCGCATCAAGTCCGCGCCTCTCCTCCTCGCTGTAGAAGAAATTGCGATACCAACTTTGTTCGCGCAGGTAATGACCGTTGGAGAGTGCACTGACTGCCGGCAGATTTTCGTACGGCTGCCAGGAAATGCGTGCGCCATTTTCTTCCGCCTCAAAACGGAACGCATCATTCTCTTGCTGCATGGAATGAAAATCACGGCCGGAGAAAAACGGACGCACTTCCAATTTCGCCTCCGTCTCGCCTTCGATCCGCCAGGACAAATAAATAGCCGACTGGCCCGGCCTAACGAGTAGTTCCTGCTCGACGAAGACATTGTCCGCGATTTGAAATCGCCAGCGCGGCCACGGTTCGTATTCAAACGACTCGATGCGCGACGCACCATCTGGATGAATGACATCCGGCGCATAGCGTTGCGAAGAAAGCGCAAACCGGCCGCGCGCTGTCGTCAGCCAGACGTCGCAGCCATTCACCAGCACAACGCGTCCGGCCGGTGGGCTAGTAGCTGTCAGTAATAGAGCGTGATAACGCCGCGTGCGAATGCCCGAGACTGTCCCGCTGGCGAAGCCGCCCAGGCCGTCCGCTTCGAGCCACTCGGTATTGGGATCAATCGGATTCATCGCGCGGCTTCAAGGAGAACCGATAACAAAAGGACGGATGAGTGCGAGCAGAATGCGCGTAGAGTTTCGTGCAAAAAGAATTCTCGTGGCCTTTTGTTTGGCGAGCGCTTCCGTTTTCGGTCAGGAAAACCAAACATTTCAGAGCAGCGAAAACCAGACAACTTTGCTCGAGCTATTCACTTCCGAAGGATGCAGCAGTTGTCCGCCGGCCGACGCTTGGATCAGCCGGCTAAAAACGAGCAGCGATCTCTGGATGAAGGTCGTGCCGGTGGCGTTTCACGTGGATTACTGGGATCGGCTCGGCTGGCGCGATCGATTTGCGAAACGTGAATTCACGGCGCGACAACAGCGTTACGGCGCGGAGTGGACTAGCGGCTCGATTTACACGCCAGCTTTCGTCACGAACGGTCGTGAATGGCGCAATTGGTCCGAAAGTACCACGCCACCAATCATGGCCTCGGGGAAGGTGGGGAAGTTGAGCGTCACGATCGATGAGACGCGCAAGGTCGCGGCGCATTTCACTCCGACAGCTCAGTCTAACGATTCGTTACAAATAAATATCGCGCTTCTGGGTTCGAATCTGGAATCGAATGTGGCGCGCGGCGAAAACAGCGGGCGAAAATTGCGTCACGATTTCGTCGCTCTCGCGATCGCGCCTGCGGGCATGCAACGCAAAGCTGACGGCTATTCCGCAGAGATCGTTTTGCCTAACGAGCAGTCACCCGAAAAACCAGCTGCTCTGGCCGCCTGGATTACCGGTGGCGAGGGAAAACATCCCATGCAGGCGACGGGCGGATGGTTAAAGCCCTAACGAGTCAGCGAATGAAAATGCGCGATGCAGGGTTCGAACCTGCGACTTCTTGCGTGTGAAGCAAGCGCTCTACCGCTGAGCTAATCGCGCGAAAAAGAGCGTTAAGTTAGTTGCGCTCGTGGCCGATGCCACAAAAATTGCGATCTTCATTATGGCGAAACGTCCACCACCTAAAGAAAACTGGATCGTCGATCTGCTCCTCGGTTTTTTCCTGATCGCGGTCACGGTGGCCGTTTACCAAAAGGTCTGGCACGCCGGCTACATCTGGGGTGACGACGTTTATCTTACCGCCAATCCGTTCCTGACCGCGCCGGATGGCTTGAAACGCATCTGGCTTTCGCTCGATTCGCCTTCGCAATATTTCCCGCTCGTGTTCACGACCTTCCGTCTCGAGCACGCACTCTGGGGATGGAACGCAGCCGGTTACCATTGGGTGAATATTTTGCTGCATGCGAGCAATGCCCTGCTCATTTGGATTCTGCTGCGCACTCTGCGCATCCCGGGCGCGTGGCTGGCGGCGGTCATCTTCGCTTTGCATCCGGTGCAGGTGGAGTCGGTCGCGTGGATCACTGAGCGCAAGAATGTGCTCATGGGATTTTTCTTTTTGCTGAGCCTGATTTGTTGGGCGCGTTTCATTCGCAAACAACAACGCGGCCGTTGGTGGTTTTACGCTGGGACGTTGCTACTTTATGCGCTCGCTCTCACGAGCAAGACAGCCGCCTGCACCATGCCGGCGGCTTTGCTTTTGCTCCTTTGGTTAAAGAAGAAGCCGATCGATCTCGCCCGTATCGCGCAGGTCACGCCTTTTGTCCTTTTGGGTATCGCGATGGGAATGGTCTCCATTTGCTGGGAGCGATTTCATCAGGGAACGCAGGGCCAGGTATTCGCAGTTGGCTATTCCGATCGCCTACTGGTCGCCGGCCGGTCGATCTGGTTTTACCTGGAGAAACTGGTTTGGCCTAACGAGTTATCTTTTAATTATCCGCGCTGGCCGATTTCGGTTGCTCATCCGATGGATTACGTCTGGCTCGGTGCAGTTATTGCCGCTGCGCTTCTGATCTGCTTCTTGCGGCGTTACACCGGGCGCAGTGCGGAAGTCGCATTCCTTTACTTCCTCGCGACTCTTAGCCCGGTCCTCGGCTTTATCATGCTCGACACCTTCCGTTACTCCTGGGTGGCCGATCATTATCAATACCTGGCCTGTCTCGGACCTATCGCTCTCTTCGCTGCGGGAGTCGATATCTTATCGCAGCATTACAAACGAGTGGTCAATTGGACGATAGCTATTGGGGGCGCCGCGCTCTTGTACTCGTTAGGTATGCTTACTTGGAAACAAGGTGCGATCTACGCGGACGAAGAGACTCTCTGGCGCGCCACCCTCGCCGTTAACCCAAATAGCTGGCTGGCACACAATAGCCTCGGCATTCGCTATGGGCAGAGCGGGCGACGCGACGAAGAAATCGCCGAATACGAAAAAGCCGTCACGCTCGATCCCGATTATGCCGAAGCGCATAACAATCTCGGTAACGCCTTGGCCCGTGAGGGCCGCGCGGAAGAAGCTGTCAGCGAGTGGGACAAAGCGATCACGCTTCATCCGCGCATGGCTGGCGTACGTGGCAACATCGCTACTCTCCTGTTGCGCCTCGGGCGGACCGACGAAGCGATTAGCCATTTACGCGAAGAACTCGCGCTGGAGCCAAATAACACTGTGCTTAAGCGCACACTAGGCGATCTTCTCGCTAGCCAGAATAAGCCGGAAGAAGCAATCGATAATTGGAAACACGCTGCCGAAGACGACCCTAACGATGCCGATACTGCGACTAACCTTGGTCGTGCATTGGCAGAGTCGGGCCAGGTCCAGGACGGCTTAATCTACCTGCGTCGGGCCGCTGAACTTACGCCGCAAGGCGCCGAAGCGCACTACAACTATGCGACCGCTCTTTCGCAGCTAGGTCGGCTCACCGAAGCCATCGCCGAATATCGCGAAGCCCTGCGAATCCGACCGGAATATTCCGCGGCCCATCTCAATCTGGCTAACTCCTACTTACAGAATAATCAGATGGAAGAAGCCATCGCGGAATACGAGCAGGCTTTGGAATTGGAACCGGATTACACTATCGCCCACAAGAATATCGCAGTCGCTTTGAGACAGCTGGGTCGCAACGAAGAAGCCGATACTCACAGTCGGCGCGCGGCGGAGCTAGAAGGACATTAGGATATTGCTGGCGGATTGACTGACTAATCTTTTGCAGTCTTGCAACAGGCTTGCCTCTGTCAGCGTCGCGTCGTCCAATAATCTCTCTATAGTCGGTTATCGGATGAAATGGAGAGGTAGACAGGCGGTCAGGGTGGCAGGGTGCTTGATCGCTCTTTGCGTTTGTTCGGCCCGCGGAGATATCTTGCGGATCGTTTCTTACAACATCGATTGCTTCGATCAATCCAGCGATAACAATATTACTGGGCCGACCCACAGTTTACCGACGGTTCTGCAAGGGATCGGACTGCATCACCTCGGTAGCAACGCGCAGCCGGTAGACGTCCTCGGGGTAGAAGAGGTGATGTCAACGACGCTGGCGAATTTCACTACCGAGCTTAATGCCATCTACGGCGCGGGCACCTATGCGTATGATTCCACGAAAGATCTTAGCACCGGCGGTGGCGCGGACGGACTTATCTACAATACACACACAGTGCAAGTGGTGAGTGCACGCGCCTTGAAGACGGGACAGAACGTTCTCTTACAATCTGACGGGACTTACACCGCAGCCTTCTCTCCCGGTGGCGGTACCAACGGTGTCACGCGCGCGCCCCTTGTCTATCAAGTGCGCCCACTTGGTCGTGGGATAACGGTGGATTTTTACCTCTACGTCGACCACGCGCGTAGCTCGACTGACAACACGATGGGCGATGCACGCTACGCCGAGGCGCAGGCCGTGCGCAGCGATGCGAAATACAAGCTACCCGCCGGGGCGCATGTTATTTATTCCGGCGATTGGAACTTGTTCAAAGGAAGCGGAGAAAATGCCTACAAGTGTCTCACCGGACAGATTACCTCTGATAGCATCGACTGGAGTGATGGCAGTGTTATATGGGCTAATAATAACCCGACACAAGCCTACGATCCTACCTCGAAGACGGTGCCACCGACTACAACTAGCTGGAGTAATGTGATAGCGGATAACGCCACCTACCTCTATGATGACTCAACTACTATCTTAACAGCGCGACTCGACATCCAACTGGTGAATGCTCCGATGCTTTTCTCCTACAACAGCCAGGGAGGAGTGCAGCTGGCACCAGATAGGTCCGATCCCTTCGACAGCGCGGGCTTTCCTTCGTCGCGTTATCCTTATGCACTCGAGGTCTTCGGTAACAACGGCACCACCACCAGACGCGCCGCGGTCACGGGCGCGAGCAATCATTCTCTGGATGACTTGCTGAACACAACGCCGAATGCCGCTACCTTGTATGCTGATCTGCAGGTTACCGGCAGCGGCGACACCTTCACCGGCAGCGACCATTACCCGATTGTAGCGGATTACAATATCGTCCCGACCTCGATCACTCTTAGTGCGCAGGTTTTTGGTGGCGCATTCCAGCTCAAGTTAACTTCGATACCTAACACAAGTTTCAATATCGAAGCCTCCACCGACCTGCACGGCTGGACTAAGATAGGATCCGGTAGGACCGACGCGAATGGCGTTATGATTTTCCCTAACCCAAACACCAGTCTAAGCCCGCGCTTTTACCGCGCTTCCTGGCCGTAGCACCACAGCAGTCGGGCTTGCAGTTTACCCGGCACGATCTATTTAGAGTACATGTCCGAACACAAAGCTACTCTACGCTGGGAACGCGGCGACGCGGAATTTTCCTATCAAAAATATTCGCGCGACCACACTTGGACGTTTGACGGCGGCCACTGCATGACAGCGACCGCAGCGCCCGTCTATCTTGGCAATCCTAAGAATGTCGATCCCGAGGAAGCCTTTGTCGCATCGCTCTCGAGCTGTCACATGTTGACGTTTCTTGCCATTGCCTGTAAGCAAAAGTTGGTCCCCGATTCCTACGAAGACGAAGCCATTGGCCATATGGAAAAGAACGCCGAAGGTAAGCTAGCTATTACCAAGGTCGAACTACATCCAAAGATCAAGTGGGCGGGCGAGAAAGAACCCAGCGCGGAAGAGTTGGATAAAATGCATCATCTCGCGCACGAGCAATGTTTCATTGCCAGCTCGGTTAAGACGGAAGTAACAGTAGCGAAGTAGCTACTGCTTCGTTCTTTCCGCCATTCGCGCCTTGACCAGTTTCCGCACTAAGGCTGCGGGAAGAGGCTGGCTAGTCTGGAAACGGACTGTGCCTTTAGCCGTGTCGTAATCTGTTAATTCGCTCTTGCAAACGCGAATTGGATAAGCGCCAGGATAGAAGGCGCAATGGTTTTTCGTAGCGCCAAAAGATACCAGCAGCTTGCCGCTTAGGCGGAAGGTCGGGAGGTTGTAACTAATACATTCTTTGGCCTTCGGCGCCGCGGCCTTGATAGCTCTTTGCAGCTTCTCCAGCGCATGCCGCTGCTCATCAGCTAACGACGAAAGGTATTGGTCAATGGTCTCTGGTTTAAATGTCATACGCTGACAACGCGCGGAAGTTACCGCGACCTACGCGGCCGCTCAAATCGTTTGCTAAAGGCGAAGTGCTGTCCCATCTATTCCGCGATGAGCGCCGAGCCGGAGCAAAAACAGAATGCGCAGCGGATGGAAAAGATCGTCAGCTTGTGCAAGCGCCGCGGTTTAATTTTTCAAGCGAGCGAAATCTATGGCGGACTCAATGGCGTCTGGGATTTTGGTCCGCTCGGCGTGGAGCTGAAACGCAACCTGAAGGACTATTGGTGGCGTGTGATGGTGCACGAGCGTGATGACGTGGTCGGGCTAGATGGTTCGATCCTGACGCATCGCGCCGTGCTCAGGGCCAGTGGACACGAGGAAACGTTCGTAGATCTGATGCGCGAATGTCCATTCACGGGCAAGCGCGCACGGGCTGATCAGATTGAACCGCAAAGCGGTAACGTGATTGGGTTCAAAGGCGCTCGCTCGCGCGCCGGTTGGCAACTCGATGCCGCATTCGAGGTTCTCATGCCGACAAATGAGCACATCGAAAGTTTTCGAAACCGTGTGCGTTCGCTCGTTGCGGAAAACCGATTGCCGCGAATAGCAGATAGGAAGTTCTCTGTGTTTAGAAAAGAAGCGGAGCCCGAAGGTGAATGGTCACTTCGTTCAGGTTTCGCCGATTCAACGGCGTGGCCGCCGTCGCTTCATACCGTGCGCGTCGAAGCGCAGGATGGCCTTGTCACTGAAATGACAGCAGAACAGGTTTGGGGCAGACCGGAGGACATCGAACTTCTTGGTGAAGAGAAAATCGTGGTCGTTACTGACTCTTTGGATTTTCATCCTGAAACGCGAGTGCGAATGAGCTCCCCGCGTCCCTTCAATTTGATGTTCAAGACCCATGTCGGCGCGACGGAAGATGAGTCATCTCTGGCCTACCTTCGCCCGGAAACTGCGCAATCGATTTTCGTGCAGTTCAAAAATGTGCTCGATACCTCGCGCAAAAAGTTGCCGTTCGGCATCGCGCAGATCGGGAAGGCGTTTCGGAACGAAATTAATCCGCGTAATTTTATTTTTCGTTCGCGCGAGTTTGAGCAGATGGAATTGGAATACTTCTGCGCGCCGGAGCAGGGGATGGATCTGCTCGCGTATTGGTTGAAGGAACGCCTGAAATTTTACCAGGACATTGGCATTGCGCGCGAACGATTGCATGTCCTCGATGTTCCGGATGCGGAGCGCGCCTTTTATTCGAAGGGCACTTTCGACATCGAGTACGAGTTCCCGTTTGGGAAACAGGAGCTAGAAGGTGTCGCCTATCGCACCGACTACGATTTGAGCCAGCATCAAAAAGCGAGCGGTAAGCCGCTGGACTATTTCGATGAGGAAACGAAGCAGCGTTTTGTGCCGCATGTGGTGGAGCCAAGCGCGGGCGTCGATCGCACCGTGTTGGCTTTGATCTGCGAAGCTTTTGCCGAAGAAACGGTCACGGATGAAAAAGGCAAAGCGGAAACGCGCACCGTGATGCGATTTCATCCGCGCATCGCCCCGATCAAGGCTGGCGTCTTTCCCTTGTTAAAAAATAAACCGGAGCTGGTGGCGAAAGCGAAAGAGGTGCACGCGCTGCTCAAGCCGCACATGATGACGTTCTATGACGAAGGGGGCGCGATCGGTCGGCGCTACCGCCGGCAGGATGAAGCGGGCACGCCGTTTGGAGTGACGATCGATTTCGAAACGCTCGGCGAAAAGGGCGATGAGCTACGCGATACGGTCACGCTGCGGCATCGTGACTCGATGAAGCAGGAGCGCGTGAAGATTCAAGACTTGTTAGGCAAATTGCTCCCGCAGGTTAGTTGATCCACCGAGCGTGTCATCCTGAGGCTGGCGAAGCGCGCCGAAGGATCTCACGCCTGTAGTTGTTGGCACCGCGTTACGCGAGACGGGAGCCGATAGCTGTTGCGAGATCCTTCGCCGTCTGCACGGCTCAGGATGACAAACTAGGGAAAGGAGTGAACGAGAGTTGATCTGCGCGAAGTTCAGTGTCGGTTAGACCAACATGCAGACGGATGTCTTCCGTGAATATTGCCTGAAGAAAAAAGGCGTAACCGAAAGCACGCCGTTCGGACCGGAAGATTTAGTCTTTAAAGTCGGCGGCAAAATGTTCGCGCTCCTCACGCTCGAAGAAATTCCTCCGAAATGTAATTTGAAGTGCGATCCGGATCGCGCCTTGGAACTTCGCGATCGCTACGAGCAAGTCACGGCTGGCTATCACATGAACAAGAAGCATTGGAACACGGTTGAACTCGGCGGCGAAATTCCGGATGCGGAAGTGCGCAAGATGATCGACCACTCCTACGAGTTGGTTGCGCAGAGCCTGCCGAAAATGCAGCAGGCGAAGTTAAAATAATTAGCGCCGCGCGGGCTCGCCAACCTGGCGTAGCTGGACTTCGCCGATCTCGAGTTGCAGCGCTCGATGCGCAATTGCGAGAAACGAATCCGGTGGGTCGGTTAGCGCGACCTGTAGTGAACCCGCGTTGTCGGGTGAGGCTTGCAGATTTTCCCTAACGAGTAGTTCGCGCACCGCTTTCGCGCAGTTTTCCGCCGAGTCGACCAGCGTGACTTTATCGCCTAACAAGCGGCCGATCGCGGGACGGAGCAGGGGGTAATGCGTGCAACCGAGCACCAGCGTATCGATGCCATCGCCGATGAGCGGTTTCAGATATTGCATCAGCACTTCGTCGGTCACATCGCTCTCCAGCCAACCTTCTTCGATGAGCGGCACGAGCAACGGACACGGCTGCGCCGTTGCGCGGACTTTAGGATTGAGTTCTCGCAGCGCGCGTTCGTAAGCGCCGCTCTTAATTGTCGCGCGCGTGCCGATCACCCCGATGTGGCCATTGCGCGTCGAAGCCGTTGCGGCCTGTGCGCCTGGCACGATCACGCCTGTGACCGGTACGAGCAGTTGCTCGTCCAGCATCGGAAGCGCGAGCGCGGAGGCGGTGTTGCACGCCACGACAATTGTTTTCGCATTCTCTTCCATCAGGAGCGACGCGATCTCGAAACTGTAACGCTGCACAGTCGCCGCACTTTTCCCGCCATACGGAACACGCGCCGTGTCGCCGAGATAAAAAATAGACTCGTTAGGCAAAATTTTCCGCAATGCACTGACAACAGTGAGTCCGCCAATTCCGGAATCGAAGACGCCGATTGGTTTATTGTTGGCCATTGTCGGATGCGGCGGCGGGCGTTGCCGTCGGATGCAACAGCTCCGTAATCGGACGCGAATGCATGGGCAAATTCGTATGCACCATGGCGAGCGTTCCGCCATCCGCACGATAATTCACCGCCAGGTCGTAGCTTTGCACGCCTTGCGCGATAGCCGCGCCTAACTGTTGCTGATATTGCTGAGTCGCGATTTTTTGTCCTTCGGTTGAATCGTTCACAAAACCCGCCTCGAGCAGGAGCGCGGGCACGCGAATGTGTCGTAGCACCTTGAAACGCGCGTGACGAATGCCGCGGTCGAAACTGGCGGTGCGCGAAAGAACGGAGGCATGCACCGCGGCGGTAAGCGCGATGTTTTGCGCATCCTGCGCGTTGCCTTCATCGGGCTGGGAATCGGTCGCGGCCAGATGATGTTCGCCGTTCGATGCATTCGAGGCGACGCCCTCCGGGGCGAGCCGATAGCTCTCCACACCCGCCCCGCCACTGGCGGAATTGAAATGGATGCTGATGAAAACGGCGTGTGGGAATTTGCTCGCAAAATCTACCCGATCCTCGAGCGAGATAGCTTTGTCGGACTCGCGCGTCATTTGCACTTTAAAACCGGCCTTCTGCAATTCGGTGCGCGCGGCCAGCGCGACCGCGAGGGTGAAAGTCTTTTCGGCGCCCCAGGTGCCGGAAGCGCCGTTGT
This sequence comes from Chthoniobacterales bacterium, assembly GCA_038237435.1. Taxonomy (GTDB): domain Bacteria; phylum Verrucomicrobiota; class Verrucomicrobiia; order Chthoniobacterales; family UBA10450; genus JACCTI01. The sequence goes on from JBBRYT010000009.1 coordinate 66,207, forward strand.
CCATGCCGCCGTGACCAGGATCGAGCACGACGGTAGCAATGTGTTGCGCGTCCTTGATCCGGCTCGGGCGGAGAACGGGTTCCACAATTTTTCCAATATCGACCGCTGAGATAAGGTTCGAGTTGTCCCGAAACAAAATTGGGCAGCAGGTGAAGAAGCGAATGCCGTTGATGAAAATTTCGCTCGTGCCGGCTTGTGCGCGAACGGTGCGGCGATCGCTGCGCAAGGCGACGGTGCCATTGGCGTGGCTGTAACCTTCAAAGCGATAAAATTCGGCGACGTTATCGAAGGTGACGTAATCGCGATTCTGCTGCTTGATCACGGTCCAGTCAGTCGCGTGCGCTTGCCTAACGAGTGCAAGCAGCAGGAACAGGCGGAGACCGAACCTCATCGCGGGACGTTAACAGCATTGCGCGCAATTTGCATTCGACGCGCTCGCTCTCGATGATTCTGCCCCGTGGCCCAACTACCCAAGACTTACGATCCAACCGTCGTTGAACCGAAATGGTATCAACGCTGGCTCGAGCGCAGCGACTTTCACGCGGAGGCAAAGTCGCCCAAGCCGCCGTTTTCGATTGTCATTCCGCCGCCAAACATCACTGGCGTGCTGACGATGGGGCACGTGCTGAACAATACCATTCAGGACATTCTCGCGCGGCGTGCGCGCATGCTCGGGCGCGAAGTCTTGTGGTTACCGGGCACCGATCATGCCGGCGTGGCGACGCAGACCGCGGTTGAGAAACATCTCTGGAAGACGGAAAAGAAATCGCGCAAGGAAATCGGTCGCGAAGAATTCCTGCGTCGCGTGATCGAATGGCAGGAGAAACATGGCGGCATCATCTTGCAACAACTGAAGCGGCTCGGTTGTTCCTGCGATTGGGCACGGCTGCGTTACACCTTTGACGACGCCTACGCGCGCGCCGTCGGCGAAGTTTTCGTCACTCTTTATAAGAGGGGACTAATTTATCGCGGACGCCGCATGATCAATTGGGACCCGAAAGCGCAGACCGCGCTTTCGGATGAGGAAGTGATTCCGCGCAAGCAAAAGGGCGCGCTCTATTATGTCCGCTACGAATTGGTCGACGAACCGGGGAGATTTCTAGAAGTCGCAACCACTCGTCCAGAGACAATCATGGCCGACGTAGCTCTGGCGGTTCCGCCTAATGACAAACGCTATCAGGACTTGTTAGGCAAAAATGTCTGGCGTCCGTTGGCGCGCGAAAAAATTCCAATCGTAGCTGACGCCGCGATCGATCCTGAATTCGGCACCGGCATTCTCAAGGTCACGCCCGCGCACGACAAAATCGATTTTGAAATCGGACAACGACACAAGTTACCGATTATCGATGTGCTGCATGCGGACGGACGTATCAATTGTCCGGTAGTTCCGGAGCTCGATGGCCTAGATCGTTTCGAAGCGCGCACGAAAGCCGCGGAAATGCTGCGGGAGAGCGGACTGCTCGCGAAGGAAGAGCCGCATGAAAATAATGTTGGCTTCAGTGAACGCAGCGAAGTTCCGATCGAGCCGCGGCTGAGCGAGCAGTGGTTTCTGCATTATCCAAAAACGCCGGAAGCGCTCGCGGTTGTGCGCGAACACCTCATTCGTTTCTTTCCGGCGCATTGGGAAAAGGTTTACGCGCAGTGGCTGGAGAACATTCAGGATTGGTGCATCAGCCGACAGGTTTGGTGGGGCCATCGCATTCCCGCGTGGCACAAGTCTAACGAGGAGACTCGCGTCCAGCTCGAATCGCCCGGTGAAGGCTGGACGCAGGATCCGGACACACTCGACACATGGTTTTCGTCGTGGCTTTGGGCTTACGAAACAATGGACGCGGAAACGCGAGGAAAATTTTATCCAACCTCGGTGCTCGTGACCGGGCCCGACATTATTTTCTTCTGGGTCGCGCGCATGATCATCGCCGGACTCGAGTTCCAGCCGGGTCAATCCGAACGCATTGAAGACAACATTCCGTTCCGCGATGTTTTCTTCACCGGAATCATTCGCGACAACAAAGGTCGCAAGATGAGCAAGTCGTTAGGCAATTCGCCCGATCCACTCGACTTGATGGCGAAATATGGCGCGGACGGTTTGCGTTTCGGTTTGATGCGCATCGCGCCCAGCGGACAGGACATTCGCTTCGACGAAAAGCAGATCGAGGAGGGGAGAAACTTCGCGACCAAACTTTGGAACGCCGCGCGTTTTCGGCAGATGCAGGGACCGAGTGAAGCGGTGCTGGATGTGAGCAAGCACGAGCTGTCGATCTACTCACGCGAAGTCTTAGCAAGACTTGATGCGACAATCAGCGCGATCGAGTCGTCGTACCTGGAATTTCGCTTCAATGACGTCGCGCAGCGGTTCTACGATTTTTTCTGGAGCGATTATTGCGACTGGTACGTCGAGGCGGCGAAGACGGATATTTTCAGCGAGAACGAAGCGAAAAAGAAATCGTCGCTCGCAGTCATGGATTATGTGTTGTCGGCCGTGTTGCGACTGCTGCATCCGTTCATGCCGCACGTCACCGAAGAACTTTGGTCAGTCTTTGGTTTTGATTCCGAGACGATTCAATTTCAATCGCCACCGAAACCGTTGAACCTCGATGGCAGCGAAAAAGTCAAAGACGTTTACGCCGCAATCGGATGGGGAAGAAATCTCCGCGCTGAATCCGGCGTGCCTTCGAACAAGAAAGCGAAGTTTGTTCTCAAATCTTCGACGGATTGGATCAAAGATGAAATGCCGACGATCACCCGTTTGTTGAACGCCGAAGAAGTTTTGCTCGAGCCGAACTTCAAACCGGATTCGGGCGTGCCGGTTGTGCCGACGCCCCTCGGTGAATTGCATCTCATTATCGCGACGGCCGACAAAGCCGCGGAGCGCGAACGTTTGGAAAAAGAGATCGCGAAAATGCAGGAAGAATTGCGCAAGGTGAACACAAAGCTGGCCAGTTCATCTTTCGTCGACAAAGCGCCGCCCGCAGTGGTTGAAGAGCATCGCAAACGCAAACAAGATTTCACCGAGCGCCTTGCGCAATTGAAGCGCGCGTTCGAAGCCATGGAATGAGCCTTGCAAAAAAAATGTTGTGGGTTGCGATCGCGGTGATCGGGTTCGCGGCAATTTGTGTTCTCGCTCTTTCGCGCGGCGAACAAATCAGCGCGCTGTGGATCATTGTCGCGGGTCTGTGTTGTCTTGCGATCAGCTACCGTTTTTACAGTCGTTGGCTGGCGACGAAAGTTTTGGAGCTTAACGACGACCGTGCCACGCCCGCAGTGGTACAGGACGATGGAAAAGATTTTGTGCCGACGAATCGCTGGATGGCGTTCGGTCATCATTTTGCAGCTATCGCTGGGCCAGGTCCGCTGGTTGGTCCGGTTCTCGCCGCGCAGTTCGGATTTTTGCCCGGCACGCTTTGGATCCTGATCGGCGCCACGCTCGGTGGCGGTGTGCACGATATGATTGTGCTTTTCGCTTCAGTGCGACGCCGCGGGAAAACGCTCGGGCAAATGGTGAAAGAAGAAATCGGCCCGGGGGTCGGCGCTCTCGCTTTGATCAGCGTGCTCGCGATCATGATTATTTTGATGGCGGTGCTCGCGCTCGTTGTCGTGCAAGCGTTGGCCAAGAGTCCGTGGGGCGTATTCACGATGGCGACGACAATTCCAGTCGCGCTGATCATGGGAATTGGGCTGCGCACCGGTCGCGTGAGCGTGAAGTGGATCACGGCGTTTGGTCTGCTCGGGCTCGCCTTCGGCGTTTGGGGCGGACAATTCCTTTCGCATTTCCCGACATTGCAAAGCTGGTGCACTCAAGATGAGAAAACGATCGCGTGGTCGCTGATGGTTTACGGTTTCGCCGCTTCTACTTTGCCTATCTGGTTGTTGCTCACGCCGCGCGACTATCTCAGTACGTTCCTCAAACTTGGAACCGTCGCGGCGCTTGCAGTAGCGGTCATTGCGCTGCGCCCGATGTTGTTAATGCCGTCGATCTCGCGCTTCATCGATGGCTCTGGTCCGGTCTTCGCGGGCCCCGTTTTTCCTTTCGTCTGTATCACGATCGCCTGTGGCGCGGTTTCGGGTTTTCATTCGCTTATCGCATCGGGGACGACGCCGAAAATGGTGGCGCGCGAATCGCGTATTCGCGACATCGGCTATGGCGCGATGGTGGTGGAAATGATGGTCGCGCTCATGGCGATGGTGGCGGCGTGCGTCTTGGAGCCGGGCGAATATTTTGCGATCAACAGCAAAGGCGCGCCTTCGGAAGTGGTGACGAAAATCAGTGAGTTGGGATTTCCGGTGACGGAAACAGGGATGCACGATCTGGCGGTGAATCTCGGCGAAACGACGATGTTCAACCGCGCAGGCGGCGCGCCGACCTTTGCCGTCGGCATGGCGCACATGTTCTCGCGTGTCTCATCCAATCCGACTGCGATGGCTCTGTGGTATCACTTCGCCATCATGTTCGAAGCGCTTTTTATTTTGACGACGATCGATGCCGGAACGCGCGTGGGAAGATTCCTGCTTCAGGACTTGTTAGGCAATTTATGGCGACCGCTCGGAAATACGAAATCTTGGAGCGCAAACTTTTTTTCCAGCTTCCTACTCGTGGCGGCGTGGGGTTGGTTCTTGTATCAAGGGGTGGTCGATCCGCTCGGCGGCATTAACACACTTTGGCCCCTTTTCGGTCTCGCGAATCAATTGCTATCTGTCATTGCGCTTTGTTTCGGGACAACGTTGCTGATCAAGATGGGCAAAGCGCGTTACATGTGGACGACGCTCGTGCCGCTCGTTTTCATGTGCGTCGTAACCTTCTCGGCGGGTTGGCTCAAAATCTTCTCACCCGATCCGCGGTTGGGATTTCTGAGTGGGGCAAATTCCATGGCCACGACTCGTCAGGCTGCAGTGTGGCGGCTCGATGCTTTTGTCGCGGGGGCGTTTCTCGTGCTGGTGTTTCTGATCGTGACGGGCTGTGCAATGGAGTGGTGGCGCCTGTTAAAAGGAACAAAACCAGTCGTTCTGCACGAAAGCGAATTCGTTCAGCTCAGTGCCGCGCAATCGGCCGTGAGTTAGCCTAACGAGTTATCTGCGGCGCAGCGGAACGACGATCTCCTGATCGCGGCGTTGCAGGATAACCTGTCCGTCCTGGATGGATTTGACGGTTATCGAATAGGTCTGGTTGCCCATTTGCAATCCGAAGACCTGACCTTCGTTCATCACTTTGCCGTTGATGATCGCGTAGCGCGCGCCGGCATCGAGCGTAATGGAGCTAACGAGAAAAGCGGTGTCCCGGATTTCGGAGCCGGCATGTTCCGCGTTACCAGATTTTTTTGGCGCCGGTTTCCAGCCGATCGGCCAAAACGGATTGCGACCACTTTCGTCGATCACGAAAGATGATTTGGTCTTCAATTCGATCGGCGCGACTTCGGTCACGGGCGCGTCTTTGTCACCAGTAGGTTCCGGTGCGTCGGCCGCGCCCGCGTAGCGGAGAAGCGCGGTCACAAGAAACAATGTGCAGGTAAATTTCTTCATCGCTTCATGATGGCGGTGTTGGCCGCTATGGTGACCTGCTGGAACTGCGGATCATCCGTGCCGGCTTTGAGAGTGATTTTGGAGATAGTCAGAAGCGGCTCGGTGTTTTCGAGATCCGCGATCGTTCCCGCGGCGGTAATGAAATCAGTCTGCGGCAGATCGATCATCCAGGTGTAACGCATCCATTCGCTCAACTCGGCTTCCTTATATGGGGCGCTGCCATCGAGGCGCGCGGTCGCTTTGTCGATTTGGTGATTGGCGAAAAAGAGTTTCATGCGCGGCGGAAACCAGGCGATGGGCGCGCCTTCCGGGCTGAGATTTTTCATCGCAGCGAAGCGCGTCGTGGCGGTGGCGGCTTCTTTTTGCAGATTGCTCGCTTTGGTCATTTCGCTTTTCGACGTGCTGAGTTTCGTCTGCAGATCGCTGATCGAGCTCTCCATGGAGGCGCGACTCTTGTTGAGGGGCCCGAGGAAGTAAGTGAAATAAACGTAAATGAGCGCGACAAAGCCGAGCGCGCTCAGAGCCAGTTTCTGGATCTGATCTTTGGAAAACTTAATGCCGTTGATCTGGATCATCGCTTGGAAGGGCGCGTGGGCGCGGGAGTTGGAGAGGCTTTGGCGGCGGACGGATTGAAGGTGATGCCTAACGAGTAGCGGGCCACGGCCATGTTGGCGCCGGCGACGTTAATGATGGTGTCGAGATCTTCGAGAGTTTTGAATTCAACTTTCACGTCGCGATAGCTATCGGCCAATTGCTCGCTCAGCAGCTGACGTAATTCTTCCGCGGCGGCACGCGGCTCGCGTCCGGCGGCCAGACCCTGGATCGTGACCGTGACTTGTTTGTTATCGTCGCTCACCCCGCCGTCGATGCCCATGAGCTGGGCGTTTGGCGCGACACATCGCGAAATCTTCTGCAAGAATGGCGCCCAATAAAAACGGTTGTCGATCATGGTATCGAGCACCTTGGTCGTATTGATGATCGCAGTGAGCTCTTTCGATTGCTTCTGCGCGGCCGTCACATTCGGCTCGACCTTTGCCCAATCGTGCTGCACCGAGCTCAGGCGATTTTTTACGCCGAGCGTCTGGTAGGCTTTGAACATGTAGAAGAGCAACATGAGCGCGCCGACCGCGCTGAGAGCCATCACGCCGAGTTTGAGCGGGTCGCGCTGACGTTGCCGTTGTTCCGCGATTTGCTCGTGGAGGAGATTTAATTGGAGAGCCATGCGCCGCTAGTTCCGCAAATATTCGAAAGCCGCTCCGCAGGCGACGTTGAGCGAGACAAACTCGTTAGGCAACGCCTGCCGTTTTGCTGGCGAGAGAGCGACTTCACAGGTTTCGAGCGGGTCCCAAATTTCGCAGGGCAAACCGAGCTCGTCGCTCAAGGTTTGCAGAACCGTTTCGGTCCGCGCCAGTCCACCGGAAACAAATAGGCGGTGGATGCTTTCTTCGCGCTGACCTTCGAAAAACCCGATGGAGTTCCGCACTTCCGTCGCGAGGCGCGTGAGCGAACCACGGCAAATTTCGGCCATACCCGGGTCGCCTTGTGTCATCAAAAGTTTCGCGGCGTTCACGTCTAGCGCGCCGTCGGCGGTCAATGCTTGGGTAAGCGACTTGCCGCCGTAATCTACGCTGCGCACGAGCACTAATTCTTTCTTGCTGCCGATGAGCACGGTGCTTTGCAGGTGCCCCATGTCCAGCAGCAGAAATGTTTCGTTAGCGAAAATCTCCGGGTAGGCGAGCTCGAAAGCGTTGAAGGAACAGACCGGTGCAAGCTGAAGAAGATCGGGCGACAGACGCGTCTTGATCACCGCATCGGAAATTTGTTTTACCGTCGGGCGCAACATTCCGCCGACCAGATATTTTTTCATGGCCACGCCATTACCGTTTTCCTGGCCGTTGCCGTTGCCGTTCCCGCCATTAGAGGAAACCGGCGTGCAATCGAGCACGAAGTCTTTGCATTCCTGATTCAGAACCGCGAGGCCGTTGAGACGAAGTGCATTGCGCAGAAGGTCGACTGGAGTTTCCGGCTGTTCGATGATGCGGAGGAGTGAGCCGGGATCAGAAACGCCGATGGCGCAGGCTTTAGCGCTGCCGCCGAGATCTTTGACCAGGAGTTTCAATTGCTGCGAAAGATCGTCCGCTGTGGCCAATTCCTCCGGCACTTCGCGCGCCGCGTAATTGGTCAGGACGTAACGAGCGTCGTTTTTCCGCTGCAGCACCACCCCCTTGAAGACGTGCTTGCCGAGGTCGATGCCAATAACAGAGTTGCTGCGCTTCGCCATGATGCTGTGGTTCCTATAGCGGGAAGCGTGCCGACAGCGTCGAGCTACCCTTTTTTCGGTCTGCCGATTGCAGAAGCAGTCCCTGTTCCCTGCGCTTGGTTCAGGCGAAAATGCCTGGGACTATTTCGATTTGTCCGCTGCCCGGTAGCCAAAAAAGCCGCGAGTTTTGATCATCTCCACCACTTCCGGAGGCACCATCTTCTCCCAGGATGCCTCGCCGGATTGCAACTTGCGTAACGCATCCGGCGGATGGATGCGGAGATAGTCGGGATTGTAATTGGAAATTTCCTCGATTACGCCGTTGTCGAGCAAGTAGGTGAAGAGCGGCTGAAGGTTCGACGCCACCTTGATATTTTTCGCCGTCAGCAACTCGCCAGTCTCTTCGTCGATCATCGGATAGACGTAGAGTTTCACTCCGCTCTTAAACATCCGGCCAAGCGCTTCCAAAATTCCGCCTTCGAGGTTGAGATAATATTTTTCGTCGAAGATTTCCAACAGCGTCGGCACGCCCATGACGAGCCCGATCCTTTTGTTGGTGTAGCGCGAGAGATAAGCCGCCAAGCGATAGTATTCGCCGAATTTTGAGATCAAGACCGTGCGACCAAGCGCGCCCAAAATGTCCACGCGCGCGAGAAAATCTGCGTGATTGAGCTGACCTTCGGAGAGCAGATTCTCCAGGGTCATTTCCATCACCACCACCAGGTCCTCTTCGGAATATTTGCACTGCTCGAGGAAGACACTGCGCGCGCCATTCAGCATGTCGTTCGTGGCGTAAGTCACGGGGCGAAAGCTTCCGCGTTCGACCAGGATCGCTTTCTTGTAGAAAACTTCCGCCGGCTGCACGGTCTCGCCATCGGCCGTGAACATCACCGTATTCGTTAGGCCCTGGCTTACGAGTTGCAGACTCATCAGCCGATTATCGACTTTCGGAAACGCCGGCCCTGAAAACTTAATCATGTCCACCTGGATGCGCTCCTCCGCCAAATTCTCCGGCAGTGACGCGATTAACTTCTCCGGCTGCTGATGATAGAACGCGCCGTGAAGCAGATTCACGCCCACGACACCGAGCGCTTCCTGTTGATCGACATTCGCTTCATCCAGCATGCGCACGTGGATGATGATCTGGCTCGGCTCGCCGCGCGTTTCAGTCTGAAACCGAACGCCGAGCCAGCCGTGCGATTCGTTGTGTTGCTTGAAACTGCGCGCTGCCACAGTGTCGGCGAAAACAAAAAATGCGCGCTCGCTTCCAAATTTCGCATCGAGCCGCTCGACCAGAAGTGCGTATTCGTGGTCGAGCATTGTCTGCAATCGTTTGCGACTCACGTAGCGATCGGCCGGTCCGTAAATTGCGTCGCTGAAAGTCATGTCGTAGGCCGACATGGTCTTCGCCACCGTCCCGGCCGCGCCGCCCACGTGAAAAAATCGCCGGGCCACTTCCTGTCCCGCGCCGATCTCCGCGAACGTCCCGTATTTTTTCGCGTCGAGGTTGATCTGGAACGCCTTCTTGTTCGTTCCCACATCCATCTCGGCGTTCATGCGGCATTGTAGCCGCCGCCCCGCCGACGGCGCAAACGCGGGAGTGACGCACAAATTACAAACGCACGCGTTCCGCGCTTTGCGCGGGAATCCAGCCTAACAAGTCGTTAGGCAACAAGGCGTAAACCCAATCGCCGCGTGTGCTGAGGACCTTCACTTCGCTTCCCGCCGGCAGAGCGAGTACGGTTCCAGAACTATCGGCCGTGGCCAGTCGCGCTTCTATGCCTTTCGCGATCACAATCGCCAGATCACGCCCTTCCCTCCCGGTTTCGACGGAGTAGAGACCGAAGCCGGCGCCTCCACCAACGAGAAGCGAGAGAATTAGCGCACCGATCAGGGCTGGCGATCTGCGCCGCGAAAAGAAAATCCCCATGAGCGAGGAGAGAGCGATCCAAAATGCAATCGCCGCCGCGACGCTGTATTGCGTCGTCGTGCCCTGCAAAGTGATTCGCTCGATCGGACTGCGCTTCAATTCCAGCGCGCGCGCTTTGTCCCTAACGAGTCGTAGATTCGCTTCGGCTTCAGGATGATGCGGCTCCAAGGCAAGGGCGCGTTCGTAGTTCAAGATCGCCTTGCCCGGATCGCCGGCGCGAAAATGCGCGTTCCCCAGATCGTAAAAAACGGCTGCGCTGAATTCGCCGGTCTTCACTAAACTCTCGTAGCTCGCGATCGCGTCGCGAAAATTTCCCGCGGCGTATTCCTGATTCGCTTTCGCAAATGCGTCGTTCTGTTCCGCACCGGTCGCGATGGAAAATACCGAACTAATTGCGAGGCAACAAAACAGAAATGTCTTCATCGCAAGTTCTCCACCAACTCAAGAATTTCGCGGCGTTTTTCCGGCGTGATTGTTTGTCCACCGTTCCGGCCACCGCTGTAGCGCATCTCGTCACTCTCCGAAAAAAGTTGTCGCAAGCGATCTCGTTTTTCGTCGTCCAGGTGGAACGCATTTGCGGCCGATTCCGCATCGATCGCGTTGGGATCGACATTCTTCGCCAGCGCCACTTTCAATTGCACGGCGCGCGATGCATTCGCGACATACTCTTGAGGCGCCACGTCGTTGCGATGCAACTTGCGTTGTAACTCCGCCGCCTCGTGTTGCAACCGCGCGATTCGCAGCGCTTCGCGATTATCCGAATGACGCGCGCGAATTTTCCACGCAACAAATCCGAGCAACAAAGCGAGCGGTAAAATCTGGGCGAGCCAAAACGCGCGACGTTCGTAGAGCGGCGCGAAAGTTTCCGCCTTCGCCGGTTTTTCCGTGAGCTGATACAAAATATCTTCGTCTTTTTTCGGCGTGGGCGCGACGGAAACGGAAGGGGCTGCGGCGGCCGACGGAGCAGCCGCGACAATTGCGGGCGTGGCGGATGGCGCAGCACCACCTTCGATGGTTATGGGAATCGGATCGCTCTGTAGCGCGACGTAAGTTTCCTTCACCGGATCGAAGAAGGAAAAAATTAGCGGCGGCAATTTATCCTTTCGCTCCTTTGCGCTGAAAACGGTTTCGAAAGTTTTTGCGCCGCTGATGCCGACGTCATCGTCCTGTGTGAATTTTTCCGACGGCGGATACTTGTGCCAGCCGTTGTCGTTTTCTAATGTGGGCGCAGTCACGCGATCAAAATTTCCGCGGCCAGTCACCGTGGCAGTGACAGTTATCGGATCGCCGACCTGGGCCTTTTTCGGGTTCGCCTCCACTTTCAGAGTGAAGGTTCCGATGGCTCCTGAGAATGAAGGCGGCGCATTTGCTGGCAGGGGTTTTACTTCCAGGGTCGCACTCTGACTTTTCAGTTCGATTCGCTTTGCCATCGACGGTGCAAACGCCGGGTCATTGAAAAAATTGTTGAACATGTCGTCGATGTCCCGCGGCAGCGATGGGTTTCGTTGTGAAACCGGCACACGCACGATCGGAGCGAAAGTCGCCGGCCCGATCTCTATCTTCCCGCTTCGCACCGGCGCGATGGCAGTGTTTTGAATGAACACATCGTAGGTCTTGCCATTAAGGTTTTCGACCGTGTGCCGTGATTGCTCCGCAGGCGTCTGCTTGGTGAAACCTTGGCCGGGAATTTGCAGGCCTTCGTCCGGCGCTTGCACCGGCGTGCGCGTGTTAATACCGATGCGCGTTTGCAGCGGCACCATCTCGCCAACGTAAGCGATCGATTTCGGCAGAATCATTTCCAGAAAACCGTACTGCGACGGATCGATGTTCGCGTTCCCGCTGCTCCGACCGGAACGCGCCGCCTGTCCGGATGAAGAACCCGCGCTGACATTCAGCGTCAATTCCGGGGTGCGATACGTTTTTCCGCCCGCCTCGACGCTTTGCGGTGGAATCTTATAGGTGCCCGCCTTGAGCGGGAAGATGTTGTAGTTGTAGGTAAAATTGTAGCTGACCGAAAAATTCTGCATCTGATACTGCCGCGAAACGCCGGCCGAGCGGATGTCCAGGCCATCGACTTTGATCTCACCGGGCGATCTCGGATTCGCGGCGCCGGTGATTTGAATTTGCAACTCGACTGGCTGACCGACCGACGTTTCCGAGCTACTCAAAACGGCGGTGACCGATGGCTCTGCCGCGCGCGCAAGCGTCGCGACAAAAAAAATCAAAATGAGCCAGCAAATCCGCTTTTGCATCAATCCCTGAGTTTCCACCATCAATCTCGTCGAAGCTACCAGTCCTTATAGACACGACGCACGGCCTTGTGTTCGTCGAGCTGGACGCGCTTTTCCTCATCGCGCATGGAGCGCAGAAGTCGTTCGGCCTGTTGCGCGCTCATTTGGTTTTCCTCGCCTGCTTCTTCCTGGTCTTCGGCAGCAGTCTCCGCTTTTTCCTGCGGTTGATCTTCCCCAGCGCCTTTCACCTCTCCGGTCGGCTTTTTCGCAGGCGAGGCGGAAGCGCTGGGGCCCGGCGAAGGCGACTCGCTTCCCTCCCCTTCATTTTCTCCTTCGCCGGGAGAAGGAGTGGGGGATGCTTCACCTTCACCGGGTGTGGGTGAGGGACTTCCTTTATTTTCACCTGGGGAGGGCGAAGCCGGTTGTTGCTGGCCCGGTGAGGGACTTGGACTCGAACCCTGCGACGACTCGTTAGGCGAAGGAGTCGGCGAATTACCCTGTTGTTTGTCCTGCTTGCCCTCAGACGGAGACGGCGATGAAGAGGGAGATGGCGTCGGCGTCGATCCGGATTTTTTCTGATCCTGTTGCTTGTCGTTTTGCTTCTGATCTTTTTGATCTCCCTCGCCAGACTGATCCTGCTGTTGCTGCTTATCCTTGTCTTGCTGTTGATCGTTCTTCTTCTGGTCTTTTTTATCCTGCGGTTTCGGCGAAGGCGACGGACTTGGTTTGGGCGTGGGAGTAGGCGTTGGTTGCTGTTTCTTCAGATCTTCGATCTTGTTCTTAACGAACTCGTAGTTCTCCTTCGCCTCTTTGTTTTCTGGTTCGATCTTGAGCGTCTGCTCGTAGTGCTGCAGTGCATTGGTCCAGTCTTTCAACTTCTCGTTAGGCGTTTTTTGCGCCTCGCCGCGCTGGTAAAGTGTGTTGCCGAGATTGTAATGGCTGCGGCTTTGCAGTTGCGTTTCGGGCGAGAGCAACGCCTGGCTGAATGACTGCAAGGCCTTGCCATAGTCTTTCATCCGGTAAGCGGCCGCGCCGGAATCGAACTGAATCTTCTCGGCCGCGTCCGTCTTTGGATGCTCCTTTAGCGTTTCCTGAAATCGATTGTAGGCCTCGTTGAATTGGCCGCCGTTGTATTCATTGATCCCTGGTGCCGCGGCGAAAGTGAGATTAGCGGAAAGAAGAATGATCGCGACCGCCACAGCCTTCTGTCGTTTAGCAGAAGGCCTAACGAGTGGTCGTCGACGCGCATTCTTGCGTTCGTTAATGAGGAGTGCTGTGGCCAGAGCGAGAAGCGCCGCAGCTAGCGGCCATTGATATCGTTCGATCGGTCGCCGCGCCGTGCGTGCATCGATATCGCCGGCCTGCATCTTGCCAATTCCCTCGCGATACAGTCGCTGCATCGAGGCGGGGCCATTTTCCAGTGGGAGAAATATTCCGCCGGTTGTTTCGGCGATTTCGCGCACACGCTTCTCGTCCAACTTTGATTTCACCACTTGACCGCTGCCGTCTTTCACGAACGAAGTTCCGCCGCCCGCTTGCGTCAGCGGAATAAGCGAACCTTCCGGCGTGCCGACGCCGACGGTGAAAATGCGCACACCCGCATCGGTCGCGGCCTTCGCCACCTTGACCGCGTCACCCGCCAGCTCTTCGCCGTCGGTGAAAATAATCAGCGCACGATTTCCGATGGCGGATTTGCCGTAAGTTTTGACCGCGAGATCAATCGCTTCCGAAATATTTGTGCCGCCTTCCGGAATGATGTTGGTGTCCAGCTCCGTCAACGCCGCGACCGCCGCGTCGTAATCGATCGTGAGCGGCGCCTGAAGAAAGGCGCGCCCGGCAAAGGCGATCAATCCGACACGATCGCCCCGCAGCTCAGTGATCAGATCCTGTGCGGCCAATTTTACGCGCTCGAGCCGATTCGGCTGCACATCATTCGCGAGCATGCTGCGCGAAGTATCAACGGCGATAATAAGATCGATCCCTTTGCGTTTTACTTCTTCGTAAGTGTAGCCCCAGCGCGGTTTCGCCAGACTAACGAGTGCAAGAGCCACAGACGCGAGCAGCAAAACGAAACGAAAACGGCGCCGGAATTTACTGACAGTCGCGCCGAGTTGAGCAAGCAGACGCGGCGCAACGAATTCCCGTAGTTTGATCGCGCTGCGATGTTCCGCACGCAGGAAGAGCGCGACGAGCACGGGAAGCGCGAGCAAAGCCCAGAGCCATTCGGGCGCGCCGAAATTCATGGCAACTTCCTCCAGACTGTTTGACCCAAGAGCATCTGCGCGAGGAGCAACCCGCAGCCGCTCATGATGATCACGGGAAACAAGTCGTGGAACTCCTCGAACTTCTTCACGCTCACTGTCGATTTCTCCAGCTTGTCGATGTCTTGGTAGATCTGTTCGAGCGAACCGGTATCGGTCGCGCGATAAAATTTTCCGTCGGCGATGCGCGCAACCTCCTTCAGCCCTTCTTCGTTAAAATGAACCCGCTGGTTCTGATAGACGAGGTTCCCGGCGAGATCCGTCATCGGTCCGCGTGCCGTGAAAATGGGGACTGGTGCGACGCCGTTGATCCCGGCGCCAATCGCGTAAAAGTGAATCTTCAACGCCTTCAATGCTTCCGCCGCAGTGTTCGGTGGAATTTTTCCGGCGTTATTTTCCCCGTCCGTTAGCAGAATGAGCACGCGGCTTTTGGAACGCTTGTCGTTCAAACGACTCGCGCTGGCCGCGATGCCCGAGCCGATCGCGGTTCCGTCCTCGACCAGGCCGACGCGCAAGCGATCCAGATTTTGCAGTAACCAGTCGTGATCGAGCGTCATCGGACTAACGACATACGGACGTCCGGCAAATGCGATCAGACCGATTCGGTCGTTCGGTCGCGCTTCGATGAATTTGCGCGTCACTTCGCGCACGGCATCGACACGCGTGGCCGCGTCGCCGCCGATCGTAAAATCCTTTGTCAGCATCGAGCCGGAAACATCGAGGGCGAGCATGATGTCGATCCCGCTCGCTTCGACCTGTGTGAGGGTTTTCCCGAGTTGCGGACGCGCCAACGCGATGATGAAAAGCGCGAGCGTCAGATAAATCAACGCGCGCAAGAATTTTCCCGCCCGTGTCGTGCTGCTTTTTCCGAGACCACGCAGAATGGTGGTTGAAGAAAAAACCAGCGCACCGCTCGGTCCGCGTTGGCCGCGGAGATACGCCAGCACCGGCAGCGCGAGGAGCAACAGGAGCAGCCACGGTTGCGCGAAAGTCAGCGCGCTATTTCGCGATAACCAATCAGGCAGGTGCAAGCTCGCCTCCCTTCACGAAGCGCAACGCTTCTTCGAGCAGAAGTTCGCTATCAGCGGTGGTCGCGTCGTAGCGTGCGAACTTGATCAGATCGCAGCGGTTCAAGAAATCGCCGAGCAAGGAACGTTCGTCCGCGGAGAAATTTGAAGTGCGCGCCAGGGCTTCGAGAAATTCCACCGAAGTCTGGCGGGTGAGCGGCAAATGATATTGTTCGGTCACGTAACGCCGCAAAATATCCGAGACGCGAATACTAAATTTGTAGGGCGTTTCGCGTTCGATCTCGACTCGCGCGAGCTCAAGAAGTTTCAAGGCGCGTTCGCGTGGCGTTTCGATGTGTTTCGGCCGGCGGCGGCGCCAGCGAATTATTTGCCAGATGATCAAACCAATCAGCGCGAGCGCGAAAAATGCGCAGACGAAAACGAGCCAGGTCGGAATGAGCGAGTAATCAACCGGCGGCGAGATGTCGTGAAAATCCTGCGCTAGAAAAAAGTGCACGGCCATCACTCAACGCAACGCCATGCGGCGTTCGCGTTGTTTAAAAAAAGAACGCAATTCGGGCAGATAATCGCGGTTGGTCTGCAGCGAGATGGTGTCGATGTTGTTGCGGCGCAGGGTGCGCTGCAAATCGGCCGTTTGCGCTTCGGCCAGTTCGGTAAAATTCGCGCGGGTCGAGCGATTGCCGGTGTTAATCTCGATTTGCTCGCCGCTCTCGGCATCTTCCAAAGTGATGATGCCTACGTCGGGCAGAATTTTTTCGCGTTCGTCCTGCACGTGAATGGCGATGAAATCGTGTCGTCGTCCAGTGACGGCTAATTCGCGCGTGAAGTCTCGCGTCTGAAAATCAGAAACGAAAAAGACGACCGCCCGTCGCGTCACGACTTTATTCAAATACTGCAAGGCCAGTGCAGCGTCAGTGCCGCGGCTTTGCGGTTGGAAAAACAAGATCTCGCGAATCAATCGCAGCGTATGCGAGCGGCCTTTTTTTGCTGGAATGTATAGCTCCACCTGGTCGGTAAAAAGCAGCAGCCCGACTTTGTCGTTGTTGCGAATCGCGCTGAAGGCGAGCAGACATGCGACTTCCGCGGCGAGCTCGCGCTTCGATTGCGACGAACTGCCGAAACTTCCTGACGCGCTGACGTCGACGACGAGAATGACGGTGAGCTCGCGTTCCTCCGTAAATTTTTTGACGAAAGCGGTGCCGAGCCGCGCGGTCACGTTCCAATCAATCGCCCGGATTTCGTCGCCCGGCTGATACTCGCGGACTTCATCGAAATTCATTCCGCGTCCCTTAAAGACGCTGTGATAATCGCCCGCGAAAACCGTTTGCACCAAACCGCGCGTCTTAATTTCCAGCGCGCGGATTTTTTTGAGGATTTCCGCCGGAGTCTTCTGCTCAGTGGTTGTCATTACGGAACAGGCAAGCCGGCAAAAATTCGCTCGATGATTGTTTCGCTCGAAATCGTTTCTGCTTCCGCTTCGTAGCTCACGATGATGCGGTGACGCAGAACGTCCTGTCCGATGCTCTTGATGTCTTGCGGGGTGACGTATCCGCGCCCGTTCAAGAACGCATGGGCGCGTGCGGCCAACGCGAGATAAATAGTGGCGCGCGGCGAAGCGCCGTAACGAATCAATCCGTCGAGTTCCAGATTGTAAGTAGCGGGCTCGCGCGTCGCCCAGACGACATCGACGATGTAATCTTTTACGCGATCGTCAATGTAGATGCTGTTCACGACGTTGCGCGCGGCAATGATTTGCTGCGGATCGACCACGGCCTTAACTGCGAGATTGGGGGCGGACGTCGCCATCAAATCGAGAATGGTTCGCTCCTCGGTTTTTGCGGGATAACCGACGTGCAGCTTCAACATGAAGCGATCGAGTTGGGCCTCGGGCAGTTGGTAAGTGCCTTCTTGTTCCAGCGGATTTTGCGTGGCCAGCACAAGAAACGGATCGGACAGGGGATACGTTTTATCGCCAATCGTGACCTGCCGTTCCTGCATCGCTTCCAGCAAAGCGCTCTGCACTTTTGCCGGTGCGCGATTGATTTCGTCGGCCAAAATCAGATTCGAAAAAAGCGGGCCGAACTTGGTTGTGAATTCTCCGCTGCGCGGATTGTAAATCAGCGTGCCGATTAAATCGGCCGGCAAAAGATCAGGCGTAAATTGCAATCGCTGAAATCCAGTCTGCACTGCCGCGGCCATCGTCTTGACGGTCAACGTTTTCGCCAAACCCGGAACGCCTTCTAAAAGAATGTGCCCGTTCGCCAGCAGGCCGAGTAAAAGACGATCGACAAGATATTTTTGGCCGACGACGACGCGGCCCACTTCCTCGCGGAGACGGGGAATCCATTGGCCGAGCTCTTGCACTTCATGGGTAATTTCCTGCGTCGATTTCATAGAAAAGGGTGAGACAGGCGAGAGGCCGCCAACGTTCGAAACAAGGCTAACTATCGTTCTCTTGGGTGCGAGCGCGACAAGTGATCAAAACCGGCAGCCCCGGATATGGCTCGGCCTTGCGGATCCGTCCCTCGAGATATCGCCGATAAGTATCGCCAAGCAACTTCGGTTGATTGACGAAGAGGACAAACTTCGGCGGATCGATGGCGTTATCCGATTCGCCGCTCGATTGTGTGGCGTAGAAAAGCTTCAGGCGTTTGTTGCCTATTGTTGGGGGAAGGGTTTCGGCGACTGCTGCGCGTAGCATGCGGTTGAGAATTCCGGTCCCGATGCGTTTGGTGGCGGCGCGTTGTATTTCGGAAATAAAATGAAAAACCTGCTGCACATTTTCGCCGGTGATCGCCGACGCCACCAGAACCGGCGCGTAATCGAGAAAGAAAAGACGCTCGCGAGTGTCGACTATCAATTCCTGCATGGTGGCCTTTTGTCCGCGCGCAGGTTTCACCAGATCCCATTTGTTCAAAACGACCAGCGACGGTTTGCGCGACTCCTGGATCAGGCCGGCGATTTTCTTGTCCTGGCTGGTGACACCACTCGTTAGGTCGATGACCAACACACAAAGATCCGCCCGACGGATGGTCCGTTCCGCGCGCATGACGCTGAAAACTTCCACTGATGTCGAATGCTTGCTGCGCGCGCGCATGCCGGCGGTATCGATGAGCAAGTAAGGCTGGCCGTCGCGTTCGTAGGCGATGTCGACCGCATCGCGCGTCGTGCCGGGAATCTCGCTCACGATCGTGCGCTCATCGTGCAAGATCGAATTGATGAGCGATGATTTGCCCGCATTCGGTCGCCCGATGATGGCGAGCGAAAGAGGTTTGGCGGTTGGCTCGCTATTGCTTTCCGATGGCGGCAGATGTCGATCAATGACTTCGAGCAAGTCGTTGATTCCGCGACCATGGGCTGCGCTGATCGGGATTGTTTCGTCGAAATTCAACTTTACGAAATCGCTTTCGAGCGCTTCGTGATTTGGGTGATCGATTTTGTTGATCACAAGCACGATCGGTTGCTTCGATTTGCGCAACATTTTCGCCAGCTCTTGATCGGGCGGCGCGAGGCCGTGTTGTGCATCCACCACGAAAAGAATCACATCACTGTCCCGCATCGCGGCGTCGGCGGCTTTCCGCACTTGTGCTGTCAATTCCGTTTCGCCCGCTCCGCCAATGCCGCCCGTATCCCAGACCAGAAACGGTCGCGCGCCCTTTGAACTCGGCGCGGCGAGACGATCGCGCGTGATGCCCGGTTGATCGTGCACGATGGCAATGTTGCGACCTACGAGACGATTGAAGAGCGCGGATTTTCCGACGTTGGGCCGGCCGACAATCGCAACTTTTCCGGCTAACGGTTGCACTTGTTAGGCAACGTTCGCGTTGGCGTGTCCTTCGGCTTGCAGCTGCCGCACACCGTCGAGCACGTAGATCACGCCGGAAATAAATGTGAAGAATCCAGCTGCGATCACGAGATAAGACAGTGGCAGAATTCGCAACTGCAACATGACCCAAGCGATCGCCGCCATCTGCAATACGGTCGCGACTTTACCTGTCCAACTCGGACGCACACGCACCGTTCCGTTTAACAGATGCAAAACCAAGCTGCCCACGACGATGACGACATCTCGCGTGATGACGAGCACCGGAAACCACACCGGGAATCTTCCATAATGCGGATCGACCTCGCTCCAATTACTGATGCTGAGCGTGATGATGCCACTGAGCAAAAGGCCTTTATCCGCAATTGGGTCGAGAATAACTCCGAGCCTGCTGCGTTGGTTATAACGGCGCGCGACATAGCCATCGAGCCCATCGCTCACCGCCGCGACTAGGAAAATGCAGATGGCAGTGAAGCGCATCCATTCCTGTGGATCGCCGTTCTGTACACTCTGCCCGTAATAGATCGCCATGGTCACGAAGGCGGGAATGAGGCAGATGCGAACTATCGTGATCTTGTTAGCTGTCGTCATCGCTTGGAATGAGATTTGCCCGCTGCGGCGCGCATCGCAAATCATTTGGTCTGCGCGCGCGGACGAGTAGAATGTGCCGCGCAAAGCCGCTGTGGCGAAATGGCAGACGCAACGGACTTAAAATCCGTTGGGCTTAAAAGGCCCGTGCCGGTTCGAGTCCGGCCAGCGGCAGTTCCCGCTTTGCC
This sequence comes from Chthoniobacterales bacterium, assembly GCA_038237435.1. GTDB lineage: Bacteria > Verrucomicrobiota > Verrucomicrobiia > Chthoniobacterales > UBA10450 > JACCTI01. The sequence goes on from JBBRYT010000009.1 coordinate 86,033, forward strand.
TAACGAGTCTTAATTATGGCCGACAAACCCCTCTACATTCCTGTGTTGCTCGGAACCGCGCGGCAGGCCCGGCGGAGCGAGCACGTGGCGAATTTCGTTTTCAGCGAAATGAAGAAACGGCCGGAGATCGAGACCGAGCTGATTGACGTGCGCCAGCTGAAAATGACGTTACAAGACGCCGGCGAAGAAATGAAAGACGCGGATTTCGCCCAGAAAATGACGCGCGCGGATGGATTGGCCATCGTTACGCCGGAATACAATCATGGTTACCCGGGGCTGTTGAAACACGCGCTCGATATGTGTCTGGAAGAATACATTCACAAAACCGTCGGTTTTGTGGGGGTGTCGGCGGGCCCATTTGGTGGCTCGCGCGTGATTGAAAATTTGCTTCCGGTGGTGCGCGAACTGGGATTGGTCGCGACTTTTACCGACGTGAATTTCAGTCGAGTAAGGGACGCGTTCGACGAGAAGGGGAATCTGAAAGACGAAAAGTATGTTGGCCGCGTCGCGAAGTTTTTGAACGAACTTGTCTGGATGTCGCGTGTGCTGCGGCACGGTCGCGAGAATATTCCACCACTCTAAAAGCGTGCTGCGAGAAGCGGAATTGGAAGAAACGTTCGCGCGTTCCGGTGGTCCGGGCGGGCAAAACGTGAACAAGGTTTCCACGGCGGTGACGTTGCGTCATCGGCCATCGGGAATCAGCGTGACAGTGCAGGATTCGCGCTCGCAAGCGATGAATCGAAAGTTGGCGCGAGAGCGTTTGGGCGCCGCGCTTGAGAAACGCGAAGGGAACCGGCGAGCTACCGAACGCGCCCAACGCGAAAAGATTCGGCGAAAAAATTCTCCGCGACCGCGTGCCTTAAAAAAACGTATTCTGGAATCGAAGCGGAAGCGTTCGACCTTGAAGAAACTCCGCAGCACAGTCGCGGAGTGAAGCGGGTGCCGAAGAAAACTTCGAAGCGGATCAATCTCGGCATCATCGGAACGGGCTGGCCCGGCCAGCAGCACGCGCGAGTAATGGCGGATATTCCGGACGCGCACCTCTATGGTTGCGCGGATTTAGACGATGAACGTCGGTGCGATTTCGAATCAATCTACGGGCCTGCGAAATCTTTTCGGGAGTACGAAGAGCTTTTGCGGGAACCAGACCTCCAGGGAGCGATTATCTGTTTGCCAAACTTCCTTCACTTTCCTGCATCGCTGGCCGCGCTCGAAGCAGGCAAGCACGTCTTTTGCGAAAAGCCGCCGACGATGAATGCGGCGGAAATGAAAGTGTTGCAGGAAGTCGCCACGAAACACGGCCTCGTTTATTTCTTCGGCCGGCAATTTCGATTTACTGCCGCGATGCGCGCGGCGAAGAAGTTGATTGCGGACGGTCGCCTGGGAGAAATTTACCACGCCAAAGCGACCTGGGTGCGCTCGCGCGGCATTCCGCAGGGAATTGGCGGGTGGTTCACGGAAAAGAAACGCTCCGGCGGTGGGGCTCTGATCGACATCGGCGTGCACGCGCTCGATTCCGTTTGGTATTTGATGGGGACGCCGCGCCCGGTTTCGGTCAGCGCGCAGGTTTATCGGAATTTCGCGCATCTCGTGCGTGATCCGATCTTCGACGTGGAAGACGCAGCTTACGCTTTCATTCGTTTTGAGAATGGCGCGGTGGTGCATTTGGAAACCTCGTGGGCGGGTAATTTGCCCGACGATATTCCGCAGGGGCAGGCCTTCGGACGGGAACTGACCAACTCGATCATTTATGGGACGAAGGGGACGCTGCGTCTAAAACCGCTCACGCTTTTCGAAGATCGAAAGGGCGAGCTGGTCACGGTGCCGATCGGGTTGCCCGATGAAAGCGACAGCTTCGAATTACAGCTGCGAAATTTTGTGGAGGCGATTCAGGGCCTCGCCGATCCAATCAACAACGCCAAACAAGCGTTTGAATTAATGGAGATGCTGGACGCGATTTATGCTTCCAGTCGCCTGGGCCGAGAAGTGCCGATTGCCTGAATTCACAATCTCCGATAGGACGCCCCTCCCGCTCTTGAGCCCAAAAAACTTGCCCTCAGATACAGCTAGCAATGAACGCTGTTCCGAATAACCTTCGTAACCAACCATTTAACATGAAAAAACTGATTATTCTTGCACCGGTTCTAGCAGCCGTAACGGCGGTTCTCACTTCCTGCACCACGGTAGTGAAGGAGCCTGCGACAACCTCTACCACAACAACGCACGAAACGACCGCGGTAACACACCCGTCCACGACGCAGCAAACGACCACGACACGTTCCGGCGGCTACTAAAAGAGCAGTTCGCGATTTGAAACGGAGCGCGCATCGCAAGGTGCGCGCTCTTTCTTATTCCGCCGGAGCGGCCTCGGCCTCGACTTCGCTTTCTTCCGCCGCCTGACTAACGACCGGTGCGATGGCCTGCAATTTCTCGCCGGTCTTCAGGTCCATTAATTTAACGCCCTGCGCGTTACGGCCGGTCTCGCGGATTTCTTTTACGCGCGTCCGCACCATCTGACCTTTCGTGGTGATGAGCATGAGTTCATCTTTGTCGGTGACGGTCAATGCGCCGACAACAGCGCCGGTCTTGTCGCCCGTCTTCATCGTGATGATGCCTTTGCCGCCGCGTTTTTGCGCGCGGTAATTGTCGAATGCCGTGCGTTTGCCAATTCCGTTTTCACCGGCGACGAGCAGCATTGCGTCATTGTTGACCAGCGAAATCGCAACTACGTGGTCGCCTTTCACCGGTCGAATGCCGTAGACGCCAACAGTGTTGCGGCCCTGATCGCGCAGCTGTTCTTCGTGAAAACGCAGACTCATTCCTTCCGCGGTGATGAGTACGATCTCGTCGTTGCCGGTCGTTAGCTTGGCGTCGATCAGTTTGTCGTCTTCTTCGATTTGAATCGCGATGATGCCGCCCTTTCGCACGTTTTGGTAATCGGACAGGTTCGATTTTTTCACGATGCCGGTACGCGTTGCGAAGGCGATGTGCAGATTTTCGTCCCAGGTGTTGTCGGTCGCGTTCGGGCCGGTGCCGGTTTTTTTCGATTGAATACGAATAGTCGCGGCGATTTTTTCGTCGCTGCGAAGCTCGAGCAGATTCGCAATCGAGCGACCTTTCGTCGTGCGCCCCATCTCAGGAATTTCGTAGACCTTCTCCACGTAACAGCGGCCCGATTCGGTGAAGAACATCAGATAATCGTGCGTGGTGGCGGTGAAGAGATGTTGGATGAAATCGCCTTCCTCTTCTTCGGTGGCGCCTTCGCGTGTTTGCATTCCCATAACGCCTTTGCCGCCGCGGCGCTGAGCGCGAAATGCGCTGACCGCGGTGCGTTTGATGAAGCCGCCGTGCGTGATGCTGATGATCGTGCCTTCGTTGGCGATGAGATCTTCCATGTTGATCTCACCTTCGTCGGGCACGAGCTGGGTTAGACGCGGCGTCGCGTGTTTCTGCTGAATTTCGCGCAGTTCTTTTTTGATGATGTCGAAAACGCGCGATTCCTTCGCGAGGATATCGCGCAAGTCCTTGATCGTCTTGGTCAGGTCGCCGTATTCGCCTTCGATTTTTTCGCGCTCGAGTCCGGTTAGTTGATACAAACGCAGATCGAGAATTTGGTTCGCCTGATGTTCGCTGAAGGCATAACGGCCATCGACGAGGCGTGCTTCGTTACGAATGAGAATGCCAATCTTCTCGACCTGTTTCCGCGTGAATTCGAAAGCAAGTAACTTCACACGTGCTTCTTCGCGATTGGCTGATCCGCGAATGATGCGGATGAATTCGTCGAGATTCGCCAGCGCGATGAGATAACCTTCGAGGGTCTCGGCCCGCTCTTCGGCTTTGCGCAACTCGAAACGCGTGCGGCGCAGGACGACCTCGCGGCGATGCTCGATGTAAGCGACGTTCGCGTCTTTGAGATTGAGCAATTTCGGACGTCCGTGATCGATCGCCAACATCGAGGCCGGGAACGAACTCTCCAGCGCCGTGTGCTTGTAAAGATTGTTGATGACGACTTTCGGATTGCCGTCGCGTTTCAACTCGATGACGACGCGCGTGTTTTCGTCGGACTCGTCGCGAATCGCGCTGATATCGCCGAGCACTTTTTCGTTCACGAGATCCGCAATCCGCTCAACCAGTGTGGCGCGGTTCACGTTGTAAGGAATTTCCGTGATCACGATTTGCTCGCGGTTTCCTTTTAGTTCCTCGATCCCCGCCTTACCGCGCACCTTCATGCTGCCGCGGCCAGTCGTCAGGTATTGACGAACGCCGGCCAATCCAAGCAACGCGCAGCCCGTCGGAAAATCCGGGCCTTTCACCAGTTTCATCAAGTCCTCGATCGTGATGTCGGGATCGTCGATCTGCGCGCAAATGCCGTCGATCACTTCGCCGAGATTGTGTGGCGGAATATTCGTCGCCATGCCGACCGCGATGCCGGTACCGCCGTTAACGAGCAGATTGGGAAACGCAGCCGGAAAAACTTTAGGCTCGGTCCGCGTCTCGTCGTAGTTCGGGACGAAATCGACCGTGTCCTTGTCCATGTCGACCATGAGCGCGGCGCCGAGATGCGTCATGCGCGCCTCGGTGTATCGCATCGCCGCCGGCGGATCGCCTTCGACCGATCCGAAATTTCCCTGGCCGTTTATCAGCGTCTCGCGCATCGCCCACGGTTGCGCCATGTGCACGAGCGTCGGATAAATCACCGCCTCGCCGTGCGGGTGATAGTTACCCGAAGTATCACCGCAAATCTTGGCGCACTTACGATGCTGACGATTCGGAAAAAGCGAGAGATCGTGCATCGCGTAGAGGATGCGACGCTGCGACGGCTTCAATCCATCGCGCGCGTCCGGCAGCGCGCGCGAGATGATGACCGACATCGAGTAATCGAGGAACGACCTCGATACTTCTTCGGCGACGTTGATCGGCTCTACTTTTTCGTTGGCGTTATACATCGAGGTTCCGGACGTTGAGCGCGTTATCTTCGATGTATTGGCGGCGCGGTTCGACGACGTCGCCCATTAAACGCGTGAACATTTGATCGGCCTCGACGGCGTTGTTGTCGTTCAAATCAACCTTGAGCAACTTGCGCTTGTTCGGATCCATCGTGGTGTTGAACAACTCTTTCGCGTTCATTTCACCTAGGCCTTTGAAGCGCTTGATCTGCACGCCACGTCGTCCGATCTCTACGATTTTTTGCAGAATTTCCGGAATGGAAAACAGCGGATGTGTCATCGCCTTCTCGCCGTCGCCTTCGATCAGTTCGAAAATCGGATGATCGCTCGCGGCGTAGTGATCAACTTTCAGACCCTTGCGCGCGAGTTCACCGATTAGCTTCTGAATCGTGGTCGCTTCGTGCAGCTCGACTTTCGTCGCGCGACGGCGGGCGCCGTTGGCTTTCGCAGTCGCTGCGGGGGCGAGCGGAAGAAGTTCCTGTCCCATTTCGATGTCGAAAAGATTCAGGTCGAGATTCTGTTCGTGAAATTTCCGCAGCTGTTGCTCGTCGTGGAAGTATGTGACGGTTTCTTCGTTACCGTCGCGGACTTTGACCAGGTAGGCGGGCAGTTTTCCACTCTTGGTGTCACGATGGCCGAGGAAGGTTTCGAAATCTCCACCATGGCGTCGGACGGATTCGCTCAACTTGGCCAGTCTCTCGAGCGACTCCAGAATGTCTTTCAACTGCGCAGTACTCAGTTCCTTGCTGTCCGCGAGGTTCTTCAAACGGACATCTTCCGAGCCTAACGAGATCAAGATTTTGTTAAGCTGCACATCGTCGTCGACGTACTCCTCGCGCTTTTTGCGTTTGACCTGGTAGAGCGGCGGTTGCGCGATGTAGATTTTTCCGGCGCGAACGAGCTCCGTCATTTGGCGATAGAAAAACGTGAGAAGCAAAACGCGGATGTGCGAGCCGTCCACGTCGGCGTCGGTCATGATGATGATTCGGCCGTAACGCAGCTTGGTGATGTCGAAGGTGCCCTCGTCCTTGCCGCCGTTCGTCCCGTCCTTGGAATCTTCCTTCGGTTTGCCAATGCCAGTGCCGATGGCCGTGATCATCGATTGGATCTCGGTGTTTTTCAGCGCCTGATCGAGACGGGCTTTCTCAACGTTGATCAACTTGCCGCGGATCGGAAGGATGGCTTGATAACGACGATCGCGTCCTTGTTTCGCAGAACCGCCGGCCGAATCACCCTCGACAATATAAAGCTCGGTCAGATCGGGATCGCGCTCGGAACAGTCGGCTAATTTTCCCGGCAAACCGCCGCCGGTGAGAGCGCCTTTGCGGATCGTCTCGCGCGCTTTCCGCGCGGCTTCGCGTGCACGCGCGGCCGTGAGAACTTTTTCGAAGATACGTTTCGCGATTGGCGGGTTCTGATCGAAATAAGTCATCAACCCTTCGTACACCACCGAGTTCACGATGCCGTCGATCTCCGTGTTTACGAGCTTCACCTTGGTCTGCGACTCGAAGCGCGGGTTCGGCAACTTAATGCTGAGAACGCAGGTCAAACCTTCGCGCGCATCGTCGCCGGAAATGGCTGGGTCTTTATCTTTCGTTAGGCCATTCGTCTTCGCGTATTGATTGACTGCTTTAGTCAACGCGCTGCGGAAGCCCGTCAGATGCGTGCCGCCGTCCGGATTCGGAATCGAGTTCGCGAAACAAAGAATCTGATCGTTGTAGCTGTCGTTGTATTGCATCACGACATCGACAAAAATTTCGTCACGCTGTCGCGAAAGAATGACCGGCTTCGGATGAATGACCTGCTTGTTTTCGCCGAGCTGTTTGACGAATTCTTCGATTCCGTGTTTGTAGAGAAACATCTCCTTTTTCGCGGAATCGCTGCGCTCGTCGATTAAAGTGATTTCCAGACCAGGATTCAAAAACGCGAGTTCGCGCAGACGACTGGCGAGCCGATCAAATTTGAATTCCGTCGTGATGGTGAAAATCGTCGGATCCGGCAGGAACGTGATCAGCGTGCCGGTCTGCTTTTTGTTCTTCAACTCGGCGATCACTTCGAGTTTTTGCGTGGTTTTGCCGCGCTCAAAACCCATGTGGTAAACCTTGCCGTCGCGCGAGACTTCAACTTTGAACCAATCGGAAAGCGCGTTGACGCATTTCGCGCCGACGCCGTGCAGACCGCCGGAATATTTGTAGGCGCCTTGTCCGAATTTTCCGCCGGCGTGCAGATTCGTCAGGACCAACTCGACGGCCGGCATCTTGAATTTCGGATGCATGTCGACCGGAATGCCGCGCCCGTTATCGCGAATCGAAACCGACCCATCGACGTGCACGACGACGTCGATCTTGCTGCAATAGCCGGCGAGATGTTCGTCGATTGAATTGTCCAAAACCTCGAAAACGCAGTGATGCAAACCGCGTTCGTCCGGATCGCCGATATACATCCCGGGGCGTTTCCGGACCGCTTCGAGCCCCTCGAGTTTGTCGATTTGCGCGGCGTCGTATTTCTGATTTTGACTGATTCCAGTCGCCTCAGTTTGACGTTTGTGCTGGGCTTCATTTTCGTCGTCCATAAGGGGCAAAGCGGCGGCTGGCATAAACTGCCGAAAAGATAGGCGGGAATGGCCACGGAAACAACGATTATCTCGCCGGTCCGATCCCTAAATGTTGCGATCGGCGGGGCCGCCTGGCCCACTATCTGGTATTATCGGCTGCTACGTCGGTCCGTTTGGATCAGCGGGCAAATCGGAAATCGAATTCAGAATTTTGAAGCTGCGAGCGTAGACTTTTTCGTAATCATTCGCGGTCGCGCTCACGTCAAAAACCAGCTGCTCCGCTTCGTTGTAATTCACGAAGGTAATGCTGCGGCGTTGCGCGTTTCCAAACAGTTTGTAACTGAAAATAATGCGGTAACTAGTCCACCCGTTAATCGTGATCGGATTAGCGCGTTCTTCCTCCGTCTGCACGTCGGTGGCGTCAGCCGGAAGCGAAGTGCGGGCGACGTTGCGATAGCTCGCCAGATTTTTTTCGTCGAAGAGAGTGCGCGCGCTGGTTTGCGACCGGGCGAGCTTGGTCGCAGCGCCCTGCATGTCTTGAAAACGAAAGGCGGCCGCGTCGCTGCTCCCTTTGACCGACATCTTGTTATCGATTCGAAAGGTCAGTTGTTTGCTGCCGTCGCGAAAGTAGTAGCGCTTGATGGCGGGGCCGTCGCTGGAGGCGTTAATCTCGTTCGGCGTGAGATCGAGCGTAGCTTGCGCCGAGGAAATTATTCCGAGAAAAATTAAGGCGAGGATTTTTTTCATTGGCCTAACGAGTCGTTAGAATCGCACAAGTGGTCCGCGACTAATGGAAACGGCATCGAGACTGCCGGGCGGAGGGTTATCGACGAAATTGGAATCGAAATTCCAATTTCGCACGGGTGGAACATAGGTGGCGCCGGTGTCCCACTCGCCGGTGGCGATGCCGCTGGTGAAGAGCTCGATCATCGAGCCGGTGTAAGTGAAGGTGTGGCCGCTCCAGTTCTCAAGGAAACGCGGGAAGTTATTTAATCCGCCGGAGTAACCGTAGGTCGCGCCGGTCACGGGGTTAGTCCAACCGGAGGGAAGAAAGCCGGCCACGATGGCGGTGTTGACGGTGGTGTCGTTGGCGAGGCGCGAGGAGAGGGCGGCGCTGGAATTGATATCGTTCCAATTATTGGAAAGAATGGTTACGGCGTCGGCGAAGACGGCGGAGGAGACGCGGTTGCCGTTGGTGTTGTAATCGCCCTGGATGTAAACCGGGTTCTCACTCGCAACAGTAAGCCCGCCCGCAGGAAGAGTGTCGCCTTTGACGAGACGAATCGCTTTAGGATCGCTCCCGCTCGAACGAACGTCATCGATGTAAAGGATGTCATTAAAGCCACTGGCACTCTCCAAGGTGCTTTTCACTTTCGACAGATCGAGGGAGGTAATATCAACGTTTTGACCTTCGCGTCGGTCGTAGATGGTTTGCTGGGTGAGCGCGTTGGTAATGGTGGTAATCTGGCTCGCGGTTAAGATGGTGCCTTTGGCCGCGTTTGGCGTTACCGTGATGATCGGGACCGCATTTGTTCCGGCCACCCGAATCCGAATGCCAGCTTTGTTGTAAAGGCGGCGACTGGCGATTGTTGGTGGATCCGTAGACACCGAGGCAGCGGAAATTTTTTGAGTAACTGGATCTACGTAGGTGTCAGGCGGCTCGATTAGCTCGCGCATGGCGTCGTTGTTACGACTGGCATCGGTCGTATTGATGAGAGTAGAGGCGTCCTTGCCAAGAGGTTCGATACGCGCGACTTGATCGACTTGCTGAGCCTGCCCGCCGTTCGAGTAGGTCGGTGGGATCTCGCTATTGGCCTTGTAGCCGCTCCACGTGCTGGCCTGCGGCGGATCGACGTTATCAAGGTACCCGTTGTTCGCAGAATAGGAAAGATTGCCGGCGAAGGTTAGCGTGCCTGAGGAAGAAGAACTGACGTAAGCTTTGCTATTCGTATGGACGAGTCCCCCGATGGTCATGGTGGCAGGACGAAACAATTCGAGGTCGTCTTCGAAGAAAGCAGTGGCCTGAAAGAGCGGAACGACCGTGTAGTTATAGGCGCGCTTTACTCCATAGGCCACCGCGCGCTTACCAATAAAATTGCCGCCCAAAGTAACACTAGCTACGTAGCCAGTATTTGAGCCGACCCAACCTGGATAGTTGTCGAGATTAATCCTAACTGCAGGTGGCGGAACGACGGATGTAAGAAGACCAGCCGGCGCGCCGTATTGATCGGTGCCCTGAACGATTAACGGTTGTTTGTAGCTAAAGCTATTAAAGGTAGGTGGCGTGAAAATAGCAGCAGCAAGGACAAGGTTAGGTACCGGACCGCTGTTGTTGTCGATAGTTTTGGTTAGCACTCCGTAACCAAAGTCCAGCGCCCCTTCTGCTGCACTACGTAAAGCGGAGAAGTCGCGGCTCGAATCCGTTTGCCGAACCGTGAAGGTGGTGATGTTGGTGGCGATGCCGATACCAACGGTGATCATGAAAATGATCAGCATGGTAACGACCAAAGCGGTGGCGTTCTCTTTGGAGCGAGCGGTTACTTTCACAAGGACGGAATGTTTCTAGGTCGCAACATGGTGTCGACACGAAGAAAAGTGTTGAAATCGGAACGCTGCTGCGAGGCGAGGCGCTTGTTGAATTGCTGATCTTCTACCCGCATGGCGATGCTGAGAAAGGAGGTGCCATTTTGCGTGACGAGAGAGAACGGCGTATTTTCCGGCACGCCATTGACTGTAGTGTTGCCCAGCCCGCCGGTAAGAACGGTGTAGGTCGTCGGGTCGTCGTAGTTAGCCACCGTTTCTGCGTCGCGATAGAAACGTAGTTCCGCTGGACTACTGGAGCTGGCACCGGGCACAACGACGAAGGCCTTCCGGTGAACAATGTAAGCGGTCTGCTGTGTCTTGGAGCTCCAGGCAATAGCTGTTCCGGAACTAACAGTAGGACTGGTGTAGGTTCCTAACGAGTTCTGCAAAGTAACTGTGATCATCCGGCCGTTAGGCGAAACCGGAGCCGGCGTGGGAGTAGGCGCAGCCAGACTAGAAGTAGGCGCACTGCAAGACAAAACCAGCGCTCGCGTAACGCCATCCATAATGACGACGTCATTTTTCTGCGGCACCGGCGGATTAGCCGTCGGATCAACGGAGTAGTATAAATTGAATGTCGTAGCACTTGCGGCCAGACCCGAGCCTGGATTGCCCACGATGTAAGGACCGCCCACGTACTTATCGAAAAGCACGCCAGCGGCTGGGCCTGATCCGGCGGCGATGGAGCCATCCGCGTTAATCAGAGTAGGCGTCTTGTTGGCCTGATTTAGTTCCGCGAAAATGCGGTCGAGTGAAGCGCGTGCAAGAATATTGGACGAATTGAGTGAGACGTTTTTCGCCAGCAGCGTGGTCGAATTCATCAACATCGAATAAGCCACCGCGCCCACGATCATGATGACTGCGATCGTAACCATCATTTGCACGAGGCTGTTGCCGCGCGCGCGTAAGCTTTGATCTCGTCTCATCGATCCGTGGCCCGAATGGTGGTCATTTCGTAGTTCAAATTTCTCCCGTACATCGAATAATCGAGATGGAACGTGATCCGTCGCAGGTCGGCGTTCACTGGGTTTGCTTGGGCGACCACGATGCGCTTGAGCGTCCCGGTGATCGTGTTCGATGCATCACGGCTGGTGTAAATCGGCACCGGGCTGGATCCGCCTGCGTCGTCCCAGTTCACACCGGTGGCGCTGGTGATGCCGAGGATGCTTGGTTGCGTTGATGAATTGAAAGGCGCGCCAACGGCAGCTTCGATATTTCGTTGCACCACTTCACGGGCGCCGGTCATCACCCGGGTGCTAACCGCGTTTTTGTTGAGAGCCATCAAAGAGGCGAGGGCTCCCGCGGCCACCAAGCCTAAAAGCGCTACCGCGATGGAGACTTCCACCAGCGACATGGCCGACTCGGGCGAGGAAAAGATTCTCCGCCTGGCCAGGAATGGAAACGGATATTGCCCAGACATCGCATCCAGAAAAGCACGTGTTGGGCCAGACCTATAAATACCATACATTTGTTCATGGTCGGAGCTTGACCTCCTCGGGCGCGTTGCGAAGGTTTCGCGCCTTATGCGATTCCAAACCCTCTACGAAGCGCGCTGGATCCTCGCAGTGCTACTGCTTCTCGCCTTCGCCAGCTGGTTTCTTTCGTCATGGCTGACGGCGCTTTGGTTACTCCTCATTCTCTATACTTTCGCTTTTTTCCGCGACCCCGACCGCGTCGCGCCTAACGAGTCCGACGCAATCCTTGCCGCCGCGGATGGTGTCGTGGCGGACATCGTGGAAGTAGAAGAGCGCGATGTTTTGAAGCGGCCGATGAAGCGAGTGGGAATTTTTCTTTCCGTCTTTGATGTGCACACGAATCGCGCACCGATCGACGGCCGCATTACCTACCGCGAACATCGTGAGGGTTTGTGTCTCGACGCGCGGAGTCCGGAGTGCGCCGATAAGAATGAAGCGATGATCTGGGCCTTCGAAAATCCGCGCGCCACACTAGTCGTTAGGCAGCTGACCGGAGCGATCGCGCGCCGCATCGTGGCGTGGTCAAAAGTGGGCGATGTTTTACAGAAAGGCGAACGCTTTGGCATGATTCGCTTCGGATCGCGAACAGAAGTATATTTGCCGCTCGACGCCACGGTGGTGGTAAAAGTAGGCGATCGCGTTAGAGGTGGGACGACGGTGATTGCCCGATTGGCCTAACGAATGCAAGAGGAGAGTCCAAAGATCTATCTGCTGCCGAATCTAATGACGGCCGGCAATTTGTTCTGCGGCTTCGCCGCCGTCTTGTGCATCTACGACGGCGCGCAAGATGTCGACTTCACCGTCGCGGCCGGGAAATTTCACGATGCCATCTGGTTTATTCTGCTGGCCTGCGTTTTCGATTTGCTCGATGGCCGCCTGGCGCGGCTCGGTGGACATGAGAGCGCTTTCGGCCGGGAATTCGATTCATTAGCCGACATCGTTTCCTTCGGGATGGCGCCGGCCTTGTTAGTTTATCAGATTGTTCTCGGTGAATTTCGCAATCTCGGTTGGATGATCGCGTTTGTTTACCTGGCCTGCGGCGCGTTACGACTGGCGCGTTTCAACTGCATCTCCGCGAATGGCAATGGCGCGGCGGATAAAAATTTCTCCGGCTTTCCCATTCCGGCCGCGGCTGGCACCATCGCTTCGATCACACTTTTCATGCTCTGGTTGGACGAAGGTCAACACACGATCGGTCGATGGAAATACGCACTGCCGCCGCTCATGCTTTTTCTTTCGTTCATGATGTTTAGCAAATTTCGCTATCCAAGTTTCAAAGCGGTCAACTGGCGAACGCAGCAATCGGTTCCGCGTTTTCTTTTCGTCATCGCCGTTCTCGCCGTCACGGTGAAGTTCTACAAGTGGATGGCCGCGATTCTTTTTCTCGTTTATCTGCTCTACGGATTTCTGCGGCCTTTCCTCTCTCCGAAACGTCGCCGCGAGATCGAAGAAGAAATAGGCGAAGAAGAAATCTCGGAAGGTCCGATGGAAGAGACGCCTTAGCGGTTTAGCTCGGCGAGAATTTCCGGATCGCGCACATCGGCCCAATCGCCCGTCAGCTCAAGCGCTTGCACCTTTTTTCCTGAACGCGCGAGATCGCGCACGGCATCGGTCAGTTCGTATTCGCCGCGCGGCGACAGTTGCAGGCGCGCGGTAAAATCGAAAATGCTTGGGCGAAAAGCGTAAACTCCCGCGTTGTACCACGGACTGGTCGGTTCGTTTGGCAGCGGTTTTTCTCGTACATCGGTCACTTGGAAGTCGTCATTCACAAAAACCGCTCCGCCTTTGCTCACGTCCTGATCGCGCCGCACGCTGACGATCGCTTCCACGTCGTCGACCGGCCTAACGAGTGGTTGGTAATTGGATGCATCAACCAAGATATCGCCGTAACTCAAGACAAACGGATCATTGCCGCAAAACTCGCGCGCTAATTCGACTACCTTTCCGGTGCCGTCCTGTCTGACTTGCGTCACGTAAGAAATCTTTTCCTCGCCAAAATAATCGCGCACCACTTCCGCGCGCCAACCAACGACGATGCAAAAATCCTGCACGCCCGCCGCGCGCAGACCTTCGAGGATGTGTTGCAGCACCGGTTTGCCGCGCACGTGTAACATCGGCTTCGGCAAATCATTCGTCAGGTCGCGCATGCGCGTGCCGCGGCCGGCGGCGAGCAAAACGGCTTTGGTGATTTGATTCATTCCGGCTAGCTTCGCGCGATGCGGATGCAGTTTCTAGCGAAGTATCGTGAAGGCGGGCTGCTTTTAATGCGACTCGGCCTAGGTGTGCTCTTTATCATTTTGCTCGGGCCGGTCCTGCTCGGCGGTCATGCCGCAGGGACACACAATGGTGAGGCGATCCGCAACCTGGGTCTGCATGCGCATTATCAATTCTGGGGATTTCTCGGCGCGCTCCTTGGCTGCATTGGTGGGGCGCTCATGATTTTCGGATTGTTCTTTCGTCTCGGCGTGTTGTTCGTCTTGCTTATAACGCTGGTTCACTTGTTAGGCATCAATAACTACCGCATAAATCTCGATGCGGTTTTGCTCTTCGTGATTTTGCTCGGCATCCTCTTTGTCGGGCCGGGCAAATACAGCGTGGATAAGAACTAACGACTCGTTAGGCTTTTTCCAGCGCGCCAGGGACGGCCACGTCCGGTTCCGGGGGCGAACCGCGCAACATGCGCGCACCGAAATACGATCCGACCACGACCAGCGCGGCCAGGCCTTGTCCGATCAATGTTTCCCAGGTGGGGAAAACGGCGAACCACATTCCCATCCATCCAGGGATCAGGTTTTCCAGCCATGGAATCGTTGTCGTGCCCACCCAATGTGCCAACTGCATTTCCTGCACTTGTTCGCCGACCATCACTAACAGGACGACGCCGAGAAGAATACCGGTGGTGATCAACATTTTCCGATAGGGCAAACGCCGTTGCAGCGCGAAAGTCAGAATAGCGACGAAGCCTGAAAGGGTGAGACCAAGCAGCGCGCCCTTTAGCACAACGCCGCCACCGAGCCGAAGGTAGTAGCTCTGCAGAAATAGCACCACCTCGAAGCCTTCACGATAAAGCGAAGTAAATCCGAGCAGGATAAATCCCCACCACAAATGCCCAGGGTTTGCGCTGGCGATGAGATTTTTGCGACGGCGATTGTGCGCACGAATCCAGCCGCCCCAGTAAATCTTGTGGAAAAACCAATTCATGATCACGAGCAAAACGACCACTGCGAGTAATCCGGTGGCGGCTTGAAGATCGAGCGCGGGCACGCTTTCGGTTAATTGTCCCATGATTCCGATCGCGATAAACCAGGTGACAATCGTGGCACCGAACGCCACGGCCGTGCCGATAGCGACCGGCCGGCGATGCACGCTGCGCGCGCCGGTCATGCTGGCGGTGATCGCAGCCAGAACCAAAATGCATTCGAGTCCTTCACGAAAAACGAGCACGGCTATGTCGAGAAAAGCGACCGTCGGACTGGTTTGTGGTCGCAATGGATCAGGCGTACCGTGGGCGTTAATTCCCTGCCAAATCAAAACCGCTACGACCGCAAGAAAGGCGAGCGAAAGAAAAACCTGGCTGGAGATTTTTTTCGAAGAAGGCGTCACTGCGCGAGAGGTCACCGGTTGGGTCCTTCTAATGGTAGCCACAGCCTCCTTCACGCGAAAGACGATAACGCACGGATCGTTTTTCCGCTGGCGTTTGCTTGCGTTTTTTTAGCGGACCGTTGTCGGGCAGGCGGCATCTTGTGATTCAACCCTCGTGGCGGTAAGTTCGCTGGTGCGTAAGAAGACGCAGGCTTTTACTTTAATCGAGCTGGCGATCGCGATCTTTATCTTGATGCTCATCCTCATGCTGGCAGTGCCGAGCATCAGCGGCGTGCTGGCCGACCGCCGGTTGCGACGTTCGTTCGATCAAATGAACAATCTCGTGCGCACCGCACAGGAACGCAGCGTGAATGATCGGCGCACCTATTTGATCACCTGGGAAAAAGATCAAATCGTGCTGCACGCCGAAGCTTTCGCGGAAGGAGAAAACAAATCGCCGCTGTCGGTTTTGAAAGTCCAGAAAGGTGATGTTTTCGCGTTAGACTTGACCGCGGCGTTGACGGAAAAGCCCGCGCCGGAATGGATTTTTTGGCCGTCAGGCGCCTGCGAACCGGCCACGGTTTCATTCAAAGGTGACGACGGAACTTGGACGGCGAATTATTCCGCGCTGACGGCGCGAGCGGAGCTTGCGAAATATGCGACGCGATAAGGCACGCGGCTTCGCTCTTTATGAAGTGCTCATCGGCCTGACGATTTTTGTCGTCGGCGTGCTGGCGCTCGGTCGCGCGGTGGAAAATTGCATGAATGCGAGTGTGCTTAGTGAACAGGAAGAACGGGTGCGCCAGATTCTTGCTAATCGCATGGCCGAAGTACAAGCCACCCCTGGTCAACCCGATGTTAGCAAAGAAAATAAAATCGAGACTGGTTTCGGTCAGGTAAAGTTAAGACAGAAGGCAGCGGCGGCGGATTTGAAGGACGAGAAGGGTCTGCAATTATCGGGCATCCAGTTCGTCACCCTGACCGCTGAATGGACGCGCCACGGCATCGCGCAGTCGCGCAAGATTGAGTTTTATGTTTATCGGGCGAGCTAACGAGCGAAGGCGAGCCTTCACTCTTCTCGAGATCATGCTCGCGGTCGGCATTCTCGCGATGATGGCGCTAGCCATTTATCGCTTCGTGCAGACGAACATCATGGCTCTGCGCATTTCCGCGGAAGCGAACGCGGTCAACATGCAATACAGCGGTTTCGCGAATTTGGTCACGAGTGAATGGCAACGGTTGCCGGGTGGCAAAGCAGCCATGTTGGGCGAGGCGCTTAAGCTAAACGACCGTTCGCGCGACGAAATTAGTTGGACGACGACGGCCGGTCCGGGATTGCTCACGCGTTATGCCGCGGGCGAATACTTGGTCACTCTCAAGATGCGACCGGTGCCGAAGCAAGGTGATCGCATGGAGATCGGCGTCGAACGTCAGAGCAAGAGCGACAACGACTCGGAGAGTGACGGTAGTTGGGTCACGCTGCTGCCTAACGTCCGAAGTTTGGAGATTCATTATTTTGATCCGCGCCTCAACACCTGGTTGGATAAATGGACGGACACGATCACCCTGCCGCGCCTGGTGAAATTAAGTATCGGCCGGCCTAACGAGTCCTTGCCGTGGGAAGCAATCATTGCGCTGGGAAGGACGCCGCTTTGAGATGAACGCCAGGTTATCTCGCTTTACTCGACCGCGCGGAGCGGCGCTTTTGCTCGCGCTCTGGGCGCTATTCGTTCTTAGCGCGATGATCATTTCTTGGGCGATGGACATCGGCGCGCGGCTTAATCTCAACGGCGCGGCCAGCCGCGCGATGGAAGCAGAGGCGATGGCTTGTTCCGGGAGTGAAATCGCGCTCCATCCCGGCGTAAAACCTTCTTCGCCGCTGTTGCACGGCGGAGTTAGCCGAACACAACATTTTGATGCGCGGCTAAGCGGAGAAGGTGGCCGGCTTAATATTAACTGGGTGGTGGCGGGAGAAAATCCGGATCGAATCGACATCTTGCGGCTGTATCTCGAGCGAAAAGGAATCGACCTAAATGAGCGCGAGCACATGATCGATTGCCTGCTCGATTGGGTCGATCCCGATAATCTCGTTCGCCTCAACGGCGCGGAAGACGAAGGAGATTATAAACCGGCTAACACATTGCTTGCGCGGATCGACGATTTGAAACGCGTGCGCGGTTGGGAAGAATTCACCAGCCGTCCTGATTGGGATGCGGATTTCACCGTGAACAGCACCGGCCCGATCGATCTCACCTGGGCGTCACGCGACTTGCTACTGTCGTTGCCCGGAATGAATGATGGCCGGGTTGATCAGTTTCTCACGCTTCGGCGTGGCGTGGATGAGATCGATGGCACGGAGGATGATCCTGAGTTCAAGAGCATGGAGGACGTTCGAGTTGCACTGGGCTTGTCGACGGAGCAGTTTAAACAGCTGGCGCCGCTGGTCGGATTCAAGGACCAGGTGATGCGCGTGGTCAGTGTGGGAAAATCGGGCGATGTCACGCGCACCGTGCAGATGGTCATCCGCAAAACCGGCAACATTCCGCAGATGATCACTTGGAAGGAGATTTAAGATCGAGACCGAAAAATCACCGGTGTTTTTAATTCCGGCCGCGCAGGGCTGGAACGTGGTAAGCGCGGGCGAGAATGGTGCGGGCTGGAATGTGCAAGGCGTCGCCACCCTCGATGAGACACTGCCGCTCTTAAACGGCACGAAAAATATCGTGCTCGGTCTGCCGGCGAGCGCGGTGCTCGCGCAAAGATTGCGTTTACCGACAGTGGATGCGGCGGAATTTTCCGAGATGGTGCGCTTGCAAATTGAGAAGGCACTCCCGTATCCAGCGGAGGAGGTAACCACCGATTTCGAAGTGCTCGAGCAAACTGAGGAGGGGAGTATTGTCTCGGCCGTCTCGGTCCATAACGCAAAGCTGTCCGAGCTGGCCGCGCCGCTTCTGGCCCGCGGGATTATTCCCACGCAAGTCACGGTCTACGCCTCGCAACGAGCCGCAACGCACGCGGCGGCCGGTCGCGCCTTCTTTCTGTATCCGGAGGATAATGGGCTGGTCTGTGCGATTAGCGAAGAAGGGAAAATTGGTTTCACCGGTTTTCTCGATGGAGCCGATGCGACGCAACTACAGCGCGATCTGCCGCAGTTAGCTCTGAGCGCAGAGCTGCAAGGAATCAACACCGCCTTTCCGACTGTCTTGCTCGATGAAAATCTGCACGAGCTGCGCGACACCGTGCAGGGACTATTTGTTAGTCGCGCCGATCTCATCGGCGTGGAAGCACCGCCGGCGAACACTAACCTCAATCTCCTGCCGGAAAGTTGGCGGCAGCGTCGTCTAGAACTCGTTAGGCAAGCGCAATGGAAAAAGCGCCTGCTGTGGGCGGGCGGCGCCTACGCGGCCATCATGCTCTTATTGGCGGCTTACGTTTTGATTCTGCGAGTGCGAGTAGGTGCGCTTGATCGCGCCGTCGCGCGGGACGAGCCGAAAACCGCCTTCATCAAGAAGACAGAGACGCGCTGGAAGGCGGTCTCGCCCGCAATCGATCCGCATTATTATCCGATCGAAGTTCTGCAGCACCTTTTTGAAAGTCTGCCCGCCGATGTGCAGATCACCCAATACAACCAGTCGGCGCGGCAAATTTCCGTCGATGGTGAGGCCGCCACGGCCGCGCTTGCCTATCAATTTGCCGACAAGGCGAAAAAGAATCCGGACCTGGCCGGTTTCCACTTCGAGATGGCCGCGCCGCGGATTTTGCCTAACGAGCACGCGCAATTCCGCCTGGAAGGAAAACCGAAATGATGCCGGCCTGGTTTCAGCGCATGAATCCGCGCGAACGCGTCCTTTCACTCATCGTGGCCGGAGCGCTTTTTTTACTGATCAATCTTTTCGTCTGGAGCGCATTGCTCGGCGCTTTGCATAAGGTGCGGAGCGATATCGCTTCCCGAAAAACTTTGCGGAAGGAGCAGACCGTTTTCTTGAAGGAACAAAAAACCTGGGAGAAGCGCGCTGACTGGCTGAAGAAAAATCAACCGACACTGAAGAGTCCGGTGGAAGCTTCAACTTTGCTCGATGAAGTGAAGCAGGCCGCCGGCAAACACAACGTCCTGATCGAAAATCCCGCGATCGGCGCTAGCGAGACGACGCCGAATTATCAATCGGTTTTTGCCTCCGTAGAAACCAAGAGCCCCTGGCCGCCGCTCGTGCATTTTCTTTACGATATTCAAAAACCCGACTCGTTTGTTGTCTTCGAAAACGTTAATTTGGCGATCGATTCGGCCGATCCGACCATGATGAGAGGGAAATTCAAAATCGCGCGCTGGTTCGCGCCAAAATCATGAAAATTAAAACGAGAAATTTCTTTGCGAGCTCTCTTCTTTTCCCGGCACTCTCCGCCATCGCAGCCACGGCGAAAGAAAACGATGTGCCGAAGATGCAAAGTTTCGGGCACTACGAAGCAATGATGAACAAATCGCCCTTCGCGGTTGCCACCGCCGTGGCCCCGCCGCCACAGGCGCCGAATTTCGCGAAGGATCTTTACATCGCGAACGCAGCCAAGCTGAGCGACGAGGGTGTCGTAACTTTGAATTCGAGCACCGACAAGAATCTCAAAGAATACTTAAGTACGAAAACCGCGAACAGAAGCGGTTACAGTATTTCGAACATCGAGTGGTCGGACCACGTAGGCGCGACCAAGGTCACGATTTCGAAGGACGGGCAGTTCGCCACCCTCACTTTCAATCAAGCCTTGATCACACAACCGGTAGCGAACGCGCCTATGCCGCAGCCGGCAATCGCACTGCCGCCCCCGCAAGGTGGCGCGACAGTTCCGCCGGTGCCGCAATACAACGCCAACACAAACACAATCAAACCCGCGCCGATTCCCACCTTGCCCACGCCGCCGCCGCGGGTGCGCGGAGTTATCCAGCGCAACCCCGCACCACAGGGTGAGGGGGTCGCACCTCAGCAGGACCAATAGCGAGGGCTAATTGCCCCAGTTATCGTCCGCGGTGTCTGGTTTGCGATCCGGACCAGCCGAATAAAGATCGTAGCTGTCCGGATTTTTCCGGCCGGGCGAAAAATAGAAGTAACTGTTGCCCCACGGATCCTGTGGCAATTCTTTGAAGAGCTGATACCAGCGTGTCGGCTTGGGATCACTCTGCGGTGGGGTGACCAGGGCTTGCAGACCTTGTTCGGTCGTGGGCAAAAACCCATTCACACTCTCGTAAAGTTTCAGCTGTGTGGAGATAGCCTGAACATCCGCGCGCACGCGCATGTCTTTGGCGACGCCGGTGGTGTTGCCCAACTTTCCTACCGCCACGCCGAGAATGATGACGATGATGCCCACCACGAGCATGATCTCGAGCAGCGTGAAAGCTGCCCGTGATTGCCTAACGAATGCTAATTCGGATCGAGCACGTAATCGGATTTGTCCCACAGATATTTCAGTTGAATTTGCGTGGCGCGGATGGCGGAAGCCGCAGTTCCCGAGCCACCGGTTACAATCACATCATTCGTTCCGACTCTCAAATTCGACGCCGGAATAATTTTCTGCGCGCGCAGCCAGCCGGTGTAATGAAAACGCATCGCTCCGACGAGTCGTTTTGTTTCTCCACGATACGCCGGGTCCGCTAAATCCGGCAGGGTGAGCGACGCGGTGCCGATATTCTCTCCGTTCACAAAAACCTGCGGAGGCGAATCGATTTGCGCGCTCGCCACTTCAAAATTGAGCATGGCCACGAGCGGCTGCGCTTCGATGCCGAATTGAAACGCCGCGCCTTGTGAAACGCTCGCGCCGATGCGGATGGTATCCGGCGAAAGTGTGGCCGTGACCGCGCCGAATGTTTGCTTGTCCGCTGTCTGCGTCGACAAAGGCGCGGCGGCGGCAAACGGTTCGGGAACAAACGCGCGCCGGTCGGACGATAGCGGATGCGCCACATTGCGGCTCGTCATCCAATCCAGATAAACCCCGCGTACGGTCGATCCGTCGCCCGGCACATCGACGTCGATGCAGGAGACGCCGATCATCGGCAGAAGAATTGTTTCCGAAGTGGAGAGATCGATGCCGGCGCCCAGTGCGCCCGATTGCAAAATCTGTGTACCCGATTCATCCCACGCGATGATCGAGGGACGTTGCTGCGGTTTATCGTCAAAAAATAAACGAAGCAGCATCGATTGCAGATCGGGCCGCGGATGTTGCACGCGGATACGAAAAACTGTGTGCGCAGGCGATCCATCGGCTGGTTGCACAGGAACGAGCGTGATGGATTCGATCCAGCGCGGCGCTACCTGTGGAGTGGAGTTGGTTGTCTGGCGCAAATCGAGCCACGCACTTTCCGCGGGGGCCCGCTCGGTCACGGCCGCGCGCGAGGTAGAGAATGAGTTGTTGAACGCTTCCTGCGCCCACGCAGCGGAAGCACCCAATGCGACGACGCACGCCACAATCCGGAACAACATTGAAACGGAGGATACCTCAGTGCGTGTGCACCTGTAAACTACTCGTCATCTCGAAGACCGCCGACAGAATGCTGTAAACGACGAAGCCAACAATCATTGCGATCAAGACAATGATGACCGGCGGAATGAGCGACGAGGTGATTTTCACGGTGCGATCCAGCTCGCGTTCGTAAACATCGGCGATCGTCTGCATGGTCTGCGCGAAGTGTCCGGTCTGTTCGCCCACCGCCATCATGTCGGTGAAGAGCTCCGGAAATAAATGCTGCGCGGCGAGTGCGGCGGACAAGTTGGCACCGTCGATGACCGCGCGGCGCACATCCACTAATTTGCGTTCGACGTATTTGTTCCCCGCGATTTCCGTCACGAGATCGAGTGCCTTCAAAAGCGGAATGCCGTTTTCCATGAGCGTTCCGAGTGTGCGGGAAAATTGCGCGTAATAACGGTGTTTGATGATGCGGCCGTAACCCGGAAACGACATTCGAATGCGGTCCCAGGTCACGCGACCTTCTTCCGTGCGAATGAAGGCGCGCAGACTGACACTCGCGCCCACCACGACGAGCGCGCCGACCCACCAGTAAGTAGTCAGGACGTGATGAAAGCTAACCAGAATCCGCGTCGGCAGCGGCAACGCCCCGCCATTTTGCGACATGAAATTTGTCAGCTGCGGCACCATGTAAGTGATGAACACGGTCATTAGGACCGCGCCCGCGACCGCGAGAAAGGCCGGATAAATCAGCGCCTGTTGCACGCGATCGCGCAGATCCTTCGCCTGCATCAAGTGCTCGACCAGCCTCCGCAAAATTTCCGGCAACGCGCCGCTCGCTTCGCCCGCGGCGATCAGGTTCACATAAATTGCCGGAAAAATTTTCGGAAAATCGCGCAAGGCCTGCGAGAAACTGCGCCCATCGACCAGCGCCTGATGGAGAGCCTTCGTCATTTGCTGGACGCGTGGGTGCTTGAGCCGTTTTTCCAGAACGGCCAACCCTTCGTCCAGCGTCATCCCGGCCTGCAAAAGATGCGCCAGTTGCTCGGTGAAGATGAGCAACTGTGTGTGCGGAATTTTAAGATTTTGCGTCGCGGCTGGTGCGACGACGGGCGCGCCGCCGATGACGACTTGTGGAGCTGAACCTACCGCCTCGATGCGGATCGGGATGTAGTGCAGTTGTTCGATTTGCCGAATGGCCACCGAACGATCCGCGCAGTTCAACACGCCCTCGACAAGAGCACCCTGCATGTTGCGCGCGCGATAGGAAAACTCCGGCATGGTCAGAATGATAATGCGAAACGCGTGACCTGCATCAGGGCGATTTCGCGAGAAGCAAATCGCGTGACCTGCATCAGGGCGATTTCGCGAGAAGCAAATCGCGCAGCCGCGCGTAATCCGATTTTGCCTTGGCTGCGGAGTCGCTCAGGGTTTTGGCGGCATCGAGTTGGCCAATCGAAAAAGCATAAACCGCCGCCAGCCATTGGCGATCGGCCGCGTCCGGCGCATTTGGCCTAACGAATGCAAGCGACATGGTCAGCAGCATATTGGGCGGAAATTTCTCCCAGCCGAAAGGCGCTTCGCCATAGTTGGCGACATTGAGTGTGATCATGTTATCATTGGCCGTTTTCACTCCCTGGTAGGTTGTCGGCCCAATGGTTACCGGGGTTTTGTAAGCGCCGGTTTTAAGATCTGCGATCAGCCGCTGCTTCCAATCCGCGAGGTATTTCGGCTTCTCTGCCTCGAAACGGTCCTTTTCGTCGTGCGCACGTTTTTCGTTTTCGGCGGCCTGCTTGTCTTTTTCGTCTTTCTCGCGTTGTGCTGCAGTCGCAGTCAAACGCCGTTCCTCTTCTTTGAAGTATTCGCTCAGCGGTGCGTGCGTTTGCACTTTTCCTTGAAGGGTTTTCAGTTTCGCGAGTATACCCGACAGATCATTAGCATTCGTTAGGCCGTTATTTTTCCATTCATTGTAGAGGCTGGCGTCGTCCGCGAATTTTTTCGCGAGCGGTTTGTAATCGTTCATCCAGTTGAACTCGTTAGGCGGTATGCTCGCCAGGAACCTTTGCACAAGCGCGCCGCCATCGGTGAACTCGCGTAACTGCCAGTCTTTCAAACCAAAAAGCAAAAAGGCGAAAGCGCCGACGCTCTTCGGATTAATTTCCGTGGTGGTGTTTTCACGCACCGGCGTCGTCGCGGAAAGCGTCCGGCTGGTTGTAGTAAAAAAATTCACCAGCTCGGCAGCTTCTTTTTTCGTGGAAAAGGCCGCTGCCTTTTCGACCAGTTGAAAAGCATCGCGAGCGGGCCCGATTTTCCCTTGAAGCAAGTTAGCGAACCCGGTGTGCAAACGCGCCCAGTTTGCTTCCGGCTGTTGCGTGCCGGCTTCGATCGCCAGCTTCGTGAAGCCGGTCACAGCCGCATCGTATTTCCCGTCAACAATGAGTCGACGCGCATCACTGAAATGCGTTTGCAACGCCGCCTGCTGTTGCGACATCGTCGGACCGGCCGCGCTTCGCACCTTAGCCAGACTGCGTTGATAAAAAACGTAAGCACTGATGGCAATGAGGATGAAGCAAAGAACCGCTGCGGGAATCAGCCAGCGCGGAGTTTTTTTCGCGGTGCCGGAGACTTCGCCGTAGGCTGCTACCAGTTCGTCGATCAATTCCTGGTAGGTTGAGAATCGATCCTCGGGATTCGGTGCGATCATGCGATTGATCGCGTGCGCCGTTTCCGCGCTCACGTCGGGTGCCACTTCGCATAAATCGGGTGGATGACTTTTCAATTCGCGCAACTCGGAGGCGGACGTGGTTTCGCCTTCCATCGGCGGTTTTCCAGCAATCGCGTGAAACAGAGTGGCGCCGAGACTGTAGATGTCGCTGCGCAGATCTTCCGGCTCGTTATTTAAGCGTTCCGGCGCGACATAATATGGCGTGCCCCAAATTTCTTTGCGCCCTTCCGCCGTTTGTTCCGCTGCGCCCGCCAAACCGAAATCGCCGATCTTCGCCGTTTGCTCATCGGCGAAAAGAATGTTGGCCGGTTTCACATCGCGATGGATGAGACCTTTCTCATGCGCCGCCTGTAAACCGCGCGCGACTTGGATGCCTGCGCGCAAAACCTGCACTTCCGGCACGCGCGTTTTCTGCGCCATCAAATCATCCAGACTTCCGTGATCGACCAATTCCATCACCAGATAAACTTGCCCGTGCGCCGTGCCCGCGGAATAAACCTGGATGGCGTTCGGATGATTGACCGCCGCGGTCATGCGCGCTTCCTGTTCCAACCGCGCCGCCTCGGCTGGATCGGTACTCAGTTCCTTTCGCAAAACTTTCAGCGCCACGAACCGGTCGAGCCGCGTATCGCGCGCTTTATAAACAGAACCCATGCCGCCGACGCCGAGCGTTTCGACGATGACGAAATTGTCGAAGGCGCGTTCGACGCGAAATTTTTCGCCGCATTGCGGACACTCAATGCGCGTGAGCGGCTCCGTTTCGCCGACAGTGATCAAGGTACCGCAAGCGGGGCATTTTTGCTGCGTCAGCTCGGCGGGATCGGGCATCGCGCACATGCTAGCATCCGTGCACGCGGGAGCAAAGAGGACGTGCATGTCCAATGAAGTGATCGAGGTGCGCGTGCGGCGCGAACAAGCTCGGCAAAGGCTCGATCGATTTCTCGCGCTGGAGCTGCCTCAGTTCTCGCGCTCGCGATTGCAGGCCTTGATCGAGCAAGGACTCGTTAGGCTAAATGGGAAACAGCCGCGCGCACGCGAGTTGGTGCGCGCGGAGGATTCCGTGCAAATCGAAATTCCAGCGGCGGAAAAAATCGATGCGCAGGCAGAATCGATTCCGCTAGAAATCTTGTTCGAAGACGACGCGTTGCTCGTGATCAACAAACGTGCCGGAATGGTGGTGCATCCGGGAGCGGGCAATCCCGAACACACTTTGGTCAACGCGCTTCTCGCGCATTGCACATCCCTTTCCGGCATCGGCGGAAAAGAGCGCCCCGGCATTGTTCATCGTCTGGACAAAGAAACGAGCGGCTGCCTGGTAGTAGCCAAAACAGATTTCGCGCATCGCGACCTTTCGAAACAATTTGCCGCTCGCACGGTCAAGAAAACCTATCTTGCGCTGGTAGCCGGTCGATTAAAAAAAATTAGCGGACTGATCGACGCGCCCATTTCCCGCCATCCGATCCATCGGCAAAAGATGGCCATCGCAAAATCCGCTCGTGGCCGTTCCGCTAAAACGGAATACCGGGTCATCGGCGCCGACAACGAAATGAGTCTGGTCGAATGCGATCTGCACAGTGGTCGCACGCATCAAATTCGCGTGCATCTAGCCCATTTGGGCAACGCAGTGGTAGGCGATAAACTTTACAGCGCGAAGAGTGCGAAAATTTTTCCGCGGCAAATGCTCCATGCATGGCGCCTTGGCTTCTCTCATCCTCTTTCGCAAGAGCGGAAAGATTTCGAAGCTCCCTTGCCGTTGGATATGGCAGCGTTAGTAGGAGAGCTACCTACGTTGCCTTAGCTGTCTCGGGCAGGTTGGCTGGTGGTGGCTGCGCCTTTACGGGCGAACCCGTCAGACGTTGCAGGCCTACGCGATAAGCCGCCAGGTCTACTAACTCTGCCACACGCCGCTTCAAGCGATAAGCGCGCAAGGTAAGGAACAAGATGAAAACCAGGTAGGCTGACATCGTCCATATGTCCCAGCTACCAGTGTTCAACTGATGATAAATCAGCAGGGTCAGAACGATGAGATTGATGATGACTGTAGTAGTCACGAAGCGATTGCGTAGACCTACTCTGGTCAAACACTTCTCTCCGCCATGGTACTCGGTGACACTTTGCAGCGCTATGCTCCACCAGAAGTTGCCGTAGATATGAATGTCCCAATCGTTCCAGCCTGTATCCGTGGAATAACGCCATCCTTCTTCTTCCAGCAGAGCGAAGATGGAAGCTAACAAGTGGTGACGATCCTTACCTTGTTCACTCCAATAGCTTAGTCGACCAGACCTACCGCCGGAAACGGAGCCTTCCGGCAGTAACTCGTGGGTGGCGATAACGGCGCGCGGCGTGCGTTTAAACTGGAGCCAGGTAAAGTAACGCGACCAACCGCGGATGAGAGGTTGCCAGAAAGCCAGGACCATAACTAACAGACGAGCGGGAATTGTATCGAACTTAGGTTCGATATGGGCATGCAGCATGTAAGACAGAGCGACACACAAGGTTCCCCCGAACATCAGGTAAGGAACAATGCGCACCTCGGGTAGAAAGATGCCGAGGCCGAAGAGGAAGATGGTTAAGGCGAACCATTCGATGCTTCTAAGGTAGCCCGCGATTTCGGACTGGGGCGTGGGATAGATCGATTGAAAGAAGCCTTCGCCAAAGACACCGTGATAGATGATAGGCCGATTGATAAACCAGCTAAAGCGCGGTGAACCATAAATCTGCCCGCGCCACTTCGCATTCCCGGTAGGTCCAAAGAAAATAAGATGTTTGAAGCGCAACATCGACTCTGCTTCACCATAACCTTCCTGCTGACGTTGAAAGGCATGGAGGGTAAAGCGGCGATGATGCCAGACGACCGCGGCTGGACTGAAAGCTACTTCGTGTCCGGACTGCTGAACCCGCCAGCAAAAGTCCACATCATCACCGGCCTTGTGGTAATCAGGATCAAAGCCTCCGACGTTATCAAAGGTCCACCGATACCAGGCCATGTTACAACCTGGTATATGCTCCGCCACAGTATCGGTGAGTAGGACGTGGCTCGGGCCGCCGGGAGCCGCCGCTACACAAGCTTGTATCCAGTTTTGCGCTGGGGGCGGAACATTCGGTCCACCTACGCCAGCGTAGTTACCGCTAAGTAGAGTGCCAATCAGAAAATAGAGCCAGTCCGGATCCGCCATACAGTCAGAATCCGTGTAGGCGAGTATTTCGCTGCGGGCAGCCTGCGCGCCAGTGTTACGAGCATGACTAAGTCCATGATTATCCTGCCGGATGTATCGAACTCGTGAATAGCGCTCTGCGATCTTGGCCGTGTTATCAGTCGACCCGTCATCGACCAGGATAATTTCGTAATCGGGATAGTTAATTCTACCTAACGAGTCCAAACAGGCAGCTAGAGTTTGTCCGCCATTGTAACTACAAACAATCACTGAGACCGAAGGCGTGCGGGGGAGGGCCCGATAAGGCAACGCATCCTTCTGATGGAATTTTTCCCGAAGAACATGGAATGCCTTCTTTGGCTGGCGAGCGCGCGTGACAATCCCGAACGCCCAATCAGTTATTTCTTGTTCGCCAGTGAACCATTCATCGGTCCAGGCAAAGAAGACAGTACCGGCCAGACCGCACTTCACTACGCTGTCGACATGCCAGCCGAGCATCTCGGCTTGTTCATCTTGGGTGTGACGGATGGTGTCCATGCCGAACTCACCGAGAATGAGCGGACGTGCTTCTGCCAAGTTTTGCAGGCGAAGTAAGTAGCGTTCGAACTCGCGCTGGTTATGCAGGTAGACATTGAAGCAGAGAAAATCGGCATTCTGCGGCAGAAGAAATTCGGTCGGCGGAAAGCTAGCATAAGAAAAGAGGACGTCGGGATTGGCCGCGCGCGCTACTCGGATCAAATGCTCGATGAATTCGGTGACCCGCCGCACACCTAGCCAGCGAACCATGGCGCTGGAAATTTCGTTACCGACCAGATAACCGAAGACCGCCGGGTGGCCGGCGTGTTCCGCGACCGCGGCGCGAACAGCGTCGACAATGGGACGGCGGGTTTTTCTGTGCCGAAGAAATTCGATGTGCTTCGCCCAGGGCAGGGTGATCAGAACGCGCATGCCCGCGGCGGCGCATTCCTCAAGAAACCAAAGGGGTGGCGTGTGATAGATGCGAAGAAGGTTCAGCCCTACTTCCTGCATTTGCGCGAGGTCGCGCTTCAACTGCTCGGGCGTGCCGAGATAGTTGCCATTACTATCCGGCTTGAATGGGCCATAAGTGATCCCCTTGACGAAGAATTTCTGCTCGCCTTCGAAGAAAAATTTGCCGAGCGCACGAACGGGCACCGTGATGTGCACAGCGCAGTCCGTAGCCGAAGCACAACCTCGACGCAAACTTTACCGCGCCGGCACTTCGCTACCCGAGCAATTTCGGATCGAGTGTCTGGCGTAGTTTCATCATGCCGCGACGAATGCGCGCTTTAATGGTGCCGAGCGGCTGGCGCAGTTGTTGGGCGATCTCGCGCTGGGTCAGGCCCGCAAAAAACGCCAGCTCGATGGCCCGGCCTTGATCCTTTGAAAGTTGGATGACTGCGCTTCGCACGATCGCCTGAGTTTCGTGCGCGGCGGCTTCGTGCGCGGAGTCGGTCTCGGAAATTTGCGTGGAGATATTTGTTTCGCGCTCGAGCTGGTCATGCAAACGGGCGCGTCGCTCCACGCGTCGGAGGCGATCGATGGCTTTGTTTCGCGTGAGCGTGAGCGCCCAACCAAAGGGTTTGCCGCGGCGCGAATCGTATTGCGAAGCCTTCTTCCAAATTTGGACGAACGTCTCCTGCACGACTTCTTCTGCGTCGCGAGAGTTATTGAGAATTCGAAAAGCGGTGGCGCGGAGAGCGCCTGAGTAGCGGCGATGAATTTCGCGAAGGCTGGGCTCGTCGCCGCGCGCCGCGCGTTGGAAAAGCTCCGAATCTTGTAACGAATCTGGAGAGATCGACATAACCATAATTTAATATGAACAAAACATAGACAAGAGTGCAACGAAAGAAAGGTCTTTTTTGATAGCCGGCGCAGAACGCGGTTGGGGTTGTTCGATTACGACCCGCCGTTTTGCAGCGCCCGCCGCATTACTACGGCGGTTTTTTCGAGGTCCAATTCCTGATGGGCGGCAGAAATGAAGCCGGTTTCGAACTGTGACGGCGCAAAGTAGACGCCGCCACGAAGACAATCATGAAAATAGCGGGCGAACATTTCGCGATCGCTTTTCTGCGCGCTCGCCAAATCATGCACAGGCTCGTTTGTAAAAAACAAACAGAACATGGAGCCGATTCGGTGAAAGGTAAGCGGTCGATTCAATTCGCGAAGGATCGCTCGAACGGTTTCTTCGAATCGGCTTCCGAGATCTTCGAGAAGTCGCCAACCATCAACGCGATCCAGTTCGCGCAATTGCGCCAGACCCGCGGCCAAGGCGAGCGGATTACCGGAGAGTGTGCCAGCCTGATAAACCGGACCATCGGGCGACAGATGGTCCATGATGTCGGCGCGGCCGCCGAACGCGCCGACGGGCAAGCCGCCGCCAATTATTTTCCCAAGCGCCGTGAGATCTGGCTTTATCTCGTAAAGTTCCTGGGCACCGCCGCGCGCGACGCGGAAGCCGGTCATCACTTCGTCGAAAATAAGTAGCGCGCCTTCTCGCGCACATTCATCGCGAAGCTGCTCGAGAAAATTTTCCTCGGGAAGATAGAGGCCTGCGTTCGCTGGGATCGGTTCGAGAATGACCGCGGCAATTTGATTTTTGTTTGCACGAAAAGCCGAGCGGACCGCATCGCTGTTGTTGAAGGGAAGAGAAATCGTTAGCTGTGCGAAGTCGTCCGGAATACCGGCGCTGTCGGGTTTGCCATGCGTGAGCGCGCCGCTGCCCGCCTGCACGAGAAGTGAATCAACGTGGCCGTGGTAACAGCCGTCGAATTTGATGATCTTTTCGCGGCGCGTGAATCCGCGCGCCAATCGCACGCACGACATGGTCGCTTCGGTGCCGCTGTTGACCATGCGAACTTTTTCAATCGACGGAACCCAGCGGCAGATTAATTCGGCCATTTCCACTTCGAGTGGATTAGGAATTCCGAAACTAACGCCGCGCGTCGCCGTGTTTTTCACCGCTTCGATTACGACGCGCGGAGCGTGACCTAAAATCG
Source organism: Chthoniobacterales bacterium (assembly GCA_038237435.1). Taxonomy (GTDB): domain Bacteria; phylum Verrucomicrobiota; class Verrucomicrobiia; order Chthoniobacterales; family UBA10450; genus JACCTI01. The sequence continues at coordinate 116,514 of JBBRYT010000009.1, forward strand.
CCGGGCCCCAGGTGCCGACGTAGTCGATCAATTCATTTCCATCGACGTCCCAGATGCGCGCGCCTTCAGCGCGCTCGACAAAAAATGGTTCTCCGCCAACCGCGCGAAAGGCGCGCACCGGTGAATTCACGCCGCCGGGAATTCGCGCGCGCGCCGCGGCGAAGAGTTCTGAAGATCGGGACGGCATGTCGTTGGAAGTTTCAATGATTGTGCGAAATGTCGAATCGATCGCGGGGTGAGGGCGGTGACGTTGACACTCCGGCGTGGCGCTCCTAGTCTCCGGTCGCAACGGCGGGGTAGCCAAGTGGTAAGGCGGCGGTCTGCAAAACCGCCATTCGTGGGTTCGATTCCCGCCCCCGCCTCATCAACAGCGTCTCGCGAGCGTTGCTCTTCAAGAGCAAGTGATGGCTCATCTTCTGCTTGAAATAGCAGGGTGTTAAGACCAACTGTCGCTCTCTTCGCCGTTTTGGCGGCGTGCGTTGCCTACACGAGCACATTGCCGCCGCTGACGCTGAAAGATGTCAGTCTGATGTTACGCAGCGGTTACTCGTCTGAGGCCGTCGTGCGAGAAATTTCCGCGCGGAGATTTCTGGGCTCGGTCGATGCAGCGGCGGAGAAAACTCTTTCGCAGGCAGGTGCAACGTCGGATCTGATCGCAACACTGCGCAGCGGAGCGTACGGATTATCATCGGAGCAAGCGGCCGCAGCCGAAAATGAGCTGGCCGCAAGAACCAGGCTGCGCGATTTCCAAGCAGAGCAAGCGCGAAAAGTTGAGGCGCAGTATCGAAAAGAAATCGTGCGCAAAACCGAGAGTGCTCCTCAGCAGGTCGCGCCCTCGTCGAGTCGAATCATCGATCAGATCAAGGGCGATTTGGTTACTTCGCGAAATGGATTGTTGAGCACATTCAATGATCAGGCGCTCGACAAGAAAAAGTTGATCGGCCTTTATTTTTCGGCCCGTTGGTGTCCCCGTTGCAGGAAATTCACCCCGACTTTGGTGGAATATTACAATCGCGTCGCGCCGACACATCCGGAATTCGAAATTCTGTTTGTGAGCAGCGACCGATCGGAATCTGGCATGGAGCAATACATGCGCGACGCGCAAATGCCGTGGCCGGCCGTTCGGTTCGACAAGGTGGCCGAAAAGGAGGCCGTGCAAAAATATGCCGGCGCCGGCATTCCTTGTCTGGTGATCATCGATTCAGACGGGCGCGTGATTTCTCATAGCTACGAGGGCAAGACCAATGTTGGGCCCGGTAAAGTCTTGAGCGATTTGGACGCGATCTTTGCGCGCGACGCCAATCAAGTGGCGCTGCGACGCTGACCGGAAAAACCTGTCGAATGCTTCGCAGCAGAGAGTACTTTACGCCTACTGGCGGAATGTTTCGTGCTGCTTTTCAGAGATCTGTCCCATGAAAAACGGGAGACGTTCGAGTCAGCGGCGACACCGATGGAGTTCCATCGGATCCGCGGCCTTTGCCATTACTATGCTTGCCGTGCTCGGATTGGGCGGTGGTTTTCTCCTCGCGCTTTTGCCATCTAATTCCGTCGACCGTTCGGCCACCGTGCCGCGAAATCTGCCGGAGTTTCAGTCCTTGCCGCTGCAACATTCGACACCATCCCCCGAGCCTCTGCGCGACGCGGAAAACACGAAAGAAGTGTTTCTCATCGCCGCCGCGGCATCGACGATGTCGCCCGCGGCGGCCGAGCTGAACTTCAAAATTTTTCCGGCGTCCGAGTTTGTTGAATCGAAAGTAAGCGCGCTTTCGCCGACCGCGGATTCGGTGCCGGTTAACTCGGCAATCAATATTCCAGTTTTCGGCGGTGGGGCCGAGCGTTTTTCCACGCAAGTTCCACCGGCGTCGAAGAGCGCGGTAGCCTTCGAAGCACTTCAGACCGAAAGCATTCCCGAGCCGGCCACGTGGACACTTGTCCTCTTTGGAATCTTGTTGGGTGCCTTTGTTCTCAGGTCGCGCCGACAATCTCGGCCCGCTGAATCGCAAGATTGGATTCGTTAGGAAAACTGAATTCAATCGTTGCGCCGACCGGCAAGTCCGCGGTCGGCAAATCGACAAACCAAAGTCCGAGACCGGTCTGAGTTGAAACAATCTCGCCGGTGAGATTATCGCTCGTTCGCCATTGTGCCACTCCCGCTCCATCAAGAATGATTCGCAAGTTTCGCCGGTGTTGAATTCGATCCATGCGATGCGCTTTTGTCCAAATCTCAAACGATGAGTCGCGTCGTTTTCCCTGCACATAACGCGCATAGGCCGGCTCGATTCGATCAAAGACAACGTCTTCCGCGCGACTTCGCACTAACGCCAGGTATTCCGCGTGCGCCCAACAAAGCGGCATGGCGGAGCCGGTCGGCTCGCCGCGTTTGAATCCAAATCCATCATCTCCGAACCAGACTTGTTCCGGCATCATGCCGCCCGCATTGGAAAGTCTTTCCATCGCTTTGATGAAGGGAAGGGGATCGCGACCGGCCGCTAACTCGTAATGGCCGCGCTCGCCGGTCAGCAAAGGCCAGCATCCGCCAACACCTGCGCCATCGAAGGCCATGCCATTCGCTTTTTGTCCGTAGCCGTCGTGGTTGTAACGCTGCCAGCAAGGCCCTTGCGCGAGATCATACTTAATCACCGCATCGATGACGGCGATCGAATCGAGAATCAGCGGGTCATTAGGATCACGCAGACCTAGCCTAACGAGTGCAAGAAAATCGCCACCGACAACATTCCGCGCCGGATGCAGGCCGCCGCCGTTCGCTATTTGCAGCATGCTTGTGTCCGGATTCGCGCTGATTCGCGGATCGTTTGGATCCGAAGGCGTGATGCGGATGTAATGGCGTGGGTTTCCCGGAACCAGTTCGCCGCAAGTCGTCGAGGTCCATTTTTCCAGGTGCGCCGAAACCCAGTCCGCATAATCGATGGCGAATTGCGCGCAGGATTCGTCGCCGCGCCCGCGCGCAAATTCCGAAACGCAGACCAGGCTGGCGATGATCGATGCTAATGTTCCCGGCGAATATCCGGCGGCTTCCTCCCATCGATCCTGGCCGGTGACCGGTCCGCGCAAAATGAGAAAACGCGCCGCGTGCGAAACGAGTGTCCATGGATCGAAAAGACCGAGCGCATCTTTTTCACGCAGGTGCCAAGCGAGAAGGATCGGCGCCGCGATTTCGTCGAGCTGCAAGCCGGTCCAGTAAGCTTGCCCGTTGATCCAACTGTTCTGTGGCAGTCGACCATCAGGAAGTTGCAGACAAGCGAGCCAGATAAGCGCGCGGCGCGCGGTCTCCGCTTGTTCGCTCGCGAGCAAACCGATCGCGCTTTGCACAATGTCGCGCGGCCAAACCAAGTGATAACCGCCGAGCTCATCGTCGCCTTTTGTTTCGCCCCACGGGATGCTCATCGACGCCACCAACGCGCCGGTGAAAGTCTTGTCCTCGTGCGCGAGTAGCACGGAACGACTCAGCCGAAACAGATGTCCATCATCGCCCGTGTGCCGGCCTAATCCCTGCTTCGCACGCGAGCGTTGCCACTGGTTCACGAAATTGTCGCGCTGTTGCTCAAACGGCTCGTCGATCGATTGTAATAACTTCACCGCAGAACTTTGTTCGCTGCGCCCAAAAGCGACGCCGATGGTGAACTCAAAATTGCGTGACAAATCTATCTCCGCAGTCAGCGCGACATTTCCATCGAGCGCGGCATCGAATTCCCAATCCATTTCGAAATTCTGCAGATCCTGCCAGCCATCGCTCGCGCCGACGTAACCGACTGAACGCCGCGTGAAATCCGGCTCGGCTCCCATGACCAGATGAATATCGTCGCGCCAGGCGCGAACTAATTGACGGCCACCCACACTCGCGAGCGCAGCGTTGTTATGCCAGCCGCCGCGCTTCAAATGCGGCGCGAGCAAGGCGAAGACGCGGAGTTTTTTGCCTAACGAGTGGTCGGTTAACTCAATCCGATGATGAACAAGGAGAACCGACGAATGCGGATCGGTCGCGATGTCCTTGATGATCCGATAACGTCCCTCCCGATCGGAATTAATGATGCGATAAAGCAGCGCGCCCTTTTCCGGATATTGCAATTCGTGCTCGAGATCGCGCCTTTCCTCGTGAAAAAAACTTTCGCCGTCCGTGATTAGTAATTGGAAATCACGCGTGTTCGGCTGATCAACGTGTGGATAATAAATCTCGTTGATGACGCCGTGCGAAAGCGTGAACCACATCCGGCAACTGCTGTGATAGGCGGTGCCGATGCCTTCCTTCGTGCTCTGTGTCCAGCGCGGCTCCGCGCCCGGCCAACCGAAAGCGATGCTCTGTGGTTTTTCCGCCATCGCGCCCTTCATTAAGAGCGAAGCGCGGCGCGATAGCGAGAGGAGAAAAGAGATTCGGCGGTGCGTTCCCCGTATCTGATTCGATTAAAGCGATTCCTGCCGACTAAAGAACTCGCGAGAGAGCGACCTGGCCAGTTACGGGCTTGTAAGGGTGTAAACCACCGAGATCGTGTATGTGCCGGGCGGATCGGTGCTGAGGTTCGAGTCCAGGCGGTAGTCTATGGCGCGGACTTGGTTGCTGCTGACTTTTGGGCCGGTGGCTAGCACCTGATTGCTTGTAGTAAGCACCGACCACGCCGAGGAAAACGCGGGCGCGCGCACCGCTAGTTTGGAGGCGGGTTTATTTGGGTTGGTGTCTCCGCTTGAAGGCGCGAAAGAAAATGTGCTGGTGAGTACCCTGACAGAAAGAGTCCATGTGCTTGTGCTGGATAGGATCGTGAGATTGTGCGCCGATGTTTTTATGACCTGCGCCGCTCCAGTCGATGCATTGTAATCGGTCGTCAGAAACGGTATCGATACCGAAGTGCTGCTGGTTGTGAGCGAGAGTGCCGCAAGCAAGCTCCCGATCGTCAGCAGAAACACGAGCGCTGTTGCAGCGGACACGAGCCGGAAATGAGAAGGCCGGTTCATTCGTTGCCCGCGATAAAGGTTTTGCGAATTCGCTTCGGGTGATCCGTCACGGTGAACTCCAGATTCTCAATGCGTGTGCGATTGACGCTCACCGTGAGGTGTAGCGGAGTGACGCTCTGCTGTGAACGCAAGCTCGCGCTGTCGATCTCGATCTGATATTTGCCCGGCTCAAGGTAAAGGGAAAAGAATCCATCCGCGCGCGTGAAACCTCGCGTTTGCCGGCCAGTCGCGTCGGTGGCGATGAGCTCGTAGCCGGCGAGATCCGGCTTATCGTCACCACCGGAGATCGCCTGAAGCACGTCCGCATCCGGATTTTTCGCCTGCGCAAAACGCACCTGGCCTTCGCAGACAGTCGGCTTGATTAATCCGATCGGCAGCGTGGTGACCTCACCCTTCGTCAGTTGCACCTCGGTGGATTTTCGCGCTTCGTTTTCACTATAGTGAACTTCTGACGGCGGCGTGATCGTGAGCGGGTGTTTCCCGTTCTCCATGGCGGGCAGAGTGAAGTTGCCATCCGCGTCGGTGAGCGCCTGGAATTTCCCGGCCGCGACTTTCACCCCCGCGAGTCCCGGTTCGCCCGGATCGAAACGCCCGTTGTTGTCCACGTCCTCAAAGACGCGGCCAGTTGCCTGGCCTTTTCGCGGCAACCATGGCACCGCGATCCGAAAATCGTGACGAAACGTCAGCATGACAGCGCCCTCAGTGGACGAGGCGCCACGCCCCGTTTCGGCGCCGCGGGTCGTCACCGCTCCTTGAATGCCGGCCCACCAGTCGCGCCCGATTCGCCGTTCAATCGACCCCGATGCGCGGCTCGCGAACCCGGCGTTTTCGTAGCTGTAGATTGTGCTCGCGGCTCTCACCGACCACTCCTCCGTTTGCCAGGTCGCGGCGGCGCTCGTGTTGAAACCGGTGCGATTTAGTGCCTGCCGATCCCCATCGAAATTTTTCGTGTATCTGCCGGTGAATTCAACCGCCAGTGATCCTGGCCCTCCGATTTTTTCCAGGAACGCTGGCGCCGGCTGGGTATAGCGGATGTCCGGCCCCGTGGTCAGGAAGCGCGATTCCGATTTCTCGGCGCCGCCGTTCTCGTGCATCTCGATTCCGCCGCGCGATGCGAGGTTCACTTCCCACGTTCCACCGCCAAGGCCTGGTTGCGGCCGGTCAAACAGCGTCAGATTCAAGGCCGCCGCTTTCTCGTCCGCGCGATCCAGGAAGTTGCTATTAGTGAAGTAACTGGTCTGCTGGATTTCGAAATTTCCGGACGGCAAACGCCACGCTTCGGACGGCTCGCTCGATCGCTTCCAGCGAAGTCCTGCGTTTAGCAGACGTGATTCGCTCGTTCGCAGGAAATCCGGAATGATGTCCTGTTCTTCCGCCAGCGTCTTCTCGATGTTCGGCACGACTTTGTAATTCGACTCGTTGTAATTGGCGTAGGCCTCCGCGTATGTCGGATTCGCGCTGATTCGGAAACTCACATAGGCGCGCCGATCGTCGCGTCCATTCTGCGCGCCGGGAAAACTCTTCTCGCCGGTGGCAAATTCTACGCCGGCTTTTACAGGCGATGTGTCTTTCTCGTTCGGAAGCGTCCGGTTGTAGTGCAATCCTGCCAAGCCTGCGAAGCCGTTCTGGCCCTCGCTGTTTTGCCCCGCCCCTACTGAAAGCTCCGCGCGCAGCGGGATTTCGACTGGCAACTTCCATCCGCTCTCGAAAGCGAGGCTGTCCCAGTTTTTTCCTTGCGGGCCGACATCACCGCGCTTGCTCAAGGTGTCGACGCGCCAGGACTCTATCGGCCCCGCGGCGGGCCTTCCGCTTATCGCAGCGCCGAAGACGTCTTTGCGAACTAACGTCAGCGTGTTTCGCTCAGCGAACACCTCCACTTGTACACTCTCCGGCCGCGCCAACGGGCGGACCGCGACCCGCACGCCGTCACCTGTTTCGCGAGACGAAAGCAGACGCGCCGCCACTGCCGAAATCTCGCCGAGTTCCAAGTCCCAGTGCGGATTGTATAAGCCCAGATGAAAAAAGTTCCGCTGACTGCTCCCCGGCAATGCGGCAAGTGCGCTCGAGAGTTCGCCGCGCCGTTCTGACGGATGGGTGAACGCCTGGAGGAATTGCAGTCGCGTCTCCTCCGCAATCAGACCATCAATTGCAAGCGTCTCATTGAATACGCCACTGGAGCGACCCCTTTTCCCTGAGCCAATCGTATCGCCGCCGCCGATCTGCACACTTGCCTTCAACGTCTCGTAGAGCGCAACGCGATCGGGCGGCGTCTGTGGCGGGAAAACTTCCGTGTGGAAATAGCGGCATTCTTTCGCGGCAGCATCCGGCATCTCGTCGGCTTGAATGTCAGTGATGGTTACAAACGCGGTGTAGGCCGCGATGGTCGCAGTCGGTTCCACTTCGATTGTGGTTTCGCCCGTTGCGCCAGGGGCTACCAGCAGCGTGTCTGGCGTCGCTTTGGTGCGGGACTTCTCCGGTGAGGTCGTCGGCTTCAGTTTGAAGTGCAACGGTGTGTTGCCGGTATTGTCGATCTTAAGCTGATAAGATGCTTTCTCGCCCGAGCGGATGAAGTGCGAATCGACGCCATCCGTCTTTGCCTTGAAGCTGGCCGCGGACTTGATCCTGACGCGGACTTCGCGGGTCGCGCCGCCAACCTCACGCACACTGACGAGCGGTGCGGTGCCCCCGGCGGTTTCCGGCGGCACATACAACGTCTGAAGCAGCGTCTTTTCCTCGTTAGGCTGCAATTCCACTACTGTTTGCTTCGGCGAAATCGATTGCAGCGGTTTCTCCACCGCAAGCTCGAGTCTAACCGCCGCAGCCTCCGCTCCGGTGTTGCGCAGATGGACAGCGACAGCCGGGAAACTCCTCGGCCCTGCTTCAGCCTCCGGCGCGCCGATCGACCATTCGACCGTTGTCGCGTCCGCTGTCGAAGCGGACAGACATACGCTGAGGACAGCGCACGCTACAACAACTCGAGACCGGCAGCGCATCGCCGCACGGCTAGTAATTGATCTCGATTTCGCCCGCCACGAGATCGGTTCCGCCGTAATCGATCACTGCGAGGGCGTTGTATTTTTTGCCGGACTGGAGCTTCGTTTTGCCCGGCTCCGGGAGTGAAAAGCTGATTATTCGGGATTTCCCCGGCAGGACTGAGAACGGCGGCAGCGGGATGGTCTCGACTGCGGTACCGGTGGAATCGCGAAACGCGATCGTCGAGCTGTCGCACTGAATGTGAACGTTCCCTTTGTTCACCGCGCGAATCAGCAATGCGCGTTTCCCATCTTCCGCCACTTCTTCGATTTTCGTGATCTCGCAGTCGGCATTCGCGTCCACCTGCGGATTGCGAATGAAAACCTTCGTGCCGATTCGGCCGATGACGCGTACTTGCAGCTCGCGACCAGGCGCGCTGGTCTGCGATTTGTTCACGTCCGTGGTCTCAGTGAACACCATCGCCCGATACTCCTTGAGCGGCATCTCGGATGCAGACTTCGGCGTCGCGATCGAGACGGTCACGATCTTCTTCTCACCTTTTTGCAGGGTGAAGCGCTGCGGATTGACACCGATCCATTTTGCAGCCGTATCAGGCGCCACATCCTTACCTGGCTCGACGGCCTCGACGGCTCCCTTTTCGTCCTGCGCCCAGTCGGAGGGAAAGACAGTAATGTCCGCCGGCTTTTCATTCGTGTTGGCGATTTCAAGTTGACGGGTCGTGCGACCGTCCGGTCCGAGATCGATCACCAGCTTGCCGAGATTTACGATGAGGCCTGCACGCGCAGGTGAAATGAGTGCGCACGCGCCGATGGCGAGCATCAGTGAAGTGCCGAGCGATTTGGAAGTGTGTTTTGTCACTGCTTTGGAGAAGCCTTTGAAGGTTGTGGTGGGAGAGCAGCGCAAATGTTGCGCCTCTCGCTGCGCTGCCGGAGCGGATGCCCCGACAGCGAATGCGAAGGGTGCGGGTTACGGAGCGGTCAGCGTGTAAACCGTGTCGAGCGTATAAGTGCCCGGCGGGTCGAGTTGGATGTTGCTGGCGAACCTGTAGTCCACATCGAAGGTATTGCCCGAGGCGCTCACACCACCGGCCGTCCCGGAGGAGAGTGTGAAGCCACTCGTGCTCAGCGCTTGGTAGGTGCCGCTGGCTTTACGCACTTCCAGGTCACTCGCCGGCTTTGTGCGAGTGTCTCCTGCCTGCGCAGGTGTGAAGGCGAAGTTTGCTGTGCCGCTTTTGGCCGTGATCACCCATGCGCGGTTCGAGCGAACTGCTAGCTGATGTGCTGCGGCCGCGGTGCTCGTGATCGAATCCGAACTCGTGTAATCGCCAGAGACGATCGTCACGCCGGCAGCGTTGCTGGTGGTAGTAAGCTCCAGCACGCTGGGAACGGTGGCGGTGAAGGTCACCGTTTGTTGAGTAGCGGCGAAGGCTGCAAGGCCCGGGCCAATGGCAAGTGCTACATAAAGCAGCATTGGTTTCAGTTTCATGATTTCTTGTTCTTTCTGTTTGTTTGGTTTGGTTCCCTCATCTCCCCAAGGAGAGCGACAACGATTTCGTTGCCTGGAGACTTAAGGAAAATTGGTTTGCTGTTCTCGCGCGTCAGGGAGCAGTGAGCGTGTAGACAATCGCGAGGGTGTAAGTGCCGGGCGGATCCTGCGAAAGGTTACTCGTGAGCTGGTAATCCACTGCAAACGTATTGCCGGTGGTGGCCGTGCCCCCTTTGTTTCCGGTCTTCAACGAAACATTTGCCGTGGTGATCGCCGTATAGGTTCCGCCGGTATTGAGCTTGTACGAGAGAGTGCCTGCGGCCTTCGCGGGATCGGGATCGCCGGCCGAAGGTGCGAACGAGAATGCCGCCGTGTTTGCTTTGACACTGACAGTCCAACTCTTGTTGCTATCAACCGACAATGTGTTGGCACTGCTCACCGTCTTCGTTGCCGCGCCGGTCGACAGGTTATAATCGCCGCTCACGAAAGGAATCGAGACGGCATTGGTATCCACCGCCAGCGCAAGGACCTGCGGAACGCTGCTCGTAATGGTGACGGTCTGCGTGGTTTGTGCCTGCGCTGTGCTGCAAATGGCTAACGCCACCGTGACGCAGAACAAGGCACTTTGAGCTGCAATATGGGTAATACGGTATTTCATGCTAAGGAGTAATCCGTCTCTTAGCGGGGGGCATGCCACACGCGCGGTTTAATCAGCACTTTTACGTAGAACGCGCCGAACCTCTTGCCCTAACGAGTAGTAGAGCAGTTCAATCCTATGACGCATCAGCAAGACCGAGGAATGCGGATCGGTCGCGATGTCTTTGACGATTCGATAACGCCCTGCGCGACCGGAACTAATGATGCGATAAAGCAGCGCACCCTTCTCCGGATACTGCAACTCGTGCTCAGGATCGCGCCGTTCTTCGTGAAAAGACTTTCGCCGTCGGTGATCAGCAATTGGAAGTCGCGCGTATTCGGTTGATCGACGTGCGGATAATAAATCTCATTGATGATGCCGTGCGAAAGGGTGAACCACAGCCGGCAACTGCTGTGGTAGGCGGTGCCGATTCCTTCCTTCGTGCTCTGCGTCCAGCGCGGCTCCGCGCCCGGCCAACCGAAAGCAATGCTTTGTGGTTGCTCGGTCATCGCATTTTCGATTAAGCGCGAACCGTCGCGCGATGGCGAGGGAGAAGTAATTCAGCTCGCTAAAACAGGATTCGGTAAACGAGACCGAGAGCGCCGGCCCCAAGGACAACTGGAATAACGCTCCATTTCCAACGCGCCATGCCGACGAAAGCGACGAGCGCAATTGCCAGGGCGAACCAATCGACGGTGTGGGGCTGCGGAAAAAAAACGTGCAAGGCGAACCAGACGGCAAGATTCAAAATGACGCCGACGATGGCGGCGGTGATGGCCGACAGCGCGGTTGTGAGTTTTTCATTGCCGCGCAATTTTTCGATGTAAGGACCGCCCAGAAAAATCCAAAGAAAACACGGAGTAAAGGTTGTCCAGGTGGTGATGAACGCCCCTAAGGTTGCTGCGAGCAAGGGCGACAAGCCGTCGGGATTTTGCCACGCCCCGACGAACCCGACAAACTGCACGACCATGATCAGCGGGCCCGGCGTCGTTTCGGCCAGACCGAGGCCATCCATCATTTGACCGGCTTGCAGCCACCCGTAGTCAACCGCTTGTTGTGCCACATACGGCAGCACGGCGTAGGCGCCGCCAAAGGTGACGATGGCTGCTTTGCTGAAAAACAATCCTTCGTGAAAAAGCGTGTTGCTCCAACCTCTCGTTAGGCCCGCTACAAGTGTCGGGATGATCCAGAGCGCGAGACATACGACGGTCACGCGAATCGACCGCCAAAGATTCGGCTGCGTGTGTGGCGGAGATTCATCTTCGTCGTCCAAGACAGATTTATCCGCGGCCGCAGCATGAGCGGAAACCACGTCAAATTTCTGTTTCCAGAATCGGCCACCGACGATGCCGATAATTCCTGCCGCCAGGACAATGATGGGAAACGGGACCTTGAAAAAATAGATCGCGACAAATGCGGCTGCCGCGATGCCCCACATGACTTCATTTCGTAACGCCTTCCGTCCGATACGAAGGACGGCTGCTAAAACGATCGCGGTCACGGCTGGTTTGAGTCCGTAAAAAATCGCAGCGATCCAGGGGATATTGCCGAATGCCATGTAGACGTAGCTCAGCCCCCACAAGACGAACATTGACGGAATGACAAACAGCGCACCGGCGACGATGCCGCCCCACGTTTTGTGCAAGAGCCATCCGATGTAAATCGCCAGCTGTTGCGCTTCGGGTCCAGGAAGCAGCATGCAATAATTCAACGCATGCAAGAATCGTGACTGACTGATCCAACGCTTCCGATCGACCAGCTCGGTCTGCATGATAGCGATCTGGCCAGCAGGTCCACCAAAGCTGATGAGACCGAGCTTTAACCAAAAACGAAAAGCTAGAGTGAAACTAGGATGCGCGCTCGTAAGGCCGCGAATGCTAAAAGAGCGACGAGCAACTTTCGACAGAAAATGGCTCCAGAGGTAGGATTCGAACCTACGACCAATCGGTTAACAGCCGACCGCTCTACCACTGAGCTACTCTGGATCGTTTTGTCGCCCGCCGAACGGGCGGTGATTTGGTTGCGGGGGCGGGATTTGAACCCGCGGCCTTCAGGTTATGAGCCTGACGAGCTACCAGACTGCTCCACCCCGCGTCTTGAAGGCGCTAGTATGCTGCGCGAGAAAGCGAATGCAAATGCAAACGCGTAATGTTTCCAAAGTGAAAAGCGCAGGAAAAATTTTGGTCGGCACCGCGAGCTGGTCCGATCCCGGATTTGTCGCGCGCTGGTATCCCAAAGGAATGGCGGCGACTGAGCGGTTGCCGTGGTACGCGCAACATTTCGAGATGGTGGAAGTGAACTCGACTTTCTATGCAGTGCCCGATGCGCGCATGGTGGAACGGTGGATGCGGAGCACGCCTAACGAGTTCATTTTCGATGTGAAACTGCATCAGTTGCTTTCCCGCCACTCGACGCCGGCGAAATTTCTTCCACCGAAGTTGCAAAAAAAAGCGGAAACCGATGAGAAGGCGAAAGTCAGACTGACACCGGAAATTGAAGCGACCATGGTGCGGGAAATCCTGAACGCGCTTTCCATTCTGCGCGATGCCGGGAAACTAGGTGTGTTGCTTTTGCAACTTTCGCCCGCCTTTTCGCCGCGTAAGCACTCGTTAGGCGAATTGCAGTCGTTGCTGGAGATGCTGGGCGATTACCGAGTCGCGATTGAATTACGGAATCGGAACTGGGCGGTGGGCGATCGACTGGCGGAAACTCTGGAATTTTTTCGCGGCCACTCGGCCACGCTAGTTCTAGTGGACGCGCCGACAAAAGATCATTTCACGATCATGCCGTCGGACCTCCAGGAGATTACCGATTCGCGCACAGCCTACCTGCGACTGCACGGTCGCGATGCCCATGCCTACACCACGGGCAAAACCGTGGCGGAACGTTTCAATTACGATTACTCCGACGAAGAAATCGATGAGGTCGCCGAGCGAGCGCAGTTGCTCGCGAAAGAAGCGAAAGAAGTTCACGTGATTTTCAACAACAACGCGCTGGATTACGCGCCGCATGCGGCGTTGCGATTGCGAAAAGCGTTGAAGCAGATCGCCGGGTTGCCTCCGCGCCAAGGCGAACTTCTCTGATCGGACATTCGCGAGGACTGTCCACGTCATCAGAATTTGCGTAGGGTCTGCGCGTGAGCGGTGACGCAAACAATGAAACGAAGTCCGAACCGCGCCTTCCTTGGTGGAAGCGGCGTTTGCACGCGCATCGCGGCCGCTTGATTCGGATCAATGACACGCCGCATTCGGTCGCGCTCGGTTCGGCCATCGGAATGTTTTTTGGATTCACTCCGCTCTTCGGTTTGAAAACGCTGCTCTCCATTTTGGTGGCGTGGATTTTTAAGAGTAACAAAATCGCCGCTGCCGTCATGGTCACGCTGCATGATCTTATTTTGCCATTTCTGCCGGTGATTCTTTTTTGGGAATACAAAATGGGCATGTGGGTTTTGCAGCGCCAAATGCCGGCGAAGCCGCGTCTGCACGGCGGGGCCCTGCGCGATTACATCCAGTGGACGACCTTTTTCACCTACGGAAAACCGACGCTGATCGGCTCCCTTTTCTTCGCTCTGCCGAGCGCGGTGATTTTGTATTTCTTCCTGCGCCCACTGCTGGCCAAGGCGCATCTCACGCGCGAGGACGACTAAAATTTCCGGTCACAACGGCACGGGAACTGCATCAAAAGGCGAGCAGCATTCGTCTGGCGCGCCGTAGTGGTGAGCCCGGCGGATCTGAACTTACCGAATATGAAATCATTGCTCGCCGTTTTTTCCAGCAGCCTGCTCCTTTGCTCCTGCGCCGACATGTATGTGACGAAATCTACTGTGTCCGGCAGTGGCAGCGCCGCTTCCATCGACACCAAAGATGTTGGATCAGTCAGCGGTGTGCGCATGACGACCAACTGCGGCGTCGGCGCGCATGAGCCCAAAGCAATTTACATTCGTCCGTTCTGTATCGACAACGCGACGTTCATCGGTGATGAAGCCCATTCGGATGGCGAAATGCCAATTCGCAAAGCGCTCACGCCGGTCTCTTTTGCGGGAACGCTAAAGGAAGATCTTGAAAAAATAGCGCCCGCACGAGTTTTGAAAGCGGATGAATCGCCCCGGACCGGCTGGCTGGTCGATGGCGAATTCACCATGGTCGATGGCGGCAGCCCGACCGGTCGTTTCTTCCTCGGAAATTTCGGCGTCGGCCGTTCCTTCCTCGCCATGCACGTACGCGTGACCGACGTGGAGCAAGGTGCGGTCGTGTATGAATTTGATGTGGCCGGCGACAGCCGTCTGCAAGGCAAACTGGGCACGATTCGGGCGAGCGGACTCGGCAAAGCGACGCCGTTCGATCTCGTGAATGCGGCCGAGCGCATCTATCAGACGCTCGAACCCAACGTGCATCGTTACGGCACGCGCTCGAGCATTTCGCTGCGCTAATTAATTCCTCTCATCCGGACGACCCGATTGGCGGTTGCCAATCGAGTCGCTCCGATTAAGATGCAGCGCCTTTCGCCTGTGATCTCATCGCGCCGCATCTCTATCTTCGTTGCGCTGCTATTTGCGCTGCTCTCTTGCGGACGAATGCTGGCCGCGCAGGCCTACATCATCGTTGATTCGAAAAACGGCTACATTTTCCAGGAACAAAATTCGAAAGCGAAACGTCAGGTCGGCAGCTTGACGAAGATCGCGATGGCCATGGTCGTTTTGGACTGGGCCGAAAAACATTCCGGAGATCTCGGACAGGTCGCGACCGTGCCGCCGGAAGCATTCAACGGTGTAACGGAAAATTTCGTTGGCTTCCAGCCCGGCGATACCGCCACCTTGCGCGATCTGCTTTATGCCGCGCTGGTGCAATCAGACAACATCGCTGCCTACACGCTAGCGAATCACGTCGGGCAACAGATCACCTCGCTCGTGTCGAATGCGGCCGGTCCGACTCCCGTCGCGACTTTCGTCGGTCAAATGAATGCGCTCGCCAAAACGCTGCGCATGGAGCGGACGCATTTTGTAAATTCGAATGGCCTCGACTCGAATGAAAAGTCGCTCCCCTACTCAACTGCCGCTGACCTGGCGAGACTCACGCGCTACGCTATGGATCGCGCCGGGTTCCGTTTTTATGTCTCGCAAAAAGAGCGGCAAGTTTCCTTCAATCGTGGCGGTAAGAGTCACAGTTATCAGTTGCGCAATACTAACGAACTGCTCGGCACCAACGGAGTGGAAGGTGTCAAAACCGGACGCACTGCTCGCGCCGGCGATTGTTTGATTCTTTCCGCGCAACGTCAGGCCGAGATTGTTAAACTGGGTGAAAATCGCGCCCGGATTTATCCGCGTCACCTCATCATCGTCATGCTCGGGAGCACCAATCGTTTCCCGGAAGGCCAGCAGTTATTGAATCTTGGCTGGCAACTCTACGATCAATGGGCCGCAGCGGGCCGCTTGGTCGATCCGAAGAAAACGCTCTAATATATATAGAGCAGTTGCGCGACCCAGCGGACGTTTGAGTTCTACGGAATTTTTGGCTGCTGCTCTTTGTATCGAAAGAAATAATCCGCGATGAAACGCCGGCTGGGTGTGTTAACGAGCGGTGGTGATTGCCCCGGCCTAAACGCTGTCTTGCGAGGTATTGCTCTCGCTGCCGACAAGTTGAATTTTGAGGTGGTCGGGTTTCGCGACGGTTTCGAAGGTCTCTTGCCGCCGGGTCACTTCATAATCCTCGACCGGCGCACGACCAGCGGAATCATGCCGCGCGGCGGCACTATTATCGGCACCACGAACCGCGGTCACTTCGTCGCCAAAGTCGGCGCGGGTGAACGAATGGTGGTTGCGCCGGAAGTCATCGCGCAAGCCAAGGAAGTTTTGCGCGAACATCGAGTCGAAGCGCTCATCATTATCGGCGGTGATGGTTCGATGACGACCGCGCTGCAATTACAAGAAGCAGGCATCAATTGCATCGGCGTTCCAAAAACAATCGACAACGATCTCGAAGCGACCGCCATGACCTTCGGTTTCGACTCCGCCGTCGCAGCAGTGACCGATGCCTGCGATCGTTTGCACACCACCGCGACCAGTCACAAGCGGGTCATGATTCTGGAAGTGATGGGGCGGCACGCGGGTTGGATTGCGTTGCACGGCGGTATCGCCGGCGGAGCTCACATCATTTTGATTCCGGAGATTCGTTTCGATTACGGCAAAATTATCGAGGCCATTCATGCGCGAGAAAAGCACGGCAGTATCTACTCGTTAGTCGTCGTCGCCGAAGGTGCGTGTCCGGCCGATGGACAAACCGTGATGCATCACATCGAGGGCGGCGAAGATCGCTTCGGCGGCATCGGTGGTGTGGTCGCCGCGGAAATTGCGGGCCGCACGGGAAAAGAAACGCGCTGCACCGTGCTGGGTCATTTACAACGCGGCGGCGCGCCGACCACGCTCGACCGCATTCTCGGCACGCGCTTTGGCGTGAAAGCGGTGAAGCTGGTCGCAGAAGGTCAGTTTGGTTCGATGGTCAGCTATCAGAACTATCAAGTGCGCCATGTGCCAATCGCCGATGCGGTCAATCGTCTTAAACTCGTTAGGCCAGACGGTGAACTGGTTCAGACCGCGCGCGACGTGGAGATTTGCTTCGGCGATTAGCTCAGCAAAATCCGATTGGCGCGTTGAAGTTGACCGCGTAACTTCCGCACTCCCGAATTTTGAAACATCATGATTAATGTCCTGCGCAAAAATCAGAAGGGCCTCTGGATGGTCATCGCCCTTCTTTGCATTCCATTCGTTTTCTATTTTGTGCAAAAGCCCGATTACGGCGCGGCCTTTCACAGCCGTCAATTCGGTAAACTCTACGATCGTCCCATCACGCTGCTCGAGTTCCAGCACAACGCGCGTCTCTTCAATCTCGCGCGAGACCTCGGCATGATTCCTTTATTGCAAAGTCTCGTCGGCAACGCGCAATCGGAAACGGAAGCGTATTCCGATTTTACCTACAATCGCCTGATCATGGAGCACGAAGCGGAACAGCTGGGGATTCGTCCGACGCAATCGCAGATCGCCGAGCTGGTAAAAACTTTGCCGCCCTTCCGCGGCGACAAGGGTTTCGACATCAACAAGTATAACGAGTTCACGCAAACCACCTTGCCTGCGATGGGATTCAATGAAGCGCAGGTGGAAGAACTCGCCGCTGCGCAGTTGACCATGCAGCAATTGAAAGAGCTGATCGGAGTGGGCGTGCAGGTTTCAGAAGCTGAAACGAAAGAGAATTTCGAGCGCGCTAATGGCAAACTGGATGTCTCGGTCGTTCGCATTCGGTCCGACGAAGTCGCCACCGGCGTGCAGGTTAATGATGACGACATCGGGAAATATTTCGACGCGCATAAAGCCGACTTGAAGACCGAAGAAAAGCGAAAGGTGCAGTTCGTTAATTTCAGTTTGAGCGACGACCAGAAAAAACTCACCGGCAAAGAGCGCGTGGAAGCACTGCAAAAATTAGCCGACCGCGCGAACGACTTTAATCAGGGTTTGCTTGAGAAAGACGCGCAGTTTGAACAGGTCGCGGCAAAATTTGAGGCGCCCGTGAATGTGACCGGTGATTTCACTAAGGCCGCGCCCGATCCAGCGCTGAAGGCAAACGCGCAATTAGCGGCGGCGGCCTTTCAGCTTAGCGGTCAGGAACCGAACAGCGAAGCGGTGCAAGTGGCGGATGGTTTTTATGTGCTCCATCTGTCCGGGATCGAACCGGCGCGTGCGCTGACTTTGGAAGAGGCGAAGCCGAAAATTGTCGAAGCGATTAAAAATGAGCGAGTGCACGAACGCGTCGCGGCCAAAGGCGCGGAAGCGTCGCACAAGATCCGCGAAGCATTGCAAAGCGGCGCCGATCTTCAGGCGGCTTTGAAGCAAGCAGGATCGCCTGCAGAAAAGCTCACGCCCTTCTCGCTGGCCGAGGAACCGTCTAAGCCAACTGAAGGAGATAAGAAACCCACACCAGCGCCGGCGCCGGCCGACATGATGACGATCAAAGGCGCGGTCATGAACCTGGAACCCGGGCAGGTGAGCGAATTTATGCCGACTGCAAATGGCGGACTCGTGGCGATTCTGGAAAAACGCGAGCCATCCGACCCGGCTGCGTATGCTTCGCAAAAATCCACCCTGGACAAAAACGTCGTCGAAGGAAAACGCGAGCTCGCTTTTTACGATTGGCTGCGCGAACGCCGCCGTGAAGCTGGCGTGGTCGAAGCCAAGGCCGGCTAGCACTCGTTAGGCAATTCGCCGCGCGATGGAAAAGCTCGAGGAACTTTTCGACGACGCGAACGGCGATTTGGCTATCGGTGAATTGGAGAGTGCGGTCGAAAAATATCGGCGCTGTGTCGATCTCGATCCAGCATTTTTCGACGGATGGCATGCGCTCGGTATGGCCCTGATGAAAGTCGGCCGTTTTCCGGAAGCGATCGACGCGGGCAAACACGCCACGGAACTTCGGCCGAACGACATGATCGGCTGGACCAGCCTCTCGCTTTTTTACAATCGCAACGGCGACATCAAAGAAGCCGAAGCCGCCGGCGCGAAGGCAAAAATTCTTTCCTGGGGCGGAAAGATCGCGAAAGAGTAGATGTCGATCAACAGTTCAAACTCGACATCTTCTCCGTAAATTGCTGAAATTCGCGCATGCGTGTGACGGCCCAGAAACGACTCGTTAGGCTAATTTCAATTTCGGCATTCTTGCTTTTGCCACCGGTCTTGTTCGGTCAGGGTAGTCTCACGCCGCCGGGCGCGCCGGCCGCGACGATGCGCACGCTCGACCAGGTGGAACCGCGCCGCATTATTTCGCAACCGATCTCGCCCGCGACATTGCCGATCACAATTACGGCGGAAGGTTCCTATTATTTGACGACAAACATTGTCGCGCCGGCGGGCCATACTGACAGCGGGATTATTGTTAACGCCAGTAATGTCACAATCGATCTAAATGGGTTTGAACTGGCTGGTGTCACAGGATCAGTTTCCGGCATCTCCGTGGGCGTGGGATCCTCTAACATTACGGTTCGTAATGGGACCATTCGAAATTGGGGATCTAACGGGATCGACGGGGTGGGCAACGCGCGCATGCGAATAGAATCCGTTCGGGCCATTAGCAATGGAGGCACAGGATTTTTTCTTGATGCGGGCACTGTGGCGTTGAACTGCACAACTTTTGGCAATGGCTCAAGCGGCATTGTCACGAGCGCGCATTCTTTGATTCGCGACTGTGAAGCAAGCGCCAACGGCGTTTTCGGTTTCAACGCCGGCTCCGGTTCGGTCGTGCAGGGTTGCGCGGCAAACGGGAACACTTCTACCGGGATCAAAATCTTCGACGCTGGAACGATCACTACTTGTTCCGTTTCGGCGAGCGGTATTAATGGCACCACCACTGCAAATATCGACGGTATCGTGATCACGAAGAACTGCAGCGTCTCCGGCACCACGAGTAATGGGAACACCGGGCTCGGGCTTAGGGTGTCCGCATCCGGGTCAGGTAATGGCGCGGTCATTACCGGCTCGACCTTCAACCTCAATACTCTAGGGGGAATACTCGCCGACGACTCCGCCGTTACCAATTGTGTAGTCCATGGCAACGGCAACAGCACCACCACCCAGGGGATCGATGCGCGCGGCGCTCTGATTTCCGGCTGCACCGTTTCAGGCAATCAGGGCTACGGAATTTACGTGCCGACCAATGGTAGCCGGATTGTCGGTAACCTTGTGTTCTCCAACTCCAGCACTGGCATCCACGTCACGGCCCCCACCGGCGGAAACGTCCTCGACGGGAACACGATCACGAGCAATTCCGGCCTCGGCATCAATCTGACCACGGCCGGTAATCTCTCTGTTCGAAATATCGCGCACGGTAATACTTTGGGAAATTTTTCCGCGCTCGCGGGCAACGCCAACGCGCAAGTGATCACGGGCGGGAGCAACTTCACCAACACCGATCCGACCGCGAATATCTCCTACTAGTTTTTGCGTGGCGAAATTCGCGCGCGTCGCGTTCTAGTTTGATGGAACTAGTTATTCAGCGCTACGATCTCAAGCTGGCGCACACCTGGATGGTGGCGAGTAGCCAGGCTACGGGCGGGAAGACGATTTATCCTGCGGTGCTCCTCGAGCTGCGCGATGACGACGGGGCCGTGGGTTACGGCGAATCGTCGCCTTCACGTCGCTATCTCGAAACGGCCGAGACGGCGCTCGATTTTTTAAAACGTGTCGATCCCGCCTGTCTGAGTTTCGATGACGTGGAGGAGAGCATGCGCTACGTCGAGAGTCTCTCGTTAGGCAATTTTTCTCCGAAAGGTGCTCTCAATCTCGCCCTGCTCGACGGCGCGGCCAAAAAAACGCGACAACCTCTGCACGACTTTCTCGGTCTGAAATTCGCGGAAGGACGTTACGTCACATCCATCTCTATCGGCATCGACTCACCGGCGATGATTCGAAAAAAAGTTAAGGACGCGGAATCGTTGCCGATTTTGAAATTAAAGGTGGGTTCGCCTAACGATTCTCAAAATCTATCCGCGCTGCGTGAAGTTGCTCCAGAGAAAATCGTGCGAGTGGATGCGAACGAAGCGTGGAAGACGAAAGAAGAAGCGCTTCGTCACATCGAAGGGTTGGCCGCAGATTCCAAGATCGAATTCATCGAACAACCCATGCCGGCGGCGAATCCATCGACGGACTTCGTCTGGTTAAAGGAGCGTTCGCCGCTTCCAATCGTGGGAGACGAATCTTACATGAACGCCGCCGATGTGAATTTGTGCGCCGACTGTTTTCACGGCGTGAATGTGAAGCTGTGCAAAACCGGCGGCGTCACGCGCGGAGTTGAGGCGCTCCGGGCTGCGCGCAATGCGGGCTTGAAGACGATGCTCGGCAGCATGGTGGAGTCGAGCATTCTCACCTCCGCCGGAGCGCATCTCGCCGAACTAACCGACTGGCTGGACATCGACGGCATGCTCTTGATCACGAACGATCCATTCCGCGGCGTGACCGCGAAGAATGGGGTGATGTCATTCGCGGACGCATCGGAGAAGTTCGGTTTGGGAGTCGCGCCACGTGCGAGCGTGTCATCCTGAGTCGCGCAGGCGACGAAAGATCTCCTACCGAAGGTGTCGGCCAAACGCTACGACATGCGTTCCTTCGATACCTGGTGCGAGATCCCTCGGCGCGCTTCGCCGGCCTCGGGATGAAAAACCGGGAAACGTCAAGCCGAAGAAAAAACGCTGCTCGCGATTTAAACGAGCGGCGTTTGCCTAACGAGTGGTTACCAGATGCTTACCATCTTGTCGGGTGATCGAACCATCGGACAGTCGTCTGGTAAATTGAAAGCCGCCTTGAACTCGGGCGAATTCGAAAGCGGTCCGTTGCAACGAAATTTAGTCGGTGAATGCGGATCGGTGTTGAGGCGCAATTTGAGCGCTTCGTCGCGAGTATTGGCTCGCCAGACTTGCGCCCAGCCGAGGAAGAACCGCTGTTCCGGAGTAAAGCCGTCAATCTTTTGCGTGGCTGTTTCGGGATTTTTCGCGAGCGCTTTCTTCAGCGCCGCGAAGGCAAGTTTCACACCGCCGTCATCGGCGAGGTTTTCGCCCTCGGTCAGTTGCCCATTGATGTGCAAGCCGGGCAGCGGTTCGTATTCGGAATATTGCTCCACGATCTTGTCGGCGCGCTCTTTGTATTTCGCGGCGGATTCCGGCGTCCACCAATCGCGCAGATTTCCCACCGAGTCGTACTGCCGGCCTTGGTCATCGAAGCCGTGCGAAATCTCATGCGCGATCACTGCGCCGATTCCGCCGTAGTTGATGGCATCGTCCGCTTTGGCGTTGAAAAACGGCGGCTGTAAAATACCGGCGGGGAAAACGATCTCGTTCATTTTCGGGTTGTAGTAGGCGTTCACCGTCGGCGGCGTCATGCCCCATTCGCTCCGATCGACCGGCTTGCCGATTTTCTTGAGCTCGCGGTCGGTTTCAAAAATCGAAGCGCGCATCGCGTTCATCACGAACGGGCCGCGATCGACTTTGAGCGTGGAATAATCGCGCCACTTATCCGGGTAGCCGATCTTGACCGTAAAGGCCGCTAGTTTTTTCAGCGCTTCCTGCTTGGTCGCGTCGTCCATCCAATCGCGCGACTTGATGCTGTCAGAGAGCGCTTCCTGAATATTCTTCACCAGCTCGATCATCCGCACCTTGGATTCTGGCGGAAAATTATCGGCCACATAAAGTTTGCCGAGCGCCTCGCCCAGCGCCTGATCGGTGGAAGTGACGACACGTTTCCAGCGCGCCTTCAATTCCTTCGCGCCGGTTAACGTCGTGCCGAAAAACTTGAAATCTTCATTCACGAAATCGCTCGAGAGTTGCGCCGCCGCGTCGTGCAGCAGGTGCCAGCGCAGATACGTTTTCCAATCGTCCATCGACGTGCTGGTGAGGACGATGTTGGCGGCTTTGAAGAAATCCGGCTGGCCCACGTTGATATCGCCCGGCTCCGTTAACCCAAGTTCCTTGAAGTAGTCGGCCCATTTCCAATCCGGCATCAGCGCCTGCAGATCGGCCGGGCTCATCTTGTTGTAATTCTTTTGCGGGTCGCGCAGCTCGACACGCGTACGCGCCGGTTTCGCCAGCGAAGTTTCCAATGCCATGATTTTTTTTGCATCTTCGCCCGCTTTGTTGGCTGGCTCGCCGGCGAGCGTCAGCATTTTGGTCACGTGCGCGACATATTCATCGCGGAGTTTTTTCGAAGCGTCGTCGTCCTTGGTGTAGTAATCGCGGTCCGGCATTCCGAGCCCGCCTTGATACGCTTGCGCGATCACCATCGTACTTTCCTTGTCGTCCTGGCCCGAGGTGAAAGCGAAGAAAGCATTCACTCCCATCGCGTGCAGATGCGCGATCTCTTTGAGCAAGTCGCCGTTGTTTTTGATCGCATCGATTTTCTCGAACTCATCCGCGAGCGGCTTCGCTTTCTCGGCCTCGATCGCCTTCTCGTTCATCCCGCTCGTGTAATAGTCGCCGACCTTTTGCACTTCCGGCGCGAGCTTCGGATCGGTTTTTGCGGTCGCTGCTTTTTCCGCGGCTACGCGCAACGCCTGATTATTTCCCTCTAATAGAATAGTGAAGCTGCCCCAGCGTGATTCTTCCGGCGGGACTGGGTTGTTCTTCAGCCAGCCGCCGTTCACGTATGTGTAAAAATCTTCGGAAGGCTTGATCGACGTATCCATGTTCTTCGGATCGAAGGGCGGCAGATTCTTCTCGATCGGCTTCGCGCCTTTTGCGCTCTCCGTAGCCGGAATGGTGGCGGGTGGCGGAATCTTTTCGCCTGCCGGTGGTGGCGTCGCGCTGCCGATCGGTTTGGTTTTTTGCGGCTCGGATTGAGCCAGGAGAGTCACCGCGCTGCAGGCAGTGGCGAGAAGAACCAGAGTGGGCTTGGACATCTGCGAAGAAACGCCGGAACGCTTTTATTGTCCAATGCTGGCGTAACGACCGTCCCAATTGGCGATTTGGTCCGAATGTTGCATACTACCGTGATATGAACCGCTGGGGCCGACGCCTATTTTGCCTAACGACTGCGCTGTTTTGCGCCGTCGTGTCGAACGTCCGCGCCGCGGCCGATTGGCAGGTCGTCAAAATCGACGGCTGGGATTATCTGACCGTCGACAACATTGCGAAGTTTTACGGGTTCGCCGCCGACGCCACGCCGATCAATAAGCACATCCGGCTCGATAACGGGAAGAACCAGCTCGAAATCACGCTCGATAGCCGCGAGGCGATCGTGAACGGCGTGCGCAATTGGTTGTGTTTCCCGATTCTCGAACGCGGCGGCAAATATCTCGTCTCGCGCATCGACTTGGCGAAAACCATCGAGCCGCAATTTCGGCCGCACATGATCAAGAATTTCGGCCGCATTAAAACGGTCGTGATCGATCCCGGTCACGGTGGGGTGGAGAAAGGCGCGGGCAGCACTTACGGAAATGAAAAAGATTTTACTCTCGATGTCGCCTTGAAGCTGCGCCCGCTTTTGCAGGCCAAAGGTTTCAACGTCGTCCTGACGCGTGACAAAGATGCGCTCGTGCCCTTGCCGGAACGGGCGCGCATCGCCAACAGCACGCGCGACAGCATTTTCGTCAGCATTCATTTTAACGCCACCGATTCCAATTCGTCCGCGACCGGTTTCGAAATTTACTCGCTCACTCCGCGCGGCGCGCCTTCCACTCAGGATGTTTCGATGGAGGAACGTTTTTCCAATGTCCAGATCGGCAGTCCCGTCGATGCCCAAAGTATCGCGCTCTCCACTTCGGTATATCACGCCATGCTCGGTTACATGCCGGAGTTCGATCGCGGGGTAAAACGCGCGCGCTTCGCCGTCCTCCGCCTAACGAGTGTTCCCGCCATTCTGGTCGAGGGCGGATTCCTGACCGAACGCCAGGAAAGTCACGAGATTGCTCTGCCAGCTTGGCGGGCGAAACTCGCGCAAGCCATCGCCGCCGGCATCGATAGTTATCGCAATCTGGTTAATCGCCGCGAGCGCCCGATGTTGCTGGCCGACTATCGCCGGCAAATCGAGGGAGTGTTGGTCGCGCGGAACGCCGCCGCGCCTAACGAGTCGTTACAGGTGGTTCCGGCGAGTAATCAATTGTTCCCCGATGCGCAAATCACGCAACCGCTGCACCACGAACCTTCCGAACAAATTTCTTTGCCACCAGAAATGGTCGCGGCCATTGAGCCATCGCCGGCGTCAATCGTAGAAGAATCTGCTGCGCCGGTAAGGTCCGACGAAGAAGTTGCCGGAACAGTCGCGGCTGTTGGAGAGACGCCATCTCTTGAGATTGCGGGCGAAATGCCGGAAAGCCCGGAACCGTCAGCTCCGCCGGCGAAGGTGATGATGCATCCAGTGCGGAAGTTCGATCCGCACGCGAAGTTCTAAATCACTCGTTAGGCCCTAACGAGTAGTCTCGAGAGTCCTCCGCGCGAGAATGGTCAGTTGATGCGGCTGATTGTTGATTTCCTGCGGGTATGTCCACCACGGAAGTCTCGCGGAAGAAACATCGAAGGCGATGGCGTAGGGGAATTCTCCACGTAGCAATTGCTCGTAGTATCGATGCACTCCTTCGATGTTGGTTCGTGAATCTGTTGGGGACACGGCGATAAACTCCGGGTGCCGCGCCTCCAGCGCTTCCGCGGTAAACTGCTGCAAGTCCGGAAGTCGCTCGCGTTGTCGCGCTGCTTCGACCAAATCCTCATCGCCGGCGAAAACCTTCGCAAATAATTCGAAACGGTTATTCGGTCTTGGCATGCGCAGGTCGACCGTCTGATTCGGGCGCCCCTTATCGAAGCGCGGGCCGTCCGCGCTTTTCTCAAAAGCATTCAGCCGCGGAAGTTTTGCCCAATGCGGACTGGACGCGCTCGATTCAATGCGACTGCCTGCAGGGACGTTTGTTTCCATCCATGCCTGCGCCGGCGTGCGCGGATCGTCGCGGAACCATTTGCCGACATAAAAAGAACAAACGGCGTTGTAAAAAAGAAGCGGCAGAAGCAGCGGCAAAATGAATCGCGGCGCGCGTAACGCTGGTGTCGCCAGCAAAATCAAGAACGGAACTGCCGGCAAAACGAAACGAATTGGCACGCGCGGGAAGGAACCGATCTTCAGTGTGTAGAGAACAAAGACGCTGGCGCAGAGCAGAAAACATTGCGTGGCGCGTTGATCAGTTTTTCGCCTAACGAGTAGTAGAATCGAAATGATCACCAGTCCGAAAATCAGGCTTCCGCCCGGCCAGCCGAGAATTTCGAAAATGCCGCGGGCGAATTTATCGAAGCCAAATCCGGTTTGGCCATTATAGCGCGGCGTGACCGAGTAGTTGTAAGCGAAGTCCGCGCTGAATCTCCGCCAATCAAAGATCGCATACGGATTTCCCAAAATGAATCCGGCCGGGACCATGACGAGGCCGATCCACAAATTTTTGTTCGGGATAAGCGCGCGCCAATTCCACGGTTTCGAAAGCAGATGCGCCGCGACAATGGCCAGACCGACGGCCAGGCCGTTGTATTTCGTCGCCGTCGCCAGGCCAGTGCAGAGCCCGGCGGCGACGTAATTCTTCGTCGTCGGTTCGAGAATAATTCGCGACGCAAAAAACAGCGTCAGCATCATCCAAAAGGTCACGGGAATATCGGTTGTGAGGTAATGTGTTTGCTCGACGAATCCGGCGCTGGTCGCAAAAATTAGCGCAGTGATTCGCGCGGCATTTTGTCCGCAAAATGAATTGGCGATTTTGTATCCGATCAGGATGGTTCCCAGAAACATCGCTGCTGTAACCAGGCGCGAGCCGAGTAACGCTGGTCCGTTGAAATTCTGCGAGCGTCCGGTGATCAGTTTGCCCGAAGTTTCCGCCAGGGAAATCGGCCACAACACCAGCACGTGATTCACGAAAGTGTGAAACGGCGGTTTCTGGTATCCGTGCGGTTTCAATTTCAGCGACAACGGTCGCAGCGCCATTTGGTCGGGATTCCAATCTTCCACCCGGCCCCAGCGAATTCCGTGCGCGCAGAAAAGGAACGCCATTGAGAGCGCGAGTATGAGGATCGGATCGATACGCTGATTGAATTTCTTTGCGCCCGTTTCCATGAAGCGGCACGCTAACATTTAACGGCAGCACGCGGCGGAAATTTCTCGCGCCTTGAAGCGCCAATCGCGGAAGGTTTTGCGTCTCGACTGTCTTCCGCGAGCAGGCCTACTCTGTTCGTCCCTAACAAGAAAGGCACCAATGAAAAAATTAACGAGCTACATAATCATTACGTTCTTCGCCGTGACCACGCTCGCGCTGGCCTCGCCCGATAACGACGCGGCCATGACGAGAGAGAAATCGGCCTGGCAGGCATACAAGGACAGGAAAACGGATGAGTTCAAAAAAATGCTGGCCACCAATTACCAGGGTCTCTATGCAGACGGCGTCGTGGATGCGACGAAGGAAGTCGCGGACATGGCGAAGATGTCGATCAAGTCTTTTTCGCTGAGTGATTTTAAGGCTACCTCGACCGATGCGGACACCATGGTAGTAACCTACAAAGTAACGCTCGACGCGACCGTCGACGGGCAAGCATCGCCCGGCGCAATGAACGCGGCATCGGTCTGGCAGAAACACGGCAGCGATTGGCAAGTTGTTTTCCATAGCAACGTGGCTGCCGAAACATCCGCGACCGCGACGAGTAGCCCGACCAAATAATCTTTCGCGCCGGCTGCCGACGTTAATGGCAGCCGGCGTCGATCAAGGTTTGACTTCGCCCCCGCGGATTTTATCCTGCAGGCGAAAAGCGGGGGAGCCAATGGCTGAGAGGTCCGAAGGAATTCGGACGACCCCTTGAACCTGATGCGGGTAATGCCGCCGCAGGGAGCGAGGTCTCGAAGCCATGCGTTCTCGCGCATGGCTTTTTCATTTTATGATCGCGACCAAAGATTCAATCGAACCGCAAAGCGGTGATTACGTCATGCCGAATTCGCGCCGCGTTTATGTCGGCGGTGAATTGCATCCCGACATTCGCGTTCCGTTCCGCGAGATCGATCTCGCGCCGACGAAAGATTTCAGCGGCAACCTTGAACCTAACGAACCCGTGCGCGTTTACGATTGCAGCGGACCGTGGGGCGATTCGAATCAAACGCCCGATTCATCGCAAGGCCTGCCGGCCGTCCGCGCCGAATGGATCAGCGGGCGAGGGGACGTCGCCGAGTACGAAGGCCGCGAGATCAAACCAGAAGACAACGGCTACCTAACGAGAGGTCACGAAGAGTTCGCTTCGAGTGCGGAGCGGCGCAATCGGCTCGAACATTTCAGCGGGCAGAAGCGCAAGCCTCTCCGCGCCAACGCCGGCCATCCGGTCACGCAACTTTGGTATGCGCGCCAGGGCATCATCACGCCCGAGATGGAATTCATCGCGATCCGTGAGAACGGCCGCCGGGCGGCGGCGTCCCCTCTGGGGAGCGCACGCGACCCGCGTGCCGCATTTGGCGACTCGCCGAATGCATCTTCGGGTGACCAGAACTCGTTAGACCACCAACACCCCGGCGAATCCTTCGGCGCCGCCATCCCGAAAGAAATAACTCCGGAATTCGTGCGCAGTGAGGTAGCGCGAGGGAGAGCCATCATCCCGGCCAACATCAACCATCCCGAGCTCGAGCCGATGATCATCGGCCGCAATTTCCTCGTCAAAATCAACGCCAACATCGGCAACAGCGCCGTCGCCAGCTCCATCGAAGAAGAAGTCGAAAAAATGCGTTGGGCCAC